>DATGMD010000099.1:0-31901 GCA_035293805.1 Chloroflexota bacterium | reverse complement strand
CTCCCCCCCCCCCCCCCGCTGCTCGCGGCGCCTCGTCCTGCTCCCCGCGTCCCCCGGACGACCGCCCCCTGCCAATGCCTTCTCTTGTAGGGGCTACGAGCTCAACGAGCGGCGGGGCACTGAGGCCGGACGATCGCCCCCCGCCAATGCCTTCTCTTGTAGGGGCGCTGCTTGCTGCGCCCTGCCCGGTCGCCACCCGGCCCGGTGTCCCAGCGAACCCGGCACGCGCTTCCCGTCCTCCCCCTCTCCTAAGGTAGAGGGGGGCAGGGGGGTGAGGTCCGTCCTTCCCCCTCTCCCTCTGGGAGAGGGTCGGGGTGAGGGCCCGCCTCCGTCGGCGGACCCCAGGGCCGGATCGGATATCACTCGGGTTTGGGCAGATAGTAGCCGACGCCGGGGCGGGTGAGGAGGTAGCGAGGATTGTCGGGCGAGGGCTCGATCTTGCGCCGGACCCGCGCGATGTTGACGTGCAGCAGGTGCCGGTCGGCCGCATACTCGGCGCCCCAGACGCGCTCCAGCAGCTGGTGCTGGGTCAGCACCAGGCCGGGGTAGCTCGCCAGGCTGGCGAGAAGCTGATACTCGGTAGGAGTCAGCCGTAGCTCCACGCCGCCGAGCGTGACGCGGTGTGTCGCGAAGTCGATCGACAGATCGCCATAGGTGTAGCGGGCGCTCGGCTTCTCGGCCGCCGCGCGGGCGCGCCGTAGCACGGCCTTCACGCGGGCAAGTAGCTGGTCGACGCCGAAGGGCTTCGGCAGGTAGTCGTCGGCGCCGGCCTCCAGGCCGCGCACGATGTCCTCCTCGGCGCCCCAGGCCGTGATCATGATGATGTAGACGTCGGAAAACTCGCGGACGCGCCGACAGACCGTGAGGCCGTCCAGGCCGGGCAAGCCAATGTCGAGCAGGATCATGGCCAGGTCCTCGCTGCTGGCGAGATCGAGTGCCGTCGTGCCATCCTCGGCCACCAGGACTCGATAGCCCGCCAGCTCGAGCGAGCGGCGCACCAGGCGGAGCATGCCCGGATCGTCTTCCGCCAGGAGCAGAGTCGGCGCCTTCGTCGCCATGGCAACGTCCCCCTCGGCCCCGTCGAATGGCCGTGTCGGCCCCGCGTCCCGCGGCGGTCACGCCGAGCCACGTGCCAGCGCGCGCTCCACCGCGTCCAGGAGCGCATCGGCGCTCACCGGCTTCACCAGGTAGCCCGCCACGCCCGCGGCGAGTGTACGGTCCTTGTCGGCGGGCCCAGCGCTCGCCGTCAGCACGAGCACGGGCAGCTCTGCCGTCTCGGGCGTCGCCCGCAAGGCTTGCAGCACCTGCCAGCCGTCCAGCTCGGGCAGGCGCAGGTCGAGCACCATCAGCTGCGGCCGAGCCTTGCGGGCGAGCGCCAAGCCGGTCTCGCCGTCGGCGGCGATCAATGGCCGATAGCCGCCGAGCCGCAGCGTGACCTGGGCGAAGCGGCGGAGGTCCGGGTCGTCCTCGACCAGCAGCACCGTGCTCCGATTGCTCACGTGTCCTCCCAACACGGGATGGTGAACCAGAACGTAGTCCCCTGCCCCACTCCCGGCGATTCCGCCCAGATCCGCCCCCCCTGGGCCTCCACGATCCCCTGACAGATGGCCAGCCCCAGCCCGGTGCCACGGGTCGTCCGCGTGACGTTGGTGTCCAGGCGATGAAAGCGCTCGAACACGCGGGCCAGGTGCTCGGCGGGAATGCCCAGGCCCTCGTCGCGCACGCTCACCAGCACGTCGCCGTTGCGCGCGTCGGCCGCCAGGTGAATCTCACCGCCGCCGGGCGAGTACTTGACGGCGTTGTCGAGCAGGTTCAGCAGCACTTGTCGGACCCGGCGCGAGTCGCCGCGGGCCAGCGGCAGGTCCGGCGGCAGCCGGCAGACGAAGGCGTGGTCGACGGCGCGCGGCGCCAGCTCGGCAACCACTTCCTCGGCCAGCTCGGCCAGGCTGAGCGGCTCCGGCGTGATCGGCAGCCTACCGGCCTCGAGACGCTGCGCGAGCAGGAGATCCTCGATCAGCGCCGAGAGCTGGTCGGCCGCGCGGTCGATCGCCTCCAGGAACTCGCGCCGCTCGGCCGGACGGATGCGCGGCCCGAAGCGCAGCAGCGCCGTGGCGTACCCCTTGATCGCCGCCAGCGGCGTGCGCAGCTCGTGCGAAACGGTCGAGAGCAGATCGGACTTGTGCTGGTTGGCGACCTCAAGCTGCGCCAGCGCCTCGGCCAGCTCGCGCGTGCGCTCGGCGACTTTCTGCTCCAGGTTGGTGTACGAGTCGCGCAGCCGCTCCGTCATGCGGTTGAACTCCTCCGCCAACGTCTCCAGCTCATCGCCCGTGTGGACTTCGATGCGCTGGTCGAGGGCTCCACCGCCGATGCGTGCGGCGCCGTCCTGGAGCGCCTGAATCGGCCGGACCATGCGGCGGGCAAGAACAAAGCTGGCGAGCACCGCCAGCCCGAGGCCGATGAGCAGCAGCGTCGCGGTGCGTGCGGCCGACCAGAACAGTGGCTGAAACGCCTCGTCAAGCGGCTGCTCCACGAACACTGTCCAGCCAGGCGGGTCGATCCGGCGATACGCCGTGAGCACCATCCGGCCGCGCGGGCCGCGGGCGATCGTCACGGGGTCCGGCGGCGGCTCGCCGGGCACGGGGGGTGGCAGCGCTGCCTGGACCTGGCTCAGCCCCGACAGATCGGTGGGCTGGAGGACCAGGCTGATGTCGGGGTGCGCGATCAGCCGGCCGCTCGCGTCCACCACGTACGCGTAGCCCGCGTGACCGATCCGGATTTGCGTCACGACTTCCCAGAGCAGCTTCAGGCTCACTTCGGCCGCCGTAACGCCACCGCCCGCGCCCGGGTCGCCGATGGCAATGGTCATGTACGGCTCCGACTGGTTGCGAAAGTACACCGGGCTGAAGTAAGTGCGGCCGCCCCGCGCTTCCGCGAACCGCGGCTCGGCGGAATGGTCAACCGCCTGGGTTGGCAGGTTCATGGTGATCCGCGAGTACCGCACCACCTCGTGGCCAGTAGCGTCCAGGTAATCGATCTCGGTAATGGCGGGCGCCTGCCGGGATAGGCGCCGGAAGTCGTCGAGTCGCTGCTCGGGCGACACGACGTCGGCGGCCCAGGCGGGGGGGATGGTCGCGTCGACGGCGCGCTGAATCTCGCGCACGAACTGCTCGATGGTGACGGCCGCCGTCGCGGCTTGCTCGCGCTGGAGGGCGACGAGCGCCGACTGGTTCTCTAGATAGGAGAAGTACAGCTCTATGAGACCGCTGGTCAGCAACGCGCCGCTGACCAGCACGACGAAGATCACCACGTACTTGCGGACGAGCTGGCCACGCGGCCGGCCAGTGGCGGCCGCGCAGCGGGCACGGGGCGCAGCGGGCGGCCGCGCGGATGGGCCCGCGGCCGGCACCGCCTCGTTCATCGCACGACATCCATGGCATCGGCCAGCAGGACGCGCGGCCAGCTCCCACGCCGCGAGCCCCGCCACGCACGAGCGGCCGGCGGTGGCCGGAATCGTGCAGCCTCACGGGCCCCTCGCCTTCCCGAAGGCAACGCAAACCAGGCCCAACCGGCGCGCGTGGCCGGTCGGGCGCTACTATGCCGCGTGCCCCGCCAATTGTCAAGCGCGCGTGGCGCCACCCCTACGGTAGCGGGGGGCGCTCACACAGCGCTCACAATGGGGGCCGCGTCGCTCACAATCCGCTCACAATAGCGCGCGCTCGCTGGCCCCCGCGTCGCGGAGCTGCTCGGGCAGAGCGCCCAGCCGACGAACAGGCGGCTCTCTCGCCACGCGACCAGAAGCCCCCGGGGCACCCCCGGGGGCTTCTGCTGCGGCAGGCTGGAGCGGGGCTAGGGCGTGCGGCGGCGCGCCCGCAGGCCGGCCGCCAGGCCGAGGGCGAAGAGCCCGCCCGCCAGCAACAGCACGCTGTCCGCCTCGGGTACGCCGGGCACCTCGGCGAAGCGCCCCCCGGCCGCCGGACCCGCGATAATCATGCCGGTCGGCGCGGGTGGCGGCGGGGGCAGGAGCGGTGGCGGCGGCGGCGCGAGCGCCAGCGGCGGCAGGAGCAAGGGCACCGGCGGCGCTACCCGGGTGGCGATCCCAGGCGCGGTGATCGTGCCGACCGCGAAGACGCCCGGCGCGAAGACCACCGTGACGGTCGACCCTTGCAGCGCGTTGCCGGTCGTGGCGCCAGTACACGTCACCGTCGCCCCGCCGCCGACGACTGGCGTACACGCGATGCCCTCGAGGCCGGTGGTGGTCGAGAAAACCGCCACCGGGACGACCCCTGCTGCGACCCCCGCCGGCACCGTGGCTGTCACGGTCCACAGCATGCTGCTGTTGACGCGCCCGGTACCCGACACGGCGCCGACCGCCTGGCAGCTATCCCCGGGCGTCACCGCGCACGGCACGCCGGGCTGTCCGCTGGCGGTCACCAGCGCCACGGCCTGCTGCGTCGTCAGGCTGGTGCCCGGCGTGGGCGTGACGGTGGCGCCGGTGCCGACCACTGCTCCCGTGGACGGTGGGGGAGCCCAGGGATGTGAGATGACGATACCACGGACGTTAGGCGTGGATGCCTGAGAGTGGGTTGGGCCAGGCCGCGCGGCGAGCGCCGACGGCCACGCTGGCGGAGAGCGAGCCTCGCTAGCGCGACCGCCGGCGTGCCTGGGGCCCCAGACGCCGCTGGAAGATGGAGCGTGGGGCGCGACTCCCCCTCCGCGCCAGCTCGCTCCATCTACAGTCTTAAACGAATGCCCCGCCAAAATGTTACAGAGTCAACACCCCGTTGCCACTCGCCTACCGATCGGGCGTTACGCGGGCCGCCACTACCAGGGAACCGTAATAGCGGCGCCCGGGCCGCTACAGCCCTGTCGTCGAGGCCAGCACGTGGGGGCTCGCTGGTCAAAACGGCGAAAGGCCCCGATTTGCTCGGGGCCTTTCGCCGTCGCGCGTAGGGAGCCGCGACGCTAGGCCGGGGCGGCGGCGCGGGGCTTGGCCGCGCGGCGGGACTTGCCGGTGCGACCGGCGGTGGGCGCGGCGGCCGCGTCCTGCCCGTCCCGCGTGGCGCTCGGCTCCAGCGCGTTGGCGAGCACCTCGGCCACGGTATCCACGAGCACGAACTCCATGTCGCGTCGCACCTCGGGCGGGATGTCCTCCAGGTCGCGCTCGTTGCGACGCGAGAGGATGACGCGCCGGATCCCGGCGCGGTGCGCCGCCAGCACCTTCTCCTTGATGCCGCCGACCGGCAATACCTTGCCGCGCAGGGTGATCTCGCCGGTCATGGCCGTGTCGCTGCGCACCAGCCGGCCCGTAGCGACCGAGGCCAGCGCGGTCGCCATCGTGATCCCCGCCGACGGGCCGTCCTTGGGAATGGCGCCCGCCGGGACGTGGACGTGGATCTCGCGGTTGTCGAAGGCGTCCTCGGGGATGCCGAGGCGCTGCGCGTCGGAGCGCAGGTAGCTGAGCGCCGTCTGCGCGGACTCCCGCATCACCTCGCCGAGGTGGCCGGTGAGTATGAGCCGACTGCCGTTGCGCGCCGGGATGAGCGCAGCCTCGATGAACAGGATGTCGCCGCCCACCGGCGTCCAGGCCAGCCCCGTGGCGACGCCGGGGCGGTCCGTGCGCTCGGCCACGTCGGCGAAGAAGCGGGGCCGGCCCAGGTACTCGATCACGCGCGCCGGCGTGATCCGGACGCGCTGCCGCTTGCCCTCAGCGATATCGCGCGCCGCCTTGCGACAGCAGTTGGCGATCTCGCGCTCCAGGTTGCGCACGCCGGCCTCACGCGTGTAGTCGCGGATGATGGCGAGCAACGCATCGCGGGTGAAGGTCACCTCGCCGTCGCGCAGGCCGTTGGCGCGGCGCTGCTTGGGCACCAGGTAGCGCGTGGCGATCTGAAGCTTCTCGGCCTCGGTGTAACCCGCGAGGTGCAGCACTTCCATGCGATCCTGCAACGCGGGCGGCACGGGGTCCATGGCGTTCGCGGTGGTGATGAACATGACGTGGCTCAGGTCGAACGGCACGCCCAGGTAGTTGTCCACGAAAGCGTAGTTCTGGGCCGGGTCGAGCACCTCCAGGAGGGCCGCCGCCGGGTCGCCCTGGAAGCCGACGCTCAGCTTGTCGATCTCGTCGAGCACGAACACCGGGTTGGCCGTGTCGGCGCGGCGCAGACCCTGGATGATCCGGCCCGGCATGGCGCCGATGTAGGTGCGGCGGTGCCCCCGAATCTCCGCCTCGTCGCGCACGCCGCCGAGGGAGATGCGGACGTACTTACGGCCGAGCGCACGGGCGATCGACTGGGCCAGGGAGGTCTTGCCTACGCCCGGCGGCCCAACGAAGCACAAGATGGGCTCCCGGGCGCTCTCGTCGTGCGGCATCGCCTCCGCGTTCGGCGGAGGCGTGTCGGCGTCCGCGGCTTCCGCCGCACGGGCGAGCGCGCCCCGCTCCTCCGTCAGCTTGCGCACGGCCAGGTACTCGAGGATGCGGTCCTTGATGCGTTCGAGGTCGTAGTGGTCCTCGTCCAGCACCCGGCGGGCCTGGGCCACGTCGATGGTGCCGCCGGTGAACTTGTCCCACGGCAGGCTGGCCAGCCAGTCAAGGTAGTTTCGGATGATGCCGTGCTCGGGCGACGCCGCCGGCAGGCTCTCCAGCCGCGACAGCTCGCGGTCGGCCTCCTGGCGCGCCTCGGGCGGCAGATGGGCCGCCTCCAGGCGGGCGCGTAGGTCGGCCGTCTCGTCCGGCCCCTCGCCTTCCCCTAGCTCTTTGCGAATGGCGCGGAGCTGCTCGCGCAGGAAGTATTCCCGCTGCGTCTTGGTCATCTGCTCCTGCGCCGACGATTGGATGCGGCGCCCTAGCTCGAGCAGCTCCAGCTCGCGGGCGAGGAACCGCGTCAGCCGCTCGAGCTTCGCGGCCACGCTGTCCAGCTCCAGGACCTCCTGGCGGACTTCTGGTGGCATGCGCACGCTGCTGGCGATCATGTAGGCCAGGGCCCGCGGGTCGCTGATCTCGGCGATCGCGGCGGCGATCTCCTCGGGCTGATTGGCCAGCGACGCCAGCCGCTGGAACTCGTCCGCCACCAGACGGCGCAGCGCCTCCACCTCGTCGGTCTGCTCGACCACATCGGGCGCGAGAGCGACACGAGCGCGTAGGTACGGCTCCCGCTGCGTCCACTCGGTGATGCGGAAGCGCTCTAGCCCCTGCACGGCCACCATGAGCCCGCCCTCGGGCTGGCGCAGCAGCTGGACGATGCGTCCCACCGTACCGATCTGGTAGCAATCGTCGGGCCCGGCGTTCTCGATGTCGGGGTTCTTCTGGCCGACCAAGCCCAGTACGCGCCCGTTGCGCATGACGTCGTCGAGCAAGCGCAGCGAGCGGGGTTGCCCGACCTGCAACGGCGCCACCGCCAGCGGGAAGACGGTTAGGCCGCGCAGCGGCATAATGGGCAGCTCCTCGGGCAGGCCGCGCAGCAGCTCCTGCAGCGGCTCGGCCGCGGCCGCCATGGCGGGGGCCTCGGGCTCGGGATTGGCAGCCATCGTCGTCTCCAGCACCGCCTACATTTCGCGGCGGGGTAGGATCACGTAGAGAAAGCCGTTGTCGTAGCGGGCGGTCACGCGATCGGCATCCACGCGCACGGGCAGGTAGACCTCGGTGCGGAACTCGCCGTAGCGCACGCCGCTCTCGTGGTAGCGACATTCCTGGCCACGGCAGTCGATGCCCTCGGGGTACTCCTCCCGGCGCTGACCCGCCACGACGAGCGCATCTTCAAAGAGCGTGATCTCGACGTCGTCCTCGCGCACGCCGGCCAGCTCGACCTTTACGAGCAGGCCGAGCGGGGATTCGAGCACGTCGGTCGGCGGGCGCCAGCGGGCGGACTGGGACCAGGCCTGCTGGCGGTTCAGCTCCCAGATACGTCGGTAGATCTTTTCGAGGTCGGCGCCCGTGTTGGTGTAGCGGTAGGTGACGCGGCGATAGTGCAGCGGCATCGACCTCTCCTTCCCGGCGTGGGGGCGACCTACCCCCCCCCGCCGCCCTCCCTACCCGGAGGGGGTGGCAGGTAGGGGCAGAGTGTGGATTGCAGGGCGTGTGCCCCCGAAAATGGCCGGTAGCCAGGGATGCGCAGGTATCCGTCAGAGGATAACACGCGGGCGGCTTACGCTCCGCGGGGGCGGCGGCGGGGCCCTCGGGCCCGCCGCGGCAGCGGCAGGTCGACCACGCTCGACGCCTCGGCGGCGCGGCGCTCGCGCAGCGCCTCGGCCAGCAGTCCGCCCCACTCGGCCACGGTGTGCCCCCCGGCCGGGGCCACGCCGCTGGGCGCCTCGGTCCCCAGGGCCAGCGCCACCGCCTCGCCCAGCTCGGCGTTGGTGAAGGGCCGTGGCAAGAAGCGGACGGCGCCCAGGCTGTGGGCCAGCTCGCCACCCACGTCGCGCGACATCGTGGAGAGCATCACCACCGGGAGGTGGCGCAGGGTGGGATGGCGGCGCAGGCGATCGAGCACCTGGAAGCCGTCCAGGCCCGCGAGCATCGTGTCGAGCACCAGCGCGTCGGGGTGGAGGCTGTCGGCGACCGTCAGCGTGTCGAAGCCGTCGTGGACCTCGTGCACCTCATGGCCGGCCTCTTCGAGGGCGAGGCGCGCCACGACTCGGTTGCTTACCGGCTCGATGTCGGCCGCCAGCAGGACCCGGGCCATCGGCGTGCCCTCCTTACCTATTGAAGAGCATAGGGGGCGGGCTAACTACTGTCAACCACCCGCCGGGCCGGGCCGTGCGCGCCCTACTCGGGCGGCGCACTGAGATCGATGGTCGGGCCGACGTTCGCGCCCCAGGTCTTTTCTTGAATCGCGGTGAGCTGGCGCAGGCGATTCAGGATGCGCGAGGCTTCCTGCGCGCCGCCCAGAGCCTGGGTCGCCGCCCGGCGCAGGTGCGCCGGCAGCGCCGGGTCGCGCGCCAGCAGCGCCGCGTAGCCAGCCGTCGGCGTTAGCTTGTTGTTCAGCTCGTGCTCCATGGTCCGCGCCGCCAGCACCACGCCCTCCAGCCGCGCCCGCTCGGCGCGCTCGGCCTCCAGCCGCTGCCGCTCGGTCACGTCCGTGTTCAGCTCCAGTATCGCCAGGGGACGGCCGTAATCGTCACGCTGGAGCGACCAGCGGCTCGCCACCACCAGCCGTGTGCCATCCCGCCGCGTGTGGATCAGCTCGCCCTCCCAGCCCCCCTCGTGCACGACGGCCGCCTCGATCTCGGCTCGTGGCCGCGGAAATTCCGTATGGAGCAGCTCGTGCGACACCTTGCCCTGCGCCTCGGCTTTCGTCCAGCCGTAGAGCCCGACGGCGCCGGTGCTCCAGTAGGTGATCACGCCCTCCAGGTCGCGGACGAAGATGCCGTCGGTCGCCAGCTCCAGCAGGCTCGCCTGGCGCCGAAGCACTGCCTGTTGCTGCTTCAGCCGCTGGCGCGTGCGCAGCCATACCTCGGCGCGGTCGAGCAGCTCGTTGGCATCGAATGGCTTGCCGATGTAGTCATCGGCACCGGCCGCGAAGCCGGCGTGCCGGTCAGCCTCGCCGTTGAGCGCGGTCAGCATGATGATAGGCAAGTAGGACCCGTTCTCGTAGGCACGGAGGCGCCGACACAGCTCCAGTCCGTTGACGTCGGGCAGCATCAAGTCGAGCAGCACGAGGTCCACGCCGCCGGCGTGGATGCGGTCCAGGGCCGCCTGGCCGTCGGCGACGGCCGCCACCGTGTGGCCCAGCGACTCCAGCAGGGCCTGAACGACCTCCCGGATAGTGGGGTCGTCCTCAACCACGAGCACGGTCGGGGGCGCCGCCTCGGTCGTGGCTTCCATTGGCCTCCGTCTCCTGCTAGCGGCCCGCTGGTGACGCGGGGAGAGCCCGGATGCGGACGTCCTCTAGGCCCGAGCCGCGACTGGATCGTGTATTCAAGGTGGTAGTGCTATTAGCATAACCGGCTCGGCGCCGGCACGCTAGTCCCTCGCCAACGGTTATCGGCCCCGGGCGGGGGCGCCCACCACGCGCCCACGACCCGCTGGCAGCAAAGAGGCCTGCCGCACCGCTTGTCCGCGCGGACGGCGCTCGGTATCCTCCGAGCGAACGGAGGATCGCGCGCATGGCGCAGAGCGCCCCCCTTCCCGAGGACGTGACGCTGGGCGACCCGGCCAGCCCCGTCGGGCTGTGTACGCTCTGGACGCGCCAGGAGCGCATCCTGCGCGGCGTGCCCCGCGAGCTATACGCGCTCTGCGGCAACCTGTACTCGCTGTGGGGCATCAGCTTGCTCGTGCGGAGCATGCTGGCCCAGCCCACGCTCCGCTACCTGGTACTGTGCGGCGTCGACTACGCGGCCACCGGCCGGGCGCTAGTCGCCCTCGTCGCGCACGGCCTGGCGGCCGATGGCACGATCCCCGGCACCGAGGCGCGCCTCGCGGAAGACCTCGACGTGGCGGCGTTAGCCCGCTTCCGCGCGCAGGTCACGGTCGTCGACCTGCGCGGCTGCACGGACGCCGCCCGTGTGGCCGCGGTGATCCGCGCGCTGCCGCCCGCGCCGCCACGCGGCGCCGCGCCCATCCTCGTGCCGGACGGCTGGACGCCGCAGGAGGCAGCCTCTCCGCTCCCCGGCTCGCCGTGCGCCGCGCCCTCCGAGGCTGGCGCGGGACCGTTGGAGCCCGCGCCGCCCAGGACTGCGGGGCCGAGGGGGGGTGCGCTCTCCACAGTCGGGGAGACGGGAGAGCCGCCGGGGCGGTTTGTGCCCGATCCCCGCGGCAACTTCCTGATCGCCGTGGGCGGCGGCGAGATCGTCGCTGCTCACGCGACGACGAAAGGCGGCCCCAGCGGCCAGCGCTTCGCCGGGCGCACGGCGGCGGCGGTGATGGGCGCGATTCTCGCCGCGGAGCTGGTGTCGCGCCTCGACCACGCCGCCTATCTCGGCGCCGAGCTGGCGCGTGCCGAGCTGGCGCTGCGCCTGGGCCTCCCCTATCGCCAGGACCGTCCACTGCCGCTGCCACCCCGCTAAACCGCCCGCTCAATCCTGCATTCACGGCCCAGGCAATGTGTTAGTGTTTTAGCGAATGAACGGTGTGGCGAGTGGCGCATCGCCGCGCGCTCGGCCGCGACTGCTGGCGGGGGCGACGCACGCAGGCTCCCGCTAGGGGAGCCGGGGAGCCGCAGCCGCCGCACGCCCGTGGGCTACACTGGGGCAGCGCGGTGAGTCGAGCGTGAACGCGCGCCAGCCAAGCGCGCGGGAGCACGCGGGAGGTAGCGGCAGGGCATGGCCGACCAGAAGCTGACCGTCCTGATCGTCGAGGACAGCCACCTCACGGCGCGCGTGATGCGCGACATGATCGACGCGCAGCCTGACATGACGGTGGTTGGGGTGGCGGCGACAGGTCAGGAGGCCGTGCGTCGGGCCAGCGAGCTGAGCCCGGACGTCATCCTGATGGACATCCACCTGCCCGACATCGACGGCGTCCACGCCACCTGGCTCATCGCCTCGAAGAACCCCAACAGCTCGGTCATCATGGTCTCCTCCGAGGAGCGCGCCGAGTACATGCAGCGCGCCATGGTGGCCGGCGCGCAAGGCTACCTGCTCAAGCCGATCCGCGACGCCGAGGAGATCGCGAACACCATCCGCACGGTGCGCCAGCGCTTTCAGGAGCGCCGCGCGCTGCTCACCGCCCCCGACGCGGGCGGCCCCACGACGCCGGGCGCGGCGCCGCCGCGGCTCGGCCGCCGCGTCGCGATCTTCAGCGCGAAAGGCGGCCAGGGCAAGACGATCCTGGCCGTGAACCTGGCGCTGGTGCTGCGGGCGACGACCGAGAAGCGCGTCGCCCTGGTGGATGCCGATCTCCGCTTCGGCGACGCCAACGTGCTGCTCGACCTGCCGTTCGGGCGCAGCATCATCGACTTGCTGCCGCACATCGACCAGCTTGACAGCCACCTGCTGGAGCAGGTGCTCGTGAAGCACAGCTCGGGCCTCGAGCTGCTGATGCGGCCCGAGCGGCCGGAGTTGGCCGAGACGATCACCGGCCGCCACATCGAGCAGGTGCTGACCGTGCTGCCGCGCTTGTTCGACTACGTGGTGATCGACTGCGAGCTATCCTACGACGAGAAGCTCCTCGCGGTCCTCGACCGCGCCGACTACATCTTGCTGGTCCTCACGCCCGATCTGGGCGTGGTCCGCAACACGAAGCACTTCCTGCAGCTTGCCGAGACGCTGGGCTACCCGCGGCACAAGATCGACTTCGTGATCAACCGCGCGAACAGCAATGTGGGCCTGGGCCCCGCCGACATCGAGCGAGTGCTGGGGCCGGGGCACTACTTCCGCCTGGATAGCTACGGGCGGTTGCTGACCACGAGTCTCAACATGGGCCAGCCGGCGGTGCTGGGGAACCCGCGGTCGGACTTCACGCGCGTGATCCGCGAGATCGCCGACCATATCCGCAGCGACAGCGAGCACGTCGCGTGATGGGATGGGGCGGGCGTCGCGACCCGAGCTATTTCGTGAGGCGCGGATGGAGCCGGTAGCCGGGGCGGTGGCGGCCGGGGCGGCCGTCGCCACACTCTTGATCGCGGCGGCGGTGGGGCGGGGCCTGCGTGTGCGGCTCGCCATGCGTCGCCGCGAGCAGCGCTTTCTGGACTTCGGGACGCCCGCCCCACCGAAGGAGGCGCCCGTAACGGCCCCGCGGGCGGGGCGGGCGCGCCTCGCGACCATGGCCGCGGCGCATCGCACGACGCTGCTGCTCGGAGCGCTGGCGCTCGCGCTGCTGGTCGTCGGCGGTCTAGTGAACTGGGCGCTCGGCGTGCTGCTCGCGGCCGCGGTGCTGGGCGCGGCCGGCTGGCGCGCGGCGCGGCGCGACGCCGGGCGGCGGGCGCGGCTGGAGACCCAGCTCGTGCCCGCGCTTCGCATGATGGCCTCGGCGCTGGAGAGCGGCTATAGCATCCCGCAGGCGCTGGAGCGCGTGGCGCGCGACAGCCCCGCGCCGATCGCCGAAGAGTTCGGCCAGGTGATGCGGGCCGTCGAGCTGGGCACGCCACTGGACACGGCGCTCGGCGGGCTGGCCGCGCGCGGCGAGGACTTCGAGTTCTTCGCCACGATCGTTGCCGTGCAGCACCGCGTGGGCGGCGACCTACCCGGCCTGCTCACCAGCCTGGCGAGCAGCATCCAAGACCGCCTGACCGTGCGGGCGGAGGTGCGCGCGCTCACCGCGCAGGCACGGTACTCGGGCTGGGTGCTCAGCGCCCTGCCCTTCGTCGTGCTCGGCTGGATGCTGCTGGTAAGCCCGACCTACGCCAGCCCGCTTTTCAGTACCGACCTGGGCCGTGCCATGCTGCTGTTCGGCGGCCTGCTGCTGGTGGCGGGGCTGGCTACGATCCGGTCGATTAGCCGGGTGGAGCTGTAAGGGGTGGGCGATGCGCTCGCGGACCTCTCGCTCTTCGACGTGCTGAGCAGCGCCGGCCTGGCGCTCGCGGCGACGCTCAGCGTACTGCTGCTGGTGCTCGCCGTGGATCACTGGCGCGTGCGCCAGCGCGCCAGCAGCCGGTTGGCGCGCTTCGGGCTGGTGGCGACCGACCCGACGCCCGGCGCGGCCGGCACGGGCCACGAGGGCGCCGACGTGCTGCGGCGCCTGGGAGCGGGGCTCGTGCAGCGCACGTCCCACGACCGCCTGCGGCAAATCCGCGACGAGCTGCTGCGCGCGGGGCTGGCCGAGCGGCTGAGCGTCGAGGAGTTCCTGGGCCTGCGGGTGGTGGCGGCGCTGGCAGGCGCGGTCGGCGGCCTGTTTCTGCTAACGCTGGCGCGGCTGCTGCTCGGCGCCGCGCCAGGCCTCGGCGCCGGCCTGCTGGGGCTGGCGCTGATGGCCGCGGGTGGGGGGGCGGGCTACCTGGCGCCGCCGCTGGCGCTAGAGCGGCTCGCGCGCCGCCGCCGCGCGGCCATCGAGCGGCTGCTGCCCAACGCCGCCGACGTGCTCGTGGTCAGCCTAGAGGCAGGGCTCGGCTTCGACAGCGTGGTGGCCTTCCTGGCCGAGCGCGCCGACAACCCGCTGACCGTCGAGCTGCGGCGCTACCTGGCCGATCTGCGGTTGGGCCGCTCGCGGCGCGAGGCGCTGGAGGCGCTGGTCGAGCGCACGGGATCGCCCGGGCTCGGTGAGCTCGCCAGCGCAGTGATCCTGGCCGACGAGCTGGGCACCGGGCTGGCCCGCACGCTGCGGGGGCAGGCGGCGGCGCTGCGCGCGGCGCAGCGCCTGCGCGCTGAGGAGCTAGCGCGCAAAGCGCCGGTGAAGCTGCTGTTCCCGATCGTGCTGTGCATCATGCCCGTGCTGTTCATCGTCATCATCGGGCCGGCGGTGCTGCAGGCCCTCGCGCTGTTCGGCGGGTGAGCCCGCGTTCGCGGCGACGGCCGCTGGAGAGATAGGACGACGTGGACACAACCAGCAAGTGGCTGTTCGGGGCTGGGGCGGCGCTGGCGCTGCTGGTAGGCGTGGCAGTCTACTTCGCGCTGACGGCGGCGGCCGGCCTGGGGCGCGGCACCACCACGGTGGTCGTGGCGCGTCAGGAGATCCCCGAGCGCACGCTGTTCACGGGCACCAACGTGGGCGACCTGCTGACGACCCGCCAGCTGCCCGCCGATGGCGCGCCGCCGGACGCGCTGCACCAGCCCGCCGACGCCATTGGCAAGGCGACCACGCGCTCGCTGGTCGCTGGCGAGATCGTGCTCGGCACGCCCGACCGGCTGGCCAGCGGCGAGGGCGCGGGCGCACGGGCCGCTGCGGTCATCCCGCGCGACAAGGTGGCGGTGGCGATTCCGGCGACCGATGCCGTAACCGTGGCCGGCGCCCTGCAGCCCGGTGACCGCGTCGACGTGATCGGCACGTGGACTCGCCCCGACGGGCTGAACGCCACGCAGAACATGTTCCACGACGTGCGGGTGTTTGCCGTCGGGCGCTGGCAGGGCAGCGGCGGAGGCACCGCGACGAGCGCGGCCAGCGGCGGCAACGCTTCGACGATCACGCTGCTGCTCGACTACCAGCAGGCAGTCGTCGTCGAGTATCTCTTGCAGAGCGGCGGCCACCTGAGCGTGGCGCTGCGCCGCTTCGACCAGGGCGAGGACGTGCCGACCGAGCCGGCGACGGCCGAGACGGTAACGCGCCGCTACTACGGCCTCGATGGGCAGGCGTCGCTTCCGTAGGAGGCAACGTGCCGGAAGACTCTGCGCCCCAACAACTCGCCGTCGCGGCGATCATGCCCGACGCCTGGCTGCGCGGTGTCGTCGATCTGGGCCGCATGCGGCGGCTGTCGGACGTGCTAAACCACGTCGCGGTGAGCTACCTGCCGGTGCTCGATGCCCAGCTGCTGCCCAGCGGTGCCCGCGAATGGCCTCGCCCGCAAGCGCGCCTGTACGTGAACAAGGTCGACCTGCTGCTCGTCCACCCGGCGGCGGACTCGCCGCTGCCGACCGCCCCGCCGGGCCTGATCGTGTCCAAGCTCCGCGCGCCGGTGGGCCTGTACGTCGGGGAGTATCGCTTAGAAGGCATCGTCCACCTGGCCGACCGCGTGCCCTGGGAGCAGTTCCTGAGCGTGCTCCGCGACCGGTTCCTCGCCATCACGGAGGCCAGCATCACCCGCGTGACCACGGGCGAGCCGGTTGACTCGCCCGGCTTCGTGGCCGTCAACCGCGAGCGGGTCAGCGCGCTGTACCCGCTGTAGCGCCCCATCAGTAGATCGTCTGCAGCTCGCAGGCCGCGCCCGTCGTGGTGACGGGGGTGGCCGTGATGACGTTGTTGCCCACCGCGAGCTGTAGCTGCCGGTAACAGAGCACCGTCCCGGTGAGCGTGCCGGGGCGCACGTCCACCACGAGGATCGGCTGGACCGGGTTCGCCGCGTAGTACGCGCTGCTAGCGATCCAATTCTCGGTGTTCTGGCAGTTCTGCTTGTTGAGGGTCAGCGCGCTGCCGAGCGGCGGCGGCGGCGCGCTGGGCTGCGGCAGGATCCAGCTCCGGTACGCCGAGCAGCCGGAGTTGCCGCCGCTGAGGCTGATCAAGCCGTCCCAGGCCGAGATGCCACACAGGCTGGCGTTGAACTGCCAGATCGTCTGGGGTGTCGTGGGGTTGCTGTCCATCGCCAGCATCGTCGTCTTGCAGACGGCAATCGGCAGGATCGCGGGCGGGACGGTGCGCGCGAGATGGACGACCGCCACCTGCTGCAGCCCGGCCGACGAGACCCCCACGAACCGCAGAAACAGCGGGGTGTACGCGCCGCCCACGGTGGCCTGGACCGAGCTAGTCTGCGCGCTGGGCGTCGAGGTGTACCAGCCGGCGCTCGCGGTCGTGGCGTTCGCCGCGTTGTTGTAGGCGATGGCGGTGGTCACGCCCGCCAGCCGGAAGGACGCCAGGTTCTGCTGACCGATGGCCTGGCCGCTGGCCGTGGCGGTGCCGTAATTGCCGGCCTGCACGTCGACGGCAGCCGCGCGGGCGGCGGCCTGGGCGGTAAACTCGGCCGCCTCGGCCGCGGCGAGGTAGTAGCCGCCGTCGAGCGCCAGGCCGAGAAAGCCGAACAGCACCGGCAGCGCCGCCGCGAAGATGACGAGCGCCTGCCCGCGCGCGGGACGGCGGCGCCGGCTCACGGCGTTTGCTCCACGACCATGCTAGCGGTCGCGCTCAGCGGCAGCGAGGCGACGGGGAAGAACGGGATCGCCAGCGGCTGCGTGTGCCGCACGTTCACGGTGAGGACGTTGCCGCGCGTGCGGTTCGCGGCCGTCACGGGCGTACTGTTGGTCGCGCTGACGGTAGACGTGACGGTGACCGTGTCGTTCGTCCCGCCGGGCGCCACCTGCTGCGCGCGGGCCGTGATCGCGGCGTCGTTGCGGGTGTACGGCAGCACCGCACCGTAGCGGGCGCCCTCCTGCGCCGCTTGCATGAGCTGCGCGTAGGCCAGGAAGGCCTGCCCGAACTGGATCGTGCCGCCCAGGATCAGCAGCAAGGCGGGCAGCATCAGCGCGAACTCGAGCGCCGATTGCCCGCGCCGTCGCCCGCCGCTCATGCGCGCTTCTCCCCTCGGCCAGATACTCAGCGTCGAGCGTTCAGGTGGGCGAGCGCAAGCTCGTGCAGGCGGCCGTTGCTGCCGATGGCGTGGCCGCTGGCGGCCGTGGGCGCACCGTGGAAGTCGGTGAAGCGGCCGCCCGCCTCCGCGACGAGCACTTGCAGCGGCGCGATGTCCCACAGCTGCACCCCCGCCTCCAGCCACAGCTCGGCGCGACCGTTCAGCAGCAGCGTGCAGGCGTATAGATCGCCGTGGGCGCGAGTGGAGCCGACAACGTCGATCAGCTCGATTACGCCGGCGCCATAGGGCGGCGCCAGCAGGCACGGTAGCTCGCCGAGGCTGAGGGTGGCGTCGGCTGGGTCGTCGAGCGCCGATACCTGCAGCCGCACGCCGTCGCGATAGGCGCCCAGCCCAACGCCCGCCCAGTACGTCTCGCCAAGGGCGGGCAGGCTGATGGCCCCCGCGACGATGGCGCCGCCGTGTTCGAGCGCGATCGCGGGGCCCCAGAACGGCTGGCCGCGGGTGAAGCCCCTCGTGCCGTCGAGGGGGTCGACGATCCAGCGCGACCCGGCCTCCGGCCGGTGGGCGCCGCTCTCCTCGGCGAGGATGCCGTGGTCGGGGAAGGCCACCTCGATGACCGCCAGCGCGGCCGCCTCGGCGGCGCGGTCGGCAGCCGTGACGGGCGTGCGGTCGGGCTTGCGCTCGACGCGCAGGTCGCGGCGCCAGTAGCCGAGCGCCGCGGCACCGGCCGCCGCCGCGGCCTCGCGCGCCACCGCGACGGCTCGCGCCACGTCGATGTCCACGGCGTTCTAGCCGAGTGGCGCCGCGTCGAGCCGCACGTTCGCGCCGCACAGCCGACAGCGGTGGGTAGGCTGCTGGCCGCGCGCCGCCGCGGCGCCGCTCAGTACGTCCTCGTCGGGCAGGTGGTGGATCAGCGGCATGAGCGCCTCGGGCTCGTCGCACACCGGGCAGCTACTGGGCTGGCCGCGGAAGTCGGGCGCCAACGCGGCCCGGCGCTCCAGCGCGGTGTGGCGGAAGCTGCGGTGAAACCCCTGCGGGTTGAAAACGAAGATTTCCTCGGGACGCGCCATGATCGTGTACTGCCCCGGGCCAACGAGGTCGAGCGCGGCGCCCACCAGGCGCAGCTGCCAGCCCAGGCGCTTGGCCCACGGGACGCCGCTGTTCGCCGCGCCGCCGCGCCGCTGCTCGCGCTGGCGCTCCGACTGTTCGGCCAGCATCGCCAGGCTCCAGTCCTCGCGTACCGTGGCGACGTCGGCGTTCACGCGCACGCCCGTCGGCGAGAGCGAGAGCACCGCGATAGTGCAGCCCGCGTCGTCGAGCACGCCGCCAATCGTCCGCAGCGTCTCCTGGTACGACAGCCCCTTGGGCGCCTGCATCGCCCGGCTCCTCCGGCCCGCCCGCGGCTGGCGGCCACGGCCGCTCTCGCCTCAGTCTAGCACGCCGCCGGCGGCACGCGAGTCGCCTGCTCTTACAGTGCCACGTCCGCCGCTTTAAAATCGTAACGAGGCCTTAACCGTCTCCGACGGCGATCCCGGCGAGCACCCTCTGGCAGGCTCGTCGTGGGGCAACCGACTGAGGAGGAGCCCGTGACCGCGTTCGACGTCGAGGCGTTGATCGCCCAGCTCGAGACGCTCGGCGAGCAGACGCTGCAGGAAGTCGCGCACCACCCCGTGATGGCCGCGTGGTTCGCCGGTCGCCCTGACCGCGAGCGCGTCTTCGCCTTCCAGGCGCAGCTCTATTACCAGGTAGCGGCCACGATACCGCTGCTGGAGCGCTGCGCCCGCACCTGCGAGCGGCTCGCCGCCAACGACCCCATGTACGCCGTGCTCGCGCGGCACTATGCTCATCATGCCCTCGAGGAGAGCGAGCCTGTGCCGCACGAGATCTTGCTGCTGGACGGCTTGCGCCAGCAGGGGTTCTGCGTCGATCCGCTGCCGCCCCCCGGCCGCGCCGTGCAGGAGTATATCGATCGGGGCTTCTGGGCGGCCGAGCACGCGCCGATCCACGAGCTGGGGCGCGCGGCGGTGCTGGAGCGGGTGGGCGGCCGCCTGGCGCAACGCGTGCCGCGGGCAGCCGCCAGCGCGCCCGCCGGCACGGCCGACTTCTATGGCGTCCATGCCACCGCCGACAGCAGCCGGGGCGGCCACGTGGACGAGAATGCGCGTATTCTGCGCGAGCTGAGCGTCTTTGCTACGTTCGTCGCGCGCGCACACGAGGTGCTGGCGGGCGGCGAGCACGCGCGGGAATACATGCGCGGGCTGTTGGCTTACGTGGACGCGCAGCCGTGAGGGGAACGCGCGGCGGCGCCGGGCGGGGCGTTATGCGGGTGGGGCGACCGGAAGCTGGAGGGCGACCCGCGTGCCCTCACCCTCCCGGCTGTCGATCGCGATCTGGCCGTGATGGCGCAGGGCCGCGTGATACACCCGCGTGAGCCCGAGCCCCGTCCCCTTGGGCCGCCGCGTGGTAAAGAACGGGTCCATGCAGCGCTGACGAATGTCCTCGGACATGCCCACGCCGTCGTCGGCAACGCTCAGCAGCACCTGCTGCGGCAGGCTCTCGGTGCGGACGACCACGGTTCCGCCGTGCGGCAACGCCTCCACGGCATTGGCGATCAGCTCACGCAGCGCTCCCTGGAGCTCCAGCGGATCGGCGTGAAGCGGCGGCACGGTGGCGGTTTCCACCCGCAGATGGATCGTTCGCCCTTGCGCCTCCGGGCCGTCGTGCCAGATAGGCCGGGTCAGCTCCACCGTCTCCCAGACGAGCAGGTTCACGTCGACCAGGTGCCAGCCGACGCCGGTGGCGGGCCGCGCGAACTGTTGGATGCTCTGCACGACGGCCGCAATGCGAAGCGCGGCCTCGTGCGTGGGCTCCAGCAAGGTGCGCTGCCCGGGGTCGGCGCTCTCGTCCAGCAGCATCTCCGTGTTGCCCAAGACCACGGCGAGCGGGCTGTTGATCTGGTGGGCCAGGCCCGAGCTAATCTCCGCGAGCAGCCGCATCTTCTCGGCCTCGAGAGCGCGCAGCTGCGTCCGCTTCTCGGCGCTCACGTCGTGCGCCACTCCACGAACCACCGGGCCGTGCGGCGAGTCGAACGTCCGGACGCGCACGCGCAGCGGCACCAGACTGCCGTCGCGCCGCCGGGCCGTCGTCTCGAACGTCACCGGCGCCGCGCGCGCCTGCTCCATCTGGGTGCGCACGACGTCGGCGGCATCGATGCCGGCCGGGAACGGACTGACGTCCCAGAGCGCCAGCTGCAGCATTGTCTCACGGGGGTAATCGAGCAGCCGACAGCACGCCTCGTCGACGTCGACGAGGCGGCCGGCGCCGTCGTAGACGAGCACGGCATCGCCGGCCTCTTCGGGCGCGGGGCGCCAGGTGGGCGCGAGCGGCACCAGCTCACGCGCCCGCTCGCGCAGCGCGGCCGACTGGGTCGCGGCCCCGACCCGCGCCGCCGCGAGGTCCGCCAGGAGCTGCAGCATCACCTCGTCGGCACGGCCGAATGGCGGCGCGCCCGTGGCGCGCGCGGCGTGCAGCGCGCCCAGCACCTCGCCCTTGAAGCGAAGCGGCACGGCAACGCGGCTGCCGGCTGCCGGCTCGCCCGCAGTGGGGCTAGGCTCCGCCCCTGCGGCGGCGATGAGCACCGACTCGCCACGCCGCACGACCTCGCCCAGCACGCCCGCGTCGCTCAACTGCCGTGCGCCGAGCGGCGGTGTGACGGCGCCCGCCGTGTGCCGCACGACCAGCCAGGCCGGGTCGCTGTCGAGGAGCGCCAGGCACACGCCGTCGGCATGGAGCAAGTGCGCCGCTTGAGACACGACGAGCCCGCCGACCCGGGCGTCGTCGGGCTCGAGAGCAAGCTGGGCTGACACGGCGGCGAGGGCGAGCGCCAGCGCATCTGCCTGCTGCGCGCCTGAGGGCGCATGCACGTCGGCCGGGAGCGCCACGGCCACGTCTCCTGATCGCGCCGCGCGGCGCGATCGCATAGTAACTCTTTGAGTGTACGAACAGGGGGCTAGGCACGTCCATCGGGGCAATTGCAGCAGTGTGTTATAACTTCAGCAGCAATGTCGCGCCGTGGAACTAGCCGGAATGGTGCATGGCCCCTAGCCATTGGGTGCCTCGCCCCTCGTAATGTAGTTGTGATGGCGTGACATGGCGGAGGGCGGATGACCACCAGCAAGCGAGCGGAGGGAGAGCCGGGCGCCTCCACACTCGACCGGCGGCCGTCTGGCGGGACGGCGCTGGCGCCCGCGTCGTTGACCACGGTGGCCGCGGCCGCGGCCGCCATCACGGGCGAGGGCGACGACGAGGTGGCCGGCCAGACCATCGTCAACGAGGTGGCTCAGGCGCTCCAGGCCAGCGACGTGAGACTGGTGCTGTTCGAGCCGGACCGCCAGTGGCTGCGGGTAGCCTACGCGACAGGGCCGTCGGCCGAGCGGGTCGGCAGCCGCCTGCCGCCCGGGCATGCGGCGCTTGCCCAGCTGCTCGACGGCGGCGAGCCGGTCGTGCTTGGCCCCGACGCACCGCCGGTCGCCGCGCCCGAGCCGCCACCCGCCAGCCGCGCGGCCGCGCTGGTCCGGCTGACGGGTCAGGTCCTCGGCTATCTCGCCGTGGGCCGATCGGCCGGCCTGCCGCCCTTCACTGCCGCCGACCTGCCCGCGCTCCAGATGCTGGCCGATGTGGCGGGCCTGCGCCTGGGTTACAGTCAGCTCGTCGTGCGCCCCCGCCATCGCGAGCGCGATCTCGCGGATCTGCGGCCAGGCTGGCGCGTGCCGGCCGATCAGGCCGGCGACTTCCTGATGGTCGCGGACCTCACGGGGCGCTTCATCGACGCCGACGCCGCCGCGCCGCGCTACCTGGGCTACAGCCGCGAGGAGCTGCTCCAGCTCTCCATTCAGGACGTCTCGCCACCCCCCTTCGGCATCGACGACCAGCAGGTGCTCCGAGACCTCTACGAGCGCGTCTGCGCGACCGGCGGGGTGGTCATGGAAAGCTCCCTGCGGCGCCGCGACGACACGCTGTTCCCCATCCGCCTCTACCTCGACCCGGTCCCCCACGGCAGCACCGTGGCGATCCGCGGCATCTGCTGGGACGTCACTCAACAGAAAGAGGCGCACGCGCGTCTGCTGCACGTCGAGCGCCTGCGTATCCTGGGCCAGATGGCGTCTGGCGTGGCCCACGACCTGAACAACACCCTCGCCCACGTGCTCGGCAACCTGCAGCTCCTGCTCGACAGCGTGGACCACCCGGCGCAGCGCGTCCTGCTGGAGCGCGTGCAGCAGGCCGCGCTCGACGGCGCCGAAACCGTCCGGCGGCTGCACACCTTCGCGCGCACACGCGAGACGCAGGTGGAGCCGGTCGATCTCTCGGCCATCGTCGTCGAGGTGGCCGAGCTGACTCGGCCGAGCTGGGAGGCCGCGACCCAGCAGTGCGGCGTACCGGTGGACCTCGTGGTGGACGTGGCGCCCGTGCCGCCCGTGCTCGGCAACGCCTCCGAGCTACGCGAGGTGCTGGTCAACTTGGTGCAGAACGCGCTGGATGCCCTGCCACGTGGCGGCACGGTGCGCATGCGCACGGAGGCCGTCGACGACGAGGTGCTCGTGACCGTGGCCGACAACGGCATGGGCATGCCGCCGCGGGTGCGCCACCGCATCTTCGATCCGTTCTACACGACGAAGGGTGCCAAGGGGAGCGGGCTGGGCCTGTCGGTCGCCTACACCATCGTGGCCCGCCACAAGGGCCAGATCATGGTGGAGAGCGAGGAGGGCCAGGGAACCACGTTCACGATCCGGCTGCCGGTGGCCGTGGCCGCCGAGTCCGCGGCGCCGCCGCCCGCCGAAACGGCCCCGCTGGCCGCGGCGCCGCCTGAGCGCCGGCACGGCCGCGTCGTGGTGGTGGACGATGAGCGCGACTTGGCCGTGATGCTCGCGCGCATGCTCCAGGGCGAGGGCCACGAGGTGCGCATCTGCACGCGCGGCGCCGAGGCGCTGGAGCTGGTCGAGCGCGAGCCGTTCGACGTGCTGTTGACCGACGTCTCGATGCCCGACATGGACGGCTGGGAAGTGGCGCGACGGGTGAAAGAGGTCCGCCCCGAGCTGCCGGTGGCGGTCGTGACCGGCTGGGGCTCGCAGTTCGAGGGCATAGACCTGGCGGCGCGCAGCGTCGACTTCCTGCTCAGCAAGCCCTTCACCGTCACCGCCGCCCGCGAGCTTGTCGCCCGCGCCCTCGCCCAGCCGGCCGCGGCGGCCGAGCGGGGCGGCCGGCTGGGCGAGGGCGCGGCGTAGCGGCCCCTGAATCAGCCACTCCCGATTGACTGAGTCCGCGCCCGGCGGCCTACTGGCCGTGCGCGCCCCCCGGGGCGCCCGTGCCAGCCAGGAGATCCGGCTTGCGGACGAGGTATTGGTGCTTCGGCGTCGTCAGCGCTAGGCTGCCAAAGGGCATCAGCTCGATCTCGACCGCGATGCGGCCGTGCGCCATCTCGTACGCCGAGCGGAACTCCGTGCTGACGCGCTGGAGCCCCTGCACGACGCTGTGGTGGTAGAGCGCCGTTAGCTCCTCGGTCGCCGGCACGCCGGCGCTCAGCTCGATCTGGAGGTGCAACGTGGCGCGGCCGTCGGGATGGTTCTCGCCGGCCAGGCGGAAGTGGCCGGTGTTCGAGCTGCGCAGGGCCGGCTGCGTCAGCACCTCGGTGAGCTGATCCACGTACACGTTCGCGCCATGGATCATGATGGCGTCGCTGCGACCGAAGGCGTACATGAACGGCAGCGGATGGAAGTACTCTGGCCCGAAGCCACGCGCCTGAAGCTGCTGGCGCAGATCGTAGCCGAAGGCGCGACAGCGCGCCACCACCTCGTCCATCGACAGCAGCCCGCCGCGGTCGTGCGTGTTGTAGCGGACGAGCGGCACGCCCCCACGCGCCGTCAGGAGAATCTCCCCGTTCTGGACCTCCAGAAAGGTGTTGACCGGGTTGTACTGGTTCAGCGACGGGACGACCGGGCTGTCGAACAGCGCGTCGGTCAGGCCGGGCGTGCGAGCGCACAGACGCCGGATCAGCAGGCAGAGCCGCGACTCGTAGCCGAGCGCGCCGCCGCCTTCCGACGACCCGAAGACGCCAAAGAACCCCTCCAATCGGTCGAGGCTCTTGCCGAGCAGCTCCGCCAGGCGCTCGCGCTGCCCCTCCGACACGTACTCACTGCCGCTGCACACCGTCACGTTCAGGGCGGGCCAGTCAATACCGCGGCGCTGGCCCTCCTCCAGCATGGTCGCCATCGGCCCCGCGTAGCCGATGATGAACGTCTGGTCGTAGTGGCGGCTGAGCTGTTCGACGAAGCGCAGCGCCTCTTCCTGGTTCAGGCCCGGCGTGACGACCGTGCCGCGGATGCCCGGCTGCGAGAACATGCGCTGGCCGGTCTCGGCAACGAGCACGCCGCCGACCCAGGCGCCCATGGCATTGGCCACGATCAGCAGCGTCCACCGCTCCTTGATGCGGAGGTGCTCCTGGTAGATGTTGATGAGCGTGTCCAGCTGGGCGGCGTCCTGGTCCGGGAAGCGCGGCCAGAGGGTAGGGCTGCCGGTCGCGCCGGAGCTGAGCGTGACGATGTGGGCGCGAGCCAGCTCGCCGCGGCGCACGCGCTGCTCAATGGGGTAGCGCGTCAGATACGACGCCTTGTCCATGACCGGGAGGGCAGCGAAGTCGGCGAAGCTGCGCAGGCGGTTGGCATCATAGCCGGCCAGTCGCAGGAAGCGGCCGTAGGCCGGCACTAGCGCGGCGGCCTCCTGAGCAACGCGCAGGGCGTGCGTCTCCGCCCGACGGGGGGAGAAGTGCTCTGAGCTGACAGGCAGAGTGGTCACGGCAGCCTTCCCCTGGCCGTGCGGCGAGCGGGGCCGCCTGCCGCACCGTGATCTCGCGAGACCGGCGCGCGGGCCGCCCCGTGGCTCCGCGCGCGGCACCCGGCCAGCCGTTAACTATACGGCAACGCAGGCCCGTCGCGGGCCGACGCTGGCGCGCCGCTCGTCTCAAAAACCTTACAGTATTCGACACAACACTGCAGGGACGTGAGCCGACGATCGCGACCGCGCCCGCGCGGGCTACGCCACGCCGAGCGGGACGGCACGCCGGAGCGCGGCGAGCAGGTCTTCGCTGGCGTGGGGCGCCTTGCGGAGCAGCGCCGCCGAGCGCTCGGTCAGCCAGCGCCGCTCCTGCGGCGTCAGCTCCTTGCCCGTGAACACGACGACGGGCACGTGCTGGGTGCGCGGATCGGCCCGCAGCCGCTCCAGCACCTCGAAGCCGTCCACGTCGGGCATCATCAGGTCGAGGATCACCGCCGCGGGCAGGTCGGCGGCGATCCTCGCCAGCGCCTCCGCGCCCCCCGCTGCCACCGACACGCGGAAGCCCTGGGCGCGCAGGATGGCTGCCAGCAGGGCGCGCGTCGCGGCGTCGTCGTCAATGGCCAGGACGTCACCCGTGGGCCGCGCCAGCCGGCGCAGCACGGCGAGCAGCTCCTGCGGCCGCACGGGCTTCACCAGGTACTCTGTGGCGCCAAGCGTGCGGCCGATCGGTTGCTCCTCCCAGGCAGCCACCAGCAGCACGGGCAGCGCCGCCGTCAGCGGGTCGGTGCGGAGCGCGGCCAGCACCTCCCAGCCGTCGAGCGCATCGTCCGGATCGAGCCCGACGATCACCGCCGACGGCGGGTAGGCCCGCGTGTACTGGCGCAGCTCCGAGAGCGAGCGGACCCAATGGGGAGCATAGCCGGCGGCGTCGAGCTGGGCACAGAGCGCCCCCGCCTGGCCCGTGGCGCTCGCCCGCGTCACTACCAGCACCAGCGGCCGCGGCGCGCCCGGCACGGGCTGGGCCAGGATCAGCGGCAACGTGAAGGCGAACTCCGTACCCTGGCCCAGCGTGCTGGTCACCGTGATCCGCCCGTGGTGCCGCTCGACCAGCTCCTTGGTGAGCGCCAACCCCAGCCCGGTGCCCTCGATGCCCTCGGTTTCGGGGCGGCGCACGCGGTGGAAGCGCGTGAACAGCTTGGGCAGCTCGTCTGGCGGGATGCCCACGCCCTCGTCGCTTACCCGCACCTCGGCCTCGTCGGCCACGCGGCGGGCCTGCACGCGCACGGTCCCGCCCGCCGGCGAGTACTTGATAGCGTTGCCCACGAGGTTCATCAGGATCTGCTGCAGCTTGTCGCCATCAGCTAGCACGGGCGGTAGCCCGGGCTCGACTTGCGCCTCCAGCGTATGGTGAGGCGCCGGCGGGCGCAGCACGGCCAAGACCTGTGTGATCGCGGCCTGCAGGTCCTGCGGTCCCAGGCTCAGCGCCACGCGGCCGCTGTCGAGACGCGCCAGGTCGAGCAGGTCGTTCAGGATCGCGGCGAGTCGCAGCCCCTCCTCGTGCATGGTCTCCAGCCACGCGCGCCGCGTGGCGTCGGCCACGTCGCGGTGTAGCAACAGCTCGGTGAAGCCGACGAGGCTCGTCATCGGCGTCCGCAGCTCGTGCGAGGCAATGGCGACGAACTCGGCCTGTCGCTGCTCGGCCTCCTTCAGGCGGCTGATGTCCTGACAGACGAGCACCACCACGGGCGGCGCGCCCGGCGCGGTCGGCACGGGCGTCGAGCTGACCAGGATGGGCCGCGCCACGCCATCCGGCAGGCAGACCAGCAGCTCTTCGCCCAGGCTCGCCTGCCCGTCGCGCAGCGCCCGCGCGTGCGGCAGAGTGTCGAGCGCGCAAGGGGTGCCGTCGGGACGCAGGAGGTGGCCGGCGACCGGCTGGGCGGTGAACGGCACGCCGTCGGTGAGTGGCCAGCCAAGCACGGCCGTCGCCGCGGGATTGGCCAGCGCCAGCCGAGCGTCTTCGCCCTCGAACAGCAGCACGCCGTCGGGCAGGTAATTCATCAGGCCCGCCAGCCGCGCCCGCTCGGCCTCGCGGCCCGCCTCGCGCTCGTCGCGCAGGCGCTTCAGCCGCAGCAGCGTGCGCACGCGCGCCACCAGCTCGACGCGATCGACGGGCTTGCTCAGGAACTCGTCGGCGCCCGCCTCGAGGCCGCGCAGCCGGTCGGCGCGCTCGCGCAGCGCCGTCACGAGCACGACGGGAATCGTCGCCGTGTGCGGGTCGGCCTTCAGCCGCTCGGTGACCGCGTAGCCGTCCAGCCCCGGCAGCATGACGTCGAGCAAGATCACGTCGGGCGGGTCCGCCGCGATGGCGGCGAGCGCCGCGGTGCCGTCGGGCGCCTCCCGCACGGCGCAAGGCACAGCCTCCAGGTAAGCGGCCAGCAGCTCGCGGTTGGCAGCCTGGTCGTCCACGACCAGCACGGTGCCCAGAGACGCGGTCATGGCGGGGCCTCCCGGGTGAGGGCGCGCTCCACGGCGCCCAGCAGCTTGGGGCGCTCGATCGGCTTGGTCACGTAGTCGTCGCAGCCCGCCGCGCGGGCCCGCTCCTCATCGCCCACCATGGCGTAGGCGGTGAGCGCCACTACGGGAATGCCGCGCGTGGCCTGATCGCCCTTCAGCCGCCGCGCGACTTCCAGGCCGCTGATGCCCGGCAGCTCCACGTCCAGCAGGATGACGTCGGGCCGCCGTGCCGCCACACTGGCCAGCGCCGTCTCGCCATCCTCGGCCGCCACCACGTCGTAGCCCGCGCGCTCCAGGATCGCCTCCGCCAGCTCGCGGTTCAGCGGGTGGTCTTCCACCACCAGCACCCGGACCGTCTCGCTCATCGCCCGCTCTCCTCGGCGGCCGCGGCGCAGGCGCGCGTCAGGACGCCGTCTAGCACGACGCCCAGCTCGGCCAGGAAGCGCTCGCGCGTGAAGCCGTCCTTGGCGACGAGCGCCGCGATCTGGCCGTTCAGGGCAGCGCGGTCCGCGGGCGTGAGGTCTTGGGCCGTGAGGATGACGATTGGGATCGCGCGCGTCGTCGCGTCGGCCTTCAGCTGCTCGACCACCTCAAACCCGTTCAGGCCGGGCAGCAGCAGGTCGAGCAGCAGCACGTCGGGCCGGCTCGCGCGCGCCTGGGCCACGCCCTCCTCGCCGCTCGCGGCGCGCAGCACTCGATAGCCCGCCGGCTCGAGGAACGCGGCGACCATCTCCCGGGCCTGGGACTCGTCGTCCACGACGAGCGCCGTAGCGGCCGGCCGGGCCGCCACGGGCACGCCCCGCGCCTCGCTCGCGCGGCTCACGCGCGCCAGCGTGCGCAGCAGGTCCGCCTGCGCCACCGGCTTGACGAGATAGGCCGCCGCGCCCAGCGCGTAACCCAGGTGCTCGTTGTCGACGATGGAAACCATCACGACCGGGATGTCGCGGGTGGCCGGGTCGGCCTTGAGCGCTTGCAGCACCTCCCAGCCGTCGCAGCCGGGCAGCAGCACGTCGAGCGTGATCGCCGCCGGCTGCAACGCCCGCGCCTGCTCCACGGCGGGCGTCCCCTGGGCGACCGTCGCCACACGATAGCCCGCCTGCACGAGATAGTCGTGCACCAGCTCTCGGCCGCGCGCGTCGTCCTCCACGACGAGGACCAGGGGAGCAAGGGACCCGCCCGCCCCCTCGCCCTCTCCCCGTGGGAGAGGGCATATGCCGCCCTCCCCCCCGGCCCCTCCCCCAGCGGGAGAGGGGAGAGGCGCGGCCGCCCCCTGCGCCGCGGCATCCTGCGAGCGTCGCTCTCCTCTCCCAGATGGACCGGGGAGGGCGCCTGGCCCCCTCTCCCTTTGGGAGAGGGCGGGGGGTGAGGGCGCGTCGACGGCCGCCAGCGGCACCGTGAAGGTGAATCGGCACCCAGCTCCTAGCGCGCTCTCCAGCCAGATGCGGCCCCCCTGCAGCTCGACCAGGCGACGGGTTAGGGCCAGCCCCAGGCCGGTGCCCTCGTGCTGCCGTCCGACGGCCGCGTCCACTTGCTGGAACTCGTCGAATACCCGCTCCTGGTCGGCCGGCGCGATGCCGATGCCCGTATCGGCAACCGTGACCTCCAGCGCCCCAGGCGCGAGGCGGGCCAGCAGCTCCACCCGCCCGCCCTCGGGAGTGAATTTCACCGCGTTCGCCAGCAGGTTGTAGAGTACCTGCTTGAACTTGCCCTCGTCGGCGCGCAACGTCGTCACGTCGGGCGCCACCTGCGTCGTCAGGGCGAGCCGCTTCTTCTCCGCCAGCGGACGAATGATCGCCTCCACCGCCCGCAGCGCGGCGGCGACCTCGAAGGTCGTCGGGTGCAGCTCCATGCGTCCCGCCTCGACCTTCGCCAGGTCGAGGATGTCGTTCACGAGGCTGAGCAGGTGCTGCCCGCTCTCGTGGATGTGGCTCACGTAGCGGCGGCGGCGCGTGGCTTCCGGATCATCGCCCGTATCGTCGAGCAACAGGTCCGAGAAGCCGATGATCGAGTTGAGCGGCGTGCGCAGCTCATGGCTCATCGTGGCCAGGAACTCGCTCTTGGCCTGGGTGGCGTGGGCCAGCGCGCGGTTCGACGCCTCCAGGCGCGCCCGCACCTCGCGCCGCTCGACGACGAGCGCCAGCTGCTGCCCCGCGGTCCGCAGCACGGCCAGCGTGTCGGCGGCCGGCGCTGCGGCGGCCGGGCTGGCCAGCAGTAGCGTGCCGCGCGTGCCCGCCTCGCTTTGCAGCGGCAGCGCGACGACGCTGTTTAGCCCCGCCGCCCGCAGCCAGGCGTGCGCCGCGGCCGCGGCCGGCGCCGTCTGCGCGTTCGCAATAATCGCCTCCTCGCCGCTCAGCGCCACCTGGCCGACGATGCCATCGCCCAGCGGGCGCGTCGTAGCGGCCCGCGACATGACTGGGTCCGCGTGGCTCTGCGCCACCAGCGCCAGGTGGTCGTCCGTCAGCCACCACAGCTCGACGGCGTCGAAGCCTAGCTCGTCGCGCAGCACCGCCAGGCCCTCGGCGAGCGGCGCCCGCGCCACGTCGTCGCTGATGAGCTTCAGATTGAGATCGTGCAGCACGCGGTAGCCGCGGTTGGCGGCTTCCAGGGCCATGCGGTCCGCGGCAAGCTGCTCCGCCATCTGGTCGAACGCGCGTCCCACCAGCCCCAGCTCGTCGCGCGTGCGCAGCCCGGTACGCGCGTCCAGCTCGCCGCGCCGCCAGCGCTCGGCCGTCGCCGCCAGGCGGCCCAGGGGCGCGGTAATGGACCGCGTGGCCACGGTGGCGGTCAGGATGACCAGCAGCAGCTCTACCAGGAGGGCCGCGCCGATGGCCAGGGCCGTCAGCAGCAGCGCCTGCTCGACGGCGGCATCGCGAGCGGCCAGCAGGTTCAGCTCGACGCCGTTAAACGCCGTGCGCTCGGCCCGAACGCTCTCGATCAGCTCGCTGGCGCGCGCTACGGGTACCGGCGGGAGCGGCGCGTCAGCGCCGGCCTGCACCGTGGGCGCGGCAGTCCCGGCCTCCCAGGCGGCGGCGAGCGCGTGCAGCCGATCGATGCGCGCGACCTGGGGTGGGTTGCCGGCGACGAGCGCCCGCAGTGCCGTGTACTCGTCCTCCAGCTCCTGGCGTGCCGCCTCATAGGAGGCGAGGTACGCGGGGTCACGGTCCAGACGGTAGCCGCGCACGGTGGCAACCATGCTCAGGAAAGCGCCCTCCAGGTTGCCGCTGTGGAGCAAGCCATCCTGGGTGTGGTCCTGAAGCTGGCTCGCCTCGCGGTAGGCGCGCAGGCCCCCGAAGGCCGCGACGGCAACGAGCGCCAGGCCGACCAGCGCCGCCAGGGCGGGGATCGTGATGCGCCACCATACAGGGAGATCGCTCAACCGCCGCCACATGCTCGCCATCTCGCGCTGCCGCTAGCGCGGGACACTCCCGCCCGAATGCCTCGCAGACGGTTTCCAGTATGGCCCGCGCGGCCCGGGCCCGGGCTAGGACACGGGTTAAGGGCTCGTAGGAGCGCGGTGCGCGTCCTGGCACGGCCGGCGCGGGCGGGTGGGCGCGGTTAGCGGCGGCTGCCGGCAGCCTGGAGCGCGCCAGGCCGGAGCGCCAGCCGCAGCACCTCGTCGATCTGGCCCACGCGGAACGGCTTCGGCAGGATGAGCACTGGACATTCGGGGGTGCCATGCAACAGGTCGAGATCGCCCGGGTACCCGGTGACGGCCGCCAGCGGCAGCGCGGGCCAACGGCGCCGCACGGCTCGGATGAACCCGATGCCATCGGTGCTGGCCGGCATTCGGATGTCGCTGAGCACGAGCGCCACGTCGGGGTCTTGCTCCAGCGCGGCGATCCCGGTGGACGGCCCGTCAGCCTCGACGGCGCGATAGCCGGCTCGGCTGACCCGCTCGCGCAGCAGGCCCCGCATCAGCGGGTCGTCGTCGACGATTAGCACCGCGGGCGCCGAGCGCGCGCGCACGAAGGTGCCCCGCCCTTGCTCGCGCGACACCAGCCCCTCTTCTTCGAGACTGGCCAGCACGTGGCGCAAGGTGAGCGGCGCGACCCCGAATTCGGCCGCCAGCTCGGTGTGCGGAGGCAGCTTCGTGCCCGGCGACAACTCGCCCTCCAGGATGCGCTCTCGCAACACGCTGTACACGCGACCGGACCGTGGACCCAGGCGATTGATCGCCATCGCATCCTCCCGCTGATCTGATAACACAATAGCATCAATTGTGCCAAGGTGGTACTATTGCACCGCGGGTACATTCACGGCGCCAATAAACCGCTGAGCCAATAGGTCGCGTGGCCTGGCCCTCCGCCTGGGCCAGGGCCGCCCTGGAGCGGCGCCGCAGGTACCGGCCTCCGGGGGCCGGTACCCGCGGATCTCGCCTAGCCCCAGGGGCCGAGGAAGGGCTCGCCCTGGTAGGTGTCGGACTGGGCCTCGAGCGCCTCGGGCCACACGCCCGGCTCGACCCGGCGCCGCTCGCTGGGCGGGCGCGGCCGGCCGTCCCAGCCGATCTGCTCCATCTGG
>DATGMD010000098.1:0-24806 GCA_035293805.1 Chloroflexota bacterium | reverse complement strand
AAGACCGTCTCGGCGCTGAGGATGCTGGGCGGCGTGCGTAATGCGAGCCGCCGCGGCCGCGGCCGCGGCGGCTCGCATTACGCACGCCGCCCAGCATCCTCAGCGCCGAGACGGTCTTCGCTACGCCCTGCGCCGACCGCGCGCAACTGCTCGCCGCCGCCGAGGCGTTGCTCGACCGCGCGCTGGACGACCTGCCGACGGGCCAGGTGGCGGGTAGCCTGCACCTGGTACTGGAACTAGATGGAGGCGGCCCCTCCGGCACCCCGATCCTGGAGGGTTGTACTTGAGCGGGGGCCGCCTTTGCGCTGAGCATAGCGGGGGGGGCTGCTGGACGCGCCGGCGCCGCCAGCCGTGGCGCCGAGCGAACCGGTCGGTGAGCTTGCCGGGGAGCCGGGCCTGGGCACCGCGGGGCCGCGCCCGCAGCACGGGCCGCCGCCGGGCCCCCGGGTCCAAGGGGGGCTCGGCGAGGGCCCCGACTTCGGTGGCGCAGGCGGCGCGGGCGGGGAGCGCAGAGAGGGCCTGGCGGTCGGCCAGGCCCGCCCGGAGCTGGGTAAACACGCGTTCGCGCGGCGCGGGGCCTGCGGGCGCCAGCCGCTTGGAGATGGCCTGGTCCGTGACGGGAAAGCGCGGATACCACCCCCCCCTGCGCGTGGCTGCGCAGGCGCCAGCGGGCGAGGTAGCGGCTGAACCCGCGCCGCACGCACCCCAGCAGCCCCCCCCCACCAGCACAGGCGCGGGAGCACCCGCGGGCGGCCGGGGCTCCGCCGCGCGGCCTCGGCCGGAGCGGGCACCCGGTCGGCCAGGGCGCGTTGCAGGAACTGTGCGATAGCGCCGCCTACCACTGCCCCGGCGTCAGCTGGCCGCTCAGTCTGGCTGCAAACTGCTATAAGGGGCACCCGGCCGGCGGGGCCGCGCGACCGGCCGCAAAAGGCGGTCGGACACCCGTCAGCACGCGGTCGCTCAGCGCTAGCGCCGCGCGCGCGAATGGCGCGGCCCTGGGGCGGACGGTGCGGTATGATGGGGCTAACACGCTCCACCGGGGGATCCACTGGACGCGTCGCCGTCCCCGCTGACGCCGCAGGCCTGGTGCCGCCGCGTGCTCAGGGCGCTGCACGAGCGCGCCGCGCCGAGCACCAACGTGGGCGATCTGCCCATGCTGCTGGCGTACTTCGTCGAGCTGGACCCGTCGCCCGAGCTATTCGCCGACCTGCTGGGGCGCTGTGCGGCCGACCCGCGGCCCGGCGTCGCCGACGCCGCCCGCGTGCTGCAGCGCGCCTGGCAGCGCGGCCTGCAGGGCGCCGAGGTGCTGCCCCAGCCGCCGCTCGCCGAGGTCCTGCGCACGCTCGGCGCGCTGCTCGACGCCGCGAACGCGCGCGGTGCGTACCTCGTCGTGGCCCCCGACGCCGTGCGGGTGCAGACCTTCGGCGACCAGGGCATCGTCGACCTGGGCGCCACGGAGCTGCGCCAGGAGATCGCCGCCCACACTGCCCTACGCGGCCAGCTGCCCCCTGCCGCCGAGCCCACCGTGCGCCACGCGAGCCGCCTGCGCGCGATCGGCCTGGCGCTGGACGCCGAGCCGAGCCAGACGTACGAGCTGGCGGTGATGCCGCGCGCCGTGCTGGTCGAGGGCAGCGCCGGCTACTGCCGCGTGTTCACCGCCGACGACCTGGCGGCCCTCCTCGCGGCCGCCACGCGGCGGCGCCAGACCGACCACGGCGCGCGCTGAGGGCTCGTGAGCGCACGCCAGGGAGTCGCGTTCGCCAACACGCGGGCGGGTGGCGCGCGGGGCCAGGCGTTCGCCGAGTTCGGCCTCGTGCTCCTGCTCGTGCTGGCGCTTGGCCTGCTCGTCTTCGTGGGCGGCTGGGTCACGGCCAATTGGCTCGCGGTCGCCCAGGCGGCCCGCGAGGGTGCGCGCGCCGGCAACCGGGTCGCCGCCACCGACGCGGCGGTCCTCGACGCCGTCAACCGCAGCGCGAGCACCTTCACCGGCACCTTCGCCGCGGTCAGCGCCGCCACCCCCCCGGACGCCTGCACCGGGGAGCACGCCGTCTGCGTCTGCCGGCACCACGTCAACGCGACGCGCTGCGACGACACGGTGACGCCCGGCGACCAGATCGACGTCACCGTGCGCCACCGCCTGGTATTCGCGCCCTTCGCCGGCGGCTGGGTCGGCCAGAACGCCGCCATCCAGCTCGCCGCCGTCGAGTCGGCGCGCATCGAGTGACGCGCGCCGCAGGGCGCCCGGGCTTTGGATGCGGCGCCGTGGGCGCTGGCCGGCCGCCGCTGGCGGCTCGCCGCGGCACGCGGGCTACGGGCTACGACCCTGGCACGAGCTTGGCTGAGAAGAAGCCGCCGCCGGTGCTGTTCGGGTTATACACGGTCCCCGTGGACTGGCCGTTGACCATCACGCCAGAGGTCAGTTGACCCCAGTTGTTGTTGCTCCCTCCCGCCACGATGAACGGCGCGTATGCGACCACCCGGAAGTCGCCGTTGATCGGGCCAGTGCAGCTGCCGCCACTGTAGCAGTCGGCAACGGGCAGGACTAGGATGCAGCCGGCGTTGGTATTCGAGCCGCACAGGGCGCCGACCAGATCGCGCGTGGGCCCCGCCCGATCGCCGGACAGCCAGCCCTGGCTGCAAGGCAGTCCGTTGCTGCCTGCGCCCGCGATCGGCACACACGCGGTGCTGTCGGATAGGCCTTTGAACTGGTTTCCGTCGCCGCAGCCGCCGCCGTCCTTCGTTAGCTGAGGGCCGTGCAGCTCGTAGTAGTTGCCGACGTAGGTGCTATTGATTGCCAGGCTCGGGTAGGTGCCGGTGAGGATGTTGTCGATTGTTCCCGTCGGATTGCCGCTGCTATCGGTCCGGACGGCGCCGTTACCCGACCCCGCGTTAGGCCCCCCGCCGCAGACGATGAATGGCCCCCCCGATGTCCCGGGGCCGCTGTTCATGAGCATTGCGCGGGCCGCGGCGCCGACGTTAGTGCTGGCCAGGGCCGAGCTTAGCATGCGGATGAAGAAGGTGGGATAGTTGTAGCTCACTACGGCCCGCACGCCCGACGGGATGTTGGGGCTGGCGGGCACCGCGCCAGAGCCCGAGTCGAACGCGGTGGCGTTCTGGTTCGCGTCGAGATAATAGGTAGTCAGAGTCGCCCCGGCCGGCAGCGTGGCGCCGCTCGGAGCGGGAAACGGCGGTAGGGCGTTGCTCGCCGCTTGTTGCATGGCCCCGTAGATTGCGGCCCCGGTAGGGTACGGGTCCGAGCTGAGCCCGAGGGTGTTTTGCCCAGACGCCCCCATATTGATGTACGTGACGTGCAGGCCGAGCGCCTCGGCCCCGATCTGTGCGGCCGCGTCCGCAGCGTTCTGTACCTCGCGGCGGTGCGAGTAGGAGAAGCCGAGATCGACCGCCACGCCCACGGCGCCGAGGAGAACGGGCAGGGTGAGCCCGATCACCAGGAGCATTTGTCCGCGCTGTCGCCGCGGCGTCCGACCCTGCTGCATGGCGCCTCTCCCGCTCAACTGAGCCGCGCGGTGTGGTACGCGGTCAATTGAATGCTCGTCTGCCCCAGCCAGCCGCCGGCCTGGGGCATGAACTGAAACAGGTAGTTGACGGTGACGTCGACCTCGGAGCCGCTCTGGATCGGCGTGGAGCCGCAGGCCGCGCCGGCAGTGGTCCGCCGACACACACAGATCGCGGTTGTGCCGCTGCACGTGGAGCCACTCGTCGGCGTGGGGAATGTGCCGAGGATACCCGACACCGCGTTGACGGCGTTCTGGATATCGGTATCGGTCGCGGTCACGTACTGGCCCGCGCGGGCCCCTTCAGCGGCTGCATTCGCCAGGATGAAGTAGCTGAGCACCATTCGTCCGCCCTCGAAAATGAGCAACAGCGTCGTGAAGAACAGCACTATCGTGAGGGCGAACTCGACCATCGCTTGGCCGGCGGTCCGGCCGGCAGGCCAGGGCCATCGGGGCCTGTCTACGGCAACCTGTAGGCGCATCGCGGCCCCTTCCTTACGGGCAGCTCGCGGGGGCCGTGGCGACCCAGCGACTCACCACCCGCTGAGTCGTGATTGTGCTTCCTACCAGCACCCGCGCGAGCGGCGTGAACGGGGAGAACGAGTATTGCACGGTAACGCTCGTCCATTGCGGGGCAAACGCATTGAAATTCGTCTGCCGCGTGCTGCAGTTTGGGCTCACGCTGATGGCGGAGGTAGCGATCATCCCGCTGGGCGCGCTACTCTGGGCCGCGGCCTTGACCGCGTTGTCGCCCAGCCCGTCTCTAGCCGCCCGCGCGCCTTGGTCGGCCGCGGCGCTGACGACGATGTCGTAGTAGTAGATCCGCCCAAAGTCCACGATGCCTACAATCACCATCAAGAGCATCACCAGGACGAACGCGAATTCCACGAGCGCCTGTGCGGGCCTGCGCGGCTCCCCGATCGCGGCCCTGGCAAAGCTGCATCGAACGCGGCATGAAGCCGTCCGCTCCAACAGACCGTGTAACATACCAGAATGCGTCAACCCCATCTCTCAGAGAACGTTACAAGGCCCACCTACGCTCGATTCTGGCAACAGTTAGCGTGAATCTTCGCCGCATACTGTTTCAAGCGGTGCAGAATACAGAGTATGGCTCGCAATTGACTCATAGATGCACCGTGAGTATAGCGATGGCTCAGAATTGCCGGCTAGGCTCTAGCCGAGGCTGGCTACCGCCGATTTGGTTAACAAACGGGAAGGACAGCCGCCAATTGGCGCGATTGTGGCTACTCAGACGGCGCTATGGCGTTGCCGCGGGCGCGCAACAGGCCTAGCCCGGCGTATCTGCCTACCTGCACGACGGCCCCTAGAGTGCGCTCGCGCAGGCTCTCCTCGGGATCCAGACTGGCCCCGCGCCCCGCATCCCCTGGCGGGTTACGTTCTGGTTAAGGCAGTCCGCGTCGCTGCCTATCGTGGCGACGTCCACCTATGGTAAGTAAATGCTGAGTTGTTACACTTTGAGCGGGCCACCAGTCCACGAGCGAACTGCCGCGCCCCGCGGGACGGGGCACGACCGGCGGCCGCGCGGATAGCCCGGCGCGCGGCCCGTCGTGATCAGCCGACCGCTCGTGGACCGACCTCAACCTGTGGGGGATCGACTTGTGGGGGATCAACCGCTGCGAGGCTTCCGCCGACAATCAGGTTACGGGGCGCCATGCGGGGCGCCTGCCAACCAGGAAGGCCCCGTGACAGCTGCTCGCGCGCGCGCGGTGGTCCCGCGCCGTCGTCCATCGTGCTTGCTCGCCCGCCGCGAGCGCGCCCAGGGCATGGTCGAGTTCGCGCTGGCCCTGCCGATCTTCGTCATGATCATGGCCGTGGCGATGCAGATCGCCTTCCTGCTCACCGCGCAGATCGGCATCATCTGGGTCACGAACTCCGTGGCGCGACACATTGCGACCGGCTCGCCCGAAAACTGGATGTTTGCCGATAGCTGCCATACCACTTATCGCAACCAGCAGCTCGCGGCCTTCAGTCTGCTGCGCAGTAGCAACGTGACGACGTTCACGATCTCGCCAGCGTATACGCCAGGTACGGTCGATTGCACCAACGTGGCTAAAAACGTGCCAGCCGCGACGGCAGGCACACCGCCTGCGCGTATCCGCGGCGGCCCGATTCAGGTGACGATGCAATACGACCCCTCAAACCTCTTCTTCCTCCCCGCGACATTCTTCGGGATACCCGTGCTGCGTGCCCTGCCCGCCTACACCGCTTCCTCGGTGATGGAGTAGAGCAGGTCCGATGATCGAACCGACCATGCACCAACCCCGGCGGTCCCGCGACCGTGGGCAAGCGCTGGTGGAGCTAGCATTGATCCTGCCGATTCTTCTGTTTCTCACGATGGGAGCGATCCAGGTCGCCGCTTTGGGGATGGTATGGATTAGCCTGCAAGGGCTCACCCAGGACACCGCGCGGTGGATGGCCATCTCCAGCCAGGCGCCGCCGCCGCTTAGCAACTGCACGGACGGCACCAGCCTCTGGCCGCGGCCGCGCTGGGCCGACGGCAACGACGGCGCCTACTACATGAACTGCCACGCGTCGGGGCTGCTGCGCGGGACCAGTTTCTCCAGCTTTGCGACCCTGACCTGGTCGCCCGCGTGCGGCAACGGGACCGATTGCTTCGCTGCGGGCTTACGCCGCGCCGACGACATGCTGACCCTTACCGTGACCTACAACTGGTCCAACGTAGTGTTTATGCCCGGGGGACTCAGCGGGTGGCTGGGATGGATCGTGCCATCTACCGTGACTGTTTCGGCCAGCGAAGTGATGCAGTACTAGGGAGTTTCCGTGAGTCGCTTCCCTGGAATGAGCCACGTTTTGCGGCGAGCGATGCCCCTCCCCTGCCGGCGCGGTCGCGGCCAGATGATGGTGCTGTTCGCGCTGGCTTTCGTGGCGCTGTGCGCGGGCGTGGGCATGTCCGCCGACATGGGAATGTACATCGTCGAGCAGCAGCACTTGCAGACCGCCGTCGACTCCGCAGCGGTGGCCGGGGCGCGCTACCTCGTCGCCTACAGCGGAGACCCCAGCGCCCTGAGCCAGGCGCAGACAGCAGCGCAGCAGTACCTCACCCAGTACGGCTACCCGGCCAGCGCCTTTACGGGCACCGGGAACAGCCTCACGATGACCTCGCCCGCCACACGACAATTCCGCATCGTGGCTCAGCGCTCGCGACCGACCATGCTGATCAAGCTCGTCGGCATCTCCTCGCTGACCGCGAGCGCGTCGACCACGGCCAATGCCGAGCTGAAAGCCGACATCTACGCGGTGAACGATGTCACCGGTAGTATGAGCAGCACGGACATGACGAACTTGAAGAATGCCCTGAACTCATTCATCGACATGCTGGGTCTGGACCCGACCGACAGCCAGGGCCCGCAGATTGCCGTCGGCCAGTTCCGTGGTGAGCGCTGCCAGCGCAAGTCGACGGATATGAGCCAGTGGGCTCGCAGTCTAAATCCTCAGGATAACCCGCTAACCTCTAGCAAATGGGTTGCCTATACTCACTGGGTGTCGACGACCGGCGGCTGGTGCGACAACACCAACCCGCCGCCACTCACGGCCTACACAGCCAGCGCGCAGGATCCGCCTGCATCCGGCCTTAGCGGCGATTGGAATCCGTACTATCCGGGCGGAAAGACAACCCAAGTCCTGACGCAGTCCGCCAGCAACGCACATACAGCTGTTAACGCGCTCGACCAGAACGCCGGCACGTCGGGTTGTGTGACTCCCTCGGCCCCGCCGCCAGCTACCGATCCATACGGCGGAGTATGCGCCTTGAATGGCACCTCGCACACTGCCGGGTTGGAAACCGCGTGGCAAGAGCTGGGGCTGTCCAACCGCACGCGCTTCTCGCAGGGCCAGCAGACGTTCCGCCGCGTGCTGATTCTGGAAACCGACGGTACCGTGTGCCGCTACGAAACGCCGTTTAGCAAGGCGCAGTCGGAGGCCCGGGCGCGGGCGCTGGCGACGAATATGAAGAACAATCCCACGTCGTTCCTAGGGGTCGAGATTTTCGTCATCATGTTCTGGGAGACTAGCGCGAGCCAGAGCTGTTACGACATGAATACGGACGACTCGGTCGGCACGGCATACCCCAACTGCCCGGCGGCGACGAGCCTCGCCAACACGGGAACCCGCACGCCCATTGACGATTACCTGATCAGCATCTCGTCGTCCACGCCCAACACCTGTGACCACTACTTCCCCTGGAACAAGACGAACGGCGCGAACCTCGCCAACGCCTACCGCGAGATCCTGAAACGCATCGCTGTCGGCAAGATCCTGAATTAGCCCGTCGTTGCCGGTGCCGAGCGGACCCTGCCAAGCGCGCCGGGTCCGTTCGCGCGTGTCGCAAGCATCCGCGCCACTGGGTCCGTCCTGCCGGCACCGCCCACCGCCATACTCCCGGCGTTACATATTTTGGCTGCTCGTTTTCACAGCAGTGGGCAAGCAGATTCGAGATTTTGTGACGAGGCCTTGACCTGGTGCCCCTTCGCACGCTAAGATGGCGCCGGCCCTGCGCGAGTGGGGTACTGCGTCACGGAGGCGTAATGAGCGAAGGCAACCGCAGCCGTCGGCTGAGCCCCAACGCCTTCCAACCCCGCAGCGCTCGGGTGGGAGCGGATGGCTCGCCGACGCGGTGGCTGCGTCAACTCTACACTCCCCGCTGGCGACACCATCTCGCTATTATCGTCGCCGCGTTCAGCATCGTTCCTTTCACCTTCCACGCCGCCCCCCAGCTGGCTCTCAACCAGGCCCACGAGCAGAGCGTCGTGGCCGGGCCGCGGGGGGACGCCGCGCGGCTGGCGGTCCACTACCATACCGTCGCCGAGGGCGAGAGCTTGCAGGACATCGCCGACCAGGCCGGCCTGGCGGTCGATACGCTGCGCTGGGCGAACGGGCTGGGCGACCTGGACCCGATCGTCGTGGGCCAGGAGCTGCTGGTCCTGCCCACCGACGGCGTGCTGCACTATCTGGCGTCGGGTGAGACGGCCCGCCAGGTGGCGCTCTACTACGGCGCCGATCCCGACGCCGTGGCCGCCTACAACGGCGTGGCCGACCCCGACCAGCCCCTGCACGTCGCCCAGCTCATGGTGCCCAACGGCCGGCCGCGCGTCACCCAGGCGGTCGCCTCGCTCGGCCTGGTCGGGCGGGCGATCGTCGAGGGCCACGACGTGCCGCCCGACGCGCGGCAGGGGGCCTCGCTCTTGCAGGTGGCCGACAAGACGGTCCTGGTGATGGACGACGACAGCCGCGCCGACGAGGCGCAGCAGGTCGCCACCGCGCCGGCGAAGACCTGGGACGAGATTCGCGCCGACTCCGAGCGCGCCACCGCGGCCGCTCTCGCGGCCAGCACCCGCAAGTCCACCACGCCGATCAACTACACCGTGCAGGCGGGCGACACGATCACCGGCTTGGCCGACCGCTACGGCGTGACGCCGCTGACGATCATCGCCGCGAACGGCCTGCTCGACGACGACGCGCTGCGGGTGGGCCAGGAGCTGGTCATCCCGCCGACGACGGGCGTGCTCTACCGCGTGCAGGAAGACGACACGCTCTCCGAGATCGCCCAGCGCTTCCGCGTCGACCTCGGGCCGATCGTCGACTACAACGGCCTGGACAGCGCCGACAGCCTCAGCGTGGGCCAGCGGCTCGTCATCCCGGGCGCCGAGCCCCAGCGGCCGCAGCCGCCGCCGCCGCCGCCCCCGCCGCCCGCGCCCGCCGCGGCCCCGGCCCCGGGCACGGGCGCCCTGGCGTCGACGGCGGGCCCCGGCGGCCCGAACGGCTACCGGCTCGCCAGCGCCACGAGCGCGATGCCCGCGCCGGCCGCCGTCGCCGCGCCCGCCGCGCGCCGCTCCGATCCCGCCCCGGCTCCCGTGGCGGCCAGCAGCGGCAAGGGCGGCGCCATCGTCAGCCTCGCCATGCAGTATCTCGGCTACCGCTACGTCTTCGGCGGCACCACGCCGGCCGGCTTCGACTGCAGCGGCTTCGTGTACTATCTCCACCGCCAGGCGGGCATCCCGCTGTCGCGCGGCATGTTCGGCCAGTACGCCGCCGGGCCGCACATCCCGATGAACCAGCTCGAGCCCGGCGACATCGTGTTCTTCTCGAACACCTACATGCCCGGCCTCTCGCACGACGGCATCTACATTGGCGGCGGCAAGTTCATCCACGCCGCCGACGAGAGCACCGGCGTCACCATCACGTCGCTGTCGTCGGCCTACTGGGCCAGCCGCTACTCCGGCGCCACCCGCGCGCACTGACTTCCCTCACCCCGACCATCTCCCAGGGGGAGAGGGGACAGGCCGGAAAGCGAGAGCCCTCCCCAAACCGGGGAGGGCTCTTTCCGCTAGCATCGGTTCTCCCTCTCCCCCTGGGAGAGGGTCGGGGTGAGGGTATCACCCGTTCTTGTACTGCATGCCGAAGCCGCCGCGCGGGTAGCGCCAGGCGATGTTGTGGGGCGGGCAGCCGATGCGGCAGGCCCCGCACTCGACGCACTTCTCGTAGCCGACCGTGATGCGCTGCACGCCCGGCTCCCACTTGTACACGGCTACCGGGCAGAAGAACGTACACGGCTTCGCCGTACACTCGACGCACATCTGGTCGTTCACGATGACGAGGTGCGACGCCGTCTCGTCGGTCTTGAACCGCACGTTGTACAGCTTGTCCTCGACCGGCGTCCCCGCGTCCACCTGGGCGGCCGGGGCGTCGGTCTCCGGCTTGGTCGCGATCATGGTGCTCTCCTCGTAGGCAGACGCCGCAACACGCCCGTCCGCAACGTTCACTTACTATATTTTACGGCCGCGCCCCCACCGGCGCGTAGGGCTGAGGGGACTACGGCAGCGCGCGCAGGGCGCCGGCCATGTCCTTCGCCAGCGCCAGCAGCGGGCGGCGCTGGCGCGCGTGCTTGAACACGTCCAGGAGCTTCATGCGCTTGGGCGTGCTGTCCACGGTCATCAGCTGGTGGACGGCCTCGGCCATCATCTGCGGGTAGACCGTGAACAGGTCGGGGTGCTCGTGGGCGTAGCGCGACACGCGGCTGTAGCCCTCCAGGTCCTTCACGATGAAGCTCTCCTGCAGCCGCTCGACGTAGCCCACCATCGTGCGCTTCGAGAAGTCGCCGCGATCGAGCGCCTCGAGCGCGGTCTGCGCCGCGAGCTTGCCGGAGATCGCCGCGAAGTTCGAGCCCTCGCGGAACAGGCCGTTCACCATCATCGCCGCGTCGCCCACCACCAGGTAGCCGCCCGTGTACAGCGGCGGCACCTCCGTCCAGCCGCCCTCGGGGATCAGGTGGGCCATGTACTCCTTGGCCTCACCGCCCTCCAGCAGGCGCCGCACCATCGGGTGGCGCTTGAAGTCTTCGAGGAGCTGGTTCGGGTTGAGCTTGCGCTCGATCATCTGGCTGAGCAGCACGCCCACGCCGACCGACAGCGTGTCGCGGTTGGTGTAGATGAAGCCGTAGCCCATGAGGCCGTGCGTCGCATCGCCGAACAGCTCGATGGCGGTGCCCTCGCCGTTCTCCAGCCCGAAGCGGTCTTCGAGCACGCTGCGGCTCAGCTGGATGATCTCTTTCACGCCGATGGCCACGCGGTCCGGCGGCCACTCGCCGTGCAGGCCCACGCGCTGCGAGAGGAGCGAGTTCACGCCGTCGGCGGCAATCACCACGTTCGCGCGCAGGTCGCCCTCGGGCCGGTTCGTGCGCACGCCGACGACCTGGCCGTTGTCGCGCAGCACGTCCTCGGCCACCACCTCGGTGACGAGCACGGCGCCGGCGGCCACCGCCTGGTCGGCGAACCACTTGTCGAAGCGCGCACGCAGCACCGTGAAGGCGTTGTACGGCTCCTCGTTGAAGCGCTGGCTCTTGTAGCCCATCGTGACCGCGGAGTCCTCGGTCAGCACCCAGACGCGTTGCTCGCTGATCGGGCGCTCGACGGGCGCGTCGCGCCACCAGCCGGGGATGATCTTCTCCATCGGCTGGCGGTAGAGGATGCCGCCCATGACGTTCTTGCTGCCGGGGTAGTCGCCGCGCTCCAGCAGCGCCACCTTCGCCCCGGCCTTGGCGAGCGTATACGCCGCCGCGGTGCCCGCCAAGCCGGCGCCCACGACGATGACGTCAAACTTCTCAGCGATCAAAGGGGCTCCCTCAATTCAGCGATAGGAGCCCTCACCCCAACCCTCTCCCAGGGGGAGAGGGGGCAGACGGCCTCATCCCGCCCCTCTCCCCCTGGGAGAGGGGCGGGAACACCCCTCTCCCTCTGGGAGAGGGGCTGGGGGTGAGGGAAGCTAGCTCGTTCCGTTGCGGCCGGCGCCCGCCGGCGCGGCCTCGGCGGGCGCCGGCTCGCGCGCCTGCTGGCGCTCGCGCAGCGCCCGCGCCTGGCGCGTGAGCGCCGGCACGATCTCGAACAGGTCGCCCACGATCCCGTAGGTGGCCATCTTGAAGATGGGCGCGTTCGGGTCGCGGTTGATGGCGACGATCACGTCGGCGTCCTGCATGCCCACCTGGTGCTGGATCTGGCCCGAGATACCCACGGCCACGTACAGCTTCGGCCGCACGGTCTGGCCCGTCTGGCCGACCTGATGCTCGTAGCTCACCCAGCCGGCGTTCACCGCCACGCGCGAGGCGCCCATCGCCGCGCCCAGCGCGTCGGCTAGCTCTTGCAGCATCTCGAAGCCTTGGGGCCCGCCGAGGCCGCGCCCACCCGAGACGATGGCCTTCGCCGAGGCGAGATCGACGTGCTTCTCCTCGGGGATGAAGTCGATCACTTTCGTCGTGATCGCATCCTCGGCTAGCTCGAACGCCTCGTGCTCGATGCGGCCCTGGCGCGAGCGGTCGGGCGGCAGCGCCTCGAACACGCCCGGGCGGCACGTCGCCATCTGGGGGCGGTGGCGCTTGCAGAGAATCGTGGACATCAGCTTGCCGCCGAAGTCGGGGCGGCTGGCGTGGAGGATGCGCGTGTCGGGCTCGACGCTCAGCATCGTGCCGTCGGCGGTGAGGCCCGTCTTGAGGATCGTCGCCACGGCGCCGGCCAGGTCGCGCCCGTCGTTCGTCGAGCCGAACAGCACGATCTCCGGCTTGCGGCGGCGGCACACCTCGGCCACGGCCTCGGCGTAGGGCTGCGTGCGATACTGCGCCAGCACGGGATGGTCCACGAGGTAGACCACGTCGGCCCCGTAGGCGATGGCCTCCTCGGCCAGGTGGCGCACGTCGTGGCCGACGACGACCGCGCCGACCTCCGTGTTCAGCTCTTTCGCCATGCCGACGGCCTGGCCCAGAAGCTGCCAGCCGGCCGGCCCGGCCACGCCGTCGCGCTGTTGAATGTAGACCCAGACGCCGCGATAATCCGAGAAGTCAATGGTGTCTTCGGTCGCGGCGGGCGCATGCTCCGACATCTAACCGTACTCCAACCTCGTCAAGGATGCCGCGCCGCATGTTGGGTACTCCCAAGATCCAGCCCACCACCCGTGACAGACCATTCCGCGTTTCGGGGGGCCCTCGCCGCGCGCCGCTGCGCGGGGGCCGCGCGCCCGCTTACTCCGCCGCCCGCGCTGGCGCCGGCGCCCAGTCCAATACACCATCTTCGATCAGGTGGTCGAGTAGCTCGGCCGCCGCCGCGTCCACGTCGCGCGTCGCGTCGATCATTACCACGGGGGGCCGCTGCCGGCGCGGCGGCGCCCACACCTTGGCGACGATCGTCGGCGAGCCTTTCAGGCCGATCTGCTGGTCGTCGAGCCCCAGGTCCTTCTTGTCCCACACGCGCGGCTGGTAGCGCGCGGCGCGCAGCAGCTGCGGCAGCGAGGCGTAGCGGGGCTCGTTGATCTCGCGCCCCACCGTCACCACGGCGGGGAGCCGCGCCTCCAGCACCTCGACGCCGCCGTCGGCCAGCCGCTCGACGCGGATCGTGCGCCGCTCGGGGTCGACCTCCTGAATGCGGCGCACGTAGGTGAGCTGTGGCCAGCCGAGGCGCATCGCCACGCCCGGCGGCACCTGCCCCGTGTCGCCGTCGATCGCCTGCTTGCCGGCGATCACCAGGTCGACCGGCTCCTCTTCGTTTAGCTTGGTGATCGCGCCCCAGACGACGTACGAGGTGGCAAGCGTATCGGCCGCCGCGAAGCCGCGGTCGCTCATCAGCACGGCGTCGTCGGCGCCCAGGCTGATCGCCTCTTTGAGCGCCGCAATGGCCTGCGGCGGCCCCATCGAGACGATGCTGACGCGCCCGCCGAACTGCTCCTTCAGGCGGACCGCCGCCTCGATCGCGTGGCGGTCGTCGGGGTTGATGATCGACGGCACGCCGCCCCGGATCATCGTATTCGTCTTCGGGTCAATGCGCACTTCGGAGGTGTCGGGCACCTGCTTGATAGTGACGACGATGTGCATGGTCTGCAGCTATTCTCCACGAACTAGGCAATCCTCTGGCTCGCCACCTCCGGGCCGCACGGCCCGCTCGTCCGACCCGGGGCCGGGAGTCGCGGGAACCGCTCACGGTCGCACCGACCCGCGATGCGTCTGCCGGGCTAGCGCAGCCCCGGCACGAACGCCGCGAGCGCAAACAGCCCCAGCAGCAGCAGGGTCGCCACGATGGCGATGCGGCGCAGGTCGTGCGACACGTAGCTGTAGTCGATGATGGGGGCCGTCGCCAGCCGCCGCGTGCCGAGCCGTGCCTCGCCGCGCGCGGCGGCGCGCGCCGCCGGTCGCCCCGCCAGGATCGGCCGGGTGGGCCGTGACGCCTCGCCGTGCAGGTCGAGCGGCGCCGGGCTGGCCAGCCCCGCCGGCAGCTCGACGGGTGCCTCGGGCACCTGGGGCGGCAGGATCGCGGCGCGGCCGGTTTCGCCCCGGCGCTTCGGCTTCTTCTTCGAAGCGTTCGCATAGCGCTGCGACACGCTCCGACTGACACGCGGCATAGTGCTTCCATCCCTTCCGGACCCATGCGGCTCCGTGGGATTATATCAGGGATGGCCCGCCGGCGCCGAAGTACCGCCTGGCTACTTCCACGCCATCAGGCGGCGCTCGACGCGCTCCAGGACGGCGAAGAGCCCGGCGATGATCACCATGATGATGACGACCGTCGCCATCATCAGCGCGGCGTTCTGCGAGCCCTGGGCGAAGTTCATGAGGTAGCCCAGGCCGCTGCTGGCGCCGACGAACTCGCCCACGATGGCGCCCGTAAACGCGAACCCCACGGCCACCCGCAGGCTGGAGAACACCCAGCTCAGCACCGACGGCAGGTAGACCTCGACCAGTAGATCGCGCTGCGACCCGCCGAGCACGACGATCTTCTCGACCAGCGTATGGTCCACCTCGCGGATGCCCGCGGCCACGGCGAAGAACACCACCACGAACACCAGGAAGAAGGCGACCGCGACCTTCGAGTTCATGCCGATGCCGAGCCACATCACGAAGATCGGCGCGAGCACGATGCGTGGCACCGAGTTGAGCAGGAGCAGCAGCGGGTCGAGCAGGTCGGCCAGCGCCGCGCTGCGCGTGGCGAGCCAGGCCAGCGCCGCGCCGCCGAGCGCGCCCAGCACCAGCCCCCACAGGGCCTCTTGCAGCGTGGCGCCGATGTGCTTGTAGATGGCGCCGCTGCTGAACTGCTTGGCGAGCGTGCCGGCGATGGCGCTCGGCGAGCTGAAGAAGAACGGGTCGATCCAGCCGAGATGGGCGCCCGCCTCCCACAGGCCGATGAGGGCCGCGGCGACGAGCAGGCGCGTGAGCCCGCGCCGGCCGATCGGCGGCGCGAGCCGCGGGCGGGCTGCCGCGCCGACGGCGATCGGGTCAGTGCTGGTCGCGGCCATAGGCCCGGGAGACCTCCTCGAAGAGCTGCTGCCACAGGTGGCGAGAGAGGCTGGCGAAGGCCGGCTCCGCGCGCACCTCCAGCAGGTTGCGCGGCCGCGCGATGGCCACCGGCGCGTCGGCGCGCACGCGGCTACTGGGGCCGGCGCTCAGCACCACCACGCGGTCGGCCAGACCGATCGCCTCGTCCAGATCGTGCGTCACGAACAGGATCGTGCGCCGCCCATCCACGCAGAGCTGCATCAGGTCTTCCTCGACGTAGTAGCGCGTCTGCACGTCGAGGTGGGCGAACGGCTCGTCCATCAGGATCACGTCGGGCTCGTAGCAGAGCGTCTGGGCGATGGCCGCGCGCTTGCGCATGCCGCCCGACAGCCGCGCCGGATAGTAGCGCTCGAAGCCGCGCAGGCCCACGCGCGCGAGCCAGTCGCTCACCCGCTCGCGCACCGCGGCCTCGGGCACCTTGCGCATGCGCAGGCCGAGCGCCACGTTGTCGTAGACGGTGCGCCAGGGCAGCAGCGCGTCCTGCTGGAACACGAAGCCCACCTGGCGGTCGACCCCGGCCACGCGCCGCCCGTCGAGCAGGATCTCGCCGGCGTCGGGCGCCGCGAGCCCGGCCACCAGGCGCAGCAGCGTGCTCTTGCCGCAGCCGCTCGGCCCGACGATGCTCAGGAACTGGCCGGCCGGCACGTCGATGGTGACGTCGCCGAGCGCCTGGTAGCGGCCGCCGTCGGGCGTGGCGAAGCCCTTGGCGACGTGGCGAATGGCGATCTTGGGCGACGGGCTCGCCGCCGTGGGCGCCGTGGGCTGAGGGGCGACGAGCACGGGTCAGGCCTCCGGCAGGTACTGGTTGGTGAACACCTGGTCGGCGCGGACGCTCTGGCCCGGCTCGATGGCGCCCGACTGCTGCTGCACGTCGATCACGCGCTGCACCGAGTCGAGCACGAGCCGCGCGTCGGCGGGATACAGGTCCTGCTTGTAGCGGTCGAGCGCCGCGGCGAACACGTCCACGTCGCCGCCCACCACGATGTCCGCGGGTGCCGCCTGCACGATGGCGGCGCCGGGATTCTCCAGAATCCACTGGTTGGCGCGGATCAGGCCGCGGATGAGCTTGCGCCCCGTCTCCGCCTTGCTCGCCAGCACGTCGGGACGCGTGTTCAGGCCCATGAACTGGTACGGCCCGCCCAGGAACCGCTGCGTGTCGTCGAGCTTCATGAAGTTGACCAGCACGCGGCCGCCCGCGCGCTCCACGAGCGTCAGGCTCGGCTCCTGCACCATGCCCGCCTCGACCTGGCCGCGCACCACCTGGTCGTACAGGTTCGGCCCGAGCGACACGAACTCGACCGCGTCCGGGCTCACGCCCTCTTTGGCGAGCAGGTATTGCGCCATCAGGTGGTCCGTGGTGCCCAGGTTGCCGACGCCGATCTTCTTGCCAGCCAGGTCCTTCACGGCGCGCACGTCGCCGGCGCGCGGCCCGACGACCAGCGCGAAGAACGGCAGCCGCGAGGTGGAGGCGATCATCACCGCCTGTTTGCCCTTTGCCACCGTCTGCACCACGAGGTCGATCGGCGTGCCGACCCAGTCCACGCTGTTGGCCAGCAGCGCGTTGATCGCCTGCGTGCCGCCGCGCATGTACACCAGGTTCACGTCGAGCCCCTCGGCAGCCCAGTAGCCGCGCTGGCGGGCCACCTCGTAGGGCAGCACGCACAGCACCTGGCTGCAGAACGCCAGCTCGACGTGCTCCAGCGAGCCGCTCGGCGGGGCGGCCGGCGCCTCGCCGCCGAACGGTTGGGCGGCCGGCGCGGGCGCCGCTGGCGCGGGCGCGGCCGCTTTGGGCGCGCAGGCGGCGAGCGCCGCGAGCCCAGCGCCGAGGGCCGCGAGCTTGGCGGCGCCGCCGAGCAGCGCGCGGCGCGCGACCAGGCGCAGCGGCGGTCCCGGCGTCACGGCGAGCGGTGGGACGAGCGAGTCCAGCTCGTCAGTGCCACACGCTCAGTCGATGGTCTTCAGAAACTCGACGTCCGCCACGACCGTACTCCCCGACAGCTGCTGCTCGCTTGCTGTTGACAATGTTAGTCAACATTGCGACTACCGGATGTTACCAAGCGCGTCGCGGGGAGCGCAACCGAGCCAGGGGTGCCGCGCGGCGGTCCGCTTCGCCGGCCGGCGCTCAGCCTTCGGCGATCTGGTTGCGGCCGGCCTGCTTGGCGGCGTAGAGGGCGCGGTCGGCGGACTGGAGCCAGTCCGCGGCGGTGTCGAAGCGGCGGATCGCGGCGATGCCGATGGAGACGGTGACGGAGAGCGTCGCCACGCCGGCTTCGACGCGGAGCGCCCGCACGGCGTCGAGGGCGCGCTCGGCCAGCGCCCGGCCGTTCTTGAGGTCGGTATCGGGCAGGACGACGGCGAACTCCTCGCCGCCGTAGCGGGCGACCAGGTCGACCTTGCGCAGGAAGGTCCGCACCAGGCAGTCGGCGAGGGCCTGCAGCACGCGGTCGCCGACGGGATGGCCGTGGTCGTCGTTGAGCTGCTTGAAGTAGTCGGCGTCGATCATCAGCAGCACGGCGGGCTGGCCGAACAGGTCGTACAGGCCGACGATCTTGGCGAGGTATTCGTCGAAGGCGCGGCGATTGTACAGCTGCGTCAGGGGGTCGACGGCGCTCTCGCGTCGCGCCTCCTGAAGCTGGGAGCCGAGCGCGGAGATGCGCGCGCCCAGCTCGCGCACGTAGACCTGCTGGCGCTGCTGCCGCTGCTCCATGAGCTGCGAGAGCACGGTCACGGCCGAGAGCACTTCCCGCTTGATCTCCTCGGGCGGGCGGCGCTCGACCACGTCGCGCAGGTGGCCCATGCGGTCGCGCACCTGGCCGTCCGTCTCCTGCTCCGCGGAGAGCGCGTGCTGGAGCGTGTCCACGGCGGCCCAGATCACCTCGCGCAGATCGTGTACGGCCGTGCCGACGGCCTGCTGCTCGTGCAGGCGCTGCTCGCGCACAAAGCGTCGCACGCCGCCCCAGTCGCGCCGGCCCCCCCGCTCGGCGCGGGGGGCCTCCTCGCCGGGCGGGGGGGTGGCGACCAGCACGTGGGAGGCCCAGCCCTCGTACTGCTGGGCCAGGGCGAGCGGGTCGGGCTGGCCGATCTCCAGGCCGTGGCGGCCGAGCGTGCGGAGCACCGCGGCCAGCGTCTCCAGCGTCGCGTCGAGCTGCTGGTCTACGGGCTCGCTCGGGCTAGCCGGCCGGCTCGGCACCAGCAGCGCGGTCCCGCCCCCGTCATGGTCGAGCTGCCTGCGATTCCAGAATGGCATGGCCTGGCCCTCCCCCGCCAGCGGCGTGCAGGTCGACAGCTACTACCATGATGATCGGCGGCGGGCGAGCCAGATTGCACGCTCTGGCGAGCAGGGCCGAAGGGAGTCGTTGGCGGCTCACTCCGGGAGGGGCTGGCCGCGAGTCTCCGGCCCCGCCCAGGGCGTGATGACGAGGCCCAGGACGTAGATCAGGCCGACGATCGCCGCGGCGGTGCCGATGCCGCCGAGCGCGGTGATCAGCCAGCCGGCCAGCAGCGGCCCCCAGGCGGCCACGTAGCGCGAGCTGTCGAACACCATCGAGATGGCCGAGCCGCGCACGTAGGTGGGAAACACCTCGGGCGTGTAGATCGGCATCCAGGTGAACAGCCCGGAAGTGAAGAAGCCGTTCACGGCCGCGGCGAACAGCAGCAGACGCGGCTCATGGACGCCGAGGAACAGCAGCTCGACGATGACCACCGAGCCCAGGAAGAACAGGAAGGTCGCCGGCTTGCGGCCCCACAGGTCGGCCACCGTGCCGAGCGCCAGGAAGCCGACGATGGCGCCGAGGTTGTAGGTGAGGGCCGTGTAGGTGGCCCACTGGGCGGCGTCGAGGCTTGCGCCGCCGGCGAGCTGGGCGGCGTACTGCGGGATCCAGGTGGAGGTGGCCCACCAGCCGACGTTCGTGCTCAGCGACATGAGCACGAGCAGGAACAGCCGCCGCCGCAGCACTGGCACGGCCAGCACCTGGGCCATGGTAAAGCGCAGCAAGCCGTGCTCGGCCGCGTCGAGCGCCTGGCCGCGGGCGGCGCGCTCGCGGGCCGCCTGCCGCCGCTCGGCCGCGGTCACCCACAGGGCCGGCTCCTGCACCTGGGTGCGGATGTACAGCAGCAGCAGCGCGGGCAGCACGCCGAGCAGGAACATGTAGCGCCAGGCGCCGGCGCCCAGCGGCCCGATCAGGAACCAGGCGGCCGACGCCGCGAGGAAGCCGAAGCCAAACGCGGATTGCAGCACCGCGGCGGCCCGCCCCCGCACGGCGGGCGGCCAGAACTCGGCCACCATCGCGGTGCCGGGGCCCCACTCGGCGCCCAGGCCGAGGCCGGTCAGGAAGCGCATGCCGAGCAGCACCCAGTAATTGGGCGCCAGGGCGGTCAGACCGGTGAAGGCGGCGTACCAGAGAATCGAGTACATGAGCATGCGCTTGCGGCCCACGTAGTCGGCCAGGATGCCCGCCAGCACGCCGCCCGTGGCCCAGCCGAGCAGCGTCACGCAGAGCAGGCCGCCGACGTAGATGGGGAGCTGGGCCACCTGATCGGCGGCGATGAGCTGGCGCGTGGCGATGCCCGCGACGAGCACGAGCGCGTAAGTCTCGTAGCCGTCGAACATCCAGCCCAGCCAGGAGGCCGCGAGCGCGCGCCACTCGGCCGCGCCGATGGACCGCGACAGTGCGATGGCCGTCATCCGCCTGCTCCCTTCGCTCGCCGGGCCGGTTCCTGGGGATCGCCGCTGCGCGCCCCCGCGGCGCGTCCGTCCCGGGTAGGTGCCCGCGTGGTGGCGTCCAGTGTAGCACGGCCGCTCCCGGCGCGCGACGGCACGGCGGCGCGGGGTGCAACCACTCGGAGGAGACTAGGGTTGTTGGCGTAACCGGCTCCCCCCCTCCTTCAGCGGGAAGGGGGGCCTGGCAGAGGGAAGGGGGGCTGGGCGGTTAGGTCAGCACTCCATGATGGCCTTGCGCTGGGCACCGTCGATGTTGACGACGGCGCCGGCCATGAACGTGTTGCGGCCGGAGGCGAGGAAGCAGACCAGGTCGGCCACCTCCTCGGGGCGGCAGATCCGCCCGATGGGGATGCTGCGCTCCGCGAGCCGGTGCGCTGCCTCCTGACTGATGTTGCGGTCCTTCGCCATCTGCTTCTCCAGGCCGTCCCAACGGTCCGTCGCCACCGGCCCGGGGTTCACCACGTTGATCAGGATGCCGTGCGGCGCGTACTGCTCGGCCAGCGCCCGCGACACGTTGATGCCCGCGGCGTTCGCCGCGCCCGGCGTCAGCTCCCAGTACGATGGCTTGTTGCCGTCGTTGCCGATCACGTTCACGATCCGCCCGCCGCCGCCCGCCAGCATGTACGGAATCGCCTCGGTCATCGCCCGCACGTAGCCCAGGAACTTCAAGTTCATGCTGGCGAACCACTGCTCCTCGGTGATGTTCAGCAGCAGCCCCCCCGGCGAGCTGCCCGCGCAGTTCACGAGCACGTCGATACGCCCGAAGCGCTCGGCAGTCTGCGCCATCAGCCGCCGCGCGTCGTCGCGCACGCCCATGTCCGCCGGCACCGGCAGCACCTCGGCGCCCGTCTCGGCGCGCAGCGCCGCCGCCGCGCGCTCCAGCTGCTCCACGCCGCGCGCGCAGATCGCCACCCGCGCGCCCTCGCGCGCCAGCGCCCGCGCCGACGCGTAGCCGATCCCCTTGCTCGCGCCCGTCAGCACCGCCACCTTGCCGCCTAGCTCCAGGTCCATCGCCTGCCCCCTTCCGCCGCGCCGGCCGCGTGATCAGACCGCGAGGAAGCATAGGGCCGAGCGAGGGTGCAGAGCAATTCGCCGCGACAGGCCAGACGGCGGCGGCAGCGCCACGCTCGCCGTGTGCTCGCCACCGGGACGGCAGCACGCGGCCGCGAAGATGGTTGCCAGGCGCCCCGCGGCTCAGGGGACAGGCAGCCGGTCAGGGGCCGGGCAGGGCTGGCGCAGGCCGGCTTGCTCCAGCAGCGGCAGCACCTCGGCGATCCACTGCCGCAGCTCCGCCTCGTAGCGCACCCACGACAGCGTCACCCCGTCGATCCCCGCCCGCGACGCCTGCACGAGCGCGTCCACGATCTGCTCCGGCGTGCCCACCAGCGGGAAGCCGCCCCAGCCGGCCACGAACTGCGCCTTCAGCCCCTCCAGCGCCTCGGCCGACAGGTGCCGCTTCTGCAGCCCCATGACGTGCGTCAGGTTCTCCACCGCCTCCCAGTCGCCGCGCTCGTGGACGTAGTAGTGCAGGTAGTCGCGCGCCTCGCGCTCGGTCGGCCGGCAGACGACGTAGGCCGTCGTCCACACCTGTAGCTCGCGGCCGTACTCCTCGCGCGCCAGGCGCCGCAGCTCGGCGATCTGGGCGCGCGTGCCCGCGAAGTCGGCCGGCCGCGCCTGCGTGAACGCCATGTCGGCGTAGCGCGCCGCGAACCGCCGCCCCACCTCGGACGACCCCGCGCTCATCACCGGCGGCAGCGGGTGCTGGAGCGGCTTCGGCTCATGGAACCCCTTTGCCACGCGAAAGAACCGCCCGGCGTGGTCGAATTCGCCCTCGCTCGTCCACAGCGCCCGCACCACGTCCAGCCACTCCGCGGCGTACGCGTAGGCCGTGTCGTGCTCCATCGTCGGCGCGCCGAACATCTCCAGCTCCGGCCGAAACCAGCCGCAGACCACGTTCAGCGCGAACCGCCCGCCCGAGATGTGATCGATCGTCGTACACTGCTTCGCGGCCACGATCGGGTGGACGGTCGGCACGTGCGCGGTGGCGAAGACGGCCGCGCGCTCCGTCTGCGCCGCCAGCCCCGCCGCCCAGGTAAACGTCTCGAAGCAGGTGCCGTTGAAGTTGCTCGGCCCGCCGAACCCCTTCCAGCGCGCCACCGGCACCAGCGCCTCGAAGCCGGCGCGGTCCGCCAGGGTGTTGATCGCCCGCGCGTTCGGCCACGTCGTCGCAAACCGCCCCTCGGCCAGCGTGATCGCGCAGCCGCCGCTCACGTTCGTGGCGAACACGCCCAGCTTCAGCTTGTTGGCGTTGAACAGCGGGTTGGTGGCGCCGCGGGCGTCCGCGGCGTGAGCCGTCGCCATCGCTTGCTCCTCCGCGCGGGCTGGTGAGCCGGAGTATGGCCGCGCCAGCGAGCGCCGTCAAGCGCGTCCCCCGCGCCCCGCGCCGGCAGCGTATCATAGGGCGCCCGGGCAGGGGCGTCGAGTGCGGAAGGAGGGAGCACCATGCAGCTCGCGGACCGCGTCGCCATCGTCACCGGTGGCGGCAAGGGCATTGGCAAGCACTACTGCAAGGGCCTGGCGGCCGAGGGTGCCGCCATCGTCGTGGCCGAGATCGACGCGGGCGCCGCCGAGGCCACGGCCGCCGAGCTGCGCGCCGCCGGCCACCGCGCGCTGGAAGCGCCCACCGACGTGTCCGACGAGGCGAGCGTCCAGGCGATGGTCGCGCGCACCCTCGCCGAGTTCGGCCGCGTGGACGTGCTGGTCAACAACGCGGCCATCTTCGCCTCGGTCGGCTTCACCCACGGTCCGCAGGACCAGATCGGGGTCGCCGAGTGGGACCGCATGTTCGCGGTCAACGTGCGCGGCACCTGGCTGTGCTGCAAGGCAGTGATCCCGCACATGCGCGCCCAGGGCTACGGCAAGATCATCAACGTCGCCTCGGGCACGGCCTGGAAGGGGACGCCGAACATGCTCCACTACGTCACCTCGAAGGCCGCCGTCGCGGGTCTGACGCGGGCGCTCGCGCGCGAGGTGGGCGCGCAGGGCATCCGCGTCAACGCCATCGCGCCCGGCCAGACGGAGAGCGACACCTATCAGCCGAGCGTGACCGAGGAGGGCCGCGCCCGGGCCCTGCGCGAACGCATCATCCAGCGCCCCGAGTACTCCGAGGACCTGGTCGGCACGGTCGTCTTCCTGGCGTCGCCGGCCAGCGACTTCATCACCGGCCAGAACATCCACGTGGACGGCGGCTCGGTGCTCACCTAACGGCGCCGCGGATGAGCTGGCCTCCAGCGGCTTTCGCGGCCAATGAGCCGCGCCCGGGGCAGACGGTATAGTCTGGCGACTCATTTCAGCAGGACAGGTGACGATGGGCGACGTTCCGGCGACCCGTGACCCCGCGCGGCAGGCGGCCGCGGTCGCACACCTCGGCGCCGCGGACCCCGTGCTGGGGCGGCTGATCGCCGCCGTCGGGCCGCCGGCGCTGCGCCACGAGCCCAACTACTTCGCCGCGCTCGTCAGCGCCATCGTGGGCCAGCAGATCTCCGTGTCGGCCGCCAGCGCCATCCGCGCCCGTCTGGCCGCGCGCATCGGCGCCGATGCGCCGCTCACCCCCGCGGCGCTGCTCGCGCTCACGCCCGACGACCTGCGCGCCATCGGCCTGTCGCGCGCCAAGGAGCGCTACGTGACCGACCTGGCCGCGAAGGTCGCAAGCGGCGCCGTCGACCTCGCGGCGATCGACCGACTGCCCGACGAGGCGGTCATCGCCGAGCTGGTCCAGGTCAAAGGCATCGGCCGCTGGACGGCCGAGATGTTCCTGATCTTCAGCCTCGGCCGGCCGGACGTGCTGCCGGTGGACGACCTGGGGTTCCGCGCCGCCGTGCACCGCCAGTACGGGCTGGCCGAGCGGCCGAAGGCCGCCGAGCTGCGCGCGCTCGCCGAGCCCTGGCGCCCCTACCGCAGCTTCGCCACCTGGTACCTCTGGCGTAGCGGCGCCGTCGAGCCGCAGGTCGCGGTGCCCGCGCCGGCCTGAGCCGGATGCCCTAGCGTCCGCGAAAGCCTTTCGACGGTGCGGGCGTGGCGCTGGTCCCCGCATGACGTTGAGCGCGCGGTTGATCCGCCTTTCGACCGTGCGGGCGTGGCGCTGGTAACATAGCGTCAAGATGCCCGGCGGCCGCCGGCGCGCAAGGAGGTAGCGATGCCTGGTGTAGTGGATGCCGATACGCACATCGCCGAACCGCCGGAGATGTGGACCTTCCTCGATCCGGAATGGTACCCGCGCCGGCCGGTCGTCGTGGCCGTGCCGGAGGACACCCAGTACGGGGCCAGCGATCACATGTGGCTCATCGACGGCCAGATCTTCCCGAAGCCCGCCGGCCGCGGCGGGAACCTGCTGGTCACGCCCACTGTACAGTCGAGCGTGCGCAACCGCGCGGACAATAAAGCGCGGGAGCTGCTGGACCTGCCGACGCGCTACGCGGACATGGAGGCCACGCAGGTGGACGTGCAGGTGGTCTACCCCACCCTGTTCCTCGCCTACCTCACGGCGGACGTCGCGTACGAGGTCGCCCTCTGCCAGGCCTACAACCGCTTCCTGGCCGACGTCGCGGACCGCGCCAACGGGAAGATACGCTGGGCGGTCGTGCCGCCCCTGCGCGACGTGGACGCGACCCTGCAGGAGCTGCGGTTTGGCAAGGAGCACGGGGCGTGCGGCGTCTTCTTCCGGGGC
>DATGMD010000097.1:0-3548 GCA_035293805.1 Chloroflexota bacterium | reverse complement strand
GGCCGTGCCGCCGGTCAGGATGTAGCCGTACGTCTGGGGGGAGTCCGGGGCCCCGGCCGCGTAGAGGCCGATCCAGTCGCCCGCCTGCGGATTGCTGATCCCGCTCCAGGTCGCCGTCTCGATCCCGCCCGGGCCCATGCTCAGCGGCGACGCGCTCAGGGTGGGGACCGTGAAGCTGTTGCTCACGGCCAGCCGGGTCCAGCTGTAGTTGGCAAAGAGCCGCAGCTCATAGGTGCCGGCGGCCAGAGTGCTGGGGAGCTGATAGCCGGCCGAGCCGCTCGCCGTGCCGCCGGTGAGGATGTAGCCGTACTCCCGGTCGGTGTCGGCGGCCCCAGCGGCGTAGAGGCCGATCCAGTCGCCGGCCGTCGGGTTGCTGATGCCGCTCCAGATGGCCGTCTCGATCCCGCCCGGCCCGATGCTGAGCGGGGAGGCGCTGAGCGTCGGCCCCCCTTGCGCTAGCAGCCTCCCGGGGGGGCCGCTATCCAGCCACGCGATCAGCGCCTGCGGCACGCGCGCGCCCCCCGCGCCCGTTGGGCTGTCGGCCGGTGCCGGCGGGCCGCCGCTCCGGCGCAGCAGGTCCAGGGTGGGCCCCGCGCCGGTGACCGCGGTCGTGACCGCGAGGAGGCTCGCGACGAGGGCTAGCAGCACCAGGGGGCGCGACGCCAATCGCTGCATCTGTCCGCTCGCTTTCTTCGGCTCCATCGAGCGCCGTGGGTGCGGCCCAGCCGGGTCCTAGCGCTTCGGGGTCCCTGGTCGGGCGCGTGACCGGGTCCGCTGAGCGATCCGAGCGCGGCCGGGCTCAGTGACTCGGGGTGGCGGTCCGCGTCACGGTCACCCCCGCGGTGGCGGTCGTCGTCGTGCCGGCGGTCGCGGCGGCCGTCGCCGTCCGGTTGGGCGTCGCCGAGGCCCGGGGCACGGCATTGGGCGTCGAGTTGAGCGGGATCGCCCGCTGGGCCACCATGGTCAGCGTGGCGGCGGGCGGCGGGCGCGGCACCGCATTCGGCGTTTCGTTGGGTTGAATCGCCCGCTGCGCCACGGCGGTCTGATACACCGCTAGCGGCGTCTTGGGCGCCGCCGGCGGCGTGGCGCCCACCGGGATAGCGGGCTGCGCCACGGCCGTCTGGTAAACGGCGAGCGGCGTCTTGGGCATGGCGGGCGGTGTCTCCCCCGGCTGGATCGCCAGCGGCGTCCCCGGCGTGGTCGCGGGGGTGCTGGAGAGACTGGCCGTCGGCGTCGTGGACGGGCTCGCCGTAGGCGTCGCCGGCGCCGTAGACGGGCTGGCCGCGGGGGCGGCCGGGCCGGCGGTGGGCGTGCCGGCCGCCGCTGGGGTGGTGGTTAGGCTCGTGGGCGTGCTCGGCGTGCTCGTTGGGAGGACCGTCGGCAAGCCCGCCGTGGCGGTGGCCACCCCCAGGGTCGGGGCGGACGAGCCGACCGTCCGCGTCGCGGTCGGGGTGATGGTGCTCAGGAGCGGCGTGGCGATCGCCGTCACCGCGGTGCGCATGGGCGTACTGGTGGGGCTCCCGGGCCCCTGAGCCTGGGCCGGATCCAGCGTCAGCCGGCCCAGGGCGAGGACGGCAATGAGACCCGCGACGAGCACCAGCCAGGGCCGCGGGCCGGTGTTGTGCTCCTGCATTTGGTCCTGCTCCTCTCCGCGACCCGGCTTGTTCCACCAATACCGCGGTTGCGGTTCCCGCCACGGGCCGAGAGTCACTCGAGAGGTGACGGACATGGCGCCGGGCGATCGACGAGCGATAGTTTCCTGTAAGCGCGGACCCACTCTACGACGCGCACAGCGTCACGCCAACTGTAAGAACCGAAGACTTGCGGTGCGGAACGCCGCAATACGGCGTTACGGAAAACCGAGGGGTGAATAGGCAGCGAGAGTAGGGGCCGAGTAAATGCGGCAGAGAGCCACCGTCCGTTTACTGGAGAGACCGCGTCGGGCAGGGGAGGCGAGGCAACGTGGTAGTTGCCTCGCCTCCCCTGCCCGACGAATGGCTACGGGACTGGCTACGCTAGACGAGGGACACCCCGCGGCGGCTGGAGGGTAAGGCCAAGCTCTTGGGCGCGCAGAATGGCCTGCGCTCGCGACTTGACGCCGAGCTTCTGTAGGAGCTGCGTCACGTGCGCCTCGACGGTTCGCCGCGTCACGCTCAGCGTAGCGGCGATGTCGGCATTGCCATGTCCCAGCATGACGAGTCGCAGCACCTCTTGCTCTCGGGCCGTGAGTGGCGCCAGCAGGCCGGCGTCGGCGGCGTAAGGCGCGTCCGCGACTGTCATGACGCGGCCGCCGGCAGCGGCGCGTACGGCGGCGATTACCTCCCGGCCGTCCGCTGTCTTACCAAGGTAGCCCTCGATCCCGAGCGCCAGAAGGGCGCTCCGGTACCTGGCCCAATAGCCTGCGCCACGATAGCGACGTCAGGATGCCTGGCCCGTACCTGCTCCGCGAGCGTCACGCCGCTCATGTCCGGCAGCTCTAGATCGAGGACGAGCACTCGCGGACGCAGCTCGCGCACCAGCCGGAACGCTGCCCTCCCGGTCGTCCCAACGCCGACGACCGCAATCCCCCGGGCATGTGAGAGCCGTTGCTGGAGCGACTCTAGGAAGAGCGGATAGTCATCTACGATGACGACGCGAATCGGCTGCCCGTCGGCGGTAAGTGTAGCGTTCTGCGGGTGACGGTGACGACGCGTCCCCACGCCTCGCGAAGGATGATCTCGAACGAGCATGGAGCTTCCCCCACCGGGTTTCAGGATTATGATTCCGGAGTGACCGGGACTATCCGGGCACGACAGCGCCAGGGCTTGTGCATGACGCGTGGTAGCCAGGCCGACCCCGCATATAGAGCGCCAAGACTGGCAAGGGCAGGTATGGCGCCGCGCGCAGAATGCGCGTCCGGAGCAGTGATTACGGGCAGCATCCGGCATCGGGTACCCGTCGCAGTAGCATGGCGTGTCTGGCTCGCGGATTCAACAGCGCAGTATGCGGAGCCGCTGATACTGTCCAGGCGGACGTCTCGACATCCGGAGGCTGGTGCCGCGACGTGCATCTGCTGCTACGCGGCGACCTGACTCAACAGCGGAGGGGGATGCTGACCGGAGTGCGGTTGTCGGCAGCGCGTTCGCGCTGTGTAGCGTCGAAGGCATCCGCCCCCGGGGCATGACTGACAGCGACTCGGCCCGCATCGTCGGCCCGGAGGCGCATCACATGGGATGTGGTCACGACGCGCCGGCTACGGAGCGAGGTATGGTGCTGGGCCGAGCGACGCGGAGCCTTAGCATGATGAAGCCAGAGGGATCCAAGCGCGGGCCATTGGCCTCTCAGTGTCGTGCTCGCTCTGCGCACGTGAGCGCCCGGCTGTCCGAAGAGCACCCCGGCCCACCCCTGGACGCCCAACACGATGAGCACTAGTACTCCGTCACACCTGAAACGCTGGGTAGAGATGCTTGAGCTTGATCCGGGCATCGGCCGTGGTGAAGCGCCAGTCGATCCGCTGGCCGGCGGCGTTGCGGGCGGCGACCCAGGCCGCGACTTCCTGCTCGACCGTC
>DATGMD010000096.1:0-62626 GCA_035293805.1 Chloroflexota bacterium | reverse complement strand
TGCACTTTACGGAGGAGCAGGCGGGCGGGACGTGCCTGTTCGATCTGCGGATTGTGGCGGCGGACGGCACGAGCACGGTCGATTCGGGCGTCAACCTCTGCCGCACCGCCACGGTGACGTTCAGCTAGCCCGCGGGCGGCTCCGAGTACATGGCCCCGGGGGCTTGCCCCCGGGGCCGTGCTCTGCTATGCGCGCCGGCGGCGTAGACTGCAGCGCCGTGGCCGGGTCCCGCGCGCTCAGCGGCGCGGTCCGACCCATCCCGCCGCAGTGCGCCCCCATCGGCGCCGCGCTCGGCGTCCACAGCACCGCCGTCAGCGAGATCGCGCCCGCCACGACGCTCCGCCCCCAGCCGAGCGCGTCCACCAGCGCGACCAGCAGCACGCCGAACGCCGCGTGCGTCCCCAGCGTGACACCCGTCGTGACGAACGCCACGCCGATCACCGTCCAGCCGTAGTACCACCGGCCGCGTCTCACGCCCCCTCCGCCCGCGAGGCCGCCGCGGCCGCGCCACGCTGCGCCCCTCAGTATCGACACCTCGCGCGCCGCCCGCCGATCACCGCGAGCTGGTGCCAGCGGAAGGCTGGGGCGGCGCGTTCACGCCCCTACGGCCGCCAGTCCAGCACGTACCGGCCACGCGTGTGGTTCGCGGTCGCCGTGTACAGGTAGGTCGTGCCGTCGAGCACCAGCAGGTCCGCGTGGCCGACCCCCACGTTGCCAGGCGCGTCCATCAACACGGGGTTGCCCGGGTATTTCTCCCAGGCGCCGTCGAGGCGCGCGCCCGTGCTGCGCGCGAACCCCAGGTTGAACTGGTCGTCCCCGCTGCCGGCCTTGCTCGGCCCCCGCACGCCTTCGTAGGCCATGTAGTACCGCTCGCCGACGCGCAGCACGTCGGCCGCGGAGATCGTGCGGAAGTCGAAGTACGAATTGGCGCCGGGCCCGCTCACGTCACGGGGGCCGTACGTCGGCGCGCCGCTGAACAGCGGCTCGGTCTGGCAGCGGCGCAGCCCGGCCGCCCCCGCCGCTATCGGACCCGTATAGCAGCCCATGTGGCCCGGGTTCTTGCCTAGGCCAACGAAGACGTACAGCGTGTCGTCCGCGACGAAGATGCCCGGCGGCCCGCCGACCGAGCACTGGTAGTCATCCGCCGGGGCCACGTAGGGGTGCGGCCCGATAGCTTCGGTCGCTTGGCAGGGCGCATACGACTTGTTCCACTGCCGGGTGTTCCCGACGTGTACGGCCGCCGACCAGTGCAAGCCATCGGCAGACGTGCGCAGGAAGTTCCAGCCCCGCCATTCGTACACCATCAGGAAGCCGCCGCGCGCGTCGCGGGCCACGCGGGGGTATTGCTGCTGGTCCACGTGATCGGTAGTGGAGTCGCAGGGGCGGGCCAGGCAGTCGATCAGGCACGTCGGCCGCGTGAGCGTGAAATGGCGACCGCCGTCCGCGCTCTTCCACAGGGTGACGCACCCCGGAAAGGGTACCGGCGCCCCCCACTCGTCGCGGATACCCGCCGACTGGAAGCTCGCATGCAGGTAGGACCAGAGCTGGCCATCCGGCCCGACAAGCGTATCGGACTCCCCCATCGGCAACCCGACGTCCGGCGTGTCCAGCCGCCAGCTGGCCTGCCCGTCCCAGAACGCGTCCAGCGTCGGCGGCTTGCGCACCAGCGCGCCGCTCCCGTCCCAGCCCCGGGCGCCCGCGAGCGCCGAGCCAAGCGTCGTGTGGGACAGCGCCCGAATCGCCACGAAGCCCGGCAGCACGCCGAGGAGCAGCGCCAGACACCAGAGCGCCCGCCAGCGAGGGAAGCGCGCCGGAGCAGCCCCGCGGCGCACCGTGAGGCCGCGTCCGCGCGGGCCAGCGTAGCGGTCGCGGGCGGCCGCCGCCCAGGCCGGCGGCGCTCCCACCCGCCCCGCCGGGGCCGCGCGCTGCTGCTCGGACCAGGACGGACGGGGTGTTTCGGACATCGCTCCTGCCAGCGGCCGATTGCCGGGGCAGTGTTCTACCCTCGCCGCGGGGCCGGACGCAACGTGGCGCGCGCCGGGTCCGTCTCCGGCCCAGCGCTAGCAGGCCAAGGAGCATCCCTCGGGGATGCCCCTTGGCCTGCTGGGGGCTAGGCTCGCCGCGCTCAGCGGTTGAAGCGGACAGGATTGCTGCGGGGGTGGCTGCCGTCCCGACCGAGATAGATACGGTCCAGCGCGACCGGGGCGTCGTCGCGGAACAGGTTCATCGCCAGGGTCGAGCCGCCGTCGATGCTGAAGCGCACCCCATCGATCCCCGAGAACGTGTGGAAGTGGAAGCGCAGCACGCCGTTCCCTTCCTGCCGCACCCAGTCGTCGCCCTCGGACTGCACTCCCGACACGTTGACGAACGTGCCGTCGGTCCGGATCGCCCCCGTGTACAGGTGATTGAAGCCGGGACGGTCGGTCGTTTCGATGTGCCAGTGCGTGTCCTCGTCCTCGTTGTGCCAAATATAGTAGCCACCTCGCGCGCCGGGCTGGAACATCGTGGGCCGGCCCTCCACCACGCCCGGCCAGGCATAGGCCGCCGGGCTCGCCGCCCAGCCCCATACCAGCGCCGCCAGGATGAGCATGCCCCGCCAAACGGTCCACCGCTTCAGACGCTGCATTGGCCTTCCCTCCACTGACGACTACCAACGCGCGGCCCGCAATTTCCAAGCGCCCCACGGGAGTCGAGCGCGAGCGGACGGATGGACCGGCCGGCGCGCGGCGCACTGTCAGTGTACCCGCGGCACGCGCCGGCCGGCCGGTCCTTTCAGTAAATGTTCAGTGGCCCGCCCGGATTCGCTCGGCCGGCCTCCCGGGCCGGTGCGCCGGTAATTGAACCGGGCCACGGTCGCCCGTATAGTGAAGCGAATCGAGCGGGCCAGCTACTCAGCCCGCGGCGGGCGCCGCCCGCGTGGCCGGACCGCTGCCGCCGTCCGCTCCCATGACCCAAAGGACCGGCCATGCGTTTCGCTCGGATGCGTCTCTGGCTGGTGGCGCTCGTTGGGGCACTCGCGCTGACCGCCTGTCGCCCCGACGCCGCGCCGCCGGCGCCCGCCCGCGCTTCCCAGCCGGCCCAGCCCGACGGCGGTGCTGGCGCGCAGCCCACGGCGCCGGCCGCGACCACGCCCGCGCCGCGGCCCCAGCTCAAGCTGACCTACCCGTCCTCCAGCGTCGCGTCGCTGCCGATCTTCGCCGCCCGGGACGGCGGCTTCTTCGAGCGCAACGGCCTCGACGTCGAGACGCTGCTGCTCACCTCGGACCGCGCGATGGCAGCCGTGGCGTCCGGCGAGATCCACTACGTGGGCGGCGTCGGCCCGGCCTCGGTGGCCGCCACCGCCTTGGGCCTTCCCCTGCGCGCCGTCTGGGTCACCGCCTCCAGTCCAGCCTATACCGTCTTCGCCCGTCCCGACATTCGCACCGTGGACGAGCTACGGGGCAAGCGCATCGGGGTGCCGGCCATCGGCGGCACGGCCGCCGTGGTGACCGGGATGGCCCTCAAACACTACGGGCTGGAAATGGGGCGAGACGTCACGGTGACCCAGCTTGAAGGCGACGCGCTCATCACCGAGTCGCTGCGCAGCGGCGTGATCGACGCGGCCCCCTTGGGCGCCCCGTTCTCGCTCACGGTGCGGCAGGAGGGATTCACGCCGCTAGTGGACGTCGCCGCCCTCGTGCAGATGCCGCAGGGCGGGCTGAGCGCCACCGTGCAGAAGCTCACCCAGGACCGCGACGAGGTGCGGCGCGTCGTGCGCGCGCTGGAGCAGGCGCAGCAATGGGTGCTGCAGCAGCCCGACGACGCGATCACCATGATTCAGACCACGCTCAACACGGATCGCGCCGTCGCGCAGGGCACGTACGAGGAGCTGGTGCCCACCTACCAGGGCAAGGGGCTCGTGACGCGCGAGGGCATCGACAACATCTTGCAGGCCGTCCGCGACGAGGGCCGCATCGGCGCCGACGTGCGCTATGAAGACGTGGCCGACGGCAGCATCGCGGAAGAGGTCGCCCGCGAGCTGGGGCTTATCCAGTAGCGCGGCAGGAGAGAGCACGATGGTGGTGAAGCAGACGAGCCCTCACCCCCAACCCCTCTCCCAGAGGGAGAGGGGAGCTGACGTACTCCCTCTCCCCCTGGGAGAGGGCCGGGGTGAGGGCGCGCCCCCGGTCGACCCGATCACCGCCGAGATCGTGCGGAGCGCGCTGGTGGCCATCACCGACGAGATGAAGACCAATCTCATGCGCACCGCCTACAACATGATCATCTACGAGTCGCTCGACTTCACCGTGGGCCTCTTCGACGCCGACGGCAACACCATCTCCATCGGCCTCGGCCTCCCCATGTTCATTCGCGGCCTCTCCGACGCCATCAAGGCCAAGCTCGCCCACTACGGCCAGGCCAACATCCGCCCCGGCGACATCCTCCTCACCAACGACTCCTACATCATGGGCTCCCACCTCAACCACATGATCTTCACGCTCCCCATCTTCTGGGAGGGGGAGCTAGTGGCCTTTAGCGCCTCGATGGGGCACTGGCAGGACGTGGGCGGCACGCTCCGGGGCACCACGACGGATATCTACGAGGAAGGCCTCCAGCTGCCGATCGTGAAGATCTACCGCGAAGGCCAGGTGAACGCGGAGCTAGTCGAGATCATCAAGAGCAACGTGCGCTTCCCCGACCTGGCGATGGGCGACTTCCGGGCGCAGATCGCCTCCATCAAGACCGGGGAGCGCCGGGTAGTCCAGCTCCTCCAGCGCCACGGGCGGGACGCGGTGCTCGGCAGCATCCAGCACCTGTTCGCCTACAGTGCCGAGGTGGCCCGCCAGGCCGTCCAGGCGATCCCCGACGGCGTCTACGAGGCGGAGAGCTTCATGGACGACGACGGCGTGCGGCTCGGCCAGCCGATTCCGCTCCGGGTCCGGGTGCGCGTCGCGGGCGACCGCATGACGGTGGACCTGAGCCGCGTAAGCCGCCAGGTGGCCGGCTACTTCAACTCCGGGGAGACGGCCGGCCGCTCCGCCGCCCAGGTCGCTTTCAAGTGCCTGACCTCGCCGCTGCTCCTGCCGATCAACGACGGCTCGTTCGCGCCGCTCGACGTCGTCCTGCCGCCGGGCCACGTGGTTTCGGCCACCAAGCCAGCGGCCGTCCGCAAGTGGCAGACGATCCCCATGACCCTCGTGGACACGATCATCCGGGCGCTGGCGCCTGCCATGCCCGACAAGGTCGCCGCCGGCCACCACGCCGACCTCTTGCTCGTGAACACCTTTGGCACCGACCCGCGCACCGGGCGCTTTACCGTGGGCCACGCCGGCAATCCCGGCGGGGGCTGGGGAGCCAAGCCCGACAGCGACGGCATGAGCGCCGTGGTCTGCATCAACGACGGCGACACGCACAACACCCCCGTCGAGGCCACCGAGGCCAAAACGCCCTACGTGATCGAGGAGTACAGCCTGCTGCCGGACACGGGCGGTCCCGGCCGCCAGCGGGGCGGCCTGGGCGTCCGGCGCGTGACCCGCGTGCTCGGCGACCTGGCCGTGAACAGCTTCACCGAGCGGACGCAGTGCGCCCCGTGGGGCTTGTTCGGGGGGCGGGAGGGCCGGGCCAACCGCATCGCCGTGCGGCGCCGCGACGGCACCGTGGAGCAGTTCACGAACGGGAAGCTCAACGCCTACCGCCTCGCGGCGGGCGACGCCATCGTCATCGACGCCGGCGGGGGCGGCGGCTACGGTCCCGCCTGGGAGCGGCCGGCCGAGCGCGTCCAGGCCGACGTGCGCGAGGGCTACGTCTCGCTCCAGGCGGCCCGCGACGACTACGGCGTCGTCCTCGACCCGCGGACCCTGGCCCTCGACGAAGCCGCCACGACCGCCCGTCGCGCCGACCTCGCCGCCGCCCACCGCGCGGACCGCGACGGCTCGCCTTGAACGCCGCTGCCGCAGACCCCACCTGCCCAGGTCACGCCGAATCCGCTTCCGCCTACCGCTCGGCCTGGCGGGCGCGCTCCAGGTAGCTCAGGTCCATGTACTTGGTCGGGGGCGGCAGCGGCGGACTGAGCAGCCCGACCTCGGCCATGCTGTCGATCACGGCCTGGACGCCCGACGTGCTGAGGTCGCCGTCCTTGGGGATCGCCTGCGTCTGCGTGACGAGGAGATCGTAGGTCCGGCGTCCCTCCTCCGGCGTCATCTTCAGCACGTCGACCGTGATCTGGGCCGCCGCGTCGCGGTTCGCGGGATCGTACAGCCAGCGGTCGGCCTCGATGATGGCGCGCAGATAGCGCACCACGACGTCGCTGTTCTGCTGTGCCCAGTCGCGGCGCACGGTCATCACGTCGAGCGGATACTCGGGCACCACGTCCGAGCTAAGCCCCAGGCTCTTGTACCCATCCGCCACCAGCCGAAAGTCCTGCGGCTGGCCGATCAGCGCCGCGGCGGCGGTGCCGTTCTGCACGGCCGCCGCGCGGTTCGCCGTGCCCCCGACGGTGATGAAGCTATAGTCGTCGGGCTGGAGGCCGTGGGCGGCGAGCATGCGCTTGAGGATGACCGTGCTGCCGTCCTGGGGGCCGATTACCGCCAGCGTCTTGCCCCGCAGGTCGTCGTAGCCCTGCACGTCCTTGCCGGCGACGAGCTGGTAGGCCATCTTGTTGATCTCGCCGGCGATCATCGCGAGGTCGGCGCCCGAGCCGCCGCGCTCGACGGCATTGATGACGCTGTCGCCGGATGGCCCGCCGATGTTCACCGAGCCGGAGACCAGCGCCTGGATCGCGCGCGCGGCATCCCCCGCGGAGCTAAACTCCACCTCGAGGTTCTGCCGCTCGAAGAAGCCCTCCTGCTGAGCCACGTACTCGTGCCAGTAGTTCACGATCGGCACGACGGTGATGTACTCGACGTGGGCGCGCGCGGGCGGGGCGGAGGGCTGCGCCGCGGGGCTAGCTGTCGTGGCGACCGTGGGCTGGGCGGGGCCGCTCGGCGCGGCGGCTGGCCCTTGACAGGCGACGAGGGCGAGGCCGGCGAGGCCCACGAGCGCGGCGCGGGGCGAGCCGCGAAGCATGACAACTCTCCTAACCGTCAGCGCCGTCGCCGGGAGCGCGGTGGGGCGAGCTGCCAGTGGTCCCCGCCCGCGCCCGCCGGAATAGAGCCCCCTGAGCGGCTCTCATCATACGCCGCGGCCAGCACGGGGTCAACCGCTTCGCGGGGCCGGGGTGCCCCTTAGAGCAGCTTGCGCACAAGGTGAGCAGCCAGCGTTTCGTAGGGGCGGGTCTCATGCCCGCCCGCGGCCTGTGGCGCGGCATCCGGCCAGCGCCACTGCCGCCGCCCCCGCATCGGCCGCCCGCTCAGTCTGGCTGCAATCCGCTGTAGAATGTTGCGGCCGCGCTCGAGGTTGGCTCGCAGCAACGGTCGGCGCCTCCCTGAGCGCAAAAAAGCAAGGGGCACCCGCGGGGCTGGGCGGGTGGACGATGCTACCGGCGGCCGCTCCGTCAGGAGCGCGGCGCAGCCGCGCTCGCGGCGCCGCGTGGTTGCCTCAGGCCCAGTGCTCGACGAGCGCCGCGAGGAGGAGCAGCGCGGCGGCAACGGCCGCGTAGGGCAGCCCCTGGAGGCGCAGCCAGGCAGCGACGAGGACGAGCCCGAGCACCCCGGCGGCCGCGAGCGCGAGCAGCAGCGCGCTGGCCCGGTGCCGCGAGTCCGCGGCGAGCGCGCAGGCGACCGCGATGAGCCCGCCCGTGGCAAGGAGCAGCATGGCCACGTGAATCACGACGCTGGCGCTGCCCAGCACCTCGATATAGCCCAGGTAGAGCGCGCCCAGCCCAAACGCGCCGAGCGTCGCCGCGGCGGTCCGCATCCGGTCGCGCGGGGGACGCTGGACGGCTGGCTCCATCGACCTCGTCTCCTTCCGCTCCACCTAGCGGCACCAGCGTAGCATACGGCCGCCCCCGCACCCAAGCGGCCCGCGGCCCGCCACCACGCGCACTGCCCGGGCGTGCCCGCTTGGGGCATCCCCGGCATCTTGCAGCCAGTCCCGCGGCCCCTCCATAGGCACGTCTGGCCTCACGCCTGCTCGTCGCGGGGCCCTGCCCGGCCCCCGCCCCCGGACGATCGCCCCCCGCCAATGCCTTCTCTTGTAGAGGCGCTGCTTGCTGCGCCCTGCTCGGTCGGCCAATCGGGCGGTGTCCTAGCGAATCCGGCCAGGGACGCCCCTCCCCCTCTCCCCCTGGGAGAGGGTCGGGGTGAGGGCCGGTCCCTCCCCCTCTCCCCCTGGGAGAGGGTCGGGGTGAGGGCCCGCCCCGGTAGGGCAGCCGCCGGATCGGAGCAGCCCAGCGGTTGCCGACCGCTCACCCAGGCTGCCAACCGCAATAGCGAGGCCGCGAGGCGCGCCGGAGAGCGCCTGCCATCTCGCGCGACGTGGTCGCCGTCCCGGCCCGTACACGCCTCCCACCCCGCCCGCCGCCCGCGCCCGGCCCGGGGCCTCGCCCCGCCGGCCCGGCCCGCGGCGGAGCGCCCGGGGGAGTATCGTACGGGGTAAACGATGCGACCTTCCGCGCCCGAGGAGCACGCTGAATCCCGCGCCCGGCCTAACAGTTAACCACCCGGTAAAGGAGCATCGTTTGACCGTTCCTCGGCTAAATTGCGCCGCACCATCGTCGGGCGCACCCCGGCCGGAGCGGCACGTAGCGCCGTCCAGTCCCGCGCGCTAGAATGCAGGCATCCGGCCGCGTGCCAGAACGTCGTCCGCGCTAGGCCGGGCGCCGAACGAATCGACCGCGGCAAGGTCGCGCCCGGCCTGGCGATCGTGTCCGCCGCCTTGGCCGCGCTCAGGCCGTGCCGAGCGCCGCTCACCGGACGAGGATACAGCGTGAATGGACAGCTTATCTCCCTGAACGTGGGGCAGCCGGCCCCGCTGGCGTTTCGCGGCGGCACCGTCGCCAGCGCCATCCGCAAGCAGCCGGTAGCCGGCCCGCTGCCGCTCGGGCCGACAGGGCTCGTGGGCGACGCGCAGGCCGACCTCCACGTCCACGGCGGCCCCGACAAGGCGGTGTGCGTCTACCCCGCCGAGCACCTGGCCTACTGGTCGGAGCGCCTCGGACGGCGCTTGGAGCCGGCGGCGTTCGGCGAGAATTTCAGCGTGACCGGGCTGCTGGAGGCCGACGTCTGCCTCGGCGATGTGTACCGCGTCGGCACGGCGCTCGTGCAGGTCACGCAGCCGCGCCAACCGTGCTACAAGCTCGCCACGCGCCAGGGCCAGCCGGCGTTCGCCCTCTGGGTGCAGGAGTCGGGCCGGACGGGCTACTACTTCCGCTGTCTGGAGCCGGGCGCGATGCAGGCCGGCGATGCGATCACGCTGCTCGAGCGACCGGCGCCCGCCTGTACCGTCGCCGAGGCGAACCGGCTGCTGCACCACAACAAGTACGACCGCCCGGGCCTGGAGCGGCTGCTGACTGTCGCGGCCCTCTCGGCCAGCCTGCGCCGCACCTGCGAGGAGCGCCTGGCCGGCGTGCCCGACGACCCCGCCCGCCGCCTCGAGGGCCTCGCCGCCGTCATCCACCGGCCAGGCGGGCAGGCGGCAACCCAGCGCGACGACTAGCCCGGCGGCCGGCCGCCGGGCGGCCGCCTGTCGGCCGGGTCCCCTGGCTTGCTCGCGGCCCACGGCGGGCCGGCGATCGCGGCGCGCCCGCTGCGGCAGCGCGCGGTCGCAGCGCCGGCAGGCCGGGGCGCCCGCCGCCGAGCGCGCGAGCGCGGCCTCGGCCGCATGCCCGGGCGAACACCCGGGGCGATAGGTATGGACTTCGCGCGTCTCGCGCCTCAGGGCAGCGGCAGGAGCGTGGGCACGGGCATCGGTGTCGGCAGCGGGAGCATGGTGGGCATGGGCATGCTCGTCGGCAAGGTGAACGGCGTGGGCGCGGGCGCGATAGGCTGTAGGGGGGACTCCGTGGGCAGGAGCGCGGTGGTGGGGATTGGTACGAGCGTCGGATCGATGGGCTGCTGCGCCGGCGGCGCCGCCCAGAGCGTCGGCACCAGGACGGCGCCGAGCAGCACGACGAGTCCCAAGACGATGGCGTAGCGCAACGGTCGCATGAGCTTGTCTCCTTGGGCGCCATGGATGCGCCAGGGTTCCCTCGGGGGCCGGGGCGCGGCGCTGCTCGCGCGGCCGGGCTATCATCCCCAGAGGGATTCACCCTGCACGGCCCATGCCGAGGGCCGGCCCGCGCGCGTGGAGATGATGTGGAGAATCGCCCGCCCCGGCGGGGCGGCAGGCCCGGCGACGGCGCTGGCGCTACGTCGAGCGGCGCCAGCTCGGCGCTCAGGGGAGCGGCTCTGGCGCGCCCATCGCCGCCCCGCCTGATCGCTAGCGTTCGGGGCTCACGACACGCCGGGCCTAGCCACCCCGCATCCGGCCTGCAGCCTGGCCCATCATGGAGGTTTCTGTGCCCGAGCGGATCATCCAGCAAGCCACCATCCCGCCCAACAGCGGCATGGCGTTCGAGCTGGCGCGTGGCCAGCACCTGCGCGTGAGCGGCACGACGATTGCCGACTTCGTGGCCTTCAACCGCCACGATCTGCGCGAGCGCTTCGACCAGGCCCGCACCAAGACCTACAACAGCAAGATCTGGATCAGCGCCGGCGACGTGCTGATGACCAAGGCCAACAACCCGCTGCTCGCCATCGTCGCCGACACCTACGCCGACCAGGGCACGCACGACCTTCAGAAAGGCATGTGCAGCGGTCGCCGCTTCCAGCGTGCCGCCGACGAGGGCCGCCTGGCCGAGTATTACAACCGCCCGATCCGTCCCGACGACCTGCCCGACCACGGCTGTTGGGAGAACCTCTCGACCGCGCTCGCCCCCTATGGCGTCCCGCCCGAGGACGTGCCGAGCCCGTTCAACCTCTTCCAGACGCTGGCCATCGACCCGCAGACAGGCCGCATGGCGAACACCAACATCCGCCCCCGCCCCGGCACCTACGTCGAGTTCCGCGCCGAAATGGATGCCCTCGTCGCCATTAGCGCCTGTCCCGACCTCACCGTGGGCGGCAAAGCCATCGACGTGCTCATCTTCGAGCCAACCGCCGCGCCGCAGGCGGCCGTCCGAAGCGCGACCCGCTCACAGCCTGGATAACCAGGGAGCCTTTCCCGTGAGAACACCGCAGCTCTTCTCTTACCCGGGGGGTATGGGGGCGTCCCCCACCTTTCCCTTCTGTCCACTCGCGCTAGCGAATAAGCTCCCGCACGATGCTCAGCGTCTGCTCCAGTAGCGGCGCATGCCTCTCCGCCTGGCTCGGCACGTACTGGTCGAGGTGGCTCGGGGGGACAGCGTCGGCGGATGGCCGGGCGCCACGTCCAGGCGGCGGCTGTTCAGCTGCTGGCGACGACCCGTGGGCCATGAAGCTCGGCTGGTACTGGCCCGCATCGTCCGCGAACAGCCCGTCGAGCCCTTGTAGTCACTTGCTGTCGTCGGTCACCTTGAGCAGGAGCCGCAAGGGGCAAATCGGCGCCAGCTCCCCGGCGTTGATCGCGTTGGAGACCGTGATATCCGGCCCTCCCTCGCGCAGGTCCCAGAGATGCTGCTCGGCCTGGCGCCGCTGCGCGACGCGCGGCCAGAAGTCGCGGCTGCTGAATCCGGTTAGCTCCAGGGCGACGTCCGGGTCAGCCTGCTGAAGACCATGAGCGCGTTGCGCCACACGTCGCCCACCGGCGCGGATACGGCCAGCTTACCCGCTTGTCTGGCGGCAGCGAGCCTACGGTCCCACTCGGCCTGCCACGGCGCCAGGCGGCCCGGCGCTTGGGGCGCGGGACTCGGCACCGCGACGGCCCGCGGCGTGGGCGATGGCGTCGTGGCCGTGGCCGACTGCGCCGCCCTCGGCCGGGCCGGCGCGGCCGGCGGGCTGGGCGCCGGCGCGCCGGCCCGCGCCGCCACGAGCGGCCTGCGGACAAGCGCCTGGAAGTAGGCCGCGCGCCGGGGCCTGCGTGCTTACCCTCTCGGCGCCGATCCATAATCGCCCCGAGCCTTAGCCACCGCGGCCCCCGAGGTCAAGGCGAGGCTGCCGCAGGCGGCACTCCCTGACCCGGGCCGCCGCCTTGCGCCGCTCCGAGACGTACCTGAGGTCAAGGCGAGGCTGCCGCAGGCGGCACTCCCGAGGCTCCCCTGCAGCACCGACGGAGCATCGTACTTCGTCGGTACCTCAATGTGACGCAGTTCACAGAAGACCTGTAACGGCCTTAACAAGCCGCTCGGCCGGGGCGCGCTACATTAACTACGTAAGGAGCGGCTGGTACGGGCCAGCGGCTCCGAGCTAAGGGAAAAAAGGAAGGAGTGACAACGATGGTAGTTGTACCGACGCCGTTCGGGCCGCGCTGGGTTCCCGCGTACGGGTTCGTCCCGCCGTATCCCGCGCTGTACTACCCTTACTTCTGGTAAGCCGCGTGGCGCGCGGCTGAAGCACCCCTGGTGGCGTGTACACCAGGGGTGCTTCGTCGTCTCCGGCGCCGTGCATCGCCGGGCTAGGGATTCGGCTCGCCGGCGACGAGCTGATCCGCACGGCTTGGCCGTCGAGCAGCGGCGGTGGTGACCGGCGCTCACCCAGCCGGCGCGCCGGTGTAGCGCGCTGGCACGGCTGACTTCGGCCGCATGCCGACGAAGGTGTCGAGGCGGATCACCTCGTCGGCCTGCTCGGGCGCGAGGACACCCTTCGGGCGCGCGCCACGCCGCGCCGCCTCGGCGGCCTCGCGGGCGATGCGACGCAGCGCGATCACGCCGCGGTCGGAGGTCGCCAGGCGCTCGCTCCGCTCGCCCAGCAGGCCCTGCGTCGCCTGCGTCACCACGTCCTCGTCGCGCACGCTGCCACGGAACGGCATGTACTTGCGCCGGTCGTAGGATGCCACCGCTTGCCGCGGGACCTCGTGGGCGCGCATCTGCTGCAGTCGGGCGAAGAAGTCGGGCTCGGGGCCGGTGTAGTTGTCCACGGTGAAGATCGTGAAGTGGTCGTCGTCGGTCGGTGTCAGGAACAACAGGTGGGCGTTGTGCGAGCCGCCGGCGAGTGCCTCTGCCTGCTCCAGCCGCAGATGCACGAACTCCGTATCGCCGATCTGGATGACGCTCGGCAGCGCCAGGCTCATCTCGTCCACGAACTCGGTGTCCGGCGTCGGCCCCGGCTTCCGCATGACGATCGTCAGCCCGTAGTCCTGCTCGACGGGCTCGAAGGCCGGCATGTCATGGTAGTCGAAGAACTGATTGCCCCAGGTCTGCGCGCCGTAGGCGCTGAAGCGGTGCAGGATCGAGATGTGGCAGGGGTCGGCCGAGTTCTCCCAGAAGTTGAACCAGTTGTAGTCCAGGTGCCGCGGCGGCTCGAGCTGTCGTTGGCCGGGCTCGACCAATGGCGCGTAGCGCGGTAGCGGCGGCGGGTCGTCCCCGTCCGGGCCGAGGTAAGCGAACAGCAGGCCGCCTAGCTCGCGCACGGGGTAGGCGGTGTGGCGCACGCGGCGGTAGAACGTGCTGTCCTTCGGCTCGGCCGGCTGCTCCAGGCATTGGCCCGTCACGTCGAACAGCCAGCCGTGATACGGGCAGCGCAGCCCCGCGGCCTCCGCGTCGCCGTATTCCAGCGACGTGCCGCGGTGCGGGCAGGCGATACCGAGCAAGCCCGGGCGCCCCGCGCCATCGCGGAAGAGGACGAGGTCCTCGCCCAGCAGGCGCACGGCCTGCGGCACGTCGTGCAGGTCCTCGGCACGGCTCACGGCCAGCCAGTAGCGGCGCAGCCAGTCGCCGCCCAGCGTGCCCTTGCCTACGCGGACCAGATCGGTCGCCGATGCGGTGGTTTCGCGCGTCATCGCACCCCCAGCCCGGCCGGCGCTGCGTTCGGTCGTCGAGCGCGGCCGGCCCAGTCTAGCGCGCCACTCGGCCGTCGGTCAAAGCGACACGAGGCAGTGAGTGACCCCCATCCTTGCGCCGCGGGGTAGGAGCGCACTCGATCGCGCCGGCCGAGCCCCCGCCCGCGGGTGGATGAATGTATCCGAGGAACGGTCAAACGATGCTCCCTCCTGGGATGGCGAATTGCCAGGCCGGGCGCGGGATGCAGCGTGCTGGTCGGGCGCGGAAGGTCGCATCGTTTACCCCGTACGATACTCCTCCGCTGTTCCGCCGCGGGCCAGGCCGGCGGGGGTGGCCCCGGGCCGGGCGCGGGCGGCGGGCGCGGGGGAGGCGTGTACGGGTAGGGACGGCGACCACGTCGCGCCGGACGGCGGGCCCTACCGCGCGCCTCGCGGCCTGGCTATTGCGGTTGGCAGCCTGGGTGAGCGGTCGGCAACCGCTGGGCTGCTCCGATCCGGCGGCTGCCCTACCGGGGCGGGCCCTCACCCCGACCCTCTCCCAGGGGGAGAGGGGGAGGGACGTCCCTGGCCGGATTCGCTAGGACACCGCCCGATTGGCCGACCGAGCAGGGCGCAGCAAGCAGCGCCTCTACAAGAGAAGGCATTGGCGGGGGGCGATCGTCCGGCCTCGTGCCCCGCCGCTCGTTGAGCTCGTAGCCCCTACAAGAGAAGGCATTGGCAGGGGGCAGTCGTCCGGGGGACGCGGGGAGCAGGACGAGGCGCCGCGAGCAGCGAGGGGGAGGAATGACATGGCTACGGCGCGGCCACGGGACCGGCTGCAAAATGTTGGGGCTCGGACTAGACGGACAGGCGCTTCGCCGCGGACTCGGCGTCGGCGTCGGGTGTGTCTCGGATGGCGAGCACGTTGTAGGCGCCGACCGGGCGCAGGAAGCCCTTCAGGGTCAGCTCGCCCAGCGGCTCGGCCTCCAGCAGCTCCTCGATCATGAGGTGGACGCGCTCGCTGATGAGGATCTGGCCGGCTTGCGCCTCGCCGCACAGCCGCGCCGCCAGGTTCGTCACGCTGCCAATAGCGCCGTAGTCCCAGCGGCCCTCGAAGCCGATGCGGCCGAGCGTGGCGTAGCCCACGGCGATGCCTACGCCGAAGCCCAGGTCGTGCCCGCGCCGCCGCCAGGCGCGCGCTAGCTCGGCCGCCCGCGCGCGCATCGCCACCGCCATCCGCACGGCCCGCGCCGGCGGGTCGGGGCAGGGGATCGGGTCGTTGAAGAAGACCATTAGCCCATCGCCGGTGAAGCGCTCTAGCGTGCCCCCGTGCGCGAAGATGAGCCCGCCCATCGCGGCGTGATACTCGCGCAGCACCCCCATCACGTCCTCGGGCTCGGCGGTCTCGGCGAAGGCGGTGAAGCCGCGCAAGTCGGTGAACACGACCGTAATCTCGCGGCGGTGGCTCTCCAGGATGCGCTCGTCGCCCGCCGACACGATCATCTCGGCGAGCTGCGGCGACAGGAAGCGCCGCAGGCGCCCCATCCGGTCCAGCTCCGCCACCTGCTGCGCCACGCGCTCTTCGAGCGTGCGGTTCCACTCTGCTAGCTCGGCTGCCTGCGCCTGGATCGTGTCGTGGTACTCCTTGATGCGCAGCAGCGAGCGCACCCGCGCCAGTAGCTCGGCCTGGTTGAACGGCTTGAGCACGAAGTCGTCGGCGCCGGCCTCGATTGCCTTGATCTTCTCCTGCTCGCCGCTCGCGGTGATCATGATGACCGGCAGGAGCCGCGTCTCGGGGTCCGCACGCAGGCGCCGGCAGACCTCGTAGCCGTCCATGCCCGGCATGACCACGTCGCAGAGGATCAGGTCGGGGCGCTCGGCGGTCACCTTTGCGAGGGCCTCGGCGCCCGACGTGGCCGGGAGCACCTGGTAGTCGCGCGGCAAGAGCACCGCTTCGAGCAGCTTGATATTGTGTGGCGTATCGTCGACGACCAGAATGCGCTTGCGCTGCCGGTCCACCTAGCCCTCCCGGCGGCCCTGCTCACAGAACTGCCGCACTCGCTCGGGCAGCTCGCGGATATTGATCGGCTTCACGAGATAGCCGTCGAACCCGGCGCTCAGGAGGCGCGCCTCGTCCTCCTTCATGGCGAACGCCGTGAGCGCCACCACGGGAATGCGCGTCGTCGCGGGCTCGGCCTTCAGCCGGCCGAGCGCCGCGACGCCATCCATGTCGGGCAACTGGATGTCCATCAGGATCAGCTGCGGCTGTTGTGCGGTCGCCAGGGCAATGCCCTCCGTCGCGGTGTCGGCCTCCAGCGTGCGATAACCCTTGAACTGCAAGAGATCGCGCACCAGCTTCATATTCTTCTCGTTGTCTTCGACGATCAGGATCAGCTCACCCGCCATCGGCCCCCCCTTGCTTGTCGGCTGGCACGAGGGTCAGGTGAGCATTGTGGAGCACATCCCCGCGTCCCCGCCAGGGGAGTTGGCCCAGCTCCCCAATCCTGGGGGAGAAGGAGGCTATTGGAGGACGCCTCCAGGCCCTTGGGAGGCCAGGCCGGCGCTCGCCAGACCTCCGTTCTGGCGAGGCGCTACACCGGCGCGGGGCAGAAGCGGCGCACGAGCGCCAGGAAGGCGGCCGGGCTGAACTGCCCCTTCTGGGCCAGGTAGCTAATCTGCCCGTTCAGTCGCGTCTTGTCCGCGTCGGTCATCGTCTTGGCGGTCAGGATGACGATCGGGATCGCCGTCGTGGCTGTGTCGGCGCGCAGGCGCTCGACCACGGTGAAGCCGTCCACGTCCGGCATCATGAGGTCCAAAATCACCAGCGCCGGGCGCTCCTGCCGCGCCAGCGCGATGCCCTCCTCGCCGCTCGTGGCCTTGAGTACGGTGAACCCTTCGGGACCGAGCACCGCCTCGATCAAGGCGATGGCCAGCGGGTCGTCGTCGACGGCGAGGATCTTGGCTGGCGCCTTGGCCACCAGCCGGCGCAGCGTGGCCGCCAGCAAGTCGCGGTCCACGGGTTTCACGAGATACTCAGCGGCGCCGAGCGCGAACCCCTTGCCCCGCTCGTCGAGCATCGAGACGATGACCACCGGGATGTCCGCCAGCTCCGGGTCGGCCTTGGCGCGCGCCAGAAAGTCCCAGCCGTCGACGCGCGGCAGGAAAATGTCGAGCGTGATCCCGTCGGGGTGGAGGATGCGCGCCATCTGCAGCGCTTCCTCGCCGTCGCCGGCCACCACCACCTGGAAGCCGGCCCCTTGCAAGCACAGCGACAGCAGCGCCACGGCGTTCGGGTCGTCCTCGACGAGCAGCACCGTGGCGCCGCGGCCGTCCACGGCCGCCGGCGAGGACAGGGCGCCGTTGCTGGCGTTAGAGCCCTCACCCCCCGCCCTCTCCCAGGGGGAGAGGGGGCTGGACGTGCCCCCCTCGCCCGCTAGTAACGCCTTGCTCGCCTCGTCCTCGGGGAGAGGGGGCGGGGGTGAGGGAACGCCCCGCAGGGGCAGGGTGAACGTAAACGTGCTGCCGACGCCCACGGCGCTCTCCACCCAGATGCGGCCGCCGTGCAGCTCGACGAACTTCTGGGTGAGCGCCAGGCCGAGCCCCGTGCCCTCGCGCGCCTTGCTCCGCTGGTGCCGCGCCTGCTGGAACTCCTCGAAGATACGCGCCTGGTCCTCAGGCGCGATGCCGATACCCGTGTCGCGCACGGCGACCTCGATCGCGTCGTCCACTAGCCGCGCCGACACGCTCACGTGGCCGCCGTCGGGCGTGAACTTGATAGCGTTCGACAGCAGGTTGAAGACGATCTGCTTGACCTTGCGCTCGTCCGCCTCCACCACGCCGAGGCGCGGGTCCACGGCCAGGCTAAGCTGAATGCCGTGGCGACTGGCGCGCTCCTTGATCATCGTGAGGCCGTTGTCCAGCGCCTCCGGCAGCGAGAAGCAGCCCCGCTCTAGCTCCATGCGCCCGGCCTCGACCTTAGAGAGGTCGAGAATGTCGTTGATCAGCGACAGCAGGTGGCGCCCGGAGCTGAGAATGTCTTGCAGGTACTCGTCTTGCTTCGCGTTCAGCTCGCCGAACATCCGCTCGATGAGCACTTCGGAGAAGCCGATGATGGCGTTCAGCGGCGTGCGCAGCTCGTGGCTCATGTTCGCCAGGAACTCGGACTTGTGCTGGCTGGCGATCTCGAGCTGGCGGCTCTTGTCCTCGATCTCCTGAAACAGCCGCGCGTTCTGGATGGCGAGCACCGATTGATTGGCGAACGTCTGTAGCAGGTTGACCGTGGCCGCCGGGAACTCGCCCGGCGTCCGCCGCCGCACGACGAGCGCGCCGACGATCTGCTCCTCGCGCAACAGCGGCACGGCCAGGAGCGCGCGGAACCCCGCCCGCTCCAGCTCCGCGCGTACCGGGTAGTCAGGCTCGCCGTGCAGGTCCGCGATCTGCACCGCCGCGCGGCGGGCCGCGGCCTGGCCGATAACCGTCTCGCCCAGGCGGATCTGGGTCGCCTGCACGGCCTCGATCAGCTCCGCGCTCATGCCATGCGTGGCGCGCAGCGCGAACGCCTGCGCTGCCTCGTCGTACTCGTAGATCGCGCCGCCCTCGGTGCCCGAGAGCTGCACTGCATGGGCCACGATCGTCGTCAGCACTGCTTGCAGGTCGAGCGTCGAGTTCACCGCCTGGCTGACCGCGCCCAGCGCCTGCAGCTCCTCCACCGACCGCGCCAGCTCCCGCGTCCGCGCCTGCACCTCCTGGAACAGCCGCACGTTCTCGATGGCGATCACCGCCTGGTCCGCGAACGTCGTCACCAAGTCAATCTGCTTTTGCGTGAACGGCCGTACCTCCCGATTCCAGATCATCAGCACGCCGATCAGGACGCCCTCCCGAAGCATTGGAACGCCAAGGGTCGTGCGGCCGCCAGTGGCACTTTGTCCCCCGTGAAACTCAAACTCGGGATCGGCCAGCACGTCGTGGACGTGCACGATACAGCGTTCTAGGGCGACTCTGCCCACCACCGACCCTCGGTCCAGGGGCACAGCATGACCGGTTTGCCGCAAGTAGTCCAGCAGAGCGGTTTCGCCGTAGGCAGTCGAAAGGTTGGGCCGCTCGCCCTCGCAACGAACGATAATCCCGCTGTCTGCCCCGCACAGCCGCACTGCATTCTCGATGAGCGTCTCGAGCACGGGCTGCAAATCGAAGGCCGAGCGGCTGATGACCTGTAGCACCTGCGCCGTGGCCGTTTGCTGCTCTAGCGACTCGGCCAGGTCGCGCGTGCGGTCCTCGACCTTCTGCTCCAGCGTGGCGTAGGACTCGCGGAGCTGGCTGGTCATGCGGTTGAACTCTTCGGCCAGCGCCTCCAGCTCGTCGTCGGTACGGACGTCGATGCGCTGGTCGAGCGCGCCGCTGCCGATGCGCGCGGCGCCCGCCTGGAGCGCCTGGATGGGCCGCACCATCTTGCGGGCCAGCACCAGACTCGCCAGGACCGACAGCCCGATGCCGAGGACCAGCAGGAAGCCCATGCGGGCGAAGGCAGCGAAGATCGGCGCGAACGCCTCCCGCAGCGGCTGATCGACGAACACCGCCCAGCCCGGCGGGCTCACCGTCTCGTAGGCCGTGAGCACCTCGCGGCCCTGCATGTCCCGAGCAATGATGGCCTCCTCGCCCTCCTGGCCGGGCAAGGCAGGATTGGCAAGCGCCGTCTGCACCTGGGGCAGCGCGACCAGACTGGTCTTCTGCAGGACGAGGCTGATGTCGGGGTGCGCGATGAGCTGGCCGTTGCCGTCGACCACGTAGGCGTAGCCGGCCTGGCCGATCTTGATGCGCGAGATCACGTCCCAGATGAACTTCAGGTTGACTTCGGCCACCGTCACGCCGCCATGGTCGCCGTTCTCGGCGATGGCGATGGTCATGTAGGGCTCGGACTCGTTGCGGAAATAGACGGGGCCGTAATAGGGCTTCCCGGTGCGAGCTGCTCGGAACGCCTCGTCGCCCGAGAAGTCCTGGCGGGTCCCCTCGACGTTCATCGCCAGCCGCGAGACGCGCAGCTGCTCGATGCCGTCCGCGTCCAGGTAAGCGACCTCGGTGACCTCGGGCGCCTGGCGCAGCAAGCGGAGGTAGTCGTCGCGGCGCTGCTCGCGCGACACGCCGCTGCCCAACTGGACGGCGGGGTTGGCCCAGCCAATCTGCTTCTCGATGTCCGCGATGAACTGCTGGATGGTGGAGGCGGCGTTTACGGCCTTCTCGCGCTCGATGCGCGAGAGGGCGCTCTTGCTCTCCCCGTAGGCGAAGTAAGTTTGGATGAGCCCGCTGGCCAGCAGCGCCGCGCTCACGAGCAGCACGAAGGCGACGACGTACTTGCGGAAGAGCCGTCCTTCGCGCGTGCGACTACCGGGCATAGTCTCGTCTCGTGGCGTAAGTCCGGTGGCCCGCCTCGATGAGCGCTACTATGCCCCGCCCTGGAAGACGAGTCAAGTATCGGGCCGTCAGTGTATCATGGTACGCTCCCGCGCACGGCGTCGCTGTCGCAGGCTTGACCCAAACCCTGTCAAGCACTTGACGGAGGACTTGTCTGGATCGGGGCTGCGGTCTGGAGCAGTCTCCATAGCGCTTGAGCCGCCCGGCCCCCGGGCGGCAGGGGACCAGCCCCGGCCTTACGTGACCTGCGCCGGAGCGGCGTGTGTCAGCCATCCCGGCCGGGCGCCAGGGGACCAGCTCCGGCCCTACGACGCGGCCGCTATAGGGTGGCTCAACGGCGGCGAAAGCGTGGTAGTCAAAACGCGGCGCCCCCGGCACCTCTCAGCGAGGTGCCGGGGGCGCCGCGTTTGTCGACGACGGGCCTTACGGCCGCGGCGCGCTGGTGGCCGGGCTGAGCCCGGGCGCGTACACGCACGAGAAGCCCCCGCTCCCCGCCGTCAGGGTGTAGCAGAGCACGCCGTTGGGCAACGGGTACTCCTGGATGGACGAGGCGGACGGAGAGCCGCCCGTCGTCTGCGCCTGGGCCGTTCCGAACGCGCCGTGGCTGCCCACCAGCACGCCCGCGGAGAACATCAGGCCACTGACCAGGCCCACGGCCAACATGCGTCGCATGCGCATCGCATCCCTCCCAGAACGTGGTGCGCCTCATGATACCCGGTTCGGCCGACGAGATACCCCGATTTCTGCGCTGACTGAACTGCGCGCGGCTCGCGCCCAGCCAGACATGCCTGGTCCGCGCTGGGCCGCGTAAGGGCGGACGGCTAGCGCAGCGTCTCTGGCTGCTCGGCGCGTTGGAGGATGGCGAGTGCCATCGCGCGCAGGCGGTCTGGATCGGGGCCGTCGGTCTCGCCCAGATGGTGCAGGAACTCCCCTTCGAAAAGCAGCTCCTGGACGTCCGGAGAGAAGGGCGACCCCTGCCCGGGTGCGCTCAAGCGCGCATCGATCGCCGTGAACACGGCGTCTGCCTGCTCTCGGCTCATTCGGTTCGCCTGCACGCGATCCAATAGCCATAACGCCAGGAACGCCAGCACGACCTCCGCATCCCGGACCAGGTCACGCTGGATCAGCTGCGCGAGCGACTCCACAACGTCGGCCACGTCGCTCTCAGGGTGTCGGGGGTCGGCCGCCAGCGCCATCAGGCGTCTCCCTCACGCTTCCATTTGATATGCTGATGAATGAGCCGACCATCGGCCGCGACCACCTCGTGCCACACCTCTTGCGTCCGGCCGTCAGCGCCCAATACCTTCCGAATGCGCGCCCGCGCACCGTCCGCGGCGAGAGTACGACGGTAACGAAGATGCTCCTCTGTTCCATCGGGATGCCGGAGGATCTCGTCCGGCGCCCAGCTACCGCGGCTCATTCAGCTCCCGCAGGCCGTATACCACTATTTTGCTGCCTCGCGGGAGTAAACGACGATCATCGCGCGATGTTACAGACTCCGCACCCTGGCCGCTGGCCAAGCAAGTCGGTCGGGAAGGGTTAGGCGGCGAGGTAGCCGCGGGCGAGCCGCCGCGCGACGATCGAGACGACGATCAGCACGCCCATGAGCAGCACCGCGCCGGCGGCCGCCTGGTCCGACTTGCCGTTGGCCTGCAAGTTGAAGATCAGCGTGGCGACCGTCGGGTTGTCGCGCGCGTAGAGCATGATCGGCGTCGTCAGGTCGCGCGCCGCCAGCACCGCGACCCACGTCCAGGCGTAGACTAGCGCGGGCGCGACCAGCGGCACGAAGATGCGGCGGAAGGCGGCGAGCGTCGGCAGGCCCGACACACGCGCCGCCTCGTCCAGCTCCGGGTGCAGCTGGATGGCCGCGCCGTTCAGCGTGCGGCTGGTGAACGCCAGCGCCCGCACGGCGAGCGCCAGCACGATCAGCCAGATCGTGCCGTAGAGCGGCACCACGCGGTAGATCGACAGCGCCACGTACATGAACGCCACCGCGCCGATCAGCGCCGGGATCGCCGGCGCCAGGAAGACCACCCCGTCGAGCAGCTTGCGGCCGGGCAGGCGCGAGCGCGTCACCACCCAGGACACGCACAGGCTGAGCCCACAGGCCAGCGTGGCCGTGGCGACCATCAGCAGCAACGTGTTCTTGAGCGGCGTGCCGAAGAAGCCGAGCGCGTAGGCGTAGCTCTGGAGACTCGCGCGGCCGAGCGCCGCCGCGGACGGCGGCTGGAGATACGGGACGAGCGACGCCCAGAACAGCGTGAGCGCGGGGATGGCGAAGGAGAGGCTGAAGTAGCCGCCCACGAAGGCGAGCGCGGGCCAGCGCCAGCGCCCGAGCGGCAGGGGCCGCGCCCGCCCGCGCTTGCCGGTGACGGTGACGTAGCGGCCGGCGCTGCGCGTGGCCCACAGGTAGAGGATCACTGCCGGCACCGTGAGCGCCATCAGCAGCACGCCCACGCTGCTGGCCGGCCCGTAGAGCGGCAGGCCCGTCGAGGGGTGCGTGAGGTCGTAGATCCAGCTACTGACGACGAAGATGTCGGCCGGCATGCCGATGATGCCCGCGAAGTCGAAGATCTCGACCGCGATCACGAAGAAGAACAGGCCCGCGGCCAAGATGCTCGGCAGCAGCATCGGACAGACCACGCGCAGTATGACCTGCGCGCGGGGCAGGCCGCTCACCGCCGCCGCCTCCTCCAGCGTGGGGTCCATCGCGGCGAACGCGGCCAGCATCATGAACACTGCCGCGGGCACCAGCACGATGCCCTGGAGCGCGGCCATCCAGGCGACGCTCTGCACGTTGACGAGGGGCTCCTGCACGCCGAGCAGCGCCTTCAGCCAGAGGTTCACGATGCCGTTGCGAGGGTTCAGCAAGAACACGTAGGCCATCGCCGTGAGGAAGCTGGGGATAGCGACCTGCGCGACGAGCAGCGTGTACACGAGGCCGCGGCCCGGCAGGTCGGAGCGGGCGACGAGCCAGGTGAGCGGCACGGCGATCGCCAGCATCACCGCCACCGTGCCGAGTCCCAGCGCCAGCGTGTTGCCGACGACCTGGCCGAAGCGCGGGTGCGTCACGACCGTCTGGAAGTTCGCCAGCGCCCACGGCCCGCCCTCGGTCAGCAGCCCCTCACGCAGGCTGGCGACGAGCGTCAGCGCGATGGGCAGCAGCACCGCGCCCGTGGCGACGAGCGCGAGCGCGTACAGGCCGAGCGCGCCGTAGTCCGGCCGCGCCCGCCCCGCCATCGCCCAGCCCAGCGGCCAGGCCGGCAGCCCCTTGCGCGGCGCGACTCGCTCCACGGCAACGCTTCTCCTCGGGTAGCTTGGCGGCCCCTCGCCTGGCCCGCATCGTAGCACACTTCCACGCCGCGATACTGGCACCCTGGTGAGAGTGGCGCGTCACGCCCCGGCTTAGAGAAGGGTCAGGCCGGGGATGTCAGCGTAGTCCCTCGTGTTGCGAGTTACGAGAGTAAGGCCACGCCCTGCGCGAGAAGGGGATTGATGAGCTGCGTGGCCGCGGGGACGTTCTTGAGATAGTCGATCACCAGATCGGTGTCTACGAGATACCTCATAGCCGCGGAGTGGGGCGGTGATCGCTGCGTCCTTCCCGGAGCTGCCGCTCGAGAGCTTCGGCGTCCACGTCCGCCCAGGTGCCTGCGGAAGACATGGTGGCCGCAATGTCGGCCTCGGTCGGGCCCTGGGGAGCACAGCGCTCTCGGATCGGCACCACCATGGCGATGGGCTCGCTGTTGCGGCTGAGCACTCGCGGCGTGTTGGTGGCCTTGACTTCCTCAGCTACGCGGGCGAGCTCAGGAGCATTCGTGACGTCGATGTCCAGTAGCTCTTTGCTCACGGGCTAAACCTCTACTATCTCAGTCCGATCATACCAGACGTCCACGCGTGTATTTTGCCCCTGTCGCCACGAGGTGGGCGCCAAATCGCTATCCTACAGAGGACACTGGCACGTGTAGTGTCCTGGGCGCGGCTGACGCCCCGCCCCGAATGTGGACCGGGTGAGGGGAACCGTGGCCAGCCAGCCGCCCGCCGCGCTGATCTTCAATCCCAACGCCGGCCACAAGCTGGGGTTGACCACGAACGCCGGCGGGCCGCACGAGGTGCAGCAGGCGCTCCGTGCCGCCGGCGTGGCGTTCGAGCCGCGGCCAACGGAGTACGCCGGCCACGCGACCAAGCTCGCGTGGGCGGCGGTGGCCGCGGGGCACCGTCTGGTCATCGCCGCCGGAGGGGACGGCACCGTGGGCGAGGTCGCTCAGGCGCTGGCCGGCACCGACGCCGTGCTCGGCGTCATGCCGCTGGGCAGCATCATGAACGTCGCCCGCACCCTCTGCATCCCGCGCGACCTCATGGCGGCGGCGCGGCTGATCGCCGGCGGGGAAGTGCTGGCGATGGACCTGGGCAAGGTAGGCCACATTTACTTCCTGGAAGCGGGGGGCGTGGGGCTGGCCGCTGGCCTGTTCGGCTACTTCGAGCAGCTTGACGCGCGCGGCCTGCGCCTGCGCACGCTCCAGGGCCTCCTTCGCTTCGTCCACGACCTCGGGACGCCGCGGCTGCTGGTCGAGGCCGACGGGCGCGCGCGCCAGGTGCGCGCGCCGATGGTCACGGTGGCGAACTCGCCGTTCGTCGGTGCGGCCTACGCGCTCGCCCCGGACGCGCGCATCGACGACGGGCTGCTCGACGTAGTCATCTTCCGCGGGCTCGGCGTGCTGCGCATCCTGGCCCACCTGCTCGCCGTGTTCGGCGGCCGCCGGCTCCCGCCGCCGCCGGGCACGATCACGCTGCGCGCGCACTCCGTCCGCGTGAGCCTGGTCAATCGTCACCGCCGCCCGCTGCCGGTGCACGCTGATGGCGACGCTGTCGGCATCACGCCAGCCCAGTTCGAGATCGCGCCGGGCGCGCTGCGCGTGCTCGTCGGCCGACCCGACGAGGGCACGCCCTGCTCTTGGCGCCCGACGGCAGCCCCCTGAACCAGTGCCAACCGTAGCCCTGGGCGCTTGTCCCCTGCCTCCCTGACGCCAGGATGTCTCAGCGCTTTCTAAGATGTTCTGCGCCTGCAGGCGCCGTCCGCGAGGCGCCCCGATGCTGGCCTGAAGCTTGCAGCATCGCTTGCGCTAGCCGCTCCAGCCACCGCCTAGCTAGTACCCCGCCAGGGCCGGGGTTTGGGGGTGACCTCCAAGCCTCCTGCGTATCCGGGGCCAGGAGCGGGGGGCTATGCCCGGATAGCTCCCCTGATCCCGCACTAGGCACATCGAAGGAGCATCGCGCAGGAGGGCGCACTATGAAGACATTCCTTATCCGCAGTGTGGTCTTGGCCGCGGGCGTATTCCTCGTGGGGCTCGTGCTTACGGCCTCCGCCGCTCAGGCCAGCGAGCTGAGGCATCGTGCGACGCCGGCCGCGCGGAGTCAGGCGGCGGCCCACGCAGCCCGCCCCGCTGGCAGCCGGACGGTTGCCCAGACACCGCGACGCCGCTATTCGGCACGCCCCACGGCTCGCACGGCGGCTGCCAGCCGGACCACGATGGCGGCCCAGACGGTGCGAGCTACTTGCACCTGCCCGACACCTAGCACCGCCCGTGCCGCTCAGGCTCGGCGGACCGCTCGGGTCGCTCAAGCCTATCGGAGGCCGACGACGCCCCGGCCGATGCGGATGGCTTATCGCGCCACGGCCCGGCCGCGCGCCGGCTACCAGGCGCGAACGCGGGCTGCCACAGCAGTAGCCCGTCCGATGAGAACGGTGCGGACGACGCGGGCTGCCGCAGCAGTAGCCCGTCCGATGCGAACGGTGCGGACGACGCGAGCCACCTGCGTCTGCCCGACGACTACTGCCATCCGCTACGTCCGGACGCGGGCAGCCGCTCAGACATGTAGCGGGCGCGGCCGGGCGTAACGGGAAGCCGGGTCGGCAACGCAGGTAAGCATCAGGGTGACAGGCGCTGGCGCGGGCGGCTGGCTCGGCGCGCTGGCGGCGGATGAGGCCCGGGCGCCCCATTCCCTGCCGCGCTCTTGCTCGAGTGCGCATTCGCCACTCGCCCCGCGCGTGGCGACGACGGCGCTACGGTCGCGCCGTAGACCAGGAGCCCCCAAGAGAGGGCCTGGCTCTGAACGAGCCAGGCCCTCTCTGTGCTCTACAATAGCGGCCAGCAAGCTACCTCGGGGTCTGTTCGCAGCAGACTGACAGGAGGCCGACATGGAGCCGCAACTGCGCCGCGGCGCGCCGAACGCCGCGATGATCCGCAACGTCATGCTCTCCGAGCTGGCGCTGCAGCTCAGCGATACCGCCAAGGCCCGGGCCAACGCCACCCGCACGCTGTACGTCGCCGTCGGCAGCGGCTCGGGCGAGCAGTTCCGGCCCTGGCTGCGCATGACCGACGGCTCGCCGTTCCTGGCCCACGCTATCGTGCGCGGCGAGCTAGACGTCACGTTCATGAACCCCTCGGCGCTGCTCACGCAGGCGTACCGCGGCGTCGGGTTGTTCCGCGAGCTGCTGCCGGTGCGCGTCATCGGCAGCTACCCCTCGTGGGACCGCTACGTCCACGCCATCCACCCGCGCACGGGCATCACCGCGATGGCGCAGCTCAAGGCCGAGCGCTACCCGCTGCGCCTCTCCATCCGCGCCGACGCGACCCACTCCACTCGTGTGCTGCTCGACCAGATCCTGGCGCTCTACGACTTCACGCTCGACGATCTCGTGTCCTGGGGCGGCTCGCTACAGCTCGTCGGCCCGCCCTCCGATCCCGCCCGCCTGGAAGCGCTCCGCACCGGCGCTATCGACGCTGTCTTCGATGAGGGCATGAAGAGCTGGCTGGACGCCGGCCTGGCGGCCGGGCTGCGCCCGATCGCCTTCGAGGAGCCGGTGCTGCAGCAGCTCGAGGCGCTCGGCTGGCGGCGGGCGGCCATCCCGCCGGGTGGCCCGCTCGGCCGCTTTCCGCACCTGACCGAGGCGTGCGTGGGCATCGACTACGGCGGCTGGCCGCTGTACACGCGCGCCGACCTGCCCGACGACGACGTGTACCTGCTCTGCGAGGCGCTGCAAGCCCGCGCGGCCACGATTCCGTGGGAGCCGGGCGAGTACACCGGCATCCCGCAGCTCTACCAGCAGACGCCGGAGACGCCGCGCGACGTGCCGCTCCACCCGGGCGCCGAGCGCTGGTGCCGCGACCACGGCATCACCCTCTGACCGCGCCCCGCGTGCTATAGGGGCGTGATTCATCGCGCCCGCGGCCGGTCGGTCGCCGCGGCGCGGCCGGCGGCGTGGAGGCGAGCTGCATGTACTGGAACCACCGCGTCATCCGGTCGCGGCGCGACGGCGAGGATTGGTACGCGATCCACGAGGTCTACTACGACGACGAAGACCGGCCGGAAGCCTGCACGGCCATCCCCGAGGCGGTCGAGGGCGAGTCGTTGGAGGAGCTGGATCGCTACCTCGCCTGGATGCGGGCCTCCCTCCGCCAGCCAGTGCTAACGGTGGACGACGCTGGGCGGCTCGTGGAGGATGAGGCCGGCTAGGCCGGCCCCATCCCAGCTTAGCGGCCGGCGGGGGCGGGCGCGTGGCTCACCTGGCGGGCGTCCTTGCGGGCGCGGCCGTGGGCGTCGAATAGCTCCGGCCAGCGCGCGCGCAGGTCCTGGGCCTCGGCGGTCGTGCAGCGCGCCACCGCGGGGAACGTCTGCAGGCGGTCGTAGGGCCGGCAGGCGTCGATGATCATGCGGTTGTTGTAGTAGCGCGGGCCCTCGCCGGCGTAGGCCATCGGGTCGAGCGGCGTGCTCCAGCACTTCTTCATCACGTCCACGTCGTCGATCACGTCCGTGCGGGTACACATCGCCCAGAGCACCTGGTTGGTGTCCGTCGGGTCGACGTCGTCGTCCACGACGACCACGTAGCGGTTGGCGTAGGCGCCCGCGTGGCAGCTCGCCACGGCCATCCCCACCTGCTTCGAGTGGCCTGGATAGAGCTGCTTGATCGCCACGATGTTGAACAGGCGGCCGCCGCCGGCCTCGTGCGACCACACGCCGGCGATGCCCGGCACGCCCGACCGCTCTAGCTCGTCCCAGATCAGCGCCGCGCGCAGCGGGCTGCGGAAGTAGGTGTTGTCGTTCGGCGGCATGCCGGGGATACAGCCCAGCACGATCGGGTTGTCGCGGTGGAGCACGGACTTCACGCGGATGATCGGCTCTTCCTTCTCGCCGCTCGCGTAGTAGCCCGTCCACTCGCCGAGCGGCCCCTCCAGCCGCGTCTCGCCCGGCGGGATCTCGCCCTCCAGCACGATCTCGGCGGTCGCCGGCACTGGCAGCCCCGTGTACGGCGCCGCGATCAGCGACACCGGCTCGCCGCGCAGCGCGCCCGCGAGGTCGTACTCGTCCTTGCCGTAGTCCACCTCCAGCCCGCCGAGCAGCAGCAGCAGCGGGTCGTGGCCGACGGACACCGCAACGGGGCACGCCTCGCCGCGCTGCCAGTACTTCTCGCGGATCAGGCGGCCGTGCTTGCCGGGCGAGATGTAGATGCCGAGCGTCTTGTCGTCGTGCGCCTGCACGCGGTACGTGCCCGCGTTCACCCAGCCGGTGTCCGGGTCGCGCATCACCACGATGCAGCCGGTGCCCAGGAAGCGCCCGCCGTCGTGGGCGTGCCAGACGGGCGCCGGGAACTGGCTGACGTCCACCGCGTCGCCCTGCTGCTGGTTCTCCAGCACGGGGCCGCGGTCGACCAGCACGGCCGGCTGGGGCTGGAGGTCCTTGAGCTGGGTGCGCCAGGCCTCCACGAAGTCGCGTGGGCCGTAGTTCGTCGGCAGGTTCAGGCTGAGGGCGATGCGGGGGAGCGACGTGAACACGTTGGCAAGCAGGCGGTAGCCCGGCCGGTAGCCCTTGATGTGGTCGAACAGCAGCGCCGGGTTGCCCATGTCCCACTGGTAGAGGTCGACCAGCCCGCCCAGCTCCAGGTACGGGTCTACGCCCTCCACGCGGGTCAGCTCGCCCATCGCGTCCACGGCCGCGATCCACTCGCGCAGGTCCTGTACCGGCATCGCCCCTCCCTCTCGCCCCTTGGGCACGCCCCCACGTAGGCTAAGGACTCGTTCCTTACCGCCCCGTGGCGATCGCCACAGCGGGCGGCAGGGGACGAGCCCCTGCCCTACGTACTGTCGGCTGATGGCCAGGCGCGACCGCGGGGCTGACCAGCCTCCCGGTCGCCGCACACTCGCGCTACTGCTTCGGCGGCCACTGCGGCAGCGGGTTCGCCACCACCTCTTCCAGCGACTTCGCGCGCCGCCACTGGTCGCCGGGCCGGCTCACGCCGTTCTCCCAGTCCACCTTGTCCATGTCCGCGTACAGCTCGAGGGCGTAGCCATCCGGGTCGAGGAACTCGATGCCCGGATTCGACCCCGGGCCGCGCCGCCCCTCATAGACGAACTGCACGCCGTGCTGCTTCAGCCAGTCGCGGATCGTGAACAGCGTGTCTACGCTGTCCACTTCCATCGCGAAGTGGTGCAATCGCACGGAGTCCGCCGGCGCCATCTGGCCCTCGGGCCGCGGCACGAGGGCCAAGGTGTGGTGGTCGTTCGCGGCGCAGCGCAGGAACACCATGCCCTGCTCGTTCACGTCGCTGACCTTGAACGGCAGCACCTCGGTGTAGAACTTGATCGAGCGGTCAATGTCCGACACGTAGAACACGACGTGGCCCACCTTGTTGATCTTGAACGGCGGGGCCGACGCCTGCTTGCCCTGGGCCGTGCCTGGCTGCTCGGTAATCATGCGCTCCTCCCAAAGTTCCGGTACTGTGCCCCCGGGCTCCTCGACGCCCGATTCTGCCTACATCATACGGGACACCCCGCGTCGCGAGCACCCCGCGCTACTGGTTGGGCAGCCCCAGCTCGCCCGCGACCTTCCGCGCCAGCGCGAAGTCGAAGATACGGTCGGGCGTCGCGTCGGCCGGCACGTTCGCCGTCTCCTGCATCAGCCCCAGATACGCCCGCTGCTGCGCCTCGGTCGGGATACCGTTCGCGCTGAAGGTGTCGATCACGAAGTCATAGGCGCGCGCCGCGTCCTCCGGCGACAGCGCGATCCAGTCCGCGATCATCTGCACCACGGCGTCGCGGTCAGTGTGCAACACCGGCAGCGCCCGGGCGCTGGCGCGCAGGGCGCGCTCGATCAGGTCGGGCTTGTTGCGCAGCTCGTCCTCGCTCGTGCCCAGCCCCGCCTGCGGCACGTCCAGGACCGTGCTGAAGCGTAGCAGCGTCGGGTAGCCGCGCCGTTCGGCGATGATGTTGCCCGGCACCGACGCCACGTAGGCGTCACTGGCGCCCGCCTCCAGCGTCGCCAGGCGCTCCGGCTCGCTGCCCGCCGAGAGCATCGTCACGTCGCGCAACCCGTAGTGGTCTGCCATCTTCTGCGCCTCGAACGACGGCAGCGTGCCGGGGCTCTGCACCGTGATACGCTTGCCGCTGAGCTGCAGCACGTCCGTGATCGCGGGGTTGACCACCAGCACGTGCTGCAGCTTCACCGAGTGGAACTGCAGGATCTTCGACGGCCCGCCCTGGCCCGCGTGCGAGCCGATCGACGACAGGTTCGTCGTGAAGTCGATGTCGCCGCTCAGCAGCGACGGGATGATCGCGTTGCCCGTGACCTGCGGGAACTCGACGGCCAGCCCCTCCTCTTCGAAGAAGCCCCGCTTCCAGGCCACGTGCGCCGGCAGGTACGCCAGCGACGGGTCCGGCACCCCGATGGCCACCCGCTGCGTGGGCGGCCGCGTGGCGGTCGCCGGCGGCGCCGGCGCGGCCGGCGCGCTCCCGGCCGCGGCCGCGCCCCCGCCGGCCGCGGGCGCTCCACTCGCCGGCGGCGCTCCGCCTGGCGGCTGGCTGGCCGGCTGGCTGGCCGGCGCCGCGCACGCCGCCAGCGCGGCCACCAGCGCCCCGATCGTCAGTCCGCGCCGCAGCGCCCCCCCGCTCATGCCCGGCGCTCCCACCCAATCGTCACGCCCTCGCGCCGCCGCCCGCGCAGCAGCACGTCCTCCAGCCAGTCGCCGATGTAGGCGTAGGCCAGCGGCCGGTTGTCGTTCTGGCTGTGCGCCGAGCCGCCCTCCGCCGCCGTGAAGATCTTCAGCTCCTTTTGGGGCGAGCCGGCCGCCTCGTACAGCTTGTACGCCTGCTCGACGGGGATCTGCGCGTCCTGCTCGCCGTGCGTGACCAGCAGCGGGCACTGGATCTGCCCCGCCACCGGCTCCAGCCGCCAGTCCTGCACGATGCGCGTCACCTCGTCGATGCTGCCCGCGCCCATGACGTGCATCACGTGGCTGTGCGGCACCGGCACGTTGCCCCGCTCGTTGGCGATGCGGCCGGCCCAGACCACCGCCCAGTCCCACACGGCGCCCCAGGCCACGCAGCCCGCCAGCCGCGGCTCGAACGCCGCGAACCGCGGCGCGCGGTAGCCGCCCATGCTCACGCCCACCGCGACGATGCGATTCGGGTCCACGTCCGGCCGGCTCGCCAGGTAGTCGAAATTCGCCTTGCCCGGCACCTCGTAGTCGTAGCGGTTGGGCATGCCGCGGAACTGCACGGCCTCGCCCACGCCCGGCCCGTCCGGCAGCAGCACCCCGAAGCCGCGCTCGGCCATCGCCAGCGCGAACGGCAAGCCCTGCTCCTTCGTGCTGTCCAGTCCCGGCAGGTAGATGATGGCCGGCTTGCGCGCCGCACCGCCCGCGCCCGGCACGAACCAGGCCGGGAACGACGTGCCCTCGTAGGGGACCTCCACGTGCTCGATCGGCGGCTCGCAGCGCTCAGCGTAGCGCGCGAACGCGTCCAGCGAGCGGCGGTGCGTCTCCCCCTTGCGTGGGTCGTCGTGGTCCATGTAGGCGATCGCCCACTGGTAGTAGCTGCACGCGCGCAGGAAACTGCCGCGCGCGCTGCGCGGGTGATCGGCCGCGCGCTCGATCTCGCCCTGCTGCCACAGGTGGTCGCCCAGGTCGCGCCACGCCGCGTACCACGCTTCCTTGTCGTAGGCGTCGGCGGCGCCCTGCAGGGCGTTCACCACCTGGATCACCTCGCCGATCGCGCCGCCCGACTGCAGCGCCCGCATGACGCCCTGCGACCACATGTAGTTGTTCGGAAAGAAGCGGAACATGGCGCGCTACCCCCTTCGTGCTCGACACACCGCCCGACCGCCCCCGGCGCGGCTCGCCACGGCCGCGCGGTCGGCTGCTGAGCATGGTACGGCGCGGCGCCCGCGCCAGGCCACCCGGCCGCCGCGCGCTTACTGCGCTCGTCAGCGGCTCAGCGACGCCAGCGCAGCGGCGGCGGGCCGCTCGCCCGCATGCGGAGCTGGCCCAGCACGTCGCGCAGCGCCACGTGGCTGAGCGTCGGGTGCCGGAACTTGGCGTCGGGGTTCACCTCGTAGTGCTTGCGGTTCCCCATCTTCGTCGCGCGGACCATGCCCGCTGCCTCGAGATCGTGCAGCACCGCGACGACCCGCCGCTCCGAGAGGCCGATGTCGTCGGTGATCTGGCGGATGGTCGCGTCGGGCTCCGCCGCCAGATAGAACAGCACGTGTCCGTGGCTCGTCAGCAAGGTCCACCGCTCGCTCATGCCGCCCCCCGCCACCACCTGCCCCGCGCGCCACCCCTACCCCTCGCGCTGAAGCCTCTTGCATGCACTATATTGCAGGTATCATACTGCAACCTGGTCGCGCCGGGAGCCGGCGGCCCAGGCCGCCCGCGCACCAGGGAGGACGTTTTCGCGATGCTGGCGTCCCTAGCGTTGCTGCTCGCGCTCGGCGGCCTGAGCTACCTCGTCGCCGCGCGGGTCGCGGTCGTGCCCGGCCCGCTCGTCGCCCTGGCGCTCGGCGCGCTCATCGGCGCGGGCAGCCCCTTCGGCGCCAACCTGCTCTGGCCCAGCAACCAGGTCTTGCCGCCCGAGCCGCTGCTGAGCTTCCGCGCCCTGGGCGCCGTGCTCCTCATGTGGGGCGCCGGGGTCGAGCTAGAGGTCGCCGCGCTGCGGCCGGGCCGCCCGCTCGTCCAGGCCATCGTGGTGGGCTTGGGCGGAGCGCTCTGCTCCGCGCTGTTCACGCTCGGGCTGCTGACCCTGGGGCTGCTGGGTTCCTTCGCCCCCCGCGAGCAGTTCGGGATCGCGCTGCTCTCTGCCGCCTCCGCCATCCCGGTCCTGCTGGCCGTCGTCCAGTCGCTCGGGCGGCTGCACCACCCGCTCACCCGCACCGCCATCGTGGCGGCGCTGCTCGTCGACCTCGTGCTGATCGCGCTCATCCCGCTGGTCAACGCCGAACACGCGGCCGAGCCGCCGCTGGTCCACTTGGCCAAGACCATTATCTACCTGGCCGCCATGATCGCGCTGGCCGAGGGGCCAATGCGCGAGCACCTGCGCTGCTGGGGCCGCCGGGCGCGACGCAACGTGGGGCGCCCGGCGGCCTTCATCGCCCTCGGGTTCGGCCTCACGCTGGGCGTCGTCAGCCTCGCCGATCAGCTCGGTGTCGAGCTGCTGCCCGCGGCGCTCGGCTGGGGCATCGGGTCGCGCCCCCTGTTCTTTCCCGATGCCGCCGACCAGCCCAACCCCTTCTTCGAGACGTTCTTCCCGTTCGAGGCCAGCTACTTCGCCCTGGCCGGGGCGATGCTGGACCTGCGGCTGGTGTCCTGGGAGGGAGTACTGCTCGCCGCCACCGCGATCGTCGGCAAGCTCGCGGGCGGCCTGCTTGGCGGACGCGAGGGGCTGCGCGTTGGCACGCTGCTCGTGCCCCGCGGCGCTGTCGATCTCGTCCTCGCCGTGAACCTCCTCGTGAACGGCGTCCTGAGCCCGGCGGGCTACGCGCTCGCCGCCACGATGATCGCCGTCACCACGCTCGGCGGCGCCTTGCTCGCGCGCCTCGCCTTCGCGGGCGGACTGGCCCAGCCCAGCGAGGAGCTAGAGCGGCTCCGCGTCACCCGCTAAAGAAATGGTTTCCATACCTGGTGTGCAGTCCGGGACTGCACACCAGGTATGGCGGGCCCTGAAAGGTGCGCGAAGCGCCGCCATCGCCCCGCTGCGCCCGGGGGCCACGCCCCCTCACCGCCGCCGGGCAGCGGCGGACTTGCCCCCGGGGCGGTGGCTCGGTATACCGGCGGCATGGACGCGCGCTTGCTGCCGGAGGCAGACCGCCGCGTCGAGGCGGGCTATCGGAGCCGGCAGGGCGCCGCGGCGGGATCAGGCCAGGCCGCAGCGCCCGTGGCGAGTGGATGGCGCCGGCACCCGCTGGGCGCGGGCCGCGCCGGGGAGGGAGCAGCATGACCGTTGTGGACGAACGCGCGCGCACCGCGCCCGGTGAAGCACGCGGCGGCCCGGCGGCACGGAGTGCCGTGCCGGTGGTCGACGCGGACGGGCACGTGATCGAGGGAGAGGCGATGTTCGCCTCGCTAGAGGAGGCGTTCCGGCCGCAGCGGCCGCTCCCGGTGATGCTGCCCCGGGACACGGCGTGGGGCGACGCCAATGGCGTGTGGCTGATCGAGGGCAAGGTCCTGCCCAACATCGGCGGCGTCGGCGGGCGCACCACTTTCTCGGTGCCCGGCACGCGGCGGTCGCTCGACAGCGCCGCCTCCGTCGCCGACCAGACGCTGGAGGACGTCGAGGCCCGCCTGGCGGCGCTCGACCGCTTCGGGATCGACCGGCAGGTCGTCTATCCCACGATGTTCCTGGTCAACGCCATCCAGAACGTGGCGCTAGAAGCGGCGCTCTTCCGCGCCTACAACAGCTACCTGGCGGCGGCGTGCGCGCGCTCGCGGGGACGCCTGAGATGGGTGGCGCCGGTGCCCTTCCGCGACCCGCAGGCGGCGGTGCAGGAGATCCAGCGCGCCAGCGACCTGGGCGCCGCGGGCATCTTCACTCTTGGCGTCGTGTTCGACCGGCACCTGAGCGATCCCGCGTTCTTCCCCCTCTACGACGCGATGAGCGAGCTGGACCTGTCGCTCTGCGTCCATCTGGGGTGGGGAGCGCCCCGGGTCACGGAGCTGTTCACCGACGCCCACTCCTTCTTCTGCTCGGCTACCACGCCCGTCATCTGGAGCTTCGTCTACATCATGGCGTATGGGCTGCTCGGCCGCTTCCCGAAGCTCCGCGTCGGCTTCATCGAGACGGGCGCCGAGTGGGTGCCGTACATGGTCAACCAGCTGCGGCGGCGCTCCACACCGCCGAGCAAGATCACGCCGCAGATTCGGCCGGGCGTGGGGCGCGAGGCCATCGACCGGGCGTTCTACCGCGATCCGGCGGAGTGGTTCCGCGCGGGACGGGCGTTCGTGGCCTGCGAGTCGGAGGAGGACCTCCCCTACCTGCTGCGGCACCTCGGCGAGGACGGGCTCATGCTTGCCTCCGACTACCCGCACGGCGATCCGTCGGCGGACGAGGGATTCGTCAGCGCGATCCAGCGCCGGCAAGACGTGCCGGAGCGGGTGAAGGCGAAGCTCATGGGCGGCAACGCGGCCCGGCTCTATCGCCTGTAAGGCGGCGGCCCGGCCGCGATGGCCCCGAATCTGCGGCCATCGCGGCCGGGGGCCGGCATCAGGCGCGCTGCTCGGCCGGCGCGGGCGTCGCGGCGGTCATCGGCCAGGGCTCGATCTCGCCCCGATCGATGGCGGCGAGGCGCTCCGGCGAGAGCGGATACGCGAACATCTCGTTGCGGACGCGCAGGTGTTGCGCCATCAGCTCGCGCAGCAGGCTCGCGGCGCGCGCCAGGTCGGCCTCCGTCTGGACGTACTTCGCCACGAATCCAGGCACGCGGTGCGGGCCGTGGTCCAGCTCCTCGGCGGCGATGGCGCGCATCGCCGCGGCATACCGCTCACGGAACTCGTCGCCGCTCAGGCGGCCGCCCTCCAGGAACGCCGCCCCGCCGCCGCCCTCCGTCAGGCGCTGGACCTCGGTATGGAACTCGCTGGGGTCTTCGTCGCGGTAGCGCCAGATGAGGTCGAGCATGGCGTTCGCGTCCGGGAGCCGCGGATTGTACTGGCGCTCGCGCGGCAGGCCGGGATAGGGCGCCGCGAACACCTCGTACTCGCGGGCCTCGTCGGGGGTTAGCGGCCGGCCCAGCAGCCATTCCGCGACGTCGGCCACCAGCGTATAGTGCCCGAACTCCTCGGCGATCCCCGTCAGCAGGTCGGCGAAGCGGTGGCGGTCGACCGTCCGCTCCAGCTCCGGGACCAGGGTCGCGGCGTGGGCCAGCTTGTTCACGGGGAACAGCTCGCGGCCCATATGGCGGCGAAGGATGTCCAGGTACTCTTCACGCGTGTGGGGGCGCGCGAAGTACTCTCGCACGACCTCCGCCTCGCCGGCAGTGTACTGCGCCAGGATATCGCTCAGCTCGCGCTCGGCGCGCTCGGCCAGAGTCTCCACGGTGCCCTCCTGTTCCGCGCCGCGGGTGGCGCTCGCGGCCCGACCGAGGCCATTATGAACGCGGGCGCGACCGGACGCCAATCCCGCCGCGGGGTACACTGCCCCGCGGCTCTAGCGGCGGCCCACCATTGTGCAGCTCCTCGCGGATCGTCGGCTGGAGGGCGAGCGTCAGCTCCCAACCGTTCTCATCGAAGCAGTCCACGCCGATCAGCCGCCCGGCCGGTGGCTGCTGCAGCGACGGCGAGGGCATCAAGCTCGTGGCAGGCCCCGATTGCCGGCCCCCCGGGCGGGTGCTACGATAGCGGCATCGCGTCCACGGGCTCGCGCGTGCCCGGTGAGGAGGTCCGCCGTGCCAGTGCTCTGTCCGCGGCACTTGAGCGTCCTTGGTGCCGTCGTCTTGCTCACGCTCGCCTGTGGCGCCCCCGCGGCCCCGCCCGCGGCCCCGGCGCCGGCTGGCGCTGCCCCGACGCCGGCCGCGGGAGCGGCCCCGCCTAGCGCCGCGGCCCCGACCGCCGGCGCGCTGACCAAGTACACGATCGGGCGCATCGGCAACGCGACGTTCCACTCGCCGTTCTATATCTCGGTCAACAAAGGCTTCCTCCGCGAGCAGGGCCTCGACCCGGAGATCGTCGTGCTGCCGACGCCCCAGCAGATCGCGGGGCTGGTGTCGGGCTCGCTGAACGTCTCCGTCTCGTCCACCGACGCGGTCGTGCTGGCCGTGGCGCACGGGCAGTCCCTGCGGCAGGTGATGGGCTACCAGTCCAAGTGGCCCTACAACTTCATCGCGGCGGCCCAGTACCAGCGCATCGAAGATCTCCGCGGCAAGCAGATCGGGGTCGAAGGGATCAACGTGAGCACGGGGCGGTTGACCGAGCTGCTGCTCAAGCGCTACGGCATGGAGCGCGGCCGGGACTGGGAAGCGGTTGTGGATGGCAACAACCCGGACCGCTACGCGGCGCTCACGAACGGCTCCATTGCCGCCACGATGCTCGGCGACCCATACAACTTCCAGGCGATAGACCAGGGATACACGAACCTCGGGTCGGTAGAGGACCTGCTACCGCAGATGGATTTTCAGGATTGGACGGTCGATCGCGATGCCGCCCAGCGCGGCGCGCAGTCGTTGGTAGCCTTTATGAAGGGCATGCTCAAGACGTACCAGTGGTTGTACGATCCGGCCAACAAAGAGGAGCTTGTACGCTTCTACGAAGACGAGTTCAAACTGACGCCGCAGATCGCCGAGCAAGCGTACGAGGCGAATATTCCGGGCAAGATGTGGGATGAGAACGGGCGGCCCAACCGCGCGGCGATCCAGGCGCTGATCGACGACATGCGCTCGGACAACGCCTTCCAGGACTTGCCGATCCCGACGATTGACCAGATTGTGGACGAGACCTATCTGCAACAGGCGTGGAGTCAGCTCGGGATCCAGCCCTAAGCACGATGCCCGGCCCTGTAGCCGGCCGAGAGCCTCGCGTAGTAGTTCAGCCCGCGGATAGTGCGCGAGTGCTCCGCAGTAGGGCTGCGCCCTGCCCGGAGCCGCGCCTGGGCGGGGCGCCGGCACGCGGTTGACTGCACGGGAGTAAGACCGATGCGAGGTATGGCCCTGGTCTGCTCGACCCTCCTGCTGCTAGCCCTCGCCGGCTGCCAGCCGGCGCCGCCTGGCGCGGCACCCGGGCCGACGCCCCCTGGCGCGGCCACGGCGGCTGCCCCGACGGCGGCCACACCCGCCAGCGCCGCGCCGAGCGCCGCCCAGGCGACTCCCACGCGCGGGGCCGCGCCCCAGGCGGCGACGCTGCCGCCGCCGCTCAACCCGCCCGTCACGGTGCGCGTCGGCGCGCTCTCCAGTATCTCCGACTCGGGTATCTACATCGGCGTCGAGCGCGGGTACTACCGCGACCTGGGTCTCGACGTGCAAGTCGAGACGATCCCCGATCCCAACGCCATCAGCACCGCGGTCGCCGCCAACCAGCTCGACGTGGGCGGCTTCGGCGTCAACGCCAACCCCTTCCAGGTGACGGCCCGTGGGATCGGCATGAAGATGGTTGCCGACAAGGGATCGCTGCGGCCAGGCTTCGGCTTCGCGGGGCTGCTCGCCCGCCAGGACCTCTACGATAGCGGCCAGCTCCGTACCCCGGCCGACGTGCGCGGCCGGACCGTCACGAAGCTCTCGCCGTGCGATTCCTCGGACCCGTGGTTCGAGCGGCTGTTCGCGCGGGGCGGGTTCACGCGCGACGACGTCGAGTTCGTGCTCATGCCGTTTCCCGACGTGACCGCTGCGCTAGCCAACCGGGCGGTGGAGGTGGGCTGGCAGCTCGAGCCGCTCATCACGCTGGCGACGGACCGGGGGATCGCCACGGAATTCGTGACCGGGGATCAGATCTATCCGAACCAACAGATCGCCGCGATCTTCTACTCGCCCGACTTCGCCGCCCACACCGACGCCGCGCAGCGCTTCATGGTCGGCTACGTGCGCGCGCTCCGTGACTACAACGACGCGTTCGGTCCCAAGCATCAGGGCCGCGCCGAGATCGCCCAGATCCTTGCCCAGTACACGACGGTCAAGGACGTCGCGCTCTACGACCGGATCACCCCGGCCGGCCTGGACCCCGACGGGCGCATCAACGTACAGGGCGTCCGCGACGACCTGGCCCTGTTCCAGCGGCTGGGCTGCGTCGCCGGCGAGCTGGCCGACGTGAGCCGCGTCGTGGACCAGTCGTTCGTCGACTACGCGGTCGGCGTGCTCGGCCCCTACGCCCGGTAGCGGCCCGGCCCACGGCGCCGCTCCCGGCTAGCCTGCTGCCGAGCGACCGCCGCCGAAGCGCGCGGGTGGCAGCCCCGCGAGCCGCCGCAGACCGCTGGCGCCGCGGGACCGTGGCCCTGAGCGGGCGCCGCCAGACGTGACGGACCAGCCGACCGGCGCGGCGCCGGCCCGCGGGGTAGCTAGCGCTCCGGCTCCACCGGTGGAGGCGCGTACCGCGGCTCCAACGCCCCTCGGAACTCGTCGACCGTCTGCGGCTCGACCCCGAGCGCGGCCGCGAGCTGACGGATCACGCGGAAGCTGGGCCGAGAGCGACCGGCTTCGATCAGATAGACAGTGCTCATAGCCACCCCGGCTTGCCGCGCCAGCTCGCGGATGGTCAGCAGGCGTCCAACCCGTACTTGCCTCAGTGAGGGCATAGCCACCGTCCCACCGACGGACCAAGACAGCCGTTGCCATCATGGCCCGCCAGGGAAGTTCTCCCGGCTTCGCTCGCCCAGGTAGCAATATCGATCGTACCCGGGCCGGTCGACGGCGTAAGCGCTTTCCTCGCCAGGACACGCACGCCCCGGCCCAGGCTCGTCCGTGGCCTGGACACGCCGGTACTCTCTCCCCTCATGATCGCTAGCCCTGGCTGTTTCCCGTCAAGGGGACAATCGCGGGCGACGCCCTCTACCAGACGATCGATGTCGACAGGGTTGGGCACCAGCGCATTAGCACCAGGAGCCCGGGCCGCCCCGGCCTGAAGGCGAGCGAGCCTGGCCAGGCCGGTGGCGGCGTACGCCACATGATAGGCCGCGGCGGGCAGCATGTCCCCGAGTGTCGCGACGCTAGCCGGATCGTCTCCGGCAACCAGCACCCCCCATCCGGACTCCGTGCCGCGCAGGGATCAGGATCACGGCTGCCCTACGGTGCAGTCTCAGCATGACGCTTCCGCCGGATACAGTCAAGCAACGCATGGCCTAGCCGTCTCGCTGATCGCGGACGACGAGGGTATGATGAGCGTAAGGCCCACCCGCGCAGGAGCTGAGCATGAGCCGGCAGGCGCTCGCGGCCCCGACCACTGGCATCGACCCTATCACCACGGAGGTGGTGCGCAGCGCGCTCGTCGCGATCACCGACGAGATGAAGACCAATCTCATGCGCACTGCCTACAACATGATCATCTACGAGTCGCTGGACTACACGGTCGGGCTGTTCGACGCGGCCGGCAACACCGTCTCCATCGGCCTCGGCCTCCCCATGTTCATCCGCGGGCTGTCCGAGACCATCAAGGCGAAACTGGCCCACTACGGCCAGGCGAACATCCACCCCGGCGACATCCTCCTCACCAACGACAGCTACATCCACGGCTCGCACCTGAACCACTTCATCTTCACCCTCCCGATCTTCTGGGAGGGCGAGCTGGTGGCCTTCGCCGCGTCCATGGCCCACTGGCAGGACGTGGGCGGCACCCTGCGCGGGGCCACCACGGACATCTACGAGGAGGGGCTGCAGCTCCCCATCTGCAAGATCTACCGAGCGGGGGCGGTGAACGCGGAGCTAGTCGAGATCATCAAGAGCAACGTGCGCTTCCCGGACCTGGCGATGGGGGACTTTCGCGCGCAGGTAGCCGCGATCCGCACCGGCGAGCGGCGGATGCTGGCGCTGCTGGGGCGCTACGGGCGCGACGCGGTGCTGGGTAGCATCGCCCGCATCTTCGCGCACAGCGCAACCGTTGCCCGGCAGGCGGTGCGGGCGATCCCGGACGGCGTGTACACGGCCGAGAGCTTCATGGACGACGACGGCGTGCGGATCGGCCACCCGATCCCGGTGCGCGTCCAGGTCCGGGTGGAAGGGGACCGGTTCACGGTCGATCTCACCGAGGTGAGCCGCCAGGTGCCCGGCTACTTCAACGCGGGCCAGACGGCCGGGCGCTCGGCGGCCCAGGTGGCCTTCAAGTGCCTCACCTCGCCGCTTCTGTACCCGATCAACGACGGCGCCTTCGCGCCGCTGCGCGTCATCCTCCCGCCCGGCCGCGTCGTCTCGGCCACCAAGCCGGCGGCCGTGCGCATGTGGATGACCATTCCGATGACCGTCGTAGACACGATCATCCACGCCATGGCGCCCGCCATGCCCGACAAGGTGCTCGCGGGGCACCACGCGGACCTCATGACCAACATGTTCTACGGCGCGGACCCGCGCAGCGGCCGGTTCTTCGTCGCCGCGCCCGGCAATCCGGGCGGCGGCTGGGGCGCCCGGCACGACGCGGATGGCATGAACGTGGTCGTCTGCATCAACGACGGGGACACCCACAACCGCCCCGTGGAGGCCGTCGAGGCCCGCTACCCGCTCATCATCGAAGACTACTGCCTGCTGCCGGACTCCGGCGGCGCCGGCCGGTTCCGGGGCGGCCTCGGGGCGCGGCGCACTTGCCGGGTGCTCGGGGAGATGACGACCAACAGCCGCATCGAGCGGACCCGCTGCGCGCCCTGGGGGTTGTTCGGTGGACGGCCCGCCCGCCCGAACGCCATCGCCATCCGGCGCCAGGATGGTCGCATCGAGACCTTCCCCAACGGGAAGATTGCCGCGGCCGCGCTTCGCCCCGGCGAGGCGACGATCCGGGAGTCCGGGGGCGGCGGCGGCTACGGGCCGCCCTGGGAGCGGCCGGCCGCGCGGGTGCAGGCCGACGTGCGCGAAGGCTACGTCTCCCTCCGGGCTGCCGCCGACGACTACGGCGTAATCCTCGACCCGCAGACCCTGGCCATCGATGGGCCGGCCACCGCCACGCGGCGCGCAGCGCTCGCGAGCACACCTGGCGAGATCAACCCCTGAGCCAGTTCGGCGCCAGCCTATAGTCCGCAGAACCCGCGCGCCAGCGCCCCAGCGGCGCGCGGCTTAACGCGCAAGCGCCGTGCGGCCCCCCCCGCGCGGCTCTGCCCGAGAATCGCGCTTCCGGCGCGGCTCCATAACGCTCCTCGATCGCCCAATAGCGCAACCCTCGGCCTATCTGGCGACTGCACCATTCATTTTCCTTAACATCGCGACAAAACCAGCCAAATGTGCATGTAGAGCGATTTGTGATGTGACATCCATGTCACAAAATCCACCACGTCCCGCCAAGCCATTGACATGCCGCAGACGCCGGTCTACTCTAGACGGCGGTGTCGCGCACGGCGCGCGGTAAGGGCGTTGTGCGTGCTGTTATAACTGATAGCGAGGCGGGCGGACCGAGGTGGCGGAAACGTTTGACGATGTCGAACGTTCCCGCCACCTTTGGCCAGTCACGTAGCAAACTGGGCAGGTGACGAGGTGGTCGCGGATGACATGGGGCGAGGCTTCTATCTCCACCGTAATGTGCGGTATGAGCAGTATCCTTGTCGTCGTGCTTGCCGCCACGCCATCACCGGCCCTGGCCTTCGATCAGGCGCTCGCCGAGGACCAGCTTGACGTGCTGATCAACGATGCTCGCGCCACTGAGGGCCTTCCTCTCCTCGAGCCGCGGGATGATCTCGCCGCGGTCGCGCGCGAGCGAAGCCAGGATATGGCCATGAACGACTACTTTAGCCACGATCCGCCCGATGGCAGCCGTCTTGACGATCTTCTGAACGCGGCGGGGCTTGATTACGAGCTGGGCGCCGAGATCATCGCGCGGAACAACCGCCCCGATACTAGCAGTGTGCAGACCGCGTTCAGCGGTTGGCTGAATAGCCCTGCTCACCGGGACATCATGTTCGACAGCCGTTACAGCGAGATGGGCGTGGGCTCCTGGAGTGGCCCGGGGGGCATGCACTACTACACGGTCTTGTTTCTGGAAGGCGGCTGAACTGGCGGTCGGTTTACGGCGCGGCCGGGTACTGCTGGTCCCACCGCTGGAACTGCCCCGCCGCACTCAGCTTGTCCAGGAACCGCGTGTCCACGAACTGCTCGGGCCGCGCGTCGCGCGCCCGCGGATCCTCGCCCTCGGCAAGCTGGTCTAGGATCGACTGGATCCCGCTCAGCGTGGGATAGGGCGGGCGCGCGTACCACTTGATGTACCGCTCGTACGTCTCCGCCAGCGCGTCAGGGTCCTCCAGGCTCATGAAGCGCCCCACCGCGGCGCGCGCCACGTCCGGCCGCGCCCGGTAGTAGTACACGCCTTCCGCCCAGGCACCCACGAACCGCTCCAGCACGTCGGCGTCCGTAGCCAGCCGCGCCCGCGTCGTCACCACGCCCGTGTGCTGGTACTCCAGGCCCAGGTCGGCCATCTCCGCCAGTTGGTAGAGGCCCGCCTTCCGCGCCACCGTCGTGAGCGGCGGCTGGATGATCGTCGCGTCCACCGCCCCCGCCTGCAGCGCCGCCAGCCGCTCGGACGGCTGCCCCGTCTGGAGGATCTCCAGGTCGCGCGTCGGGTCCAGCCCCCAGCGCTTGGCGGCGAACCGCGCGGCGAAGTCGGCCGCATCGCCGAACGTGCTCACCCCGATGCGCCGCCCGCGCAGCCCCGCCGGCGCCAGCGGCTCGCGCGTCCACAGACTCGAATCGAGCGTGCTGATCCCGCCCGACACGATCACCGTGTCGCCGCCCGCCAGGCCCGCGCTCACGGCATGGATGCCCGAGCTGACCATCAGCGGCACGTCGCCGGCCAGGAGCGCCGCCGTCGTCGCCCGCGGCGTCGCGTTGCCGATCTCCACCGCCAGCCCGTGCTGCGTGAACAGCCCCGCGTCCTGGATCACTTGCAGCAGCGCCTGACTCCCGGCCACCGCGTTGTGCATTACTCGCACCGCCAGCGCCGGCGGGGCCGCGGCCGCCTCACCGGCCGGCGCTGGCGCGGCGCTTCCCGCCGTCCCGGCTGCGCTCGCGCCGGCCGCCGTCGCTCCCGCGGCCGGCGCCCTCGCCGGGGCCGCCCGGGCCGTCGGCGCTGCCTCACCACGGCTCGCTGTACCAGTTGGCGTCGTCGGCGCCGCGCACGCCGTCATTAGCACCAGCGCCAGCCCACCAGCGAGCCGCAGCCTGCCCGCGAGTACATTGCCCTTCATCGCGTCCCTCTCCGAGAGGCAGAGGCACGCCCCTGCCCGGGGCATGAGGCTGTCTCCTCACGCCCTCCTGTTTTTCGACTACCCCCTAGCATTCGGAGGCTGACGGAGCGGGGCCAGCGGAGTCGACGCCCCCCTTCCTTCGCAGGGAAGGGGGGCCGGGGGGTTAGGTCACCCCACCCCTCAATAGTCAATGCTCCAGATGTCGTAGAGCAGCTCCATCCGTCGCAGCGTCACCTGCCGCGTCAGCTCTTGCAGGTGCGGCCCGTGCAGGTAGCGCAGGGCGATCTCCTCGGCCAGCGCCCCGTGGTCCTCGTCCGCATCGACGTGGACGGTGAAGAAGCGCACCTTGTCGGGCGGCAGGTTGTAGTTCGCCATGAGCCCCTTGCCCATCGCCGCCATCGCCGGCGGGAACGTGCCCTCCGCGCCCATCTGGCCCGCCATCATCACGAACCACGGCAGCGTGTGGATGATCAGCTCGGCGTAGTACAGGTGCGCCGCCGTCGCCGGCAGCATCGGCGCCGCGTCCAGCTCCGCCCGGGAGATGCCAATCGCGTCGGCGAACTCCAGGAACATGTCCGCGTGGCCGGCGCTGCCCGGCAGCAGCCCGCGCGTCTCCTCCTCGACCACCTCGAACAGCTTGGCCGAGAACTCCGGGTCCGTGCAGGCCAGGTAGCGCAGCATGGCGATACGCGGCACCGCGCTGCGGAACTTGTAGTCCTGCAGCGCCCAGCGCCGAATCTGCTCCATCGTCGCCGTGCCCGCCACCACCGCCCGCACGAACGGGTGGTTCACCCGCTGCTTCGGCGACCGCGCGATCTCCTCCTTGAGCTGGCGGACGAACTCCGCCGACGTGAGCGCCCGCGTCTCCGTTGCCACGTTCCCTCCTTGCCTCTCTACGAGCAGCTCTCGCTATCGCACCGCCGCCGTAAAGGGCGGGCCTGGAGTCGTCCCGGGCCAGGCCTTCAGGCCGGCGGCTCTGTCGCGCCTATCGTCCCCCAGCGCCCCACGCGGGCGGCGGCGCCGTCGAGCCGCGCACCACGAGTGTCACGGGCAGCACGAGCCGCGTCGGCGGCGCGTCGCCGGCCGTCTCGCCGCGAAGCTGCCGCACCAGCAGCTCCGTCGCCAGCCGCCCCATCTCCGCTACCGGCACCTGGATCGTCGTAACCGCGGGGCACGCGTGGCGCCCCGCCGGCACGTCGTCCGAGCCCACCACCGACAGCTCCTCCGGCACGCGCAGCCCCGCCCGCCGCGCCGCGCTGATCACCCCCAGCGCCGCCAGGTCGTTCGCCGCGAACACCGCCGTCGGCCGCTGCGCGGGCGGCAGCGCCAGCAGCTGCGCCAGCCCCACCTCGCCCGCCGTCTCGTCCAGGTCGCCCGCCGCCGCCACCCACGCCTCGTCGGAGCAGCCGGCCGCCGCCATCGCCTCGCGGAAGCCCGCCAGCCGCGCGGCGCTTCGGCTGACCGCAACCGAACCCGCGACGTGCGCGATGCGCCGGTGGCCCAGCCCCACCAGGTGCGCCACCGCCAGGTGCGCTGCCTGCCGGTCGTCGGGCACCACCCACGGGTCCCCCGGCCCGTCGCCGTGGCGGTTCACCAGCACGTAGGGCAGCCGTTGCGCGCGCAGCGTCTGCAGCGCCGCGCCGCCCCGCCGCGCCGCCGCCACCAGCAGCCCGTCGACGTGCCCCTCGCTCAGCGCGTCCAGGTGCTGCTGCAGCCGTCGCGAGCTGTCGTCGGTGTTGCACAGGATGACGTGGTAGCCGGCCGCGCTCGCCGCGTCGTCCACGGCCCGGAACAGCGCCGAGAAGTGCGGGTTCGTCACGTCGGGGATCAGCATGCCGATGATCTGGGTGCGGTGCAGCTTCAGCGAGCGCGCCAGCCGGTTCGGCCGGTATCCCGTCGCCGCCGCCACGTCGAGAATACGCGCCCGCGTCGCCTCCGAGATGCGCACGCTCGGGTCGCGGTTCAGCACGCGCGAGACGGTCGAGGGGTTCACTCCCGCTGCCCGCGCCAGCGCCCGCAGGGTCGCCGGGCGCCCCCTCGCCTCGCTCGCCGCCCCCCCGTCGCTGGCGCCCGCCGGCGGCGGCTCGCCCGGTCCGGCCATCAGCCGCGGCCGGCCTGCGCGCGCCGCGCGAAGTACTCCCAGCCGCGCGCCGGGTCGCGCTCGTCGCTGCTGTAGCTCTCCATCTCGTCCGCCGTCAGGTACTGCGGCTCGCCGTGCAACAGCGCCAGGTGCGCCAGATAGCCGATCTTCGCCAGGTTGATCGTCCGCTGCACCGCGTGCTCGATGCCGACGCCCACCACCGTGTCGCCGTGGCCGCGCATCAGCACCGCCGGCCCGCTCCCCAGCGCCGCCGCCAGCGCGTCCCCGCGCTCCACCGTCCGCACCAGCCCGCCGCGCTGGTACACCGGCACCCCGTCCGGCGGCAGGAACTTGCCGTAATGGTGCAGCGGCCGCAGGCGGATCGGCAGCACCGAGAACAGCGTGCTCCACACCGAGTGCGTGTGGCAGACGCTCTGCACGTCGGGCCGCGCGCGGAGGATCGACGCGTGGATCGGCCACTCGTTCGGCGGTGTGTTCTGCCCGCCCAGGTAGTTCCCGTCCAGGTCCAGCATCACCAGCCGGTCGCGCGCGGCCAGCCCCGGGCTCACCGACGCGATCGTCAGAAACGCCTCGGCGCCCGGCACGCGCACGCTCACGTGCCCATAGCCGTCGGTGATCCCCTCGCGGTCCAGCACGTGGCACGCCGTCACCAGCGTGTCCTTCAGCGCATCCAGCTCCGGCGCGTCGAACGGCACCCGCGCGGCCGTGGGCGACGACATAGCTCCTCCTCGCGCGCTGCATTGAACAATCGTTTGCGGCAATCGTTTGCCCATGGTAGAGCACGCGCCCGCCCCTGTCAAGCGAGGGATGCCGAGAGGCGTCCGTTCAGGCGCGGAGCGGCGCCGCGCCCTCCGTCGCCGGTGCTGTATCGCCCACTTGCTGCGCCGCGCCCTGCTTAGCAGCCGCTATGGTACACTGGCCGCGCGCGAGTGAGGAGGGGACGATGCCGCGGATAGCGCTGGATCTGAACAAGGAGGCGGACCGGCAGCGGGTGAAGGGCGTCTGGCGGCGCGGGCCGGGGCTCGTGCCCGGCGAGCCGAACGAGGGCCTGGCCGCGCAACTCCAGGCCTGTCCGCCGCGCCTGGCCGACTTCGACGACTCGGGCTGGGAAGTTTGCACGAACATCCGCGAGAGCATCTCGACCGGCTTCACGTTCGGCTGGTATCGCATCGCCGTCGAGCTGCCCGCCCAGCTCGACGGCGTCGACCTGGCGGGCGCCACGGTCCTCTTCGAGACGAACGTCGACAACTACGGCGAGGTCTGGATCGACGGCCAGATCGACCGCGCCGCGGGCGTCATCGTCGGCATCAACGCCCCGCAGCGCGTCGGGGTCAGCCGCGAGGCCGTGCCGGGCGCTCGCCACGTCATCGCCGTGCTCGTCGCCAACGGCCCCCTCGCCGAGCCCCGCGGCGGCATCTACATGCGCTACGCTACCCTCGCCTTCGAGTCTCGCGGCTAACCCCGCGACGCCTAGCGGCCGGTGGCTCGATGAAGACAACCAGCAAGCCATGCCTCGCGCGACTTCGCGGCGTGCGAGCGGTGATACCCGAGCCGGCCCCGGCACTCGCCTTTGTGGACCCCAGAATTGGACGGCGGGGGGGCCAGCCGGAAGATCGTAGGCGGATTCGGTCTGAATAGCCGTTGGGTACCGCTCCGCCCCCGAGCGGAGTACGGCCACCAGCCGAGCTTCGCCTACCGCCACCAGCAAGGCCCACGGCGACCGCCCCTGCTCCCGACCGGCTGCCGCTACCATGAGCAGCCGCTCGGCAACCGGCGCCCACCCTCCCGGGTCAACGCGGCCGATCCCGCAGGTAATCCACTGCGCGCTCGACCGCGTTGGCTATCGAGTTCCCGCGCGCTGGCGGTCGGCTCAGCTCGATGCGCAGCGTACAGTAGCCCGCCGGCTGATTCGGCTCACCCGCCCCCACCACACTCAGCAGCGTATACGGCCCATCCTCCGTCCCCGGCGTCAGCCGCAGCGTGAAGTGCCCGTCCTCGTCAACGTTGACCGGGGTGCGGTCGGTACTCGAATGGTCCGCACGTACCGTTAACCGCTCTAGCGCGGGTCTCACGCAACTGCCACCGCTATACTCTACCCGGCCAACGGCCTCGTACTCATTTCTCGAACGCGGCAAGTACACGAACACAGTACTTGGATCCCCCGCGCCTGCGTCGTTCCAAAACTCGTACCGATTGTACCGCTCCCTATAATTCCAGTGCGCAGGCGCGTGGGCTAGTATTATCCAGTCTCCTTGGCCCCCCGGCCTGGTACCAATAGCACTGTGCATGCGTGCAAGCGTCGCCAGCGCGGTCTCCGGTGACGTTAGCCGCCACCGCTCATAGATCTTCAGGTAGACGCCATCGGCAGTGACGAACTGCGTTGGGAGCGGCTTGAAATCGCTGGCGATTTCCCACGATTCGGCAAACGCGTCCATGACGACCCTTTGTACCGCCTGGTCGACCGTCGTGGGGGGCGGCGACGCGACGACTACATAATCGGCTGCAGCTAGAACGTCTAGGGGGTACGGATCGCTGGAATCCACAGCCGGCTGGGATAGCAGAACGAGAAACGCGGCAGGGCCATACATCGCGTGCTCTGCGGCAGCGAGCAATCCCTCATCAACGATTGTGGGCGCCGCGATCAATATGCCCCGGTTCGGGGTTGTGATACTGCGAAGCCAGTCCACGATCCCGACCACGTCATCGTACTCCTTGAGCACCAACGGCTCGGATGTCGCTGATAGCAGCGGACGGAGGGGTGTATAAGGTGGTAAGCTCATGGCTGCGAGTCCCACCGCTGCGTTAGCAAGGATGTACCCGCCAAGGCCGGTTAACGCCAGGGCACGGCCGAGGCCCCGCCATGTGCTCCACACCGACCAGGCCAGAGCAACGATACCGAGAACGACGAACGGCGCGAATTGCAGCTCGTACTGGATTCCAACCTGTCGCGCCTCTACCGCCCACAGCATTACGGAGAAAGCGCTCCAGAGCACAATCAGCCACGTGACAGGCTTGGCGACCGTTCTCGTCATCCAGCCGACCGCGAATCCGATTGTGGCGACTATCCATGCAGCCCAGCCATACCATCCTGCAAATCCGCGAATAATATGGAGCGTAGGTCGTTCCCAAGAAGCATAGAGACTACTGAAGTCGGTCGTCAAGAGACGGTAAACAAACGGTGCGCCGAACAAGATGAAGGCTATGCCAACACCGCCTATGACTACGGCGAGTTGACCACCTATCCGGACCCAGTAGTCGATACGCCGTGAGCTATGCGGCTTTCGGTAGATCACGGCACGAATCAGCGCATCCACTGCCAGCGTTGCGATAAGCGCCGTACCTGGATAGATAAAATGACGCCGGAACAGCACTGCTATGGCGATTATGACGCCAATAAGCGTCATATAGCGATAGCTACGCGAGGAGCGATGCTCGATATAGACATACATGGCCAATGTGAGCAGGGCAGCAGCGCCAGCATCGGGATAGCCCCGCAACGTTGGCACTTCGACCGCAGGAGTCAGCAGCGCGAGGAGCACCGCTGACCAGAAGGCCAGGATACCGTGGGATGGAACGAGCCTCCGCGCGATGGCACCGATAGTTAAGGCAAACGGCAGGAGATAGACGATAGCGATGCTGGAGATGTAGGCAATACGCGAGGTTCCGAACAGCACCAAGAGCGGCGCAATAGCTAAGGTGTGGATCAAATTGTAATCGTAATACGTTGACCTCCAGGTTTCGCGAATAAGCTGGGCCATGGCGCCCGTCGGCGATTCACGGAATCGTTCTGAGTAATGCCTAGCCACATCTGCGGTCGTGTTATGATAGTTGCTCCAGTCGGAGGAATAGAACGTGTGCTCCCGCGCGATATACTTTGCTGTGAACACCAGCATCGCGACCGCGATGAGGAGAAGAGGCGCGGCGTTGAGGATGAGGGTGCGGCGCCAACAGGCTGTGGCAAGCTGCCGGCTATTCCCAGGGCCCGCGCTGAGGGTCACCGGGGGGCACGAGTGGCGAAGAGTGCCTATTGATGTTCCGAGCCTGTGCGTTGGCAGCTTCATTCCAGTGCAGTCGCCACGACTCTGCTATGACGAGGAAGTCGAGCAGTCAACCCCGTCACGCGGCCCCGCCCACCGCTTCAGGAGTGGGGCCGGCTCACGCCGACACCGGCGACGAGCTGTCAGGCGCCCGCGAATGAGCCGGCTCGATGATACCGCAGTTGTAGCGCGTCCTAGGCGTCTGGGCAAGCGCTCGGCTGTCCCACATGCGGGCACAGCCGAGCGCTTGCCCGCGTGCCTATCGCCAGCAAAGGCCGATGGCATCGACCGCGCCGCAGGCGTGATCGTGGGCATCAACGCCCCGCAGCGCGTCGTCGTCAGCCGCGCGGCCGTGCCCGGCGCCCGCCACGTCATCGCCGTGCTCGTGGCCAACGGCCCCCTCGCCGCGCCCCCCGCGGCGGCATCTACCTGCGCTACGCCACGCTCGCCTTCGAGTCTCGCGGCTGGCCGCGCCGCCGGCAAGGCGGCCAGCGGCGCGGTGAACATGGCACGCGTGAGATGGGGGCAAGCGAGGGGGCTGTCCTCACACTGTCTGGCATACGCCATCGACAAGGGAAGAGATCGGCCAGGTGGCGTGCCGGTCGCCCGCTGGGGACCACGCTAGCCCTCCGTTGGCCGTGAGCGACGGCACCGCCGAGCCCTCCAGGACCCGGCGATAGGCGGCTTCGTAGCCATCCGCCAGCGCCCGCGGCGAGAAGCGTCGCACGGCGTCTGCGCGACACGCTGCCCGGCTGAGGCGGTCGATGTGTCCGCAGAGCTGTACCAGCTCGTCATTCGTATCCCCGATGAGCCCGGTGACGCCATCGACCACGACCTCGGGCACGGCCCCTCGGCGCCGCGCGACCACTGGCGTGCCACAGGCCAGGGCCTCCGCCATTACCAACCCGAAGGGCTCGGGCCAGTCGATCGGGAACAGCAGCGCGCGCGCGTGGCCCAGGAAGTCGGCCTTGTCGCGGTCGCTTACTTCCCCGATGTACTCGACCTCCGGCTCCTTCAGGAGGGGAGCCACGACAGCGCGATAGTAGTCCCAGTCGCGCTGGGCATTGGGGTCGGCACTGTTCTGCAGGGGCATCCGCGCGGCGATCTTGAGCGGCATCCCCGCCCGCCGGGCGATCTGGATCGCGTGCTCCACGCCCTTCTCCGGCGCGATCCGACCCAGGAAGGCGAGGTAGTCGCCCGGCTGCTCGTGGAAGCTCAGCCGATCCGTATCGACGCCGTTATAGACCGTGGCAACCCAGTTGGCGCGCGGCAGCGGCGCGCGCTGACTCTCCGAGATCGACACCAACGGCATTTCCGGGAAACGCGCGCAGATGCGTGGCAGGTCCGGCAGATCGAGGCGGCCGTGCAGCGTCGTCACGGTCGGCGTGGCGCAGAGCGCCGCCAACGGCCAGGCGAGGAAATCGAGGTGCGAGTGGATGAGGTCGAACTCCCCGCGTGCCGCGCGCCGGTACGCCTCGCCGAGCGTGATGGACCAGTAAACGAGGGGATCGCGGACCTGCGGCTGTCGCCAGAGGGCGGTGTCGACGGTGGGAATCAGGCGAGCGCTGGTCGTGGAATCGCCACTGGCGAAGAGGGTCACCTCATGCCCGCGCCGCACTAGCTCTTCGGTGAGCAGCGATACGACTCGTTCGGTACCACCATAGTGCGTGGGGGGCACGGACTCGAATGGTGGCGCAACTTGAGCGATACGCATGTGGATCTCCGACAAAGCCTGGTCTACCAGCAGGGCACCCGGGGCGGTGGCCTGCCCGGAACGGGTTCGCGGCGCGGGCCGGTCCCGCTGGGCGGTAACCGGCCCGCGGCCTTCTAGTGAGAGCCTTTGGGCTCGGCGCCAATCACGGGGTGTGGTCAGGGTGCGAGGCAATTACCAGATGATCCCCAGCGACGGGATCCAGGGGGCCACCACGGACGGGCCGGCACAGTAGCTCGGCCAGCTCCAGGTGCAGGTCCACGCCGCAGGGGGTGCGCCCCACCACCAGAACCACGACGGATCGCCGCCGGGGGGCAGAAGCGCGTGCGTCCCGGACGCGGCTGGGGCGCCGAGACCGCCTAGCTCGGCAGCCGGGGCGCCCAGACTCGCTAGCTCGGCGGCCGAGGCGACCGGGACGGCGAACGCCGTCATGAGCGTCAGGGTGATGCCCAGAACCACTAGCAGATAGAGAAGTCGACGCATCGTTGCTACTCCATCAGGCAGAGTTCTACACACCAAGAACACCCACACCACGGACTGGCTCGAAGCAAGCGGCCTAGAGATTTATGTCCCGCTCCCGCGGCGCTCGACAAGGCTTGCGGCGTTAGACCTGCGTTAGAAGCGGGCGAGCCGCTGCTGATCGTCGGCGGCGTCGCCAGCGGGGATGCACGCCGCGACGGTGGGTGGGTGGCTGGCCGGGCGCCCACCCGGCGCGTACACTCTCCGTATCATCGCGGAGTGCGAGCCAGCATGAGAGCATCCAACGGCCACCTGCCCCTCGCGGGTACGCGCGTGCTGGAGCTGGGCCACATCGTGGCCGGGCCGACCGCCGCGCTGATTCTCGCCGACCTCGGCGCCGACGTGGTCAAGATCGAGCGCCCCGACGGCGGCGACCAGGCCCGCCGCATGAGCGGCAACGGCTACGTCTTCTACTTCCTGAACCGCAACAAGCGCAGCATCGTGCTCGACCTCAAGGCGCCCGCCGGCAAGGAGGCCTTCCGCCGCCTCGTCCGTACCGCCGACGTGGTCCTCGACAACTACGCCCCCGGCGTGCTCGACCGCCTGGGCCTCGGCTACGACGCCCTCGCCGCGCTCAATCCCCGCCTCGTCTACCTCTCGCTCAAGGGCTTCCTGCCGGGGCCGTACGAGCACCGCCCCTCGCTCGACGAGCTGGCGCAGATGATGGGCGGCCTGGCCTACATGACCGGGCCGCGCGGCCAGCCGCTGCGCGCGGGCGCCTCGATCATCGACATCGGCGCCGCCACTTACGGCGTCATCGCCATCCTCGCCGCCCTCGCCCAGCGCGAGCGCACCGGCCGCGGCGAGCGGATCGTCGCGGGCCTGTACGAGACCTCGGTGTTCTGGGTCGGCCAGTGGATGGCGATGAGCGCCCTCAACGGCGAGCCGTCGGTCCCCATGCCCGAGGCCGGCCAGTCGGTGCGCATGGGCTGGGGCATCTTCCACCTGTTCCCCACTGCCGACGGCGAGCAGGTGTTCATCGCCGTCACCTCGAACGCCCACTGGGAGCGCTTCTGCGGCGCGCTCGGCCTGCCCGACCTGCTCGCCGACGAGCGCCTGGACAGCAACCTGAAGCGCGTGGCCGCCCGCCCCTGGCTCCTCCCCCGTGTGCGCGAGGAGACGGCGAAGTACCCGAGCGCCGCGCTGCTGGAGCTGCTGGAGCGCGCCGGCGTGCCTTGCGGCCCCGTGCGCCGACCCGACCAGCTTCTCGACGATCCCCACCTGACAGCCACCGACCAGCTACTGCCCGTGCCGCTGCCCGATGGCGCCACCGCGCCGTTGCCGAAGCTGCCCTGGCGCAGCGACGCCTACGCCTTCGGCCTGCGGCGGCCGCCGCCCGGCCTGGGCGAGCACACGCGCGAGGTGCTGGCCGAGGCCGGCCTGATCGACCAGGAGATTGACGCGCTGCTGGCCGCGCATGCTATCGAAGCGGGGGCGCCGGTCGATCGCGGCGCTCCCCAGAGCGCGCCCCCCGCGCGGGAAGGAGAGACGACCCCATGAGCGACCTGCCGAGCGCCATCCACCTGCGCGAGGTCGGCCCCCGCGAGGGCTTGCAGTTCGAGAAGCGCGTCGTGCCGACCGAGGACAAGGTGCGGCTGGTGGACGCGCTCTCTGACACCGGTATGCGCGAGATCGAGTTTGCCTCGTTCGTCAGCCCGAAGTGGGTGCCGCAGATGGCCGACGCCGAGGCCTGGACCGCCGGCATCCGCAAGGCGCCGGGCGTGCAGTACGAGGGCATCTGGCTGAACCTGCAAGGCTTTGAGCGGGCGCTGAAGCTGCGCGACGTGCTCACCCTGCGCCCGAGCTTCGCCGTGCCCGCCAGCAGCACCTTCTGGAAGAAGAACGCCAACCGCACCATCGAGGAGCAGCTCGAGCAGTTGCCGGCCTACGTCGCGGCCTACCGCGCCGCCGGCTTCGACCACCTGACGCTCACGGTTGGCGCCGCCTGGGGCTGCAACTACGAGGGCGCGATCCCGCCCGAGCGCGTCGTGGCCCTGCTCGACGAGGCGCAGGCCCGCGCCAGCGAGCTGGGCATGCCCGTGGGCAAGATCGGCCTCATGGACACGATGGGCTGGGCCAACCCGCTGGCGATTAAGCGCCTCGTCGGCCTCGTCCGCGACCGCTGGCCCGACCTGGCACTCTACCTGCACCTGCACGACACGCGCGGCACGGGCATCGCGAACTTCGTGGCCGCGCTGGAGATGGGCGTCACCGAGTTCGACACGGCCGTGGGCGGCATGGGCGGCTGCCCGTTCGCCGAGCACAAGGGCGCCGCCGGCAACGTTTGCTCCGAAGACGCCGTCTTCATCTGCCAGGAGATGGGGGTGGCAACGGGCATCGACCTCGACCGCCTAATCGAGGCCGCCCAGCTTGCCGAAGAGATCCTCGGCACCGACCTCCCCGGCAAGGTCAAGCGCGGCGGCAACCTCGCCCGCTACCGCGCCCGCGCCGCCAGCGCCGCAACCGGCTGACCGGCCGAAGCCATGCCGGTCCCGGCTCCCGATCCGACAGTCCAATCCTGGCCCAAGTAGCCACGCGCCTGGCCTCAAGAAGCGACCGTTCTATGAGGTAAAATCTGCGTGTGTGAAACTATCTGTTGATTTCGTCTGCCCGGTTATCTACTCTGGAGTCCTCGTTGCTGAACAATGGATGAAACTGGACCCCGTAACGGTTAGCTAAGGTCTGCATGCGGACTCGTTGAAAACGAGTCGTGTCCAGCTTCGGCTGCTTAAAAAGTGACTCCCGGAGCTCATGCTCTTCTTTGTGCGCTATGATACGAGCTGATCTACTATCATAACCAGCTTGGCGAAGCTCATCCACTCTTCTGCGCATATACTCATCCGAGCCTACTGTTTTGTCTGGCATCAATAGATCTTCGTACACCGCGGGGAATATTTTGCAGTACGATGGATAACCCGGTGGAAGACAGGCCGAAACAGGGACTCCAGTTGCCTTCTCAAAACGGCCAGGCAATGGAGTGCGCCCGTTCGCAATCCAGTCAAAGGCTCTTAAGTCGTGCATGCGCTGCAAAGCAAACCCTCTTCAAGTTTTGGAAGGATGGCGAGGTTCGACCCCCTGGGAGCGCAGACGTCTCGCCTGCCCATCCGGCGCAACCGACGCCGACAATGCGGCCGGGACGGCCGCGCTCCCAGAGGGTCTGCCTCCTGCTGAAACCTCAGCGCGCCCGCGCCCGGCGACCAGCCGGGGCTACTTCTCCTCGGCGTCGGCGCTGAGCATGGACTGGCGGTACTTGGGGATCGTCTTGCCGCGGAGCTGGTAGAGGTACTCGATGATCTGCTCGTTGGTCATGTACTTCGACATATCGTAGTGGTCGTGGTGCACGATGTCGTCCAGGTCGCGGCGCACGCCGACCAGGGGCTCGACCGCCGGATAGCCGATCGGGATGATGAGGTAGAGCGTCAGCAGGTCGGGCACGCCCAGGATGCGCTTGAACGGCTCCTGGATGTGGATCGTGTTCCACTGCGTACCGAGGCCGAGCGACGCGGCGGCCAGGTGCATCAGCATGCAGGTGTTCGCCAGGCCGTCCGTCAGGTGCGACTGGTCGCGGCCGAAGGTGTGGGCGCCCTGCACGGTGCCCCACTGCCGCCGGCCGTCACCGAGCACGACGATCAGCGCGGGCGCCTCCGACCAGCCTTTCCGCCGCCGCCGCTGGTACTGCTCGTCGGCGGTGAGCTGGAACGAGGGGTGGCGCAGCTCGGCCACCCGCTGCTGCTCCATCCAGTAGATGAAGTCGTCGTTCTCCTCGATGTACGCGCGCCAGAGGTCCTTCTTGACCTGCGGGTCCTTGACGACAAGGTACTCCCAGGGCTGGGAGTTCGCGCCGGACATCGCCCAGTGGCCCGCTTCCAGTACCAGGTTAATGTACTCGTCGGGGATCGGGTCCGGCTTCAGGTTGCGGACGCTGGCGCGGCGCTTCACGAGGTCGAGCAGCAGCTCGTAGTCCTGGGTGGCGGCGCCCGGCTGGATCGCGGTCATGGCCCCTCCGGTCTGCTGGCGTGCATCATCTTGGGGGTTTGCCTCATCGTAGACGACGGCCGCGGCGCGGGTCAACGCCGTCGGAGCGCTTGTCGTCTAGTGGATGGTAGCAACGCCGGGGTGGCGGCCAGTGGCGCTTGCAGGATTCCGCGCCCAAGCCCCCGCTGCGCCGGCCGTACCGGCAACTCCGGCTCCGCTACGGGGGCAGTGGCGCTTGCCGTATTCCGCGCCACAGGCCGCGGGCGGGTATGAAACCCGGCCCTCCGTCACCGCGGCCGCTCGCCTGCGGTGCGAGGCGCCCCGGTCCCAGCCGGCCGCCCGAGGAGCTGTACGCGATGACACTCCAGATGCCCCGCGACCCAGCCGCGCTCTACGGCGAGTGGCTCCGCTGGCTGCCGTCGTGGCGCGGCGCCTTCGCGTTCGACGCGCTCCGCGGCACGCCGTTCCACCTGGGCGCGAGCGGTCCCCTGGACGTCTACTACGGTCCATTCGACTACGTGAGCCCAGCCGCGCGGCTCGCGCTCGTCGGCATCACTCCCGGCCGCCGCGAGACCGCGCTGGCCTACCGCGTCGCCCGTGAGGCGCTGGGTCAGGGCCTGGAAGGTAGCGAGATCGCGCGCCAGGTGAAGACGACAGCCAGCTTCGGCGGCCCGACGCGCCCCCACCTCGTCGCCATGCTGGACGGCATCGGCGTGCAGGCCGCCCTCGGGCTAGCGACGACGGCGCTCCTCTTCATGCCGCGCCACGCCCACCTGCTGCACGCGACGGCCGCCGTGCGCTACCCCGTCCAGCGGGGCGGCCAGGACTACGCGGGCACGGCGCCCCGGCTCGCGCGCCATCCCGGGCTGCTGCGGTTCGTGGACACTTACCTGGCGCCCGAGCTAGCACTGCTCGACCGCGCGCTCGTGGTGCCGCTCGGCACGAGCGTGGAGGAGGTGCTGCGGCTCCTGGTGGCGCGGGGCGCCCTCGATCCGTGCCGCTGCCTGTTCGGCTTCCCCCATCCGTCGGGCCGCAACGTCGCCCGCGCCGCCCAGTTCGCCGCCCGCCAGCCCGCGCTCCGCCGCCTCGTCGCGGCTTGGCACAGCGCCTACACCTGAGGCCCGTTACCCGATCGCGCCCTCTGCCCGCAGCGCGGCGAGGGCAGCGGCGTCGAGCCCGAGCTGCTCGGCCAGCACGGCATCGGTGTGCTCGCCCAGGCGGGGTGGCGGGCCGGCCGGGCCTGCCGGCGTGCGGCTCAAGCGCAGCGGGCTGTTCACCGCCCGCCAGGCACCGAGCCCCGGCACGTCGAGGTCCACGAACATCCCGCGCGCCTGCTCGTGCGGGTCCGCAGCCACCGCGTCCACCGTGTTCACCGGCCCGCACGGCACCCCCGCCGCGCCCAAGAGCGCCACCCACTCGGCCGTGGACCGCGCGGCGAACAGCTCGGCCAGGATCGGGATCAGGGCCGCGCGGTGCCGCGTGCGGGCGGCGCGCTCGGCGAAGCGTGGGTCGGCGCACAGGGCCTCGCGCCCGAGCACGCCGCACAGCGCCCGCCACTGCGCCTGCGACGACGCCGCCACGACGACGTAGCCGTCGGCCGTGGCGAACGCCTGGAACGGCGTGATGAGCGGGTGCGCCGTGCCGTAACGGCCCGGCACCTCGCCCGTCGCGAAGTAGCGCGCGAAGGCGTTTTCTAGAATCGCCACCTGGCTGTCGAGCAGCGCCACGTCGAGGAGCTGTCCGTGGCCGCTGCGCTCGCGCTCGTGCAGCGCCGCCAGGATGCCGATCGTCGCGTACAGCGCACCTGTCACGTCGCCGATCGACGCGCCCGCGCGCATCGGCTCCCCGTCCGGCTCGCCGGTGACGCTCATCGTGCCGGCCATGGCCTGCACGATCACGTCGAGCGCCGGCCGGTCGGCATACGGCCCCGTCTGGCCGAAGCCCGACAGCGCCGCGTAGATCAGGCGCGGGTTGCGCGCCGCCAGCGTCTCGTAGCCCAGCCCCAGGCGCGCCATCGTGCCGGGCAGGAAGTTCTCGACCAGCACGTCGGCCCGCGCCGCCAGCGCCAGCAGCAGCTCGCGGCCGCGCGGGTGCTTCAGGTCGAGCACGACGCTCCGCTTGCCGCGGTTCACGCTCATGAAGTACGAGCTGTAGGCGCCCGCCGCGTCGTAGAAGGGACCGTTGCCGCGCACCGGATCGCCGTCCGGCCGCTCGATCTTGACGACCTCGGCGCCCAGGTCGGCGAGGATCATCGTCGCGTATGGCCCCGCCAGGTACCACGTCAGGTCCACCACCCGCACGCCCGCCAGCGGGCGTTGTTGGCCGCCAGGCGGGCGGCGAGCGCGTCCCTCCACCCGCACGCTCGCCAGCGGACCCGGCGAGGAGTGCTGAGTGCTGGGTACTGCGTGCTGAGAAGGCGGCTGCCGCTCGCTCACGTCGCCCGCTCCCGTCCCGAGAGGTGCGGGGGTGCCCCGCGGCCGGGGGTTTGCGCGCCTTCCCCAGTGGGCATCTCACTCCGGGGGGCCAGCGGTGCTCCCCGTCCGGGGGCCTGGTCCGCCCGTCCCTCTCCCCGGGGGTCCAGGGGCGCTCCCCTGGCGGGGGGCCTGGGGGGTGTCCCCCCAACTGGCCTCTTTCTTAATCTCCGGGGGGTGTGGGGGGTGTCCCCCCACTCTCCCCCAGGATTGGGGGGCTGGGGGGGTGGCAGAGCACCGCAGTAGCGCACCCAGCCGGCGTCGAGCGCGTGGGCGTTCACGGCGCGCGACTCGGCCGTCTCCTCGACCAGCTCCAGCAGCGAGCCGGCGAAGCCGCGCGGGTCGAGAAAGGCGATGCGCGTGCCGGAAGCGCCCCGCCGCGCGCCGCAGTCGAGCAGCGGCACGCCGCGCGCCGTCAGCTCGGCCAGCGTGCCGTTCACGTCGCCCACCTCGAACGCCAGGTGCTGGATGCCCTCGCCGACCGTGCGCAGCCAGGCCGCGTTCGGCCCCTCGTCCGTGAGCGGCTGGATCAGCTCGAGGAACATGTCGCCGCACACCAGGAAGCCGATGCGCAGCAGCCCGTCGCCGTAGTCCTCGACGCGATCCAGCCGCAGCCCCAGCTTCTCGGTGTACTGCGCGCTGGTCGCCTGCAGGTCGCGCACGATCAGCCCCACGTGGTGCAGCCGCAGCAGCACGGCGCCCTCAGCCGTACACGGCGGCGACGCGGGCCTGGCCGCCGTTGCCGCCGCCGATCTTCTGCGGGAAGGCGATCAGCGTGAACTCGCGGCGGTCGAGCGCGTCGAGGCCGATCAGGTTCTCGATGAGCGGGATGCTCTGGCCGAGCAGGATCTGGTGGCAGGGATAAGGCTCGGCGGGGTCGACGGCGAAGTCAATGGCCAGTGCCGCGATGCCTTCTTCCGCTAGCCAGCGCGCCGTGTCCTCGGCCAGGTAGGGGTTGCGGGTGTAGAAGTCTGACGCCTGGTAGTGCTCGGCCGACCAGCCCGAGTACAGCACCGGGATGCGCCCGCGCAGGCTGCCGGCCGCCAGCCCGCCGGCCTCCAAGTCGGCGCGCGTGAACGGGCGCTGTGGCGTCGCGCGCTCGCGCAGGTCGCAGAGCACCGCCGGGCGCAGCAGACGGTCGAGCGGCACCTGGTCCATCGTCAGACCGTTCGGGAAGAAGTGGTACGGCGCGTCCACGTGCGTGCCGGTGTGGATGCTGAAGCGCACGATGGAGTTCGAGCGGCCGTGCGTGGCGTGCTCGTGCAGCGGCACGATCTCGGCGCACGGGTGGCCCGGCACTGGCGTGATGTCGGGGCTGAAGGTCATCGTCAGGTCCACGATTGTGGCGCCCGCCAGCGGGCCGGCGGCCGGCCAGGAGGCGGGGGGCGGGGCAGTCATCGGCGTCTCCCCAGCGGCTCAGGCCAGCCGCCCGCGTGCTCGCGCGTGTACGGCCATTGTGGCCCCGCCCGCCCCGCCGGTCAAGCGCCGCCCGGCCGCTCTGCTAGAATCGGGGCAAGGCGTCCGTCGCGGCGCCCCGCTATCGCGCGCCCGCGCGCCCGGACCACCTTGCGCGCAAGGTGAGCAGTCCGCGTGTCGTAGGGGTGCGTTCATCACGCCCGCGGCCCGCGGGCCGCAACTCCGATGTCGGCTTTGACGAAGGGCTAGCCGTGTTGCCCGAACAGCTTACCCTCAGCCCGTGGGTCTTCCTGCTCGTGGGCCTGTTGCTGGCCTTCGCCGGGCGGGCGCTCGTCGTCCTGCAGATCAGCGTGCTCGGGGCGCTGCTCGGCGCGCTGGCCGCCAGCGCTATTCTCGCCGCCGTGCTCGGCGCCGGCGTGACGCCCCCACCCGAGGTGCCGCTGGAGGCGCTGAATATCGGCGCGCTGATCGTGGGCGCTATCCTGGGCTGGGCGCTGGCGGGGCTGCTGCGGCGCGTCGCCGTGTTCGTGCTGGGCGCGATCGTCGGCAGCGCGGCGCTCGTCCAGGCGGCGGCCATCTGGCCGGACCTGCTGCCCGGCGGCGTGGCCTGGCTCGTCGGCGCGATCGTCGGCGGCATTCTCCTCTTGGCGCTGGAGGGGCCGCTGCTGAAGATCGGCAGCGCCATCCTCGGCGGCCTGCTCGTCACCAGCGCCCTCACCGTGCTGCTGCCGCCCGACCTCGCCGGCGCGGCGCCCCTCGTCGGGCTGGCCTGCGCGGTCGTCGGCGCCGCCGTCCAGCTCGCGCGCCGCTGACGCCCCGGCGCGCTTGCTACAATCCGGGTAGCGTATGCTCAGGAGCGCCCGTGTCGTACCGGTTTCGCCCTACCGCGGCCCGCGACCGCGACGCGGTGTTCGCCTTCTGCGCCCAGACGTATCCCAACGGTGACTACCTGCCGCTCGTCTGGGACGACTGGCTGGCGGATACGGAGGGCGCGTTCATCGCCGGCGTCGACGAGGCCGACCAGCCGATCGCCGTCGTCAAGCTGGTGGTCGCGGCGCCCGGCGAGGGCTGGCTGGAGGGGGTGCGGGTGGCGCCCGAGCGCCGCGAGCGCGGGCTGGGGCGCGCGCTGCTGAGTCACGTCGCCGCCTGCGCCTGGGCCAGCGGCCTGCACACGCTGCGCTTCGTCACCGACGCGGGCAACGCGCCGATGCACCGCGTCGCCGCGGCCTGCGGCTTCACGGTGCGCGACGCGTATCGCCCGTTCCGTGTCGAGGCGGGCACGGCGCCGCCCGACACCGCCACTGCCGACGTGCGCCCCGCCCGCCCGGACGAGGTGCCGGCCCTGTGGGAAGCGGCCCAGGCCGTATTCGCGCTGGGCGAGCCGATTCGCTGGCACGGCTGGATCGGCGCCGCGCTGAGCCGCGACTGGCTGGCGCTGGCCGTGGCCGCGGACCGCGTGCGCGTGGCCGCCGACGACCGCTCGTACGTCGTGCTCACCCCGCCCGACCTGGCGTCGCGGGCGGCGAAGTACGGCCGCCCGCCCGAGGCCGAGGTCGCCTTCCTGGCCAGCACCGCCGTCGCCTGCCCCGCGCTGCTGGCCGCGGCTCGCGCCGCGGCGGCCGCGGCCGGCTCCGAGCAGGTATTTGCGCTGCTGCCGCCCGCCGCTGTGGCGGCCGCCGAGGCCGGCGGCTGGGTCGCGCGCGGCGAGCGGCCGTTTCTCCTCTACCGCCACGACCGCCCCGGCGCCCCGGCCGGCGGCTGAGCGCCGCGCGGCGCCGGGCGGCGGCGGCCGGCTCGCGCTGCCCGGCGGGGTGGCTCAGGCCAGGCCGTACAGGCGGCGCGGGTTCTCGGTCAGGATCTTCTCGATCATCCGCGCCGGCATGTCCTCCCGCCCTCGCAAGTTATTGACCATGTGGACCTGCGCCGAGGGGTCGGCCGCTAGCCGGTCCGTGGTGCCCGGCGTGTGGTGGCCGTAGTCGGTGCCCACCACCACGTGGTCCTCGCCCACGTACTGCAGCAGGTACGGCAGGTCCTCCCCTAGCTCGTACGACACCCAGAGGTGGTACTCCTCGAACAGCCGCGGGCCCCAG
>DATGMD010000095.1:0-11859 GCA_035293805.1 Chloroflexota bacterium | reverse complement strand
CCGTTCCGCTGGCCGGTCCGGGTCGGCGCCCGCTCGTACCGTTCGGCTCCCAGGTGCTGCGCCACCTCCAGTTCCATCAGGGCCTGGGCCAGCACGCGCACCCCTGCTTTCAGAAACTCCGCGTCTCCGACCTCGCTCTTGTGCAACCGCTCCGTCAGTGCCATCCTCAGCTCGTCGGCCAGCGTGCGCGTCCTCCTCTCGGTGATCCTGGCAATCCCGATGAGGACCACACGCTGGCCGTCTTTGTCAACGGCCCGGCTTTTTACACACCTCTTTTCAGGGGAGTATCGCCCTGGGACTCTATCAGCGGCCAACCGCCGGGCCGCATCGAGTATCATCCGCCTGCGCCGGACGCGAGCCCCCCGCCAATAGCTTCCCTCTTTAGACAGGCCGCGAGGCGCGCAGGAGAGCGCCCGCCCTCGGCGCGACGTGGTCGCCGTCCCTGCCCGTACACGCCTCCCCCGCGCCCGCCGCCCGCGCCCGGCCCGGGGTTTCCCCGCCGGCCCGGCCCGCGGCAGGCTACCGGGGGAGTATCGTACGGGGCAAACGATGCGACCTTCCGCGCCCGAGGAGCACGCGCAGACCCGCGCCCGGCCTAGCAGTTAACCACCCGGTTAAGGAGCATCGTTTGACCGTTCCTCGGCTAAATTGGCGCACCGTGCTGGCCACCGCTTGCCCCGCCGGGCGCCCGGGCGTAGAATCGCCGCGACCCCCAAGTGTTATACGTGGGAGAAGCCCAATGCCAGATCGATGCCGACCGGGCGCGCGGCTGCTGGCGCTGGCGCTAGCCGGGCTGCTCGCGGCGTGCGGCGCGCAAGCGGCCGGCCCCAGCCCACCCGAATCCGCCAGCCGTCCGGGCAGCGCCCCCGGCCCCGCCGCCGGGAGCGCCTCGGTCGCGGTCGCCGCGCCGTCCGCTAGTGCCAGCCAACCAGCGGCGCAAACCACCGCGCCGGCGCCACGGTCGCTCGACAAGGTAACGTTCACGCTGCCGTCGCAGGGCATGGACTTCGTGTTCGCGGCCGTGGGCAGCCAGCGCGGCCTGTTCCGCGACGAGGGGCTCGACGTGTCCCTGGAGCAGGCCGTCGCCACGGTCGGCATTCCCGCCGTCGTGTCCGGGCAATACGACTTCACCGGCTCCGTGGGCAGCGCCCAGTCGGCGATCCTCCAGGGCGCGCCGCTGAAGGTCGTCATGGTCGCCCAGGACCGCCCGGCCTACGGCTTCTTCGCGCGCCCGGGCATCAACTCGATTCCCGAGTTGAAAGGCAAGTCGCTGGGCATCACCACCGCCGGCAGCGCGGCGCAAATCATGGCCAATCTGGTGCTCGAAAAGTATGGCGTCGATCCAGTGAACGACATCACCTGGGTGCAGCTTCGCACGCCGGCGAACCTCTGGGCCGCGCTGAGCACCGGCGTCGTCGACGCGTCGATGGTCGGCACCGCCGATCTGGTTCGTCCCGTCAAGGAAGGCTACGTCGACCTGAAGATCTACAAGGACCCGAGTGTTCACAACGCCTCGGTGGGTCTAACGACCTCCGAGCAGCGGCTGCGCGACAAGCCCGACATGATCAAACGGATGATCCGCGGCTCGATCAAGGCCGTGCAGTACATGAAGGCGGACAAGGCGGGCACCGTGCCGATCATGGCCGACTTTCTCGACATGTCGCCCGAGGAGGCCGGCGAGCTATACGACCTGACGATCGACGCCTTCATCCCGCAGGGCTACGCTGACGACGAGACGCTGCGCCAGTCGCTCGACGTCCTCGTCACGGCCGGCGAGGTGAAAGAGACGCCACCACTGAGCCAGGTATTCGACCTGCACCTGGCCCGCGAAGCCTACGCCGAGCTCCAGCGCGAAGGCTGGAAGCCGTAATACCCCGGCCAACGGTGTATTGGCGTCACAGAGCACAACCACGAGAAGAGGATATCGTAGGGCAGGGGCTGGTCCCCTGCCGCCTCGTCGCACCCACAACCGGGCGGTGGGGAACGAGCCCCCGCCCTACGAGCTTGGGGGAATCAGTGGCCTACGCCGACATGCGCGAATACCTGGCCGCGCTGGAGCGCGCCGGCAAGCTGCACCGCGTTCGCGCCGAGGTGGACAAGTCGTGGGAGGTCGCCGCGGTCGCGCGGCGCGTCTTCCAGAACATCCCGCCCGAGCGGCGGCCGGCGCTGCTCTTCGAGCGCGTGGCCGGCCACACCGTGCCCATCGCCTGCGGCCTCCTCGGCGCGTCGCGCGAGGTCTACGCGCTGGCGCTGGAGACAACGGTCGAGGGCATCGGCGAGCGCTGGGCGCAGGCACAGACGGACCAGGTCCCCCCTGAGATCGTGACCAGCGGGCCGTGCAAGGAGGTGATCAAGCATGGCGCCGAGGTTGACCTCGGCTACCTGCCCGTGCCCACCTGGACCGTGGAGCACGACCCCGCGCCGTTCTTCACTTCGCCGTTCGTCATCACCAAGGACCCCGACACCGGCGTGCGGAACGTCGGCACCTACCGTATGCAGCTCAAGGGCCGCAACCGCACGGGCATCGGCGGCTTCCACGTGGGTGGCGTGCAGCACATCGCCATGCAGATCCGGCGCTACCGCGCGCTCGGCCGTAAGATGCCCGTCGCGGTCGTCGTGGGCGCCGACCCGACGATCGGGCTCGTCTCCGTAACCCGCGTACCCTACGACGCCGACGAGTTCGCCGTGGCCGGTGGCCTGCGCCGCGCACCGGTGCCGCTCGTGCGCTGCGAGACAGTCGATTTGGAAGTGCCCGCCACCGCCGAGTTCGTGCTGGAGGGAAAGGTCGATCCCGACTACTTGGAGGAAGAAGGCCCCTTCGGCGAGTTCCCCGGGTACATGGGTGCTGCGGGCAAGAACGTCGTCTTCCAGGTCAATTGCCTGACCCACCGCCGCGACCCGATCTACCAGGCGTTCGTCAGCCAGATGCCGCCCAGCGAGTCCAGCCGCATCCGCGGCATCGGCCGCGAGGTCGCGCTCCTGAAGCACCTCCAGCAAGTGATGAACATGCCGGTGCGCGACGTTCACTACCTGGAAGCGGGTGGCAGCACCGCCTACGTGGCCATCTCGGTCCGCAAGGAGCGCGAGACGCTGCCGCGCGAGGTGATGTGGGCCACCTGGGCGCACCAGCCGTCGTTCGCCAAGATCGTCGTGGTCGTGGACGACGACATCGACGTGCGCGACCAGTTCGCGCTGAACTGGGCGCTCAGCTTCCGCATCCAGCCGGCCCACGACGTGTACGTCGAGCGCGACACGCTGGCCGTCAACCTCGACCCGTCGCAGGCGCCGCCCGGCGTGCCGAGCACCGACCGCGCGCGGCTCATCGGCTCGAAGCTGGGCATCGACGCCACCCGCAAGTTCCCCTATCCCGCCACCGCGCTGCCGCCGCGCGAGCATCTGGAGCAGGTGGACCACCGCTGGCGGGAATATGGGTTTGCTTGAGGATGGTACTGGCCCCCTGCCGCCGGCCGGGTGTGGCGCGCAATATCGCAAGCCACTCCCCTGCGCCCTCGAAATGAGGTGAGGACGATGGCGCGTGTGTCCCTGGTCGTGCCCGAGGCAGCCACGGCCGCGCAGCAAGCCGCGTTCGCGGAGGTCGGCGCCTCACGCGGCGGCGTGGGCAACTTGTGGCGAGCGCTGGCGCACAGTCCCGAATTCATGCGGCGCGCGGGCGCCACCGGCGCGTACCTGCGCTTCGAGTCCATCTTGCCAGCCGCCCTGCGCGAGACGGTCATCCTGGCGGTGGCCGGCCGCTGGGACTGCCCCTACGAGCAGGCCCATCACCACCCGCTGGCCGCGCGGCACGGGCTCGATGACGCGACCGTCGCGGCGCTCGACGCCGGCCAGGCGCCCGCGCCCGGCGCGCTCCCGCCGCTCACGGCCGCGGCGGTGCGCTACGCCCAGGCGCTGACCCGCGACGGCCGCGCCGACGCGGCTCTAGGAGAGGAGTTACGTGCCGGCCTGGGCGAGCAGGGCCTCGTCGAGCTTACGGGCCTGGTGGCCTACTACAGCATGCTCGCGCTCATCCTGAACGGCCTCGAGGTCGACCTCGACGCCGACCCGCCGCTGCCGCCCGGCTAACCGTGGCCACCTGCTACACGCCCGCTACCGGTCACTTCTGTTTTTCTAGTAGCTTCGCGATATACTAAGGGCGCGTCGCGGCAACCCACTTCACAGGCCGCCGCGCCCCGCTCGCCGGTGCCCTGGCGCCGGCCCACGCTACAGAGGGATTAGAGGAGAGCCCGCGATGAGCCAGCCGCAAGGCGCCGCGAAGGAAGTCGTCGCGTTTTATACGGACCCTGCTTGACCGTGGGCCTGGCGTGCCGCCGATTGGATTCGGCAGGTGCGTCGGGTGCGCCCCGTTGAGGTGCACTGGAAGCTGTTCTGTCTGGAAGAGGTCAACAAGAAGGAAGGCACGGAGGTTGACTGGGAGAACGGCCGGAGCGCCCCGGTGCTGCGCGTCCTCGCCCTCGTGCGGCGCAAATACGGCGACGAGGGATTCGACCGCCTGTACGACGCGCTCGGCAAGGCGCGATTCGTCCGCGAGGAGACGTTGAACGACCCGGCGGTGATCGAGGCCGCGCTGAAGGAAGCTGGGCTCGATCCGGGGCTGCGCGCGGCGGCGCTGGCGGACGACACTACGCGCGACGAGGTGGCTGCCGAGCACGCCGCTGTCGTCGCTAACCAGGGCGCGTTCGGCGTGCCGACGCTCGTGCTCCGCGAGGATCAGAAGTCGGGCATCTTCGGTCCGGTGATCGACAAAGTTCCCGAGGGCGAAGAGGCCGGCGATCTCTGGGACCATGTCAAGTCACTCGCGGGCCAACAGAGCTTCTACGAGCTGAAGCGGTCGCGCCCCACGCCGCCCCATCACTAAGCGGGTGCGGTGCTTGGTATATAAGCTCGACCACGTCAACCTACCTACCAACCTTACGCAGATGCCCAGGCCCCGAGCGGGCAGCACGGCAGGGCGGTGTTGTCTATACCCGTATGGGGCCACGCTATCCCCACATCGCCGACAGCCTGTGAGGCGGGGGTTGGGGGACACCCCCAACCCCTTTCCTCACCTCGGGGATTTGGGTGCCCCCCAAAGGAGAGAGCTATGGCTGCTCATGCCGAGGTGGACCAAAGCCTGCGACTAATCCGCGCCGAGACGCAGCGGCTGCGCGATACGCTGTCCAGTCTGCCGGCCGAGGCATGGGATACTCCCAGCAATTGCCCCCCGTGGCCCGTGCGGCGCCTCGTCGCTCACATCGTGAACAACGCCGAGTTCATCCAGCTCAACGTGGAGCGTGGGGTCGCGGGCCTCACCGAGCCGGGCATCAACCCCGAGGAGCGCGCCAAGCGCGTGCAGTACATCACCGACGCGCCGCCCGCGGAGGTCGTCGCCATCCTCGACCAGACCTCCGCGGACCTGGAGGCTGCGTTCGAACGGCTCAGCCCCGAGCAGCTCGAAGCGATCTGCTACCATCCGGCCGGCAACCGCTCGGCGCGCTGGTACGCTCAGCAGCGGCTGGCCGAGATCGCTTTCCACCAGTGGGACCTGCTGCACTCGTTGGGCCGCGACGCGACGATCGATCGAGAAGTGGCCGGCTTCCTGCTACCGATGCTGCTAGAGAGCAACCTGCCCCGCATCTATCAGCGCGGTCCCAAGGGGGAGGGCCGCTTCCGCCTGGTCGCCCAGGACGCGCCCGACCAGAACTGGCTACTCGTCGCCACGCCGGATGCGGTCCGGGTGCAGCGCGCCGGCGAGGGCCCCGCCGACGTGACGATCACCGCGCCCCTCAGCACGCTCGCCCTGCTGATCTACGGCCGCGCCACGCTGGCCGAGGAGGAGCAGCGCGGCCGCGCCTGCGTCGAGGGTGATCGCGCCCGCGCCGACCGCTTCCACACTATGTTCCCCGGCCCGTAGGGCGGGCCATGGCAACGGTTGCATCCCCACAAGTGAACATGTCCCTACGCGCCACACCTCGCGGTACCGCCGCTCCTTGTCCGGGACGTGGATGGCGAACTGCTCGTGCCAGACCACGTCGAAGCTGGCGTTGTCGAACGGCATGTCCAGCGCGTTGCCATGGTGAAACGTAATCCGGTCGCCGAGTCCGACGCGCGCCGTCAACATCGTCGCCGTGCGGACGGGTGGCGACCTTGGGACGGGCGGTCAGCTGTGTCCGCGGCGCGAGGTCGTCCGCCGTGAGGGCGTCGAGATTCTTGCCCTGCGCACAGAGGGTGTCCAGGGCGCGCGGCTTAGGGCAAGTCCACGCCTGCGCCCTTGCCCTGCGCGCGGAGGGCGTCCAGTATCGGCTCGCTGAGGTCGGCCCATCCGTAGTGCGCGCTCACACCGAGGCAGGGATCTGCTGCGGCGATGCCCGGGCTCCCTTCTGCCCCCACGCGCTGCCCCTCAGGATGTCGCGGTCGACGTCGTGGCGGGCTCGTAGCGCGGGTCGACGACGCCGATCAGGCTGTCGCGCGGGACGAGGTGAACAAGCTCGGCCTCGCTCAGGTGCTCGGTGCCGGGCGGGCGCAGTGGCAGCACCAGGTAGCGCATGTCGGCTGTGCTGTCGTGGACGCGTACCTCCACGTCGGGCGGCAGCGCCGTGCCGAACTCGGCCATCACCGCGCGCGGCTCGCGCACCGCGCGCGCCCGGTAGTTCAGGCTCTTGTACCAGTCGGGTGGCCGGCCCAGGATCGGGCGCGGATAGCACGAGCAGAGCGTGCAGACCACGAGATGACGCACCCGCTCGGTGTTCTCCAGCACGACGAACTCGTTGATGCCGCTCGCGTCGATGCCCATCTCGGCGCAGGCCGCCTTCGGGTCGGCGATGAGCCGCGCCTTGAACGCCGGATCGACCCAGGCGCGGGCGACCAACTTCGCGCCGTTCGTCGCCGTGCGCTGCTCGAAGTAGTCGATGCTCTCCTGAATGTCCGCGGGCGTGAGGATGCCCTTCTCGATCAGCAGGTCGCGGATGGCGTAGATCCGCTTGGCGTAGTGGCTTAGCTCGTGCCGCGGGTGCTCATGGGGAGGCACCCCGCCCTCGTGCCCGTCGCTCATTTGACGCTCCTGCGCTACTGTTCAATGAGGCCCCTCGGGCGCCTCCTACCCCCTCGAAGAGAGGGAGAGGAGGTAGCTGGGGGGACACCCCCCGGCCCCCGGCAGGGGAGCGCCCCTGCACCCCCGAGGAGGACGGGGAGCGAGCCCCCGGCAGGGGAGTGCCCCTGCACCCCCGGGGCCGAGGGGAGGGAGCAGGCCCCCGGCAGGAGGGCGCCCCTGCACCCCCGGGGAGAGGCCGGGGAGCCGGCCCCCAGCCCCCCGGCAGGGGAGTCCTCCTGCACCGGCGGAGAGACGACAGGGAAGCCGCTCAATCCTCCGCGCCGCCGGGGCCTATGCTGGCTCCAGCCAGTGCTCGTAGATGTCCACGTATACTTTGTCGCCCGCCACCGGGTATTCCTGCCACACGTCGCGCTGGCTGAAGCCGACCAGGTAGAGCGGCCGCGGCGGCAGGCCGTCCTTGCCGTAGGCTAGCTCCTCGGGGTTCGGGAAGTCGCCGTAGTAGCGTTCGACGGTCCCCGTCTTGCCGCGGATGTAGTGCGGCGTGCGGATGTGTCCCGGCGGCTCGGCAAACCGCACGTGGACGCGGTCGCCCGGCTTGAAGCGCGGCACTCTGGTGCTCATGGCTCCCCCCATCGCTCCTCTAGCTCGGCCATCTTGCGGTCGATCTCCTCGCGCGTCAGGTAGCCCTTCTCGCACAAGATCGCCTCGTTGCCCACCACCCAGCGCTCGTAGTAGCCCAGCGCGGGGTACAGCGCCGGGTCCATGTCCTCGCGCGCGCGGCGGTGCTCGTCGGTTGTGCGAATGCCCTTGCGCCCGATGGCAGTACTGATGGCGTCCGTCAGGATCTCCCAGTCGGACAGGTCGTGGGGCGTACGGTCGATCGGGCCCATGCCCGGCCGACCGCCATAGTCGTGCTCGCGTGGTGGCATCTCCCTCACCCCCGACCCCTCTCCCAGGGGGAGAGGGGAGTAGGTACGGCGGCCCCTCCCTCCCGGAGGGGCTACGTATTGTCGCGCGCGTCCCGCGCCCAGCGGGAGATGGGGTAATCGTTATCTCTAGTGTCCCCTCTCCCAAGGGGAGAGGGGGAAGCTAGCGCGTGCCGAGCTGCGTTAGCGCGCCGTCCAGGTAGCTGTAGTCGACGAGCTGGCTGACCTGGCCGATCCCCTTGCGAATCAGGCCCTTCTTGAGCCAGAAATCGTGCTGGTCTTGCAGGCTCTGCAGGTCCATGCGGCCGTTGGGATCGTAGTAGGCCCAGAGAGAGTTGGCCACCACGGATTCGGGCATCTTCGCGTGCTTGGCAGCGATGGCGTTGATTTCGGCGGCGTTCGTGTCCACGTTGTCGAGGAAGTAGCGCAGGCCCTGCAGGTAGGCCACCATGAACTTGCGCGCGCCCTCGGGCTTGTCGCGCATGAAGCGCTCGCCGTAGAGGATGGTATACGCCTGAATGGGATCCTTCACGATCTCGTCGGTGCGCAGCCAGCGCACGCCGAGGCCGGCATCCTCCAGCAGGGCGGCCGTCGGCTCGACGGTGATCTGCCACTCCTGGACCTTGTTCTGGAACATGGCCATCTGGTCGCCCTGGCCGCCGGGCGGCGTCTCGACGAAGGTGAAGTTGGCGAACTGCAGGCCGTCTGGCGTGGTGAGATTGGCCGCCTGCGCGATCTTGTAGAAGGTGTACGGCAACGACAGGCCGGAGTCAATCGCTGGCGCCCCGCCCGTGCTGCCTTGGAGATCGGCGACGGTTTTGAACTTGGAGGCCACGTCGCTGCGCACCGACAGGTTGTAGACCGAGCGGCCGTGGGCGATCTGGCCCTCGTCGGCCACCATGCGGAACAGCACGCCGTCGGCGGCGGCGTTCACCATGCCCGCGCTCAGCCCGGCGGCCGCCACGTCGAGCTGCCCCTGGGAGAGCGGCGCGAGCATCTCATTCGAGCCGCCGGCGAACGGCACGAAGTCGACCGCGAGCCCCTGTCCAGTGAAGAAGCCCTTCTCTTCCGCGACGAACACGGGGATCATCGGCAGCCGCGGCGCGTAAGCATACTTGACGTCGATCGGCGAGGGACTCCCCGCTGCCGCGGGGCCGGGCGACGGCCCGCCTGCTCCCCCACTGCTGGGAGGAGCAGTCGGCGCGGCGGGTGGAACGGCGGTGGGCGGCGCGGCTGGTGCAGGCGCGGCGGCGGGTGGCGTCGCGGGCGCGCAGGCCGCGAACGACAAGAGAACGGCGATGGCGACTGCCTGCGGGCGCATCATGCTTCGCACTCCCGGTAGTCGGCACTATCGATGTGGACTCGACCGGCAGGGCGCGGCGTGCTGCGCCCCGCCCGCTCCCCGGCCGACTGGCGACCGGGCGGGGCGCAGCAAGCAGCAGCCCGCCAGTTAGCCGCCTGCGGGATGCTGCTTGGCCCGCACCCATCAGTATGTTTGGCATCAGCTCAGCCGAGGAAGCGCTGGACCGCGTGCGCGAACGGCTCGGGGGCCTCGATATACGGGTAGTGGGCCGCGCCGGGGATGAGCGCGACGTGAGCGTCGGGCAGCCCCTCGGCGTAGGCGTGGGCGTGGGCGACGGGCACCAGCCGGTCCTGCTCGCCCCAGACGATCAGCGCGGGCAGCTTCGCTCGCCCGAGCCGCCCGCGCAGCTTCGGCGAGTACGGAAACTGCCAGGCCAGACGCGCGGCCGCCACACGGGCGTGGAGCGCGCGCTCCAGCCGCTCGGGCGTCTCCACGTCGGGCAGCCACTCGCGCGCCAAGTCGCTCGTGGGATCCGCGAAGACCAGTGGCCGCAGCATCGGCGGCGTCAGCGCGAACTCGTCGGCGGCCAGCGCGCCGTCCACCTGGATGCCGTAGGCGTCCACGAGCACCAGCGCGCTTAGTCGCTCGGGGTAGCGCACCGCTAGCTCGGCCGCCAGCCAGCCACCCAGCCCGGCGCCGAGCACGACCGGGTGGTCGAGCGCCAGCGCGTCCAGCAGGTCGAGCAGCCAGAACACCACGTCCTCGGGCTCGTCGATGCGACCGAGGGTGGTCGAGTCGTCGAAACCGGGCAGGCTGGGCGCGATCACGCGGCAGGCGTCGCTCAGCAGCTCGTGGCCGGGCGTCCAGCGGTTGCCGCGCGTGTCGTGCAGCCAGAGGAGGGGCCGGCCGTCGCCCGCCTCCGTGATGCGCGTGGCGCGGCCGCCGATCGCGCGGGTCGTCTCCGTGCTCATGCGCGCGCGCCCGCCCCGGCCGGGGCGGCAACCGGCTCATCGGTGTTCACGTCGCGCAGCGCCGGCATCACCTCGCGGGCGAACAGCTCGACGCTCTTGCGCGTCAGGTGGGTCGGCACGTTGCCCACGGAGAAGTTGGGGATCAGCGTGCCGAGGCCGCTGTGGGCCGCGATCTCCTTCAGGCGGTCGCGCACGGTGGCGGGGCTGCCGACCACCACGTAGCCGCCCTTCTGGATCTCCTCCCAGGTGTTGAAGTTGCCGGGGCGGCTCTTGCGCCGCGCCTCCATGACGCCGAGCGTCGACTTCACGGTGGCGTGGCCGGGCGGCGCGTTGAAGGTGTCGCGGTTCCGCAGCAGGTTCTTGGCGTAGTACCAGAAGTGGGGCTCGTACTCCTCGACGGCCTGGGCGTCGGTCTCGGCGACGTAGATGCCGATGCCCCAGCCGATCTGCGAGTGGCGTGGCGTATAGCCCTCGCGCTCGCAGGCCTCGCGGAAGTACTCGGCGCTGGCGACGCGCAGGGCGTAGGGCGCGAGGGTGGGCAGCACCATATACGTGTAGCGCTTCTTCGCCACCCATTCGATCGTCTCGCGCGACCCGGAGCCCGGAATCCAGATCGGCGGGTGCGGCTGCTGCATCGGCTTGGGCCAGACGTTGACGTAGCGGAAGCGGTAGTGCGTGCCCTCCCAGGCGAACGGCCCCGGCGTGGTCCAGGCCTTCAGGATCAGCTCGTGGGCCTCGTGGTAGCGCTCGCGGGCGTAGGTGGGGTTCACGTTGTAGGAGAAGAACTCGTTGCCGGTGCCGACCACCTGGCCCGAGACGACACGCCCGCCGCTGATGACGTCGAGCATGGCGATCTCCTCGGCCACGCGGAGGGGGTGATCGTAGAGTGTGAGCACGTTGCCCAGGATGACGAGCTTAGCGCGCGTGGTGCGCCGGGCGAGGCACGCCGCCATGATGTTCGGCGAGGGCATGAGGCCGTAGGCGTTCTGGTGGTGCTCGTTGACGCACACGCCGTCGAAGCCCAGCCGGTCGGCCAGCTCCAGCTCGTCGAGGTAGCGGTTGTAGACTTCGTGACCCTTTACGGGGTCGTACAATGCGTTCTCGCAGACGACCCAGGCGGTGTCGTGGGTCTGCGCGAAGTCGTCGGGCAGGTAGGGCCACGGCATCAAGTGGAACATGTAGAACTGCATTGCGAGCATCCCTTCCCACGCGTCGGCGCACGGCAGGAACATGGTAGTGCGCGTGACGCGACGCGCGCAAAGCGGGTCGTGATCGGCGCGGGCGGCGATGCGGCTGGGGCGCCGGACCTACCCCCCCGCCCCCCTTCCCTGCGAAGGAAGGGGGGGCGCCGGTTGCGCCGGGTATGATGGCGCCGGGCGCGGCAGCGATCGGCGATTTTGCCGAGGAACGATCAAACGGTGCTCCTTGATGGGCCAGATTTCGGGTTGTGGGTAGACGTTGCCGGCACGCGTCCCGGTGGGGCGCGCGAGCGGGAGGGTGGCGGCTCCCGGCCCGGCGGGTCGGGCGGGCCGGGAGCGCGCCGCGCGCGGCGCGGTGGTCACTCTCCGCCAGCGCGGTCCGTCAGGCACCGGTGCTCCCGGCGGGGACGTCAGG
>DATGMD010000094.1:0-2752 GCA_035293805.1 Chloroflexota bacterium | reverse complement strand
GCTGGACGAGCAGCGCCCCGGCGATGGTGCCGCTCTTGAGCGCGGCGTACCGCTCGGGCGTGCCGCCGGCCGGCAGTAGGTCGTAGTCCTCCTGCAGGCGCAGGCCGGCCCGCTCCATCATCTTCTGAACGAAGAAAGCGTCACCCGAGGAGAGCGCCGAGACGCCGATCGTCGTGCCGCGCAACTGCTCGTAGCTGGTGATTTGCGGCTGGACGACCAGGCTGTAGACGGGCAGGTTCTGCCCGCCCCAGACGGCCACGATGTCGGCGCCTTTCTCGACGGCCGCGATGGCGCTGTCAGCGGTGATGTAGGAGATGTCCGTCGAGCCCGAGGCCAGCGACTGCACGGAGACGACCGTGGTGCCCGTCACGACGATGTCCGGATCGACGCCGTTCTCGGCGAACCAGCCCTTGCGCGCGGCGACGTAGTCCTGCCAGTTCCCGGCCGTGCGGCTGGTGATCGAGTAGCGGACAGGGATGAGCGCGGCGGGGCTCGGCGCGGCGGTCGGCGGGGCCGCGGTCGACGCGCTGGCCGCTGCCGCCCCGCCTGGCGCGCTGGCCGCCGCCGCACCGCTGGGTGCTGGCCGGGCGGCGGGCGCGCAGGCGGCGAGCGCGGCCGCGCCGCCGAGGCCGAGCAGCCCGAGGAACCCACGGCGCGTCAGGGGATCGCGGTTCGCCTCCGGGCGCGACTGGCGCATCAGCAGCACTCCCTGCCCGCGCGGGCCCGCGCGGCCGAACGACCGCGGGCGGGCTAGCGGCTGCCATCCCGCCGGCGGAGCGAAGCCACCCTCACCAGGAACCGCTGACGAGTATAGGACTGGCGACGAGCCGCCGCTAGGATCTGCAAGACAGATTTGCTGCGTGTTGGCGGTTGCCAACACGCAGCAATCCACTTCCGACGCGGTGGCCCCTGGGCGGCAGCGCCTTGCAGTACCCCACTTTGAGTTAGGCGGCGTCGGGCCACCAGTGGACCCGTCTATAGCGGTCCTGCCAGGGGCGCCAGAGGGGTAGGGACGCCCAGAGGTAGAGGGTCAGCCAGCGGATGGCGCGCCGGACGAGCCAGGCCAGATCCGTGGCGCGGAGCACTTCGAGCCCGAGGCGGACATAGCTTAACCAGCCGCGGGTGGCGAAGCGGCGCATCCAGGGCGGCAGCGGCGGGGTCGGGCCGCGGTGGGGCAGCACCGGTGGCGGCTGACTGGGGCCCAGGGCGAGCAAGGCAGGCGTGGGGGGCGTGAGCGAGGCCACCTGGTCGAGGGGCCCGGGGACCGGCGGCGGGTCGACCACGGGGGCAGCCACCGGAGGCATAGCCGGGAGATCCTGCCATGCCTGCAACCCGGCCAAGGCACATAGCCAGTCGGCGGCGGCGAGGGCGAGCAGGAGCCGATGGAAGTGCAACGGCTGCGTGAGGCTATGGTGGTCATCGCCTTCGCGCAACAGCACGCCGGTCTTGCAGTCCCGGTTGGTCGTTTCCAACCGCATCCGCCAGCGATAGAGCTGTTCCGTCGCGGCCGCGTCCGGGAGCGTGGTGGCGAGATACCATGGCTCGGCTTGGTCCACGTCATGGACGGCCAGTAGCCGCACGGGGACGCGCTCGGTCGCCTGGTAGGTGCCCTGCGGAGACCAGCGGCGTGCGCCCGGCGGGCAGGCCAGCGCGGCGGCGGCCGGGCGGGGCACCGCGAACGGATTGACCTGCACGTGGGTACCCGCATCGATCCGAATGATGAAGTCGCGGCCCTGGGCCTGGAGCGTCTGGAACAACTCGGCCCGTGCAAAGCCGCGATCGGCAACCAGGACCGGCCGCAGCGCGGGGGATACGAGGTACCAGACCAACTCGATCAGCTCCTCTTCGATCCGATTCTGACTCGGCCAGCGCGCGACCCGGGCTGCCGCCGGGGCCGGCTTCCCTCGGCGCCCCGGCGCGGGCCGCCGCTCCCGGGGCGCCGTCCAAGTCGCCCGTGGCGGCAGGCACGCCTCCAGGGTGGTGCGATGATAGGTAGTCAAGGCGATCGGCAGACCGCGACTGCCACAGGGGACGCTCGCCAGCAGACAGGCAAACGGCTCGAAGTAGGTCGTGTCCAGCAGCACGGGCAGCAGTGGCCGCTCGTCCGCCAGCGTCGGCGCGTCCGCGGCGAAGTGATAGGTGAGCTTCAGCCAGCGGGCGGCCAGCGCCAGTTCATCCAGGCGCGGGTTCGCCAGCAGCCGCGTGAGGCGCTTGAGACGACCGTGGAGCGGCTGGGTCGGCTGCGGCCAGGCGCGGGCCAACTCCGTGGGACACAGCCTCGGGCGCTCCAAGAGCGCTTCCAGCAGATGGGCGAACCCCACCTGCTGGGTCTTGCGCCAGGTGGGGGCGAGGCTCTGGACGAAGCTGAGAAGATCGGCGTATGCTACGGCCATCGGCGGCTCCTGAGCTGAGGTGGGTGAGACCCTCAGTGTCCTCAGGACCGCCGATCTCCGCTAGTAGCACCAGTCCAGGCTCCACTACATGCCCCAACCAGTAAGTGGGGTACCGCAAGCAGTAATCGCGCTTGACGCGCGCGGGCGGGGACGGCTAGAATCTGCGAAGATGCTAGCCCCCGTGGCGGAATAGGTATACGCGGCAGGTTGAGGGCCTGTGCCCGAAAGGGCGTGGTGGTTCGAGTCCACTCGGGGGCACCAGGTATTCGAGGAGTCGCGGGCGCATAGCTCAGTTGGTTAGAGCGTGCGGCTTACATCCGCAAGGTCGGGGGTTCGAGCCCCTCTGCGCCCACCCATCC
>DATGMD010000093.1:0-5821 GCA_035293805.1 Chloroflexota bacterium | reverse complement strand
AGGGGCGCTCAACGAGGAGCTAGTCGAGATCATCAAGGCGAACGTGCGGTTCCCGGACCTAGCGATGGGGGACTTTCGGGCGCAGATCGCGTCGATCAAGACGGGCGAGCGGCGGTTTGTCCAACTGCTCCAGCGATACGGGCGGGAGGCGGTGCTGGGGAGCATCGCGCACATTTACCGCTACAGTGGCGAGGTGGCCCGCCAAGCGGTGGCAGCGATGCCCGATGGCGTCTACGAGGCCGAGAGCTTCATGGACGACGACGGCGTCCGCATCGGCCAGCGCATTCCGATCCGTGTGAAAGTCACCGTGGCCGGCGACCAGATGACGATCGACCTGACGGACGTGAGCCGCCAGGTCACGGGCTACTACAACTCGGGCGCCACAGCGGGGCGGTCGGCGGCGCAGGTGGCGTTCAAGTGCCTGACCTCACCGCTCTTATACCCGATCAACGACGGCTCGTTCGCGCCCCTGAACATCGTGCTGCCGCCCGGGCGCGTCGTCTCGGCCACCAAGCCGGCCGCCGTGCGCTGGTGGATGACGATTCCGATGACGGTAGTAGACACCATTATCCACGCGCTGGCGCCGGCGTTACCGACGAAGGTAGCGGCGGCCCACCACACCGACCTGCTGAGCGTCCTCGGCTACGGCGTCGATCCACGCACGGGCCGCTTCGTGATCGGCCTGGGCAGCCTGCCCGGCGGCGGCTACGGTGCGAAACACGACAGCGACGGCATGAGCGCCGTCGTCTGCATCAACGACGGCGACACCCACAACGCGCCGGCGGAGGCCGCCGAGGCGAAGTTCCCGATTCTCGTCGAGGAGTACGCGCTGCGGCCAGACTCGGGCGGCGCGGGCCGCCACCGCGGCGGCCTGGGCACGCACAAGGTCGTGCAGTTTCTGGGCGACCTGGCGTTCAACAGCACCATCGAGCGGACGCAGTGCGCGCCGTGGGGGCTGTTCGGCGGCCGCGATGCGCTGCCCAACCGGCTCACGCTACGCCGCGCCGACGGCCGCATCGAGACGTTCCCGAACGGCAAGCTGAGCGCCATGCGGCTCGGCGCCGGCGAGGCGTACATCATCGACTCGGGCGGCGGCGGCGGCTACGGCCCGCCGTGGGAGCGGCCCGTCGAGCTGGTCGCGCATGACGTGCGCGAGGGCTACGTGTCGCTGGCGAAGGCCCGCGACGACTACGGCGTCGTCCTCGACCCGGCCACCTTCGCCGTGGACGAGGCCGCCACGGCCGCCCTGCGCGCCGAGCTACAGCAGGCCGCCGCGGCGAACGGGACAGCCTAGTGCACGTCCAGACTCGCTGTTCGGCGGCGCAGACGACCTGGGAGCGCGGGCGTCTCGCCCGCCCGCTCCAGGGTCGACTGCGCCCGCCAGGCGGCCGGGACGGCCGCGCTCCCAGCCAGGCTGGCTAACCCGAAGAGCTTGGTTGATCGTGTACTCGAGCTCGGTCCGCGAGGGAGGGCAGGATGAGGTTCCCGCGTAGCTGGGCGCTGGCGCTCGTCGCGGTGGGCGCGCTGGTAGCGTGTGGGCCCGGCGCGGCGCCGGCGGGAGCGCCCTCCCAGGCTCCCAATGCTGGGGGGCGCCCAGCGGCGCCCACGGCGGGCGGGGCGGCGCCGGCTGTGGCGCCGACGGCCGCGCCGGCGACGCCCGTCGCGCTCCAGAAGATCACGGTGACCTACCCCGGTGAGGGCCTGTGCTGCCTGCCGATCTTCGCGGCGCGCGACCGCGGCTTCTTCGCGCGGAACGGCCTGGACGCCGAGACGGTGCTGATGACCTCCGACCGCGCGATGGCGGCGGTCGCCTCGGGCGAGCTGCACTACGTGGGCGGCGTCGGCACGGCGTCGGTCGCCGCGGCCGCTCTGGGGCTGCCCGTGCGCGCCGCCTGGATCTCCGCCTCCAGCCCCGCCTACACGATCTACGCGCGGCCCGACATCAAGACGCCGGACCAGCTGCGCGGCACGCGCATGGGCGTGCAGGGGCTCGGCGGCACGACCGCCGTCGTCACCGACCTGGCGCTGAAGCACTATGGGATCGACGCGACGAAAGACCTCATCTTGCTACAGATCCCAGGCGACGACCTGCGTCTGGAGTCCCTGCGCTCGGGTGCCATCGACGCCGCGGCCTTCAACCCGCCGCAGACGCTCACGGCTCGGCGCGAGGGCTACACGCCGCTGGTCGACGTGGCGGCGCTCGTGCAGATGCCGCTCGGCGGCCTGAGCATCAGCCTGGAGAAGCTGAACAACGACCGCGACCAGGCCCGCCGCGTCATCCGCGCGCTGGACCAGGCGCAGCAGTGGTTCCTCCAGAATCGGGACGAGGGCGTCCAGATGATCATGGACGCGCTCGCCGTGGATCGGCCCACCGCGGAAGGCACCTACGACGAGACCGTGCCCACCTACCAGACCAAGGGGCTCGTGGGCCGCGAGGGCATCGACAACATCCTCACGGCGGTGCGCGAGGGCGGGCGCGTCGGCCCCGACGTGCGCTTCGAGGACGTGGCCGACGGCAGCCTGGCCGAAGAGGTCGCCCGCGAGCTAGGGCTCATCCAGTAGCGTGGCAGGAGCAAGCACGATGGTGGTGAAGCAGACGAGCCCTCACCCCCAACCCCTCTCCCAGAGGGAGAGGGGAGCTGACGTACTCCCTCTCCCCCTGGGAGAGGGCCGGGGTGAGGGCACATCCCCGGTGGACCCGATCACGGCGGAGATCGTGCGGAGCGCGCTGGTGGCGATCACCGACGAGATGAAGACCAATCTCATGCGCACCGCCTACAACATGATCATCTACGAGGCCCTCGACTTCACCGTGGGCCTGTTCGACGCCGACGGCAACACCATCTCCATCGGCCTCGGCCTCCCCATGTTCATCCGCGGCCTCTCGGATGCCATCAAGGCCAAGCTCGCGCACTACGGGAAGGAGCACATTCGGCCCGGCGACATCCTGCTCACCAACGACAGCTATATCATGGGCTCGCACCTCAACCACATGATCTTCACGCTCCCCATCTTCTGGGAGGGGGAGCTAGTGGCCTTTAGCGCGTCCATGGCCCACTGGCAGAACATCGGCGGCACGCTGCGCGGCTCGACTACCGACATCTACGAGGAAGGGCTCCAGCTGCCGATCGTGAAGATCTACCGCGAAGGCCAGGTGAACGCGGAGCTAGTCGAGATCATCAAGGCGAACGTGCGGTTCCCGGACCTCGCCATGGGGGATTTCCGCGCTCAGATCGCCTCCATCAAGACCGGCGAGCGGCGGATGCGGCAGCTGCTCCAGCGCTACGGGCGCGACGCCGTGCTCGGCAGCATCCAGCACATCTATCGCTATAGTGGCGAGGTGGCGCGGCAGGCGGTGGCGGCGATGCCCGACGGGGTCTACGAGGCCGAGTCCTTCATGGACGACGACGGCATCCGGCTGGGCCAGCCGATCCCGATCCGGGTCAAGGTGACGGTCGCGGGCGACCAGATGACCGTCGACCTCACGGACGTCAGCCGCCAGGTGACTGGCTTCTACAACTCCGGCTCGACGGCCGGGCGCTCAGCGGCGCAGGTGGCGTTCAAGTGCCTGACCTCGCCCCTGCTGTACCCGATCAACGACGGCTCCTTCGCGCCGCTGAACGTCGTGCTGCCGCCGGGCCGTGTCGTCTCCGCCACCAAGCCCGCCGCCGTACGCAAGTGGATGACGATCCCGATGACGGTAGCCGACACGATTATCCGCGCCATGGCGCCGGCCATGCCCGATGGCGTGATCGCGGGCCATCACGCCGACCTGCTCACCGCCATCGCCTACGGCACCGACCCCCGGAGCGGCCGCTTCGTGATCATCGCCGGCGACCCGCCGGGGGGCGGTTGGGGCGCGACCTGCCGGAACGACGGTATGAGCGCCGTCATCTGCATCAACGACGGCGACACGCACAACAGCCCGGTCGAGGCGAACGAGGCGAAGTACCCGATGGTCATCGAGGAGTACGCCCTGCGCCCCGATTCGGGCGGCGCGGGCAAGCAGCGCGGCGGCCTTGGCATCCGCAAGGTGATCCGCCTCCAGGGCGAGCTAGCCGTCACGGCCGGGATCGAGCGGACACAGTGCGCGCCCTGGGGCCTGTTCGGGGGGCACGAGGCGCGACCCAACGGGTTCCGCGTGCGCCGCGCCGACGGGCGAGTGGAAACATTCCCGAACGGCAAGGTGAGCGCCCTGCGGCTTAGCCCCGGCGACGCCTACGTGCTGGAGGCCGCCGGCGGGGGCGGCTACGGCGATCCCCTAGAACGGCCCGCCGAGCGCGTGCAGCACGACGTGCGCGAGGGCTACGTCTCGCGCGCGGCGGCCCGCGACGAGTACGGCGTCGTGCTGGACGAAGCCACTCTGGAGATCAACTGGCCGGCCACGGAGGCGCTGCGGCGCGAGCGGACAAGCCGCCCGAGCGCGGGCTAGCGACGTGGGAGAGCGGCGGATGCGTAGTACCCCACTTGGATTTGTCGCCCTGCTGGTGGCTGGCCTGGCAACCGCCTGCGCGGCTCCCGCCGCGCCCGCCGGCGAGGGGAGCCGGACGGCACCCCCGGCCGCCCCGGCCCAGTCGCCCGCGCCCGCCCCGCCCGGGCAGCCCGCCGCGCCGACTGCCGTCCTGCCAACCGCCCGGGTCCGCATCACCGACATCCAGATCACGTCGGCCGCGGGCAGCTACATCGCCGCCGAGAAGGGCTACTTCGCGGAAGAGGGTATCGAGGTCGAGTGGGTGCCGAGCGCCGCCGACCAGGTGCCCGTCCTCGTGGCGGACGAGGCCGACGTGGCGGGCGCGCCGCTCACGGCGTTCTTGTTCAACGCCTTCGCGCGCGGTATCCCGCTGAAGATCGTGGCCGATCACGGCGCGAACGTGCAGGGCGCCTCGGCAGGCGGCATCGCCATTCGCAAGGACCTGATGGACAGCGGCGCCTACCAGGGGCCGGCGAGCCTCAAGGGCTGGAGGATCGCCACCGCCTCGCAGGGCAGCAACTCCGATATCACGCTCGACGACTATCTGCACAGCGGGGGCCTGACGCTCGCGGATATCGACCGCATCAACCTCAGCTACCCGGACATGCTGCCGGCGCTGGCGAACAAGGCGATCGACGGCGCCTACTACCAGGAGCCGTTCACCACCATCGCCGTCGAGCGCGGGCTCGCGGCGCGCGGCCCGGCGGCCTGGCAGATTCGCTTGAACCAGCAGGTGGGCGTGGTGCTCCTGTCGGAGCGGCTGCTGAGAGACCGGGCGCTAAGCCTGCGCTACGTGCGCGCCTACACGCGCGGCGTCCGCGACTACGTGAAGGGCCTGATCGAACGCGATCCCGCGAAGTTCGACGAGGTGGTGCCAATCCTCATCGAGCACACGACGGTGAAGGACCGCGCGATGTTTGAGAAGGCCGTCCCATCCGGCCTGCGCGGCGATCCCATTCCGAACGTGGAGTCGATCGCCGAGGCGCAGGACTGGTTCCTGGCGAACGGCTTTCAGAACCAGCGCGTCAACGTGCAAGATATGCTGGACCTCTCGTTCGTCCAGCAGGCCATTGAGCAGCTTGGGCCGTACCGTTAGCGCGTGACCGGAGCACACCATGACAGTACAGACAACGGGGCAGCGCCCCCATTTGAACCCACGGCCAGGCGGCCCCGCATCTCCCCTCCTCTCCCGCTGGCAGCGGGAGGGCGCTGAAGGCGCCCTCGCCGTGGACCCGATCACGGCGGAGATCGTGCGGAGCGCGCTGGTGGCGATCACCGACGAGATGAAGACCAATCTCATGCGCACCGCCTACAACATGATCATCTACGAGGCCCTCGACTTCACCGTGG
>DATGMD010000092.1:0-78637 GCA_035293805.1 Chloroflexota bacterium | reverse complement strand
AGGGGCGCTCAACGAGGAGCTAGTCGAGATCATCAAGGCGAACGTGCGGTTCCCGGACCTAGCGATGGGGGACTTTCGGGCGCAGATCGCGTCGATCAAGACGGGCGAGCGGCGGTTTGTCCAACTGCTCCAGCGATACGGACGGGAGGCGGTGCTGGGGAGCATCGCGCACATTTACCGCTACAGCGGGGAGGTGGCGCGGCAAGCGGTGGCGGCGATGCCCGATGGCGTCTACGAGGCCGAGAGCTTCATGGACGACGACGGCATTCGGCTGGGGCAGCCGATCCCCATCCGCGTCAAGGTGACGGTCGCGGGCGACCAGATGACGATTGACCTGACAGACGTCAGCCGCCAGGTGACCGGCTTCTACAACTCCGGCTCGACGGCCGGGCGCTCAGCGGCGCAGGTGGCGTTCAAGTGCCTGACCTCGCCACTGTTGTACCCGATCAACGACGGCTCGTTCGCGCCGCTGAACATCGTCCTGCCGCCCGGGCGCGTCGTCTCGGCCACCAAGCCGGCGGCCGTGCGCATGTGGATGACGATCCCAATGACCGTGGTGGACTCGATCTTCAAGGCGGTCGCGCCGGCGATGCCTGAGCGCGTGGCGGCGGGCCACCATGCGGACCTGCTCAGCTCGCACGTCTTCGGCACCGACCCGCGCACGGGGCGGTTCACGGTGTCGGGCATCGGCCTGCCGGGCGGCGGCTGGGGCGCGAAGCACAACAGCGACGGCATGAGCGCCGTCGTCTGCATCAACGACGGCGACACCCACAACAGCCCGGCCGAGGCGGTCGAGGCGAAGTTCCCGTGCGTGCTCGAAGAGGTGAGCCTGCGCGAGAACTCGGGCGGGGCGGGCGCGCACCGCGGCGGCCTGGGCGTGCGCAAGGTGGTGCGCGTGCTGGGCGAGATGGCGCTGAACACCCGCATCGAGCGCACGCACTGCCCGCCCTGGGGGCTGTTCGGCGGCGGCGATGCGCTGGCGAACAAGCTCTCCATCCGCCGCGCCGACGGCACGGTGGAGGCGATGCCGAACGGCAAGGTGAGCATGCTGAAGCTCGGGCCCGGCGAGGCGTACATCATCGAGTCGGGCGGCGGCGGTGGCTACGGCGACCCGCTGGAGCGCCCGGCCGAGCTAGTCGCCCGCGACGTGCGCGAGGGCTACGTCTCGCGCGACGCGGCGCACGAGCTTTATGGCGTGGTGCTCGACGCGGCAACGCTGGCGCTGGACGAGGCGGCCACGGCCGCGCGCCGGGCGGAGCTGCGGGCCGCGCGGCCGGCGAACGGCGAAGCGTAGGACGAGTAGCGATGCGGAGGGCGAGCCGAGCGGTGGTAGGCGGAGCGCAAGGCCACCGAGCCATGCCACGACTCGCGCGCAGGAGGAGCCGATGAAGCGCACGACCTTGCAGACGCTAGCGCTGGCCGCCGCCTGCGCGCTCGCGGCGTGCAGCCCCGGCGCCGCGCCGCCCGCCGCGCCCAGTCAGGGTGGCGCGGGCGCTCCGCCCACCACCGCCGCCTCGCCGGCCGCCGCCCAGCCCGCCGCGCAGCCCTCCCGCGAGCCGACGACGGTGCGCATCACCGACATCCAGATCACGTCGGCGGCCGGCAGCTACATCGCCGCCGAGAAGGGCTACTTCGCGGAAGAGGGCATCGACGCCCAGTTCCTGCCGATGGGCGCAGCCGACCAGGTGCCCGCGATCGTCGCGAACTCCGCCGACGTGGCCGGCGCGGCGATCAACGCCTTCCTGTTCAACGCCGTGGCGCGCGGCGTGCCGGTGAAGGGCGTGGCCGACCACGGCGCCAACCTGAAGGACGCCTCGGCCGGCGGCGTCGTCTTCCGCAAGGACCTGTACGATAGCGGCGCGGTGCGCAACCCGGCGGACTTCAAGGGCCGCAAGATCGGCCTGTCGAACTCGGGCAGCGCCTCGGACATCGCGCTCGACCGCTACCTCCACGAGGGCGGCCTTGATCTCACCGAGATGGACCTGAACTACATGGGCTTCCCCGACCTCATCCCAGCGTTCGCCAACAAGGCGATCGACGCGGGCTACTGGCAGGAGCCGTTCACGACGATCGCCGTCGAGCGCGGCCTGGTCGTGCGCGGCCCCATCGGCTACGACGTCTACCCCAACCAGCAGATCGCCGTGGTCCTTTTCCGGGACAAGCTGCTGACGGACCGCGACCTGGGCTTGCGCTACCTGCGCGCCTACACGCGCGGCGTGCGCGACTACGTGAAGGCCATGCAGGACCACGACCCCACCATGTTCGACCAGGTCGTGCCCATCCTCATCGAGCACACGACGGTGAAGGACCGCTCCCTCTACGAGAAGGCGATCCCCTCGGGACTGAAGCCCGACCCGATCCCGAACGTCCAGTCGATTAGCGACGACCAGGAGTGGTACATCGCCCACGGCCAGCAGCAGGAGCGCGTGAACGTGCAGGACTTCATCGACACGTCGATGATCGAGGAGGTCATCCGTCAGCTTGGGTCCGCGGGGCGGTAAGAGGAGTTTCTAGCGATGGCAGACCAACGACCGGTGGCGCTGGTCACCGGCTCGGCGAGCGGCATCGGGCGCGCGGAGGCACTGGCGCTGGCGCGCGTGGGCTACGATGTCGTGATCAACTACAGCCAGAGCGAGGCCGCCGCGAAAGCCACCGCCGCCGACGCCGAGGCGGCCGGCGCGCGCACGCTCGTCTACCAGTGCGACGTGGCCGACGAGGCGCAGGTGCGCGGCATGGTCGCCGCCTGCCAGGAGCGGTTCGGCCGCCTGGACGTGCTGGTGAACAACGCCGGCACCACCGTGAACGTGCCGATCAAGGACCTGGACGGGCTCACCGTGGAGGCCTGGGACCGGGTGTTCGCCGTGAACGTGCGCGGGCTGTTCCTGGTGACGCGCGCCGCCGCCCCGCTGCTCAAGGAGGCGCACGGCTGCGTGGTGAACACCGCCAGCATCGTGGGCCTGCGGCCCGGCCCCCAGCCACTGCCCTACTCGGCCAGCAAGGCCGCGGTCGTCAGCCTGACCAAGACGCTGGCGTTCGCGCTGGCGCCCGAGGTGCGCGTGAACGCCGTCGCGCCCGGCTGGATGGAGGGCGAGTGGATGGAGCGCATGCTGGGCGAGAACTACGAGGGGCTGATGGGCCGCCGCGCGAAGGCGACGCCGCTCAAGCGCTGCGCCACCGCCGAGGACGTGGCGGAGGTCATGGTGTGCCTGGTGCAGAGCATGAAGTTCGTGACGGGCGAGGTGGTCGTCATCGACGGCGGGTTCACTAGCTACACATAGCGTGGGGGACACCCCCACACCCCCGGAGAGGTAAAGATGGGGCAAGTTGGGGGCACACCCCCCACCCCCCGCCAGGGGACACCCCTGGACTCCGCCAGAGGACGTGGGGGACACCCGCGGCCGCGGAGCGTCCCCCACGTCCTCTGGGAGGCTAGGAGCAAACAGAATGTTGGAAGGTGTCGTTAAGTTTCCGCCGGAGTATGCGGCGCGGTACCGCGAGCGGGGCTACTGGGAAGACCGCACGATCGCGGATCAGTTCGCGGAACGCTTCGCGCGGTTCGCCGACCGTGTCGCCGTCATCGACCGCGACGAGCAGGTCAGTTACCGGCAGCTCGACGAGCGCAGCACGCGGCTGGCGCTCAACCTGCTGGACGCGGGGCTGCGGCCGCTCGACCGCATCGTGGTGCAGCTGCCGAACGTGGTCGAGTTCGTCTATCTTTACTTCGCGCTGCAGAAGATCGGCGCCATCCCGATCATGGCGTTGCCGTCACACCGCTACCACGAGGTGAGCCAGTTCGTGGCGCTGTCGGGCGCGGTGGCCTGCGCCATGCCCGACCGCCAGGGCGACTTCGACTTCACCGCGCTCGTCGGCCGCATCCGCGACGAGAGCCCAACGCTCAGGCTGGGCATCATCCTGGGCGAGACGCCGCCCGGCTTCCTCTCCCTCCGCGAGCTGCTGGCGAAGCAGCCCACGCGCTCGCCCGACGAGCTGAAGGCCATCCAGGCGCAGATCGACCCCACCGATCCCGCCGTCTTCCAGCTCTCGGGCGGCACGACGGGCATCCCGAAGCTCATCCCGCGCACGCACAACGACTACATCTACAACTCGAAGTGCGCCTGCGAGGTAACCCGCATTGGCCCCGACAGCGCGCTCTTGCTCGTGCTGCCGATCGCGCACAACCTGCCGCTCGCCTGCCCGGGCCTTCAGGGGCTGCTGCTGCACGGCGGGCGCGTGGTGCTCAGCACCAGCACCCGCCCCACCGACGTGTTCCCGCTGGTGGAGCGCCACCGCGTCACGCACGTCGCCGTGGTGCCGGCGCTGCTCATTCGCTGGATCAACGATCCATCGATCACCCAGCACGACCTGTCGTCGCTGGTGGCGATCCAGAGCGGCGGCCAGCGCCTCCAGCCGGAGGTGCGCATCCGCACGAAGGAGCTGATCCCCAACGTCTTCGTGCAGGAGAACTTCGGCATGGCCGAGGGCATGCTGATGTTCGTGCGCTTCGACGACCCGGAGGACGTGCGGCTGGAAACGGTCGGCCTGCCGGTCTCGCCCGACGACGAGGTGCGCCTGGTGGACGACGACGACAACGAGGTGCCCGACGGCGAGGTGGGCGAGTTCCTAGCGCGCGGCCCGTACACGCTGCGTGGCTACTACGGCGTGCCGGAGTACAACGCCCGCGCCTTCACGACCGACGGCTTCTACCGCTCGGGCGACCTGATGCGGAAGCATCCCTCGGGCCGCTACATGGTCGAGGGGCGCAAGAAGGACCTCATCAACCGCGGCGGCGAGAAGATCAGCGCTGAGGAGATCGAGAACCTGATCCTCCAGCATCCGGCCGTCCAGAACGTCGCCTGCGTCGGCATGCCCGACCCCGTGCTGGGCGAGCGCATGTGCGCCTGCGTGATCCTGCGGCCCGGCCACGCGCTGACCTTCCCCGAGCTGGTGCAGTTCCTGAGCGACAAGGAGATCGCGCGGTTCAAGCTGCCCGAGCGCCTGGAGGTGCTGGACGACTTCCCCGTCTCCACCTTCGGCAAGGTATCGAAGAAGGCGCTCGTGGAGATGGTCGCCAGCAAGCTGGAGGCCGAGAAAGCCACGGCGTAGCCAGCCCGCGCCACGCTGCGATGTGAGCAAGACAGAGTTCCCCCTCTCCTCCTGGGAGAGGGTCGGGGTGAGGGCACCTTGAGACGTATCGACCTTCACGCCTACCCGGGCACCGAGCAGTGGGTCCGCTCGCAGGACCCCTACCCCGAGGCGCTGGCGAAGTACTGGCACCACGCCTGGACGCCGAAGACCGAGGACGAGGTGATCGCGGACTTTAGCGCGGCCGGCGTCGAGGTGATCTTGGTCGCCTTCGACATCGAGTCGATCACCGGCAGCAAGCCGTGCTCGAACGACTACGTTGCCGCACTGCGCGCCCGCCATCCTGAGCAGATCATCCAGGGCTGGGCGGCCGTCGATCCGTGGAAGCCGTCGGCGCTGGACGACGCGCGCCACGCCATCGAGGACCTGCACCTGCTCGGCTTCCACATGCACCCCATCATGGGCCGCTACGCCGTGAACGACCGGCGGCTCTGGCCGCTCTGGGAGCTGATCGACAGCCTGCACGCGCCGGCGATGATCGACGTCGGCACGACCGGCATGGGGGCGGGCATGGCCGGCGGCCACGGCGCGATCATTCGCCACGCCCATCCCTCGGCCATCGACGAGCTGGCGGCGAACTTCCCGAACCTGACGATCGTGGCGGCGCACCCCGGCTGGCCGTGGGTGGACGAGATGACCGCCGTGGCGCTGCACAAGGGCAACGTCTACTGGGAGCTATCCGGCTGGGCGCCGAAATACTTCCCGGAGGCGCTGAAGCGCGACGTGCGAGGCCGGCTGCGCGACAAGATCATGTTCGGCAGCGACTACCCGAGCATCCCCTACGAGCGCCTGTTCCGCGAGTGGGGCGAGCTGGGCTACGCCGACGAGATCCTGGAGAAGGTCTTCCACGCGAACGCCGAGCGCGTGCTGGGAGTATGACCCCTAACCCCCCAGGCCCCTTCCCCCCGCGGAGGGGAAGGGGGAGCCGGCGGCTTGCGCGGGGATGAGCTGGGTTGCGTAGATACCCAGGCCTAGGTCCCCATCGGGATGAGGAGCAGGCGGAGTTCGGCATGACTTCCCAGTGGGTCGTCAAGGGACAGCGAGTCGCGAGCGCCAAGATTGAGCGGTCGAAGGCGCTCCGCAAGGAGATGACGCCCGCAGAGAAGCGGCTGTGGGCAGCTCTTCGCAGAAAACAGCTCGACGGCCTCCGCTTTCGGCGACAGCAAGTGATCGAGGGGTTCATCGTCGACTTCTATTGTCATGCGGCCGGGTTGGTCGTGGAGGTGGACGGCTCCGTGCACGCCGAGCAGCCAGAATATGACGCGGCCCGCGCCGCGCTGCTCGCTGCGCGTGGCACTCGCATCGTGCGGTTCAGCAATGACGTTGTGCTCAACGACCTGGGCGGTGTGCTTGGCGTGATTCACGGCATGATATCCGAGCGAAAGATGGCTGAGAGCTGACCCCCTCCCCCAACCCCCTCCCCCCATAGGGGGCGGGGGCTTCTGGCGAAGGCGGCGCCGGCGTCCTCCCCCTTTCCCCTATGGGGGAGAGGGGGCTGGGGGGTGAGGGGTCCTCCGCCACCGCCAGCAATGGAGAGAGCATGCGAAACGTTCGTCACTTGTCCGCCCGCGGCCTGGCCGTGCTGGCGCTCGCCACCTACCTGGCCGCCTGCACGTCGGGCCAGCCCCAGGCCGGCGCGAAGCCGGCCGCGGCGCCCGCGACAGCCCCGGCCGCGGGCACCTCGGGAGCGCCAGGGGCGACCGCCGGCGCCCCGACTGCCGCCGCGCCCGCCGCGCTGACCCACGTCCGCATCTCGACGGCGCGGACGGCCAGCGACGCGGGGCTCGACATCGCCGTGGACAAGGGCTACTTCCAGCAGGAGGGCATCGACCCCGAGCTGATCCCGTTCCCGAGCACGTCGGAGATGATCCCGGCCGTGGGCACCGGCCAGGTCGATACGGTAACGGTCGGCCCGAACCCCGCCACGCTGAACGCGCTGGCGCGCGGCGTGCCGCTCAAGGCCGTCCTGGACACGGGCTCCTTCCGCCCCGGTGTGCAGTACCAGGCCATAGTCGTACGCAAGGAGCTATACGACCAGGGGCGCGGCCACGAGCTGACGGACATGCGCGGCATGAGCATCGCGATCACGCCGCCCGGCAAGGCGACGACTAGCGCCTGCGCGCTCGCCAACGGCTTGCAGCGCGTCGGCATGACGCTCGACGACCTGAACATCCAGCCGCTGACGTTCCCCGACATGGTGCCCGCGCTGGCGAACGGCGCCGTCGATTCCGCGCTGATGAGCGAGCCGTTCAAGACGCGGGCGCTGCGCCAGGGCACGATCGTCAGCACCGTGCCCACCTCGGTGCTCTACCCGAACTTCGCGCTCGGCCTGATCGCCTTCTCCACGGACTTCTACAACAACCGCCCCGCCGGCAAGGCGTTCGCGCGCGCCTACGTGAAGGCCATCCGCGAGCTGCTCGACGCCCGTGCGGGACGCCTGGGCGATGCCCGCCGCGCCGAGCTGGAGGAGATCATCGCGCGCAACACGGGGCTCGACGCGGCCACCGTACACGACATGGAGCTGCCCGGCTTCAACCCGAACGGCGTTCCCACCCAGGAGGGGATGCTCTACTGCTACCAGTTCTTCCGCGACCTGGGCCTCGTCCCCGAGCCCGTCTCCGACGCCACGTTCGCCAGCCTGTGGGGCACCGACCTGATCGAGGAGGTGCTGACCGAGATCGGCCGGGTCCCCGAGAGCTAAGGCGGTCGTCGCCTATACTCGATTACAGCAGTTTGCAGCCAGGCGGGGCGGCCACGCGAGCCGCGCCTCCAAGGCGCTGGCTGCTCCACCTTACAGGCAGCTCCAATCCAGCTGCGTCCCGGGCGGGCAGCGCCGCGCGCGGTGCCGACCGCGTGGCGTGCCCGCGGGGGCGTATTCGGAGGACCAACATGCAGGCGGCGGCAGTCGATACGCTTCTGGCCCGGCTGAGGGCGATTGCGAGCGACACCGTGGCGCTCCTCGCCGGGCACCCGGTCACGCGGGCCTGGCTCGACGGGACGCTTGACCGCGAGCGCAGCTTCGCGCTCCAGGCACAGGTCTACCACCAGGTCGCCCAGACGGTGCCGCTGCTCCAGCGCAGCGCGGCGACCTGCGCCGCGTGGGCCGCGGACGAGCCGATGTATGCGGCGCTGGCGGCGCACTATCGGGAACACGCCCACGAAGAGAGCCAGCCGGCGCCTCACGATCAGCTCCTGCTGGAACGCTTGCGGCGCCAGGGCTTCCCGGTGGACCGGATGCCGCGGCCGTTCCCGCCGCTCCAGGAGGCGCTGGAACGCGCGTGGTGGGCGGCCGAGCACACCCCGCTCTACGAGCTGGGGCGGGCGTGGGTGAAGGAGGTGGTGAGCCAATACATGTCCGGGCGCGCGACGCGCGCCGCGGCGGGCGCGGGGCCCGAGGGCGCCGGCGAGGCAGGCGACTTCTACGCGGTCCACGCGACGGCGGACCCGGGGCACAGCGCCGAGAACGCCCGCATCCTGCGCGAGTTGAGCGCGTACCCGCTCTTCGCGGCGAAGGCCCCCGAGGTGCTGGCGGGCGCCACCGATGCCTACGAGCAGACGCGGCGCTCGCTGGCGTACCTGGAGGGGCTAGCTCGCCCGAGCCAGTGATCGGGTCAGCCGGCCTCGGCGATGGGCAGATTCACCGTCACGCGGGTGCCGCGCCCCTCGGCGCTCTCGATGGCCGTTTGCCCGCCGTGCCGGAGGACGGTGTCGTAGACGCGCGTGAGCCCAAAGCCATTGCCGGTCGGGCGGCGCGTGGTGAAAAACGGATCGGTGCAGCGCTCCCGCACCTCGGCGGACATCCCGACGCCGTCGTCCGTCACGCTGAACTCGACGTGGTCATCCGTCCGCGCCGTGCGGACCACGATCGTGCCACCCCGCGGCAGCGCCTGCACGGCGTTGCTGAGCAGCTCTCCTGCCATCTCGCGTAGCTCGCTCGGGCTACCGTACACGGCGGGAACCGGCTGCGTTTCCACGGACATGCGGATTGGGCGGTCCGGCGCGGGCCGGTGCGCCTCGCGGGCCGCCTCGACCGCCTCCACGGCGATCTGGTTCACGTCCACGCTGGTCCAGGCGCCGACCAGCGCGGGGCGGGCGAAGCGGTGGACCTCCCGCACGGCGTCGGCGATGCGGTTGGCGGCGTCCCGGATCGGCTCCAGCAACACCCGCTGCTCGGGCTGCGCGCCCTCCTCCAGCAGCATCTCGGCGTTGCCGAGCACGACGGCGAGAGGGCTATTCAGGTGGTGAGCCAGGCCGGACCCGATCTCGGACAACAGGCGCATCTTCTCCATGCGGACGGCCTGGGCGTCCGCCTGTCGGTCCATGGAGAGGTCGCGGATCACGCCGCGGACCACCGGCCCGTCGGGCTGCGGCAACGCCTGCAGGTTGACGCGCACCGGGATCAATCGCCCGTCGCGCCGAAGCAGCGAGGCGTCGAAGTGGACCGGAGCGCCCTGGAACACCCGCTCGCGCAAGGGGATCAGCGCCTGTGACTCGTCCACGCCCGGCGGGAGCGGGATCAAGTCCACGAGTCGGAGCTGGAGGAGGTCCTGGCGCGAGTACCCCAGGATGCGGCAGGCAGCCTCGTCGGCGTCGATGATCTGACCCCGGCGGGTCACGGTCACGAAGTCGCCGGCCTGCGCGACGGGCGGGCGCCAGGCCGGATCGAGGACCGCCAGCTCCTGCGCGCGGGCGCGCAGGGCCGCGCTCTCGTGCACCGCGCCCAGCCGGGCGGCCGCCAGATCCGCGAGCACTTGCAGCGCACACTGATCGGCGTCCGCAAACGGCGGATCGTCGGGACCGCGCGCCACCGCCACCGCGCCCAGGACCAGCCCCTCGGGGATACGGATCGGCACGGCAAGCACGCTGCCCGCGCCCGCGAGGCCCGGCGTGTCGCCCTCGCAGCAACCCTCCCCACCCGCGACGGCCAGGACGGCCTCGCCCCTCTGGACGACCTGACCGAGCACACCCGCGCCGCTCGGCTGCCGTGCGCCGACGTGCGGAGCGGCGGGGCCCACCGCGTGGTGCAGCACCAGCCAGCGCGGATCGGCGTCGAGCAGCGCCAGGCGGGCGTCGCGAGCTTCGAGGATCTCGGCCGCCTGCTCGACAACCAGGGCGCCGACATCGGCGGTAAACGGCTGGCTGGCGATCCGGCTGGTCGCGGCCGCCACCGCCTGCAGCCGCGCCGTGGCAGAAGGCCGCGCGCAACCTATCGACCGATCAGCCTGGCACGGTATGCTCAAGGGCAGCGTCCTCGCGGCGTTGGCCGAGCCCTCCCTCGCCCCAACATGGTTCGTCGCGCGCCAGGTGTCCGGCCGGTCGGACGCTGGGAGTCTTCGGAGATTCTCGCTATCAGTTTATACTGATTGGGAAGTCGCCATCCATTTTTCGGCCTCGGTGGAGTGAATGCCGAGCACACGCCCAAGCCTGCGTCGGCGCCTGCCGCTACTTCTCGGCGCCAGCCTGCTTTGGTTGGGCCTCGCCTGCGGGCAGCCAGCCACGCGCGAAGGCCCCGCCGCCACCAGCCCGCCCGCCAGCACCCCCGCCGGCAGCCCCACGCCCGCCGCCACGCCGACACCGGCGCCGCTGGCGACCGTGCGGCTGGGCATTCCGCAGGGGCTGGCCCTGCCGCTGATCCTAGCCGTGGAGCGCGGCTACTTTCAAGAGGAAGGCATCGATCCGCAGCGCGTGGAGTTCGCGAGCGCGGCCGATGCCATGCCGCCACTCAGCACCGGAGAGCTGGACGCCGGCATCGGCTCGTACAGCGCCGCCTTCTTCAACGCGCTCGCGCGGGGCATCCGCCTCGATCTGGTCCTCGACGCCGCGCACCTGGAGGCGGGCTCGGCCGGCCTGCCGCTGATGGTGCCCAACGGCTCCGCCGTGGCGGCCGGCGCGGACCTGACCGCCCTGCGCGGTCAGCGGGTCGGGCAGCCCGCGCGCGGGGTGATCACCGAGTGGGCGCTCGACCGCATGCTGGCGGAGGCAGGGCTGGGGCTGGACGACACGGAGTCGGTCTTCATGCCGTTCCCGGACATGCTCGGCGCCCTGGCCACCGGGCAGCTTCAAGGAGCGGTCCTGCCGGAGCCGTTTGCCACGCTCAGCGAGATGCGGGGCGTGGCGACCCGCGCGCGCGAAACCGGCGACTACCTGCCCGGCGCCCAGCTCGCCGTCGTCCTCTTCTCGGACCGCTTCGCGCGCGAGCGCCAGGATGCCGCGGACCGCTGGGCCGTCGCCTACCTGCGGGGCGGCCGCGACTATATGGACGCGATCGAGAACGGCCGCGACCGGGAGGCGGTGATGGCGCTGCTGGCGCGCGCCAGCAACCTCGACCCCCAGGTGCTCGACCGCATGGGCCACTACCCCATGGCGCGGGATGGGCGCATCAACCTCGATACCACGCTGGCCATGCTCGACTGGATGGTCCAGCGCGGCTACGTGGGGCAGAAGCCGGACGTCGCCTCCCTCGTGGACCCACGGTTTGCGGAGTACGCCCGCCAGACGCTGGACAGCCGGCGCTAGCCGCGACCGGAGCCCGCGCCGTCGCCGGGCGGCCGGCGCTCGTCCACCGGAGGATCACCCGGATTGCGCACGCGGCGGCGCTGTTTCAGCCCGCGGCTGAACCATCCGGCGGGCACCAGCTCGATCTCCAGCGCTAGCCGGCCGGCCGTCGAGTGGTACGCATCGCGGAACTCGGAGTTCACCGCCAGCAGCCCCGCGAGTAGCTCGCTCTGGAAGCGCTCGCGCACGGCGTCCGTTGCCTCGACCCCCTCGCGCAGCTCCACCGTCATGTGCAGGGTAGCCCGCCCGTCGGCATCGGTCGAGGCGCCCAGCTCGAAGTTGCCGCTGCTCAGCGCGTGCAGCGCGTCCCCTTCCAGGACGTGGGCGACGTGGTGGACCGAAACGTTGGCCCGCTGGACGATCACCGCGTCGCTGCGGCCGAAGACGTACAGGAGGGGGCGGGGGCTCAGCGCCTCCGGGCCGAGGCCGCGCGCGCGTAGCTCGGCCAGCAGGTCGTACCCGTGCTCGCGGCAGCACTCTTGCACGGCGTCGGGGGTCAGCAGGCCGCCGCAATCGTGCGTGTTGTAGCGGACGAGCGGCACCGGCCCGGCCTTCGTAAGCAGGATCTCGCCATCCTCGACCTCCAGGAACGCGCGGCTTGGGTCGTACTGGTGGATCGACGGCAGGACCGTGCTCCCGAAGAGGGCTTCCGCGAGGGCGGGGCGCTGCACGCACAGCTGGCGGAGCAGCAGGCAGAGGCGCGTCTCATACCCGATGAGGCCGCCGGCCTCGGCCGACACGAACAGGCCCACGAAGCCCTCCAGCCGGTCCGGGTCCCTGCCCAGCCCCTGGAGGATCCGCTCCCGCCGCTCCTGCGACAGCCATTCGCCCCCCATCAGTGCGCCCGCGTTGAGCGCGCGCCAGTCGATGCCGCGCCGCGCACCCTCCGCGAGGATTACCGGCAGCGCGGTGCCGGTGAAGATGGTCTGGTCGTACTGGGTGCTGAGCTGCTCGACGAAGCGCAGCACGGCTGCCGGGTCCGGCCCCGGTGTGACGACCGTGCCCTCGATCCCCGGCTGGGAGAACAGGCGCTGGCCGACCTCGGCCATTAGCGTGCCCGCCACCCAGGCGCCGAGGGGGATCCCGATGATGAGCAGCGTCCGCCGCTCGCCGATGCGGAAGTGCTCCTCCAGCACCTCCCGGAAGGCCGCCACCATGGCGGCGTCCTGCTCGGGCCAGCGCGGCCAGAGGGTGGCCGCGCCGGACGACCCCGAGCTGAGGGTCACGAAGTAGGCTTGCGCCACGTCGCCGCGCAGGCTGCGCTGATCGATCGGGTAGCGCGCCAGGTAGCTGTCCTTGTCCATGACCGGCAGGGCGCGAAAGTCCGCGCGATCGTTGAGGCGGGCCGGATCGTACCCGGCCTGGCGCAGAAAGGCCCCGTAGGCGGGCGCCTGGGCGGCGGCTTCCTGGGCGATCCGCAGCGCCTGGACCTCGGCCTGCCGTTGCAGCAGCGGATCGAGCTGAGGGAGGGCCTGATTCATACTGGATTCTAGACGTTCTCGTCCGCGCCGCCCGCGTCGCCCAGGTCGGTGTCGACGAACAGGTCGTCGAGCGGCATGGTGCGGCCGATGAGGCCCTGCTGGTGGACGTAGCGTTGGATCGTCTCCAGGTTGCGGCGGTTCGTCGCCGTCAGGCCGTACTCCCAGGGGTCGGGACCGAGCAGTGCGCGCTCCTCCTCCCAAGCCGTGCGCATCCAGGCCAGTGGGACCATGCGCGGGTTCGCGGCCCGCTTGTAGGCGAGCTGCTTGGCCCGCTCGAACGCCTTTACCAGCTCGGTGGCCGCCCAGGGATGGCGGTCCACGATCTCGCGGCGGATGGCCGTGACATGCATGATCGGGAAGATGCCGGTCTGCTGAAAGTACTCGCGCTCGAGCTGCGGGTAGTTCGGGAACAGCCGCGCCACGCGCGGGTCGCCGACCACGATCGGCCGCGGGATGGCGGGCGAGATCATCGCCGGCAGCTCGCCCTCGGCCAGCATCGTGTCCAGGTCCTTACCCGCCGGCGCCATCTCGATCCGCAGGCCCGGCGGCGGCTCGAACTCCACGTCCTCGCTGCGCTCGACCACCCACGTGATCGACTGGTGGGGCACGCCGTAGTGCTCCTCCAGGATGCCGCGCAGCCAGATGTTGCCGGCCGGCTGGAAGTTCGTGCCGCCCACCCGCTTGCCGATCAAGTCCTGGGGCGTCGTGATCCCCGCTGCCGTGTTGACGAAGGCGAAGCCGTGGCGGAAGCGGCGGTGCAGGAAGACGGGCAGCGCGGTAATCGGCGCGTCGCGGTAGCGCGCCATCAAGTAGGCGCCGACGTTCAGCTCGCAGACGTCGAACTCCAGCTTGCGCGCCATGCGCCAGTGGCGCTCGCGCGAGCCCATCGCCGTGAGCATCGTTAGCTCGATCCCGTCGGGGGCGACCAGGCCATCGGTGAGCGCTCGCACGATGTCGTAGTTGCCGCAGGCGACGGTCAGCTTCAGCTTTTCTGCCATGACCGAGATCCCTTCTGGCGGCTATCGCACCTGGGGCACCGCGGCGTCGAGGTACTTGTACTCCACGAAGTTCGCCAGGTCGGCCTTGCTTTGCACCAGGCCCTCCTGCGCCCAGAAGTCCTGCTGGCGATTCAGGTCGTCCAGGTCGATGCGGTTGTTCGGCGGGGCGCCCGAATCGACCGCCTGGGCCAGCACCTCGACGGGGATGTTCGTCCAGCGGCTGACGATCTCGGTCACGGCAGGGTCTACCAGCTTGTGATCGCGCTGGGCGCCCTGGAAGTCGCGCATGCCTTTCATGAAGCCGACCAGGAAGGCGGTCACCGCGGCGTCGCCGCGGCCGAGGAGGCTCGGCCCGGCCAGCATGATCGACGCCTCGTCCTGCCACACCATGCCCTGCACGTCGAGCGGCCGCGAGCCGACGCCACGCGTCTCGATGAGGACCGGGAACGGCTCGACGACGGCCGCGGCGTCGAGCCCGCCGTTCGCCAGCGCCGCCGCGCTGTCGGGCATGCTGAGCCGCTGCACGTCCACGTCCTGGAGCGTCATGCCGTTCTGATAGAGCACGCGCCGCATCGTGAGGTCGATGGGCGAGCCCTCGACCATGAAGCTGATGCGTTTGCCCTTCAGGTCCGGGACCGCGTGGATCTGGTCGGCCAGGTCCTTGCGGACCATCAGCTGGGTGCCGTTGTAGCTAATCGACGCTACCGTCTTGATGTCGACGGCGCGCGCCAGCGCGTTGAACAGCGCGGGGCCCGGCGTGCCGTGGCCGGCCTCGAGCTGGCCGGCCGAGAGCGCCGGGGGCATGAGCGCCCCCGAGTCGAACGATTGCATGTCCAGGTCGATGCCCTGCTCGGTGAAGTAGCCGCGCTCCTGGGCGAGGTACATCGCCGCCGACGCGACGATGGGCACGTAGCCGTAGCGGATCGACTGCCGTTGCGGCGGGGTCGTGGGCGCGGCCGACGTGGAGGCGGGCGCCTGTGCCGCGGGCGCTTGGGCCGCGGGCGCCGGCGCGGCCGGCGTCGACGCGGCGCTGGGCGTCGGCGCGGCGGCCGGGCCCGCGCACGCCGTGGCGACCAGAAGCTGCGCCGCCACGAGCCAGACAGAGACTCTCCGCCGCATGGATCCTCCCCGGGCGCCGCGCGGCGCCCCTCGCCGATCACTTGTGGAGCAGACACCCGGACCCTGGTAACGCCAGCAGCCGGCCGGCCGTGAGTCGGGTAGTCTTTAGTATAGGGGACGCGAGGAGTTGGATAAATTCGGGCAGACTCGCTATGCTGCTGCCAACCCCACCGGCCCGCGGGCGTCCCCCGGCAACCAGCAGAGGTGAGTGAGCATGTGGCACGCGCCCCGTCTCGGCATCCTCGCGCTCCTCTTCGCGGCCCTGGCGTGCCAGCCACCCGCCAGCCCCACGGCTAAACCGGCTGCGAGCGCCACCAGCGCCGCCGCTACGAGCCCGAGCGGCACTGGCAGCCCGGCCACTGCGGCCCAGGCGCCCACCGCCGCGCCCGAGCCCGTGGCACTGCGCTACGCCTACTCGGCCACCTCGATCGTCTTCCTGGCGCAGAAGATCGCCCAAGACCAGGGTATCTATCGCCAGCATGGCCTGGACATGGAGCAGGTCTTGATGGGCGCGGGCGTGATGGCCGCCGCGCAGCTCTCGGGCGAGGTCGATTACACCAACTCGTACCCCGCCACCATCCACTCGGCGGCCCAGGGCGCCCCCCTGCGCATCGTCTCCACGGTCGTGGACGCGCCGCTGTTCGCCTACATGGTGCGGCCGGAGATCCAGAGCCTGGCCGACCTGCGCGGCAAGGCCGTCGGCATCACCACCCGCGGCGGCGCCGTGGACAAGGTGACGCGCGCGCTGTTCGCGCAGCAGGGCATGGACGCCGACACCGACGTGACGATCCTGCCGGCCGGCGGCCAGGTGACCGTGCTGCTCGACGCGCTGCTCAGCGGCCGCGTGCAGGGCGCCGCGCTGTCGGCGCCGTGGTACGGGCGGGCGCGCGATCTGGGCATGCGCCTGCTCATCAAGGCGCCCGAGGTGATGCACGAGCCGCAGAACGGCCTGGCCGTGACGGCCGACCGCCTGGCGCAGCAGCGCGACCAGGTGCGCCGCGTGGTCGAGTCCGAGACGGAAGCGATTCGCTACATGAAGGACAACCGCGCGGCGACGGTCGCGCTCGCCCGCGACTGGCTGGAGATCTCCCAGGCCGAGGCCGAGGAGTCGTACGACTTCGCGCTGCCGGCCTTCGTGCCGGACGGCCGCATCGACGTGCCGGGGCTGGGGCGCTACGTCGCCGACGAGAAGGCCGACGGCACCCTGCCGGCCGACTTCCAGGTCGAGAGCATCCTCGACACCAGCCTGGCCGAGGAGGCGCTGCGCGCCCTAGACGCGCGACGGTGACTGACCCCTTCCCCCCAACCTCCCTTCCCCCCTAGGGGGACGGGGGGCTCTTAGGGGGAGCCGGCGTCCTCCCCCTTTCCCCTTATGGGGGAGAGGGGGCAGGGGGGTGAGGGACCCCGCCGCAGCCTTGTGGATAGATGGAGTCGCCCGATGAGCAATCGTGCCGCGCCCACCGACCTCGACGAGCCGAGCTACTTCCTGCGCCTGGGTGACGACATAATCGTCGAGCACGTGACGGTGCCGGCGCGCGATGGGATGCGCCTGGCGGCCGACGTGTACCGCCCGGCCGCCGCGGGCACCTACCCGGCGCTCTACGGCGTCATGCCGTACCGCAAGAATCTCGTCGCGCGCCCGCCGTGGCCGGCCTTCCGCACGCGCGAGTCGGGCGACATCGCCTGGTGGGTGCGCCGCGGCTACGCCTACGTCCACGCCGACGTGCGCGGCACGGGCGAGTCGGTCGAGGGCGTGTGGCGCTGCTTCGACACGGCCGAGCAGCACGACCTGTACGACACGATCGAGTGGATCGCCCAGCAGCCGTGGTGTACGGGCAAGGTGGGCATGATCGGCGAGTCGTACTACGCCATGTCGCAGTGGCACGCCGCCGCGCAGAACCCGCCCCACCTCGCCTGCATCGCCCCCTTCGACGCCAACGCCGACCTGTACCGCGATTTCGTCTATCACGGCGGCCTCTTCTCGGCCGACTTCATCGGCCACTGGAGCTGCAAGGTGCGGGCGCGTACGCTGGTGGATGCCCCCGGCCCTCACCCCGACAATATGATGGCCTGGGACATGGTCGGCGAGTTCCTACGTCACCCGCTGTACGACGCCTTCTGGGAGGAGCGCGCGGCGGCGCCGAAGCTCGACCAGATCCGCGTGCCCGTCTACAGCATCGGCAACTGGCAGATGGTCGGGCTGCACATCCGCGGCAACCTGCTCGGCTTCGAGCGGGCGCGCGGCCCGAAGAAGCTGGCCATCTACTTCCAGAGCGGCCTGCCCGGCCCCCAGGCGCTCTACGCCTCGAAGGAGATGCACCTGGAGCTGCAGCGCTGGTACGACTACTGGCTGAAGGGCGTCGACACGGGGATCATGGACGAGCCGCCGGTCAAGTACCTGGCGCGGCCAAGCGGCGAGTGGCGCACGCTCGACACCTGGCCGCCGCGCGACGTGACCTACACGCCGCTCTACCTGGCGCCCGGCCAGGCGGGCGCCGTGGACTCGCTGAACGACGGCTGCCTGGCGTGGGAGGCGCCGCCCGCGGACGCCCCGCCGACGGCCTACAGCTACCCGCACCTGGAGTGGGGCGGCTGGCCGGGGCCGGGTACGGCGATCGTGCGGCCGGACGGCACGCTGGACGGCCTGGCGAAGATCGCCACCTTCAGCACGCCGCCGCTCAAGCGCGACGTGAACGTCCTGGGGCCGATCGTGCTGAAGCTGTGGGCGTCGTCGGACCAGACCGATACCGACTTCTACGTGAAGCTGGCCGACCAGGCGCCCGCGGGCGAGCGCGGCTCGCCGCCGGCGGGCGTGACCCGCGGCTGGCTGCGCGCCTCGCACCGCGCCGTCGACCCGGCGCGCGGCACGCCATACCAGCCTTACCACCCGCACGACCGCCAGGAGCCGCTGGTGCCCGGCCAGGTATACGAGTTCGAGATCGAGGCCTGGCCGACCTCGTGGGCGTTCAAGCGGGGGCACCGCATCCGCCTGGAGCTAGCGGCCGGCGACTCGCCGGTGCTCGACGCGCCGTTCGGCCACGACTACGGCGTGAAGATGGGCACCGACACCATCTACCACGACGCCGCCCGCCCCAGCCACCTCCTGCTGCCCATTCAGCGCTGAGGAGACGCCACGGAGGTCCCGGTAACCATATGCCGCGACACTCACACGACCTGATCTTGACGCGCGCTGCACGAGCGACGCTGCGTCCGATGGGGCTCGTACAACGGGGCAGAAGCCGGCTCTGGATCGACGATCAGGGCTGGTGGCTGATCAACGTGGAGTTCCAGCCGTCATCCTGGAGTCGCGGGAGCTACCTGAACGTGGGCGTCCAATGGCTCTGGCATCGGTCCCCAACCTTCTCCTTCGAGTTCGGCAACCGAGTAGCCGAGGCCGGATTCATGCCCTTTGAGACGCCCGAGGAATTCGACCAGGCGGCGAATCGTCTGGCGGCACTGGCTGCCGAAAAGGTATATGCGTACCGCAGTCTGGTGAGCGACGTTGCGTCGCTACCGCGTGTGTTGGCCACCGGAGGTACGCTCGACACTCGCAACGCTTACCACGTCGCTGTGGCTCTGGCACTCATAGGCGATACGGCCGGGGCCGAGACGTACATGGCGAGAGCGATGATAGCTTCGCCTACTACAGGCTGGCACCGCGAGTGGAATGAGCAGGTCCGAGCGGTCTGCGAGTTGCTATCTGATCCGGCCCGGCTTCGGGGTCACGTCACCAGCGTAGTGCTGGACCAGCGGATGTGCCTGAAGCTGGATCAATCACGCCCAATTGAGCTACCCGGGTCGGACGCTCGTGGAGGGTAAGATTGTTAGCTGTGCCAGCACCATGATATGGGGTCGCAAGATGAAAAGACTCGCCGAGCTTGCTCGGTCAGGCTCGCTACTTTCGGCTCTCGGCGCAGCTATGCTAATCGTCGCCTGCGGCAGCCCCGCCTCTGCACCGGCAGCGCCCACCGCCGTGTCGAAGCCGACGGCGGCGAGCGCCGCCCCGACGTCCGCGGCAAGTAGCCCGGCCGCGGCCGGCCCAGCCGCCGGGGCGCCGCCGGCGGCGGTCACCCCGGTCGCCGCCTCGCTGAAAGCGGGCTCGATCTTCGCGCTCACCGACTCGCCGATGATCCTGGCGCTGGAGCGCGGCTACTTCCAGGAGGTTGGCATCAACCTCGACGTGCAGCAGTTCCAGTCCATCGTGAACATGATCCCGCTGCTCAGCACGAACCAGCTCGACGCGGCGTTCGACGGTGCCAGCAGCGCCGGCTTCTTCAACGCCATCGGCCGCGGCATCGACATCAAGATGGTCGCCAACCAGGGCATCGCGCAGGGCAGCAGCGACGAGCGGCCGTACTACGCCATCGTCGCCTCCAAGCAGCTCGTGGACGCCGGCCGGGTCACGCACGTCGCCGACCTGAAGGGGATGCCCGTGAACGTCCTGGCCGAGGGCTCGCTGGCGCAGCTCCTCGTCGGCCTGGCGCTGGCCCAGGACGGCCTCACCCTCGCGGACGTGGACCAGCAGCAGCTCGCCATGCCGGACACGCTGGCCGGGCTGCAGAACGGCTCGATCGCCGGCTCGTTCTTCCTCGAGCCGTTCATCACCCTCGGGCGGCAGCAAGGCACGCTCGACGTGCTCGTCAACGCCGAGAAGCTAGCGCCCGGCCGCGAGATCACCGACGTGTTCTACGCCTCGGGGCTCGCCCAGAACCGCCCAGTGAGCAACAACTTCGCGGTGGCCTACCTGCGCGGCGTGCGCGACTACCTACGGACGTTCTTTGACAACCAGGGCGACCGCGCGACCGCCGTAGCGCAGCTCATCAAGCACCTGCCCGTCAAGGAGCCCGCGCTCTACGACCGTATGGGCCTGCCCTACTTCAATCCCGACGGCCACATCAACAGCGCCGACATCCGCGCCCAGCAGGACTGGTACGTGTCGCAGGGCCAGGTGCAGCAGCCGATCGACGTGGACCGCGTCGTGGACAACAGCTTCGCGGACTACGCCCTCAGCGTCCTCGGCCCGTACCGGCCGTGAAGGGAGCCGAGCATGACCTGGTCCCAACCTGACGTTCCGCTCAGCGTTAGCCCCGAGGCGCTGGCGCAGCTCGCCGCCTACGCCGAGCTGCCACTATCGGCTGAGCGCGCCGCCGCGCTCGCGCCGCTGCTCACCGGACCGCTCGCCACCATCCGCGCGCTGCGCCCGGCCGGCTACGACGACCTCCAGCCGGCCACCGCCTACCGCGTGCCGAAAGGGGAGCAGTCGTGAGCGCCGACGAGCTGATCTACCTCACGCTGCGCGAGGCGGCCGACCGCTTGCGCGAACGGACGCTCTCGCCCGTCGCGCTGCTCGACGCGATGGAGGCGCGCACGGCGGCCGTCGAGCCGCGGCTGAACGCCTACGTGCGCCCCACGTTCGAGGCGGCGCGAGCCGAGGCGCGGGCCGCCGAGCGGGAGATCGCCGCCGGGCGCTACCGCGGCCCCCTCCACGGCATCCCTGTCGCGCTGAAAGACAACTACTGGACGCGGGGCGTGACCACGGCCGCTGGCTCGAAGCTACTCGCCGACTTCGTGCCGCCGGAGGATGGCACGGTCGTCGCGAAGCTGCGCGCGGCGGGCGCGGTCATCACCGGCAAGACGAACATGCACGAGCTGGCCATCGGCGGCTCGACCACCAACCCGCACTACGGCCCGACCCACAACCCCTGGCGGCTCGACTGCATCCCCGGCGGCTCTAGCGGCGGCTCGGCGGCGGCGGTGGCCGCGGGCTGCTGCTTCGCCGCCACCGGCACCGACACGGCCGGCTCCATCCGCGAGCCGGCGGCCTACTGCGGCCTCGTCGGCATCAAGCCGACCTACGGGCGAGTGAGCATCCGCGGCATCGTGCCGCTCTCGTGGAGCCTCGACCACGCCGGCCCCCTCACCCGCACGGTCGAGGACGGCGCGCTGGTGCTGCAAGCCATCGCCGGCTACGACCCCGCCGACCAGTGCTCGGCCGACGTGCCGGTGCCCGACTTCACGGCCGACCTGGGGCGCGGGCTGCGCGGCCTGCGGTTGGGCGTGCCGCGCCCGTACTTCTTCGACCAGCTCGACGCCGAGGTGGCAGCGAGCGTGGAGACGGCCATCGGCGTGCTGCGCGACCTGGGCGCCAGCGTCGAGGACGTGACGTTCGAGCGCGCGGCGTGGGCGCCGGCCCTCTTCCCGGTGATCAGCCGGCCCGAGGCCGCGTCGTTCCAGGAGGAGCTGCTGCGCACGCGGCCCGACGACTACGGCGACGTGCGGGTGCAGGTGGAGCTGGGCACGCTGGTGCTGGCGACCGACTACCTGCGTGCCCAGCGGCTGCGCACCGCCCTGCGCCAGGAGCTAGAGGGGGTGTTCACGCGGGTGGACGCGCTCGTCACGCCGACCACGCGCACGGTGGCCCACCCAATCGGCCAGCCGTTCACCGAGGTCGCCGGCAAGCCGGTGCCCAATACGTCCCACCTCTGGGTGGGGCTGACCGTGCCGTTCGACCTGACCGGCACGCCGGCCGTGTCCGTGCCGTGCGGCTTCGCGGCAAACGGCCTGCCGATCGGCCTGCAGATCGCAGGACGCGCCTGGGACGAGGCGACCATCCTGCGCATCGCCGCCGCCTACGAAGGCGCCACGTCCTGGCACCGGCAGCACCCGCCGCTGTAGCAACATTCGGGGTGTCGTAGGCCAGGGGCTCGCCCCCTGCCGCCCGGCCGGGGCAGCGACCCGCCGGGTCGTAGCTACCGGCCGGCGTAGGGCAGGGGCTCGTCCCCTGCCGCCCGGCGTGCGACACTGCGCGCCACAACCGGCGGCAGCAACGAAGAGCGCGGCCCCACGCGGTACCGCGGGCCTGCGCTAATGCCCGTAGGACGCCCCCCGCGACCAATCGAGAGACGGCATACCCGGCCCGGGAAGCAGGGCCCAGACGTGAGACGCAACGAGCGCCCCGTCGTCGCCGGGATTCCCCTGGAGTGGCGCGAGTTCCGCGTGCCCGACAGCGACGGGAACCCGGCCGGCGGCGAGGCGGCCTTCGGCCTGTGGGTGCCCGCCTGCGACCTGGACGCGCTGGTGGCCCCCATCACGCAGGAGGAGTTCGCGCGCAGCGACGAGCGCCTGCCCTACTTCGGCGCCATCTGGCCGGCCGCCGCGGCGCTGGTCGCCAAGCTGCTGGCCGGGCCGCCGCTCGACGGCACCCACGCGCTCGACCTCGGCTGCGGGCTCGGCGCCTGCGGCTTCGCCGCGGCCTCCCGCGGTGCCCGCGTGACGTTCTTCGACTGGGAGCCCCGCGCGCTGGCCATCGTCGCCGCCAGCGCCCGCGCGCAGGCCGCGCCCGCCGACCGCTTCGCCTTCGTCGTCGGCGACTGGCGCGCGCCGCCGCCCTGCGGCCCCTTCGACCTCATCCTCGTCGCCGACGTGCTCTACGAGGCGCGCAACGGCCCCGCCGTGGCCGCCTTCCTCGCCCGCCACCTGGCGCCCGGCGGCGAAGCCTGGCTCGCCGACCCCGGTCGCCCCCACGCGCGGGATTTCCCGGCACTCGCAGAGCAGGCCGGACTGGAGCTACTGAGCAGCGAGCAATTGCCACCGCGAGCGCCCAAGGGTCGGAGCAGCCTGCTGCGGCTGCGACAGGCGCGGTAAAGCGGTCGTGCCCCGGCGGGCTAGAATAGGCAGGAATTGAGCGGTGAGAGGGGGTTGACCCCCTCCCCCAACCCAGCGACGCTCGCAGTATTCCGCGTCGCACCCCATAGGGGGCGGGGGCTTCCGGCGGGGGCGGCCGCAGCGTCCTCGTCTTCTCCCCCCTTCCTTCGGAGGGAAGGGGGCCGGGGGGTTAGGTCATCCGGCGTTCTCCCCCTTTCCTCTACGGGGGGAGAGGGGGCTAGGGGGGTGAGGGGTCCGAGGAGCACGATGAGCGAGCCAGAGAGCGGCGGGCACTTGCAGGGCAAGGTCGCGATCGTGACCGGCGCGGGCGGCGACATCGGCCGCGCCATCTGCGTGCGCTACGCGCGGGAGGGCGCGCGCGTGCTGGCCGTCGATCTGAAACCCGACCTGGCCGAGCGCACCGCCGCCACCCTGCGCGAGGCGGGCGGCGAGGGGCACGCGCTCGCCGCCGACGTGAGCCACACGGCGGGCGCGGAGGCGCTGGCGCGGGCGGCCGTCGAGCGCTGGGGCCACATCGACGTGCTGGCGAACGTCGCCGCGCTGTTCACGGGCATCGTGCGCAAGCCGTTCTACGAGTTGACCGAGCAAGAATGGGACGCCGTGATGGCCGTCAACCTGCGCGGCATGTGGCTGTGCTGCAAGGCCGTCTTCCCGACGATGCGCGAGCAGGGGGGCGGGCGCATCGTGAACATGGCGTCCGTGGTCGCCTTCTGGGGCGCGCCGCTGTTCCTGCACTACGTCACGTCGAAGGCCGGCGTGATCGGGCTAACGCGGGCGCTGGCGCGCGAGGTCGGCGAGTACGGCATCACCGTGAACGCCGTGGCGCCCGACCTGACGCTGACCAGCGGCGCGCTGTCGATGACGAGCCGCGAGTGGATCGACCAGCGCGGCCAGGACGGCGCCATCAAGCGCACCGAGCTGCCCGACGACCTCGCGGGCGCCTTCGTCTACTTCGCATCCGACGCCAGCGCCTTCGTCACCGGCCAGACCCTCGTCGTCGACGGCGGCCGCGTCTGCTGGTAATTGCTGACCTAACGATTATGCTGTCGGGCCTCGGCGTCGAGCCGCTCCCTGAGCCATACGCGAAGGAGAGTCTGATAAGGTAGCGCTCGTCGGGCGGCCTCGTCCTTCAGCGCCTCGATCATGTCGACGGGCAGACGGATGTTGACTGGCCTGGTCCGGACGATACGACTCGGGCCGAGGCGTTCATCCTCGCCTTCATTGCTGTCCCAGTAGTCATGGTGATCGTCCCACCAACGAGCCTCCTCCGCCGGCGAGAGCCCGGGAGGCAATCGCGGACTAGTCTTTGACCTGGCGGTCATACAAATTCCTCTCGTGCGGGCGCATCTCCCAACCGGTAAACGGACGGATCACGCCGCGTCCTTTCTGCTGAATTACGATGGCGAGATAGTGGCCCGCAGCGGTACGGCCGAGCACTCGAAAGCGGTCCGGCGCGTCAGTGCCCCCCCGCCGCCGGATGACCGGCCCTTCGAGCATGTCTTCCACTTCGTCGGGAGAGATTCCGTGGAGAGCCAGGTGCTCAACATTATCGTCGTCCCACTCGACCTCTACCCCCTCCATAGTAGACATTGTAAATACGACGTCTCCCGCTCACCATACTCACTGCCGCATCTCAGGCGCGACGCAGAGCGCTATGGCTGGAAGTGCAGCGCACCACGATCGTTCACAGCCCGTAGAACCGGGCGGGGTTGTCGCACATGATGCGCTCCAGCTGCGCGTCGGACAGGTCGCCGCGGGCGCGCATGGTGGCCACGAGCTGCGGCTCCTCGGATGGGTCGTTGTGGCCGTAGTCGGAGCCGATGAGCAGGTTGTCCTCGCCGATGTACTGCATCAGGTACGGGATGTCCTCGTCGGCCTCGCAAGCCACGAACAAGCGATTGTCGCGGAAGAACTGCGGCGAGCGGCCATTCTCCTCGCGGAACCAGCGCTTCAGGTTGTGCAGCACGTAGGGCAGCCACGCCGCGCCCGCCTCGATGATGCCGAAGCGCAGCCGCGGGAACTGCGTCGGGATCCCGTTGGCAATGAGGTCGCGGCAGGCGATGAGCGGCAGCATCCGCGACTGCGGCATGCTGCCGTTGCGGCCGACGTCGAACAGCCGCGTGATCGCGGGGCAGCCGCCGCCGGTGTGGATGCAGATCGGCAGGTCGAGCGCGCTGGCCTCCTCGTAGATCGGGAAGAAGTACGGATCGTCCAGCGTGCGCTCGCCCTCCATGCCGCGGAAGAAGACGCCTACCGCGCCGTGCTCCTTCGCCCAGTGCACCTCGGCCGCCGCCGCGTCGAGCGATTGCAGCGGCGGCACCACGACCCAACGCAGGCGGCCATCGGTCGCGGCGCAAGCGTCGGCCAGGTAGCGGTTGTAGGCGCGGCAGAGCGCGGCCTCCAGCGCCGCATCGTCGGTCAGGTACATCAGGAACAGCGTCGGGTAGACGACCTGCGTGCGCACGCCGAGCGCGTCCATGTCGGCGATGCGCCCCGCCAGGTCGGTTAGCTCGCGGCGGCCCACCGACACCGTGCAGCGCTCGGCGTTGCTCGCGTTGGCCGACGGCGTGATCAGGTTGAAGCTGCCCTTGCCCGCCGGCTTCGGGAAGATCTCGGCGTCGACCAGCCAGAAGGCGTTGCTGCGCCCGTAGAGCGTGTCGTTCGGCACCGACACCAGCACCGGTCGGCGCGGGTACATGTCGGGCTCGACGCGCTCCCACATCTGCGGCGACTCGGCGACGTGTGTATCGACGTCGATGATGGGCCTCATGGTCCCTTCTCCTAGCGGCCGTCGACGCGGGCGCGCAGCCAGCAGACGATCGTCGGTACGGTGTCGGGCGTGTTGCCCATGTGGCCGCCCGGGAAGACGCGGCACGCCTTCGGGTCGCCGTGCTCCATCAGGAAGTAGAAGTCCTCGATCGGCGTCTGCGTGTCGTTCTTGCCGTTCACCAGCAGCAGCGGCGCGCAGGGGCCGTCGACCAGGCCCTGCTCCAGCAGCGACAGGCGCGGCACGAACGCCACGTAGTCGTCGTAAGTCTGGATGCCCATGCTGTTCCGGCGCGACTCGGTGAGGTCGCTCAGGTAGCTGTCGGCGTAGCGCGACTTCGCCGTCCAGTCGGGCTGGAACACCAGGTGGGCGCCGCCGCCCCAGCCGCACACGCCGGCCAGGTACTCGCGGTGGGTGTGCGCGACTTTGTTCGCCCAGTAGCCGCCAAACGAGCCGCCGACGCAGACGATGCGCTGGCCGTCGAGGTCGGGCTGCGCCCGCACCCACTCGAAGACGGGCGTGTACTGGCGCTCCGCATCGACCGAGCCCAGCAGCGGCGACTCGCCGGTGCCCGGCATGTCCATCGACACCACGGCGAAGCCCGCCGCCAGGAACGGCTCGGCGACGTGGTTGCGCTCCTCCTTGAAGCTGTCCACGCCGCCCCAGTTCACCAGCACGGGCGGCCGCGTGACGCCCTTGGGCTTGCGGACGTGGACGACCACCTCGGAGCCCTCGCCGGGGCGGCCGGCGAACGGGATCGCCACGCGCGTGAGCGGCGGATCGAACGCCTGCGCGGCCCGCAGGTAGAGCTGGCGGGCCTTCACGGCATTTGCGCGCTTCGCGGGCGTGTTCGGGCAGGGGAAGCGGCCCAGGAAGTAGAAAGCGTAGGCCTGGAAGTAGGCGGCGTCGGCGGTCCGCTTGTCCCCGCGCGCCTCGGCCGCCTGAGCCTGCGCCTCGAAGCGCGCGCCGATCTCCGCCCACACGCTCGCCCAGTGGTCGGGGTCCAGGCTCGCCAGCCGCTCGATGCCCTCGGCTGCGGCCTGCTGGTCCTGCACGATCATCGGGTTCAGCCGGGCCGCCAGCCGCCGCCGCAGGTAGTCCTTCGACTCCTCCAGCGTCTTGGGGCGCCCTACTACCGTCGTCGTCGCCACGCTGCCACCTCCTCTACCCATGCGGTCGCAGGCCGCGCGCCAGTGGGTCGATTATAGCGGCGCGGATCACCCCCCGCTGAACGGCCGGACCGTCCCGGTCCCGGACACCGAGCTTTCCACGCGCGGATTGCCCAGGTATTCCACGCTGCTCGTCCCGGCAACCTTCGCCTGGAGCGTGTCGCTCACGCGCACGACGGCTTTGCCCGCGCCGCTAAGCGTCAACTCCGCATCCTCCACCGCCAGATCCTGCCCGTTCACCTTCCCGGCGCCCGTGACCCTGACGACGAGCCGCGACGCCGTGCCGCTGGCGTCGAGCGCGCCCGCACCCGCGAGCGTGCTCTCCAGCTCCTGCGTGTTCAGCCCGTCCAGCCGGATGTTTCCCGCGCCGTTCTGGGTCGTCTGCAGGCGCGGGACGGCGAGCCCGCTGGCCGCGACGTCGCCGGCGCCGAGCGTGCTGAGGGCCGCTAGCTGCCGCGCCGTCACCCGGTAGACGATCGGCCGTGTCGGGCGGCCCGCTTGTAGCTCCAAGACGAGCTTGTCCCCGCTCACCGTGGTGGTGATCTGCGGGAGCAAGTTGTCCTCGGCCTCGACGCTGAGCGCTTCCTCGGCGCCCAGCGTGACGAGCGCCTGGCCGACGCCCCGCAGCTCGATCGCCGAAAAGCCCGAAACGGCGCGCGTGTCCGTAACAACTCGGCCCGATCCAGTCGGATCCTCGTCCCGCGCCGGCAGCGCGCGGCACCCAGCGCTCCCGCCAGCCGCCATCGCCAGGAGGACGACGACGGCCAGGACCTTCCCACGGGATGGGACGCGGGGGTAGCAGCGCGGCAGGAGCGGCGCGGCGGACTGGCGCATAAGTCTCCTCCTCGTGCGGGGCGGCCCCCGGTTGCCGGCCGCCGCCCGCCGGAGCATAGCAGAGCCGCGGAGGCGACGCGCAGGAGCGCCAGCGCCGCCCCGGTCCGCGTGCGCGGCCAGCCGCGCGCCCTCTGCCGGCGGCAGCGATCGGCGCGGGTGCCGTCCAGCATGTTGCCGGCCGATTCCCGGCTCCGCTGGCTGCGCCGGACGACGGCTCTTCGCCAATGCATTATCTGTAGAGAGGCCGCGAGGCGCGCCGGAGAGCGCCCGCCCGCGGCGCGACGTGGTCGCGTATCTTGCGCCGTACACGCCTCCCCCCCGCCCGCCGCCCGCGCCCGGCCCGGGGCACTCCCCGCCGGCCCGGCCCGCGGCAGGAGAGCCGGGGAGTATCGTACGGGGCAAACGATGCGACCTTCCGCGCCCGACCAGCACGCGCAGACCCGCGCCCGGCCTAGCACTTAACCACCCGGTCAAGGAGCATCGTTTGACCGTTCCTCGGCTAAACCGTGCCGCAAAATCGTGGGGCGCCCCCGGGCCGCGCCGGCGAGTGGACGGGCCGGGGCGCGGCGCCTATACTGCGGGACAGCGAGCGCCGGGGGAGCGCGCCTCGCCGGCCGCAAGCGGGTGGTCCGGACTTCAGGGGCGGTGCGCGCCGCGGGCAGGTCGAGAGGAGCGAACGATGTACGGACAGCTCGTGAGCGCGGCTCTCCTGACGGTGCTGCTCGGCAGCGCCTGCGCCGGGGCGGCGTCCCGTTCGAGCGGCCCGGCCGCCGCGCCGCCCGCGGCTCCCGCCGCGCAATCGCCCCCCGGTGTGGGTGGATCGGGGCAGTCCGCGCCCGCCAACAGTGGGGGATCGGGCGGGCCGTCCGCGAGTACGGCGGGCTCCGTGGGCGAGGCGGCCGCGGCGAGCCCGGCGGCCGCGCCGGCGAGTGCCGGGGCGCAGGCCGTGCCAGTGCCCCAGCCGATCACCGTGCGCTTCGCCAACGCGGGCATCGCCGCCCAGACCCCCACGTTCCTGGGCATCGAGCAGGGCTACTTCCAGGAGCTAGGCATCAACATCGACGTCCACGAGATCACCTCCACGAACGACATGGTGGCGCTGCTGAGCGGCGACCAGCTGGACGTGGGCCACCAGGCCGTCTCGCCGGCGCTGTTCAACGCGGCGGCGCGCGGCGTCGGCGTGCGCATGGTGGCCGACCACGGCGGCAACATCCCCGGCCGCACCACGCCGAGCCTCGCCGTGCGCACGGACATCCTCGAGCGGCAGCCGTGGACCGGCTACCAGGACCTCAAGGGTTTCAAGGTGGGCCTGTCGAGCCTCGGCACGCTGAGCGAGTATGCGTTCGACCTGATGCTGGCGCGCGGGGGCCTACAGCCCGACGACGTCGAGATGGTGCCGCTGGCGTTCCCCGACATGGCCGTGGCGTTCAGCAACAAGGCCATCGACGCCGGGATGTTCAACGAGCCCTGGGCGACCCAGTTGGAGGATGCGGGCGTCATCAAGAAAGTAGTGTACACCGACGACGTGGATCCGAACGGCAACGTCTCCGGCGTCGAGTACAGCGAGACGTTCGCGCGCAACACGCCGGCCGCGCGCAACTACATGGTCGCCTACCTGCGCGGCGTGCGCGACTACTGGGACGCCTACGACGGCCGGCGCGATTTCCAGATCATCGTGGACGTGCAGAAGAAATTCACGCCGCTCAAGGACGAGCGGCTGATCCGCAAGGTGCCGCCCACCGGCATGAAGCCTGACGGCTACCTGAACCTGGAGAAGATGGCGATCTACCAGGACTGGTTCATCGAGAAGGGGCTGGTGACGCAGAAGGTCGATCTCAGCCAGGTCGTGGACCACAGCTTCCTAGACTACGCCAACAGCATCCTGGGGCCGTACCAGCCGGTCGAGCACCCGCAGCGGCCTAGATGAGTCGGATCGCCCTAGGGCACGTACGGGCGCGTCTCGTGCGCGCCCGCGGCCGTCGAGGCCGCCGCTCCGTTCTGGCCCGCGCTCCCATTATTCCGCGCGATCCCGCGACGCCGCGCGCCGCACGGGCGTGGCGTCAGGAGGTTAGGCAGCCATGTTCGGCAAGACGTGGCAGACGTCCGAGCGGCAGTACGAGGTGCGCGCCGAGCACGGCGTGCGGGTGCGCATGAGCGACGGCGTCGAGCTAGAGGCGACTATCTTCCGCCCCGCCGCGGCCGGCCAATTCCCCGCGATCCTCGGCATGCACCCTTACGATCCGGTGGGGCAGTGGGCACCGATCGGCGCGGCCGGCTTCGCGGCGATCGGCCTGCGACCGGGCCAGGAGAAGGGCAACGGCTTCCTGGAGGCGGGCGACTCGTCGTTCTTCGTGCGTCGCGGCTACGTCCACGTCATCGCTAACGTGCGCGGCACCGGCAACTCCGGCGGCACGTACCAGTTTCTCGACCGGCGCGAGTGCCAGGACGGCTACGAGCTGATCGAGTGGGCCGCCAGCCAGCCGTGGTGCGACGGCAACGTGGGCATGTTCGGCGTGTCCTACTTCGCGCGCATCCAGCTCTTCGTCGCCGCGCTGAACCCGCCCCACCTGAAATGCCTGTTTTCGCCGTGGGCCTCCACCGACCAGTACCGCGACTCGTTCTACCACGGCGGCATCCTGAACAAGAACTGGGCGATCCACTGGGGCCGCGGCTCGCTGTACAACTGCCGTTACGAGAGCGAGGCGCGGCGCGAGTGGGGCGAGGAGCGCTACCGCGCCGCCATCGCGGAGGCGCTGCGAGACCCCGACCTGCGCGCCATCCCCGAGCTGGTGGCCGCGCTGCGCAACGTGGACGAGCCCACCGCCGCGCTGCTCTCGGACATCGTCGTGAACCCGACCGACGGGCCGTTCTGGGACAAGCGACGCCTGAAGTACGAGACGATCGACGTGCCGGCCTACGTCGGCGCCGACTGGTCGCTCTACGGCCTGCACCTGCCCGGCGCCTTCCGCAGCTGGGACAACCTGCGCGGGCCGAAGAAGATGATCGTCGGCCCGCAGGCGTACCTCGACCGGCCCGTCTACCAGCTTCAGTACGAGTCGCTGCGCTGGTTCGACTACTGGCTGAAGGGCAACGACACGCGCATCATGGACGAGCCGCCGATCCGCCTCTTCCTGATGGGCACGCACCGCTGGAAAGCCGCCGACGAATGGCCGCTGGCCGAGACGAAGTGGACGCCGTTCTACCTGCACGAGAACGGCCTGCTGTGGGAGCACGAGCTATATCCCGGCGAGGGCTACACCACGTTCTCCGACTCGCCGTGGAGCCGCGGCTACCTGGAGTTCACCACGCCGAAGCTGGTCGAGGAGACGGAGGTGATCGGCCCCGCCGTGCTGCGCCTCTACGCCTCGACGACCGACGACGACGTGCTGCTGTTCGTGAGCCTGCGCGAGGTGGACCCAAGCGGCAAGGAGCGGGTCCTGACGCGCGGCTGGCTGCGCGGCTCCCACCGCGCCGTCGACCCGGCGCGGTCGACGCCCTGGCAGCCGTACCACCCGCACGACCGGGCCGAGCCGCTGACGCCCGGCGAGGTCTACGAGTTCCAGATCCCGATCGTGCCGACGGCTAACCTGTTCGCGGGCGGCTCGCGCATCAAGCTGCGCGTCTCGTGTACCGACGACGAGCCGGCCCACTCGCTGGAGGCGATTGCGGCCGGCCACATCCGCCGCCAGATGCCCGCGCGCGTCACGGTGTACCACGACGCCGCCCACCCGTCGTGCCTGCTCCTGCCGATCACCCGCGGCAACGTCCTCGGCACCTACATCTCGGGCGGCGAGCCGTATATGTAACTATGTAATGGGGGACGGGGGCCAGGCCATCGCCGCTTCAGCTTCCCTAGCTGTGCCGCGCTGGGCGACGACTGGGAGAGGCACCACGAGCGGGAGCAGCCGCCCGCTCACGGACGAGGTTCGCGAGCACCCGAAGCGCCTCGTTGACGGAGTCGGAGTCGGTGAACACCTCGGCGACATCGGGCGCCAGAACCACGACGTTGCTACCCGCCGCATAGCGCTCGGCGTACTTGCCGCGCACGCCGGTAGTGAAGTCGTACTCAGGCTGCATCCCCGCGTCCGACTCCGATTGACGCTTATGGCTCTTCATACGTGGCCCTCTCTCGCGTGGTCGCCCGGCGCGATTGTCCGCTCCCTAGCCACCTTCGCCATCGCCGAGGCCATTATAGGCACGGGCCTGTGGGCGCCCGAGTACCTCCTAGAAACGAGCTGCTGGCCGGGGTATGGAGCGGTCCGCCACAATAGGCGGCATGCGCGCGAAGGAGAATCCATGAAGATTCACCACCTGTACCCGGACGCCAACGGCGAGTCCCACTTCGAGGACCTGGAGATCGAGTGGGCGGAGCAAGCGCGGGGCAGCAAGCTGTCCCAGCGGTTCCCCGCGAACGGCATCATCTTCCGCGAGGTGGCGCCGACCTACGACCTCGACTGGCACCCGGCGCCGCGCCGCCAGTACATCATCAACCTGGAAGGCGCGGTCGAGATCACGGCGAGCGACGGCGAGAGCCGCGTCATCGGCCCCGGCGAGGTGCTGCTCGTCGAGGACGTGACGGGCAAGGGCCATCTGTCGAAGGCCGTCGGCAACCAGCCGCGCCTGTGCATCTTCGTGCCGGTGGAGTAGCGCTGAGGCCACCCGAGCCACTGGTCACGGGGCGGCGACGCTCAGCGCCCAGCGGCGGCGAGGGCCGCGGCGAGGAGGGGCAGGCCGAGGCCGAGCAGGTCGGCGAGCCAGTGGCCGAGGATGAGCGCCGTCAGCCGTCGGGTGCGCACGTACACCCAGCCGAGGAAGAGCGCCGTGGCGGCGGTCGCGCCGAAGCGCACGAGCGAGACCTGAGGCGACACGAGCGGCAGCACGAGGTGCTGGGCGCCGAACGCCAGCGTCATCAGCAGGACACCACGCCCCGCGCTCCCCGTCAGCGCCTCGAAGCGGGGCTGGCTGTAGCCCCGGTAAACCATCTCCTCCACGAAGCCAACCGCGATGGGGAAGACCAGGACGCCCCACCAGCCGATCCACGGCGGCGGCGGGGTGAAGCCGCTCGCGCCCGACGGCGAGAGGCCGAGCGCCAACGAGAGCGCGAACTGCACGACGAACAGGATCACGAGCATGGCAACGCCCACGCCCAGCCCCAGCCCGACGTCGAGCGGCAGCCGGTCGGCACGGTAGCCGATGAGGTCGCGCAGGCGCAGCCCCTCGGCCCGCGTCCGCCAGACCAGCAGCGCCAGGCAGGGCAAATCGACCACGAGCGTGAACCAGAACAGATTGGACGCCTGGGCGGCTCCCCACGGATCAGCGGCGCCCGTGGCCCTGTACGCGGCGTAGGCGAGCGCATAGCCGATGAGAATCAGGGGCAAGCGCACGAGCGCCAGCGCGACGGGCCACGTCCAGCCGAGCCGCCCAGCCGCCACCCGAGCGCGCAGGCGCTCGACCGAGTTGGGGTCCTCCGCCGGGGCAGGGGGGCCGACGGTCGTATCCGCTGGCAGCGGGGCGTTCATACGCACCTCTCCCGTGCGACGCCAAGCAGTGGCCCAGGTTCGCGTGTGTATTTGGCCAAGCCAAATACACACGCGAACCTGGGCCGGCAACTCAGGGCCGGCAGTGCGTTGTGCAGACGGCGTACCACCGGAAGGCTAGCGCGGAGCGACGGGGGCGCTGCCGGACGTACGTGCCCGCGGCGCCGTCGGCGTACCCGGCGCGGGCGAGGCCGCGGCCCGCGCCGCCCCGAGCCTTCGCACACCCAGGAACAGGATCACCCCGAGCGCCCCGAGGGCGACCGCCCGCAGGACCAGCGCCGGTGACCAGTCGCGGCCCTCCCATGCGTCCGGCGCTATCGGGTACTCTAGCCAGCGCGCGGCGCTCGCCGCGATCAGCCGCGTCTCCTGCCGCGCCAGGTCGCGGAAGGTCACATCATATGGATAGCCGCCGGCCTCGTGGATGCGCTCCGCGCCCTGGCCCACGTGGGTAGCTGCCCAGCGCTCGACGGGCGCGGCAACCGCCGCGTCCGGTCGGCCGGGGAGCAGCACGCGGTCCAGCGCTGGCGCCGACGCCAAATCGAAGCGCGGGAGCAGGTCGAGGCCGTGGCGCGTGCGCACGAACGTCCGCTCGGGCGCGATAGTGTGCACGTCCGCCGCCGTGGAGCGCGGGTAGGCGTCGACGATCGAGGCCAGCTCGATCTCCCGTACGCCCGAGTAGAGGGCGACGCCGATCTGGGTGCGATGCCAGCGGAAGGCGTTCGGCCAGACGGCGACGTCGAGCGGACCGGGCCGGGCCAGGAGGCCGTCGTCCGGTACCGGCCAGGTCGGGTCGTCCAGGAACCGCGTGTAGGGGTAGCCGACGCGCGCGGCCGTGTCCTCGGCGGCATCGCGGCCGAGGAAGCGCTCGAGGGTGTGCAGCGTCGCGTCGATGCCGGAGGTCACGCCCGCCGACGAGATGAAGCGCCCGTCGTCGACGTAGCGGACGCCGTGCACCCAGGTGACCTCGGGGTGGGTCCGTGCCAGAATCGGCAGGTTGGTGGCGTGCGAGGTGGCCTGGCGGCCGGCGAGCAGGCCCGCGTCGGCGACCATCTTCGCGCCGCCGCAGATCGACAGGATCACGGTCTGCTCCCCTGGCTGCGCGAGCAGCCAGGGGAGCACCTCGGCGTCCACGGTGTCCGTGAACGGGATGAAGGGAACGACCACCAGGTCCGGGGCCGCCCCGATCACGCGGTCGTAGTCGGCGAACGAGTAGTGGGGGACCACGTCGAGGGGGCCGCAGCAGTGCGGCTGCGGCACCAGCGGCGTCAGGCGGCGCTCGGGCGCGACGAGGTACACGTTGAAGGCGCCCGACGCGGCAAGCACCTCGTACGGGCCAAGCAGGTCGCTGCTCTCGGTGGCCGCGTTGCCGGCCACGATCACCGCGGTGCGCTTGGCCGGGTCGTGCGCGGGGGGCGCCGGCAGCGGCTGGTCGAAGGCCGGCGGCCGCGGCTGGCTCTGGGCCCGGACGATGATGGCCCCCTGGGCAATCACGACAACGATGAGCGGCGGCAAGAGAAACGCCAGCGCATAGCCCAGCGGCTTCAGGAGCCGCCGGGGGAGACGGGCAACGAGTAGCAATGTCTGTGCTGCCATCCGGACGTTCACCTCCCTCACAGGTTCGTTACTCACAGTATCCTGTTGGAGCCGCCGCCCGGCATCCGAAGGAACGCGGAACGAGGAGCCCACAATTCGCGGATTCGCGCTCCAACAAATGTTGGAGTGAGCAGGTCGTTCCCGTGGCGCCGCCGCACGCGCCCCTCGGCACGCTCCCTGCGGAGGCCCCGATATGGAGACAGACACCCTCGGGCCGGAGGTCGGGGCGCTGCTCGACGCGGCCCGCGACCTGGCCTCCACGCTCGAGCTGCACCCGCTGCTGGAGCTGCTGTTGGACCATCTCGGCATGGTGGTGAACTACAGTGGCACGGCGATCCTCGTCCTCGACCCGGCCGGCGAGTGCCTGACGTTCGCGCACATGCGGGGGCCGGCCTCCTTCACCTGGGAGGAGGCGCGCCGCATTCACTACGCGGTGAACGATTTCCGCGCCTACTGGGATCGGCTCAGCCAGGACGAGCCGATCATCATCGCGGATGTCCGGGGAGAGAGCGCCGAGGCGGCGACGTTCCGCCGTCTGATCGGCGAAGACGAGCTGGATACTACCTATGCCTTCATCCGCTCGGCGATGTGGGTGCCGCTGGTGGTGCGCGGTCGGATCATCGGCCTGCTCAGCATCACCAACCCCGCGCCGCACGCCTACGGTCCACGCGACGCCGCGCTTGCACTGGCGATCGCCCGCCAGGCCGCGGTCGCCATGGAGAACGCGCGGCTGCACGAGCGCGCCCGCCAGGCGGCGGTGCTGGAGGAGCGGCAGCGGCTGGCCCGCGAGCTGCACGACTCCGTGAGCCAGGCGCTCTACGGCGTGTCGCTGTACGCCGAGGCGGCCGGGCGGGCGCTAGCGGACGGGGAGACGGCGCCCGCGGCCGCCCACCTGCGGGAGATCCGCGAGACAGTTCAGGAGGCGCTGGGGGAGATGCGGCTCCTGCTGTTCGAGCTGCGGCCGCCGCTGCTGGAGGAGCACGGCCTGGCGGGGGCGCTCGAAGCGCGGCTGCGGGCGGTCGAGGCGCGGGCGGGGCTAGTGACTGAGTTTCACGGCGAGCACGCGGCGCGGCTGCCGCCCGAGACGGAGCAGGAGCTGTATCGACTGGCGCAGGAGGCGCTCAACAACGTGCTCCGGCACGCACAGGCCACTCGGGTCACGGTGTGGCTGGACGTGGCACCCGACGGCGCCACGCTGGAGATTGTCGACGACGGCGTCGGGTTCGAGCCGGCGCGGGGATGCAGCGGCGGCTTCGGGCTGCGGGGCATGAGCGAGCGGGCCGAACGGCTCGGCGGCACGCTGGCGGTCGAGAGCGCGCCCGGCGCCGGGACGCGCGTGCGGGTCGAGGTGCCGTGATGAGCGAGGCCGGCGAGCCTGCCATCCGGGTGCTGCTCGTGGACGACCATGCGGTGGTGCGGAAGGGGCTGCGCGCCCTGTTCGACCGCGAGCCGGACGTCGAGATCGTCGGCGAGGCCGAGAGCGGCGAGGAGGCGCTGCAACTGCTGGAGCGCCACCGGCCGGACGTCATCCTGATGGACCTGGAGATGCCCGGCATGGGCGGCGTCGAGGCAACACGCCGAATCGGCGCGCGCCATCCCGACGCGAAGATCGTCGTGCTGACCAGCCACGCCGCCGAGGAGGACGTGTTCCCCGCGCTGAAGGCGGGCGCGGTCGGCTACCTGCTCAAGCACTCCGCCCCGGACGAAGTCCTGCGCGCCATTCGCCAGGCCCAGCGCGGGGAGACGGCGCTGCACCCGGCCGTCGCGCGGATGGTGCTGCAAGAGGTGCAGCGCCCGGCCCAGCCGCGGCAGCCCCTCACCGCCGAGCCGCTGTCGGCCCGCGAGCTAGAGGTGCTGCGGCTGCTGGCCCGCGGCCTGAGCAACCAGGAGATCGCCGACACGCTCGTGGTGGGCGAGGCGACCGTGCGCAGCCACGTCAGCGCCATCCTGCGCAAGCTCCAGCTCGCGAGCCGCACGCAGGCGGCGCTCTACGCCCTGCGCGAGGGCCTCGCGTCGCTGGACGACGCCGACCTGCCGCGCTGATTCCTCGAATGGCGACGAGTGCCGACGGGGGCGCCAGGCGGGGCCGGCTGCACGCTGTAACGCCGTGGGGGTAGCCAAGAGCCGGCCTGAGAGCCGGGCCAAGCAGCTACGAGCAGGCCCGCCGTTCACGGCGGCGGCAAGCCAGCCAGCAGGTTAGGTGTGACAGGGCGCTAAGCGAACACCCCCCGCCACTTGGCCAGCGTCTGCTCGCGGAGGGCGTCGCTGGCGCGGCTGACGGGCGGGAACTGGTCCTTCCACTGCCACGGGCGGCAGGCGATGACGACGGCGCGGTTGGTCGTCATCTCGTTGCGGGCGCGCTTGTCGGGCGGCAGGGTAGGGTCGAGGGTGTGCGACGGACACTCGGGGTGAATCTCGAAGGCCACGGCCGGATCGGCGCGCGTGGCGATCGCCCACAGCACGTCCTCGGGCCGCGACGGGTCGATGTCCTCGTCCACGACGACGATCAGGTGATAGAAGGCGTGGACGAGCGCCGAGGCCACGCGCCCAACCTGACGCGCGTGGCCGGCGTACTGCTGCTTGATGGCGACGGTCAGCACCAGGCCACCCTCGCCGCCCAGCGTATCGTAGACGCCGACGACGCCGGGGATGCCCGACTTCTCCAGACCCTGCCAGACGCGCTGCACGCTGCCCGAGGCGATGCCGCCCCAGTGGGCCACCGGCGGCTTCAGCGGCGGGTCGCCCTGCAGGATGGGGTCCGTGCGATGGTAGAGGGCTTGGACACGGATGATCGGGCGCAGCTTCTCGCCGCCGGCGTAATAGCCGGTGAACTCGCCGAACGGCCCCTCGACGCGCTGCTCCACCTCCGGCGGCGGCACCTCGCCCTCGAACACCAGCTCGGCGGTGGCGGGCAGCGGCAGGCCGGTCTTCAGGCCCGGCACGACCTCCAGCGGCTCGCCGCGGATGTAGCCAGCGAAGTCGAACTCGCTGCTGCCCCACGGCAGGCCGTTGCTGGCGGTAAAGAAGAGCGCGGGATCGGGGCTGATAGCGACGGCGATGGGGCAGCCCTTCCCCTGCGCCCACCACTTGCGGAAGTGCAGGTTGCCGTGGTGGTAGGGCGCGACATCGATGCCCGTGGTACGCGCGTCGTGCAGCATACAACGGTAGGCGCCGGCGTTGACCCAGCCCTCGTCGGGGTCGCGCGTGATGACCGCGCAGCCGGTGCCCAGGTAGCGGCCGCCGTCGCCCTCGTGCCAGCGGGGGATGGGGAAGCGCGTGAGGTCCACAGCGTCGTCCTCGGCGACGTTCTGCAGCACCACACCCGAGGACACCGCGACGGGCGGGATGGGGCGGTAGGCGGCGGCCTTCTCCTTCCAGGCCTTCACCAGCGCGAGCGGGGGCTGTGTGGCGTCGAGGCCGAGCGCGACGGCAGCGCGGGCCGGCGTGGCGTAGGGCTTGCCGGCGATGCGGTAGCCGAGCGGGAAGCCCTTGATCTCGTCGAAGAGCAGCATCGGGCCCATCCGCTCGCACATCAGCTCAACGAGCGTGCCGATCTCCAGGTCGGGGTCGGCGCCGGCGACGTGGCGCACCATGCCGCGCCGCTCCAGCTCGGCCAGGAAGTCCCGAAAGTCGCGCCAGCCCATCGCCGCCTCCCGCCTGCACTTTGCGCGGACCATAGCACGGGCATCCCAGGCCGTCAAACGCTATATTGCCCTTAGCGCGCCTCGGATACGCGGGCGCTCTGCCGGAGAGGCGAAGATGGCGACTACCCACAAGCTGATGACCGCGGACGAGCTACTGCGCCTGCCCGACGATGGGCAGCGGCACGAGCTGCTCTATGGAGAGCTGCGGACGATGGCGCCGAGCGGGGCCGAGCATGGATGGGTAACCATGAAGGTGAGCGGCCCCCTGGGGCAGCACGTCGAGGCGAACCGGCTGGGGCTGGTGTTCACGGCCGAGACGGGATTCTGGCTGGCGCGAGATCCCGACCTGGTACGCGCCCCAGACGTAGCGTTCGTACGGCGCGAGCGGGTGCTGGCGGCGGGCGACGTGGAGGGCTACTGGCCGGGTGCGCCGGACCTAGTGGTTGAGGTAGTCTCGCCCAGCGACCTGTATACCGAGGTCGACGAGAAGGTTGCCCAGTGGCTAGCGTATGGCGCGCAGATGGTGCTCGTGGTCAACCCGCGCCGGTGCACCGTGGCGGTGCACCGCCCAGACCGGACGGTGCGCGTCCTGACCGAAGACGACGTCCTGGATGGCGAGGACGTCGTGCCCGGCTGGACGCTGCCTGTTCGCCACATCTTCGCGCACGGGCTGGTCAGTTGAGATCAGCCGCCAGGAGGCCAGATGAGCGCCCGCGCCTTTGGCATCGAGCTGTACGGCTATACGGACGCCCCGACGCTGCTGGAGGAGATCCAGCTGGCCGAGCGGCTGGGCTTCGAGTCGGTCTGGCTGGGGGACTCGCAGCTCATCTGGCGCGACTTGTACGTGATGCTCGGCGCGGCCGCGGCCACCACTTCGCGCGTGGCGCTGGCGACCGGTGTGACGAACCCCGTCACGCGGCACCCGGCGGTCACGGCGAGCGCCATGATGACCATGCAGGAGCTAACGCGCTCCCGGACGATCCTGGGCGTCGGCGTCGGCTTCACGTCGCTGCGCATGATGGGCCAGGCGCCCGTGACGCGCGCGGAGCTGCGGCGCTTCGTGGCGTACGTGCGGGCACTGTGCAACGGCGAGGCGGTGCCCGGGGAGGGCGGCGAGATTCGGCTGGCTTTCGGTAAGCGCGGCGGCTGCCCGCCGGTCGTGATCCCCGCCTCTGGTCCGAAGATGCTGCGACTGGCGGGCGAGATCGGCGACGGCGTGATGCTGCAATCGGTCGTGTTCGGCGGCGACGTGCTGGCGACGATGCAGGGCTGCGTGCGGGCCGGGCGCGAGGCGAGCGGCCGCGCCGACGCGCCGTTCCGCACCTACATCACCATCCCCTGCGCCGTGAGCCACGACCGTGCGGCGGCACTCGCGGCGGTGAAAGCGCACGTGGCGGTGGCGCTGCTGAAGCCGCAGTGGCCGGTGAGCGAGGTGTCGCGCGAGGCAGGGGCAGCGGTGCGCGCCGTCTACGACGCCTACGAGCACATGAGCCCGAGCGCGAACGCGAAGTTCGCCCAGGCGGTGCCCGACGCAGCGGTCACGGAGTTCGCGCTGGCCGGCACGCCCGCGGAGTGCATCGCGCGCAGTGAGGAGCTATTCGCGGGCGGCGTGGACGAGATCACGGTGCGGCCCTACGGCGTGAACGGCGAGTCCCGCCTGGCCGCCATGGAAGCCTTCGCCCGCGACGTCATGCAGCCGCTGCGCCGCTGAGCCGTGTCCATCCAGATATTGGGGGGGCGGGGCATTGAGATGGTCCGGTGGAGTATTGCTGGGCTGATACTGCTGCTCGCGCGTAGCAGCGGTGTGGCGCTGGCATCGCCCGCCAACCAAGACACCGGCGCGGCTGATGTGCGGCCTTGCAGCGCGTCAGACCTCGACGCCTCGGCGGGATGGCAGGGCGCGACAGGCTCCATGCTAGGCGGTGTCGTTTTTACCAACCGGAGTAGTGACCCCTGCCTGCTCACTGGCCGTCCCGTGGTCCAAATCGTGGATGGTCAAGGGGAGCCGTTGCCGGTGGTGCAAACCATCGGACGTGACGAGTCCCCAGGAGTATTGGTGATCGTCCAGCCTCAAGAGCAAGCGTTCGCCTCCATCCACTGGTGGCCACAATGGTGTCAGCCATCCCCGGTTCCGCCTCTGACGCTGCATCTCCGCCTGCCCGGTGGCTCAGAGCTGGTTGCTCCAGTTCGCAATGGCGGCACTCCGCGATGCGACGCGCCCGAGAGAATGACAACGAACTCGGTCATCAACGTGGGCACATTCCAGTGGCCGCCAAACGCCCGTTGACATACTCCCGACTGCCATAGGGGCACGAGATGCCCGCGCTACGGAGGCCCCCCTTCCTTGGTAGGGGAGGAGGGCCGGGGGGGTTACGTCCGTCGCTGGCGTCGGCCGCGCCCTGGCTGCTACCCTGCTGGGGACAGACGTAACTCTGGCGGAGGCGTGGGCGAGGCGATGCGCGATCTACGGCCCCTGTTGGCGCCGCGCAGCGTAGCGATCCTGGGCGCGTCGAGCCGGCCGACAAGCGTGGCCGGGCGGCCGCTGGCGAACTTGCAGCAGGTCGGCTACGCGGGCGCCATCTACCCGATCAACCCGCAGCGCGACGAGATCGCGGGCCTGCGGAGCTACCCCAACCTGGACGCGCTGCCCGAGGTGCCCGAGCTAGCGCTCGTCGTACTGCCGCAGGCGCACGTCCTGCCAGCCGTCGAGCGCTGCGCCGCGGCGGGGGTGCGCGCGGCCATCATGATCAGCGCGGGCTTTGCCGAGGCCGGGCCGGAGGGCGTGCGGGCGCAGCAGCGCATGGGCGAGCTGGCGCGAGCGAGCGGCATGGTGCTCTGCGGCCCGAATAGCCTGGGGCTGCTGAACTACGTGGACCGCGTGCCGCTCAGCTTCACCACCGCCAGCGACATGCTGCGCGGGCCGGCGGGCCGCATCGGCTTCGTCTCGCAGAGCGGCGGGCTGATGACGACGATCGCCAACCGCGCCTGGGACGCGGGCATCGGGGTGAGCCGCGCCGTGGCGACGGGCAACGAGGCCGACCTGACAGCGGCCGAGGTGCTGGAGCACCTGGCCGACGATCCCGCCACCGACGCCTGCGTGCTGCTGCTGGAGGCGGTGCGCGACGGCCCGCGCTTCCTGGCGGTCTGCGACCGGCTGCTGGCGCGCGGCAAGCCGCTCGTCGCCTACAAGATCGGGCGCGGCGCGGCGGGCAGCGCGGCGGCCGCGTCGCACACGGGCGCGCTCGCCGGCTCGTACGCGGCGCTGCAAGCCGTGTTCCGCCAGCGCGGCGTGATCGAGGCGCAGGACATCGAGGACCTGTTCGACCTGGCGGCGGCCGCGTCGGCGGGGCGGTTCCCGGAAGGGCCGGGCGTCGCCATCATGACCTCGTCCGGCGGCGCGGGCGCCATCGCGGCCGACCAGGCGGAGGAGTGCGGCCTGCAAGTCGTGCCGTTCGGCGCGGCGACCGTCGAGCGCTTGCGGGCCCTGGTGCCCGCCTTCGGCTCGGGCGCCGTCGTCAACCCGTTCGACATCGCCGTGGCGGCGATCGAGAACGCTGCCGCGGAGAGTCAGATGGCCGCCGCGGTACTGGACGATCCGGCGGTGGACGGCCTGGTGCTCTGCACGCCGGGCGTGGGCGAGCCGGGCCGGCAGAGCGCGGCGTACCTGGCCGAGCTAGCGCCCGCGACGCCGAAGCCGATGCTGCCGGTCGTGCTGGGCGGCAGCCACGGTGCGGCGGCGCGCGAGGTGCTGCGGCGGGCGCGTGTGCCCGTGTTCGCGTCGCCGCGCAAGGCGGTGCTGGCGCTCGACGGCCTGCGCCGCTTTGATAGCGCCCGCGCCGCGCACGCCGCCGCGCCCGCGCCGAACGCCGCGCCGCTCGAGGCGCGCGTGCGCCGCCTGCTCGACAGCCTCGGCCCGCGGCCGACGGAGTACGACGCGAAGCGCTTCCTGGCGCAAGTGGGCGTGCCGGTGGTCGAGGAGTACGTGGCCGAGTCGGCCGACGCGGCGGTGCGCGCCGCCGAGCTAATCGGCTATCCGGTCGCGCTGAAGGTCCTCTCCCCCGATATCACGCACAAGACCGAGGTGGGCGGCGTGCGGCTGGGCCTGGCAGACGCGGATGCCGTGCACGCCGCCTACAACGAGGTGCTGGCGCGGGCGCGCGCCGCCGCGCCGCGGGCCGAGATCGTGGGCGCGCTGGTATCGGGCATGCTGCCGACGCCGCTGGAGCTGATCGCGGGCATCCACACCGATCCGACGTTCGGGCCGCTGGTGCTGCTCGGGCTGGGCGGTATCTGGGTGGAGGTGTTCGGCGACGTGGCGATGCGACCGGCGCCGCTGCGCGCCGACGATCCGGCGGCGATGCTGGCGGATCTGCGCGGCGCGCGGCTGCTCGCGGGCGCCCGCGGCCTGCCGCCCGTCGCGCCGGCGGCCGTCGAGCGGCTGCTGCACGCCCTCTCGGACCTCGCGGTGGGCAGCGCGGGTCGGCTCAGCGGCGTGGACATCAACCCGCTGGTGTCCACCGCGGACGGCGAGCTGGTGGCGCTGGACGCGACGCTGTACCTGGCAGGATCGAGCGAGCGGGCCTGATAAGCGCACAGAGCGATCGAATTTGATGTAGGGTAGAGGCCGTGGCGCGGTAGCATTCCGTGCCAGACCTGCTACCGGGTTGGCGTAGACGCGCAGGATCGCGCGTGGCCGGGCAACCGTCTGGAGTAGCTTGGCCGCAGGCGCACATGGGAGAGAGGGCGATGGTGGACTTCCCGCAGTACCAGAACGTGAAGGTGGAGCGCGGCGACGGCATCGGCTGGCTGTACTTCAACCGGCCCGAGAAGCGCAACGCGATGAGTCCGCAGCTGCTCGCCGAGGGCGTGGACGCGCTGGACCGCCTGGAGGTGGACGACGAGACGCGCGTGCTGGTCCTTACCGGCGAGGGCGAGGCCTGGTCGGCGGGCATGGACCTCAAGGAGTACTTCCGCGCGCTGGACGACAAGCCGGCCGAGCGCCAGAAGGCCTCGTGGAACTCCCGCATGTTCAACCACTACCGCCTGGTGAAGTTCCCCAAGCCGACGATCGCGATGGTGAATGGCTGGTGCTTCGGCGGCGCCTGGAGCCCGCTCATCTCGTGCGACTTCGCCATCGCCGCCGAGGACGCCAAGTTCGGCCTGTCGGAGGTGAACTGGGGCATCATCCCGGGCGGCTTCGTGAGCAAGGACGTGGCCGTGGCGCTGCCCTACCGCCACCAGCTCTACTACGTGCTGACGGGCGAGACGTTCGACGCGAAGCGCGCGGTCGAGATCGGCCTGATCAACATGGCGGTGCCGCGCGACCAGCTCCGCGCGAAGACGATCGAGCTGGCGCAGCGGCTGATGAAGATCAGTCCCGCCGTGTTGCGCGCGGCGAAAGAAGGGATCCGCACCGTCGCGAACATGGACTACGACGAGGCCTGGGACTACCTGCGGGCGAAGAACGCGGAGCTGATCAGCAGCGACCCGGAGGGCAGCCGCAACCGGGGCATCCAGCAATTCATCGACGAGAAGAAATTCCGCCCGGGCCTCGGCCCCCAGCCGCGGTCGTAGCGCGGGCGGCACCGAATGTTCCGTGCGCGGGCGTACGCGACGCCCCCCGAGAACGTACGCGTCTCGGCCGCCTCCCCGGCCGAGGCAGGGCCGGCCGGGCCGGCGAGACGCCCGCACTCCCCGGGGAGAGCTGGCCCAGCCGCGTAGCAGGCGGCGCCAGGCGGGTGGGATCCGTGGGCTCCCGGGCGCAGCGACAGGCCGGGCTACGATGGTAGAGCAAGGCGTCGCCGGGAGCTGAGCCGGGAGAACAGGAGGCCCTGATGGTCGATTTCGCGCTGAGCGAGCCCCAGGAGATGCTGCGCCGCACGCTGCGCGAGTTCATGCAGCGCGAGTACCCGCCCACGGCCGTGCGCGCCGCCGAGACGACCGAGCGCGGCTACGATCTGGCGATCTACCAGCGGCTCAACGACCTCGGCGTGCTCGGCCTCGGCCTGCCCGAGGAGGTGGGCGGCGCGGGCGGCAGTTGGGTCGACCTGGCCGTGTTCTACGAGGAGGCGGGGCGCGCGCTGCTCGCCAGCCCCCACCTGAGCAGCGTCGTGCTGGGCGGCGGGCTGCTCGCGCGCCACGGCAGCGCCGCCCAGCAGCAGGCGTGGCTCGCCGACCTGGCGCGCGGCGCCCGCGTGCTGGCGGTCGGCTGGCCGCTGGAAGGGGGCGAGGCCGGGCCGAGCGGCATCGAAGCGCGGCGCGACGGCGACGGCTACGTGCTGCGCGGCGAGGTCGCGCACGTCGCGGGCTACGTGGGCGCCGACGGCGTGCTGCTGGTGGCCGAGATGGCGGACACGGGCGGGCGGCAAGGGTTATTCCTGGCCGCGCCGGACACGCCCGGCCTGACGGGCACGCGGCAGCCGCTGATGAGCGGCGAGCCGCTGGCGCGGCTGCGCCTGGACGACGCGCGCCTGGACGCCGCGGCGGCCGTGGGCGAGGCGCTGGCGCCCGCCGCCTTGTGGGGACCGCTGCTGGACGGCGCCAAGGTGGCCCTGGCCGCGTACGCGCTGGGCGCGGCGAGCGCGGCGGTGGACATGGGAGTGGCCTACGCGAAGGACCGCCAGCAGTTCGGACGCCCTATCGGCAGCTTCCAGGCGGTCCAGCACCGGCTCGCCAACCTGCAGATCCTCGTCGAGCAGGCGCGGCTGCTGACGTACCACGCCGCCTGGCTACTCGACCAGGGCGCGGACGCGCGGCGGGCCGCGGCGATGGCGAAGCTGCGCGCCAGCATCGCCGTGCGCGAGGCCGCAACGGGGAACATTCTCGTCCACGGCGGCTACGGGTTCATGCTGGAGGCTGATCCGCAGCTCTACTACCGCCGCGCAAAGCTGCTCGAATTGGCGCTGGGCAACCCCGACGCCGAGCGGGCGCTGCTGGCGCGCGAGCACCAGCCGCTCGTCGCGGCACAGTGAGAAGCTTGTAGACGCGCGGTTGATGGTGTCATCCGATGGATGACACCATCAACCGCGGAGTCACGGACGGGGAGGAGGCCGCGCATGGACTTCTCGTTTACCCCCGAGCAAGAGCAGTTCCGCCAGGAGGTGCGCGCCTTCTGCCGCGCGGCGGTCGCGGACGAGCAGATGCGGTCGCTCATCGGCGTGGGCCACGAGGACCACGATCCAACCCTCTACCACAGGATCGCCGAGCGCGGCTGGATCGGCATGCAGTGGCCACGCGAGTACGGCGGCCAGGAGCGCAGCCGCGTGGACATGTGCATCTTCTACGAGGAGATGAACTACGCGCGCGCTCGCATCGGCCGCTACACGGGCTCGGTGGTGTTCGTGGGCGAGTCGATCGTGACCTACGGCACGGCGCAGCAGAAGGCGGAGTTCTTGCCGCGCATCGCCCGCGGCGAGCTGACCTGCTGCTGGGGGCTGACCGAGCCGGGGTCGGGGTCCGACGCGGCGGCGCTGCAGATGCGCGCCGTCGACAAGGGCGACCACTTCGTCGTGACGGGCCAGAAGGTGTTCACCAGCGGCGCGCATCTGGCCGACATGGGCATGTTCGCCGTGCGCACCGATCCGAGCGCGCCGAAGTACCACGGCATCAGCCTCCTGCTCATCGACATGAACAGCCCCGGCATCTCGCTGCGGCCGCTGCACACGCTCGGCGGCTGGCGCGTGAACGAGACCTATCTGGACGAGGTGGTCGTCCCGAAAGAGCGGCTGATGGGCCAGCAGAACGAGGGCTGGAAGCACGTCCTCACTACGCTGGGTTTCGAGCGCTCGGGCATCGCCAGCGTGGGCGCCGTGATGCGCACGGCCGACGACCTGGCGGCCTACATGGCCGAGCGCGAGGCGGCGGGGCAGCCGGTGGCGCAGGCGCACAAGGACCGCTTCGCCGACCTAGTGGCGCAGCTCCACGCCGCGCGCTGGATGGGCTACCGCGTGGCGTGGATGCAGGACCAGGCGCTGCCCGACCTGGCGCGCTCGTCGATGGTGAAGGTGCTCGCCTCGGACCTGCAGCTCCACATGGCGAACCTGGTGGTGGACGTGCTGGGGCTGGACGGGCTGGTGCAGGGGCCGGAAGCGCCGCTCGACGGCCTGGCCGAGCAGCTTTACCGCGCCGCGCTGTTCCACCACCTGGGCGGCGGCACGATGGAGATGCAGCTCAACGCGATCGCGCTGCAGGGCCTGGGGCTCCCCCGCGGCGCCTGATCCTCAGCCGCGGCCGCATCCCGATCAGTCGCGGTACGCGCGACCGCGCGGCCGAACGCGCAGCACGCGGATGACCCGGTGCTCGAAGTCGTAGACGAAGCGCACGCGCCAGTCGCCGACGCGCAGCCGCCACTCGGGCTCAGTTGAGGTGAGCCGGATCACGTCACCGTATTGCGTTTCGGCGAGACGCCGCACAGCAGTTCGCACGCGTTCGGCTACCTGACGATCCATGTGACGTAAATCGCGGATGGCGGCGGGAGTCCATTCGATTCTCCAGCTCACCAGCCTAGCTCACGATCCAGATCCTCGTCGGCAACATAGCCAACGCGTGCAGCCTCCTCACGCGCCTCCCGCACCGCGGCGCGCTCCTCGTCGGTCTCGGGCTCGTCGTCGATCGGGGCGGTGAGGAGCAGGCGCGCCAGCGGGTCGTCGCGCAGGGCCGCGAGGTAGCGCGCGACCTCGGGCAGGATGTCGTCGGGCAGCTCGTCGAGCAGTTGGTGGACGTCGTCTCGCGCGATCACGGTAGCACCTCTAGCGGCGAATCGGCGCGGCGCTCACAGACGGAAGAAGCGGCGCGCGTTGCCGCCGAGCACGGCGGCTTGCTCCTCGCGCGTGAGCGCGGAGTTATCCAGCGTCTCGGCGATCATGCGGCGGGCGCCGGGCAGGTCCACCTCGTGCGGGTAGTCGGAGGAGTAGGCGAACGCCTCGATGCCCACGCGCTTGGCCAGGTAGGGCAGGCTGTCGTCGTTGCCCTCGCAGCCGATGAGGATCTGGCCGCTCGTCAGGTAGTCGGGCAGCTTGCGCTTCGCGCCGGCGAAGAACTCGCTGTCGCGCTCCATGCGCTCGAAGACGGGCACCGTCCAGGCCGCGCCGCCCTCCAGGAAGCTCACGCGCAGGTCGGGCAGGCGGTCGAACAGGCCGTGGTAGATGAAGGCGACGAGCGCCACCATCAGCGGCATGGGGTGCCACAGCAGGCGCGCGCCCAGACGGTTGGAGAACGTGTCGAGGTGGCAGATGTCGCGGTTCGCGCCGCCATGCACGCCGAGCGGGCAGCCCAGCCGCGCCGCCTCCTCGTACACCGGCCAGTAATACTCGTGCGCCAGGTGCAGCGGCAGGCCGGTCGAGGGCAGCATGGCGCCCGTCAGGTTTAGCTCCTTCACCGCGCGCCGCAGCTCGGCCACCGCCTCCTTGGGATCCTGCATGGGGATGAGCGCTGCCGGATGGATCCGGGGGCTCAGCCGGCGGAAGCGGTCGGCCACGTAGTCGTTGTACGCGCGGCACAGGCGCACGGCGTACTCCGGTACGCCGATGTTGCCCACGGCCAGCCCCTCGCTAGGATACAGGACGGTGTGCTCGATCTCCGCCTGCTCCAGGAACGCCAGCACGTCCTCGCCCGAGCCGGCGCGGTGGCTGCTCGCCCGCACCTTGGCCTCGCTCTCGTCCTCTTGCCGCTCGCTGGTCGGGTAGTGGAAGCCGTCGAGCGACGGGAACACGCCCTGGCGGTTGCGAAGCGGGGTCAGCGCGTTTGCGCGAACCATCGGGTCCATGTACTCCGCGAACTCGGCGACCGACTCAACCAGATGGCCGTCACAATCGATAACCGCGACCTCACGCGCCATAGCCGCACCTCCTGCTCTCTTGCAGTATCTGCCCGGCGCCCCAGCCCCCGCAAGCGCCCAGCGCATCCGAGCGACCTGCCGGGGGCACCGGTAGACGCGCGAGACTCCGTTTGACGTGCCGCGCGGTCCGCTGCCACAATGCCGACGACGCGGGTGGTCAAGCCGGGACGGTGGCATTCCCGACCTCTCAGCCGTTGATCCACGTGCCCCTGTTAGGAAGGACTGATATGGTAGCCCGCGCGACGTGCTTGCTAGTGGTCGTGCTTCTCGCGGCCTGCTCGGGCGGCAGCGACGCGGCGCGATCATCTGCCCCAGCACCCTCCGCCGTCGGGGCGACGGATGCCAATGCGGCTAGTGGCGCGGCAGCGGGGGCCGCTCCGCCTGCGGCGCCGGCCCGTCAAGTAATCAAGTATGGCTCCAATCCGATTCTAACCGGGGCGCCGTTATACCTGGCGAATGATCGGGGCTATTTTGCCGAGCAGGGTATCGAGCTCGACTATACGCCCTTCGACTCCGGCGCGTTGGCCGTGGCGCCCACCTCGGCCGGCCAGCTCGACATGACCCAGTCACCGCCGAGCCCAAGCTATTTCAACGCGCTGGCCCGAGGCGTCGCTCTCACAGGCATCGCGGCCACGTCGTACGCGGAGACGATCCTGCTCGTGCGCCAACCGCTGCTCGATAGCGGCGAGGTGCGCTCCGTCGCCGATTTGCGGGGCCGGCGAGTGAGCTTCAACGTCGAGGGCTCGCCGATCGATTACGCGCTGCGCAACATGCTACCGAAAGAAGGGGTGAGTCTACAGGAGGTCGAAATCCAGCGCCTGACCAATAGTGACCTGCCGGCCGCGCTCGCGAACGGGGCGGTAGACGCCGGTGCGGTCTCCGATCCGCTGCCGATCGAGCGCAGCGGCATCGGCAGGCGCATCCGCAGCAGCAACGACGTGCTGGGCAAACTCAGCGGGAGCACGCTGGTCATCGGGCCCAGCATGCGCGCCCGCGCCGCCGAGGTCGGGGTGCGGTTCCTGGTCGCCTACCTGAAAGGGCTGCGCGACTACCGCGCGGCGCTCCAGAACAACCGCGTCGTCGAGCCCGAGGTCATTGAGATTCTGAGCCGCTGGACGCACGTCCCGGCGGATGCGATCGCGCAGTCCACCGCGGCCGATCTCGTACCGAACGGGCGCATCGACCTGGATGACCTGAATCGCCAGCAGGACTTCTGGGTGCGCGAGGGGCTGGTCCCTACTCGCGTCGACCTCGCTCAATTCGTGGACTATCACTATCTCGACGCGGCGCTCGCGCGGCTCCCATAGCGGCGCTCGCCCTCGGGCGAGAGGCGCGCCGGCGTTCACCCGCCGGGCTGCAGGCCGGCGAACGGAGGAGACAGGACGGATGGCCCAGCAGCGCATGACCACGCGCTTCCGCGAGCTGTTGCGGCGCCCGGAGCCGCTGCTGATCCCCGGCGGCTTCAGTCCGCTGTTCGCCAAGATGACGGAGCTAGCGGGCTTCGACGCCTTCTTCCTCGCCGGCTCCCAGACCTCGGCGTTCCTGTACGGTCTGCCCGACGTGGGCATCATGGGCCTGCGCGACATGGTGGACCACGCGCGCCACGTGGCCGCCCGCTGTAGCATCCCGATCTTCGTGGACGCCGATACGGGCTTTGGCAACGCCGTCGGCGTCTACTTCACCGTGCAGGAGTACGTGCGGGCGGGCGCCGCCGGGCTGCACATCGAGGACCAGGAGGCCCCGAAGAAGTCGGGCACGACGGCCGGCCGCCGCTGCATCTCCGTCGACGAAGCGATCGGCAAGTACCAGGCGGCTGTCGCCGCCCGCGATGCGCTCGACCCGGACTTCGTGATCTGCGCCCGCTGCGACCTCATCGGCGCCGAGGGCGGCACCTTCGACGGCGCGGTGGAGCGCTGCATCGCCTACGTCGAGCAGGGGCACGCCGACATGGTCTGGCTGAACACCATCCAGAGTCGCGAGCAGATCGCCGAGGCCTGCCGCCGCATCCCGGCCCCGGTGCTGCCGGTGTACGGCGGCCCACCACCCGGCCCGACGCTGGAGGAGTGGGCGCAGCTGGGCGCGGCGGCGGTCATTTTCCCCGCGCTCACTACCAGCGCCGCGCTGCAAGCCACCTGGGACCTCCTGCACGACTTCAGAGCGCGCGGGACGGCAGCGCTGGCGGAGTCGCGCCAGCGGGCGCAGGCGAGCCACTGGGGCGTCGCCGACCGCGGCCTGCTCGTCGGCAACGCGCAGATCCGGGAGCTAGAGGACCGCTACCTGCCCGGCGAGCTGCAGCGCGACTACCAGGGCACGTTCGGCTACGTGGACCGGCCGTCGTCTTAGGCGCCGAAACGAGGGTGGTCCTGTATCCCGCCGGACAACGGAGGTCATGGACGCTGGGCGGCAGGGAACGAGCCCCGGCCCTACGCTTCTCGGCCGCTAATTGGCGGCGGCATGGGCAGAAGCGACGAACGCGAGGGAGAAACGATGAACGACAGCCCAACTCGCGCGACGACGCAGCTGCGCGCGCTCATCCGGCGGCCGGAGCCGCTCGTCATGCCGGGCGGCTTCAGCCCATACTTCGCGCGCATGGCCGAGGCGACGGGCTGCGAGGCGTTCTTCTTGGCCGGCTCGCAGACCGCCGCCTTCCTGTACGGCCTCCCGGACGTGGGCATCATGGGCCTGCGCGACATGGTGGACCACGCGCGCCACCTGGCCGCCCGCTGCAGCATCCCGATCTTCGTGGACGCCGATACCGGCTTCGGCAACGCCGTCGGCGTCTACTTCACCGTGCAGGAGTACGTCCGAGCGGGCGTGGCCGGGCTGCACCTGGAGGACCAGGAGGCACCGAAGAAGTCGGGCAAGCACGCGGGGCGGCGCTGCATCTCCGTCGAGGAGGCGATCGGCAAATACCGGGCGGCGGTCGCCGCCCGCGACGCGCTGGACCCCGACTTCGTGATCTGCGCCCGCTGCGACCTGATCGGTGCGGAGGGCGGTTCCTTTGAGGGGGCGATCGAGCGAGCAACCACGTACCTGCAAGAGGGCGGCGTGGACATCGTCTGGATGAACAGCATGAACACCCGCGAGGAGATCCGTGAGGTGTGCCGGCGCGTGCCCGGACCGGTGATGGTGTCGTATTACGGCGCGCCGCCGACGCCGACACTCGACGAGTGGCGCGAGCTAGGCCCGGCCGTCGTCATCTTCCCGGCCATCGTCGCGTCGGTCGCCGCGCAGGCGGCCTGGGACTTCCTGCACGACTTTCGCGAGCAGGGCCCCGCGGCGATGGACACATGGCGCGGCAAGGGCGGCCAGAGCCGCTGGGGCCGCCCCACCGCCGACACGCTGCTGGGCGACGACTTCGTGGTACAGCTCGAGGAGCGCTACCTGCCCGCCGAGCTGCGCCGCGACTACGAGGCCACCTTCGGCCACCACTAGGGGGGTGGAAGCCGCAGCCTGCCCCGTGCACAGTATCTTCACATCGTCTCCGTCAGCTGTTAACTCGCCGCGGCTACGGTAGGAGCAGCTATATTACCACCGGCGAGTACCTGCATGCTGGCCATTCCGCACCGCCTGCGCAAGCCTGCCGCTCGGCTGTCCGTCCCGCTGCTGACGGTTCGCGCCGGGACCGCGTGGTGGCAGCACGCCGTCGCGCTGGGGCCACTGCTGCTCGCGGCGGCGCTCGCCGGCTACCGCCTGGATCAGGAAGGCTACGGCAACCTGTACTACGCGGCCACCGTCCGCAGCATGCTCGCGAGCTGGCACAACTTCTTCTTCGCCGCCTTCGATCCCGGCGGCTTCGTCAGTGTAGACAAGCCGCCACTGGGCTTCTGGGCGCAAGCACTCAGCGCCAAACTGCTCGGCTTCAGTGGCCTCGCCCTACTGCTGCCCGAAGCGTTGGCCGGCGTCGCCGCCGTGGGGTTGCTCTACTACCTCGTGCAGCGCGCCTTCGGCCCGCTCGCCGGCTTCCTGGCCGCGCTGCTCCTCACCCTGACGCCGATCAGCGTGGCCACGAGCCGCAACAACACGATCGACAGTCTGCTCGTCCTCGTCGTGCTGCTCGCCGCCGGGGCGACCCTCCGGGCCGTCGAGACGGGATGGCCGCGCTGGCTGTTCGGCGCGGCGGCCGTCGCCGGCGTCGGCTTCAACGTCAAGATGCTCGAAGCATACCTGGTGCTGCCGGCGCTGTACCTCGTGTACCTGGTCGCCGGCCCGCGGCGCTGGCCCGCGCGCCTGCTGCACCTCGCCGCCGCGACCGCCGTGCTGCTAGCCGTGTCGCTATCCTGGGCGGTAGCCGTGGACCTGACGCCACCGGCTGCGCGGCCGTATGTCGGGTCCAGCGAGCACAACTCGGTCCTGGAGCTAATCGTGTGGCACAACGGCTTGAGCCGCGTGCTGCCCGGGGTGCCGCTGTTCGGCGGCCCAATGGCACTGGGCGCGAATGTGCCGCCGGCGCCCCGCGTCGCCCCGCTGGCGGCGCCCGGCGCGGCGTCCGACGCCCCCGGCGCGGCCTTCGGCGACCGGGGCTTCGGCGCCTTCGGGATCGGCGCGCCCGGACCGCTGCGCCTGTTCACTCAACCGCTCGGCAGCCAGATCGGCTGGCTGCTCCCGCTCGCCCTGTTCAGCCTCGCGGCGATTGCCTCTGACCTGCGGCGGGCGCCCGGCCGGCCGTTGGCCCGGGCCAGCGCCCTGCTCTGGGGCGTATGGCTGCTCTCGGTCGGCGCCTTCTTCAGCCTCACGCGCCAGTTCCAGCCCTATTACCTCGTCATGCTGGCTCCCGCCAGCGCGGCGCTGGGCGGCGTAGGGCTCGCCCTGAGCTGGCAGGCGTACCGTGCGGGGCGGCGCGCGGGCTGGCTGCTGCCGCTCATCCTCAGCAGCAGCGCCGTCGGCGAGCTAGCCTTGCTGGCCAGCTTCCCGGACTGGAGCGCGCGGCTCACGCCGTGGATCGCCGGCCTCGCGCTCGCCAGCCTGGCGGCGCTGGCTCTTGGGCGCTGGAGGCCGTGGGCGCGCCGGCAGCCGGGCTGGCTGCCGGCGCTGGCGGGCACGGCGGGCCTGCTGGCGCTGCTCGCGGCGCCGGCGGTCTGGGCCAGCGCCCCTGCCTGGGCAGGCATGGGTCCTCGGCCTCTGGCGGACCCGACGGCCGGGGCGCGGCGCGGCCGAGCGTTCGCGCCGACGGCGGACGCGGCCGCCTACCTCGTGGCGCACCGCGACGACGCGGCGTTCCTGGCGGCAACCCTCAACGCGAACGCGGCAGCGCCTCTTATCCTCGCCACAGGAGCGCCCGTGATGGCAGTCGGCGGCTTTAGCGGCGCCGATCCGATCCTGACGGCGGACGAGTTCGCGGCGCGCGTGGCCGCCGGGGAGGTCCGCTACGCGCTCTTCCCGGCCCGCGGGGAGCGCGCCGGCCGCGGGCCACTGGGCGACCGCGACCGGCAGCAGCCGCTGGTCGCTTGGGTGCAGGACCACTGCACGGCACTGCCGGCTACGGCCTGGCAGCCGCGCCCAGCCGAAGGCCAGCGCGCCGCGCAGCCGACCCGCGAGAACGTCGCGCCACCAGCCAACGCGGCTGCCCGGCCTCTGGGCTACTTCGGGCCGGGCGCCCCGCCGACGCTCTACGATTGCGCGGTCGCCAGCGCGTCGCCCTCGAGCGGCGGGTAGGCCGGGCCACATCCACGAGATCTCCACGCCTAGCCCGTCCGAAACCCTGGACCGCGGCGGCCGCGACGCCTTACATTGAACTGCTCTCGAGCTGTCCGCTTGAGAGCGGTCCTGCTCACCGCCGTGCTGCACGAGGGAGAAACGGACGGGGAGATGCGCCTGGTACGCCGCCCGCTGTACGCGCTCTTGACGTCGGTACTGGCCGCCATACTGGTGCTGGTCCATCTGCCGGCACCCGAGGCGGCCGGGCAGGGCAGCCCCTTCGCGCCGCCCACAACGCCAACCGCCACCGCGCCGGCGGGGCAAGCCCTCCCGGGCCACGTCATCGGCGCGCTCGCGCAGGCGACCCCCCTCGCGCGTAACCCGCAGGCCGGCGGTGAGCTGATGACCCTGACGCTCGTGCTCAATCGCACCGACCAGGCCGGCTTCGACGCCTTCCGCCAGGACGTCGAGAACCCGCGCTCCCCGAACTTCCGCCATTTCGCCTCGCAGACCGATCTCGCGCGCCGCTTCGGCCCGAGCCAGCAAGCCTACGACGCCGTCCTGGCCTACCTGCAGGCGCAAGGTCTGACGCTGGTACACGGCGCGGCGAACCGCCTGACCCTCACCGTCCAGGGCACGCGGGCGCAGGTCGAGCAGGCCTTCAACACGCCGATCAACGACTATCAGCTCAATGGCCGGACGTTTCACGCGAATGGCGCTGACCCGCGTCTGCCGCCAGCCGTTGCGCCGTTCGTCCAGAGCGTCGAGGGCTTGAGCAACCTGGCCCGGCCGCGCCCGAACGTGGCGCGCACTCAGCGCCCGCAGGCGACCGCCAACACGGCGCCCACCCCCGCCTCGCCGCAGTCGCTCGCCACGGCCTACAACTTCCCCGCCGTTCGCGTCGGCGGTGGCGGGCCGGCGACCGGCGCCGGGCAGACGATCGGCCTCATGGAGTTCGATTCGTTCGTGCCGTCTGATGTGCAGAATTGGCTGAGCTTCGCGGGCCTCTGCGCCGCGACGGACACAGCGTGCATCAACGGCTTCATGGGCCGGCTCACCACCGTTCCGCTGACGGGCTCGCTGTCGCCGCCCGGGGAGGGCGAGACGGAGGTTCTACTCGATATCGACACCGTGATGGGCATGGCGCCCGGGGCGAACTACCGCGTGTACGAGAGCTGCAACGCGTGCCCGGCCAGCCTCAGCTACCAGGCCATGTTCAACCAGATGATCAACGATGGGGTGACGGTCATCAGCAATAGCTGGTCGAATTGCGAGTACTTCGAGATTTCGCCCGCCACCGCCGCGAGCATCGACACGATATTTCAGGCCGCGGCCGCAGGGGGTGTGAGCGTGTTCAACGCCGCCGGGGACACCGGCAGCTTCTGCCTATCGGGCGACGGCAGCACGTTCTTCCCGAACACCATCACGGTGCCCGGCGATGCGCCGCACGGCATCGCCGTGGGCGGGACCAGCCTCACGGTCGGCGCCGGCAACTCGTATCAGAGCGAGACGTGGTGGAACAACACGATCGGCGCGGGCTCGTTCGGCCTCAGTCGGTTCTTCGCCACGCCGTCGTACCAGGCGGGGCTGGTAAGCAGCAACATGCGGTCGGTGCCCGACCTGGTGGCCGACGCGGACCCTAATACGGGCATCTTGATCTGCGAGGCCGATTCGGGCGGCTGCCCACAATCGTTCGGCGGTCAGCTCTACTTGCAGGGCGGCACGAGCATGGCAGCCCCGGAATGGGCCGCGGGCACCGCGCTGATCAACCAGGCGCTAGGCCATCTCACCGGCAATTGGAACGTCACCCTCTACGCCGAACGCAGCACCTCGGGCTTCCATCCCGCCAGCAGCATGGGGAGCGACTTTGCCCACGTCGCCCTCGGCTCGTTCAACCTAGGTAACCTGTTCGCGCAGCTCGCCCCGGCGCCGCCGGCCACGGCCACGGCCTTGCCGCCGGCCACGCCCCTACCGACGGCCACGCCCCCGCCGACGGCGACGCCCCCGCCGACGCCCACCGCGACGCCCACGCCGCTGCCGCCGGTCTGCACGCCGCGGCCCCAGGTCCGGGTGAGCGCGACGCCCAGCGGGTCCGGGCAGGAGCAAGTCACCGTCACGGCGCAGACCGATGCCGGCAGCCCGCCGAATCGGCTGATCGCGCTCCAGTTCGGGCCGGCGACGAATGCGCTGATCGACGTGCCTGGGCAGCCAGCGGGGCAGGCGGGCAACTTCACGGTTGCCCTGCCCGCCGGCTCGCAGCAGGTCACCTTCACTATCCGCCGGGCGACAGCGGGCCAGGCCACCACCGTGCCGCTCACGGTGCAGGACGGCTGCGGCGCCTGGCCCACGTTCGTGGGCGGCGGGCCCGCGGCATTCTAGCCGCCGGCCGGCGCCCGCACCGCGCCACGCGCTCGGCGGGGCGGGGTCACCAGGGGCGGCCGCAGACGGCGCACACCAGCTGGCCCCGGTACGCGTCCACAATGCTAGCCTGTACGGGGGTCAAGCGGGGGCCGGCGGTTGCGGCGCCCGCGTGGTAGCCGTGGATGGCGCTCCGCATGGCGGCGATGGCGGCGGCGGGCCGCTGCCCATTCAAGGTGGCAAGCTCGTCGTCGGAGAGCCCGGGTGACCGGAGCAACTGCTCGAACTCCCAGCGTTCCCAACGCGTGGCTGTCGGCATCTGCCCTCTGTCTGACAGCGGCTCCCGAGGAGAGAGACTCCCCCGCCTAGCCGCCAAAGCCGGGGCCGCGAAAGCCGGGGCCGGGGCCGCGTCCGCCGCTCGGGGCCTGGGTCGCGGTCGTGGGGACCACGACCTGGTCGCCCTCGTCGAGGCCGCTCGTGATCTCGCTCGTCTGGTCGTTGCTCAGGCCGCGCTGGACGGTACGCGTCTCGAGCGTGCCCCCGGGTGTCAGCACGTCGACCACCTGGTCGCGGCCCTGGCGGCGGATAGCCCGGTTCGGAACCGTGAGCACGCCGTCCTGCTGGGCATATACGATGTTGGCGGTCGCCGTCATACCGGGACGCACGTCGCGGCCGTTGTCGATGGCGATGGAGACGAGATAGCTGGTCACCCCCTGTTGGGTGGTGGACTGCGGCGCCACGGCGGTTACGTGGCCGGGCACCGTGCGGCCTGTCAGCGCGTCGAAGGTCAGCTGCACCGACTGCCCCACCTGCACACGGGTAACGTCCGACTCGTCCACCTGGGCGTCGACCCGCAGGTGCGACGGGTTCACGAGCGTGATCAGCCCGCCGCCGACCGTCGCCGCGCCCGTCGCCAGCTCGCCCGCGTGCAGGCCGACGGCGCTCACCGTCCCCCCAAAGGGCGCCAGGAGCGTGGCCTGGTCGAGATTGTACTGGGCAACGGCGACCTGGCCGCGCGCCTGGTCTACGGCGGCCACGGCCTGCGCGACATCCTGGTCGGTGTAGGGTTGGGCCTTGAGCGCCAGATTGGCCTCCGCCTGGGCTACCGCCTGGCGTTGGCCCTCGATGGCCTGCTGGCTCGACGGCTGCTCCTTGAGGGCCAGCTGGTCCTGCGCCTGCACGACCGCCTGGCGCTGGCCTTCGATGTCGGCCGCCGCGCCGGGCTGCTGCTTCGTGGCGAGCGTGGCCTGGAGCTGCGCCACCTGCTGGCGCTGCTGCTCCAGATCGTCCGCGGTGTTGGGCTGTCGTTTGAGGGCCAGCTGCTCCTCGGCCTGGCGCACGGCCGCCTCGGCCTGCGCCACGTCGTCGGCGGTCGGGCTCAGGAGCTGCGCCAGCTTCGCCTGCGCGCTGGCGAGGTCGGCCTGCGCGGTGGCGACGCCGGTCTGGGCAGCCGCCAGGTCGGCCGCCTTGGGCTGAGCGCGGAGGTCGTCGAGCTTCGCCTGCGCGCTCGTGACCGCCACGCCGGCGGCAGCGACCGCCGCCTGCGCCGCCATCACGTCGTCCGTCGTCGGGTTCTGGAGCTGGGCGAGCTTCGCCTGCGCGCTCTGGTAGTTGTTGGCGGCCTGGGTCAACGCATCCTGCGCCGCCGCTACGTCGGCGGGTGCCGGGTTGGCGAGCTGCGCCAGCTTACTCTGGGCGCTGGCTAGCTGCGCCTGCGCCGCCACGACGTTCGTCTGCGCCGTCGCCACGTCGTTGCTGCTGCCGCCCACCTGGAGCGCCTGGAAGGCCGACTGGGCGCGCTGCAGGGTCGCGTCGGCAGTGTTCACGGCTGCCTGCGCGCTGAGCAGGTCCTGGGTGCTGGGCGCCGTGTTGCCGGCGCCGGTACTCGTGGTGCCGCTCGGACTGCTCGTGCTGCCGCTAACGCTACTCGGGCTACTGCTGCTGCTCGTGCTGCTCGCGCCGCGGAACGCGCTGCTCCCGCCGCTGCCGCTGCCACTGGCCGTGGGGTTCGTGAGCTGGGTGAGCGTGTTCTGGGCGATCTGCAGGTTGCGGGCCGCGGCGATCACGTCCTCGCCCGCCGCGACGACGCTGTAGCTATTGGCGCTCGGCTGGTTCTCCACCAGCTTCGACTGAGCCGACCGCAGGCTAGCCTGCGCCTGGACCACCGCCGCCTGGGCCGCGGCGACGTCGCTGTCCGTCGGGTGCTGCAGCTGGTCGAGCTTGGCCTGCGCGCTCTGATAGGCCGAGAGGGCATTCTGCGCGGCCACCTGGGCAGCGAGCACGTCCGCGTCCTTTGGGTGGAGTAGCGTGTCGAGCGTGTTCTGGGCCGCCTGCTGGTCCGACAGCGCCTTCGCCAGCGCGGCCACCGCCGCCTGGATGTCGGCGTCGGTCGCGCCGCTCTGCACGTCTTCCAGTTTAGCCTGGTTGGCCGCGAGCGTCGCTCGCGCGCTATCCACCGCGGTCTGTGCAGCCGCCAGGTCACCGGGGGCGGGATGATAGAGCGCGTCGAGCTTGGCGCGCGCCTGGTCGAGCGCGGCCTGCGCGGCGGCGACGTCCTCGGGCCGGCCCTGGGCCTCCAGCTCGTGCAGCTTGGCGACGGCCGCGTTGAGCTGCGCCTGAGCGCCTGCCACGTCCTCGGGCCGGCCCTGGAGCAGCCCTTGCAGCTTCGCCTCCGCCTGGCCCACGGCAGCCTGCGCCGCCGCCACGTCCTCGGGCCGGGCGGTCGTCATGTCCGCGAGCTTCGCCTGCTCCTGGGCAAGCTGCGCTCGCGCCGCCGCCACGTCCTCCGGGCGCGCCCCGTTGAGAATGGCTTGCAGCTTCGCCTCGGCCTGCGCCGCGCTGGCCCGCGCGGAATCGAGCTGCGCCTGCAGATCGACGCTGTCGAGGTGGGCCAGCGGCTGGCCCTGCTCGACGTGGTCGCCGACCTGCACGAGCACGTCGGCGACCCGGCCGCTGCCCCGAAAGCCCACGTTGCTCGCGTCATCCGCCACCGCCGTGCCGGTTCCGTTGACGCCGGCGATGATCTGGCCCCGCGCAACGGTCGTCGTCTGGACGGCCAGCGGCTTGGGTGTGGTGAACCGGACGTACGTCAGATAACCGAGCGCGAGGCTGAGCAGCAGGGCCAGCAACAGGGCCGCCCGCTGCGGCCAGCCGAGCGGAGGCAGCCCCTGCCGCCAGGCGCCGATGGGCTCGAGGGAGACTGCTCGCATACGTCTGACCGCCTCCTGTACCGCGATACGACGCGCCGGACGGCGCACCCCGCACAACGATAGCCGCTACGGCGGCCGGAAACTGCTAACGCCGTGTGGCGGAATCATGCAGAACTTGTTAAACGGCCGCGCGGCGCTTTTCGCTACGCCGGGCAGCCGCTTCATGTCAGGCGAGCCGCTCGGCGCCGTCTCACTCCCGCCCGCGGGGACTCGGACCATCCGAGGGCTCGGGCTGCCGCGCCGCGGCCCCATAGCCCTCACCCACGTCCCCGCGGACCAGCGAGCCCACGCCCCGCAGCCGCAGCCAGCCGGGCACCCGCGCGCGGGCGAGCGCCGGGACGCGCCCGAGATCGTCCAGGTAGGTATACATGACAGGCACCAGGACGAGGGTGAGCAGCGTCGAGGTGATCAGGCCGCCCAGGAGCACGACCGCGATCGGCGCGCGCGATTCCGCGCCCTCTTCCATCTTGAGGGCCAGCGGAATCATGCTGAACACCATCGTGGCGGTGGTCATGATGATCGGCCGCAGCCGCGTCGGTCCCGCCTCCAGCAGCGCTGAGTTCCGATCCAGGCCGCGCTGGCGCAAGGTGTTCGTGTAGTCGACGAGCAAGATCGCGTTCTTCGCCACTAGGCCCATCAGCATGATCATGCCGATCATGGAGAACAGGTTGAACGTGTTGCCCGTGAGCAGCAGCCCGCCGAAGGCTCCCACGAGCGCGACGGGCAGCGAGAACATGATGGCCAGAGGGTGCAGCCACGACTCGTAGAGTGCCACCAGCAGCATGTAGATCAGCAGGATCGAGATGCTGAGCGCCGACAGAAGGGCCGTGCGCGCCTGGTCGAGCTGATCGACCTGGCCCACCCACAGGAAGCGAAAGCCCGGCGGCATGGGGATCTGCGCGAGCTGCGCGCGGATGGTGCGCGCCGCGTCGCCCACCGAGCTGCCGACCATGTTCGCCTGGATCGTCACCTCGCGCTGGCGCGCGCTGCGCGCGATCTGGGTTGGGGCGTTGTCGGTCTCAAGCTCCGCGACCTGGTCGAGGCGGACGGTAGGCGGCGCGCCGCTGGCCGCGCTCGAGCTGCTCGTGCCCGTCCCGCTGTTCAGGCCCACGGGCACGGGGATGGCGCCGAGCGCGGTGAGGTCGTTGCGCAGGTCGCGGTTGGCCAGCACGGTGATGGCGATGCCGCTCTGGCCCTCGATCTGGAGCTGGGTATTTACGGTATCGCCGCCGATGGCGGTGCGCAGCGCGTTGCCCACCGCGGTCGCGGTCACGCCAAGATCCGCCATGCGATCGCGGTTCAGTACCGCCCGCACCTCCGGCTGTGCCACGTCGGCGTCGTTGTTGACGTCCACGGTGCCCGGCGTGTTGGCGACGATCTGCTGTACCTGCCCGGCGATGCGCTGCAGGGCCTGAGGGTTGTTGCCGAGAATGCGAACGTTGATCGGCACGTTGCCGCCGCCCGGGATGACCAGCGGCGCCTGGACGCTCGTGCGCACGGTCATGCCCGGGATGCTGCCCTGCACCCGGCGCACCTGTTGCATCACCTCGAAGACGGAGCGCTGCCGCTGGCTCTTGTCGACGAGCTGGACGGCAATACGGCCGTCGCGGTCGCTGCCGCCGCCGGCCGCGCCGCTCTGCCCGACCGTCGTAGTGAAGTTGGCCACCTCGGGCATCTGCAGAAGTGCTTGCTCGACGCGCGCCATGGCCGCGCTGTTTGCGGCCAGCGACGTGCCGGGCGGCATCTGGGTGGTCACCGTGAACTGGCTGTCGTCCTCGTTCGGCGCGAACTCCTGCCCAATGAGGTTGAGAGGCAGCGGCACAATGCTCAGCGCCAGCAGCCCGACCGCGCAGGCCACGACGATCGGGCGATGCGGCAGCGCCCAGCCCAGCAGGGAGCGGTAGCAGCGCGACAGGCGGTCGAAGCCCCGCTCCCACGCACCCGCGAACCCTCGCTCGTGGCCCTCCTCGTCGTGCGCCTTCAGCCAGCGCGACGCCAGCACGGGCACCAGCGTGAAGGAGACCATGAGCGAGAGCAGTGTAGCCGAGGCGATGGTCAGCCCGAACTCGCGGAACATCTTCCCGACGTTCCCTTGCATGAAGGAGATCGGGACATAGACCACCACGTCGGTCAGCGTGACCGCGATAGCCGCCATGCCAATCTCGCCCCGGCCCTTAATGGCCGCGACGATCGGGTTCTCGCCCAGGCCGAGATGGCGAGTGGTGTTCTCGAGCACCACGATCGAGTCATCTACCAGGATGCCGATCATCAACGCCATCGCCATGAGCGAGATCGTATCGAGGCTGAAGCCCATCGCGTACATCAGGAGGAACGTCGACACGAGGCAGGTCGGGATCGACACCAGCACGATCAGCGTGCTGCGCCAAGTGTGTAGGAAAAGGAAGAGGACGATGCCCGTGATGACGATGGCCAGGATCAGGTCCTTCTGCACGGCCTCGACCGCGTAATTGATAAACCGCGACGTGTCGTTGGTAATCTGGATCTGCACGCCGGGGGGGAGCGTCGGCTGGATCTGCTGGATGGCCGCCCGGACGTTGTTGGCGGTGTCCAGGGTGTTGGCATCGGGCTGCTTCGTGATGGTAAGCGCGATGCCGTCCACGCTCGACCCGTCGCTGCTGGTGAAGCGCACCAGGCTGGTGGGGCGCTGCGTGCCCATGGTGATCGTGGCGATGTCGCGCAGCCGGACGGGACCCTGCGGCGTCGTGGCCACCAGGTAGCTGCCGATGTCCGAGACAGCCTGCGCCTCGCCCTGGGCCCGCACCTGGAACGTCTGGGTCGGGCGGTCCACGTTCCCGCCCGGCGTGTCCACGTTCTCGCGGTCGATGGTGCTGGCGATCTGGGCCATCGAGATGCCGTAGGCTACCAGCTTGTCGTAGTCCACCTGGACCTCGACCTCGGGCACGTGCCCGCCGAAGAGCTGGACGGCGCCCACGCCAGGCACGGACTGGAGCTGCTGCTCCACGTTGTTGTAGGCAAGCTCGTAGAGGTCTTCCGGGGCGATGGTGCCGGTCAGCACCACGTTCATGACGGGAATGGCCGAGGGATCGGCCTTGCGCACGCTGGGCTGCGAGGCATCGGTCGGCAACTGCCGACCGATGGCCGCCAGCGCCCGCTGGGTATCGATCGTGGCCTGGTTGAGGTCCGTTCCTTCAAAGAAGTAGATGGTGAGCCGCGCGGTGCCAACCTGGGCCGTGGCGTCGATCCGCTGCACCCCGCTCACACCCGAGATGGCGTTCTCGGCCGGCACGATGATCGCCTGCTCGATGTTGTCGGGCGAGGCGCCCGGCCAGTCGATCTGCGCGTACACCAGCGGAAAGTCGATGCTCGGGTAACGATCGACCTTCATCTTCGTGTAGGCTTGCTGGCCGAGCAAGATGAGCGCCAGGAACACCATCACGGTGGCGAGCGGCCGCTGGATCGCCGTGCGGGTCAACCCCATGTATGCTCTCCCTGCTTGTCCTCGCCCCCGGGCGGGGGCCGCACCTTAGGCCGACCCCGGGGCCGCAATTCGCACGGCGTCGCCGTCGTTCAGGCTGTCTTGCCCGGCCGTAATGACCTGGTCGCCCGCGTCGATTCCTGCGACGACCTCGGTGTTCGTGCCGTCGGTGATGCCCAGCTGCAGCTCGCGCTGCTGCGCCTTGCCGTCAACGTCCACGAAGGCCACGCTCTTGCCGCTGCGCTGAACGATCGCGGCGTTAGGGATCAGGACCGCGTCCGGCCGCGCGTCCCCCCGGATACGCACCTGGGCGAACATGCCGTCGTGCAGCTGGCCGCTGTCGTCGGAGGGGACGACCCGCGCCAGGAAGGTCCGGCTGTGCGGATCGACGGTGGGCGACACCAGGGCCACCACGGCCGGGAACTCCTGGCCGGGCAGCGAGGCCACGGTGAGCGTGGCCGGGCTGCCCGCATGGACCTGCCCGCCTCGGGCCTCCTCGACGTTGACGTCCACTTCCACCGCGTCGGTCACCATGCTGACGATGGGGGTCGTGGGGCTGGCGAGGGCCCCCTCGGACATCTGCCGCGCCGACACCACGCCGTCAAAGGGCGCATAGACGACTGACTCCTCGGCCTGCTCGCGCGCCAGCTCGTAGCTGCCCTGAGCCTGGTTAACGTCTGCTTCTGCCTGCTGGAGGTCCTCGGGCCGGTTCGGCTCCGCGGCCAGCGCGAGGTTCGCTCGCGCCTGGTCCACCGCCTGTTGCTGCTGCTCGATGTCTTGCGCCGTATAGGGGTAGCGGGCCAGGGTCAGGGCCTGCTGCGCCTGGTCGACGGCCGAGATGGCCGCCTGCATGTCGGCGGCCTTGGTGCCGGCCAGGGTGTCGGTGAGGCGGCTCTCGGCGCCCGCGAGGTTCGCGGTCGCCGTGTCAACCGCCGCGCGGGCGTTGGCGACGTCGGCCGCCGAAGGCGTGCGCAGGGCCTCGCGCCGCGCGACCGCCTGGGCGTAGTCGCCCTGGGCAGCCTGGATGGCCGCCTCGGCAGCCTGCTGATCCTCGGGGGCGCCGCCGTTGAGCAGCAAGTCGAGCTTCTGCTGCGCCGCGCGCCGCGCACTCGTAGCACTATCCACGGCGCTCTGGGCGTCGGCCAGCGTGTCGGGTGCCGGCTCGTTCAGCAGCTGTTGCCGCGCGATGGCCGCGTCGAGGTTGGCGCGGGCCGTATCGACGGCGGTGCGCGCCGCCTGGACTTGATCGGGCGTCGGGTTGTTCAACTGGTCCACGCGTGCCTGCGCGGCCTTCAGGTTGGCGTCGGCCTGCTCGATCGCCGAGCGGGCCGCGGCCAAGTCGGACGGGCTGGCGCCCTGGTTGAGCGACTGCAGGTTCGCCTGGGCGGTAGCCAGCGCGGTGTTCGCGCTGTTGAGGGCGGCCTGGGCGGCCGTACAGACCGAGGCGCCCGGCGTCGTACACGCGGCCGTCGCTTGCTGTTGGGCCGCTTGCTGCTGCTGCTGTGCTGTCGAGAGCTGCTGGTTGGCCGCGGCGACTTGGGCGGCGTTCGGCGTGTTGCGCAGCAGGTCGAAATGTACGCGGGCCGCGCGCCATGCGGAGGTCGCCGTGTCGAGGGCGGCCTGGGCGGCCTCGCGATCCGCGGGCGTGCCGCCGTTGAGCAGCTCCGCGAGCGTGTCCTGCGCGGCCTGGAGGGCTGACTGGGCGCTCGTCACGGCGCTCTGCGCGCTGACCTGATCGGCGACGGAGCCGCCCGCCTGCAGTTGCGCCAGCCGCTCCTGCGCCGCCTCGAGCGTCGCTTGGGTGGTCTCGACTTCACTGCGCGCCTGGGCGACCTGGTCGGCCGGGGGATTGCGCAGCGCCTCCCGGCGCGCTTGGGCCTGGCGCAGGTTGCCCTCCGCTGCCACGATGGCGGCGTCGGCCGCCCGCTGGTCCTCCGGCGCGCCGCCATGCAGCAACTGGGCGAGCGCTTCGTTGCTGCTCTGCACGCTGGCGCGGGCCGTCTCGACGGCGGCGCGGGCCGTGTCGATGTCCGCTTCCGTCGACCCTTCTTCGAGCTGCTCCAGCTTGGCCTGGGCCGCTTCCAGGTTCGCCTGCGCGGTCGCCACATCCTCCGGCCTGCCACCCTGCTGCATCTCGGTCAAGCGCTCCTGCGCGGAGGCGAGCGCCGCCTGGGCGGCCTGGACGCTCTCCGGGCGGGCGCCGGCCTGCAGCAGAGCGAGGCGCGCCTGCGCGCTGTGCAAGGCGCCCTGCGCCTGCTCGGCCGTGGCGTCGAGCTGGGAGCGGTCCAGCTCCGCGATGACGTCGCCGGCCTTTACGGGGCTCCCGACGTCGACGTTGAGCTTCTCGATCCGCCCCGTCGCGCGCGGCAGCACGTCCACGCTCGCGCGGGCGGTGACGTTGCCCGCATAGCTCAGGACCGCGGCGATGGGGCCGCGCTGCGCGGTGTCCACGCTGATCGGCACGGCGAGAGGCGGCGGTGGGCCGCCGTTGCGCTGACCGGTGGGCACGTGCTGGGCGGACTGGCAGCCGACCAAGAGCGCAAGGGCGGTGGCCGGAAGAACCCTGAGGGATGCTCGAGCAGGTCGCATCGGTTCTCCTCCGCGCGGTCACTTGCCCACGCGATGCATCACGGGCGTGGTCAACGCCGCGGAGCCAGGCGCGTGGAGACGCGCGCCCGGGGCCTCCCAGTCGGATGGCTGCTGATGCGCCGCGCCGCAGAGGATCTCAAGGCCGGCGGCCACCACCCGTAGGTCCGCCACGGACAGATGGCGCAGCAAGGGCGCGAGACTGCTGGCGCCGGCCTGCTGGAGGCGCTCGGTGAGCGCCAAGCCGCGCGGCGTCGGCCGGCACAGCACGAGGCGACGGTCATGGGGATCCTGGTCGCGGCGGACCAGGCCGTGCTCCACCAGCCGATCGACGATGCCGGTGGCGGTCGCCAGGCTCACCCCCAGCGCCCCTGCCAGCCGGCTCATCGACGCGCTGCCGTCGGCGGACAGCAACAGCATTACCTTTAGTTGTGACATCGTGAGGTCGACTTCGAACCACTCTCTGCTTGGGCGCAACGAGCGGTAGAGATCGGTTTGCAAGTCGAGCACCCGAGAGGTAAGGCGCGCACGCAGATCGTCCATGGCAACCCCACGCAGTTCTTGCGCCCGGGCCCAGCGGCCCTGTCCGTCGCCTAAGGTATTCCTTAGGCGTACATACCTCTACAACGGATTATCTGGCGAGACCTGTGGACATCTCATGGAGGTTGTGCTATCGAAATGTTGGGGGTTGCGAAAGCTTCGTCGGTTGCGGCTTCTCCCTAGGATGCGCGGGCGTAGTTTGCGTGTGGTGAACCTTTTGCCCAGCTAAGATGGTCTACCACTCGCGCAGTAACGAGTTGCGTTCACCGATTCGCGCCAGAGTGGCGATATTGTGAGCTACAACCGCTCTCCATCGAGCCTTAACAGCTTCCGCATGGCCCATTAACAGGATGGAGTGAGCCTCATGGGTGAGCGTAGGGATTGCACAATCCCATCACCCAAGCGGCTGTGGAGGCTTACGATGCGTCGTGTGCTCGTGGCAGCAGCCCTCAGTGGGCTCCTGCTCACCGTACCCCGCCCCGTGTTGGCCCTCGACTACGCGGAGCCGTCGGTCCCCGAGGAGTACGGCATCTCCGGCCCGGCCGTCATGCCAGACACGAACCCAGGGGAACAGTACGCCTCCCCCCAGACGGTGCCGGACGACCCGCCGTTCGTGCCCCACAATACGTGGGACAACCAGCGCGGCGGCTGCGCGCTGTGGGACTGGGACACCTGCTAGCGGCGTGCGCCGTGGCCGGGCAGCCAGGGCGCACGTCGCCCGACGAGCGTGAGATCGGATGGGCAACCGTGCGGGGGAGCAGACCGCCCGGCGGCTTACCAGCCGAGCGCGTGCGCCTCACGGCGAGGGTCCGCCCCGCCGCTGTAGGTGCCGCTGGCGCCGTCCACGGCGATCAGCGTCGCGCTGCCGAAGCGCTCCCCATCGGCGCCGGTGTCCGCCACCGTGACGGTGTGCCCGCGCGCCTCCAGCTGCGCGGCGAAACCGGGCGGGAAGCGCGGCTCGAGATAGAGTATAGTGTCGCCCGGGGTGGGCGAGCCACTGACCCAACGCGGTGCGTCCACGGTTGCCTGCACGTCCAGCCCGAAATCGAGCATGTGTACAATCAACTGGAGATTGGTCTGCACCTGGCCCTGGCCGCCCGGCGTAGCCCCGGCCAGCACAGGCTGGCCGTCGCGGCTCACCAGGAAGGTGTTCAAGGTGTGGAGCGGCTTGAAACCCGGCCGCAAGTGGTTCGGCCGGGAGGCATCAAGTGGTAGGTTCGCCAGCCGGTCGTTCAGGACGATGCCCGTGCCGTCGACGACCTCGCGCGCGCCGAACAGGTTGAACAGGCTCTGGATCCAGCAGACGATCCGGCCGTCGCCGTCGGCCACGACCAGGCAGTCGGTGTCCACGCCGCCGGCCGGTGCCCCGTCGCTGGCCGGAATGGCGGCCGGTTGAGACCCGAGCGCCGCGGCGATCTCGGCGCGGCACTCGGCAGCGTGCTCGGCCGAGAGCAGCCTGTCGAGCGGCACATCCACGGCCGCCGGGTCGGCCAGGTAACGCGCGGCGTCGGCGAACGCCGCCAGCTTGCACCGCACCAGCAGGTCGACCAGGGCGGCGCTCTCACGGCCGAGCGCCCGCACGTCGAAGCCGTCGAGGACATTCAACTCTTGCAACAGGATGCATCCCTGCGAGGGCAACGGCTGCTCGTAGACGGCATGGCCGCGATAACTGGTGCGGAGCGGCGGCTGCCAGGCGGTTGTGTGACGCGCCAGGTCGGCGACCGAGAGAAGCCCGTCGCGCTGAGCAAGCGTGTCCACGACAGCCACCGCTAGCGGACCGAGATAGAAGGCGTCGCGCCCCTGGCGACCGACCAGCTCCAGAGTTTCGGCCAGCTCCGGCTGCCGAAACAGGTCGCCGCGCTGTGGCACCGCCTCGCCGGACGGGGCGCTGGCCGCGAGCAGGCGTGCCAGGCTCGGCCACGCCGCCAGCCCGGGCGCCAACGTGGCGAGCGCGCGGTGGAAGGCGCCATCCACGCGGAAGCCGGCCCGGGCGTAGTACACGGCCGGCGCCAGCAGGTCGGCGAGTGACCGCGAGGCATAGCTGGTGGCAGCGAGGGCCCAGGCGTCGGGGAGGCCGGGCACGGCGACCGAGCGCGGGCCGAAGCGCGGCGCGCGCTCGCCGGCGAAGGCCGACGGATCCGCCGCGAGCGGCGCGGCGCCACTGCCGTTCACGGCGACGACCCCCTCGTGCGGCGTGGAGATGAGCCCGAAGGCGTCGCCGCCGACACCGCACCAGGCCGGCCGGACCACCGCCAGGACACCACTGGCAGCGAGCGCCGCGTCGACGGCGTTACCGCCGTCCATCAACATGTGCAGGCCCGCGGCAGTGGCGAGCGGATGTCCGCTCACGACCATGCCCCGGCTCCCGTGGACCGGGTGCCGCGCGTATGGCCAGTCGTTCATGCCGTTCCCTGGTAGCTGAGCAGGAGCCTAGCTGGTCCCGCTCGCACAGCGTCGCTATTCCCGCACGACGGCGATCGCCTCGATCTCGACCAGCATGCCCTCGAACTTCAGTCCGACAATGGCCGTCGAACGCGCCGGCAGCGGCTCCTTGAAGTGCTTGAGATACTCGTCGCTCATCTCTTTGGCGAGCGTGTTGTCGCGCAGGTAGACAGTAGTTTTCACCACGTCGTCCAGCGTAGCGCCGGCCTCGGCCAGGATGGCGGTGATGTTGCGCAGCGACCATTCCGTTTGCTCGCGCACGTCGCCGAGGTGCCCGGTCTCGCGGTTGCGGCCCGCCTGCCCGGAGACGAAGATCAGGTTGCCAATGCGGATCGCTTGGCTAAACGGCCCGGTGGGGGTGGGCGCGTTGGCCGTACGTATACCCTGCTTCTCGCCCGCACCAACATGCATGGCTCGCTCCTCACGAACACGACGCACCGGAGAGTGCGCGTCGGCTCAGGCCGCGTCCCGGCTATGAGACGCCAGACGCGGCACCCCGCTCAGCTTACAGGTCCCAGGCCGCCGCAGGGCAGTTGCCCCAACCGGGGACGATCTTGAACTCCACGAAGCTGGGCGGCAGCGTGCCCACGAAGCCCAGCAGCGCCACGTAGTTCAGGTACTCTGGCGTCGAGTTGCCCGCCTGCATCATGCGCTCGATCGTCACGTCGTTGAGAATGCGGTCGACGTCGCCGCGCCGCATCAGGTCGAGCGCCAATTGGTCGAACTCCAGATCGCGCCAGCCCATCTTGGGGCCACCCACCTCGGTGGACAGGTTCAGACTGGCCAGGACGGCGACGCGCTCGTCGCCCGGCCGTGACTCCACCACCTGGCGCAGCACGCGGCCCATCTCGTAGTAGCGGTGCGGCGTGGGCAGCGGATACGCCCAGACGTTCGTATACACGGGGATGATCGGCAGGTCCTGGTTCGGGGCCACGAACGAGAGGGGCACGCAGAAGGCGTGATCCATGCGGAACTCGCGAGCGAAGGCAAAGTCGACGCCCGCCTCGATGCCCTTGCGCAGCACGTCGGCGGCCAGCGCCTCATGCACCGGCGCGCGGTACCGAGGAATGCGCTGAATCTCATGCTCGTACCAGAACGGCCCCTCCGCCTGGCGTGCCACGCCGATGCAGAAGCCGGGCATGTTGTCGAGGAAGAAGTTGTCGAAGTGGTCGTTGGCGAAGACGATCAGCGCGTCGGGACGCGCGGCCTCGAGCTTCTGCCGCAGCACACCAAAGTTGCCGTAGACGTACTCTCGGTCCTCCGGCTTCGCGGCCTCCGCCGCCTGGTAGATGCGGGGATTGTGGGTCATCGCCACGGCCGCCACGATCTTGCCCATCACTCTGCCTCTTGGGATGATTTAGGCGCTCTGGTAGTAGTCGTAGAACGGATTCGGGATGCCTTTAAGCTGCGGCGCGATCTCCCGCACGTAGGCCTCACGCGAGTTGAGCACCACGGACAGATGGTAGAGCAGGACCGGGTGGACGCCCAGGCGGAACAAGGCCACGAGGTCTTTGCCCGCGAGCGCTTGGCGCTGCTCGGCGGTCAGGGTGAACTGGTCGAGCAGGCTCCTGTCGCCGTCACGATAGGCGAGCGCCTTCTCGCGCTCCACGTAAATCGCGTGAACAGCCTTGCACAGCTCGTAGACCGCGGTCTGGTCCATCATCTCCCCTCTTGTCTGCTGGGTCGGGATGCGGACGGGCGCGCGACCCGTATGGTCGCGGCGGGCGTTCGGTTCTCTTTGAGTGTAGCCTAGGAGGCCCCGCTAATGTAGCGGGGGGCGCATAATTTAGCTTAGGGCCGCGTGGCGCCGGCGATCGGCCGCCCCGGATCGTCAAGCCCAGGATAGATGCCGAGGTCCGCGAGCGCACGGTCCACGAACCGCGTGGTCGCCCAACGCTCAACGGGCAGGTCGACGCCGCTCGGGACGGTTCCCGACTCGGCTAGAAAGCGCGCCGTCTGGCGGTAGTCGTCGAGATTCATCAGCCCGTTCACGCCCCAGCCCGATCCGTAGTACGACCACAGCTCGGCCAGCTCGTCGCGGTCCAACTCGGGGCGCCGCGCCACCATGCCATCCACCCACGCCTGCTGACTTTGCGCCAGGTGGCGCGACGCAGCCATCAGCGCGCGAGTGAGCCGCGTAAGCTCCTCCGGCTTGCTCTGGATGATTGCCATCGGCGCGGCGTTCACCTTGGAGACGAACGGCGCCTGCCGGTAGTAGGCGTCTGCATCGAGCAGAACCCGCACGTTGGGCTCTTGGCGAATGGCTTCCCAGGTCGCGACGGAGAACGACGTCGCGTCGACATTGCCCGCTACTAGCGCCTTCGCGCGGTTCTGTGGCTCTCCGACGCCGATGAACGTGATGTCTATGGCAGGATCGACGCCGAATGACTTCATGACGATCATACTCTGCGTGTGATCGACGCTGCCGACGCGTGCGATGCCGAAAGTGCGCCCTTTCAGGTCGTGCGGCGTGCGCAGGTCGCCGTTGCCCGCGAGCAAGAAGTACTGGCGCGCGTTGGGCGAGTGGACCGCGCGCAAGTCGGCCTTGCCGGTCGCCACCAGCTCGATCACCTCGGGCACGCCAATGTTGGCCACGTCCGCCTGGCCTGACAACAGCGCCGCGATGGCCAGCGGCGTGCCGCTCATCTCCATCAAGTCGACGTCCAGCCCCTCGCGCTCGTAGAAGCCGAGGTCCTTGGCGAGCCACATCACCGCGTTGGGGATGAGCGACACCGTGGGGTCCGTTACCGCCAGCTTGATGCCGAGCGCGGGTGGGGGACTGGGCGCGGCAGTCGGGCTGGCCGCGGTGGACGCGGCCGCGGCGGGGTGGCTAGTGCTCGGCTCCGCGGCAGGCGCGCCGAGCGAGGCCGCTGGCGGGGCGGCGCACCCTGCCAGCCCCACCAGCGTCAGCAGGAGTCCTGTCGCCGTCCCGGCACCGCGCACGATGGACCGCAGCTCAGGGACACCGCGCGGCCGGATCATACGGCCGCTCGGCGACTAGCGACGACAGCATCCCAATCCGCCGCAGTGCGCGCCACGTAGTCGTCCACGTCGGGCGAGCCGCCGCCAACGCCGATCGCGCCAACGAACTCCCCGGCCGCGTAGAGAGGGTAGCCGCCCTTGTTCAGCGTCACCCCGCCTGGGATGATCTCCGTCAGGCTCTGCGCGAACATCGGGCGCTTCTCCCACTGCTCGCACAGCTCGGCCGTCGGCTTGCGGAACGCCGCGGCCAGGCGAGCCTTGCCCATCGCCATGTACGGCCCGTGCCAGGCAACGCTCTTGCCACGCGCCACCAGGACCGGGTGGCCGGCGGGATCGTGGACTGCCACGCTCACCTCGACGCCCCGCTCCTGGCCAATCGCCTTCGCCCGCTGCACGTAGGCCAGCGCTTGCTCGTACTCCATCAGTCTCTCCGGCCCCCACGGGGCGTCCTGGCGCTTTCCTGCTACGACAGGCGCAGATAGCGCGCGGCGTTGTCGTAGAGCAGCTTGCGGATCGCCTGCTGCCCCAAGCTCGTCCAGCCGATCACCTCGGCCGGCGAGTCGGGGAACTGGCTCTCGGGGTGCGGGTAGTCGGACTCGTACATTAGCACGCCGTCGCCCAGGATGTCGACGACCGCCTTCGTCATCGCCTCGCCCTCGTGCATCTCGATGGCGTTGAAGATGCGGCCCATCTGGGCGTACTCGACGGGCGTGTGCTGCAGCGGCCGCACGGAGCCTTTCACGTAGTCGATCTGCTTACCCAGGCGGATCAGCCAGTTGGGCAGCCAGCCGTGGCCGCACTCCACCACGGCGGCGCGGAGGTTCGGGTAGCGGTCGAGCACGCCGCCGCAGATTAGGTACGCCAGGAAACGCTGGGCGCCCCAAACGTGGGCGGCCGTGCGCGCGATGGCCGAATTACCCCAGATGTCGCGGTAGCCGGGAAAGTAGGGCGGTTCGTAGAAGAAGCTGTGGTGGATGAGCGGCAGGTTGGCGTCGTTCATCACCGCCCACAGGGCGTCGAGGTCCGGGTCGTCGACCGGCATGCCCTCCGGCAGGATCAGCCAGACGGCGCCCACCCAGGGCTCCCGCGCCAGCGCCCGCACCTCGGCGACAGCCCACTCGAGGTCGCCGCCGGGGGCCAGGATCAGACCCTTCAGGCGGTTCGGATCGGGGCTGCAGTAGTTGCGCATGTAGCGGTGGTAGCCGCGATAGAGGCCTTCGGTGAGTTTCACGTCGAGGCCGGAGCTGGCCGTGGACCAGGTGCCCGGAATGATCAGGTCGACGTCCACGCCCTCGATGTCCATGTCGTGCAGGCGGCCCTCGGGGTTGTCGTGCTGCACGCGCTCGGTGGCATGCTCGCGGGCCAGGTTCTGCACGTGGGCTTCGAGCGGCCCAGCGCCCCCCGCCTCGATCATCTCCACGCCCGGCTTTTGACCGGCGATGCGCTCGTAGGGGATCGGCCGGACCTTAATGGTGGTCCACTCGCCCGGCGGGTGGCCGCGCCCGGCCGGCGAGCGCATGGTGCGCTGGTAGGGACGCAACTCCTCCAGCCGTGGCCGGAAGCTCGGCTCGACGTATTCGGCCAGCACTTCGAGCGACGGCGTCACGTGGGTATCGATGTCGATGATGCGATAGCCGTCTCGCACGGCTCCTCCTATTGTTGCGGCGCGCGGCGCGCCGCGGAATGGCGGCGCGAGGTAACCGCGCAAAGCGGCGCCGGGGACGCCGCCTCCCCCTGGGGCCGGCTCGGCGCAGCCGAGCGCGCGGTAACTTGTAACCCGATTGCGGATTGCCGCACAAGACGTGCGTTGGGTGGGAATCCATGGACTCGCGTTGGCAGGCTTCACCCCGCGGGGTGAAGCCTGCCAACGGAGACTCACGGAATGGAGTGGCTGACGGGGCGCAGGTAGCCGCGCTGCGGTTCGTGGTAGAGTAGTCCACTCATAATCACAACGAACAGCGACGCGAAGGAGGCACGGACGTGGCGGAGGGCGCGAACGGGGCGGTGGGAGCCCCGACGGCGATCGAGTTCGGCATCTTCGACTGGATGGACCGCGGCAGCGCCGATCTGGGAGCGCAGTACCAGCAGCGGCTACAGATGCTCGAAGTTGCCGAGGAGATGGGCTTCCTCTGCTACCATCTGGCCGAGCACCATGGCACGCCCCTCGGCCTGGCCCCGTCGCCCAGCGTATTCCTGGCCGCCGCAGCCGAGCGTACCCGGCGCATGCGCATTGGGCCGCTCGTCTACCTCTTGTCGCTCTACAATCCGGTGCGGCTGCTGGAAGAGATCTGCATGCTGGACCACCTCAGCGGCGGCCGCTTCGATCTAGGGGTGGGACGTGGCATCTCGCCGTTCGAGCTGGCCACGCTGAACGTGGCCATCGCGGAGTCGCGGGCAATTTTCCACGAGGCGCTCAGCGTGATCCTGCAGGGCCTTGCCACGGGCGAGGTGGACCACGCGGGCCGATACTTCACGTTCAAGAACGTTCGTGTCCAGGTACAGCCCGTCCAGCGGCCTTACCCGCCGCTGTGGTATCCGACGAGCAACGCCGAGACGGTGCCCTGGATTGCGGAGCACGGCTTCAACACGATCTTTGGCCTGCCGACACTGCCGCCGATCCGCGAGCAGCGCGCGATCTACCAGAGAGTCGCCGCCGAGCACCAGGACGATCCCGACCGCCTGAACGGCCACGTGGCAGCGCCGAAATACGGCCTGAATCGGATCGTCTACGTGGCGGAGACGGACGCGCAAGCCCGCGCGGAGGCGAAGGCCGCGTACCCGACCTTCTTCCACAACTTTGAATACCTATGGGCGCTGAATGGCGACCACCGCTACGACGACCTGGCCGACTTCGACGCCCGCCTGGCGCGCGGCGGAGTGATCGTTGGCTCGCCCGAGACGGTGCGCGCGCAGGTGGCGGAATGCCTGGAGCAGACCGGCTGCAACTATTTCTCGGGCGCCTTCGCCTGGGGCAGCCTGACGACGCAGCAGGTTGTAACTTCCGTCCGGCTGTTCGGCGAGCACGTGATTCCCGCCATCCGCACGTCCACTGCCCCGGCCGGCGTTATCCTATAGCGTCGCCGGGCAGCCGCGCGAACATGGCACCGCGCTTCGGGCGTACCGTGGTGCTAGCACTCTGGCAAAACTGGTAAAATCGGGTGGACTTGTCGCGCCCACCGCTCTAGCTAGAGAGCAGCTACATGCCCGGCGACGCCGCGACGCTGCTGGCCACGGTCGCCCCGATGTTCGGGCTCTGTCTGACGCTGACGGGGCTGTGCTTTCTGGGGCTCTGGAACGTCCGTTTGATCCAGCCGGACCCGCGCTGCGCCGCGGCGCTCCTGCTGATCTCCGCGGCGGGCGCGCTCCACGCGCTAGTCGAGGTCAACACGGCGGAGTACGCCGCAGTGCGGTGGCTGCCGTTCGTGGCCGCGCCGTTGCTGGCCTTCGTCGCCGTCTTCACGCTACTGGGGCAGGAGCCGCACACGCCGCAGCGCTAGCGCCTCAGATCCCGCCGAGTACGGCCAAGCACTCGGGTCAGGGACGCTGTGTACGTTCCGCGAAGCCAAACATACACCCTAACCTGGGCGGGCGGCTTAGGACTCCTGGGGTTGCGGTGGCTCGGACTCGTCGACAGCGGGCGGGCCAGGCAAGCGGCGGCGCAGGCCGGCCCACTGGCGCATCCGCAGCCACGCCGGCACCCGCGCCCGCGCAAGCGCTGGGAGCCGCCCAAGCTGGTCGAGGTAGGTGTACATCACCGGCACCAGCACCAAGGTGAGCAGCGTCGAGGTCAGCAGGCCGCCCAGCAGCACCACCGCCATCGGCGCGCGCGACTCCGCACCCTCTTCCATCTTGAGCGCCAGCGGGATCATGCTGAACACCATTGTGCAGGTCGTCATCACGATCGGCCGGAGGCGCGTGGGGCCGGCTTCGAGCAACGCGTCGTAGATGCCCAGCCCCCGCGCCCGCATGGTGTTGGTGTAGTCCACCAGCAGGATGCCGTTCTTGGCGACGAGCCCCATCAGCATGATCATGCCGATCATCGAGAACAGGTTGAAGGTATTGCCCGTGAGCAGCAGCGCGCCAAACGCGCCCGTGAGCGCCACCGGCAGCGCGAACATGATGGCTAGCGGGTAGAGCCACGACTCGTAGAGCGCTACCAGCAGCATGTAGATCAGCAGGATCGAGATGCTGAGCGCCGACAGGAGGGCCGTGCGCGCCTGGTCGAGCGAGTCCACCTGACCGACGAAGAAGTAGCGGTAGCCGGGTGGGAAGGGGACGCGGGCGAGGCCGGCGCGCACGTCGCGGGCCGCGTCGCCGACGGACCGCCCCTCGAGGTTCGCCTGGATGTTCACCTGGCGCTGGCGCGAGCTGCGCGAAATCTGCGTCGGCGCCATAACCTCGCGGAGCGTGGCCACCTGGCCCAGCCGCACGTTCGCGCCGACAGCGGGGGCGGCGCCCGTGCTGGAGCCGACCGAGCTGAGCGGGATCGGGATGTTCGCCAGCCGGTTCAGATCGTTGCGCACGTCGTCGCTGGCAATCGTCACGATGGGGATGCCGATCTGGCCCTCGACCTGGAGGTTCGTCACCGACGTGCCCGTGGCGCCGGCGATGGCGGTGCGCAGCGCGCTGGCGATCTGGCTCGTGGTCACGCCCACGTCCGCCATCCGCTTGCGGTCCACGATCGCGCGAATCTCCGGCTGAGCCACGTCGGCATCGCTGTAGATGTCGACGGTGCCCGGCGTGTCGCGCACGACCTGCTCGACCTGGTCGGCCAATCGCTGGAGCGTCGCCTGGTTGTCGCCGACGACGCGGATGTTGATGGCGACACCGCCGCCGCTGCCGATGAGCGGCGACCCCACGCTGGTCCGCAGCTGCATGCCCGGGATGTCCGCCTGCAACCGCCGCACGTCGGCCACCACGTCGAAGATCGAGCGCTGGCGCTGCGTCTTCTCGACCAGCTGCACGGCGATCTGCCCGTTGCGGTCGGTGCCGCCCGCGCGCGAGGTGCCCGCGCCCACGGTGGTGGTGAAGGAATCGACCTCCGGCATCTGCAGCAGCCCATCCTCGATCTTGGCCATGGCCGCGCTGTTCGCCGCGAGCGACGTGCCGGGCGGCATGAGCGTGTTGATCGTGAACTGGCCGTCGTCCTCCTGCGGCGCGTATTCCTGGCCGATCAGGTTGAGCGGGAGCGGCAGGATGCTCAGCGCCAGCAGGCCGAAGGCCGCGGTCACCACGTAAGGCCGATGCCCGAGCGCCCAGCGGAGCAGGCGGTGATAGCTGCGGGAGAGCCGGTCGAAGCCGCGCTCCCAGACGCCGGCGAAGCCGCCCACATGCTCTTCGTCGTGCGCCTTCAGCCAGCGCGACGCCAGCATCGGCACCAGCGTGAACGACACCATCAGCGAGAGCAGCGTGGCGCAGGCGATCGTCAGGCCGAACTCCTGGAACAGCTTGCCGAGCGTGCCCTGCATGAACGAGATCGGCACGTAGACGACGACGTCGGTGAGCGTGACGGCCATAGCGGCCAGCCCAATCTCGCCGCGCCCGTTCAACGCCGCTTCGATCGGGTTCTCGCCTAACCGTAAGTGGCGCATGGTGTTTTCGAGCACCACGATCGAGTCGTCCACCAGGATGCCGATCATGAGCGCCATGGCCATCAGCGAGATCGTGTCCAGGCTGAAGCCGAGGGCATACATCAACAGGAACGTGGAGACGAGACAGGTCGGAATCGAGACGAGGACGATGAGCGTGCTGCGCCAGGTGTGGAGGAACAGGAACAGCACCACGCCGGTAATGAGGATGGCGAGCAGCAAGTCCTTCTGCACAGCGTCGACGGCGTACCGCACGAAGCGCGACGTGTCGTTCGTGACCGTGATGTGTACCGTCGAGGGCAGCCCCCGCTGGATCTGCTGCAGGGCGCTGCGCACGGCTGCCGCCGTCTGGAGCGTGTTCGCGTCCGACTGCTTGGTAATCACCAGCGCGACGCTGTTGACGCCGGGCTGCTCGTGGGTGCTGTAGCGGACCTGGCTCGTCGGCCGCGCGTGGCTGATGACGACCTTCGCGACGTCGCGGATGCGGATGACGCCCTGCGGCGTCGTCGCCACCACGTACTCTTCTAGGTCCTCGGGCGCCTGGGCGAGCCCCGTGGCGCGGACGGAGAAGGTCTGGGTGTCCACGTCAACGTTGCCGCCGGGCGCGTCGACGTTTTCCCGCTGGATCGCGTTGGAGACCTGCGCGAGCGACAACCCATACGCGTCGAGCTTGTCGTAATCGACCTGTACCTGGATCTGGCGCTGGAAGCCGCCCGACACCTGGACGGAGGCCACGCCGTTCACCGCCCCAAGCTGCTGCGCGAGGTGGTTCGCGGCGAGGTCGTACATGTCGTCGGGCGACATCGTCCCGGAGAGCACGACGTTCAACACCGGAATGGCGGACGGATCCGCCTTGATGACGCTCGGCTGGGAGGCATCGACCGGCAGGGTGCGGCCGATCACGCTCAACTGCCGCTGCGTGTCGATCGCCGTCTGATTGATGTCCAGTCCGTCCGCGAACGTGAGGGTCAACCGAGCCGAGCCTTGCAGCGCGGTGGCGTCAATCCGCTGCAGACCGGAGAGGCCGGAGAGGGTGTTCTCGGCGGGGATGATAATTGACTGCTCGACGCTGTCCGGCGAGGCGCCGGGCCAATCGATCTGCACGAAGACGATAGGGAAGGTAATGTTGGGGAAGCGATCGACCCGCATGCGCGTATAGGCCTGCGTGCCGAGCAGAATCAGCGCCAGGAACACCATCGCCGTGGCGAGCGGGCGCCGAATCGCCGTGCGGGTCAATCCCATTGCCGCGCTCCCGCATTCCAGATATCAGGGATCGAGCTACCCGGGTGCCGCGTTGGGTGCGGTCGCCACCAGCCCGTTCAGAGGGCCGCCGAATCCAGGTAGGTGCGAATGCTATAGGCGTGACGGCAACGTCGCCCGACGACGCCCCGGATCGGAGATTAGCGACGTGATAGTATGGCCTGTCCTAACCGTTCGGTGCGCTGTTTGTGCCCAACGAGACTATGGAGATGTTGTGGAGACTTTCGGGGGGGGGGGGG
>DATGMD010000091.1:0-70165 GCA_035293805.1 Chloroflexota bacterium | reverse complement strand
CGGCGCCGGCCCTCCCGGTGGCTCCGGCGCCGGCACGGGGGCAGTGGCGCTCGCAGTATTCCGCGCCACAGGCCGCGGGCGGCCACGAGAGCCGCCCCTACGACACGCGGGCCGCTCACCTGGCGCGCAAACGGCTCTAGGCGGAGCGGACGATCCTGGTCCCACCCCTACGAGAGGCTTGGTGCTCACCTGGTGCGCGAGCGGCGCTAAGCGCGGAGCGCGGGGGTGGGACGGCCGTGCGGCGGGGTCGCGATGGCGGGTGGGGCCACCTGGCGGACGCGCAAGCGCAGGCCGTCTACCGCGAGCACCTCGACGATGGCCCCGACGGGGATCGTTTCGCCGTCCGAGCGAGCGCTCCAAAGCTCGCCGGCGACGAAGACGAGGCCATCGGGCGCAAGCGCCGCCCGGACCTCGCCCCGCAGTCCCAGGAGGTGCTCCCGGCCGGTCACTGGCCGCCGGTACTGCGTCCTGAGCGCGGTGCCTAGCAGCGCGCCGAAGAACAGCGAGAGGAAGAGCGTCACGAGCGCGATGACCTGCGGCGCGAGCGCCAGATAAGGGGCGCTCTCGGGCGTGTTGTAGAGGATCGCGGAGCCGAGCACGAACGCCGCCACCCCACCAACCGTCGCGGCGCCGTGCGTGGGCGCGACCAGGTCGAAGGCGAACAAGCCCATAGCGAACAGGATCAGCAGCACGCCGGCCAGGTTGACCGGGAGGGTGCCCAATGCATAGAGCGCGAGGAGCAGGGCCAGGCCTCCCGCGACGCCAGGCAGGATCGCGCCAGGATTGGCCAGCTCGTAGATCAGCGCGAGGCTGCCGAGGCTGAGCAGCAGGTAGGCGATCGTCGGGTCGGTGATCGCGTGCAGGAGCCGCTCCTGGGGCTGCATCTCCACGGCGCGCACGGGCAGGCCCGCCGTGTGGAGAGTCACTTCCCCGCTCGGGGTGGCGACGCGGGCGCCGTCCGCCTGGCGCAGTAGGTCGGGGACGTCGGCGGCGACGTAGTTGACGACGCCGAGCTGCAGCGCGTCCTGGGCGGGCACGTTGACCGCTTGACGGACCGCGTCTTCGGCCCAGTCGGCGTTGCGCCCCCGCTCGGCAGCAAGCCCGCGAATGTAGGCTACGGCGTCGTTGGTGACCTTGTTGCGCATCTCGTCGGACATCTGCTGCTCGCCGTTCTGACCGAGCGAGACGGGGGTGGCGGAGCCGATGTTGGTGTTGGGCGCCATCGCGGCGAGCTGCGCGCTGTAGGTGATGTAGACCCCGGCCGAGGCGTCCCGCGCGCCCGCGGGCGCGACGTAGACGATCACGGGCACGGCGCTCGCCAGGATGCGCTGGACGATGAGTCGCATGGAGCTGTCCAGCCCGCCGGGCGTGTCGAGCTGGAGGACCAGTACAGCAGCCCCGTCCTTTTCGGCGGACGCGATCGCGCGGTCCACATAGCTGGCGGCGGGCGGGTTGATGACGCCGTCCAGCCGGGCTACGGCCGCGTAGTCCCCCGCGGCGGCGGCTGGCGAGCCGGCGGTAACCGCGAGCAGCAGGCAGCCGAGCCAGGCGGCGGCGAGAAGGCGGAGCACGTGCATTTGGCGGTTCCCGGTTGCGGCGAAGGAACCCTTCGCCTGATGCTAGCCGTATAGTATCATCCGAGAGCGGGGGAGCCGGCGCCGCCGACGGCAAACCCGCCCCACCACCCCGGCACCTGGCGAGAGACGATGGCCGGCGAACAACCCCGCTTCTACTTCGCAGACAACCACCGCCACTATCGCTACTGCCCGCACTGCGCTACGCCGCTCGACGTCGCGCTCGAGGGGCTGCGGCACCGTCCGACGTGTCCGAGCTGCGGCTTCGTGCAGTACCTGAACCCGCCGCTCGCCGCGACGATCTTGCTGGCGCGCGGCGACCGCGTGCTGCTGGCGCGGCGCACGATCGAGCCCCGGCGGGGCTACTGGACGCTGCCCGGTGGGTATGTGGAGCTGGGCGAGAGCGCCGAGGAGGCAGCGGTGCGCGAGGCGAAAGAGGAGATCGGCGTGGACGTGCAGGTCGATCGCCTGCTGGGGCTGCACTCCGGAGCCCCTAGCGCCGTGGCCGTCGCCCTGTTCGCCGGCCGCATCGTCCGCGGCGAGCCCGAGCCGCTCCACGAGGTCGACCGCGTGGGCTTCTTCCGCGCGGATGATCTGCCACCCATCGCTTTCTGGAGCACCCACTGGGCGCTGGACCTCTGGGACGCCGAACGACGTCGCCAGTCCCCTGACCGCAACTCCGCCCGGCGGCACGGCTAGTCCTCGCGCCGGTCCACAAGCTTGGTCGCTGGCAGCGCCGGCCGGTACAATTCGCCTCGGCGCTCCGCCACCGCGGCACCACGCCGTTGCGAGGGCAGGATCGCCAACGCTGAACGTGCGCGAGGAGTGCTGCATGAACAAGCGCAAGCGAGTCGCCTGGCAGAAGCACCGGGCCAAGGCCAAGAAGCTGGAAGAGCGCCGTAAGGCGTTGCCGCGCGCGCTGCGCCAGCAGGGCCGGCGGTCCGCTTCGGCGGCAGCCGGTAGCTAGCGGGCAGGCCGCCGACCACATAGGGAGCCTCATGGAACCAAAATCGCGAGCCACTTGGCCGCGCTGGCTTGGCGGCGGCCTGATCGCTGGCCTCGTCGGCGCGGCGCTCGTCGCCCAGGCGGTCACCGCGCGTCCCGGCGCCCCGCTAGCGGCCGCCCCGCCGGCGCCGGTGGCGCTGGCCGCCGACACGGCTTCGCCGGCGGATGCGCCGCCCGCGCTCGTCGACGTCGAGGCGGCGGATGCGGCCACCGGGCTGGCCGACGCGCCCGACGCGACGAATGACACGCTCGACGCGGCGGCGACCGCGCCCCATCCCCGGCTAGCGGAGGTGCCCTTCCGCACGCAGCGAGATGGCTCGCCGTACGCGGGATCGAACTGCGGACCGGCGACGCTGGCCATGGTCCTCGAGGCGTACGGCGTCAGCGAGGGCAACGACGACCTGCGCTACCTGACGCACACGTACCAGGGAACGTGGCCCCGACGCGGCGGCACGGCCCTTCAGTACATGGCGCAGGTGGGCGAGGACTTCGGCCTGCACGCCGTTGGCCTGTACGACGGGGACGCGTTCCGGCAGTGGAGCGTGGCCGATGTCCGCGCCGAGGTCGAGCAGGGCCACCCCGTCATCGCGCTCGTGAAGTACCGGCTCTTGCCTGGCCGCAGCTATTCGACCGTGCGCTACGATCACTACGTCGTCCTGTGGGAGGACACGCCCAACGGCTTCATCTACAACGACCCAATCTATTCGGACGCCGACGAGGGCTTTGGCCGCTTCATGACCGACGCGCAGCTAGACGCGGCGATGGCGCCAACGATGGAGCCACGCCAGGCAGTCGCCTTCTATTAGCTAGCCGCGGCGACGGACGACGGGCGCCAGGTCTGGCCTGCCCGATCCGGCCCTGGGGTTCGCCGACGGAGGCGGGCCCTCACCCCGACCCTCTCCCAGGGGGAGAGGGAGTAAGACGCGCCCTCACCCCGACCCTCTCCCAGGGGGAGAGGGAGTAAGGGAACGCCAGGCCCGGATTCGGGATCACACGCTCTGCACGGCGCTTTAGCCGGATATGCGCGGCGGGCGGTGACGCCGCGCAGACTTCGACGGGGCCGCAGTCCCACTGCTTGGCTCGGCGCTCGCCGGGGCCGCGAGCACCTGGCACGCCGGACAGAGGTGGGTATCGCGGCTGGCGAGGGTGACACGCTGGACGGGTGTGCCGCAGCGTGGGCAGGGATCGCCCTGACGGTGGAAGACGGCCAGAGAGTCCTGGTGCCGGCCCTTGTGGCCCAACAGGTCGCGGTAGGTGTGGAACGTGGTCCCCCGGTTGGCGATGGCTTCCGTCAGCACGGCTTGAATGGCCGCGTGCAGGTCGCGCACCTCGGCTGGCGCGAGGCTGCCGGCCGCCCGCCCCGGGTGCAAGCGAGCCCGCCAGAGGGCCTCGTCCACGTAGATGTTGCCGAGGCCGGCGATCTCGTGCTGGTCTAGGAGCAGCGCCTTCAGGCGGGCGCGTCGGCCGCGCAGCGAGGCGGCCAAGGCGTCGACCGTGAAGGCGGGATCGAGCGGCTCGGGCCCCAGGCTGTCGAGCTGGAGCGCCGCGCTAAGCTTGGCCGGCGGCGCGAGGTAGAGGCGGGTGTAGCGGCTGCGATCGAGCACGCGCAGGCGCGCGTCAGCGGCCAGCTCGAGGATCAGCAGCGTGTCGGGGTCGACCGGCTGGCCAGCTTCAGCGGTCGCCGGCGCTGCCGCGGACGGGCCGCCGACAGGCTCGGCCGGCGGCTCATCCAACAGGAACTGGCCGAAGAGCGCCAACTGGAGCGCGAGAACACGGCCGCTGTCGAGGTCGAGCAGGAGGTACTTCGCGCGCCGACGGGCGCCGACGAACGTGGCGCCGTCCAGCTGCGCGCAGAACGCCACGGGCGTCGGCAGCCGCACGACCTCTGGCGCCAGCAGGCGGACGCCCACGATGCGGCGACCGAGCAGGTGGCACTCGGCGTCGCGCCGCAGCGTCTCGACCTCGGGCAGCTCGGGCATGGTTGGCCTCCCGCGCCAGTTTTACGGCGTCGTACCCGATGTGGGCGGTTGGCCTAGCGGGCGGACCCTCACCCCGACCCTCTCCCAGGGGGAGATGGGGAGGGAAGCCCTTACGCTGGGACGCGAAATACGGCGGGTGGCGCTCCTCTCTCGGGGGCGAGGGCGTGAGGAAGCTCCGTCGTCGCATTCGCTGGTACAGGCGTAATGGCCTGCGATCGCCCCCCAGCCGCCGGGCACAGAGAGGCCGCCCCGAGGGGCGGCTGCCGCGCGCTCAGCGCTCGGCCAGGGATAGCGTCTATGTTTGGCTTTGCCAAACTTACACACCAACCTGGGCCGGCAGCTTAGGTCTACGAGGAGGCGGTGGCGCGGTTCACCTTCTTCATGAGGCGCGACTTGCGGCGCGCGGCGTTGTTGCGGTGGATAACGCCCTTGGTCGCCGCCTTGTCGAGCGCGCGCACGGCCGCCCGGAGCGCCGCAGCCGTCGCCTCACCGCCCTCGCCGATGCTCTGCTCGGCCTTCTTCACGAACGTGCGCACGGACGAGCGCACCGCCTTGTTGCGGACGCGGCGGCGCTCGGCCACCCGCATCATCTTGATCGCCGACTTCGTATTCGGCAACGGAATCCTCCACACTACCGGGGCAATCGTAGATAACCTTTGCGTATTATAGGGTCTGCGCGGCGCCTCGGCCACTACCGGCCGCAGGCTAGCCCTGGACCGCGACCACCTCGATCTCCACGAGCCGCCCCTCGCCGGCAAAGCCGTCGACCGTCTCCCACTCCAGTGGCACGTGGGCCACGGGCGCGGCCTGCTGCAGCGCCTGTCGCAGCACCTCGACGCTCTGCTGGCGCTGCAAGAAGCAGGAGAGCTGGGCGACGTTCTGCCAGGACAGCCCGGCCTGGGCGAGCGACTGCGCGTGGACGGCGAGGTTGGCGGCCACCTGCTCGGCCAAGGTCGCCCCGGGCTGCGTCTCGCCGGAGGTGAACAGCAGCGAGTCATACGTCAGGTAGCGCAGGGGCGTCCGGGGCGGCTCGTACTCGACCAGCGTCTTCTCCGCGCCGGCCGCGTGGGGTCGCAGCAGCGTCACCTCCAGCGCGATGGCCGCCCCGGCATCCAGCACCGCGGGAGCGATCAGGCCCGAGCTAGCGCAGCGGGCGCGGCCGGAGAAGACCTCGCGCCGCGCCAGGCTGCCGGCATCGCGGGCCGCGCGGTCGCGGGCGAACAGGCGCGTGCGCACGGCGTTGTCGAGCGACAGGCCGAGCGGCGTGAGCGCCGGGGCGAAGGCGGACAGCAGACGGCGTGTGGCCTCCGGCGCGCTCAGTCCGGGCTCGCCCTCGCCCCATAGCCGGACGAACTCGCGGCCCAGCCAGGGATAAACCGTCAGCCTCATGCTGCCCTCCTCGCTCGGACGACCTAAGCCCCCAGCCAGGGATAGCGGGTACGTTTGGCTTCGCCAAACAGACACGCCAACCGGGGCCGGCAGCTTAGCGCGATTCGTCGGCGCGGCCGCACCGGTCGCTGCGCTAATACTACCAGGCTCCGGAGATGCTGGCCCGGCGGCGGCGCCTGCCGGGCGCCCCAGGGCGTGCGCCGGGCCACGCGGCCGCGTATACTGCGCCATGCGCCCGCTTACCCGTTGGCCCTTCGCGCTGGTCGCGCTCGTGGTGCTCCTGCTCCGGGGCGCTCTGTCCCCCCCGCCGCCCGCCCCTGCCCAGACGGCCTGGGCCGCCGAACCCACCTACCGCTATGCCGGGCACTACGAAGGCGATTGGAGCGCGGCCCTTGAGGTCGAGTCCTCCGAGACTACGGATGCGGGCGCCGTGTTCGAGCAGCAAGCGGGCGAGCTGCGCGGGACGGTGGCGCTGGACGTGGCGTGCGACGGGTCGGTAAGCGGGCAGGCCGCGGGCCAAAGCGCGACCGCTCCAGCCTTTGCCGCCCTCGCGACCGGCGATCAGGGGCCGCGGGTGCTGAGCGCGCGTCTCGACGTGGTAATCGAGAGCCCCTTCGCGGGAACGCTCGCCAGCCGAGCCGCCGAGGGGACGGCGAGCAAGGTCGATCTGGCAGTCGACGGCGCGCTCCGCGACCTGCCGGTGGAGGTCGAATCGGTGGCCGCGCCGGTGCCCTTCCAGCGCTGGTACAGCGGGGCCGGCGCGGTGCGACTGGCGTTACAGGAGGGCGCGCCGGGCCGGCTCGCCGGCGACCTCGACGGCCGACTCGACCTGGGCGCCGGTTCGGGCCAATACGACCCGTCCCTGCGCCCCCGGCTCCGCGGTCGCTGGGTGGCGGGCCGCGCGGCGGTTGCCCTCTGTCCCTGGCGGGGCGACGTGGTGGTGAGCGGCGCCTTTGGGGATGAACAGCTCCAAAGCGAGCGCCTGGAGCTGACGTTCCAGCCGACCGGGGACGGCCAGCTCGAGGGCGAGGGGCGGGGCGAGGCCGCGATCAGCGGCGGCACGCCCGGCGGGTGCGAGTACGCAGGCGGCGGCTCCTTCGCGGTGCTGGTGAGCGGCGAGGCGCAGCAGGGCCGCTTCCGGCTGCGCCTGGACGACGGCGGCCAACCCCAGCTGCTGCTCACCACGAGCTGTCCCGGCGGGCGCTATGTCAGCGCACAGACGCTGCTGACCCCGCTGTTCGGGGCGCTCGAGCTGCCGGAGAGCCCCGGCGCGTCCGCGCACCTCGACCTGCCGCCGACGCAGCCGGACATCGGCGGCTCGCTCGATATAAGCATCGCACCGGTGGACGGGGCGGCGCCGCCGTGAGCCGGGCCGTCTCAAAGGCATCACAGATGGCTCCGTCGGCGGCCGCTCGGCCCGACCGCGTGGCCGCCGACGCGGGCGGTCGCCCGACGCGTGGGTGGCCGCACGGCACGGCCCGCGGCCGAAAGTAGCGGCGTTGGCACGGCGCCGCCGCCTTGCGGCGGGCGGCCGCGCGGCGGCGCCCGCGTAGAGACTCGCTCGTCTGTTCTGGTACAATTCTTCGCACGCTTTGAGGTGGCGCACGCGCTCATAGGGAGCCTATGTCCGACTTTCAGCTCGTCTCCGACTATCAGCCCACCGGCGACCAGCCCGAGGCTATCGAGCAGCTTCTGCGCGGCCTGGAGCGCGGCCTGCGGCACCAGACGCTGCTGGGCGTGACGGGCAGCGGCAAGACCTATACGGTGGCCAACGTGATCGCCCGGGCGCAGCGGCCGACGCTGGTGATCGCGCACAACAAGACGCTGGCCATGCAGCTCTACGGCGAGTTTCGGGAGTTTTTCCCCAACAACGCGGTGGAGTATTTCGTCAGCTACTACGACTATTACCAGCCCGAAGCGTACCTGCCGCGCACGGACACTTACATTGAGAAGGACATGTCGCGGAACGAGGAGATCGACCGGCTGCGCCACGCGGCCACCAAGTCGCTCTTCGAGCGCCGCGACGTGATCATCGTGGCCTCGGTGTCCTGCATCTACGGTCTGGGCTCGCCCGAGGAGTACGGCAAGGTCGTGCTCACGCTGCGCCGCGGGGAAACGCGCAAGCGCGACAAGGTGCTGCGCTTCCTGACGGACATCTACTACGAGCGGAACGACTACGACTTCGCGCGGGGCCGGTTCCGCGTGCGCGGGGACACGCTGGATGTCTTCCCGATCGGCGGGGAGATCGCCATCCGCGTGGAGTTCTGGGGCGACGAGATCGAGCGGATCACCGAGATCGACCCGCTGACCGGCGAGGTGCTGGTCGAGCGCACCGCCGTGGACATCTATCCGGCGAAGCACTTCGTCACGACAAAGGAGAAGCTCGACCTGGCGATCCGCGACATCGAGGACGAGCTAGAGGCGCGCTGCCGCGAATTCGAGGCGGAGGGCAAGCTGCTGGAGAGCCAGCGCCTGCGCCAGCGGACGACCTTCGACCTGGAGATGCTGCGCGAGGCCGGCTACTGTCACGGTGTCGAGAACTACTCGCGCCACCTGTCGCGCCGCGCGCCCGGCAGCCAGCCGTGGACGCTGCTCGACTACTTCCCCGACGACTACCTGCTGGTGATCGACGAGTCGCACATGACGCTGCCGCAGGTGCGCGGCATGTTCCACGGCGACCTGGCGCGCAAGCAGACGCTGGTCGAGTACGGCTTCCGCCTGCCATCCGCAATCGACAACCGCCCGCTGAACTTCCAGGAGTTCGAGCGGCACTTTCACCAGGTGGTGTACGTCTCGGCCACGCCGGGCCCTTACGAGCAAGAGCACAGCGAGCAGATCGTCGAGCAGCTCATTCGGCCGACCGGCCTGGTCGATCCGAGCGTCGAGGTCAAGCCGACGAAGGGCCAGATCGACGACCTGATGGAGCTGGTGCAGGCGCGGGTGCGGCGCGGCGAGCGCGTGCTGGTGACGACGCTCACCAAGCGCATGGCCGAGGACCTGGCCGAGTACCTGCGCGAGATGGGCGTCAAGGTCGCGCACCTGCACTCCGACATCGAGACGCTGGAGCGCAGCGACATCCTGAACGACCTGCGCCGCGGCGTCTACGACGTGCTGGTGGGCATCAACCTGCTGCGCGAGGGCCTCGACCTGCCGGAGGTGTCGCTGGTCGCGATCCTGGACGCCGACAAGGAAGGCTACTTGCGCTCGGAGAGCGCGCTGATCCAGACGATGGGACGTGCCGCGCGGCACGTGGATGGGCACGTCGTGATGTACGCCGACGTAGTGACGGACTCGATGCGGCGCGCGATCGAGGAGACCTACCGGCGGCGCAAGAAGCAGCTCGCGTACAACGAGGAGCATGGCATCACCCCGATGGGCGTGCAGAAGGCGATCCGCGGGGTCGCCGGGCGGGCGCGCAGCGTGGCCGAGGAGCAGGCGCCCTACGAGGTGGGGAACGTCACGGTCATGCGCTCGCGCGACGACGTGCTGCGCGAGATCAAAGAGCTGGAAGCCGACATGAAGCGGGCGGCCAAGGACCTCGAGTTCGAGAAGGCCGCCGAGCTGCGCGACAAGATCCTGGCACTCCGACGCAGTATCGCGTGAGTAGCCGTCAGCCATCAGCTATCAGCGATCAGCAGCACGCGCTGGCCGTGCCGCGGCTGTGCCTTGCACCGGTTGGCTGCTGGGAGACTGAGGGCTGTGCGCTGACCATTCTTTGGCCGTGGCTGAGAGCTGATGGCTGACAACTCCATTCTCGTTAAGGGCGCCCGCCAGCACAATCTCAAGAACATCGACGTGGTCATCCCGCGCGACGAGCTAGTCGTCATCACGGGGCTATCCGGCTCGGGGAAGTCGTCGCTGGCGTTCGACACGATCTACGCCGAGGGCCAGCGCCGCTACGTCGAATCGCTGTCGGCCTACGCGCGCCAGTTCCTCGGCCAAATGGACAAGCCGGACGTCGACTACATCACCGGACTCTCGCCGGCCATCTCGATCGACCAGAAGGGCGCCTCGCACAACCCGCGCTCCACGGTCGGCACGGTCACCGAGATCTACGACTACCTGCGGCTGCTGTACGCGCGTATCGGGCGGCCCCACTGCCCGAACTGCGGCCGGCCGATCGAGCAGCAGACCGTCGAGCAGATCGTGGACGCGGTGCTGGCGCTGCCGCCCGGCACGCGGCTGATGATTCTCGCGCCGCTGGTGCAGCACCGCAAGGGCGAGCACCTCGGCGTCTTCGAGGACGTGCGCAAGGCCGGCTACGTCAGGGTGCGGGTGGACGGCGAGATCCACGACGTCAGCACCGACTTCAAGCTGGACAAGTACAAGAACCACAGCATCGAGGTGGTCGTCGACCGGCTGGCCGTGCCCGAGCCGGGCGAGGGCGACGAGGCGCGGGCCGACGTCGGCCGCATCGCCGACTCGGTGGAGGCCGCGCTGCGGCTGGGCGGCGGCCTGGTGCTGGTGGCGCCGCAGCAGGGCGAGGAGCTGTTGTTCTCGGAGCACTTCGCCTGCGGCCAGTGCGGCATCAGCCTCCCGGAGATCGCGCCGCGCAACTTCTCGTTCAACAGCCCACACGGCGCCTGCCCGACCTGCACGGGCCTCGGCAGCCGGCTGGAGGTCGATCCGACCCTGGTGGTGCCGCACCCCGAGAAGTCGCTCGCCCAGGGCGCGATTGCGCCGTGGTTCCGCGGGTCGAGCGGCGAGGGGTACTACCTGGCGCTGCTGGAGGGGCTGGCCGGCGAGTACGGCTTCTCGCTGAAGACGCCGTGGGAGAAGCTCGAGCCGCACGAGCGCGACCTGGTCCTCTACGGCAGCGAGGACCGCCGCGTGCGTTTCAAGCCGCCCGCCAACGGCCGCCGGCATCACCACCACCGCCAGCGCGGCGGCGAGTACCGCGTGCGCTACGAGGGCGTGGTGCCGAACCTCGAGCGGCGCTACAAAGAGACGGACTCGGACTGGGTGCGCGGCGAGATCGAGCGGTACATGACCACGCAGCCGTGCCCGGACTGCGGCGGGGCGCGGCTGAAGCCGGAGAGCCTGGCGGTGACGGTCGCCGGCCGGCCGATCATCGAGGTGACCGGTATGTCCATCGCCACAGCGGCGCGGTTCTTCGCGCTGCTCGCCGAGCAGGCGCCGCTGCCGGCCGACTTGGGCGGGCGGGCGCCCTACCGCTGGCCCGACGAGCGCGCGGCGGTGCTCACGGAGCGCGAGTTCACGATCGCGCGCCAGATCCTGAAGGAGATCCAGGCCCGGCTCGGCTTCCTGGTCGACGTGGGGCTGGACTACCTGACGCTCGACCGCACGGCGGGCACACTGTCGGGCGGCGAGGCGCAACGCATCCGGCTGGCGACCCAGATCGGCTCCGGCCTGATGGGCGTACTGTACATCCTCGACGAGCCGAGCATCGGGCTGCACCAGCGCGACAACGACCGCCTGATCCGCACGCTGAAGCGGCTGCGCGACCTGGGCAACACGGTAATCGTGGTCGAGCACGACGAGGAGACGATCCGCGAGGCCGACCATCTGATCGACATCGGCCCTGGCGCGGGCGAGCACGGCGGCGAGGTGGTCGCCACGGGCAGCGTGGCGGACTTGATGGCCGCCGAGCGCTCGGTCACCGGCCAGTACCTGTCGGGCGCCCTGACCGTGCCGGTGCCCGAGAGCCGCCGGCCCGGCAACGGCAAGGCGCTGCGGGTGTACGGCGCGCGGGCGAACAACCTGAAGAACGTGGACGTGCGCATCCCCCTCGGCAAGTTCGTCGCCGTGACGGGGGTGTCGGGCTCGGGCAAGAGCAGCCTCGTGAACGAGGTGCTGTACAAGGCGCTGGCCCGCGAGCTGTACGGCGCGCACGCGCGTCCCGGCGAGCACGACCGCATCGAGGGCCTGGAGTTTCTCGATAAGGTCATCGACATCGACCAGTCGCCGATCGGCCGCACGCCGCGGTCGAACCCGGCCACGTACACGGGGGCCTTCACGCCGATCCGCGAGCTGTTCGCGGCGGTGCCCGAGGCGCGCGTGCGCGGCTACCTACCGGGGCGCTTCTCGTTCAACGTGAAGGGCGGGCGCTGCGAGGCCTGTCGGGGCGAGGGGATCATCCAGATCGAGATGCAGTTCCTACCGGACGTGTACGTGCCGTGCGAGGTCTGCAAGGGCCGCCGCTACAACCGCGAGGCGCTGGAGATCCACTACAAGGGCAAGACCATCGCCGAAGTGCTCGACATGACCGTGGAAGAAGCCTGCACCTTCTTCGAGCCGATCCCCGCCGTGCGCAACAAGCTTACTACCCTGAACGACGTGGGCCTCGGTTACATCCGCCTCGGCCAGCCCGCCACCACGCTCTCGGGCGGCGAGGCCCAGCGCGTGAAGCTCGCCTCCGAGCTATCGCGCCGCGCCACCGGCCGTACGCTGTACATCCTCGACGAGCCGACGACTGGACTGCACTTTGCCGACGTGAGCCGGCTGCTCGACGTGCTGAACCGGCTCGTGGACGCCGGCAACACGGTGGTGGTCATCGAGCACAATCTGGACGTGATCAAGACGGCCGACTGGCTGATCGACCTCGGCCCCGAGGGCGGGGACGCGGGCGGGCGCCTGCTCGCCGAGGGCACGCCCGAGGAGATCGCGGCCAGCGACGCTTCCTATACCGGCTGCTTCCTGCGTCGGGTGCTCGGCCGCGCGGCGTCGGCCGCGTGATAGCAGCGGCACACAATACCGACGGCCGCTCGGCGCCGGACTGAGCGGTCGCCGGCCGGCGCCTGCGGCAGTGGCGCTGGCCGTATGCCGCGCCCCAAGCCGCCGCTGGGCGAGCCCTCCCGGTAGCGCCGGCTCCGGGACGGGGGCAGTGGCGCTGTACAGCGGTTTGCAGCGAGACTGAGCGGTCGGCTGCCGCCGGGCCTGCGGCCTGCGGGCCGCGGGCGGCCACGAGAGCCGCCCCTACGCGACTCCGAGACTACTAGCGGCCACGAGAGCCGTGCCTACGCCACGCTGGCTGCTCACCTTGCGCGCAAGGCGCTGTAGTATCCCGCGCCACAGGCTGCGGGCGGCCACGAGAGCCGCGCCTAGCAGACGCGGGCTGCTCACCTGGCGCGCAAGGGGCGCTAAGCGGGCTTGCGGAAGTTGGCGGTGTAGGCGAAGGGAAGGCCGTGCTGCTCGCGCCAGGCCAAGCCCACGGCGCCCGCCTCGCGCCGCAGCGTCTCGCCGCGCAGGAACGTCGGGCCGAGCAGCGCCTGGCTGACCGAGAGGTGGCCGCCCGGCCGCAGGATTCGCTCGATCTCCCACAACGCCCGCTGCCGACGCGGCAGGCCGGCGAGCTGCCCGACGGCCAGGACGAGGTCGAAGGTGGCGTCCGGCACGTTGAGGTGGCTGGCCTGCCCCACCAGCGCATCGACGTTTGCAAGGTGCCGCTCGCGGAGGTCCGCGTCGAGCCGCCGGGCGCTCTCCGGCGACGGCTGGAGCACGTACACCTTGCCGTACTTGCCAACGCCGCGCGCGACCCGCGTCATCAGAGAATCCGGCGCGGGGCCGAGCAGGAGCACGCGCATACCCGGTTCCAGGGGCAGGCGACGGATGAGGCGGTCCGGCGCAAAGAGGGCGCTCTGGACGGGCACCGCCTCACGCGACGTGGCAACGTCGAACGGAGCGTGCCGCGCCAGGCGACGGGCCACCTGGGCGGACACCACGAGGCCCACGAGCGCCAGCAGGATACGGACGACGACGGCCACGATCGCGCGCCTAGCGGACCACGCCGGCCGCGCGCCGGGGCGCCGCGCGCGTGGGTGGGAACATCAGCGCTGCGCTGCCGGCGAGGCGGCGGGCGCCCGCTCGTCCTGACGCTGGCGCTGGCGCTGGCGCTGGCGCTTCCGCGCCCGGTCCGACGGCTTGCTGCGCACGCGCCCGACGCAGACCAGGCAGTACCGCCCTTCCATCTCGGACTCGAAGGCCATGGCCCCGCAGAGACGACAGCGCACCAAGTTTGTGGCACGAGGCATCGAACTCTACTCCGCCCACGAGCCGGCTAGCACGGCACTATTATAGCAACGGGGTCGGTGGCGGGCGCCGGTCGCGCCGTGCCGTCTGCTATGCTGAGAGTGTAGGAGCGGCGCGATGGACTTCGAGCTGACGGACGAGCAGCAGGCGCTGCGGCGCACCCTGCGCGAGTTTGCAGTCACCGAGATCGCGCCCAACGCCGCCGACTGGGACGCGAAGGGCCAGTTCCCGCTCGCGGTTGTGCGTCAGCTCGGCGCGCTCGGCGTGATGGGGCTGCCGTTCCCGGAAGCGGAGGGCGGCGTCGGCGCCGGCGCGCTGGAGCTAGCGATCGTGCTGGAGGAGCTAGCGCGCGTCGACTCGTCCGTCGCCATCACCGTATCGGCCAACGTGGGCCTGGCTGGGGCGGTGCTCCACCTGTACGGCAGCCCGGCGCAGAAGGAGCGCTGGCTCGCGCCCCTGGCGCGCGGCGAGACGTTGGGTGCCCTGGCCGGCACGGAGCCCGGCGCCGGCTCCGACGTCACGGGCATCGCGACCACGGCGCGGCTCCAGGACGGGAGGTGGCGACTAAACGGCACCAAGGCGTTCATCACAAACGCCGGCACGCCGATCTCGGCGTTCGTGGTGGCCACGGCAGTCACGGGGCGACGCGACGACGGCCAGCCCGAGATCAGCATGGTGCTCGTGCCGAACGGGACGCCGGGGTACCAGTTGGCGCCGCCGTACCACAAGCTCGGCTGGCACGCCTCAGACACCCGCGAGCTAGTGTTCGACGACTGCGAGGTGCCCCAGGACCACCTAGTAGGGCCTCGGGGGGCGGGAGCGCGGCAGTTCCTGGGCGTGCTGGACGGCGGCCGCATCGGTGTCGCGGCGCTGGCCGTGGGGTTGGCGCAAGGGGCGCTGGACATGGCGACGGCGTACGCCAAGGAGCGCTGGGCGTTCGGCGAACCGATTGCCCGCAGGCAGGGGATCCAGTTCCCGCTGGCCGACGTCGCGACGGAGATCGAGGCCGCGCGCCTGCTGGTGTACCGCGCCGCGACGCTGCGCGATCGCGGCCTACCGTTCGCGCAGGCCGCGGCGATGGCCAAGCTGTTCGCGTCGGAGCTGGCGGTGCGCGCGGCCGACGTGAGCTTGCAGGTCCACGGCGGCTACGGGTACATGGAAGAGGCGCCCATCGCGCGCTTCTACCGTGATGCGAAGATCCTCACCATTGGCGAGGGCACCTCCGAGATCCAGCGGCTGGTGATCGCGCGCGGTCTGGGACTGGCGTAGCGCCGCAGCAGGCGAGAGACTGGCGGGTTGACGATGAGCGAGGCGTATATCGTGGGCGCGGCCCGCACGCCGATCGGGCGGTTCCTGGGCGCGCTCGGCGAGGTGCCCGCGCCGGAGCTGGGCGCGGTCGCCGTGCGGGCAGCGCTGTCGCGGGCGGGCGTGCCGCCCGACGCGGTGGACGACGTGCTGCTGGGCAACGTGATCCAGGCGGGCGTGGGCCAGGCGCCGGCGCGGCAGGCAACGCTGCGGGCGGGAATTCCGCCGAGCGCGTCCGCGATGACGCTGAACAAGGTCTGCGCCTCGGGCCTGCAAGCGGCGATCGACGCTACGCGGGCGATCCGCCTGGGCGAGGCGGACATCGTCGTCGCCGGCGGCATGGAGAGCATGAGCCTCGGCCCGCACCTGCTGCCGCACGCCCGGCGAGGCATCCGCCTGGGGCGCGGGGAACTGGTGGACGCGACGGTCCACGACGGGCTGTGGTGCGCCTTCGAGGACCAGCACATGGGCAACGCCGCCGAGGCGATCGCGGCCAAGCACGGCGTCACGCGCGAGGCCCAGGACGCCTACGCGTTGGCCAGCCACCAGCGCGCGGTGGCCGCCCAGCGCGGCGGCTGCTTCGACGCGGAGATCGTACCCGTGGAGGCGCCGAGCGGGAAGGGGAGCGGCCTGGTCACGACCGACGAGATGCCGCGCCCTGACACGTCGCTGGAGCGCCTGGCGGCGCTGCGCCCGGCCTTCGCGGCTGACGGCACGGTGACGGCCGGCAACGCGCCGGGGCTGAGCGACGGCGCCGCGGCAGTCGTGCTGGCCTCGGAAGCGGCGGTGGAGCGATACGGGCTGCGACCGCTGGCGCGCGTGAGCGGCCACGCGAGCGCCGGCATCGAGCCCGGCTTGCTGTTCGACGCGCCGCCGCTGGCTGTCCGCAAGGTGCTGGAGCGGACTGGCCTGGCCCTCGGGGACTTCGATTTGTTGGAGGTCAACGAGGCGTTCGCCGCGCAGGTGCTGGCGAACGGACGCGAGCTAGGCTGGGACTGGGAGCGGGTGAACGTTCACGGCGGCGCCATCGCCCTGGGGCACCCGCTCGGCGCGACGGGCGCGCGCATTCTCGTGACCTTGCTCTACGCCCTGCGGGAGCGCGGCGGGAGGCGGGGGCTGGCGGCGCTGTGCCACGGCGGCGGCGGCGCGGTGGCGCTCGCGGTGGAGATGGTGTAGATGGCGGGGTCGATCGAGCGCCTGGGCATTGTCGGCACCGGCACAATGGGCGCGGGCATCGCCCAGGTGGCCGTCCAGGCAGGTATCGACGTCTGGCTAGTGGACGCCGCGCCGGGGGCGGTCGAGCTAGCCGTGGACCGCATCGGGCGGGGACTGGCCCGCGCCGTGGAGCGTGGCACCCTGACGGACGACGCCCGCGGCGCGGCGCTCGGGCGCCTGCACCCGGCGCCGGACGTCGAGGCGCTGGCCGGCGCGCAGTTCGTCGTCGAGGCGGTGATCGAGCGCGAGGCCGCGAAGGTCGAGGTGATCGCGGCGCTGGACCGCGTCCTGGGTGCCGACGCGGTGCTCGCCTCGAACACGTCCTCGATCTCGATCACTCGCCTGGCCGCAGCGACGGGCCGGCCCGACCGCGTCGTCGGCATGCACTTCTTCAATCCGGTGCCCGCGATGCGGCTAGTGGAGCTAGTTCGCGGCGTCCACAGCTCCGAGGCGGCCATCGGCACGGCGCGCGACCTGGCGTTGCGGCTGGGCAAGACGCCGGTGGAGGTGCGCGACTATCCGGGGTTCGTCTCCAACCGCCTGCTGATGCCGATGATCAACGAGGCGGCCTACGCGCTGCTCGAGGGCGTGGCCACGGCCGAGGCCATCGACCAGGTCATGACGCTGGGCATGAACCATCCGATGGGGCCGCTGGCGCTGGCCGACCTGATCGGCCTCGACGTCTGCCTGGACATCATGCGCGTGCTCCAGTCGGGCTTCGGCGACGACAAGTACCGGCCCTGCCCGCTGCTGGTGAACCTGGTGGCCGCCGGGTACCTGGGGCGCAAGTCCGGCCGCGGCTTCTTCACCTACGAGCGGCGACCGTAGAGTGATCGACGGCATGGGGCCGACGACTGGCACGCCGCGCCACGCGCGGCGCCCCGGCGGGGGACGAACGTGGACTTTCGGCTGAGCGCGGAGCAGACGGCCTTCCAGCAGCGGATGCGCGACTTTGCGGCCCGGACGCTGGCGCCGGCCGCCACGGCGGTGGACCGCGCTGGCGCGCTGGCCCCGGGCACGGTATCGGCCCTGGCCGCCGAGGGCCTGCTGGCGCTGGCGGTGCCGCGGGAATACGGGGGCCAGGCGCGCAGCGCGCTCGACTACGCGCTGGTCATGGAGGAGCTGGCGGCGGCGTGCGCCGCCACGGCGGTGCTGGTCAGCGTCCACAACTCGCTCGTCGCCGACCCGATCCACCACTGGGGCACGGCGGAGCAGCAGGCGCGCTACCTGCCCCGCATGGCCACGGGCGCGTGTCTGGGCGCGTTCGCGCTGACGGAGCCGAGCGCCGGCAGCGACGCCGCCAGCCTGCGGACGCGCGCCAGCCGCGACGGCGCGGGGTACCGGCTGAACGGCGGCAAGTGCTTCATCACGAACGCGGGCCTGGCGGGCATCTACCTGGTGTTCGCCACGCTCGACCCGGCCGCCGGGCCACGCGGCATCACAGCCTTTCTGATCGAGCCGGGCACGCCGGGCTTCACGATCGGCGCCTTCGAGCACAAGCTGGGCATCCGCGGCTCGACCACGGCGCAGCTGTACTTCGGCGATTGCCCGGTGCCGGCCACGCAACGGCTCGGGCCGGAGGGGCAGGGGTGGCGCGTGGCGATGGGCACGCTGGACAGCGGCCGCATCGGCATCGCCGCGCAGGCGCTGGGCATCGCGCGCGCCGCCTACGAAGCCGCGCTCGCCCAGACGCGCGACGCCGCGGTGGCCGGCGGCGCCGTCGGCGAGGCGACGCAGTGGCTGCTGGCCGACATGAGCGTACGCATCGACGCCGCACGCCTGCTGGTGCACCGGGCGGCAGCGCTGAAGGATGCCGGCGAGCGGCTGACGCGGGAGGCCGCGGCGGCGAAGCTATACGCCGCGGAGACGGCGCTGTGGGTCACGAGCCAGGCGGTGGAGATGGGGGGCGCGGCGGCGTGCGCCCTGGACTCGCCGCTGCAACGCTACCTGCGCGACGCGAAGATCACCGAGATCTACGAGGGCACCTCGGAGATCCAGCGCCTGATCATCGGCGAGCAGGTGCTGCGCCAGCCGGCAGCGACCCCGCCGCAGCCGGCGCACGCCGGCTAGTCCGGAAGCGGAGCGCACATGCAGATTCGCCGCATCGCCCATGTGAGCGTGGCCGTGCGCAGCCTGGACGAGGCGCTGGCCTTCTACCGCGACGTGCTGGGGCTGCCCCTGCGCGAGCGGCGGCTGCTGCCGGACCGCGGCCTGACCGTGGCGTTCGTCGGCGTGGGCGAGAGCCAGATCGAGCTACTGGAGCCGATGGCCCCCGACGGCACCGTGGCCCGCTTCCTGGCGCGGCGCGGGGAGGGGCTGCACCACGTCTGCTTCGAGGTGCCGGACATCGACGCGGCGATCGCGGAACTCGCCGCACGGGGCGTCGAGCTGCTCGACCGCCACGCGGCGCCGGGGGCGCAGGGGCGCGTCGCCTTTCTCCATCCGCGCGCCGGCAACGGCGTATTGATTGAGCTGCAAGAGACGGCGCGGGACGGCGCCCCGGCATGAGCGACGCCGCGCCGCCAGCCGCCGACGCCGCGCCAGCAGCGCCGCCGCCGCTCAGCCCGCCGGCGCGCGTGCTCGTGGCGAAGCCAGGGCTCGATGGCCACGATCGCGGCGCGAAAGTGGTGGCGCGCGCGCTGCGCGACGCCGGCATGGAGGTCATCTATACGGGCATCCGCCAGACGCCCCCCGCGATCGCCGAGGCGGCACTGCAAGAGGACGCCGAGGCGGTTGGGCTGAGCATCCTCTCGGGCGCGCACCTGACGCTGGTGCCGCGCGTGCTCGAGGAGCTGCGCGCGCGGGAGATGGGCGACGTCGTGCTGTGGGTGGGGGGCATCATCCCAGCCGCCGACGTACCGGCCCTGCGGGCGCTCGGCGTGGCGGCCGTCTTCGGCCCGGGAAGCCCGATGGACGAGACGGTACGCTTCGTGCGGGAGGCCGTCGCGGCGCGCCGCGCCCGGGCGGAGCCGGCGTCCGCGCCGGACGGGCCGTGACGGACGGGGCGGCGCGGACGCCGAGCGCCGGAGGGACAGCCGAGTCGGCGCGCGCGCTCGCCGACCGCGCCCTGGCCGGCGACCGGCGCGCGCTGGCCCGCCTGCTCAGCGTGCTGGAGGCCGGAGGGCCGGGGGCCGCAGCGGCGCTGCGCGTCGTGTACCCGCGCGCGGGCAACGCGCGGATCGTTGGCATTACCGGCCCGCCGGGCAGCGGCAAGAGCACGCTGGTCGCGGCGCTGGCGCGGCTCTATCGGCGGCAGCAAGCCCGCGTGGGCGTGCTGGCGATCGACCCGACGAGCCCGTACAGCGGCGGCGCGCTGCTGGGCGACCGCATCCGCATGCCCGACCTGGCAGGCGACGAGGGCGTGTTCATCCGCAGCATCGCCTCCCGCGGCGCTTGCGGCGGGCTGGCGGCGGCGGCGGCTGCGCTCACGGCCGCACTGGACGCCGCCGGTTATTGCCGTATCCTGGTAGAGACGGTCGGCGTCGGACAGGACGAGGTGGCGGTGGCCCAGCTTGCCGAGACCACGGTCGTCGTCACCGTCCCGGGGCTGGGCGACGAGGTGCAGGCGCTGAAAGCCGGCTTGCTGGAGGTCGCGGACGTCCTGGTCGTCAACAAGGCGGACCGCCCGGAGGCGGAGCGCGCGGTGGCGGAGCTCCGGCTGCTCCAGTCCCTCGCGCCCGCGGCGGCGTGGCAGCCGCCGGTGCTGGCAACTATCGCCACGCAGGGCGACGGGGTAGCTGCGCTGCTCGAGGCGATCGACGCACACGGCGCCTACCTGCTGGCGAGCGGCACCGCGGACGCGCGGGCCGAGGCGCGAGCGCGGGCCGTAGTGCTCGCGGCGGCGCAGGCGAGACTCGCCGACCGCCTGGGCACGACGGCCGCGGCTCCCGCCTGGCAGGCGGCCTACCGCGAGGTCGCGGCGCACCAACGCAGCCCTTACGACGTCGCGGCCGAGCTGGTCGCGGCGGTCGATCTCACCACGGAGGCGTAGCTTGGCGATAGGCGAGGAGCGATCGCGGGGCGGGAGCAAGGCGCCGCCGGCGGACAAGGCACCGGAGGGGGCGCGGCCCAAAGCCGCGCGGGGGGGGCCACACACCAGGCGCCGCGCGGCCGAGGACGGTGCGGCGCGCACGACCGCGGGCAAGATCGCGCGGCTGCGGGCGCTGCGCGCGGAGGCGCAGCTGGGCGGCGGCGCGGCGCGGCTCGAGCAGCAGCACGCGCGGGGCAAGCTGTCGGCCCGCGAGCGGCTCGAGCTGCTGCTGGACGAGGGCAGCTTCGAGGAGATCGACGCCTTCGTCACGCACCACACCACGCAGTTCGGCCTGGACCAGCAGCGCTACCTGGGCGACGGCGTGGTGACGGGCTACGGCCGTATCGACGGGCGCGTGGTGTACGTCTTCTCGCAGGACTTCACCGTATTCGGCGGCTCGCTGTCGGAGGCGCACGGCGCGAAGATCTGCAAGGTGATGGACCTCGCTCTCAAGACCGGCGCCCCGATCATCGGCATCAACGACTCGGGCGGCGCGCGCATCCAGGAGGGCGTCGCCAGCCTCGGCGCTTACGCCGAGGTCTTCCTGCGCAACACCCTCGCCTCCGGCGTAATCCCGCAGCTCTCCGTGATCCTCGGCCCGTGCGCGGGCGGCGCAGTGTACTCGCCGGCCATCACCGACTTCGTGTTCATGGTGCGCGGCCTCAGCCACATGTTCGTGACCGGGCCGGATGTGGTGCGGACGGTGACGCACGAGGAGGTGAGCTTCGAGGAGCTGGGCGGCGCGGACGTCCACGTCGGCCGCAGCGGCGTGGCGCACTTCGTGGCGGACAGCGAGATCGAGTCGCTGGCGCAGGTGCGGCGGCTGCTGAGCTTTCTGCCGTCGAACAACCTGGGCGAGCCGCCGGTCGCCGCGACCAGCGATCCCACGGACCGCGTCGAGCCGCGTCTGAACGAGATCGTGCCCGACGAGCCGACCCGCTCCTACGACATGCAAGAGGTCATCCGCCTGATCGTGGACGACGGCGACCTGTTCGAGGTGCAGGCGGAGTACGCGCCCAACCTGCTGACCGGCTTCGCGCGGCTCGGCGGTCGGCCGGTCGGCGTGGTGGCGCAGGTGCCCGGCGTGCTGGCCGGCGTGCTGGACATCAGCGCGTCGGCGAAGGGCGCCCGCTTCGTGCGCTTCTGCGACTGCTTCAACGTGCCGCTGGTGACGTTCGTGGACGTACCCGGCTTCCTGCCCGGCGTCGCGCAGGAGCACGGCGGCATCATCCGGCACGGGGCGAAGCTGCTCTACGCCTACTGCGAGGCGACCGTGCCGAAGCTGACCGTGATCACCCGCAAAGCCTACGGCGGCGCCTACGACGTGATGAGCTCGAAGCACATCCGTGGCGACGCGAACTTCGCCTGGCCTACCGCCGAGATCGCCGTGATGGGTGCCGAGGGCGCGGTGAACATCATCTACCGCGACCGCATCGCCCGCGCCGACGATCCGGCCGCCACGCGCCGCGAGCTGACGGCGGCCTATGAGGCCCAGCTGCTGAACCCCTACGAGGCCGCCGCCCGCGGCTACCTGGACGCCGTCATCGAGCCACAGGAGACGCGGCCCCGGCTGATCGCCGCCCTGGAAGCGCTCCGCACCAAGCGCGACACGAACCCACCGAAGAAGCACGGGAACATCCCGCTGTGAGCGGGCAGCGGTCAGGTGTCAGCGGTCAGCCGTCAGCCGGCGGCGAGCGCTGGCACTGTCTCCTGCTCGCCGATAGCTGATGGCTGATCGCTGATGGCTCACAACTTTCGGAAGATCCTCGTGGCGAATCGCGGCGAGATCGCCGTGCGCATCGTCCGCGCCTGCCGCGAGCTGGGCATCCGCAGCGTCGCCGTGTACAGCGACGCCGACGTGGACAGCCTGCCCGTTCGCCTGGCCGACGAGGCGCACTACCTAGGGCCGGCGCCGGCCCGCGAGAGCTACCTGAACGTCGAGCGGCTGCTCGCCGTCGCCCGACGGGCGGGCGCGCGGGCGGTCCATCCGGGGTACGGCTTCCTGGCCGAGAACGCCGACTTCGCGGCGGCCTGCGCCGCGGCCGGGCTGGTGTTCATCGGCCCGCGGCCGGAGACGATGCGCGCGCTCGGGCGCAAGACCGACGCCCGCCGGGCCATGCGCGCCGCCGGCGTGCCCACGGTGCCCGGCACCGTGGACCCGGTGGCCGACGCGGCCGAGGCCCGAGCCGCTGCCGACGCGGTGGGGTATCCGATCGCGCTCAAGGCCGTCGCGGGCGGCGGCGGGCGGGGGATGCGGCGCGTGGACGACCCGGCGCAGCTCGCCGAGGCGCTGCGCGGGGCGCAGAGCGAGGCGCTGGGCGCCTTCGGCGACGCCAGCGTCTACGTCGAGCGCCTGATCGAGCGGCCGCGCCACGTCGAAGTGCAGATCCTGGCCGACGGGCACGGCAGCGTGGTGGCGCTGGGCGAGCGCGACTGCTCGATCCAGCGGCGCTACCAGAAGCTGATCGAGGAGTCGCCCGCGCCGGGCCTCGCGCCCGCCACCCGCGCGGGCCTGCTCGACGCGGCCGTGCAGGCGGCCCGCGCCGCGGGGTACGTGAACGCCGGCACGGTCGAGTTCATCCTGGCGCCGGACGGGGCGTACTACTTCCTGGAGGTGAACGCCCGCCTCCAGGTGGAGCACCCGGTGACGGAGCTGTGCACCGGCATCGACATCGTGAAGGCGCAGATCGCCATCGCGGCCGGCGAGCGCCTGCCGTGGCGCCAGGAGGACGTGCAGTCCCGCGGCGCGGCGCTGGAGTGCCGGATCTACGCGGAGGACGCGCTGGGCGGCTTCGTGCCGTCGAGCGGGCCGCTCCAGGCGGTGCGCGTGCCCGAGGGGCCGGGCGTCCGGCTCGACGCCGGCTACGCGGCCGGCGACGTGGTGCCGGTGTACTACGACTCGCTGATCGCCAAGCTCTGCGCCTGGGACGCCGACCGCGCCGCGGCGATCGCGCGCATGCAACGGGCGCTCGCGGAGTGCGCCTACCTGGGTGTGCGCAATACGATTGGCTTCCACCGCTACGTCCTGGCGCACCCTGAATTCGTAGAGGCGCGGCACGACACGGGATTCGTCGGGCGCCACTGGCCGCCGCCCGAGATCATCCCCGAGGCCGTCGCCCGCGACATGGCGCTCGCCGCCGCGTTGGCGCGCTACCACCGCGCGCGCGCGCCGCGCCCCGACGACGGCGCCCGGGACGGCTGGGCGGCGCGCGGCCGGCTCGCGGCGACGAACCGGGGGCTACTGTGAGCGGGCCGGTGAGCTATCGCGTCACGGTCGGGGAGCAAGAGTTCGACGTAACGGTGGAACCGACCGAGCATGGGCTGGTGGCGCGGGTGGGGGACCACGAGCAGCGGGTGGCCTGGCAGGCGCGGGAGGCGCACGCGGCGGCGCTCACGGTGGACGAGCGGACGCGCGAGGTGCTGCTCGCGGAGGCGGCCGACGCGACGTGGGTGGCGCTCGACGGGCACCAGGCCGAGGCGCGGGTGGTGGAGGCGCGCGCGCTGCGGCTGGCGGCCAGCCTGCCGCGGCGCGCGGCGCAGTCCGAGCGTGTCGAGCTGCGCGCGCCAATGCCCGGCCGCGTCGTCGCCGTCCGCGTGGCGCCGGGCGACGTGGTGGAGCGCAACGCGCTGGTGGCGATCCTCGAAGCGATGAAGATGGAGAACGAGCTGCGCGCGCCGCGGCCGGGCCGGGTGGCGGACGTGCGCGTGGCCGAGGGCGACACCGTGGAGCACGGCGCGCTGCTCGTGGTCCTGGAACCGCCGAGCGGCGAGTAGCCGGCGCCGCGAGCACCACGCGGGCCGCGCATCCGGGGTAGAATGCTGGCGAGCGCGCCGCCCCAGGCCGCAACCGCCCAGGCTCACCTCCCGCGCAGGAGGCCCGCGTGAGAGCGCAGATCATGTCGGTCGGCACGGAGCTGCTTCTAGGCCAGATCGTGGACACGAACGCCGCCTACCTGGCGCAGTACCTGTCCGGCCTAGGCATCGACCTCTACTGGCAGGCCACGGTGGGCGACAACCTCGGCCGCCTCACGGACGAGCTGCGCCACGCCTGGGAGCGCACCGACCTCATCGTTATGACCGGGGGCCTCGGCCCGACGGACGACGACCTCACCCGGGAGGGCATTGCCGCGCTGCTGGGCGAGGAGATGATCGTGCAGCCCGACCTGGCCGAGCACCTGCGCTCGTGGTTCGGGCGACGCGGCCAGGCCATGCCCGAGCGCAACATCAAGCAGGCCACGCTCATCGCGTCCGCGCAGTCACTGCCGAACCCCATCGGCACGGCGCCCGGCTGGTGGGTCGAGCGCGATGGCCGCATCATCGTCGCCATGCCGGGCGTGCCCGTCGAGATGCGCAAGATGTGGGAGGAGCAGGCCGTCCCGCGCCTGCAAGCGCGCCTGCCCGAGGGCGGCATCATCCTGTCCCGGACGCTGAAGTGCATCGGCATCGGCGAGTCGGCCGTCGAGGACCTGGTGCGGCCGCTCATCACGTCGACCAACCCGACACTGGCGACCTACGCCAAGCAGGACGGCGTCCACCTGCGCCTGACCGCGAAGGCGCACAGCCGCGCCGAGGCCGAGGCGGCGCTGGCGGCATTCGAGCCGCGCGTGCGGGCGCTGGCGGGCGACTACGTGTACGGCGTGGACGACGAGACGCTGGCGGAGGTGGTAGGGCGGCACCTGCGGGAGCGGCGGCTCTCGCTCGCGACGATGGAGTCGATCACCGGCGGGCTGCTGGCGAGCTACGTCACGGACACGCCGGGCAGCTCGGAGTACTTCCGCGGCGGCGTGGTCGCCTACACGGCCGAGGCGAAGCGGGCGCACGGCGTGCCGGCGGCGGTCGTCGCGGCGCACGGCACGGTGGCCGCCGAGACGGCACGGGCGATGGCGGAGGCGGCGGCGCGCGAGTTCGGCGCGGATACGGGGCTGGCGACCACGGGCGTCGCGGGGCCGGGCGAGCTAGAGGGCCAGCCGCCGGGGACCATCTTCGTCGCGCTCAGCTACCAGGGACGCACCGAGGTCGAGCGCCAGAAGTGGAACACGACGCGGGGGGAGAACAAGCGCCGCGCCGTGCTCGCGGCGCTCAACCTGCTGTGGCGGGCCGTGCGAGAATGACGCCGTGAGCGCGCGCACCGAGCGCCTGGCCGCGCTGCGGCGCGGCGGCCGCCGCGCCGCCTGGGAGCAGCGCGTGGCCGCTGGCGGCCCGCTGCGCCGGCCCACGGGCACCTGCCACGCGGCCGCACTGCTCTACACGCCCGACGACCTGCCCGACTTCGACTACGACGCCAGGCTTGGCTACCCCGGCGAGTATCCTTTCACCCGCGGCGTGCAGCCGACGATGTACCGCGGCCGGCTGTGGACCATGCGTCAGTATGCTGGCTACGCCTCGGCCGAGGAGTCGAACCGGCGCTATCGCTACCTGCTGGCTCAGGGTCAGACGGGGCTCAGCGTCGCCTTCGACCTGCCGACGCAGCTTGGCTACGACGCCGACCATCCGCTCGCCGAAGGCGAGGTCGGTAAAGTGGGCGTGTCGATCTGCTCGCTCGACGACATGGCTCAGCTGCTCGATGCCATCCCGCTCGACCGCGTCAGCACGTCGATGACGATCAACGCCACGGCGCCGATCCTGCTGGCCCTCTACGTGGCCGTCGGCAAGCGGCAGGGCGTACCGCTGGGGCGGCTGGCGGGCACCGTGCAGAACGACATCCTGAAGGAGTACGCCGCGCGGGGCACGTACATCTACCCGCCCGGGCCGTCCATACGCCTGGTGACCGACGTGATCGCCTACTGCGCGGCCGAGATGCCGAGCTGGAACCCGATCAGCATCAGCGGCTACCACATGCGCGAGGCCGGCGCGACGGCCGCCCAGGAGCTAGCGTTCACGCTGGCCAACGCCGTGGCGTACGTCGAGGCGGCGCGCGCCACGGGGCTGGCCGTGGACGCCTTCGCGCCGCGGCTGGCGTTCTTCTTCGACAGCCACAACCACCTCTTCGAGGAGGTGGCGAAGTTCCGCGCCGCGCGCCGGCTGTGGGCGTCGCTGATGCGCGAGCGGTTCGGCGCCCGCGACCCGCGCTCGTGGACCCTGCGCTTCCACACGCAGACGGCGGGCGTGACGCTCACCGCGCAGCAGATCGAGAACAACGTCGTACGGACGACCGTGCAGGCGCTGGCAGCGGTGCTGGGAGGGACGCAGTCGCTGCACGTGAACGCTCGCGACGAGGCGCTGGCGTTGCCTACCGAGGCGGCCGCCGAGACAGCGCTCCGCACGCAGCAGATCATCGCGTACGAGAGCGGCGTGGCCGACACCGTCGATCCGCTCGCGGGGGCGTACTACGTGGAATGGCTGACGGACGACCTGGAGCGCCAGGCGCGCGAGTACCTGGCCCGCATCGACGCGCTGGGGGGCGCGCAGGCGGCCATCGAGCGCGGCTGGGTGCAGCGCGAGCTGCACGAGAGCGCGTACCGCTACCAGCGCGAGGTGGACGCGGGCGAGCGGGTGATCGTCGGCGTGAATCGGTTCGTCGGCGAGTCGGCACCGGTGACCGACATCCTGCGGGTCGACCCGGCCGTGCGCGAGCAGCAAGCCGCCCGCTTGCGCGCGCTGCGCGCGCGGCGGGACACGGCCGCGGTGACGGCAGCGCTAGCCGAGGTGGAGCGGGCGGCGGCCGGCAGCGCGAACACCATGCCGCCCATCGTGCGGGCCGTCGAGGCGAGCGCCACGCTGGGCGAGATCGCGGACGCGCTGCGGCGCGTGTTTGGCGAGGCGAGCGGCGGGGCGGGCCTGTAGCGCCGGGCAGGCGGCTGACAGCGAGCCGCGTCGTGCCCAGACTGGCACTCGGGGAGGAGGAGCGATGGCCGATAACATACTGGTGCCCCTGGACGGGTCCGAGCTGGCGAACGAGGCGTTGCCCTACGCCGAGGCCATCGCCAAGACGCTGGGCTGGGGCGTCGTGCTCCTGCGCGTCGTCTCCGGCGATCCCGTGCGCCACCATCGGCCGGGCAGCGCGCCGATCGAGGCGCCGCTCGAGGACGAGATGACGCCGCGCCCCGGCTACGACGTGTTCGAAGCCGAGGAGGCGGCCGCCAGCGACGCCCTGGCGACCCACGTCGCGCGCCTGCGGGCCGCGGGCGTCACGGCCGATTCCGAGGTGGGCCTCGGCAACGCCGGCGACGTGATCGTGGAGCGGGCGAGCGAGGGCGATATCGTCCTGATCGTGATGGCCAGCCACGGGCGGACGGGGCTGGCGCGCATCTTCCGGGGCAGCGTGGCCGCCGCGGTCGTCGATCACAGCGCGCGGCCGGTGCTCGTCGTGCGGCCGTTCCGCGACGACCAGGCCCGCGTGGACCTGGAGCACGCCGAGCGAGTGCCGGCCGAGCACGTGGACGCGCTGCGCCGTTGCGTGGACCAGCTGACCACCGAGCGCGGCTAGCAGCTGGCGAACGCAATCGGGCAGTCATTCGGCGGCGCGACCGCGGCCCCGCCGCGGGGCTGCTGGGCATGGAGCCGGGCGATGGCGTCCCCCAACCCGCCGGATCAGGCGCGGGCGGCGGCGGGCCGCAGCAGGCCGACGCGTTCAAGGTCCGCCTGCATGGCCGCCCGCTCCTCGGCGGGGATCTCGCGCAGCGGCAGCCGGACGGGGCCCGCCGCCAGGCCCAGCAGCTCCGTCCAGGCCTTCAGATAGGCGATGGGGATGATGCGCTCCTCGCGCCACCAGCGCGCGAGCCACCGCTCCTGCAGCTGGCGATAGGGCTCTAGCTCCGCGGCGATGCGCTCCGCTTCCTCGAAGCGGCCGGCCAGGCCCAGCTCGGTGTAGTCGCGCAGGCGATGCTCGGTCGCGGTCTGGAAGAGGTACGGCGTGGCCGACGACATGTAGGCGCGCTGGCCGTGGTCGCGCATCAGCGACAGCCAGGCGCGCTCGGAGGGGTGACTGAGCACGATCTGATCGCCGCAGAGCCGCTCGACCGCGGCGTAGTGGTCGAGCGAGCCGCCGATCTTGATGCCGCACACGTTCTCCAGCCGGGCCACGCGCGCGATCAGCGCCGGCGACATGCTGAACGGCGAGTACTCCGAGTCGAACATCCAGATGCCGATGTCGACCCGCTCCGCGACGAACGCGAACCAGTCGTAGATCGCCGCCTCGTCCATCGCGGGATAATAGGGGTTGATGAGCGCCACGTAGTCCGCGCCCACCTCCTGGGCGTGGCGTGTCAGCGCCACCGTCTCGTGTGCCGCATGGTGCGCCGTCTGCGCGATGGTGAGGCACTTGCCGCGCGCCTCCTCGACGACGATCTCGACGGAGCGGCGACGCTCGTCGGTGGTGAGCGCCCAGAACTCGCCCATGTTGCCGGTGCAGAACACGCCGTCCACGTGCAGCACGTCCGTGAAGTGCCGCATGTTCCGCCGCAGGCCCGCCTCATCCAGCTCGCCGTCGGGTGTGAACGGCGTGGTGATGGCTGCCCAGAGGCCGCGGAACTGCGCGTGCGCGGCCTGCTTCGCTTCCGCCTTGCGGTACTGCATCGCGCCCTCCTATCCACGGCCACGCCGTGGCCCTCTCCATCATACGCCACCGCGCCCCGTGGCGAGTCGGGAGGTCGGGGCGGCCGCGCGCCGGCGCTCAATGCGGTGCGATGGGCCGGCTAGCTGTGGCGCCATTGTTATGGTCTTGCCCTAGGGAGGGGCCCGCGATGTCTGGGATAGTCTGCCAGCTAATCCGCCCGGCGGCCTGGCCCGCGCCAAGCGGACCACCCACGGACAAGGAGCCACGCATGCCGCTAGTGCAGGCCACGGAGGCCGGCCGCTGTGGGAATTGCGGCCGCGCCCTGCTCATCCCGCTGCTGCGCGAAGTCGCCCCGGCCGCGGACAGCGCGACCGGGCGGGCGCTCGCTCGCTGCGCGCGCTGCGGTAGCCGCAACCTCATGCGCGCGGCCCCGGATCGGACGCGTGACCAGCGCGTGGCCGCCATCGGCTTCGTGACGCGCGGCGCCCCCCGCCAGCCCCGCTGACGGCGCCGGCTGGGCGGGCGCGGCGCGCTTGCCCGCGCGTCGCACCTGTCCAGGCCCTGGCCTGCGCGCCGCCGCAGGCACCTCCCTCCCGTTTCGCCATCCTACGGCGGCCGTATTGATCTGGTACACTCCGGTCAGCACACTTGGGCCCGTAGCTCAGTGGATAGAGCGGCGGACTTCTAATCCGCTGGTCGGGGGTTCGAATCCCTCCGGGCCTGCCCCCACCAGCCCAATGCTGGCGCCGAATCTGAAGAATCACACCAGCCAGTCTCGGCTCGCTCAGCGCTTTTTGTGTGCCAGGGTGTGCCAAATGTCCCGGCACATGACTCCTGCCGAGCCCGCAGAACCTCTTTCGCGCATGGAGCGGTGCCGTGGACGATTTGGTGTGGGACCGACTCAGCGAACAAGCGCGGCGGGTGTGGGAAGCCTATCAGCGCTACGAGGAGCTGGACCGAAGCGCTCGGCGTGTGCTTGCGGACGCCGAGGCCATCCTAAAGCGCAGGGTCAGGAGATGCCGAGATCGCCCGCTGCCCCGGGATTAGGTTCGTGTGCCGCGCGGCACACGGGTCTCACCCGGCCGCGAAGAGGATACTGTGCAGGCGGTCGGTCGCGGCCTGGGGGTTCGAATCCCTCCGGGCCTGCCGCGAAATTGGCCACGATTGCAGCGAAGGGCCGACCGGCGGGAGGACGGGCGCCCGACCGATCACTTTATCCCGGCTGCGGGGCGCTCGGCGATACCTGGGGCGCCAGCTGGCTCGTCGGGGTAGGAGGCGCTTGATCGGGCAGGATCGTCGTCGTGTGCCACATCACGAACGCGACGAGCGCGGCCAGGGCGGTGGCGAGGATCGGTGTTGCCAGAACGCCCACGAGTACGACGAGGAATAGCCGCCATTCTCGCCGGTCGTCGGCTTGCAGCGATCGCTGCTCCTCAGCCGGCGGCGTCCCCGCGGGTCCATTGCCCGTGTGCATGAACTCCTCCACAGCGGATGACCCAGAACCATACCAGACGCCGGGGCCAAGGACCCACGATTGGCGCCGCCCCGGGCGCCTCCCGCACGGGACCGCGCCGGCCTGGCACGCGCACGACCGACGCGCGGCGGCGGCTGGCACCGGGTCTGCGTCGAGACGAGCAGGACGCTAGGGGAGGGTGGCTGTGGCGGTGCTAGAATGCGCCCAGTGCGGGGCGCCGATTGCGGACCGCGACGCGATGGTGGCGCGGGACACCCAGCAATTTTGCTCGGCGGGCTGCGCCGACATGGCTCGCACGGCCGGCGGCCCAGCCCTGAGGCAGTCTTCAGACGACGACAAGGCCCGTCTCGCGGCCCGGCCGACGCTCGACTAGCTGGCTGGACGGGTAGGAGCACAGTTCGCGAAGCGAGGGCCGCGCTCGTTGTCCCGATGGGCGGCCTAGCCTGCTGACCGGCCAGGTCTGCGCTTAGCCGCTCGCCGCGTGGGTCGCAGGTCAGAGGCGGGGTCGATTTGGGGCGCCGAGGGCTCCGCCGTGGACGAACGGGCGCGGCCCAGATTCGCCACCAGCTCGCTCGGCGAGGCGCTGAACCGATCAAACGCTTCCCGCAAGTGCGCTACCTCATAGTGCGCGTAGATGCGCTTCGTGGTCTCCGGCGAGGCGTGGCCAAGGATGTCCTGGACCTCGGAGAGTTTGGCGCCACGGTTCAACATGACGCTGGCTTTCGTGTGGCGGAAGGCATGGGGCGTCGCGCGCACGCCGGCGAGTCGCGCGTAGGCGCCGACGATGCCCCAGATGGACTGGGGGGACAGCCGGTACCGCTCGCCGCGCGGTCCCGGACGCCCGCGCCCGCGATCATGGCGCAGGAAGAGCGGGGCATACCCGTCGTTCCGCTCGGCGAGGTAGCGCCGCACCGCCGCGAGCGCCTCGTCGCTCAAGAAGACGACGCGTTCCTTGTCGCCTTTGCCGGTGATGAGCGCCTCGCCTCGCCAGCCGTCCTCCAGGTCGTCGCGGTCCAGGCGGGACACCTCGGCGCGCCGCATCCCGCTGCTGTACAGAACGTGGAGGAGCGCGCGATCGCGCAGCAGCGTCAGGCGGCGCGCCGCGTCCCCAGAGGGGGGAAGCGCCAGCTCGTCAGCCGTGGTGACGATTAGGGGCAGGCGCCGATCGATGCGCGGCGTGCGGTACTGACCGCGGCCGACGACCTCGGCCAAGCGCTCGCGAACCCGCTCGTAAGTCGCGTCGGGCGCCGCCCAGCCGCGCCGGTCGAGAAAGCGGCACAGCGCGCGCAACGCGGCCAGGTAGGTGACGACGGTCGGGCGGCGTTCGCGACCGAACTGGTCTATGAGCCAGGCGTGGTACTCCTCGACGAAGGACAGGGGTACCTCGTCGGCCAGCAGCGTGTCCGGGTCGAGGTGGCGAGTCTGAAGATACTCGACGAAACGGCGCAGGCCACTGGCGTACGTGGCGCGCGTGCGAGGCGAGCGTCCGGCGAGGCTGGCCAGGAAGGCCTCGCTGGCTCGGGTCCACGTGGGCGTTGAAGGCGCGGACGACTCCACTGATGATCCACGCGGACCTCGGCCACGCCAAGAGAGAACTGGAGCGGGCCGGCCCGGCCGCGAGTGCTTAAGACCAGTGTAGGCCCCTTGCTGCCGCCGGGAGGTCGGTTCGGGCGGTGCTGTGATGGAAGCGTAGCAAGCGGGAGCCCAGGCGGGAGGACGATGACGCAGGGAAGAAGGGAGCGCGCCGCCCTCCAGCGAGATGGTAGCAACCGGTAGCCCAGGAGGGAGGGCGATGACGCGGGACTGGGGCGAGAGCCGCGAAACCAACAGCAGAACGGCGGCTCTTCTTACGGTGCCGCCGTTCTGCTTGGTTTTCGGCCAGCCTACCCCTTGCGAGAGAAGGCGCCGTAGCGCGCGTGCTTGAGCCGTTGCCAACAAATGGCGCAGTAACCGTGGCGCAAGTGATGGGCGATATCGGGCCTGCGCTGGCAGCTCTGACAGCGATCCATGATCCCTCCTCGGCGTCTGACCGCACTTTCTTACAAGTCCCAACTTGTACTTATAGTATACGTCCGATCCGGCCGGCGGTCAAGAGGAGAGATGTTCGGAGCCGTTCGCCTGGCGCCGCGCGGTGACCAGGAAGCAGCGGGGGAAACCGGGGAGGTCGCGAGGTGTTACCGGCCAGGGCCAACGCCCGAAATTGGCGCCCTCTTCCCCCGGTTGGCGCACTAGGGCTTGCCAGCCATGGCGGGCCAGCAGCGCCTCCGGCTCATTCGTCCCGAAGCGCCACGGCGCCCCCCGCCGCTCCAGCAGGTGCAGATACCCCGCCATCCACGGCGAGGTGAGGAGGTCGCACGCGAGAAAATCGACCCCGAGCTGGCTGCCCGGCGCGGCGACCGTGGCTAAGGTCGCCAGGATGCGCTCGACCGCCGCCGCGTCCAGGTAGTGGAAGAAGCCCTCGGCCAGCCAGGCGGACGGCGCCGTGGCATCGAAGCCGGCGGCGCGCAAGCGCGCCGGCCAGTCGTCCTGGGCCAAATCGACGCCCAGCGTGCGCCGGTCGCACGCGGGGGTGGCGCGAGCAGCGGTCAGGATGCCCTCCTTGCGCTGCAGGAGCGCGGGTCGGTCGAACTCCCAAAGCGTGACCCCTGCCGGCCAGGCCAGCCGGAACGCGCGGGTGTCCATCCCGGCAGCGACGAGGACGACCTGGCGCAGGCCGTGGCGCATCGTCACCTGTTCCAGCCAGTCGTCGAAGAACCGGGTGCGGATGGGTAGCCAGGGATTGCACTGGGCTTCCTCTGGCTCGGCATCGAGCTGGAGGAACCCCTCTTCGCCCGCCAGAGCCTCGGCAAGCGGGTCGTCGAACAGCCGGTCGGGCCGCGCGCTCTCGCGAGCGCGTGCGGCCGCGGTCCAGAGCGCGGTCCCGGCAATCGCATCCACGAAATCCATTCTCCTTTGCAGTTGGCGGCGCTCACGAGTAAGAGATGCTAGCCTTAATGCTAATTAAATCTACCATCGAGGCGGCAAACGGCATGGACGCGCTGGGCCAGCTAACGGGGGCCGAACAGGCGCTTGGCGACGGGTCGGGCGTGGGTGCTGTGTCCCGCGCCGCGCTGGCCGGGGCCGCTGTCCGGTGGCACGTCACTGGGCGCCGAGCGCGAGCGTTTGCTGGTTGTAGTCGATGGTGACGACGCCGAAACTGCTCAGGACGTCCGAGCCGATCAGGCCGTAGAGCCGGCGGCCGATCAGCTGCTGGGCAGCTGCCGAGTCGGAGAGCTGGAGATCGATCGCCGCGACGACTCCGTTCGGCAGCGATACGTCGCCGGCACTCCAGTCCGATATGCGCACGACCGTGGCCGCCGCCGGCCCGGAGACGCCCGTGACCTGGGGCGCCGCCGCTACCTGCGGGAGGCCGAGCTGCTGCGCGAGCTGCTGGTCAACGACCGACCGCGACGCGCCGGTGTCCACTACGAAGTCGTAGGGGCCCTGCCCGTGCACCGTTACGTCGACCAGCGCGATGACCGACCCGCCCGCCCGTGCGACGTGCAGCGGGACTGTGCCCGGCTCGGGTGCGGGCGCCGGCGTGAGCGACGCCGGCAGCAGCTCACAGCCGGCTAGCAGCAGGACGCACATTCCGACGAGCAGGCCGACCGCGAAGGCTACTGCCCGACGCCGGTGACTAGCCGCCATTACCCGCCGCACATTGCCCTCGGTTCGGAGTGCTGCCGCCGTCCTTCCCTGGCTGGGTTGAACGGTGGCGCGCCACAGCTTGCCCTACCCTCACCGCCGGGCAAGCTGCATACCAGGCCCTCGGGCGGCCGGCCGCCCGGTACGCAGCGGTTCAGGGGCTTCCCCCGCCGAAGCGGGTACGGTCCAGGACCCGATGGCCGGGCCGGGGCGGCGTTATGGGTAGATGCCCCGGGTCACGGTCGCCTCGGCCACGCGGCTCACCCCCAGCATCGTCGCGGCCGTACGCATCGGGACGTCGTGCTGCCGGGCGAAGCCGAGCACGTCCTGGAAGGCGCTCACCATGATGCGCTGCAGCCGCGAGTTGATCTCCTCCGCCGTCCAGAAGAAGGCGTCGCGGTCCTGCACCCATTCGAAGTAGGAAACCGTCACGCCGCCAGCGTTGCAGAGGATGTCGGGAATGACGAAGATGCCGCGCTCGTTCAGCACTCGGTCGCCGCCGGGCGTCGTCGGCCCGTTCGCGCCCTCGGCGACGAGCCGCGCCTTGATCCGCGGCGCGTTCCGCTCGGTGATGACGCTCGCCACGGCGGCGGGCACCAGCACGTCGCAATCCACTTCCAGCAGCGCCTCATTGGAGATCGGCCGCGTGCGCGGGGCGCCGACGACGGAGCCCATCTCCTGCTTGTAGCGCATGAGATCGAGGGGATTGAGGCCGTCGGGGTTGTAGACGCCGCCCCCCTCTTCGGAAATGGCGACGATGCGCGCCCCCAGGGCGTGGAGCAGGCGCGCCGTGGGCTCGCCCACATTGCCGAAGCCCTGGATGGCCACCCGCGCGCCGGCGAGGGGGAGGCCCAAGCAGGCCGCCGCCTGCTCGATGCAGTACACCACGCCGCGGCCGGTGGCCTCCAGCCGCCCCTCGGAGCCGCCGATGCTCAGGGGCTTACCCGTCACGACGGCGGGGATGGAGTAGCCACGGTGCATGCTGTAGGTGTCCATGATCCAGGCCATCGTCTGCGGCCCGGTGTTCAGGTCGGGCGCGGGGATGTCGCTGTCTGGCCCGATGAGCACGGAGATCTCAGTGGCGTAGCGGCGCGTCATGCGCTCCAGCTCGCGCTGCGACATGCGTCGGGGATCGCAGACCACGCCGCCCTTCGCGCCGCCGAACGGCAGCCGGACCACGGCGCACTTCCACGTCATCCACATCGCGAGGGCACGCACCTCGTCCAGGTCGACCTCCGGGTGATAGCGGATGCCCCCCTTGGCCGGGCCACGCGCCAGGCTGTGCTGCACGCGGTAGCCGCTGAACACCTTCACGCGGCCGTCGTCCAGCTCGACCGGGAAGTGAACGCTTAGCTCGCGCTTCGGCACGCGCAACACGGCACAGATGCCGGGGTCCAGGCCGAGGCGGTCGGCAGCTTCATCGAATTGGGCGAGGGCGGAGCGCAGGGGGGCGGTTTGGACTTCGAGGCGAGACGCCATTGTCTTCCTCCAGCAGCCCGACCGCGCGGCCCGCACTGCGGCGAGCCGACGCGGCGCGGCAGTTCCTGAAGAATTCTACCGCCGGGCCGCTGAGCGTCCGCAGATATCGTGCCTCAGGGGGTGGCACGCTCGCTGTCAGCGTCCGTCGGACGGCCGGTGGAACGCCGCCTGCGCCGCAGGTACGGGGCGAAGGCTCGCTCGACGGCCCGCGGCAACTGGCCGCGCAGGATCGTGCCGTCCTCCGTGTAGCGCTCCGAGATGACGCGTCCGCGCCGCCGGAACAGGTCAACCAGCCGGCTCTCGCTGTACGGAATCGCCACCTCGACGATCGGCTGCTCGGCCGCGAGCTTCGTCTCGATGCGCCCCAGCAGGGCGTCCAGGCCCCAGCCGCGCAGCGCGGACACGAGGACCACGTCGGGCGACGGCGGCAAGCCGAGGTCCCCGGGGTCGGGCGGTGCGGGCGCATCCGTGGGGACCAGCGCGTCCACTTTGTTGATCACGGTGAGGACAGGCGTGTTCCCCAGGTCCAGCTCGTCGAGCACCTCGTGCACGATCTCGTTCTGCTCGGCAGCGTGGGGGTCCGTGAGGTCCACGACGTGCAGCAGCAGATCGGCCTCGTCCAGCTCTTCGAGCGTGGCCCGGAAGGCGGCGACCACGGTGGTGGGCAGCTTCGCGATAAAGCCCACGGTGTCCGACAGCAGCGCTTCCTGCCCGTGGGGCAGGCGCACGCGCCGCGTGAGCGGGTCGAGGGTCGCGAACAACACGTTCGCGGCGTAGGCGTCGGAGCGCGTGAGGGCGTTGAGCAGCGTGGACTTGCCGACGTTGGTGTAGCCCACCAGGGCCACGAGCGGCAGCGCGCGGCGGCGGCGCAACTGGCGGTGGCCGGCGCGCGCGCGCCGAATCTCGTCGATCTCGCGTCGCAGCTGGGCGATGCGGGCGCGAATGCGGCGCCGGTCCAGCTCCAGCTTCGTCTCGCCCGGGCCGCGCGTGCCGATGCCGCCGCCGAGGCGCGAGAGCGCCGCGCCGTGGCCGGTCAGGCGGGGCAGCAGGTACTGGTACTGGGCCAGCTCCACCTGCGCGCGCCCCTCGTGAGTGCGGGCGCGCTGGGCGAAGATGTCGAGGATCAGCAGCGTGCGGTCGACCACCCGCGCGTCCAGCTCGTCCTCGAGGTTCTGCTGGACGCGCGGCGTCAGCTCGTCGTCGAAGACCACCACGTCGCAGTGGAGCGCGGCGACCAGGTCCTTCACCTCGGCCAGCCTGCCTTTGCCCAGGTAGTGGCTCTGGTGCGGCTTGGCGGCGCGCTGCACCTCCCGACCGACCACTTCGAGCCCGGCCGTCTCGGCCAGCGCCGCTAGCTCGTCCAGGGACGTCTCGACGTCCCAGGGCGCGTCGGGCCGGTCGAGCGCCACGAGGAGCGCCCGCTGAGGCTCCACCGTTAGGTGGCTGAGGCCGGCGCCGGTTGTCGTACGCTCCGTCGTTTGTCCCTCCTGGCGCGCGGGCAATCGCTTCCCGGCTGCACGGCGCGTGCCAGCCGCTAGAGCTGGAAGCGCTCGAGTCGCGCCAGGGCCTCTTCGAGGCGATCGTCGGGCGTGGTGAGCGAGATGCGGAAGTAGCCCTCGCCGGCCGGGCCGAAGCCGACCCCTGGCGTGATCCACACGGCCGTCTCGTCGAGCAGGCGGAGCGAGAAATCGACCGACTTGACGCCGGCCGGCACGGGGCCCCAAACGTAGAGACTGGCGCGCGGTGTGGGCGCGGCGAGGCCGATGCGGTGAAGCGTGGCCAGCACCGCGTCGCGCCGCCGCTGGTAGTGCAGGTTGCGGTCGTGCAGCCAGGACTGGTCGCCGCGCAGCGCCGCGATGCCCGCGTACTGCACCGGCTGGAAGACGCCGCTATCCACGTTGGTCTTCACGCGCCCGAGCGCCTCGATGGCGGTACGGTTGCCGACGACCATGCCGATGCGCCAGCCGGTCATGTTGTACGTCTTCGACAGTGAGTGGAACTCGATGCCGATCTCGCGGGCGCCGTCCACCTGGAGGAAGCTGGGCGCGCGATAGCCGTCGTAAGCTACCTCGGAGTAGGCGTTGTCGTGGCAGACGAGGATGCCGTGCTCCCAGGCGAAGTCGACGACCTCGCGGAAGAACTCGATCGGGGCCACCGCCGCGGTGGGGTTGTTCGGGTAGCCGATCCAGAGGACCCGCGCGCGCCGCGCCACGTCCGCGGGGATGGCCTGCAGGTCGGGCAGAAAGTCGCGCTCGGCCCGCAGCGGCAACCAGTACACCTCGCCGTTCGCCAGCATGGTCCCGATCGAGTAGACCGGGTAGCCCGGATCGGGCACCAGCACGAGATCGCCGGGGTCCACCCAGGCGGTCGCCAGGTGGGCGATGCCCTCCTTCGAGCCGATCAGCGGGAGCACCTCGGCGTCCGCGTCCAGCTCGACGCCGAAGCGGTCGCGGTACCAGTCGGCGATGGCCACGCGCAGCTCGCGCAGGCCGTAGTAGTCGGGATAGCGGTGGTTGGCCGGCTGCTCAGCCGTCGTCTCCAGCGCGCGCACGATGTGCTCGGGCGTCGGCAGGTCGGGATCGCCGATGCCGAGGCTGATGACGTCGTGGCCCTGCGCCCGCTTCTCCGCGATGCGGCGGTCCACTTCCGCGAAGAGATACGGGGGTAGCTCGGCGATCCGCCGGGCGCCGTGCAGCGCGGGCGCGGTGCCTCTCGCCATGCGTGCCTCCTAGTGCTGGGTGGTGAGTGCTGCGTGCTGAGCAGGGCAGCGCCGCTCCGCGCTCAGCACTTACGCGAGCCAGGTGCCGCGAAACACGTAGTCCGCCGGGCCGGTCATGAAGACCGGGCCGCCCTGCTGCCACTCGATCCGGAGCGTGCCGCCCGGCAGTGTTACGTCGACGGGGCTGTCCAGGCGCCCGGCGAGGACGCCGGCGACGGTGACGGCGCAGGCGCCCGTCCCACAGGCGAGCGTGGGGCCAGCGCCGCGCTCCCAGACGCGCACCGTCGCGCTGTGCGGCGACGTGACGGCGACCGCGTGGAAGTTCGTCCGCTCCGGGAACAGCTCGTGGTGCTCGACGAGCGGTCCCACGGTGTGCAGCGGCAGCGCGTCCAGCTCGGCCGCGGACATGAACGTGACCGCGTGCGGGTTGCCCATCGAGACCGCCGCCACCTGGTAGGTGCGCCCGTCCACGCGGACCGCGAGGTCCAGGGCGCGGTCGCCGCTGACCCGCACGGGAATCTCGCGCGGCGCGAGGCGGGGCGGCCCCATGTCCACGCGCACCTGATTCCCGCCGCGGGGGAAGGTGAGCTCGAGCACGCCGGCCAGCGTTTCGACCCGCAGGAGGTCGCCCGGATGCCCGTGATCGCGCGCGTAGCGGGCCAGGCAGCGCACGCCGTTGCCGCACATCTCGGCCTCGCTGCCGTCGGCGTTGAAGATGCGCATGCGCACGTCGGCGCACTCGGAGGGCAGCGCGAGCAGGATGCCGTCGGCGCCCACGCCGAAATGACGGTCGCACAGGCGCACGGCCAGCGCGGCCCATTCGGCGTCCGGGCGGACCGCGTCGGCGGCCAGGCAGTCGAGCAGCACGAAGTCGTTGCCCAACCCGTGCATCTTCACGAAGTCCATGACCGCACTCCCTCGGACGAGGCCAGATAGGATTCGACGCGCTCGCCAACCAGCGCTTCGAGATCGGGCGCCTGCGCGTACCACTCCAGGCGGGGGTCGCGCCGCAACCAAGTATACTGCCGGCGCGCAAAGGCATGCGTGCGGTGCTGGATCAGCCTGATCGCATCGGCAAGCGACAATTCCCCGCGCACCACCTGGACCAGCTCGCGATAGCCGGTGGCCGACAGGCTGGGCAGCGACGGCGCGTAGCCGCGCGCGAGCAGGGCCTTGACCTCGGACAGCCAGCCGGCGGCCAGCATCGCGTCGATGCGGGCGTCGATGCGCGCATACAGCTCGGGCCGCGGCGCCGTCAGCGCGAGATGGAGGGCAGGGCGCTCGGGGCCGCGACGCCGATTGGCGGCCGCCAGTGGCTCCCCGCTGACCGTCACGACCTCAATGGCGCGGATCAGGCGCCGCACGTTGTAACGATCGACCGCCTCGGCCGCCGCGGGGTCTAGCGCGCGCAGCCGCTCCCATACCGCCAGCGGCCCCTCGCGCGCGGCCAGCGCCTCGAGCGCCGCCCGCAGCTCGGGGCGGGGCGCGACTCGTGGCAGCTCCAGCCGATCCACAACCGCCTGCACGTAGTGCGGGCTGCCGCCGACGAGCAGGGCGACGCGGCCGCGGCGAGCAATGTCCTCCAGGGCAAGGTCGGCGGCGGCCTGGTAGTCGGCCACCGAGAAGGGCGTGTCGGGGTCGGCCAGGTCGAGCAGGTGGTGGGGGACCCGGGCACGCTCGGCAGCGGTCGGCTTCGCCGTGCCTACGTCCAGGTAGCGATAGACCTGGCGCGAGTCGGCGGAGAGGATCTCCGCGCCAAAGCGGTCAGCCAAGTGCAGAGCCAGGGCCGACTTGCCGATCGCGGTGGGACCTGTCAATACGATCAGGGGCGGGTCCGAGGTGTGGCGCATACCCGTGTTATAACTGCTCGCTAAGGGGGCCTCGTGAAGCACGCCGAAACGCCGCTCGCCGTCGCCGTCGACCTCGGCGGGACCCGCTTTCGCGTCGGCCTGGTCGACCGCGATGGCGGGCTGCACGCGCACACCGCGTACCCCACCGATGCAGCGTCGGGGCCCGATGCCATACTCGGGCGGATCGGCGAAGCGATCCTGGGCGCGGTCGCGGCGGCGCCGGCCGGCTCGCGCGCGGTAGGGGTGGGGATGGTCGCGCCGGGACCGCTCGACCCCTGGCGCGGGGTGATCTACACCGCGCCGAACCTGCCCGGCTGGGACAACCTGCCGCTGGCTGACCGGCTCGCCGCGCTCTGCCACCTGCCGGTACGCGTCGGCAACGACGCGAACCTGGCCGCGCTCGGCGAGCATCACTTCGGCGCCGGACGGGGCGTCTCCCACATGATTTACCTGACGGTCAGCACCGGCGTGGGGGGCGGCATCATCGTGGACGACCGCCTCCTGCTGGGCGCACGCGGCGTGGCGGGGGAGCCCGGGCACATGACGATCGACCTACACGGCCGGCGCTGCAACTGTGGGAACTACGGCTGCCTGGAGACCCTCGCCTCTGGCACCGCGATCGCCCGCGAGGCCGCGGAGGCGCTGGCCGCCGGGCGCCCCTCGGCCCTGGGCCCGCCCGGCGCCACGCCGACGGCGGCGGCGGTCGCCGCCGCGGCTGCCGCCGGCGATCCGCTCGCCGTCGAGCTGCTCGAGGCTGCCGCGCGCGCCGCGGCCGTGGGGATCGTCAACCTGCTCCACCTGTTCAATCCGCGCCTCATCGTGATAGGCGGGGGCGTCTCCCACGCCGGCGCGCTCTGGTGGGACGCGGTGCGCGCGGAGGTGGAGCGCCGCGCCATGCCCATCTACTTGCAAGACCTGCAGATCGTGCCTGCCGCGCTGGGCGACGACGCGGGGCTGTACGGCGCGGCGGCGATGGTCCTATGAGCCAGCCCTCGCACGGCGCGGACGTGCTCCAGGCGCTCGACGCGCGGCTCGCCGAGCTGGCCGCCGCCGTCGACGACGAGATGCGCCGGTTGATCGACCTAGCAGGGCTCCCAAACGACCTGGCAGGAATGCTGCGCTACCATCTCGGCTGGGCAGATGAACGGTTCGCGCCGACGGCTGCTCCCCAGGGGAAGCGCCTGCGTCCGGCGCTGTGCCTCCTCACCTGTGAGGCCGCCGGCGGCAAGTGGCACGCCGCCCTACCCCACGCGGCGGCCGTCGAGCTGACCCACAACTTCTCGCTCGTCCACGACGACATCGAAGACGACAGTCCGCTGCGTCGCCACCGCCCGACGCTCTGGGCGATATGGGGCGTGCCACGCGCCTTGAACGCCGGGGATACGCTGCTCATCCTCGCGCAGCGGTCGATCCTGTATGCCGAGCACCACGAGCCGGGTGGCCTGGCCGCCGCCCGCATTCTGAATACCGCCTGTCGCGCCCTCTGCGCCGGCCAGCACCGCGACCTTTCGGTCACGCCTGGTAGCGAGCCGGCCCTCGCCGACTACCTGTGCATGGTCGAGGGCAAGACCGCGGCGCTCTTGCAGGCGTCCGCGGAGCTTGGGGCCCTAGCCGCCGGCGCGCCACGCGAAGTCCAGGCCGCTTATGGCCGGTTCGGCCACGAGGTCGGCATTGCCTTCCAGCTTCAGGACGACCTGCTCGACGTGTGGGGCGACGCCGCGACGACGGGCAAGCCCGCCCGCGAGGACATCCGCACCGCCAAGTACAGCCTACCCTTCGTGCTGGCCTGCGAGCGGGCGCCCGCGCCGACCCGCGCCCGCCTGCGCCGCCTCTACGCCACCGAGGCGCCGCTCGACCAGCGGGCAGTCGCCGAGGTAGTCGGCATTATGGAACGGCTTGGGGTGCGGGAGGAGGCCGAGCGCCTGGTCCGGTACCACCACGACGCGGCGCGCGCCGCGCTGCGCGCCGCGCACGCCTCGCCCACCGGCGCGGCGGTCCTGGAGCAGCTAGCCGCGAGCCTGATCGGCCGCGAGTCGTAAGGCACCCGACTCAGGCGAGACCCAGCCGCACCAGGACCTCATTGCTGACGAGCAGCGCGCGGTCCGCAAGCCGCAGCCGGCCCGCGTGCCACTCCAGAAAGCCGCTGACGACCAGCTCGTCCAGCGCCGCGCCGCACACGTCCCGCACGTCGCGTCCGAAGCGCGCTCGATAGGCGGCTAGGTCCACGCCGGCGCGGAGACGCAGCCCGAGCATCAGCGCCTCGCGCGCCTGGGTCGCCGCGTCGAGCCGCTCGTCCTCCACGAAGCGGTGCTCTCCCTGGGCGACGGCGGCCAGGTAGTCGGCGACGACGGGCGTCTGCTTGCGGCGGCGGCCCCCCAGGCTCGACACCGCGCCGGGGCCCAGCGCCAGATAGGGCTCGGCTCGCCAATAGCCCAGGTTGTGCCGGCTCTCGCGGCCCGGCCGCGCGCAGTTCGAGATCTCGTACTGCCGCAGGCCGGCGGCCGCCAGCCGCGCGCGCGTCAGCTCGTACTGTGCGGCAACGAGGTCGTCGTCCGGCAGCGCCAGCTCGCCGCGGGCCACCTGCTGCCCCATCGGGGTCCAGTCCTCCAGCGTCAGCAGGTAGCACGACAGGTGCTCCGGCGCGAGCGCCAGCGCGGCGTCGAGCGTGCGTTCCCAGGCGGCCAGCGTCTGGCCTGGCAGGCCATACATCAGGTCCAGGCTCAGGTCGTCGAAGCCCGTCGCCCGCGCGGTCGCGACAGCCTGCCGCACGCGCTCGACGGTATGCTGGCGGCCCAACAGCTTCAGCGCCGCATCGTCCATCGCCTGCACGCCGAGGCTCAGGCGGTTCACGCCCGCGGCGCGGTAGCCGTCCAGCCGGGCCGCGCGCACGTTGTTGGGGTTGCACTCGACCGTGATCTCGCAGTCGGGCGGCAGAGCGAAGCGGGCGCGACAGGCGTCTAGCACCGCGGCAAGCTGGGCCGGCTGGAGCAGGCTGGGAGTGCCGCCGCCGAAAAAAACGCTGTGCAGGCGGGCCGCCGGCAGGAGGTCCACTTCGCGCACCAGCGCGACCGCATACGGGGAGATGAGCTGCAGGTCGCGGTCCTGCGTGTCGAAGTCGCAGTAGGGACAGAGGCGCGCGCAGAAGGGGACGTGGATGTAAAGTCCCGCGGTGTCCGGCCGTGGAGCCGGCGCCGTCAGCAAACAGGCATCGACCGTGGCGCTGGCTTGAACAGGGGTCAATCTGCGAAGTCCTGCGTGAACATCTTGCCGTGCAGGCCGCCATCCACCACGCCGATACCGACGCGGTGGTACTGCGGGCTGAGAATGTTTTCCCGATGGCCGGGGCTGTTCATCAGTCCCTGGTGGGCAACATCGACCGTGGGCGCGAGGGCCAGATTCTCGCCGACGACGGCCCAGCGGACACCCGCCGCGCTCACGCGATCGGCGGGACGCTTGCCGTCGTCATCCTGATGCGCGAAGTACCCCTTGGCCAGCATGTCGCGCGAGTGCGCCCGCGCCGCCTCCGTCAGCTGCGGATCGGCCTTGAGCGGCGGCAGCCCCGCCTGGGCGCGCGCGTCGTTCAAGAGCTTCAGCATCCGCGTCTCCGCCTCCTCGTCGACGCGGCCGGCGGCGCCGCTAAACTGCAGCTCGACGCGCTCGTCGGCCTGGGGATGGACGGTCGCCACGGCGATGCCGCTCAGCACCGCATCGGCGAACACCTCGCGCAGCGAGTCTTCAAGCGGCCCCAGCTCGCCCGCGAGCCGCCCCCCGGCCGCGGAGCCCGTGATCTGGCCGCGCACGGGCTCCGGCAGCGGCAGCGCGAGCGCGAGCGCCAGCACCAGCGCGACGACGAGCCCGCCCTTGAGCAGGCCCGGCACGATGCCGAGCAGGCCGTTGAGCGAGGAGAATCGCCCGAACAGGCGCAGCGGCAGGCCGACGAGGCGCAGCAGCAGGGTGACCAGGATGTCGCTGAGCAGCCACAGGCCGAGAAAGGCGATGGGCTTCAGCAAGGAATCGGGCAGCGGCACGTACGGGCTGAGTAGCGCGACGCCGCTCGGGTAGTACTGGAGCGCCACGAACAGCGCGAGGAGCAGGCCGGCGAGGTCGAGCAGCCCAAGGATGAAGCCGCGCTGCAGGCCCTGGAGAGCGTAGACCACCAGCAGAAATATGATGATTACGTCGACCCAGTTCTCGAGCACCGCCGCTCCCGCGCCCGCCCGGGCGGCGGGTCGCTTCCCCGGGTATGATACCTTGTAGAGGCGCTCCCCGCCGCCGGTTTGGCGAGCGCGGCGCGCGCGAGTCGGGCTGGGCAGCGCCGGCCCCGAGGGGATGCAAGAGCCATGCGGCGGACACACACCTGCGGCGAGCTGCGCCTGACCAACGAGGGCCAGCCGTGCCTGTTGCAAGGCTGGGTACACCGCCGTCGCGATCACGGCGGCGTTATCTTCCTCGACCTACGCGACCGCTACGGCCTGGTGCAGGTCGTGCTCAACCCGCAGCAAGCGCCCGCGGCGCACGAGGCGGGCCGCGAGGTCCGCGCCGAGTACGTGCTGGAGGTCGAGGGCACCGTTACCCGCCGGCCGGAGGGCACCGAGAATCCCCACCTGCCGACGGGCCAGGTGGAGGTGCAGGCGGAGCGCGTTTGCGTGCTCAACCCCGCGCTCACGCCGCCGTTCGCCATCGCGGACGAGGGGCCGGTGGACGAGGCGCTGCGCCTGCGCTACCGCTACCTCGACCTGCGTCGTCCCGAGATGGTGCGCAACCTGGAGCTGCGCCACCGCGTCGTGAAGTTCATCCGCGACTTCCTGGACGCGCGCGGCTTCGTGGAGATCGAGACGCCCATCCTCATCAAGAGCACCCCCGAGGGCGCGCGCGACTACCTGGTGCCGAGCCGCCTGTACCCGGGCAGTTTCTATGCGCTGCCGCAGTCGCCGCAACAACTGAAGCAGCTCCTGATGGTCGCGGGCATGGACCGGTACTTCCAGATTGCCCGCTGCTTCCGCGACGAGGACCAGCGCGCCGACCGCCAGCCGGAGTTCACGCAGCTCGACCTAGAGATGTCGTTCGTCGACGTGGACGACGTGCTGGGCTTGATGGAGCCGCTGTTTACGCAGATGGTCCAGCAGCTGACCAGCTGGAAGATTCTAACGCCCTTCCCGCGTATGACCTGGCACGAGGCGATGCTCCGCTACGGCACCGACAAGCCCGACCTGCGCTTCGACGTGCCGATCGTGGACGTGAGCGCGCTCGCCGGGGCCACCGAGTTCGAGGTGTTCCGCGGCGCGGTGGCGCGGGGCGGCTGCGTTCGGGGCATCCGCGCCCCCGGTGCTGGCGGCTTCTCCCGCCGGCAGATCGAGGAGCTGACCGAGCTGGCGAAGAGCAAGGGTGCGAAGGGCCTCGCCTGGGCGGCGCTGGAGACCGAGAGCGTGCGCTCGCCCTTCGCCCGCTTCCTGTCGACGGAGCAGATGCAGGGTCTGGCGGAGGCGCTCGGCGGGACGCCCGGCGACCTCCTGGTCTTCGTCGCGGACGAGCCGCGCGTGGCCGCCGAGGCGCTCGGCGCGCTGCGACTGGAGGTGGCGCAGCGCCTGGACCTCATCCCGCACGACGTGCTGGCCTGGGCCTGGGTCACGGACTTCCCACTGTTCGAGTGGGACGCCAAGACGGAGCGCTGGGACTCGGCGCACCACCCGTTCACGGCGCCGCGCGACGAGGACCTACCGCTGCTGCTGACCGATCCGGGCGCGGTCCGCTCGAAGGCGTACGACCTGGTGTGCAACGGGCTGGAGCTGGGCAGCGGCAGCATCCGCATCCATCGGCGGGACGTGCAGGAGCAGATCTTCGCCCTGCTGGGCTACTCGGCGGAGGAGACGGAGGCGCGCTTCGGCCACCTGCTGCGCGCCTTCCAGTACGGCGCCCCGCCCCACGGCGGCATCGCGCCGGGCATCGACCGCCTGGTGATGATCCTGGCTGGCGAGCCGAACATCCGCGAGGTGATCGCCTTCCCGAAGAACCAGGCCGCGGTGGACCTGCTCACCGACGCGCCCTCGCCCGTCCCGGCGGCGCAGCTCGACGAGCTGCACCTGCGCATCGTGCCCTAACCCGCTGCTTGTCCGCCGCGCCGGGGCCGTGTTACCATTTTCAGGGCGTTTGCGCGCCGCGTCTGCCCGACCGTGCCACGCTACCGCTCCGCCCTCGCGGCGTCCCTGAGCGTTTTGGCTAGCGGACGCACTTTCAGGGCGCCGCTCGCCGCGCCCGCCCGGCCGCCGCCCGTCGCGTCGCGCGCCCGCGCCTCGGCCGCGTGCTCCGGCGGCCGCCCCCGAGCTGTCCCGGAGGACCGCGTGTACAAGCCGGTGCCAAGCAAAGTCGACTTCCCGGCCGAAGAGCTGAACGTTCTCCGCTTCTGGGCCGAAACGCAGGCCTTCGCGAAGCGCGTCTCGCGCAACGTGGGCGGGCCGCGCTTTTCCTTCATCGACGGTCCCATCACCGCCAACAACCCGATGGGCGTCCACCACGCCTGGGGCCGCACCTACAAGGACCTCTATCTGCGCTACCGGGCCATGCAGGGCTACGAGCAGCGCTACCAGAACGGCTTCGACTGCCAGGGGCTATGGGTCGAGGTCGAGGTCGAGAAGGAGCTGGGCTTCAACTCGAAGCGCGAGATCGAGGCCTACGGTCTGGCCAATTTCGCGGACCGCTGCCGCGAGCGGGTGTACCGCTATGCCGACCTCATCACCCAGCAGTCCATCCGGCTCGGCCAGTGGATGGACTGGGACAATAGCTACTACACGCTGTCGGACGAGAACATCGAGACCATCTGGACCTTCTTGCGCCGCTGCCACGAGAACGGGTGGCTGTACAAGGGCTCGCGGGCGCTGCCCTGGTGCCTACGGTGCGGGACGAGCCTGTCGCAGCACGAGCTGGTCGGCACCGACTCGTACCGTGACCTCACCCACCGCTCGGTGTACCTGGCGCTGCCGCTGGTCGAGCGCCCCGACGAGCGCATCCTCGTCTGGACGACGACGCCGTGGACGCTCGCCGCGAACGTGGCGCTCGCCGTTCACCCCGACCTGGACTACGTGAAGGTGCGGCAGGACGGACAGTTCTACTACCTGTCGGCGCACACCACCGGACTGCTGCACGGCGACTACGAGGTCGTGAAGACGGTGAAGGGGCGCGACCTCGTGGGGCTGCACTACGTGCCGCCGTTCCCGGAGATCGAGGCGCAGCAGGGCGTGGAGCACCGCATCATTCCCTGGGAGGAGGTCGGCGAGGAAGAGGGCACGGGCGTCGTCCACATCGCGCCCGGCTGTGGCGCGGAGGACTTCGAGCTGTCCCGCGTCGAGCACCTGCCCGTGATCGAGCCGATCGACGAGGCGGGCGTCTACCTGCCCGGCTTCGGCGAGCTAAGCGGTCATAGCGTGCGCGAGACGAACCCGCTGATCTTCGCCAACCTGGCCGCCAAGGGCTTCGTCTACCGGGAGCACGATTACACCCACCGCTACCCGGTCTGCTGGCGCTGCGGCGAGGAGCTGGTGTTCCGGCTGGCGACGGAGTGGTTCATCGCGGTGGACGAGGTGCGGCCCCGGCTGCGGCGCGAGGCGGCCAAGGTGCGCTGGACGCCCGAGTCGGCCGGCAAGCGCATGGACGACTGGCTCACGAACATGAGCGACTGGGCCATCTCGCGCAAGCGCTACTGGGGCCTGCCGCTGCCGTTCTATCCGTGCAACGCCTGCGGTACGCTGACCGTGATCGGCAGCATGGCCGAGCTGCGCGAGCGGGCCATCGAAGGGCTGGACCAGCTCCGCGAGCTACACCGGCCGTGGATCGACAACGTCGTCATCCGCTGCGCGGGCTGCGGCGAGCCCGTGCGGCGGATCACCGAGGTGGGCGACGCCTGGCTGGACGCCGGGATCGTGCCCTATTCGACGCTGCACTACCTGCACGACCGCTCGTACTGGCAGGACTGGTTCCCGGCGGACTTCATCACCGAGATGCGCGAGCAGATCCGGCTCTGGTTCTACAGCATGCTGTTCATGAGCGTAACGCTGGAGGACAAGACGCCGTACCGGGCCGTGCTGGCCTACGAGAAGCTGCTGGACGAGCAGGGGCGTCCGATGCACCGCAGCCTCGGCAACGCCATCTGGTTCGACGAGGCCGCCGAGCGGATGGGCGCGGACGTGATGCGCTGGCTCTACGCGTCGCAGCCGGTGCAGTCGAACCTGTACTTCGGCTACGGGCCGGCGGAAGAGGTCAAGCGCAAGCTACTGACGCTCTGGAACACCTACAGCTTCTTCGTCACCTACGCGGCGCTCGACCGCTTCGATCCCGTACACACCCAGCTGCCGACCTGGGAGCGCGCACCGCTCGACCGCTGGATCCTATCCGAGCTGCAAGTGCTGATCCGCGACGTGCGCGAAGGGCTGGACGCCTACGATCCCGCCAGCGCCACGCGCGCGGTCGAGCGGTTCGTGGACGAGCTGAGCAACTGGTACGTGCGCCGGAGCCGGCGCCGCTTCTGGCGGTCGGACGACGACCGGGACAAGCAGGCGGCCTACCTGACGCTGTACGAGGTGCTCAGCACGCTGGTGCGGCTGCTGGCGCCATTCCTGCCCTTCCTCAGCGAGACGATCTATCAGAACCTGGTGCGCTCGGTGGACGCGCAGGCGCCGGAGAGCGTGCACCTGTGCGACTACCCCCGGAGCGACGGCGCGCTGATCGACGACGAGCTGGCAGCGCAGGTGGCGCAGGCGCGCGCGATCGTGAGTCTGGGCCGGGCAGCCCGCAACCAGGCGGGCGAGAAGGGCATCAAGGTGCGTCAGCCGTTAGCCGCGCTGCGGGTGGCCTCGCACAATGGCGCGGTGCGCCTGCCGCCGGAGATCGAGGCCGACGTGCGGGACGAGCTGAACGTGAAGCGGATCGAGATCGTGCCGGACCTGGAGGAGGTCGTGGAGCGGGTCGTGCGCGGCCGGCCGGACGTGCTAGGCCCGCGACTCGGCCGCGCCGTCCAGCCGGTCATGGCCGCGCTGCGCGCCCGCGAGTTCCGCCTGAACCCCGACGGCTCGGTGGAGGCGGCGGGCCAGCGGCTCGCGCCGGAGGAGGTGCAGGTGGCGCTCACGCCGCGCCCGGGGTTCGCCGCGGCCGAGGGCGACGGCTTTACGGTGGCGCTGGAGACCGCGTTGAACCCGGCGCTGGTCGCCGAGGGGCGGGCGCGCGAGATCGTCCACCGCCTTCAGACGATGCGCAAGGAGGCGGGCTTCCGCGTCGAAGACCGCATCGTGACGTACTACGCGGGCGATCCCGCGCTCGAAGCGGCCATCCGAGAGCACGCGGACTACCTCCGGGCCGAGACGTTGTCCGTCGACCTCGTGGCCGGCAAGCCGCCCGCCGACGCGTACCGCTGGCAGGCCGGCCCGAAGGACTTCGAGGGGCTGGCGTTGACGCTCGGCGTGCGCCGCGCGGCCGAGAGCGCGTCGTGAGGGGTCGCCCCGTGACCAGCGGTCCCGATGGGCTGGCGGCATGGTGGCCCCCGCTCGCGGTCGCCGGCGGGGCGATAGCGCCCGGACCTCGCGTGCTGGCCGGTTGCCTGCTTCGGGAGCCGCGCCGCTCGGGAGGGGGCAACCATGCCTAGCGGCCATCGCCAGGTGCTCACGCGGACGCCGGGCGCCGGCTCCGACGTCGTCTACGTCGTGCCGCCGTTCGCGGTCGGCCTGCGGCTTGACGCCTACCTGTCGCGCCTGATCGGCGAGCATTCGCGCGCCGAGTGGCAGCGACTGATCGAGGGCGGCATCGTGCTGCGGAACGGGCGCGCGGCGCGTCCGGCGGACCGGGTGCAGGCCGGCGACCGGCTGACGGTGCGGCCGATTGCGCAGCACGTCCTCGCGGCGGCGGACCCCTCGATCACCCTCGACGTGGTGTACGAAGACGACGCGATGATCGTCGTGAACAAGCCGGCGGGACTTGTCGTCCACCCGGCCCCGGGCCACGAGGAGGGTACGCTGGTGAACGCGCTGCTGGCGCGGTACCCGCAGCTGCGCGACCCCAGCGGCGCCCAGCGCCCGGGTATCGTCCACCGCCTCGACAAGGACACCTCGGGCCTGATCATGATCGGCCGCACGCTCGAGGCAGTGGCCGACCTCCAGCGCCAGATGCAGGCCGACGAGACCATCAAGCGCTATTACTTGCTCGTCCTGGGCGACCTGACCGCGGGCGAGGGCCTGATCGACGCGCCGATCGGCCGCGATCCGCGGAACCGCCAGCGGATGGCCGTGCGCGCGGGCGGCCGGCCGGCACAGACCCGCTTCCGCGTAGTCGAGCGCTTCGGCACCTATACGCTGGTGGACGCGCTGCTCTGCACGGGGCGGACGCACCAGCTGCGGGTGCATTTCGCCTACATCGGCCACCCGGTCGCGGCCGACCGGACGTACGGCTCGGGGCGCCGGCCGCCGGGGCTGACCCGGCAGTTCGTTCACGCGTATCATTTAGAGGCACGCTCGCCCGCGACGGGCGAGCGGATCGTGCTCGACTCGCCGCTGCCGCCGGACCTGGCGGAGCCACTGGAGCGGCTGCGCGCCGAGCAGCGCCGGGCGCCGAGCGCGGCAGCCACGCGGGTTGCGGCCCCCGGCGGGGGGGCCTAGATAGAGTAGCAGGGGAATCATGGCGAACGGTAGCAGCGTACGGGTGCGTATCGCCCCGAGTCCTACTGGCATGCCGCACGTCGGCCTGTTCCATACCTTCCTGTTCAACTGGCTCTACGCGCGCCACGAGAACGGGACGTTCATCGTGCGGATCGAGGACACGGACACGGCGCGGCGCGTCGAGGGGGCGGTCGAGGCGCTGCTGGATGCGATCCGCTGGCTGGGGCTGAGCTGGGACGAAGGCCCGGGGATGGACGGGCCGTACGGGCCGTACGTCCAGTCCGAGCGCCTGCCGCTCTATCAGGAGCATGCCGAGCGGCTGGTGCGCGAGGGCAAAGCCTACTACTGTTACTGCACGCCCGAGCGCCTGGAGGAGCTGCGCGCGGACCAGGAGCGCCGCAAGGTGCCCCCTGGCTACGATCGCCGCTGCCGGAACCTCTCGGAGCAGGAGCGCACCGAGCTTGCGGCGCGTAGCGAGACGCGCGTCATTCGTTTCGCCGTGCCGCTCGAGGGCGAGACGGTGTTCGACGACGTGCTGCGCGGCCCGATCGTCTGGGAGAACCGGCTGCTCGACGACTTCGTGATCCTGAAGTCCGACGGCTACCCGACCTACCACCTCGCGCACCTGGTCGACGATCATTACATGGACATCACCGACGTGCTGCGCGGCGAGGAGTGGATCTCCAGCACGCCGCGCCACATCTTGCTCTATCAGGCGTTCGGCTGGACGCCGCCGCGCTTCTGCCACCTACCGCCGCTGCTCGGCCCCGACCGCAAGAAGCTCAGCAAGCGGCACGGCGCGATGAGCGTGCTGGAGTACCGCGACGCAGGCTACCTGCCCGAGGCGATGGTGAACTATCTGGCGATCATCGGCGCCTCGTACGAGCCGACGGGGACCCGCGAGATCTTCTCGCTGCCCGAGCTGGTGGAGGGCTTCGACCTAGCGGGGATCAACAAGGCCGGGGCGATTTTCGACCTGACCAAGCTGGAATGGATGAACGGCTACTACATCCGGCACCTGCCCGTGCCGGAGCTGGCGAATCGGCTCATGCCCTTCTTCGAGCGCGCGGGGCTGCTCGGGGAGCGCGCGGAGCAGGGGGCGGCGCTGGTCACCGCGCTGCAGCAGCCCGCCACGCCAGCCGCGGGGCGCTGGAGCGGAGATCAGTTGCGTTACGTCGAGCGGCTGGTGCCGCTCGTGCAGGAGCGTCTGAAGCGGCTGGACGAGGCGCCCGACCTGCTAGAGTTCGCCTTCGCGGATGGACTGGACTACCCGTCCAAGCTGCTGATCGCCAAGGGGCTGACCGCGGAGTCGAGCCGCAAGGCGATGGCCGCGGCGCTCGAGTTCCTGCGCACGACGCCCGACTTCGCGGACGAGCCGCTGGAGGCCGCGCTGCGGCGGATTGCCGACGAGGTCGGCGTGAAGTTCGGGCAACTCGCGATGATCTTGCGCGTCGCGGTGACCGGCCGGCAGGTGTCGCCGCCGCTGACGGCTAGCATGGTGGCGATCGGCCGCGAGCGGACCGTGCAGCGCGTGGCGGAAGCCTTGCGGCGCCTGGACGAGCTGGCCCCGGGGGGACACGCCTAACGGCTTGACCGGCCTGGGCGCATCTGGTACAATCCCCTTGACCGTTGCGGGATCGTCTAATGGTAGGACAGCGGACTCTGGATCCGTCAGTCTAGGTTCGAATCCTAGTCCCGCAGCCCGGCAGCGGAGCGCCGTGGCCCCTGAGGAGCCCAACGCTCCGCGCTTTTATGGCGCGTTCGTCTAGCGGCCAAGGACACCGCCCTCTCAAGGCGGAGATCGCGGGTTCGAATCCCGCACGCGCTACCCGGCGGCTCGTCGCTGAGCGACGAGCCGCCTTTTTTTGTTTATCCCCGCGATTTGTCCCATTTTCGTGACGCCGGAGTGCAACATCTCGGGCGCTTATCCGTTTAACGAGTAGAGGACTGCATTAGCAGCCCCTCTGGCCGGTGCGCCCTACTCGCCGACGGACCGCGCGACTCGAGCCGTGCGCACAGGTGGCGCAAGCGGGACCGGCCAGCGGCCCAAGTTGACACGCGGCGGGCAGGCGGAGATACTGCACACGCGCGCGCCCCGGCAGCCCGCCCGGCTCTCCGGCGGCGACACTTAACCGGCGGCCCGGGCGGGACGGGAAGATTTTGTGGAGGCGGCATGAGACGAGTTTCCGTGGCGTGGCGTATCGCGGGCCTGCTCATGGTAGCGGCGTTGGCGCTGGCCGGCCTCGCGCCCCGCGTGAGCTTCGCAGCGCCGACGGCGGACGCGGCGAGCACGACCATCTCCATCGACACGCCGCCGGCGGATGCGACCGGCAGCCTGCGGCTGTACATGACGGGCTGGGCAGCGGACCCCGGCAACCCGCAGGGGACGGGCGTCGACCGTGTCGAGGTCTACCTGGACGGGCCACGCGACGCGGGCGGCATCTTCTTGGCACGCGCCGAGTACGGCCAGACGCGACAGGACGTGGCCCGCTCGCTGGGCAACGATCGCTTCGGACGCAGCGGCTGGCGCGTGGAGGCGGACGTTCCGCCGGGGCAGCGTTCGATCTACGTCTACGCTCATCCGGCGGACCAGCCCGCTGGCCAGGGCTGGGCCGGCCCGACGGTGCTCTCTTACGAGGCGATCCCCGGCGGCCCGGTCCCGGCGCTCGCGCACATCGCGCCCACGACCCCGCCCGGGCCGCCGGCCACGGGCCCCGCATTCCAGTCGAGCGCGTGGAGCTATGGCGAGGGCTATCCCTTCTTCAGTGGCGGCAACTACAACTATCCCGGCTTCGGCCTGTGCGTCCAGTACGAGCAGCCCACAGGGCGCTGTATCTCCTATGGGGGCAGCAATTACACCGCCTGCCTGGTAGGCGACCCGAACTCCGGGCGCTGTCTCTCGTACACGTCGTACCCCTACGGGTACGGGTTCCCGTACATGGGCTTCAGCCTGCCCTACAGCTCGGGCGGCGGCGCGCCGTTCCCGTATGAGGCGGGCTATCCCTACAGTCAGGTGAACAACGTGCCGTTCGCGAACGGCAACAATGGGCCGTACGGCGCCTCCCCGGGCAGCACCGGGCCGAGCTGGACGGGTTCGCCGATCACCGTAACGCCGCCCGGCCTTCCGAGCGGGCGCTAGGCGAGACGCTGGGGGCCGCCGTAGCCGCGCCACGTGTAACGTTTGCGTTGGAGTTCTCGTTTAATAGGGCGATGCGCCCGCGCGGCGCGCGGTGAACGCTGCACCCGCGCGGGGGCTAGCCCTGGCGGCGCGGGCCGGGCGACCGGAGCGCGTCCGCCGGGCGGCCTCGGCGCCACTCACGCACACGGGACGGACGGGCCAGCGCGCCCGCCGAGGAGGCCAAATGAGTTCCGGGATTTGGAAGCGCGCGAGCGTCAGCCTGGTGGCAGGCGCGCTGGCCGCCGTGATCGCATCGCCCCTGGCCAGCCTGGCCGCTTCGCCCGCCGTCGTAGCTAGCGTTCTTCCCCCGGCGCCGGATCCCGCCCAGTTCGGGGGCTTCGCCCAGTGCCAGGCGCTGGGCGGCGGTGGCTTGATGAGCGCCGGCCTGCAACAGGGTGGGCTTAGCCAGGTGTACAGCTTTGGCGCGGGCAGCTTCTACGGGCCCTACTACAACCCGGCATACTCGAGCTATGGGCTGGGCACGGTGGGCACGTTCTTGAACTTCTCGGGCGGCCAGCCCTCGCCGCTTGCCACGCTCGTGGGCTCGCCCTATTGCCAGGGCCTCGGCATCGTGGCGCCCGCGCCGACGGGCGGCCCCTTCGTGGTGCGCGACTTCGGCCTATCCAGTACACCGATCTTCGGGTTCCAAGGTGCCGGCTTCAGCCCGTTCGGAGTCAGCTCCTTCGGCATGGGCGGCGTCGGCGGCGTCGGGGGGTTCAGCCCGTTCGGCTTCGGGTTCCGATAATTCTCGAGAGTCCCATTCGGAAGCGGCGGCGTCGGTCGGGGCGCCGCTCGCACGTAAGGAGGCGGCATGACACGCCCGCATCTGGCTCGGCGATTGGCCGGCACCCTCGGCGCGCTAGTCCTGGGCCTCGCCGCGCTCGCGCCGATGGCTCCGCCGTCGCACGCCCGCGTTACCAGCCCCGCGCCGCCCCCCACCGACCAGACCATCGACACGAGCTGCCCGACCGAGGGCGGCTATCTGGCCGGCAGCGGCTTCTACCTGGACTTCCCCTACGTGGCGGGCACTGTCTCGGGCTACGGCTTCGGCCACGGCTATCCGTTCTACGGCACGCCGTACCCGGTCTGGGGAGGCGGCTGGGGCTACGCGAGCTACACCTACTACCCCGCCGTGGGCACGCCCTCGGCTGGCGTGGCGCCCGGCTTCCTGAATCCGATCAACGCCTACAACGCGGTGCCGGGGCCGCTCGGCGCGCCAGCGCCCGCCGGCTTCCCGTACTACGCCGGGTATCCGTTCGCGCCGAGCTACCCGACGTTCTCCTACCCGCAGTCGGGCGGCCAGCCCATTGGGTCGTTCACGGGCTTCTGGGACCCGTTCTACGTGGGCCGCGGCGCCGGGCGGGCGGGGCAGTATGGCATGGGGTGTTAAGCCCCAAGTGGCTGACAGGACCAGGACAAGCGAAGGGCCGACGGCGCTGCCGTCGGCCCTTGGTCGCTCTGGCGCGGTAGGGGGTCGAGGTTACTCGGCGGCCTCGGTCTCGCCCTCCGCGGCCGCCGGCGCGGCCTCGGCCTCGGCAGTAGGAGCGGCGGCCTCGGCGGCTTCGGCCGCCTCGGCGGCAAGCTCGGCTTCCAGGCGGGCTGGCAGGACCGTGACCAGGGCCGTATCGGGTGGGGTCAGCAGCGTGACGCCGGGCGGCAGCTGCAGGTCGCCGGCGTGAATCGCGTGGTGGAACTCGGTGAGCGGGGCGAGATCGACCTCGATCCGCTCGGGCAGGTCGGTGGGCAGCGCCTCTACCTGCACGGTCTCCGCGCTGCGGACGAGCGTGCCGCCGAGGACCGTCACCGCCGGCGCCTCGCCCACGGTCTGGACCGGCACGTCGGCCCGGATCGTTACGTCCATCGGCATCGCGAAGAAGTCGACGTGGAGCGTGTGCTCGCTCACGGGATGGCGTTGCACCTCGCGCACCAACACCTGTCGCGGCGCCTCGCCGTCCACCTGGAGCGCGGCGAGCGTTGTGGCGGTCATGTGGCGAAGGGCGTCGTCCAACTCGCGCACGGGCAGCTGCAGCGGCGCGGGCTCGATGCCCGGGCCATAGAGGCTGGCCGGCACGAGGCCCTGGCGGCGCAGAAAGCGCACCTTCTTGCCCAGCACGGCACGCCGCTGCGCGCGCAGCACAATGTCAGCCATTCATAACACCTCGGAGAACTTATCCCGCGATTATAGCCCGCCATTTCTTGGGAATTCAATCGCGCACCGTGTTGCGTTTCGGCCGCCGGCCCGTTTAATAGGGTAAGACGAGGACGACGTGGCCGCCGCGAGCGCCTGTGAGCGGACGGCGGCGTTTGCGTGCCAGCGCCTGCACGCTGGCCCCGATCCTGCACGGGGCACCGCGCGCAGGCGAGCCACACGAAGCGAGGGGCCGGCCGTCACGAAGGCCGGCGCTTCCCGGCGCCCATGCGACCAGGTGGAGGCAGAGGGAGGAGGCGGCATGCCCCGAATGCAGTTGCAACGACGCATCGCTACCCTGCTCGGCATACTCATCCTGATAGGCGGCTCGCTGGCGCCGAAAACGGCCTGGGCGCATCCCGCCACGCAGGACCAAGGCGGGTCGGACCAGATCACGAGCGGCATCATCGTGGCCATCGACGAGCCCACGAACCGCTCGGCCACGGCCGCCACTCAGGTACTCATCCGCGGCTGGGCCGCCAACCCGGCCAGCGACCGTGGGACGGGCGTCAGCCGCGTCGACGTCTATCTCGACGGTGGCCCCGACCAGGGCGGCTTCTACCTCGGCGCGGCGGACTACGGCAAGGAGCGCCCCGACGTGGCCAACGCGCTGGGCGGGGACCGCTTCCTGCTGAGCGGCTGGGAGATGGTGACCGACATCCCGCGCGGGCCGCACACGATCGTCGCGGTGGCCGCCCCGAGCGGCAACCAGCCAGCCCTGCTCATTCCCGGCGTCGCTTCCATCCAGACCGCTGTAGGCGGCCGCGCGGGCGTGACCTTGGCCGAGTGTGGTGCGGGTGGCTACTGTACCTCGATGGAAGGCGGCTTCCGTAGCCGCGGGCCGGGTCGGCGGAACGATCCGCTGTATGCCGGCAATCTGTACCAGGCGACGGGCGCCTTCGGCGACGGACCGACGACCCCGCCCTACGGCTGGTGGGACGCGCTGCTGCCCGATCTCGCCCCGTACATCCTGGCTTACGCGGCGTACTCGTACCCGAACCCCCAGCAGTTCTTCGGCCAGGTACCGTCGCTCTACAGCCAGGGGCTCATCAGCACGCTGGCGACCCAGGGCGCGCTGGCGTTCCCCGGCGGCGGCTGCGTCGGGCCGAACTTCGGGGGCCTCGATACGCTGGGCCTCAGCGTGGTGGGCGGCTACTCTTACGGCTTCCCCTTCTTCTCGGGCATCGGCGTCACGGGCAGCGGTACGGGCACGATCGGCCAGCCGAACGCCACGTTCGGCAGCCCGTTCGGTGTGGGCGCGCCGCTGTCGGTGCCCTTCTCCGGCTCAACCAGCCTGGGCGCGATCCTCGCGGGCGGGTGGACGGCCGGCTACAATGCCGAGCTGAACACGCTCGCGCGCTACGCGGGTGGCGGCGCCACAGGGCCGGGTGGCATCGCCGGCTCGATGAGCACCAGCTACGGCGGCCCGTTCCCGATCGGTTACGCGGGCCTCCGGACGACCGGCGACATCTTCGTCGGCTCCGGCTGCAACGTGCGCCTGTAACCGCCGCGCGCCGTGAGGCTCGCAGGGGGAGGCGATAAGGAGCCGGGGCGCTGGGCGCCCCGGCTCCTCGCTTTTCGTGGGTGACCGGCGCCGCAGCGGTCAGGCGGCGACCGGGTTGCGCTACGTCCGCTGCACGGCGGCGATTGGCCTTGCGGTCGACTCTCGCTCGGCTTGGCCGCGAGGCAGGCCGGCGGCCGCGAGCCTGCGCCTACCCTGCGGCCGGCTGGAGGTCTTCCACACGCAGCTCTAGCCGCACCTCGCCGCGGTAGACGCTGCGCTCCACCTGGTAGACGACGCTGACCGCGGCTCCGTCAGCGACGGCGCGCTCGCCCGCCCGGAACCACACCGCGCGCAGCGGCAGCCCGCCGTCAGTCAATCGCAGGGCTAGCCCCGTCTCCCGCAACGGCCGACTCTCGCGAACTACGGCGCGCCCGGTCAGGAACAGAGGGACCGGGTTGCCCGTGCCGTAAGGCTCCAGCGCCTGGAGCGCCTCGCCGAACTCCCAGTTGATGGCGCGCAGGCTCAGCGCCCCGTCCACGCGCCGGCGCGGCAGCGGCGGCGTGGGGCCGAGCGCGGCCGCGGCGAGCCCCTGCAGCCGCTCCGCGAACGCCGGTAGGTGGGCGGTGCGCAGGGTCATGCCAGCCGCCTGGGCGTGGCCGCCGAACTTGACCAACAGGTCGGCGCACTGCTGTAGGGCCGCGGCGAGGTGGAACCCCTCTGGCCCGCGCGCGGACCCCTTGCAGTACTCGTCGCCGCGCTCCAGCACCACGCACGGGCGGCCTGTCTCCTCCGTGAGGCGCGACGCGACAAGGCCCGCAATGCCAGGCGCGTAATCGCCGGCGACGATAATCGCGGGCGCGTCGGCGCTCGCCTGTTGCCAGGCCGCGTTCACGCCGTCGCCGACGGCGCGCTGCCGCTCGCGGTTGAGCTGGTTCAGCCGCTCGGCCAGGGGCGCCGCCGTCGCCTCGTCCGGCGCGACCAGCAGCGCGTAGGCATCCGTCGCCTCGCCCATGCGTCCGGCCGCGTTCAGGCGCGGCGCCAGGAAGAAGGCCGCTTGTTGCGCCGTGAGGTGGCTTAGCTCGACGCCGGCCGCCGCGGCGAGCGCGCGCAGGCCCGGTCGGCGCCCGTCGCGCAGGACGCGCAGCCCGCGCGCCACCAGTGACCGGTTCTCACCGAGGAGGGGCACCATGTCGGCGAGAGTACCGAGGGCCACCAGATCCAGCAAGTCGTTGGCGGCCGTCTCCGCCTGGCTCGCCGGCAACGCGGCCTGCAGCAGCGCGCGCGCCAGGACGTAAGCTACGCCGACCCCCGACAGGTCGGCGTAGCCGTAAGCGCAGCCGGGCTGGCGCGGATTGATCACGGCCGCCGCGGCGGGCAAGGTGACCGGCACGTGGTGATGGTCGGTGACCACGACCTCCATGCCCAGGTCGGCAGCTAGCGCCACCTCGGCGTTCGCCGTGATGCCGCAGTCGACGGTGAGCACCAGGCGGGCGCCGCGGGCGTGCAGCGCGCGCATGGCGGCCGGCGAGAGCCCGTAGCCGTCCCGCGCGCGGTGGGGGATGTGAACGATCGGATCGGCGCCCAGGCGGCGGAGCGTGAGCGCCAGCACGGCGGCGGCGCTCACCCCGTCGACGTCGTAGTCCCCGTGGATCGCGATAGGGGTGCCCCCCGCGATGGCGGCCCGTATCCGCCGCACGGCGGCGGGGACGCCCGCCATCCGCATGGGATCGCCCAGCGGCTCGCGCTCGGGCCGCAGGAAGCGGCCGGCCGCGGCGGCGTCGCGGACGCCGCGGTTCCAGAGAAGCTGGGCCACCAGCGGCGAGCCCACGTCGAGCGCGCGCAGCATGGCGGCCGGCGCCGCGGGCGCGATCTCCCAGGTCACCGGTCGCCGATCCGCCCCGCGCCGCACCTCGCCACCGACCACTCGCGCGCCCCCGTCGGCTATTTGTGGGTCATTACGTACACGCCGTCCCAGTCCTGTGGCGGCGGGGCCGCGACGAGGTCCTGGCAGCGCTCAAGGTACATCATACAGGGGCCGTCGTTCGGCACACGCTCCAGCACCTCGCGGAACGCCGCGGCCGCGGCGTCGAAGTCCTGGGCGCGATAGAGCTGGATCCCGCGCTCGTAGACCGCCAGCAGCTCCGGCGTGAAGCGCCCGAAGTGTCCCGGCCGGCCGATCAGCTCGTAGACGGCGACCGGCTGCGCCTTGCCTTTCACGGCCACGAGGTCGAGGACCCGCACCACGAACCCCTCATCCTTGACCTCGTCGAGTGTGGATTGACTGATGACGATGTTGGTGTGATACTCCTTGTTCGTGCCTTCCAGGCGCGAGCCCAAGTTCACCGCGTCGCCCATGACCGTGTAGTCGAAGCGGGTGTCGGACCCCATGTTGCCCACGGACATCGGGCCGCTGTTCAGGCCAACTCCCATATCGAGACGGGGGATGCCGCGCTCCCGCCAGCGCTCGTGCAAGGTACGCAGCGTCTCCAGCATGTCGAGCGCGGTCAGGCAGGCGCGCCGCGCGTGGTCCGGTTGCGGGACCGGCCCGTTCCAGAAGGCCATTAGCGCGTCGCCCATGTACTTGTCGAGCACGCCGTCGTAGCGGTAGACGACGTCAGTCATGGCCGTTAGGTACTCGTTCAGGAGGGTTACCAGCTCCTGCGGGTCGAGCTGCTCCGAGAAGGAGGTAAAGCCCCGGATGTCGGAGAACAGGACAGTCATCTCGCGCTTCTCACCGCCGAGTCGCAGCAGCTCCGGACGCCGCACGATCTCCTCCATGACCGCCGGCGACAGATACCGGCCCATCGCGCCGCGCAGGAACCGCGCGTGCCGCTGCTCGAACGTGACGGAGTACGTCGCCGTCGCCGCATAGGGCACCGCGAGGGCGAGGAGAGGGTAGACAATATTCACCAGACGCCCCGCCTTGAACATCTCGGAGGCGAAGAGGAAGTAGCCGACGACCAGTGCCAGCACGATGGCGAGGCTCTTCAACACGCCGAGGCGCCCGGCGACCAGACCAGTGACGGCGGCGAGGAGTAGGATCGTCACTACCGTAGCAGCCCGGTCTTCCGGAATAAAGAAGGCCGCGCGCTCGACCGTCGCGGCCGCATTCACGTGGACTTCCACCCCGGCCATCTTGCCCGTGGCCGTGTTCGATACCGGCGTCCAGTAATCGTCCGCAAAGCCCTGCGCGCCGAGCAGGCCAATGAAGACGTGCTTGTTCTGGAAGACGGCGGGATCGACGCGGCCCTTGAGCACGTCGACGAACGACACGGTCTTAAACGTCTGCCGCCCGTCGGGTTGTGAAGGAGGCCCGACATAGTTGATGCGCATGCCGTAGTGATCGGAGATGGGGACGTTGCGCCCCGCGAAGTGAAACGTCGGTGGCGGCTGGCTCAGGTCGAGGTTTTGGGTCTGGCGCAGCGCCTCCGCCACGCCGGCCAGCGACAGCGAGGGCACGAGCTGACCATCGGCGTCGAACAGCAGCGGGATGGTGCGTACCGTGCCGTCGACATCGGCGATTACGTTGGCGCTGCCGACGATCGGGGCCTGCTCGCGGAGCGACGGGAGCGGGCCTTCCACACGCTGCAGCTGCGGCGGGCCGCTGTCAGCCGTGTTCTCGACGGGGATGCCGATGACCGGCTGCACGACCTTCAAAATCGACGGCGGCGTGGCGGCTCGCTGGAGCGCCTGAGCCAGCTCGTCGTCGCCCGGCCCCGGCTCGAAGAAGCCGATGTCGAACACCGCCAGGTCCGCATCGGCCTCCCGCAGCGTATCGATGACTTGCGCGTAGTATGAACGGTCCCAGCTAGTCCACCGCCCCAGCTCGTTAATGGTTTTGGTGTCCAGCGCGATGATCACGTAGCGCGACGGGATTGGCCCGTATTGCTCGGGATCGACGGGCTTGGCGTCGCGATTGGACACGAAGAGGTCTTGGCTGGTCTGTTGCACGGGGAGCAGCAGATTTAGCGGCGTGTAGGCTATCGCGAGAAGCACACCCATGCTAAGGGCGATTGCAAGGCTCGCCAGCAGTCGGGTGCGCTCGCGCTTGCTCATGCGGCCCCTGTCCTCGCGCCGGCCCGGCTACGCGCAGCTGCCCGGGAGGCGCGGGGCTGCGCGCGGTGTTGACTCACGGTTCGGTCAGGCCGATGCCGGCGCGCCCGGCGCCGGCCGCACGGTAAGTTGCCAGGGATAATAGCGCGCCGTCTCGCCGTCGACCAACAGCTCGACGAGGTACTGGCCCTCCCGCTCGAACGTCAAGCTCGTGAACTGGTTGATCGTCAGGTTCTGACCCACCGGGCTGGGAGCGACCAGCACTTCCCCCGTCGTCTGGAGCACCTGCTCGGTTGGCGTCCAGAGACGCGTCTCCACCTTGAACACCTGCTGCGGCTCGGAGCGCCAGCGGCTGACGACGAACAGCATTGGCTGGAAGGCGGGGACGTGCAGAGTCAGCATCTGCTCGAAGATGCCGAGCATCGACAGCTTGCCCGCCGCGTCGATCAGACAGTACTCACAGAGCAGCGACCACTCCAGCTCCGGCATCCCGACCTCTCGACGCTCGTTCGCGCGGGTGCGGCGCGGCCGTTGCTAGCCCGCCGCAACGGCCGCCCGCCGCCACCCATTATGACCGAGACGGCGCGGCGGACGCGAATTCTCCGGCTGGGCGACCGGCGTCGGGACCGCGGCGCGCTTCTGTTCGAGTCGTGGTACTGGTAGACTGAAGGGGCCAAGCCCACGCGCAGCAAGCTGACGGCGCCCGCTCGCCGGTACCATGGCAGACAATTGCGAGCGCCAAGGAGGACGACCATGCAGGTGGAGGGCCAGTACACCATCAAGGCGCCCATCGAGCGCGTCTGGGCGTACCTCCAGGATCCGGCCGGGCTGCAGCAGTGCATTCCCGGCTGCGAGAAGCTCGAGCCGCGCGGCGAAGACAGCTACGAGGCGACACTGAAGGTGGGCGTGGCCGCCATCAAGGGAACCTATCAAGGGCACGTAACGATCGCCGACAAGGAGCCGCCGCGGCGGTACCGCATGCTGGTCGAGGGTAGCGGCGGCCCCGGGTTCGTGCGCGGCGAGGCCGCCATCGAGCTGAGCGCGACCGACCCCAACACGACGCTCGTGCAGGTCAAGGGCGACGGCCAGGTCGGCGGCACGGTAGCGGGCGTGGGCCAGCGGATGCTGGGTGGCGTTGCCAAGATGCTCATGAAGCAGATGTTCGACTGCGTCAAGTCGCGCGTGGAAGCGGCGGGCTAAGCGCCGCCGTGACGCAGTTGGGACTCGGGGCGCCTTGAGGGTCAGGCCCGCCGCCGGTAGGCTGTGCGCGGCGGAGGGGCGGGGGTGCAAGCGGATAGCCGGTGCCCGGGCTGTGGCGCGCGGAATGCACCCGACGCGCGCGTGTGTGAGTGGTGCGGCCGGCCGTTCCTGCTGCGCGATCAGCGACGTTCCGGCCGCTGGCTCTCGTCCGTCGGGATTGCCGTGGGCGCGCTGCTCGGCGCGATCGTCGTGGCCCTTGCCCTCTGGCAGGCGTTCGGCCTCCCGCGCGGTGGCAGCACGTCCCCCAGCTCCGGCGCGGCCGCGCTGCCGACGGCCGCGCCCACCGCGACCCCCGCGCCGGCGGCGGAGCAAGTCGGCGAGCCGACGCCCGAGCCGGCCGAATATGTCCGGGTGACGAACACCGGTGGCCAAGGCGTGATCCTCCGCCGCGAGCCGAGCACCCGCGCCGCCCGCGTGGCCGCCCGGGCGGAGAACACGGTCCTGCAAATCGTGGGGCCCGATCAAGAAGCGGAAGGACGCGTGTGGCGGCAGGTCGAGGACGCGCAAGGCAACCGCGGCTGGGTGCCCGCCGATTTTCTGGCGCCGACCTCGCCCCCCGGCGCCTAACGGCCCACGCGCGGGCGGCTAGGCCGCAGCGCGCGGGGCGCGTGCTATAATCGCTCAAACTCCCTGCGGAGTTACGGCAGGGCATGGCGGATCATCGCTACGAGCGCGAGATCGACGAGCTGCTGCGGCACATGGAGGCCGAGAATCGCGCTCCGTTGCCGTTTCGGCGCCGCCGCGCCGCCCCCTGGACGGCAGCCTGGCGCCGCGCGCGGGGCGCGGTAAGCGGCCAATCGGCCGTCGAGCAGCTTATGGCGCTGGCGGCCGTCCTGATGGTCGGCACCCTGCTGCTCGCGCTACTGGCCCCACGCTTCGCCGGCCCCCTGGGCCTCGCGGCCCTCGGCTGCTTCCTGGCCTCGCTCGCGCTCTCGGTCTGGAACGGGGCGTCGGGCCACCCCACGCGCTATCACGGCCGCCACAGCTACCCACCGGCAGCCGGCGCCGCGGTCGATTGGGACAGCCTGGCCTGGCGCTTCCGGCGCTGGCTGCGCCGTCTGCGCGGCTAGCCGCTCCTCAACGGCCGTCAACGATTTCGCCGATCCCGGCTTAAGCCCGCAACGATGGTAGCGCGAGCTCGGCCCACCCGGCGCCGCGAGTGCGATGGCAGCGCGCGGCGCGGTCAGCCGTGGCGGGCGACGACGTAGCCGGCCAGATCGTAGAGCGCGTCGCGGGCCGGCCCGGCGGGCACGAGCGCCAGCTCACGCCGCGCGGCCTCGACCAGCGCCTGCGCGTCGGCGTAGCAGCGATCCGGTGCCGTGCTCTCCCGGATTGCGACCAGGAGCGACTGCACCGCGGCCTCGGGAGGCGCCTCCCCGTCGTGCCCCGGGGCGTAGACGGCGTCGAGGAGCGACGCCGGCACGACCTCCCGCGCGTAGATCACCGGCAGGGTGACCAAGCGCTGCCGCAGATCGCCGCCAACCGCCTTCCCCAGCTGCTGCTCGTCGCCCGTGACGTCGAGCACGTCGTCGACCACCTGGAAGGCCAGCCCGAGACGCTCGCCGTAGCGGTGTAGCGCCGCCGCCGCCGTCGCGCTCGCCCCGCTCAGCTCGGCGGCCGCATCGCAGGCGAGTACGAAGAGCGCCGCGGTCTTGCTGCTAATGGTCGCGTAGTAGGCTTCCGGGGGGCGCTCCGCATATCCGCCATCCCGCCGCTGCGACTCGTCGATCTGGCCCTGACAGACGACCATGACGCTGTCTGCGAACAGCTCCATCACGCGCAGACTGCCGGTGGCTGTCGCGAAGTAGGCTGACTTCGCGTACATATAGTCGCCCACCAACACCGCCGCCTTGTTTCCGACCTCGGTATAGAGCGCCGGCCGCCCGCGACGCAGCGCCGATTGATCGACCACGTCGTCGTGCAACAGCGTCGCCGTGTGCAGGAGCTCGGTGGCGGCCGCGAGCCGCACCAGCCGCTCGGCATCATAGCGGTGCAGCTTGCCGACCAGGAGCGCCAGGGCCGGACGTAGCCGCTTGCCGCCGGCGCGAAGAACCTCGCCGAGGATCGAGCTGAGCAGGGGGTGATCGACCGCGGCGACGCTGGCCAGGACTTGCTCGACGCGCTCCAGCTCTGGCTGAATGGCGGCGAACAGAGTGCCCGCCGCGCTCACGCGACCGCCTCGGCCGCCCAGCCGAAGAGCCGCGCCGCGTTAGCCGTCGTCTGGCGGGCGACCGTCTCAAGCGGCACTCCGCGCGTCTCGGCGATGCACGCGGCGGTAAGCCGCACGCGCGCCGGCTCGTTCCGCTGGCCTCGATGCGGCATGGGACTGAGGTAGGGACAATCGGTTTCGACCAGCAGCCGCTCGGCCGGCACCGCAGCGGCCACCTCTCGTAGCGACGCCGCGCTCTTGAAAGTCACGGTGCCCGCCAGGGAGATGTAGTAGCCGGCCGCGGCCGCGGCGCGCATGGTGCTGGCGGTGCCCGAGAAGCAGTGCAGCACGCCGGGCTCGACGGATGCGGCGGGACGCGCGGCGAGCACGTCGAGGAGGTCCTCCTCTGCCTCGCGGCAGTGAATTACCGCCGGCAGTCGAAGCTCTTCGGCCAGCTGCAGGTGGGCACGGAACCCGTCTCGCTGTACCTCAGGCGGCGTATAGGCGCGATAGTAGTCCAGCCCTGTCTCTCCGATGCCGACGACGCGCGGTGCCCCGGCCAGCTCGCGCAGCTGGGGCAACCAGTTGGGCGGCGCTTCGGCCAGATAGTTCGGGTGTACGCCGACGGTGGCGAAAAGGCCGGGATGCGCGGCGGCCAGCGCGACGGCCGCCCGGCTGGAAGCGAGGTCGTAGCCCACGCAGACGATCGTCTCGACGCCAGCCGCGGCGGCGCGCGCTAGGACCGCGTCGAGATCGTCAGCGAACGCGGCGTCCATGAGATGGGCGTGGGTGTCGACGAGCATGGCTCTGTAATTCTAGCACACCGCCCGTTACAGCCCGGGCGCCGCCCGGCAGGTTTCGATCGCGTCGGAGCGTCGGCGCCGAAGCGACCGCGGAGCCCCTACTGAAGCCGAGTATCAGCCTGCGGCGTTGTCCTCCTCGCGAGCAGCCTCGGCCCCACCGACGACCAGGGTGAACTCGCCGCGGGGGGGGGTGCGCTCGAAGTGCGCTCGCGCCTGCGCGGCAGTCCCGCGCACGACCTCCTCGAAGCGCTTCGTCAGCTCGCGTGCCACAGCCACCGGCCGCGCGCCCAGGATCTCCTCGACGTCCCGCAGGGCGGCCAATAGCCGGTGCGGCGACTCGTACATGAGTAGCGTATCCGGCTCCCCCGCCACCCGCGCCAACAGCTTGCGCCGCGCGCCTGGCTTGCGGGGCAAAAAGCCCAGATAGTGAAAGGCGTGGGTGGGCAACCCCGACAGCACGAGCGCCGAGATGACGGCGCTGGGCCCCGGCACGGTCGTGACGGTCACGCCGCACTCTAGCGCGGCCGCGACCAGCGGGTAGCCGGGGTCCGAGAGGCCGGGCATGCCCGCCTCCGACACCACTGCGACGTCGGCGTCGCCGAGCCGCTCCATCAGCCGCCGCACCTTGCCAGGCCCGCTGTAGTCATGGAAGCTTGTGAGAGGGGTGTGGATATCGTAGTGGGTGAGCAGCTTGCGGGTGGTACGGGTGTCCTCGGCCGCGATAACGCTCACCTCGCGCAGCACGCGCAGCGCTCGCAGGGTGATGTCTTCGAGATTGCCGATCGGCGTGCCGACCAGGTAGAGGGTGCCCATTTTCCCCCCGCGCGGCGCCTGGTGGGGCTGCGCCGGACTCCCCGCACACCGGGCGCTCAAGCTGCCCGGACAGCGCGCTGTCTCCTCGCGTGCTGTATCCCGACGAGTATCCCGACCAGCGCCACAGCGGCGCCCGTGGTCAGCCCCAGCACCACACCAATCGTAAACGAGAGCGGCTGAAAGCGCAGGCGCACCTCGTGCCGCCCCGGGGGCACCAGCACGCCCATGAAGGCGTGATCGGCCGGGTACACCGCCGTATCCTGCCCGTCCACGGTCGCGCGCCAGCCCGGGTGCCAGGCTTCCAGGACCACCACGGCCGCCCGGCCGGGCAGGTTCACCCCAACCGTGAGGTCGCCGGGGGCGTACTGGCGGAGCGCGAGGATCTGCGTACCGCCACCAAACGCTACAAAGTCGGTCGAAGCAGCAGGCCCGGCGGCGGCCAGCGCGCTCGCCGGCGCCTCCAGCACGACCGTTCGCGCCGGATCGAAGGTGCCCAGTGCCGCCAGGCTGTCGTCCGCGGCCGCGGCCAACTGCACGTCGGACATGGCCTGAATCCGAGGCAGGACAGAGAATGTATTGTCCTCCCCTTGCAGGTTGTAAGCGCCAGCGCGGTCGGTTCCGGCGCCAGTGCTCGGCACCAGCCGATAGGGCGCGCTCAGCAATGGCCATAGCGGCGACAACTGGTCGTCCAGGTAGAGGACGAGCTGCTCGAAGGCCTCGACGGGCTGGCCATCGATGCGCGCCACCAGCTCGGCGTAGCGCCGGGGCAGCAACGGGTCGAGCCCCATCGCCATGGGGATCCCCAGCAAGTACCCCGCGTTCGCCGCGATCGCACCCTCCCGGCCGAGCACGGCCACGCGCGCCAGCCCGACCGACTGCTGTAAGCGAGCGACGTTCTCGGCGCCGAGGAGTGTCGCGAACTGCGCCTCGGGTGACGCGAACGGCACGCCGGGCGCGAGCGGCAGCGGCTCGTGCAGGTAGCGCCAGCCGAATGCCGACAGGTCCACGTACACCGCCATGAGCAGCAGCGTCGCGCGGCGTGCGGGCGGCCCGCGCCGCGCCAGCACCACCCCAATCAGCGCGACGGCCGCGGCCAGCACCGCCATACCGCAAGCCCGCGCCGCCAGGAGCAGGACGGTACCTCCTAGCTCTGCCGTCGAGGCCGCTGCCGTCTCCGGCCGCGCCTGCCACACGCCCAGGCTCGTCAGAAAGGGCACCACGGCTGAGGCCGCGTTGTCCGCCGCGCGGAGTGCCACGACCGCGCCCAGCGCGCCGAGCGCTACCAGCGCCAGCAGCGCTATGGTGACGGGGCGGTAGCCCCGGCCGGCGAGTAGCCGGTCGGCCCCCCGCCCGGCCAGCAGCGCCAGCGCGAGGCTGCCCGGTATCAGGTGCCGGCCGGGATCCCGAAAGCTGGCGTAGCCGGGTGCCCAATCGTAGAGCCAGCCGTACACGGGCGTATAGCGCCCGAGCGCCAGCAGAAGCGTGACGCCAGCCAGGGCGGCGCAGTAGCGCACCCAGGCCTCGCGCGGGCGCAGCAGCCCGAGCGGCAACAAGACCAGCGGGAGCAGCCCCGCGTAGGCAGTCAGCTCGTGCCAGTGCCACCAGGCGCCGGGCCAGTAGGTGCCTGCCCCGCTCCCGAACAGCTCTGGCAGGAGGAGGGTCGGCAAATGCCAGGGCGGCAAGGAGGCGTCGGTCGCAAAGGCCCAGTCCAGGCGTCCCGCGCGCACGGACCAGCGCACCAGCTCGGCAGCCGGCAGGAGCTGCGGCGCCGCCAGGCCCGCGCTTAGCAGCCCCGCGACCGCGAGAGCCGCCAGGCGCTGTAGCCGCTCGCGCAACTGGCCGGGCATCGCCGCCAAGAATGTGCCGACCACGAGCAGGTCGAGAAACCAGGACTGGTAGGCGCCGACGAGCAGGCTGAGGGCGAGCACGCCGGTCAAGGCGCCGCCCGCGCGCCAGCTGGGGCGCGCCCGCAAGCCATCGGCGGCAAGAAGCAGCCCGGGTAGCCACGCCGCCAGCGCCACGATGCCCACTTGGCCAGCCCACAGGCGCGCGGCGAACAGGGTATTGAACGCGTAGCCCGTGGCCGCGAAGGCTGCCGCCGCCGGACTTAGCGCCCACCGCCGCGCCAGGGCGTAGGTGGTGAACGCCGCCAGGCTCACGTGCAGGACCGCAGCGTAGTTCAGGGCAGCGCCGACGGGGAGCAGCGTCAGCCCCAGCCAGTTGAGCGGGTAGAACAACGCGAGCTGCGGGTTCGCCAGGAGGGGCACGCCGCCCATCGTGAGCGACGCCCATAGGGGCATGGTTCCGGCGCGGAGCTGGGCGACCGCGTACGCGAGACGAGGATAGTGCTCGAGTGTGACGTCGCCGCCCATGCGCGGCTCGGCGGCTATCAGCCAGGGAGCGAACCAGATCAGCAAGCCCACAGTCAGGGCACACAGCGGCCAGTGCTCGGTTAACGCTCGACGCAAATCCGCACTGGCCTTGAGCGATAGCCGCACCGCCATGCTCGCTCCGCCGCTGGCATGGGTCCGTCGGAGGGTGCCCCTTACTTCTTTGCGCTCAGGAAGGCGCCGACCGTCGCCAGACAGTTCATGTCCGGTTCCCGCAGTAGATGGTAGACTGACGCGGCGTCCCGGCGCAGCGGTCGCCCGCGGGCGCAGCGTGGCCCACAGAGCAGATAGCGGATTGGAGGTTGCCACATGTTAGCGCGAGCGGGCCGGCTGGCCCTGCGCATCACGATTGCCGGGGTACTGATCGGCGCGGCCGCGGCCGCCATCGGCATCGGCGTCATCGCGGCGTCCGAGTTCTTGACTCGCCGGCAGGGCGACGAGACGGACGAGTTTGGCGATTTCGTCAGTGAGGGCACGAGCGGCGCGCCCCAAGAGATCGACGAGGAGTTCCTGTCGCTGCTCGCGTGTCCGGTCTGCAAGACCAGCGTCCGCCGCGAAGGCGATCGGTTGGTGTGCGACACGTGCGGGCGGCGCTACCCGATCCGTGACGGCATCCCGGTGATGCTCGTCGAGGAGGCAGAGATGCCGCAGGCCGGCAGCGCGCCGGCGAGCTAGTCCCCCGAGGACACAAACGCCGCTGGCGGTGCCAGCGGCGATCTGAGGGGCGAGTGCCCCCACGGGAATTCGAATCCCGGTTTTGGCCTTGAAAGGGCCACGTCCTAGTCCACTAGACGATGGGGGCAGAAAGCAGTAGGGCCGGGGGCCCAGTGCCTAGTATACCAGGCGCTGGGTCCCCGGCCCTACGGGGTAGCGGGGGCCGGATTCGAACCGGCGACCTCCGGGTTATGAGCCCGACGAGCTACCACTGCTCTACCCCGCGCTGGAGGGGGCGGCACCGACCTATTGTCCCAACGGCAGAGCCGCCAGTATCGTCGGCGCTAGGGCGT
>DATGMD010000090.1:0-5053 GCA_035293805.1 Chloroflexota bacterium | reverse complement strand
CGGCATCCAGGACATCGCGGGCGTCTACTCGTTCACTTCCTACCTCGACGTGGTCGCCATCCGCCAGCGCTACGCCGGCCACGCCAAGCAAGTGGGCCACGCCGTGCTCGCCTGCTCGGCCGCCGCGCGCAACGGCCGCTACATCGTCGTGGTGGACGAGGACATCGACCCGACCGACCTCAAGGAGGTCGTCTGGGCGATGCAGACGCGCGTCGATCCGGCCACCGACATCGAGCTCGTGGACGGGGCGTGGAGCACGCCGCTCGACCCGCGCATGCCACCCGACAAGCGCGCCTCCGGCGACCACACCAACAGCCGCGCCATCTTCTACGCCGTGCGCCCCTGGCACTGGCGCGACAAGTTCCCGCAAGTGAGCCGCAGCGAGCGCGACCTGCGCCAGCAGGTCGTCGACAAGTACCGCCACCTGCTGCCTTTCCCGCCGTCGTAAGGCGGCCGTCGCCTGGAGCGCAACGAGGGTACGCCGATGCGACAATTACGACGCGAGCGCGCTGCCAGCCGCTTGAGCGAGCGGCGACCGGCCGGGCCGCGGCGCGCAGGGCGCGGCGTCGCGCCCGTCACGGCGCTGCTCCTGCTCGCCGCGGTGGCGTGCGGCCGTGCGGCGCAAGCGCCGGCCACCGCGCCCGCCGCACCCACCAGCGCGAGCCGCGCGACCGCCCCGAGCGCCGAGGCCGCGGCCGCAGCCAGCCCGGCGGCCGAGTGGGAGCAGCTTGTCGCCGCCGCCAGGCAGGAGGGCGCGGTGGTCGTCTGCGGGCCGCAGGGCGAGCTATACCGCGAGGCCTTCGCCACGTTCATGAAGGAGTTTCCGGACATCCGGCTCGACTACACGCCGATGAACGGGCGGGACTTCTGGCCGCGGCTGCGCCAGGAGCGTCAGGCCGATCAATACCTCTGGGACCTGCGCCTCGGCGGGATCGACGTGGACGCCTACCGCGCGCGCGACGACGGCATCCTCGACCCGCTGCGGCCGCTACTTACGCTGCCCGAAGTGGCCGACGAGAGCAAGTGGCTGGGAGGCTTCGACTTCGTGTTCACCGATCGCGCGAAGCAGACCACGATGGCCTTCAACAGCTCGCTGAGCGCGGGCGTGGACGTGAACCGCGACTTCGTGCCCGAGCAGGCGCTGGCGTCGCAGCGCGAGCTGGTCGACCCGCGGTGGAAGGGCAAGATCGTCGTGCAGGACCCGCGGGGCGGCGCCGGGGCGAACCGCCTGGCGACCTTCCTACACGCCTACGGCGAGGGCTACGTGCGCGACTTGCTCACCAAGCAAGACCTGGTCGTCTCGGGCGACAAGCGCCAGATGGCGGAGTGGGTGGTGCGCGGGCGCTACCCCATCGCCATCGGCATGGGCAGCGACACGATGCTCAACTACCAGCACGAGGGCGTGGGGCTCAGCGTGAAGCCGCTGCCCGGCACCGAGACCGTCGCCTTCGACACCGTGTCGGTCATCAACCACCCGCCGCACCCCAACGCGCAGAAGCTGTTCGTGAACTGGATGCTGAGCCAGCGCGTGCAGGCCATGCTCTCGCAGGCGGTGAGCCAGAACAGCCTGCGCACCGACGTGCCCCCCGTAGCGCCCGACGAGGCGCTGGACCCGAGTCGCCTGGATACTTACCTCGTCACCCCGCGCGAGGAGTTCGCGCCCGTCCGCCAGCGCACCCTCCAGCTCACCGCCGAGCTGCTGAAATGACTCAGGAGCGCCCCACATGACGGAGTACGAGCCGATCGAGCTGCGCGCCTACTATCGCGCCGCGTCGCACTTGCCGCTCCGGGAAATGCTGGAGCAGAGCGGCCTATGGCGGGCCGTGGGCGTCGAGCGCGTGCACTGGGAGTACTGCGATAGCTCGACGCCGGCCGAGAACGCGCTGGCCGAGGGGCGCATCGACTTCATCTCGGGCAACCACATCACGCCCTACAAGCTGTTCGCGGAGGGCTTCCCGATCGTCCACCTGGCCTCGCCGCGCAACAGCGTGCGCGACAAGCTGGCCTCGCGCCGACCCGTGCAGTCGCTCGCGGAGCTGCGCGGCTGGCGGCTCGGCGAGACGGCGCAGACCGGGCCCGACGGCGGCTACGCGCACAACCGTGGCAACCACATCCTGTATCTCCAGCGCGCGGGCGTCGAGCGCCACGATGTGGAGTGGGTGGAGCTCGCGCGCAGCATGTCGGCCGGCCTGCGCGAGAAGCAGTTTCAGGCGCTCCAGGACGGGCGCATCGACGCCGCGTTCGTGACCGGCAGCACGGCCGCCTACGAGGCCGCGGGCTACCCGGTGCTCGACCTCGACCCGCTGCCAATGATCCACGGCCCGACGCTCACCACGACCACGACGCGCCTGGCGCGGCCCGACCGTCTTGGCGAGCGGCTGCTGAAGGCGATGGTGCTGGCCATCCACTTCGCCACCACGCACGAGGCGGAGACGAACCGCATCCTGGAGAGTCTCGCGCAGCGGCTCGGCGAGACGCGCACCTACACGGCCGCCCGCATCGCCCGGCTGCCGCGCAAGCCCTACCCGACGCTGCCGGCCGTGGCGAACGCCTACGAGCTAGCCTGCTTGCAATACCCTGCTGCACGCGAGATCAGCCCGCTCGCCCTATGGGACCTGCACTACCTGCGCGCCCTCGACGAAGCCGGCTACATCGACGGCCTCTACGCGGGAGACTGACGTTGAAGACATGGACAACCAGCCTTCCGTCGCGCGCTGGTCCGCCACGCGGACGACCGGCGGGCGGCTGGCTGCTGCCGCTAGCTGCCGCCATCGCGCTCGCGGCCTGCGCGCCGGCGCCGTCTGCGCCCACCGGCGCCGGCCCGGCGGCGCGCGCGACAACCGAGAGCGCGCCCGCGAGCGCCGGCGCGCCGCCGGCCAGCGAGCCGCCCGGCTGGGACCAACTCGTCGCAGCGGCGAAGCAGGAGGGGCGGCTTGCCCTGTCGGGGCCGCCCGGTGCCCTGTGGCGCGACGCGCTCCTTGCCTTCCAGAACGACTACCCGGAGATCCAGGTCGAGTTCAACGGCGTGAACTCGCGCGACTTCTGGCCGCGGCTCGTCCAGGAGCGCCAGGCCGGCCAATACCTGTGGGACCTGCGCGTCGGCGGGCCCGACCCGCAGGTCTACCAGGCGCGCGACGAGGGCATGCTCGATCCCATCCGGCCGCTGCTCGTGCTGCCCGAGGTGGCCGACGACAGCAAGTGGCTGGGCGGGCTCGACGGCCTGTTCGTGGACAACAGCCATGAGTTTATGCCCGGCTTCTCGGCGTATGTACGCACCAGCATCTGGATCAATCGCGACCTGATGCCCGAGGTCGAGCTGAACACACAGCGCGGGTTGCTGGAGCCGCGGGCGAAGGGCAAGATCGTCCTGCAAGACCCTCGCGGCGGCGCCGGGCTGGGCGTGCTCACGGTGATGCTGGCGGGCAACGGCGAGCAGTACGTGCGCGACCTGCTCACGACCCAGGACGTGGCGGTGACCGGCGACAACCGCCAGCAAGCCGAGTGGGTGGTGCGCGGGCGCTACCCGATCGGCGTGGGCATGGGCACCGACCAGCTCATCACCTTCGAGCAGCAGGGCCTCAAGTTCAACGTGCGCCCGCTGGAGGAGGGGCCAAAGGGTCTGAACATTGGCTTCGGCGGTCTGCAGCTCATCAACCGGGCGCCGCATCCGAGCGCCACGCAGCTCTTCATCAACTGGGTGCTCTCGCAGCGGGTGCAGGAGCAATTAAGCAAGACCATCGAGACGAACAGCCGCCGCCTGGACGTGCCGCCCGTCGCGCCCGCGGAGCAGCCCGACCCGGCGCACATGGCGGAGTACGTGCCGCACCAGGCAGAGGCACTGCTGCCGCAGCGACAGCGCGCCCTGCAGCTCGCCAACGAGCTTATCAAGTGAAGGAGATTGACCATGGTCCAGACGATTGAGCAAACCGCGGCGGTATTCGACGACCTGCGCTCGTGGATCACGGCGTGTCAGGAGGTGGACCGCTGGCAGCAGATCGACGGCGCAGACTGGGACCTGGAAATCGGCGCGCTCACCGAGGCGACCGCCGAGCTGATCCCCGAGCCGCCCATGCTACTCTTCGACAACGTCAAAGGCTACCCCGCCGGCTACCGCGTGGCGAGCCTGCTGTACGCGTCCTACCGCCGCTCGGCGCTGGCGCTCGGCCTGCCGCTCGATCACTCGAAGCTGGAGCTGGTGCGGCTCGCCGCGCGCAAGGTGAAGAGCGTCAGCCCGATTCCGCCAGTCGAGGTGGCCGACGGGCCGGTGCTGGAGCACGCGCAGACCGGCGCCGAGGTGGACCTGTGGCAGTTCCCTGTGCCGCGCTACCACCAGAAGGACGGCGGCCGCTACATCGGCACGGGCGACGTGGTCATCATGCGCGACCCCGCGAGTGGCTTCGTGAACATGGGCACCTACCGCATCCAGGTGCACGACCGGAATCGGCTGGGCATCTGGATGAGCCCCGGCCAGGACGGCCGCCTCATCTGCCAGGCCTACTGGGAGCGGGGCGAGGCGTGCCCCGTCGTGGCCACGTTCGGCGGCGACCCGCTGTCGCACATGGCCGGCTACACGAAGATCCCCTGGGGCCGCTCGGAGCTAGACTTCGTGGGTGGGCTGCGCGGCCGGCCGCTCCAGGTTATCCCCGGCCGTGTGACGGGCTTGCCAATCCCCGCTGGCGCGGAGATCGCGATCGAGGGCGAGATCCCGCCGGTGGACGAGGAGGGCGAGGCTGAGGGGCCGTTCGGCGAGTGGCCGGGCTACTACTCGGGCGGCACCATCGGCACGGGCCGGCCGCAGCCCGTCATCCGCGTGAAGGCGCTCTACTTCCGCGACCAGCCGATCCTGCTGAACCAGGCGCCGCTCTGGCCGGGCGCCATCAAGCACGCCATCCCGGTGACCGCCGGCATGCTGTGGGACCAGCTCGAAGCCGGCGGCATCCAGGACATCGCGGGCGTCTACTCGTTCACTTCCTACCTCGACGTGGTCGCCATCCGCCAGCGCTACGCCGGCCACGCCAAGCAAGTGGGCCACGCCGTGCTCGCCTGCTCGGCC
>DATGMD010000089.1:0-89389 GCA_035293805.1 Chloroflexota bacterium | reverse complement strand
TACTGGCCGCGATCATCGAGGTGTTGCAGGATGGCGGTCACCTCGTACTCGCTGGCGCGGACCGGGCGGCGGATCGTGACCACCTGGTCGGGAAACTCCGCGCTGATCCGGCTGATGAACCCCGACAAGTCCTTCGGCATCGGTACTCCCTTGACAGAAACTGCAACTGGCGCGGATTGTGGCGCAGGCGGGGGGCGTCGTCAAGCGTCGGGCAGCCGCACGCCGGCTCCGCCGCCCCCGCACGGCCGGCGCTACTCGACGATCTCGGGGCTGTCGTCCTGCGCGAAGCGGTGCTGGCAGTATGGGCAGTGCAGCTGCCAGGCGGTGTGCCGCAGGTCGTTGTAGTGGCAATAGAAGCGGCCGCGGCACTTGGGGCAAGTCACCCAGAAGATGCGCGCCATCGGCAGGCCTCGCGCGTGAGCTCAACGGGTCCGAGAGGTGGCGTGAGGGCACGATGCCGTTCAGCCGGCGGTCATGCGACGCTCGCTTGCAGTGTAGCATAGCGGGCGGACGCGTAAAGACGCGCTCGCCAAACCTGGCGAGCGCGTCTGTGTCGCGGGTCCGAGAGCCAGGGAGGAGCCTACTCCTCGCCGGCCGGCTGGCTGTCGGCCTGCGGGCCGGCCTGCGAGGCCGAGCCGGTGGCCGCCTGCGCGGCGGCCGGCGGCAGCTGCGCCTGGCCGGCGATCTGCATCGCTGGGCGCGGGTCGCTCGGGTCCGGGGCCTGGTTGAAGTGGCTCTCGCCGCACGCGCCGTTGGTAATCCAGGTCGCGCAGGTCTGCGTCTGCGCCTGAGCCTGGCCGCTGAAGCCCGCGCCGAGCAGCGCCGCCGCGGCAATCGTCCCAATCGCCAACCGTCGTATCATCAGGGTCAATCCTCCGTCGAAATTAGCGGCCGAAGCTGCCGCGCTGGCTCGCCAGCAGTGACCGGCGGCCGGTGCAGGCCCGCCTGCACTAGCGCCAAGGATAACAGCGCGCGTTAAGACCACCATAAGAAAAGGCGGGCCTGGGAGCAGGAAACTGTGGAGAGATTGTGGAGATACGGCGCGGGCGCGCTGGCGCTACGTCTACGGGCCAGCCGGGGCGTCGCCAGCCGGCGTGACGCGGAACGACAGGCGCGCCGAGGTGCCGTGGTCGCCCTGGACGGTCACCCACCACGTCGCTGGCTCCGAGTCGGGGCGCGTTTGGAAGGTCCAGTAGGCGCTGCCGACCGGGCCGGCGACGGCCGGCGGGCCGGAGTCGCGGGCCGGGTGGCCGTCCTCCCGGACGAATTCCCGGCTGAGCACCTCGTGGGGCGGCACGCCGACCGCCGCGAACTGGAACCGCGTCCCGGGCGGCCCGGCCGGGGCGAAGACGTGGATGCCGACCGGAAAGCGGGGCAGGAGGTCGGCGCGCAGCGCCGCGTCAATGCTCGCGTCGAGCGCGGTGACGCGGATTCCGGTCACGTCGTCGAGCGCGGCGGCGAACGGCTTGTCGCTGGCCACCGCCGCGAGCACCCGGCCGGCCGCGCCGGGCCCGCCGCGCTCCAGCAGCCAATCGACCGTCAGTAGCGCCTCCGCATAGATGAGCCGATCCTGCCCCGCGGCCGCGGCGTCGTTCCACTGGACCGGCGTGGCCAGCGCGCTCGGCGGATAGGCGACGTTGTGGTGAAGCGCCGAGGCGACGACCGCCGCGCGCCGCCAGAGCCGCTCGGCTGCCGCATCGGCGTCGACACTGGCCATCACCCGCTGTGCGACGCGCTCGGCCAGCCCCTCGCTGAACCAGCGGGGAACCGTGCGGTTCCCAATGGCGTCGCGTTCGGCCAGGTGGACCAGCTCGTGCGCGACGAGCCGCGCCGCCTGGGCCGCGGACGCGATGGCGCCCGCGTTCACGTAAACGCCGCGGGGCGGGCCGGCCGCGTACGAGCGACCGCCCTCGAACCCGTGGATGGCGCTGAGCGGCAGGCCGGTTAGCTCGCTCGTCAGGTGGCGAAACGCGTCGCCGTCGGCGAACAGGTAGAGCGCCAGCGGGTCGCCCGGCGCGGCCAGCCCGGCGGCCGGGAGCGCGGCGACCGTCGCGTCCCAGGCGCGCACGGCCCACTCGATCTGCTGGTCCGGCACGCCGGCCTGTGACCAGACCAGGCGGCCGCGGATTCGCTGGTCGCGCAGGCGCAGGCTGGCAGGGTCGGCGGTCGGCGCGACGCGGTCTGCCTCGTCCGCCTGCGTCAGTGGGCCTGCCAGCAGGTCCAGCGCCACGGCCGGGGCGGTCGCCTGCGACGCGGGCGGCAGCAGCAGGAGCGCCGCTAGCAGCGCCGCCCACAGCGCGCGCCCGCCCAGGCCTCGGCCGCTGGCTGGAGGGCGCATGGATAACCGCACGGCGCTCCCTCGCGTGGGTCACGTGGATGGACGGGGTGCCCCATCTTCGCGCATTTGCCCGCGAGATGCAAGGGGGGCCTGACCGTTTTCGCCGTCGGCACGGCCGGGCGCGTTAGCTCGGCGGCCGGCGTAGCCTAGCGCCCGGCGGCCTCGGCGGGGAGCGACTGGGGCGCGAGGTAGGCGTCGAGGTCGATGCGCTCCAGCGCGGCCGCGGGCACGCGCACGCGCTCCTCGTACGGCCGGCTCACCGGCTTCGTGGCGTCGATGATCATCTTGGCGCTCATCACGTCGTCTTCTTGCGACGGGTCGAGCGTGTTGCCCTTGCAGTTGCGGATCACGTCCACGTCGCGGTCGGCCTGGACGCGCGTGGCGATGGCCCACAGAACTTGCTCTTCGTCATACGGATCGATGTCCGCGTCCACCACGACGACATGCTTGACGAAGTCGCACTCGCCCAGGGCGATGAGCGCCGCCTGCTTGCTCTCGCCGTCCACGCGCTTGTCGAGGCTGATGTAGCAGTGGTAGCGACCGGTCGCCGAGATGGGCAGGTGGACGCCGCGCACGCCGGGGACCACGCCCTTGATGCGGTTGTAGATGCTGCCCTCCTTGGGGAAGCTCCCCATCGTCCACACGTCGCGGTGGCCGACGAAGATATCCTGGAAGATCGCGTCGTGCCGGCCGCTGATCGCCTTCACGTCGATCACCCAGCGGACGCGCTGCGGGCCGTAGTACCCGGTGAATTCGCCGAACGGCCCCTCCACCTCGCGCACCCCGGCCGGCACCTCGCCCTCGATGACCAGCTCGGCGTCGGCGGGCACCATGAAGCGGTCGCCCCACGTCTCCGATGGCACCAGGCGCAGCGGCTCGTCCATGAGCGAGCCGACCACGCCGTAGTCGTCGCGGCCATAGGGGGAGACGTTGAGCGCGCCGAGATAGAACGCCGGATGGTGGCTGACGACCAGCACGCACGGCGTCGGCTCGCCCTGGCGCTCGTGCTTGCGAGCGATCTGCCAGTTGTGGCGCGGCGACATGTGCAGGCCGAGGCGCCGCGGCGCCTTGTACATCGTCCGCAAGAACGCCACGTTGTAGGCGCCGCTCTCTGGGTCGCGCATGGCGACGGCCATGTCGATGTAGGGGGCGGGGTCCATCTCGTGGTGCCACACGAGCGGGAGCTGCCGCAGGTCGGCGGCCTCGCCCGTCTGCACCCACTCCTTCACCGGCGCCTCCGACGGTCCCACCACCACGGGCGGCACGGAGCGCTCCTCGCGGCGGGCGTACTCCAGGCTCAGGCCCAGCATCGCGTCGCTCGGGTCCAGGCCGAGCGCGATGGCGCAGCGTTCGCGGGTGGCGTAGACGTTCGAGATCAACGGAAAGCGGGCGACGGCGCCATGGAGGTTGCGGGGCTGCTCGAACCACACCAGCGGGTAACGGCCGCGGTTCTCCAGGTGCTGGAGGATCGCCGTCACGTCGAAGTTGGCCGGCTCCACCGCGCGCGCCACGCGCACCAGCTGGTCGGGGTAGCGCTCGTCCAGCAGCGTGAGAAACTCGCGCAACGCGCGCGCCAAGGGAACCTCCTTCGTCGGCCAGCCGGGGCAAGGGGCCTGCAAGGCGCCTTGGCTGCCGGCCCTCTCAATCGAGCGTGCGTAGAGTGGGCAGCGCGGCGACGAGCGCCAGGACCACGGCGACGATCAGCCCGGCCAGGGCGCCGACGGCCGCGTGCGCCCCGAGCGCGGTGGCCAGCGCGCCCAGCAGCAGCCCACTGACGGCCCGCGGCCCAAACACCGCGGCCGCGTACACTCCCATGATACGGCCGCGCAGGTCGTCCGGCGAGAGCGCCTGCACGAGCGTCTGCGTGAGCGCGTTGGCGATGATGCTAGCCGCGCCCACGAGCAGCAGCACGACGAGCGCGAGCCAGAACCACGGGAGCAGGGCGAATAGCACGAGCAGCGCCGCCCACGCGAGCGTGGCCAGGCAGACCGCCCGCCCGCGGCCCCCGACCCGGCCGGCGTAGCCGAGCACGATCGCGCCGGTGATCGCGCCGATCCCGTTGGCCGACAGCAGCAGGCCGAAGCCGCGCTCGCCCGAGCCAAGCTCCTCGGCCAGCGCCGGCATCAGCGCCTGGTAGCCGAAGCCCAGCAGCCCGCCCGGGATGGCCGCCAGCAGCGTTAGCCCGAGGATCGCCCGATGGCGGCGCACGAAGCGCACGCCCTCGACAATGCCGCGCCAGTTTGTCGCGCGCGGGACCGGCTGCGCCGTGCGGACCGGGTGCAGCGCGAATAGCGCCACCGTCAGGGGCGCGTAGAACACGAGGTTCGCCAGCAGGCCACCGCCCGCGCCGAAGGTCGTCAGCAGCCAGGTCCCGATCATCGGCCCGAGAAACTGGGACACGTAGCGACTGCTCGCCGCCAGGCTGAGCGCGTTCGGCAGGCTGTCCTTGCCGACCAGATCGTAGACCAGCACCTGGCTGCTCGGCATCTGGATCACGCCGGCGAAGCCGTGGAGCAGCAGCAGCACGATCATGTGCCAGAGCTGCAGCTGTCCGGTCACCGCCAGCAGCCCCAGCGCTCCCGAGCAGATGACCAGGCACGCCTGGTTCGCCTGCAGCAGATAGCGGTTGTCGAAGCGGTCCGCCCACGCCCCCGCGTGCAGCGAGAAGAGGAGGAACGGAAACCAGTGCGCGAACACCGCGTAGCCCAGCCAGAACGGCGAATGGGTCAGCCCCCACAGCAGCCAGTAGCCGATCACGTGCTCGATGTTGTCGCCCAGCATGGCGACGGTAGAGGTCACCCAGTAGAGCCGAAAGGCGGGCGCATACAGGGCTGGGAAGCGCACGGCAGCGGCGGGCGCGGGCGCTCGCGACACGACTCCTCCGAAGGGGGGACGACGGCCCGGGGGCGGCCGCGCAAATTGTAGCAGCCGGCGTCATGGCCGACAACGCCAGCTCCGTCGCGTCCCGCTGGCGCTCCTGGCCGGCGGGCCGAAGGCGCGGCCGGCAGTGCGCCGCACGGCGCGCCGCCTGCCCGCTTGTTCGTCGGCGCGGGCCGTTCGTACAATGGGCCATTCTCACCGACGGAGGCGGCCGATGCCTGCGGAGGCGCGCGACTTCGCGCTGCTGGCTCACCACGACCTGGCCGGCGCTGGCAACGGCGGGGAAGGGCTCGTGTTGCAGCGGCGGCCCGACGGCCGCCGGATCTTCTATGTCGCCCACGAGTCCGCGCCCCAGGCCGTCAGCATCCTCGACGTGACCGACCCGCGGCAGCCCGCGCTGCTCTGCCAGCTGCCGGTCGAGCACCCGCGCGTGCGCGGCAACTCGCTAGCGGTGGTGGGTGATCTACTGCTCGTGGCCCGGCAGGTGGCCCGCGCCGGCGACGAGCCGGCGGGCCTCTGGCTGTACGACGTGAGCGACCCCGCGGCGCCGCGCCAGCTGGCGTTCTTCAACACGGGCGGCGGCGTGTCGCGCGGCGTGCACTTCGTCTGGTGCGTGGACGGCAAGTACGCCCACATCTCGACGGGCGCCCCCGACTTCGTTCCAACGGCGCCGCCCGACGACCAGTTCTACATGATCGTCGACGTGTCGGACCCCGAGCAGCCGCGCGAGGTGGGACGCTGGTGGTTGCCCGGCACGCGCCAGGGCGACGCGGCGCCGCCGATCGCCCCGCGGCGCAAGCCGCGCGACAACGGCGTGCGGATGCACAACGCCAACGTGCTGCCCGCCCGCCCTGACCGCGTCTACCTGGGCTACATCGACGGCGGCGTGCTCGTGCTCGACATCGCCGACCCGACGGCGCCGCGCCTCGTCGGCCGGCTACAGCACCCGCCCGAGCTGCCGGGCTACGCGCACACTGCCACGCCCCTACCGGGCCGCGACCTCCTCGTGCTCAGCGAGGAGTCGGTGCTGCCGGCCGGCGCCGACGCCCCCAAGCTCATCCGGCTGGTGGACGTGAGCGACGAGACGCGGCCCCGGTTCCGTGCCGTCTTGCCGGACCCGCCCAACCGCGACGAGCTGTGCCGCCGTGGCGGCCGCTTCGGCGCCCACAACGTCCACGAGATCATGCCCCTGCCGGGGTGCGGCGTGTCCGAGAGCTTCGTCGTGGGCACGTTCTTCGCCGGCGGCATGCGGCTCTACGACGTGCGCGACGCCGACCAGCCCCGCGAGATCGGCTACTACATCCCCGAGCCCCCGCCCGACTCGCCGGCCGGCGCAATCCAGCTCAACGACGTCTACGTGGATGACCGCGGCCTCTTCTACACGGTCGACCGCTTCCGGGGCGGGCTGTACATCCTGGAGTACACCGGCCCGGTCGCGCTCGACTTCCAGCCGGGCGCCGCGTGACGTGCCCCGCGCGCACGCGCCCGACCCCGCCGGCCGCCGAGCCAGCTACCGCGGTCCGGCGGCGTGCCGCGCGTGGTCTGGCCGTACCGCGCCACGCCGCCGGCATCGCCGCGCTGCTGGTGCCGCTGCTCCTGGCCGGTTGCCGTCCGGCGGCGCCTCAGCCTAGCGCCCCGGCCGCTGCGCCGCCGACGGCGGTGTCGCGAGTGCCGGCCGTGGAGACGGCGCCAGCTCCCGCCGCCCCGCGGTCCGTGGCGCTGGCGTACACGACGACAAATGCCGGCACGACGCCGATGTGGCTGGCGCAAGAGGCGGGTCTGTTCCGCGAGCAGGGGCTGGACACGACGCTCGTCCGGATTCCCGCTGGCACGCCGATGCTCGCGGCGCTCCAGAACCGCGACGTAGTCGCGGCGATGGCCGGCGGGCCGGCGATCGTCGATGCCGTGCTGCACGGCGGCGACCAGGTGATCGTCGGCTCCCTGACGAACTACCACAACCAGGCGCTGTACAGCGCGTCCGCCTACCCGACCGTCGAGTCGCTGCGGGGGCAGGCGGTAGGGGTGTCGCGCTACGGCGCCTCCAGCGACGTGGCGGGGCGCGAGGCGCTGCGGCGCGCTGGGCTGGAGCCGGGACGCGACGTGGCTATCCTCCAGACGGGCGGCAACCCCGAGTCGGTCGCCGCGCTGCAGGCTGGCACCGTGCAGGGCATCGTCGTCAGCCCGCCGCTGGGCCTGGAGGTGCGGCGGTTCGGGCTGAACCTGCTCATCGACATTACGAGCTTGCGGCTGCCGTCGCCCGGCAGCACGGTCACCACCACGCGCCCGTACCTGCGGGACGAGCCGGCGGTGATGGAGAAGGTGCTGCGCGCCGTGATCGCCGGCGTCCACCGCTACGAGACCGACCCCGAGGCGGCGTACGGGGCCATCGCCCGCTACACGGACGTCCAGGACCGCGAGGTCTTGGCGGACACCTACGCATACTACAAGGGGCGCTTCCAGCGCGATCTGTACCCGTCGCTCGCAGCTATCGCCGCGGAGCTCGACAGCCGCGCGGGCGACGTGCCGGCCGCGGCCTCCGCGCGCCCCGAGGAGTTCGTGGACCTCGCCATCGTCGAGCGGCTGCGCGCCAGCGGCTACGCCGACGCCCTCTACCGCCAATGAAAAAGGCTGGCGCAGCCGCCAGCCTTCGCCTTCCGGAGCCGAGTCAGGGATTCGAACCCTGGACCTAGCGATTACGAATCGCTCGCTCTACCACTGAGCTAACCCGGCCTGGGATCCGGAGGGCGCCAGAGGCGCCCCCACGGCACGTGGCAAAGTATACCATTACGAGGGGCTGGCAACCAGACGGGCGGCCGGGCCGGCAGGGCGCGGTCCGCGCCGCGGCCGCCGTCCGGTGGCCCGACGGCGAGATCGTCCGCGGTCATCAGCATGGAGGCGACTCGCGCTGACGGAGCAGAAAGCCGTGGCGCACCGCTCGTGCGCCGACGCGCCGCCGCCAGAGCTGCGGGTGGCCGTCGGCGAATTCAATCGCGGCGCGTTCTTCGAGTGCCACGAGACGTTGGAGGCGCTGTGGCTCGCGGAGCCGGGGCCGCTGCGCCGCCTGTACCAGGGCGTCCTGCAGGTCGGCGTCGCGTTCCACCATCAGCGGCGGGGCAACTATCGGGGCGCGATGCGCCTGCTCGCGTCGGGCATCGCCTATCTGACGCCGTTTGCCCCCGCGTGCCTCGGCGTGGACGTCGCCGGGCTGCTGGCGGCGGCGGAGTGCTGCCGCGACACGCTGGCGGCGCTTGGGCCGGGGCGCGTCCGCGACTTCGACCCCGCGCTCATCCCCCGCATCACGTTGGCGGAGCCGGCCGCGCCCGCGGATCTGCCGCTTCGCGAGCCGCCGACCTGCCCGTCCCGCCCCTAATAGCGCCCCAGCTGCTGCACCGCCCAGTCGGCGAAGCTCGTGTCGACGATCTTGTCCAGGTCCGCGTGGTCTTGCTGCTTGCCCGTGCGCAGGTAGTACTGCTGGTCCTGCTCCAGCGCCGCTTTGTTGACCTGGCCATTCGGGTCCAAGCTGGGCACGGCCACACGCTCCCACAGCGCCCGGTCCTTCAGAGCAGTCGTTTTCACCAGAATGTCGATGACCTCGCGCCGCTTCGCCTCGTCGTGCTTGGCGAAGGCGTCGTTGTACTCGCGGACGCCCTTCAGGTACGCCAGCACGAAGCGCCGGCCTGCGTCGGCCTGCTGGCTGGCGAAGCTCTCGGAGAACATGATCGTGGCGACCTGCTGCTCCGGGTACCACTCGTCCTGCCGCGCCAGGGTGGCCGCCGTGCCCTGCTCCAGCGCCAGCGTCACGAACGGCTCGATCAGCATGCCGGCGTCGACGCTGCCGCCGGCAAACGCCGCCGGCTGGTCCGGGAAGGGAACGACCGTCAGGTCCACGTCGGCCGTGCTCAGGCCGACCGTCTGGAGCAGGCGATCGAGGGCGGCCTCGGGGCTGACGCCGCCGAGATTGGGCAGCGCGACCTTCCGGCTCCGCAGGTCCGCCGGGCCGCGCACCGCGCCGCCGTCCACAAGTTCGCGGCGGACCAGGAGCGAGGTGTAGCCGAAGCCCCGCTGGGTGCCGCCCTTGTCAGCGACGATGCGTAGGGCGATCCCGCGGGCAACGGCGTTGAACAGTCCGGCGCTCGGTGCCCCGCCGCCCGCGTCGAGCTGGCCCGCGCCCAGCGGCGGGACCATCTCCGCCGCCGTTGTGAACGGCGTCGTGTCCAGCGCGATGCGCTGCTCCTGGAAATAGCCACGCTCCTGCGCGATGAGCCAGCCGGCGTCGCTTGACGACGGGCTCAGGGTGCCGAGTCGGACGCGGGCGAGCGCCGGCGGCGCGGTGGCCACGGCCGCCGGGGCGGCGCTAGCTGCTGCTGCCGCGCCGCCCGCACCGGGGGCCGACGTGGCCGCTGGCGCGGGAACGGGCGCTGCCGGGGTCGCGCAGGCGAGCGCGAGCAGCGCCACGCCGAGCAGTGGCGCGCCGACCGCGAAGGCGCGGCAACCCGACGGCAGCCACCACGGCACTGGGCCTCTCTCCTCGCGCGACGGGCGACGCGGACCGGAGCGGCCGGTCAAGCCTCGGCCGCCACGGGCGTCGCGTACCAATCGCTCAGCAGCTCCCGGAGCACGGTGGCCGTCCGGTTCACCAGCATCGGGTCGGCGGGCGTCAGCGAGGCGTAGTCGAGCATCTGCTCGACGAGCGCCGGGTTCGTGCGCGCCAGCTCGACGGCTAGCTCGTGCCAGCGGGCGGCCACGGCCGGCTCCGGGTGGTTGTGGAGGAGCACGGCCATGAGCGTGGGGTGAGTGTAGCCCGGATTGCGGCCGGGCGAGATGCCCACCTGCTTGGCGGCAGTGGCGAAGTAGTACGAGAGCATCACGTTGACGAGCTTGAACACCTGGTCCCAGAGCGGCTCACCCTCGCGCAACAGGGCGAAGAAGGCCAGGTAATAGGGCACCGCGAGCGGGTAGCGGCCCTCGGAGAACGCGGCGCCCGCGCGCGTGGCGAGGAAGTTGGCGAAGTACCACCAGAAGTCCTCGCGGCCCGCGCCCGGCGCGCCGCGGCGAATCGCTTCGAGCTGCAGGCGGGCGGCGCGCAAGTAGCGTTCCGACGCCTGCGCGAAGTTGGTGCCCCGCACCGTGTTGCCGGCCTCGAATAGGGCCCGCGCCGCGCCCGGCGACACCACGTCCGTGGTGAGGGCGCAAGCATCAAGCTCGGCGACGGCGCTCGCCAACGTCGGGAGCTGCAAGACCGCCGCCCAGTCCTCGGGCGGACCGAAGCGGCCACCCTCGCGCTCGGTCAGGCGCCCGCTCGCGCGCAAGTCGCCGAGGATCGACTCGACGGCGCTCGCCTCTGTCGCCGTATCGAACAGGACCAACGATAGGTCCGTATGGCCTAGCTCGAGGCCGGCCTCCGCGATCTTCTGCACGTAAACGGATTCAGCCGCGCGGCGGAAGGCTTCCACGTCGCCGTTGGCCGCCGGCAGCGCGGGCGACGACAGGCCGGCGCGTGGCCGCCGCAGCGTGACCGCGTCGCCGAGCAGCGCGAGCTTGCAGACTTCGATAATGGGGCCTTTCGGCCGTGGGGCGCTGGTGGCCTCGTCGCGCGAGCGGAGGATCTCGGCCGCGCGATTCAGCGTGAGGTCCGCATCCCCGCGGCTCAGCACGTCGTGCAGCTCGCCCAGCAGCGTCCGACGCAGCGTCGGCTCGACGACCAGGCGCTCGGAGCGCCGCAGCTGGTGGCGGTAGGCTTCCGAGAGCGGCATGGAGCCGGGCCAGGCCGCCCCGTCGCGCACTACGCCAGGCGCCGCGCCCGCGGGCGCCGGCTCGGACGCGGACCACCTCGGCCCATCTTTGCCGGTGAATTCGCGGCTGTTCAGCGCGCCGTCCGCCAGCCCAACGTAGAGCAGCTTGTTCCGGTACTCGGTCTGTGCCAGGTCGCTATTCGCGCGGAGAAAGCCGTCGAAATGCTCGTGGCCGAGGTTCGCTTCGCTGAAGGTCGAGTCGAGCGCGAGCATGGTCTGCTTCAGCTTGGCGGCATACACCGGCAGCGCGCCCTGGTGCTGGAGCGCGCGCAACGCTCGCGCCAGCAGCTCGCGCGCCTGGGCGCCGTCCAGCGCCGCGCCGCCTAGCTCGCGGCCCACGAGCGTCTCGTAGAACAAGAACTCGTCGCAGCTCTTTACCAGCAGGTCGCCGGTCGCGTGGCGCAGGCCGATGCCGATGGTGTACTTGCCATATTCCCGCAGTTTGGCGACCAGCGTCGAGTAGTCGCTGTCGCCCGCGATGATGGCGAACATGTCGACGGCCGGCCGCGTGAAGACGACTTCCATCGCGTCGATAGCCAGGCGGATGTCAGCACGGTTCTTGCCGGCCGAGCCGAAGCGGTAGAGCTGGACCAGGTCTACCGCGTGGTCCAAGAGGTCGGCGCGGAAGTGCCGGTAGCGAGCCCAGTCGCCATAGGCCCGGCGAATCGCCAGCCGGCCACGCGTTTTCAAAAGCTCCATCACGGGGGTCAGATCGAATTCCTGGTCGACTTGCTCCGCGCTGACAGCCATGTTCTCGAAGTCAATGAGCACGCAGATGTTGGGGCGCTCATCCTGGGTCGTATTGGTCACAACGCCGCTCCGCGATCGAAATGGCCGGCTGGCGCCGGCAGGCCCACCAAGCGGGGACATCGCGCCTCGTGCGGAGCGCGCCGCCGCTCCCCGGACCAGTGTAGCGTGCTCCGGAACTATACGACGGGCTTGGGGTGCCGTCAAACATCCGCTGAGCCTTGACCCCAGGGACGCGCACGTCATCCCCCGTAGAGTCGCGCGCTTCGACACGGCGGCAAAGCTGATCTGATGGGTCGCTCCGGCGCGAGGCTAGGCGACCGACGCTGGCAGAGGCAAGCCCAGCGCGCGCGCGGGATTCAGGGCGGCGACGGTGCGCACGTCAGTGGCGGTCAGGCCAGCGTCGTACAGCGTGCCGAGGAGCAGCCGGAACAGCTCGGGGGGGCAGGGCTGCGCGGTGCGGAAGTAGTCGGTGGACACTACGACGCGCTCGACGCCGACCGCCTTGATCCACTTGACGACCTCGGCCGGGTCCATCCGGCCCGGCGCCACGTTCGTCCAGCAGATCTCCACCCAGGCGCCGAGGGCCGCGGCGCGCTGGGCGGCGTCGAGAGGCGCCTCGATGCCGCCGGACAGCGGGTGCGTGAAAACGACCTGCTGGTAGCCGCGGGCGTGCGCCTCCTCGATCACCGCCAGCGATTCCTGCCACGAGACGTGCCCCGTCCCGAGGGTCAGGCCGCGCTCGTGGCAGTAGGCGACCAGCTCCCGGCCCCGCGCGCTCAGGCGGCCCTGCTCGTCCAGGAACGAGGCGCCTGGGATGCGACCCACCTCGAACGTCTCGTAGACCCGCGGCAGCACGTTGCGCACGATGTGGCCCTGGACCTCCAGGTCATGGCAGGAGCCCCACGTCGGCAGAAAGACCATGCGGGCGCCCAACGCCGCGGCCGACTCGACCGCCCATAGCTCCGTGCCGCCGGCCACGGGGTTGAGCACGATGCTAGAGTACAACTCGACCGGGCCGTCGTAGAGCGCGCGGATGTACGGGGTGGCGACGGCGGTAGGCCACCAGTGCGACTTGAGCACGACGCCCCGCATGCCCAGCGCCTCGGCCTTCGGCAGCCAGTCCCACTCGGGCTCGCGCTTGCGGAACGCTGTCTCGGAGAACTCCAGGTCGATATGGCAGTGCAGGTCGATCGCGTCGGCCAGGAACTCCTCGTACAGCCCCACGGTGCCCTCCTCTCCGCGGCCCGGCGCGGCCTGCGGGCGGCGGCCGGTGGCGCGATTGTGCGCGCCCCACTGCCCCCTCCTCGCCGCGGCTCGGTGCGGCGCAGTGGTCTACCACGGCCGCCCGTGCTACTTCAAGCCCCCGCCGCTCGCGGCGCCCTGCCCGGCTCCCCGCCTCACCCGGACGATCGCCCCCCGCCAATGCATATTTGATAGAAAGGCCGCGAGGCGCGCCGGAGAGCGCCCGCTAGCTCGCGCGACGTGGTCGCCGTCCCTGCCCGTACACGCCTCCCCCCGCACCCGCCGCCCGCGCCTATGCCCGGGGCACGCCCCCGCCGGCCCGGCCCGCGGCAGGAGAGCCGGGGAGTATCGTACGGGGCAAACGATGCGACCTTCCGCGCCCGACCAGCACGCGCCAACCCGCGCCCGGCCTAGCAGTTAACCACCCGGTCAAGGAGCATCGTTTGACCGTTCCTCGGATAAACCTATCCGCTCCCGCGTGCCTGGGCAGGCGGACCGCGTGCGCCGTCCATCGCCCAACGCATACGTGGCGCCATCACACTGCCTCGCGCTCGCCGGCGCCCTCGCCTCGCCGACGCCCCGCCAGCACGTGGAGGACCACTCCATGCCTGCGCCGGCGTGCGGCTTTGCGCTATGATCGGGCCGCGAGCCAGCGGCCGCGGCAGCGGGCCGGACCTGCTGCGCCCCAGCCACCGCCTTGTAGGACGAACATGCTGAACGACTGGTGGATCGTCGACGCCGATGCGCACGTCAACCCCCCGACCCGCGTCTGGGACTACCTGGACGAGGAGTACCGGCCGCGACGCCCCTACCCGGTAACGCTCACCGAGCACGACGCGAATCGCGGCCCGCTCAACAGCTTCTGGGTCGTGGACGGCCACACCATCCCGAACCCCATCGGCCCGGGCGCCATCCCGGGTGGCGTGCCGCCCACCAGCGTCTACGCTCGCTCGAAGGTTGCCTACAGCGTGCCCAGCCAGGACCTCACCGATGCGGCAGCGCGCGTCGCGGACCTCGACCGGCTTGGCATCGACGCGCAGGTGATCTTTCCCGGCGTGACGTTCGCCCAGATGACCCGCGATGCCCTGTTCGAGGCGGCGCTTTACCGCTCCTACAACCGTTACATAGCCCAGGCGTGCCGCCCGGCCGCCGCGCGCCTGAAGTGGGCCGGACTCGTGCCGCTCCGTCACGTCCCATCGGCCATCGCGGCGATCGAGGAGATCAAGGCGCTCGGCGGCACCGCACTGGTCATCTACGGGACGGCCGGCGAGCAAATGCTCGGCGCACGTCCGCTCGATCCGGTCTGGGAATCGGCCGCGGTGGCGGGTTTGCCGATCTGCGTCCACGTCGGCCGCAGCTTCCCCGCCCTGGCCGACACCGTCGAAAGCGCCTTTGCCGCCACCGGCTTTAGCCTGACGCTCCCGATTCTCATGGCCTTCTTCAGTCTGATCGAGGGCGGCGTGCTCGACCGCTATCCGAGGCTGCGCTTCGCCTTTCTCGAGGCGGGCTCGCTCTGGGTCCCGTTCCTGGTCGATCGTCTGGATGAGTACTACCGCATCATGCGGATGAAAGGCCATCCGTGGACCTGGCGGCTGCCCGCCGACGAGCCATCCGCCTACTTGCGCCGCGGCCAGCTCTACGTCACCCCGGAGGCCGACGACCGTTGGCTGCCCGACGTCGTCGAGCTTATCGGGGAAGACCACGTCATGTACTCGTCCGACATCCCGCACGTGGAGCTGCGCGACAACGCCGCGCTCGAGTTCCTGGAGCGCACCGACCTGGGCGAGCGCGTCAAGCGCAAGCTCCTGGGCGAGAACGCGGGCCGCTTCTACAACCTGGCCCTACCGCCGAGGGATGGCTGATGCCTTGGGCCGATCGCACCCGCCAGCAGCGGCTCATCGTCTGCCGCTGGCCCAGTGCCCTGCTCTTGATCGCGCTGGCCGCCAGCCACGGGTCGTGTGCGCCTGTGCCGCCGCCGTCGAGTACGTCAGGCACGGCGGCGGGCCCCGCCGCCGTGGCCGGGCCGCCCACGCGCTACGAGGATCTCGCGCTTTACAGCGGCGCGGACCGCGACGCGGCCCTGCTCGCTGGCGCCCAGCGTGAGGGCACAGTTACCTGGTACACCTCGCTCGCGGGCATCGGTCCCCAGGTCGTCGCGGACGCCTTCCAGCAGCGCTACGGCGTACCGGTGGACCTGTACCGCGCCGACGATGCCAATCTCCTCAAGCGGTTCACCGAGGAGCAGCGCGCCGGGCGCTACGCCGCCGACGCGATCGAGACGACCGGCGCTGCCATCCAGGAGCTAGCTCGGGCCAACCAGATCATCCCGTTCTATACGGTCCACGCGGGCACCTACCCTGGCCGGGCGCTGCGCGGCGCCGGCACCGACCGGGTGCTCGGCATCGTGGACCGCGAGTCCTATCAAGTCTTCGCCTACAACACGCGCCTCTTCAGCCGCGACGCCGCGCCGCGCACCTACCGCGACCTGGCGCGGCCCGACTTTCGCGGCAAGCTGGTTATGGCCGGCACGAGCACGGGCGTGAATCAGGTTGGAAATTGGCTGCTCAATGTGGGCGGCGACTTCGTCGAGCAGATGCAGCAGCAGCAAATCCAGATCCAGAACGTCTCGGGCGCGGCCGTGCTCGGGCTGGTGGTGACCGGCGAGTTCCCCGCCTCGCCAACTACCTTCCGCGAGCACCACGTCGAGCTTCGCCAGAAGGATCCGGATGCCCCGGCCGACTACGTCCCGCTGGAGCCAGTCGTGACCAATGCCGGCACGATCGTCCTACCGGTTGGCGCGCCGCACCCGAACGCCGCGATCCTGTTCGCCGACTGGATCGTGGCGCCCGACGGAGGGCAGGCCGTCCTCGAACAATTGGGGCGCGGCAGCGCCGCGAAAGATCCCGGCTTCCAACGCTGGTATCCCGACGATCTGCCCCCCGACCGCCTGGAGGCTCAGTACGAGGACTGGCAGCGCCGCCTCTACCAGCTCGGCGGCCTCCGCTAACCGACCCGCGCAGGCGAGATTCCCTGGAGCTACTGGCCATCTTCTGAGCGAGGGCGCGTATGAGAGAACCAGAGTCTATGATCTCGAGCCTACAGTCTCGAGCTGATTTCATCGCCTTTGTGGACGCGCTGCGCCGCGATCTCGACGCGAACCCGGCTGCGTGGGAGAACCCGACCCTCGACAGCTATCTGGCGGCGGTAAGTGCTTGGACGACTGATATGGACGGCTTCTATAAAAATCAAGGACTACCCGTTCCCGAGGCTCCGAGCTGGCAGACTTTCGCGCATATCATGCTCGGCGCAACCTTGTACGAGTAGGCCCGCCCTACGCGGTGGTCAGCGCCGAACGGTGGTCACGCAGCCCGCGCAGCGGCCGCTCGCGTCCAGCGGCATCCCGCAGGTCGGGCAGTCCATCAGCTCGTCGTCCTCCGAGACGTCAGCCAGGTCGGCAATCGGCGTCAAGTCGGCGCTCGGCGCCTGGAGCGCCGCGAGGATGGCGTCCGCGCGGCGAGCGCTGTCCTCGGCACAGGCAGTGCAGACGTAGCGGTGGCCCTCGGGCAGCGGCGCGTGGCAGGCGGCGCAGTCAGTGCCAGCGTCCACGGCCGCCGCACCCTGTTGAAACGCATCGAGGTCGTCGGCCGCCACGGCCTTGCGAGTAGTCGCCATAGAATGCTCCAGCGCCAGATTGGCGGTCCCGCCATGACATGGCCGGCCACGCATGCGTGGAACGGACAAGGACATTGTAGGCCGGGCGAGCTGGGCGGGAGATGTCGGCTCAGGACTCTGTGACGTGGCTGTCGCGCGGCGGACCGCCGCGCGAGCCCACACTGCTCGCGGCCAGCGCCGGGCCATGAGTATAAGCAGGGACGGGGCCTGGCCAACCCTACGCTGGCCTGGCCCCGTCCCTGCGGCGTATCCCCGGAGCACGCGTGCGCGTGGCGGCCGAGCTTAGCTCTTGGTCCGGTTCATGCGACGCATGAACTTCTCGACCTGACCTCCGGTATCGACGAGCCGCTGCTCGCCCGTGAAGAACGGGTGGCATTTCGAGCAGATGTCGAGCCGTAGCTCGGGTCGCGTCGACCGCGTGGTCCAGCGATTGCCGCAGGCGCAGCGTACCGTCGCCTCAACGTATTCGGGATGGATGTTTGCTCGCATCGTAAAGTCCAGTGACCTGGGCCGCCGGCTCGCGCGCGGTGCCCTGAATTAAGACGGGAGCAGAGCGCCTGCTGGCGCCCCTTACTCCTCGCCACCTGCCATCGGCGCGTACACGCTAACGCGCTTCCGGACCCGTGTCGCGTTCTCGAACCTGACGTGTCCGTCGACCAGCGCGAACAGCGTGTGATCGCGCCCGCAGCCGACATTCACGCCGGGCTTGAGCGGCGTGCCGCGCTGGCGCACGATAATGCTGCCGGCCCGGATGAACTGGCCATCGCCTACCTTTAGTCCGAGTCGTTGTCCGGGACTATCCCGCCCGTTGCGGGAGCTTCCCATGCCTTTCTTGTGAGCCATGCTGATCTCCTCGTCGTCCGCCCGGCGGCTCTCGGCTCGCGGCGCCGCCGCGCCCCAGTCCGTACCGGCCGACGGCTGGCTACTGATAGCGTACTACCGGGCGATCTCCTTCACCAGTAGCCGCGTTAGCCGCTGCCGATGCCCCGTCTTGCGCCGGTAGCGCACCTTCCGCTTGTAGCGGAAGACGACGATCTTGTCGGCCTTGTCCTGGGAGACGACTTCGGCGACTACCCGCGCGCCGGCTACTAGGGGCCGGCCTACCTCGACCGCATCGCCGTCGCCCACAAGCAGCACCCGCTCCAGCTCGACGGTCGCTCCGATCTCCGCGGGCAGCAGCTCCACCTGGAACGTCCCGCCCGGCTCGACCTTGTACTGTTTGCCGCCGGTCTCGACTACTGCGTACATCGCCCGCTTCCTTCGCATTCGCCCCGGCGCCACGGCCGAGCGGGGATACGCGGCGCCCTCGGGCGGACGCCACCGGTCGTGCGGCGTCCAGCCGACGACCGCAAAGCTCCATGGCAGCGAAAACCCGCTCCGACGAGCGGGTTTCATCGGCCTATCCGGTCTCAGGTCGGGGCGCCCAGATTTGAACTGGGGACCTCAGCGTCCCGAACGCTGCGCGCTAACCAGGCTGCGCTACGCCCCGCAGCAAACAACTCATTGTAGCAGAAGCCCGAAGCCGGCCGCAAACCGCTATAGCGCGCAGACGAATGAGCGAGAGCGCCGCCGGTTGCTTCTACTACCAGCCTAAGGCAGGTTTGCTCGCCGCGCCGCCGGGTTCCCCCTCGCTGACCGCGCCTGCTGAGGTAAACTTTCAATGTAGTCGCGCCCCCCTTTGACGGCCGGGCTGTCCCCGCTCGCGAGAGGCAGCGCGTCCCACACGGTTCGCTGCTGCCACCGGGGTGATCGCGTCCTCCGGATCCAACACATCCTGGCTGGCCGTCCGCTGGCGGGCACCAGCCGCGGGAGGCGGATTGGTCGCGGAAGCCGGCTACTCGACGCACCTCCTCTACGTCGGCGACCCGCACGCGCCCGGCGCCGAGTCTCGCTGTGACGGCGGCCTGATGCTGCACCGCTGATGCCAGAGGATCAGCGCCTACCACCCCGGCGGCGTGTCCGAGGGCGAGGAGGGCAAGCTGCGCGACTTCAATGCCTCCGCCCCGCCGTTCGTCATGGACGAGATCGCCCTCCCCGCAATCGCTGCGGCGCAGCTCGTCGTCGTCCTGGGCGAAGAATGGCACACCGCCGAGGCCATGTGGCCCGTGTCCGACTTGCTGCACGCCGCCGGGTGCCGCGCGTCAGCGGTGCTGCTCAGGAGTGCCAATAACACCATGGGCTTTCCGCGCGTCGATTGGCCACGCCTCGCCCTTGCGACAACTATCACGACGGTCAGCCGCTACATGAAGCACGAGATGCAGACCTGCGGCGTCAATCCGCTCGTCATTCCCAACGGGATTCCGCGCCGGCTGCTACGACCGATCGTCGAGACGGATTGGAACTCGATCACGTTTGCCGAGTCCGGGCGGATTCCGCGCCGGCTGCTACGACCAATCGGCGAGACCCTGGTCGGTATCCTCAGGCGCAGCCTCCACAAGCCTACCGTGCTCGCCGGGGTTGCCCGGTGGGACCCTGCCAAGCGTTGGATAATGGCTGTCGAAACCGTTGCCCAACTCAAGGCGCGGGGCGGCGAGCCCGTACTCGCCGCCCGCGGCGGTAGGGAAGCACATGAGTCTGAGGTGCTCGACCATGCGCGGGGGCTTGGCCTGCACGTCGAAGACGTCGAGGTCCCCGAGCCATCCGTGATCGAATATGCCTGGGCGTTTCGCGACGCTGGCGACGCCGACGTTGTGAACCTCAAATCCGTCGTCCCCCTCGATTACCCGCGCCGGCTCTACGCCGGCGCTGCCTCGGCGGAGGTACCGGGCTTGCAGAGGCCGATGAGCCGGGCGCGGTGCTCGCCCCGCCTTTACAGCGGTTTACAGCCCGGCTGAGGAGGCGGCCGGCGCCGGGGCTGCGGCCAGTGGCGCTGGCCGTATGCCGCGCCTCACGCCCCCGCTGCACCGGCCCTCCCGGTGGCTCCGGCGCCGGGGCGGCGGCCAGTGGCGCTCGCAGTATTCTGCGCCACAGGCCGCGGCCGGCCACGTGAGCCGCCCCTGCGGGACGCTCGCTGCTCAACTTCCCGGCAAGTTGCTTTAAACGGCACACCGCGCGCTCCTCTCGTCGCAATCCGTAAGGCGTAGGCCGGCGCCGCCGTGTGCCGAGCGGGAGCGCGGTTCGGGCTACCGCTCGATCGGGTGCGCGCCACCATGCGACGGTGTAGTTTAGCCGAGGAACGGTCAAACGATGCTCCTTAACCGGATGGTTAACTGCTAGGCCGGGCGCGGGTCTGCGCGCGCTGGTCGGGCGCGGAAGGTCACATCGTTTACCCCGTACGATACTCCCCCGGGGGCCTGCCGCGGGCCGGGCCGGCGGGGCGGCCCCGGGCCGGGCGCGGGCGGCGGGTGCGGGGGGAGGCGTGTACGGGCAGGGACGGCGACCACGTCGCGCGAGCTAGCGGGCGCTCTCCTGCGCGCCTCGCGGCCTTTCTACTGATAATGCATTGGCGAGGGGCTATCGTCCGGCACCGAGGGGGCCGCGATCTGGTCGGGAGGGCGCCCAGCGGGCCTGCCCTCACCCTGGCCCTCTCCCATTGGGAGAGGAGGAAGGACGCGGGGCGGGCCCTCACCCCGACCTCTCTCAGGGGGCGAGGGGGAGGACGGACCTCACCCATCTGCCGGCCTCTCCTGAGGGAGAGGGGGAGGACGCCCTCACCCCGGCCCTCTCCCAGGGGGAGAGGGGGAGGGCGACCGCCCTCACGCAGGCCCTCTGGCAGGGGGAGAGGGGGAAGGATGTCGCCTCACCGGATTCGATATGACGCTGGCCCGATTGGCCGACCGCGCAGGGCGCAGCAAGCGGCGCCGGAAACGCCGAGCGGCGATCGGGCAGGGCGCGGGAAGCTGCGCCCCTACGAGGTAAGGCATTAGGGAGCGGCGATCGTCCGGAGCGGGCGAGGGGCGGCAGCAGGGGGAGGGCGGGCAGCAGTGTCGCGGCGCCGGGAGCGGAGGTAGCGGGCAGCGCGACCGACCGTAAGCCCGGGCGGACGCGCCGACGCCCCGGGCGCCTGCTGGCTGCCGCGTCTCGGAATCGAGATGCCGTGGTACATCCCTTGCAGGCGCGGGCCGTGCGAGACTGGGTAACAAGCCGCGCGGTGGCGCGGCGGTGGAGGTGAGGGATGCGTGGTCTGCTGCGGGCGCTGCCCGCGCTCGTGCTGCTCCTGGCGAGCGTGCCGTTCTGGCTGTGGCGCGGCGATCCGGCGCCGGCGGGGGCGGCGCCCGCCGCCCAGCTGTCGCCCACGCCGGCGGTCCTGCCGCCGAGCCTGCGCGGGAGCACGCCGACGCCGGTCCAGGCGCCGCCGAGTCAGCGGCAGGCGACGGCGACGCCGGTGCCGCAGCCGACGAGCCCGCCGGTGCCCAACCTCGGGCCGGCGCCGCCAGGCCGCTACTTTCCCGAGTCGGGCTACGCGATCCGCGACGACGCCTTCTGGGGCTTCTTCCAAGGGTACGGTGAGATACGCACCTTCGGCTACCCGATTTCGCGTGAGTTCCAGTTCCTCGGGTTCCCCGTTCAGTTCTTCCAACGGCAGATCATGCAGAAGTGGGCGGACGGCAGCGTACACACGCTGAACTTGCTCGATCCCGAGCTAATGCCGTACACGCACATCAACGGCTCGGTGTTCCCCGACGTGGATCAGGCGCTGAAAGACCAGACCCCCAGTGTGGGCAGCCCGACCTATGCCACGGATATCGTGCGCTTCGTGCAGCAGAACGCGCCGGATCAGTGGAACAACCTACCAGTGAACTACTGGCAGACGTTCCGCACGACGGTGCCGGGCAGCGAGTCCGACCCGCTGTTCAACCTGGACATCTGGGGCGCGCCGATCAGCCATCCGGCGTTCGATCCGAGCAACCAGGGGTTCGTGTACCAGCGCTTTCAGCGCGGGATCATGCACTTCGACGTGACCTGCACCTGTACGCAGGGACTGCTGCTGGCGGAGTGGTTCAAGACCGTCATCACCGGGGACGGGGTGCCGCCAGATCTGGCGGCCCAGGCGCAGAACAGTCGCTACTTCCGGCAGTACAACAACGCGCAGCCGGCCGGGCTGAACCGCCCGGGCGACTTGCCTGCCACGGACATGCGCTTCGCCTTCGAGCGGGAGCAGCCGTAGGGCAGCGGGCTGGCGACGGACAGCAAGCGGCGACGGACAGCAAGCAGGGGGGCCGGTATGGCCCCCCTGCCTGGGGTCGCGTCAGGGTTGCTAGCCGCTTTGCTTCGCCTTCCCGCTCAGGCGGTCGGCTTTGCCCTCGGCCTCCAGGCGCTCGTCGCCGATCAATTGGCCGACGCCCTCCTTGACGGAGCCGCCGGCCTGCTCCACGGCGCCCTTCGTCTCGCGCATAGTCCGCGCCTTGTCGGCTTCGGCGCGTCCCTCGGCCTCGACGCGCTCGTTGCCCGTCAGCTTGCCCCAGTCTTCCTTGACGTTGCCTTTCAGCTCGTCCACGCGATCGCCCATGATGCTTCCTCCCCCGCGCTGGCGCACGGTTATGATCTGCCCCTCCGCTAATTGGACAATGCACGGCGCGTGCCAGAGCGGACGGCCGGTTCGCCGGCCGAGACATTTCGCCTGCGGTGTGGGGAGCGCGGCGCTGGCACGTGGCTCGACCATCGCCTGCGAGGGGCCGCGCCCCGCGGCCCCTCGCGCTTTAGAGGCGAGACGCGCTATGCCGTGGACCCGATGAATCGCGCGGGCCGCGGGCAAGGCTGGTCACCCTGCTGCCGGGGTGTCGTCCTCGGGGTGCCGTGACTCCTGCGGCCACTCGTGGCCGCACTCGCGGCAGCGCCAGCTCTGCTCCCCGGTGAGCAGCTCGTCGTGGACGAGGTTGGTGCTTCCACATACCGGACACTGAGGCAGCGTATGCAAAGGCTTGCGGTGGTCCTGGGGCATGTGCCTTCTCCCAGCGCTGCTGCCCAGTGCCTGCACGCCGCTCACGCTTTCAGCTGAAGCGACACGCTATTGAGGGGCTTTGCGGAAGCGCCGCTCCAAGAGTGGAGCGAAGGGGTTCTAGCTGCCTGGCTGATGCTGGACGGAGATCCGGCGTCGCTTGGCCCCCTCCGCCTTCGGCACCGTCAGGTGCAGCATCCCGTGCTCGAAGCGGGCCTGCGCCTTGTCCGCATCGATTTCCGTCGGCAGCGTGATGGTGCGCTCGAACTGGCCCCGCGGCAGCTCGCGGTGCAGCTGCTGCCGCCCCGGCTGCCCCTCCGCAGCGGCGGGAAACTCGCCGCGAACGGTCAGCTGGTTGCCCAGCACGGAGATCTCGACCGCGTCCGGCTTGACGCCCGGCAGCGCCATTTCAATCACGTAGTTGTCGCCCTCGGCATGCACATCCATCGGCGCCGCGAGCATGCGGCCCATTGTTCCTGTCGGGGGTACCATGCTCCGCTCGAACAGCTGGCTCATCGCGTCCCGGAGACTGGTCATCTCGCTGAAGGGATCCCACCGCTGCATCGCCATGGTGATGTTCTCCCTAGCTGGAACAACTGCTGGACTCCGGCCAAATCATACCAGAGTCATAGTATAGCGCGCGTCCGGCCTGCGCTGAGGCGGTCTCTGACCCCCGGACCTGGGTTCCTGCTCGCTAGGCAACCGGGCGCTAGGCGGCCGGGGAGATCGACCAAGCCACCTACTAGCGGATGAAGCACGAGCTGGAAGGGTGATGACGGCCCCGGCTCGGCTAGGTGCGCGCAGCCCAACCTAGGGAGTGTCCTCCAGCACGAAGGTCACCAGCATGTTCACTTGATACCCCACGATCTTCCCGTCCTTCAGTTCCACCCGCTGGTCTTTGATCCAGGCCGCTTCCACCTGGCGGAGGGTCTTGTTCGCCCGCTCGATCCCCACCCGGATGGCGTCGTCGAAGCTCTTGTCCGACCGGGCACTGATCTCGATCACTCGGGCGACCGTCTCGGTCATGCTGCTCGGCTGACTCGCGGTCATGGCCCACCTCCTCATCGCGGGAGGTCGCTGCAAAGCTCATGCCAGAAACGCGGGCGGCTGCCCACCGACCAGAGCCGCGACCGAAGTACGGGATGCTAACGAGCGCCCAATTGCCGCAGCCCGAGTAGCCGAGCCACCGCACCAACCAATACCGCGCCGGATGCTCGGTCGGGCGGGCATCCCGGGGGCCGCTAGTAGTGGATGTAGATGGGGGTGCCGATGTCTGCCCAGTTCCAGAACCAGCGCGCGTCCTCCAGGCTCATCCCCAGGCAACCGTGGCTCCCCGGATGGCCGAAGTTGCTGGACCAGTAGTTGTAGTGGAGCGAGGCACCATCGTTCGTGAAGTACTGGGTGTACAGCACGTGCCGTAAGTAGTAGCCGCCCGGTGCGTTCCGCGGAATGCCGATAGTCGCGCTGTCCATAGTCTCATCAGCGACTCGACGGAGGATGCGGTAGTGGCCGGTGGGCGTCCGGTGGGCCCCGGTGCCGATGATCACCAGCGCACTACGGACGGCCTGATCCCCCTCGTAGGCGGTGATGCGCGCCGGCTCGGTGAGGTTCGCATCGATCCAGCGGCCCGATGGCGAGTCCGAGAGGGGCGCCGCCCGGGAGCTACCACTGGGTAGGACGAGCAGGGCGATGGCGGCCACGAAACCGCCGATGGCAAGGATGCGGCCCACATTCATCATGTCAACTCCGCGGGCAGTGCCTCTGAGCTGAGCGCCTTCAGACTCGCCCGAGCACCCCTCGGGAGGGATGTGCAGACTTCAGGCCAGGCTGCCCTATTGGCCCCGCCCCGCATCAGATGGCACGACGACGGATGGGAGTTATGCCGGCGCTTGCGTCGGTCGCGCGTTCTTCCGGGTCGCAAAGTTCGAGCGCCGTGAAGTAGCTCTTTAGTACGGCCCGAGCTGCTGGGCGGCGTACTCGGCGAAGGAGTTGTCGACGAGCTGCGAGAGGTCTACGGTCTGCGGGATGACGCCGTTGCGGAGGTAGTAGTCCTGCACGCGGTCGTAGTCGAGCGTGTTGAACGCCCCGTCGGGGTCCATATAGGGCATCACCATGCGGTCGTAGAGCGATCGGTCCTTGAGCGCCGTCTGGCGCACGAACAGGTCGATCACGCGGTCGCGGTCGATATTGCGGGTGAAGGCGTCGAGGTAGGTGCGCACACCGCGCAGGTGCGCGACCATGAAGCGGCGGGCCAGATCGGTCTGAGCGGCGAATGGCTCGGAATAGGCCAGCACGCCGAGGTCGAAGTTCGGGACCGCCTCGTCGCCGCCGCGCAGGCGGACGCCGAGGCCCTGGCCGACGACGGTGGTCGGCGCCGGCTCGGCGCCCCAAATGGCATCGACGCTGCCGCCGGCCAGGCCCGTCGCCTGGTCGGCGAAGCCGAGCGGCACGTACTCCACGTCGTCCTCGCGCAGGCCGGCGTTCTCCAGCAGGCGCGAGAGCACGTAGTAGCCGGGCGTGGCGTAGAGGGGGGGCTGCGACGCGATCTTGCGGCCGCGCAGGTCGGCCACGTCGCGCACCTGGCCGCTGTCCACAAGATCCTTCCGGACGACGAGCGCCAGGTAGCCATGACCGGGCGCCAGCGTGCCGCGGTCGCCGACCATGCGCAAGCGTATGCCGCGGAGCGCCGCGTTCAACAGCGCGGCGGTCGGGCCGATGCCGCCGACGTCCACCTGCCCGGCGGCCATGCCGGCTTGCAGCTCCGGGTTGTCGAGGCGCTGCGGCTGGATCTCGATACCGACCTCGCGGAAGTAGCCCCACTCGTCGCCGATCAGCACACCGGCGTCGCTGATGAGGTACTGCATGCCGACGCGGACGGGGGTCAGGTCTTGCTGGAGTGGCACGCCGGCGGCGGCGGCCGACGCGGCGGCCGGGCCGGGGGCCGCGAGGACCGGTGCGGGGCGGGGCAGCGCGGTGGGGCCGGCGAGTAGCAGCGCGGCCAGCGCCAGGCCCCAGCCCACGAGACGCCAGGATCGAACACGGCTCTTGGTGTGCATGGACTCGTCCTCCGGTGCCGTTTGGGTCGCCGGGACTCCGGGACACGCCTCAGGCGGGTGCGGCGTCGGCGCGCGCGGGGATGGCCACGCCGTTGAACACGTCCAGCGGCGGCTCGCCGTGGGCCACCCGCGCGAGGTTGGCGAGCGCGCGCTGGGCGCCGCGGACCGACGACTCGGCGGTCACGCCGGCGAGGTGCGGCGTGAGGATGAGGCGCTCGCAGCCGGAGCGGGCCAGCTCGACCAGCGGGTCGGTATCGGGGGCCGGTTCGGTTTCGAACACGTCGACGGCGGCGCCGGCGAGCAGGCCGTCGGCCACCATCGCCGCCAGCGGCGCGGGATCGACGAGCGGGCCGCGGGCGGCGTTGATCACCAGCGCCGACGGCCGCAGCTTGGCCAGCTCCGCCTCGCCGATGAGGTGATAGGTGGACTTCTCGAGCGGGACGTGGACGGTGAGGATGTCGGCGCGGGCCAGCAGGTCGGAGAGCGGCGCGAAGCTGACGTGGTAGCGCTGCTCCTCCTCGGGGTCGGGCCGGACGATGTCGTAATAGATGACGTTCATGTCGAAGGCCGCGGCGCGCTTGGCCACCTCGCGGCCGATACGGCCGAAGCCGACGATGCCCAGCGTCTTGCCCCACAGCTCGTAGATGCCCTCGGCCATGAGGCGGTTCTTCTCGGGCTGATAGCGTCCCGCTGTGATGCCGGCATGGCTGGGCAAGAGCCGCCGTTGCAGCGCCATCATGACCATGAAGACGTGCTCGGCCACCGACAGCGCGTTGCCGCCAGGCACGTGGGCGGCGGGGATGCCGCGCCGGGCGGTGGCCTCGACGTCCACGCGATCGAAGCCGGTGCTGGGCACCTGGATGAACCGCAGGCGCGGCGCCGCGTCGAGCAGGGCGTCGTCTACCGTCAGCCGGGGCGTCGTCAACAGCAGCTCGGCGTCGGCCAGGTGGGGCTTCAGCGTCTCCAAGGGCTGCAGGTCGACATACGTCATGTCGAGAGCGGGATCGATCGGTACCCCCGAGCGCTCGATCCGGTCGCGCAGGTCCACCACCAGCGTCTTCATGCCGCCTCGCCTCCTGTTCGTGTGCCTCCGCGCGGCCATTGTACTCCGTTTTGTGGGCGGCGAGCGTCCGCGCCCGGGGTGCCCGCCGGTCCGGCCTCGCGCTATACTGGGCGCACAGGCCCGGACGGATCGCGTGGCGATGCGCGGGGAGGCGGCGCGGCCGGCCCCGGAGCTTTCTGGACCGCGCAGCGTGGCGAGCGCGCGCCCGGGCGCGGTCCGCCCGCCAGTGGCTCTGACCCGATCAGTGGGAGGATGAAGCGTGAGGCTGACGACGAGCGCGAGAGGTTCTCGGTCGCGCCGCGCCGGCGGCTGGCACCTGGGCGCGGCGCTGCTGGCGCTCGCCTGGCTCGTGGCCAGTTGCGCGCCCAGCGCGGCGCCGGCACCCGCGGCCTCGCCCAGCGGCACCACCGGCTCGGCCGCGGCCGCGGCCAACGGTCCGGCGGCGGCCAGCGGCCCCGCGGCGGCCGTGCCCACTGCACCGCCGGCGCCCGTCCATCTGGTCACCAACTGGACGGCCGTCAGCGGCTCGCAGTCGGGCATCTGGATGACGTACGAGGCGGGGCTGTTCCAGGAGCAAGGGCTGGACGTCGACCTCGTCAATATCGCCAGCACCTCACGAGCAATCCAGTCGATGGTCGCGGGGGAGGTGCAGATGGGCAGCCTCGATCCCGCGGCGACGGTCGAGGCGAGCCTGAACGGCGCCGATCTCTGGATGCTGTTCGCATCGGTCAACCGACTCGTGTTTTCGATCATGACGCAGCCGACGATCCGGCAGCCTGAGGACTTGCGCGGGAAGACGCTCGGCATCACCCGCTTCGGGTCGTCGACGCACACGGCGGCGCTGGTCGCACTGCAGATGTGGGGACTCAAGCCCGACCAGGACGTATCGCTCCGCCAGCTTCAAGAGGTGCCGGCGATCCTGGCAGGCATGCAGGCGGGTCAGATCGACGCGGGGGCCGTGTCGCCGCCGACTAACACGCAGGCGCGGCAGGCCGGCTACTACGAGCTAATCAACCTGGCGACGCAAGGCCCCGAGTACCCGTCGGTCGCGGTGGGCGGCCCGAAGAGCTGGGTGGATGCGAACCAGGACGTGGTGCGGCGCTTCGCGCGCGCTTACGTGCAGGGCATTCAGCGGTTCAAGAGCGACAAGCCCTGGGCTATCGAGGTGTACCGCAAGTATTTGAAGGTGGATGACCCGGCGGTGCTCGACGACACATACGCGCAGTTCAGCAACTACTTCCCGTTGCCGCCCTACGTCAGCGAGGCGGGCATGGCGCGACTGCTGGAGGACATGGCGAAGGACGAGCCGCGCCTGGTCGGCCGCAAGCCGTCCGAGTGGATCGACTCGCACTACGTGCGCGAGCTGGAGCAGTCGGGGGCGATTCCCCCGGCTAGCTTGTCACACTAGCAGAGGCCGATGCTCTTCACTGCTGAGCGCGCTGGAGGCGTACGGCGCGGACTGTCGTGCGCGCTCGGCGCGGGCGCCCTAGTCGTGCTGGGCTGCGCGCCGAGTCGCGGCGCGTCGAGCCCAGCCGCGGGAGCGGCGGGCGTGGCCGCGGCGAGCGCGGCCACCGCCCCGACGGTGGCCGTGAGCGCGCCGACGGCTGCGCCGGCGCCCATCCGCCTGCTGGTCAACTACGCGGCGGTCGGGCCGAGCCAATCGGGCCTGTGGGCCGCGTACGAGGGCGGCTACCTACGTGAGCAGGGGCTCGACGGCGAGCTGACGAACGTCCCCAACACCGCTCGCGCGGTGCAGGCGATGATGCAGGGGGACGTAGACATCAGCATGATGGAGCCCGCGACGGCCATCCAGATCAGCCTGAGCGGCGCCGATACGGTCCTGCTGTTCGGATCGGTGAACCGCCTGCTGTACTCGGTGATGAGCCAGCCGGCCATCACGGACCCGCAGATGATGCGCGGGCGCGTGCTCGGCATCACGCGCATCGGCTCGGCGACGCACTCGGCGGCGCGCGTGGCGCTGCAGGACTGGGGCCTGGCGCCCGACCGCGACGTGGCGCTGCGGCAGCTCGGTGAGAACACGGCCGTCTACGCCGCGCTGGATGCCGGCCAGATCGACGCGGGGATGATGACGAGCCCGTTCAACATCCGGGCGCGGCGCGAGGGCTTTTACGAGCTGGCGGACCTCAGCCGGCAGGGGCCGGACTACGTGTCGCTGGCGGTGGGGGGCCTGCGGAGCTGGGTCGGCGCGAACGACGAGGCGCTGCGGCGCTTCGCGCGCGCGTACGCCCAGGCGATCTATCGGCTGAAGACCGACCGGCCGTGGGCGCTCGGCGTCTGGCGCAAGTACATGCAGACCGACGACGAGCAGCTGCTGGACGATTCGTACGACGTGTACCGCGACAACTTCCCGTTGCCGCCCTACGTCAGCGAGGCGGGACTGGCTCGCCTGCTGGAAGACCTGGTGGCGGACGATCCCCGCCTGGTCGGGCGGCCGGCCACCGATTGGGTGGACGGACGCTTCGTGCGGGAGCTGGAAACCTCGGGCTTCATGCGCCAGCTCACCGGCCAGTAGCCCGCGGACGGCCGCGCCGCCCACTCTCGCGGAGGCAAACAACCGTGTATCCACCTGGCGTTCTCCGCACCGCGGCGCGGGTGGCATCTTGTCCCGCGGCGTGGGGCCGCGCGATCGGCGCGCTGCTCCTCGCGCTCGCGGCGGCCTGCGGATCGGGCGGCGCCGCGTCGCCCGCGGCCCCCACCACGCCGGCGGCCGCGAGCCAGCCGGCTGGCGGCGGGACGGCCGGCGCCCCGCCGGCCGCGGGAAGCGCCGCGACGGCAACGCTGCCGCCCGCGCCGCTGAAGCTCGTGGCGAACTATGCCGCTCGGGGCAGCGGCCAGTCCGGCTTCTGGATGGGCTACGAGGGCGGCTATTTCCGCGAGCAGGGCCTCGACGTCGAGCTGATGAACATCACGAGCACGTCGCCGGTGATCCAGGCGATGCTGGCCAACGAGCTGCAGCTTGGCGGCATCGACGCGAGCGCGAGCATCCAGGCCACCGTCTCGGGCGCGGACCTGGCGCTGCTCATCGCGGGGTCGAACCACTCGGTGTTCTCTATCATCAGCCAGCCGGAGATCCAGGACCCGCAACAGCTCCGCGGCAAGGTGATGGGCGTGACGCGGATCGGCTCGGCGACGCAGTCGGCGGGCCTGCTGGCGCTGGACATGTGGGGCCTGGAGCCGGAGCGGGACGTCGCGTTCCGCCAGCTTGGCCAGGTGCCGGCCATCCTGGCGGCACTGGAAGCCAAACAGGTCGACGCGGGCGTGCTGTCGCTGCCCAGCACCACGTTCGCGCGGCGCGCCGGCTTCCACGAGTTGATCAACCTGGCAACGCAGGGACCGGAGTACCCGTCGATCGTGGTGAGCGGCTTGCGCTCGTGGGTCAACGGCAACGAGGAAGCGATGCGGCGCTTCACGCGGGGGTTCGTGCAGGGCGTCCACCGCGGCCGGACGGACAAGGCGTGGGCCGAGGACGTGTATCGCCAGTACGTCGAGGTGGACGACGCGGAGATCCTAGACGAGATGTACGCGGAGTTCGAGCGCTGCTGTCCGCGCGTGCCCTACGTCAGCGAGGAGGGGATCGCTCGCCTGCTGGCGGCCCTGGCGAAGGACGAGCCGCGGCTGGCGGGCAAGCAGCCCAGCGACTTCATCGAGTCGCGCTTCCTGCGCGAGCTAGAGACCTCGGGCTTCATCCGGCAGGTGATGGGGGATGGCACGTAAAGCGCCGCCCCCAGATCTCCCGGGAGCGGCGCTTGCCGTGTGCCGCGCGCGCAGTTAGGCGTCGCGGCGGTAAATGAGGCGCGCCTCGGACTGCAGGTCGCGGCCGATTGCCACGAGGCTGGAATCGACGTCGCCACAGATCAGCGCCGGGTCATCGGTCCAGCGGTCCAGCAGGCCGTTGAGCGCGCTGCCCACGCGCGTCATCAGCCCGCGCTGGCCGGCCGCGCCACGCACGCGGCCGAGGGTGTTCCTGAGTGCCGTCATCTTACCTACTCCCTGCCGCCTGGCGCCGGGGCACGAGGAACCATCAGGCGTCGAGAGCGGACGACGAGCCGAGGGCGCGTGACCGGGGCACAGCCGGCGTCAGGTCGGGCGCGACAGCCTGGCGACTGCGCCCCGCCTGACACTTACAGAAATTTACTATTTACACGATAATTATACGAGAGAGGGGCGGAAAATACAAGGGGCGGGCGGGGCCGGGCCGGGCGGCGCCGGCCCAGGTGCGTGTACCTGTTTGGTGAAGCCAAACGGGTACGCCATTCCTGGCCGAGCGCTTACGTGTGAGAGCGGGCCTGGTTGATGGCCGCCCAGACGCGCTCGGCGGTGTAGGGCATGTCGAGGTGGGTGATGCCGAGCGGGGCGAGGGCGTCGGCCACGGCGTTCATAATCGGCGCGGTGCCGATGATGCAGCCCGACTCGCCGACGCCCTTGAAACCCATCGGGTTGAGGGGTGACGGCGTGTGCGTCTCGACGAGGTCGAGCGGCGGCATGTCGGTGGCGCGCGGCATGGCGTAGTGCATGAACGAGCCGGTGACCAGGCCGCCGTCGGGCTCGTAGAGGACCTCTTCCTGGAGCGCCTCGCCGATGCCCTGCGCCACGCCGCCGTAGATCTGCCCCTGCACGAGCAGCGGGTTCAGCACCGTGCCGCAGTCGTCGACGGTGTAGAGGTGCTCGACGGCGACGTGCCCGGTGTCGGGGTCGATGCGCACCGCGGCGACGGCGGCGCCGAAGCCGAAGGTGGGGGTGGGCGAGTTGAAGTAGGCGCTCGACTCCAGCCCGAGCGTCTCGCCGGGGGGCAGCTTGCCGCGCCCGTAGGCGGCGGCCGCCACCTGGGCCCAGGTGACGGCCTTGTCGGCGAGGCCCGCGACCTGGAAGCGTCCCGCCTGAAGCTGGATGTCGTCGGGGTTCGCCTCGAGCTGGGCGGCCGCGATGCGCTTGGCCTTGGCGATCACCGCGTCGGCCGCCTGCACGAGCGAGGTGCCACCGAGGACGGTGCTGCGGCTGCCGAACGTCCCGATCCCGGGCGGGGTGGTCGCCGTGTCGCCGTGGCGGATGACGACCGCCTCGAAAGGGATGCCCAGGCGCTCGGCGAGGAGCTGGGCGAAGCTGGTCTCGTGGCCCTGGCCGTGCGACGACGAGCCGGTGGCGGCGGTGACGCGGCCGGAGGGCTCGATGCGCACGTGGCCGCTCTCCCAGCCGACGGCGCTGGGCTCGGTGAACGTCGCCAGCCCGACGCCGAGCAGCGTCCGCTCGCCGCGCGCGCGCTCGGCGGCCTGCTGCTCCTTCAGCTTGCGGTAGCCGCTCAGCTCCAGCACGCGGTCCAGCGCCATCGCGTAGTTGCCGGAGTCGTAGACCTGGCCGGTGGGGGTACGGTAAGGGAACTCGTCGGGCCGGATGAAGTTGCGGCGGCGGAACTCGACGGGGTCCACGTTCAGCTCGCGCGTGATCGCGTCGACGAGGCGCTCGATGGCGTCGGCGGCCTCGGGGCGGCCCGCGCCGCGGTAGGGGCCGGTGGGGTTGGTGTTGGTGAACACGCCCACGGTCTCGACGTCGGCGTTGGGCACGCGGTAGCAGCCGGGGATCATCACCGCGATCTGCGCGCCGGTCACCAGGCTGCCGTTGTACAGGAAGGCGCCGAGATTGGCGATGATGCGGGCGCGCACGGCGGTCAGCAGGCCGTCCTTGTCCACGGCACCCTCGATGTGGATCACCGCGTCGCGGCCGTGGTGGGTGGTGCTAATGTCCTCCGAGCGGGTGGTCACGGCGCGCACCGGGCGGCCGAGGCGATGGCTGAGGACGGCGGCGACGACGAACTCGGGATAGTTGTTGTTGCGGGCGCCGAAGCCGCCGCCCATGTCGGGCGTGATGACGTGGACGCGGTTCTCGGGGAGGCCGCAGACCATCGCCAGGAAGTCGCGCATGCCGCTGGGCGTCTGGGTGGTGATCCAGGCGGTCAGCTCGTCGGCGTGCTTGTCATAGCTGGCAACGATGGCGCGCGGCTCCATCGGCGCGGGCGCGACGCGCGGGAAGGCGACGCGGACCTTCGTGACGTGCGCGGCGCTCGCGAAGGCGGCGTCCACGTCGCCCTGCTTGCGTTCGACGCGGTAGCAGACGTTCGAGCCGAACTCCGGCCAGAGGACGACGGCGTCGTCGGCGAGCGCCGCCTCGCCGTCCACGACGGCTGGGAGCGGCTCGTACTCGACGTCCACGAGCTGCGCCGCGTCGGCTGCCTGGGCGCGCGTCTCGGCGGCCACGGCGACGACTGGCGCCCCGACGCAGCGGACGGTGTCGATCGCCAGCGGCTCGTAGGGGGGGACCTTCGGGTTGGGCGCCATCGGGACGAGCGGCATGTTCGGGATGACGGGCACGTCGCGGCCGGTGAGCACGGCGACGACGCCCGGCGCCCGGCGCGCGGCCTCGACGTCGACGCGGGTGATGCGCGCGTGAGCGTACGGCGAGCGCACGAAGGCCAGCGACAGCGTGTTGGGCAGCGTGACGTCCTCGACGTAGCGGCCCTGGCCGGTGACCAGGCGCTGGTCCTCGACGCGGGTGCGCGCGCGGCCCAGCTCGCCGGCGGGCGCGGGATGCTCGGCAGTCGCCATCGTGGCGTCTCCTTACTTCCAGTGTTCCGGTGCGATGGCGCCGGCCGCTCGCGGCACGAGGCGAGCGGCCCGTGTGCCTTAGTGTACACAGCGGCGGCGCGGGGGGCTACTGGCGGCGAAACGCGGGGTCAGGCCAGGGCGCCGACCGGCCGGGCGCGGTGAAAGGCGCCCTCGAAGTACAGCGGTTCGAGACCGGAGGCCCAGTACGCGACCTGCTCACGGCTGCTCTGGGTGGTTTCCGGGTCAGTGCGCAGGACGGCACCGCCGCCGCGCGGGACGAATTCGATCCAGCCGGTCCAGGTGCCATCCGGGCGGGGCTGGCCGAGGACGCGGACCAGGTAGGACGTGCCGGCGGCGTCGTGGACGTACTCCGGGCGTTCCTGGATCAGCTCGGCGGGCGGGGCGCCGGGCGGGGCTTCGATCTCGTGCCCGCTCGCCGCGGCCGGACTACGGGTGACGCCCGCCTCTGGAGCGACGACGAAGCGCGCGGGGCCGGCGGCCACGGCCGCGAGCCGGCGCAGAGCGGCCGTGCAGCGCTCGCAGGCCTCGAAGCGCACGGCGCCGCCCCGCGCGTGCTCGATGCAGAGCGTCGAGACGAGGTGGGTAGCGGGGGTCGCGCAGAGATCGCAGGTGCCCGGCGCGCCGGTCCCCGGCAGCACCGCAATCTGTACCGGATCGCCTAGCATAGTGTTGCTCCCTCCGACGCCAGTCGCGCTCGGGTGCCTTGCCTGTGATGGCTGCCGGCGTGGCGCCACCGTGCGTAGGCGTCATGGTGGCAGGAAGAGTGCCACCGCGACATAACCGCCGGCAATGGGGCAGGCTGGCCTTCGGTTGCGAGCGCGTGTGCGCTCGCGCCAGGCGCGGTCCGCCGGGCTGACATCACGGGGCGAGGCCGCCGTGAGTTGCGGGAGCAGGGAGGGGGTTTCTACACTGGCAGTACCGCGACGGACGGAACGGCGAGGAGGTACACGATGGCCGAGAGGACGAACGAGACGCTGCTGGACTTGCGCGGCGTGGCGCCGGCGGACCAGGTGCGACAGACGCAGGCGGCCTGCGTGGCGGCGCGCGCGACGGCCGGGACGGTGCGCGCGCTGCTCGACCGCGAGCCGGCGCGGCTCTACGTCAGCCTGCTAGAGAACGGCTATCGCTGCCGGCTGTGGCGTGAGGACGGCGCCTGGTGGCTGACGGTGCGCGCGGACAGCGTGGTGCTGGGCCACCCGCGCGGCGCGCACTCGATCGAGCTGGATCCGGCGAGCGGCCGCCTGTACGTGACCACGCTCGACGACCGTGTGGCGGTGCTGGACGCGGGCCGCCGTGCGTGCCTGCAGAGGGTTCCTGTCGGCCGCAGTCCCTCGCACCTGGCGCTCTCGCCCGACGGCCGCTGGCTCTACGTGGCGAATGCCGCGTCGCACGACCTGTCGGTGGTAGACACGGCGGCCGGCGCGGTCGTCGCCACGGTGCCGGTGGGCCAGACGCCGCTGCTGCCGTGCCTGGCGCCCGAGGGCGACCGGGTGTACGTCCCGAGCGGGCCGGACCGGAGCGTGGCGTTAATCGACGCGGCGAGCCGCGCGGTGGTGGCGACGGTGCCCGTGGGCGACTCGCCGCACGACGTGGCGGTCAGCCCGGACGGCCGCTGGGCGTACCAGCCGAACAGCGGGAGCCACACGCTGACGCTGATCGACGCGCGGGCGGGCGCGGCGACGGGGGAGCTGCCGGTGGGGCGCGGCCCGGGCCACATCGCGTTCAGCCCGGACGGCCGCCGCGCCTACGTCGCGAACACGCTCTCGGACAACGTCACGGTCGTGGACGTGGAGGCGCAGCAGGTGCTGGCGACAGTGCCGGCCGGCGCGGGCGCGCACGTGCCCGCGTGCAGCCCCGATGGGCGCTTCGTGTACGTCGCGGGGTTCTTGTCGAACGACGTGACCGTCGTGGACATGGCGACCAACCAGGTGGTCGCCCGCCTGCCGGTCGGCGTCTATCCGCACAGCTTCGCGGTCAGCCCGGACGGGCGCTGGCTGGTCGTGGCGAACACCGGGGCGGCGAGCGCGACGATTGTGGATGCCGAGCGCCAGGCCGTGGTCGCCACGCTCCCGACGGGCGCCGGCCCGTCGCACGTGGCGTTCGACCCCGACGGGGAGTGCGCCTACGTCGCCTGCTCGGGGAGCGACGACGTGGCCGTCGTCGCGCCGGCCCGCCAGGAGGTCGTGGCGACAATCGCCGCGCGTGGCCGCGGATAGGGCGTCCGCAAGTCGGCTGGCGGGGCTGGATCACGGCCACGGTGCCGTTCCGCTTAGAGCGCCTCGCAGAGTGCGCGAACGGCCCGGGCGACTTAGGCGCGGGGCTGGCGCGCCCGCGGCCGCAGGCCGCAGCTCTTGTGGTAGCCGACCCCTCGCCGAAGGACCAAACCGCTGTAGATGCGAGAGGATGTCCTTTTCGAGCCCGATAGCAGCTCAGGTTGGGCAGGACACGGTGTAGTTCCACCCCGACTGCGGAGTGCTTTTCGTGACGACTACGTCAACGGTAGTCGACGCGCCGGGACCAAAGGCGACGTCTACCGTGTTGCCGTTAGACACGGGGCCACCCGTCGTGTAGATCAGCGCTCCCTCATAGTAGATGTCGAACTGATCGGGGATCGTAAACGCCTGGTAGGTGAACCTGAAGGTCCCACTACTGACTCCTAAGTCATGAGTCGTCCGGGTCACAGTTGCACTCCCGCTGGTCGTTTGAATGCCGCACGGCACAGGCGTCGCCGTCGGCGTGGCAGCGTGCGTCGGTGTAGCCGACGGAGTAATCGTGGCGGTAGCCGATGGGGTCGCCGTGGCGGTCGGGGATAGCGTGACCGACGGTGTAGTCGTGGCGGTGGCCGACGGTGTAATCGTAGCGGTCGGCGATGGCGTGGCCGATGGAGTGATCGTGGCCGTAGGGGACGGGGTCGCCGAGGCGGTCGGCGATAGCGTGGCGGCCGGGGTAAGCGTGGCCGTAGGCGACGCGGTCGCCGAGCCGGTCGGCGACGGCGTGAGCGATGGTGTAGTCGTTGCGGTTGGGGACAGCGTGACCGACGGTGTGATCGTGGCGGTCGGCGATAGCGTGGCCGATAGGGTAATCGTGGCGGTCGGCGACGGCGTGACGGTAGCGGATGGGGCCACGGTCGGCGTGAGCGTTGGCGATGAGGTGATCGTTGGCGATGGCGTCGGGGTATCGGTTGCGCTCACGGGCGGCGTCGCGGTCGGAGACGGCGTAGGCGTGTTGCCCGCGGCCAGGGTCGGCGTGGCGGTCGACGATGGCGTCGCGGTGGGGCCCGGCGTGTCGGTTGGCGTCGCGGACGCCGTGAGGGTCGGCGAGGCGGTTGGCGTCGGTGACGGGGTGGGCGCTGTCGTCGGGCTCGTGGTGCTGCCCACCGTCGGCGTTGCGGTGAAGGTGGCGGTCGGCGCGCCTGTCGGGCTCGACGTCGACGTCGCGGACGGGATGCTCGTTCCAGTGGCTGTGGCGAACGGGGTGCCGGTCCGCGTCGCCGTCGCGGATGGAGTGGCCGTTCGGGTAGCGGTGGCGGTGGGGGACGGCAGGCCCGGCCCGGTGACGCGTCCAGCGGCGTCGGCGCTGTCGCCGCTGAGACGCGGGTAGCGGACGGTGACCGTCGCTCCCTGCAATGGGTCGCCCACCGTCTGCCCGCTGCACCGCGCCGTCTGGCCGGAGGTGATGGGGTCGCAAGGGAACGACTCCACCCGAACCGTCGTGGGAATGAACACCGTCGGGATGCCGCCCACCTGGCCGTCGACCAAGCCCGTGGCGGTGACGACGAATGCGGCCGAGCTGATCTTGGTAGCGGTGCCCGAGACTTGCGGACCCGCGATGATGCACGTCTGGCCGACGACGGTAGCGCAGGGACCCTGTCCCGAGGCTGGCGGCGGTACGCCCACCGGGGTCGGCGCCAGCAGCTGGGCGATCTGCTGCTCGAGGGCGAGCTCTTGTTGAGTCAGGCGGTCTAGCTCGGCCTGGGCGGCGACCAGGCCGGCCTGCGCCTCGGCGGCGGCAGCCCGGGCACGCGCTTGGTCTTGCTGGCGGCGCTGCTGGCGCTCGGTCTGGCCCGCGGTCGTGTCCGCGGCTTCGGCGGGCGGGTTCGACTCGGCCGCCTGCACGGCGGTCGGCGCTTCGGGCGCCAGGCCCGGCCGGATGAGCGTCTCCAGGCCGGGCGGCAAGCGCAGCTCGGTCTGGTCCGGATCTTTGCCCTGGATGACGACGATGCTTTCCGTGCCGTCCGGCAAATTCGCGACGCGGGTCGTGCCGTCCGCGTCGACGATCACCCGCGGCACGGTGCCGCGCACGAAAGCGAAGGCGGCGGGCGTCTCCACCTGGAAGTCGGCGGGCTGGCCGACGGTGTGGACGACGCGGCTAACGGTGGTGCCGACCGCCTGGAACAGGCTTGTGACCACGTTGCCGTCGGGACCGCGCTCCAGCCGCTGCACCAATAGGCCGGTCTCGGGGCCGATGTCGGTGACCGTGCCCTCGAAGTAGACGAGGCGCGCGCTGGCGGCAGGCCCCGTACGCACGCGGTCGCCGGCGGTAACGTCCTGGCGGTCGGGCACGCTCTGCCAGCCGCCGGCGCCCGCCGGCGACCACTGCACATCAGGCTGGCGCATCTCGAGCGTCGCCCGCGCGCTCTGATCCTGGTCGGTCGCGGCGCGCAGGACGGCGGCCTCAGCGGCTGGCGGGGCCGGCAGGACCGGCCGCGGCAGCGCCGGGCCAGGGAACGGCGGCGGCGCCAGCGGCGCGGCGACCGCGTCGCCGGCCGAGGGAGGACCGGTGGTCCCCGGCGCCCACAGGGGGCCGAGGAGGCCGGCCAGGACCGTGGCGAGCAAGAGCAGCGCGCTCGCGCAGCGCCGCTGGCGGCCGCCACCCGCCCAGGGAGTCATCCGCGTCTCCGTGGCGACCGCTCGCCGGGCAGGAAGTCGCCCGCCGAAGGCCATCCGCCAAATCAAACGGACGGGCGGTGCCCGTGTTACAGCGGGCGGACGCGCGGCGCCGGTCAGCGCGCTGGTGCGCGGGGTCCGCGCGCCGGGCGGTGCCGGGCGGGCGCTTAGACGGCGTGACAGGCGCGGCGCACCAGCGCGGGGCTGAGGTCGGCGATGCGCGCCTGGCCGGTGTTGGCCATGGCGATACGCAGCTCCAGCGCCAGCAGCTCCAGCGTGCGCACGACGCCCTCCTCGCCGGCAGCCGCCAGGCCCCACGCGGCGGCCTTGCCAATACAGACCGCGCGGGCGCCGAGCGCCAGGGCCTTCAGCACGTCGGTGCCGCGCTGGAAGCCGCCGTCCACGATGACCTCGGCGCGCCCGGCGACGGCCTCGACGATCTCGGGCAGGCTCTCGATGGTGGCCGGAGCGTGATCGATCTGCCGGCCGCCATGGTTGGAGACGTAGACGACCTGTACGCCGTGCTCGACCGCCAGGCGCGCGTCCTCGGCGGTCTCGATTCCCTTCAGGATGAGGGGCAGCGGCGTGGCCTGGCGCAGCCACTCGACATCCTTCCAGGTCAGCGAGGCCTGGCGCGCCCGGTCGTCGGCCACCTCCAGGCCGTGGGCGTGGTTGCGGAAGTCGATGCGGCGCTCGATGTCGCGCTCGCGGCGCCCGTAGGCCGCGCTGTCGACGGTCAGCGCCAGGGCGCGGAAGCCGGCGGCCTCGATACGGCGGAAGATGCGCTCGGCCCAGGCGTTGTCGCCGCGGAAGTACAGCTGGAAGATCAGCGGGCCAGTCGCGGCCGCGGCGACCTCCTCGGGCGGCGAGGCGGTCATGGTGCTCATCCAGTGGATCGTGCCCATGCGGCCGGTGGCGCGCGCCATGGCGACGTCGCCCTCAGGATGCACGAGGCAGAGCGAGCCCATGGGCGCGACCATCACCGGCAGCGCGAGGGGCATGCCTAGGAAGGTGGTCGAGATGTCGATCTGGCTTACGTCGCGCAGGACGCGCGGCCGGAACACCCAGTGGCTCATCGCTCGCCGGTTCCGCCGCAGCGTCGTCTCGGTCTCCGCGCCGCCCGACACGTAGTCCCACACCTCGCGGGGGATGTTGCGCAGCCCCGCGCGCCGCACCTCGGGCAGGGTCATGAACTGTTCCGTCGCGACCATCGGCTCCCTCCCGCCGCGCGGGCGTGCGCTCTGGCGTCGCGCGCCGCGCCTACTTGGCGCCTTATAGCGCACGGCGGGCTGCGCGGCAAGCGGCAGGAATCTTGCAATTGCGGCGTCGGTAGGCCGCTCCGCACGGAGCCACGGGCGAGGAGCAGTTGAGGAGGGAGAGCATGGCAGACTCCGGCCGGACCAACGTCTGGGAGGAAGTAGCTGGCGGCCTCCGTCGCCTGCTGGGCGGCTCGTGGCCGCCCGGCGACCGGCCGATCGCGGCGCTACTCGATCTGCTGGTGCGCGGCAGCAAGCTGCAAGACGACCTGCGCGCGGTGGCGCTCGATTCGCCGCCGGTGTCGGAGCGCGAGCCGGCGCAGGAGGAGGCGCGGATCGTCCAGGAAGAGCTGGATACGGCGCGGGCCGACTTGCCCGAGTTCGAGCGCGCGCTCGCCGACGCCTGGCGGCGCAGCGGCGGCCAGCAACGCGAGCTGCGCTACGATTCTGGCGATCCCGCCGAGGACCGGGCCGCCGACGTGCTCATCAAGTACCTCGTAACGACGCGCACGGCTACCGTGCGCACCGAGGACCGCCCGGCGGAGCACGGCGAGCCGCGCTACTGGTATTACATCGCCGTGGACTGGGACGCGCTATTCGCGCTGGCCAAGCACCTCGACGTGGACCTGCGCGACGCGCTCGACAGGGCCGCGTAGGCGAGGCGGCGGCGCGGGAGGATGGGGGCGCTACGGGCGGTTGGTGGAGCGGCGGCGCTGGACCGCCTCGCGGAGCAACCGGGCCAGGGTGGCCGCGTCGAACTCGCGGTGGTAGCCCTCGGCGCCGTCGACGCTCACGCTCTCGCGACTGACGGTGAGCCCGTAGCGCGACTGGGTGCCGGCTCGGTCGAGCTCGGCGCCCACCACGCGGAGCACCCACTCGAAGCGCGGCGGGCCGGCCTGCGGGTCGTGCGCGCCGCCCTGGCCGCGGCGCTGCGCCCGCCGGCGCGACTCTAGCTCGATCTCGCCGAGTTGAATCTCGTGCGGCCCCTTGCGACCGACCGACTGAATCACCACGCCGTGCGACCAGAGGTCGAGCACGGCCAAGTTGTCGCCCGAGTCGTCGAGCATCTGGCCGACCGTGCGGAGCAGCTCCTCATACTTGAGCGGCTCGGCGGGGCGCGCGGGGGGCGCCGCGTCTGGCGTCGCCTGGCCCGTGGCGCGCGCCCAGATCGACGCTTCGCTCGCGGCGGGCGGCTCGTCCTTCCAAAGCGCCCAAAAGTGGTGGACGGGGCCGTGGCCATGACCGAGCTGGGGCGCGCGCTCGAGCGCGGCCGTCAAGTACGCCTTGGCGCGCGCCACCGCCTCGGGCACCGTGGCGCCCTTCGCCAGCTCGGCCGCGATGGCGGAGGCGAAGGTGCAGCCGGTGCCGTGGGTGTGGCGCGAGTCGAGGCGGGGCGCGCTGTACTCGTGGAACTCTCGGCCGTCGAACAGCACGTCGACGGCCGGCCCCTCGGCGTGGCCGCCCTTCACGACGGCGTTGCGCGCGCCGAGGGCGACCAGCGCTCGCGCGGCCTCGCGCGCCTCGTCCAGCGAAGTGACGGGCCGGCCCGTGAGCACCTCGGCCTCGGGCCGGTTGGGCGTGACGACGAGCGCGAGCGGCAGCAGCAGCTCGCGGAGCGCCGCGACCGCCTCCGGCTGGAGCAGCGCGTCGCCGCTCTTCGCCACCATCACGGGGTCCACGACGAGCGTGCTCAGGCCGTGCGCGCGAATACGGTCCGCGACGACCTCGATCAGTGGCGTGTTGCCCAGCATGCCGGTCTTCACGGCGTCGGCGCCGATGTCCTCGACCACCGCGTCGATCTGCGCGGCCACGATGTTGGGTGGCAGCTCGAAGATCGCGCGCACGCCGATGGTGTTCTGCGCGGTGATCGCGGCCAGCGCCGACGTGCCGTACACGCCGAGCGCGGAGAAGGTCTTCAGGTCGGCCTGGATGCCCGCGCCGCCGCCGCTATCCGAGCCCGCGATGGTGAGCGCCGTCCGAACGTTAGCCATCAGTGGTCAGCTCTCAGCCTTCAGCTATTTCATTTCAGCATACACACGATCAGAGCTTGGCGGTAGAGGACAGCGCGGCAGCGGGTGATGGCTTGGTTGGGAATCGCGCCAGACTGAACGGTGCCAGCGGCAGCGTGGTGGGCTGACCGAGGACGGTCTGCGCGATCAGCTCGCCGGTGATTGGGGCGAGCAGAATGCCGTTGCGGTAGTGGCCAGTCGCCAGGCTCACGCCGTCCAGCCCCGGCACGGGGCCGAGGATCGGCAGGTGGTCGGGCGTGCCCGGGCGCAGCCCCGCCCAAGCGCGCACGAAGGTGGCCTCGGCCAGCGACGGGGCGAGGCGGGCGAGCACGCCGAGCAGGTGGGTCATGCCGGCAGCCGTCACGCGGCGGTCGTAGCCGGCGTGCTCGACGGTGGCGCCGACGTAGATCGTGCCGTCGGCCTTCGGCACGAGGTAGCCGGCGCTGCCGTACAGCGTGCGGCAGAGCGTGCCAGCCCGGCCTGCCAAGACGGGAGGGGGGGAGACGGCGAGCATCTGGCCCTTGACCGGCTCGACGGGGACGGGCGTGCCCAGCCAGTCGTCGCAGGCGGCTGCCCAGGCGCCGGCGGTCAGCACGACGTGGCCGGCGCGCAGCTCGCCGTCGCTCAGGCGCACGCCGACGATCCGACGGCCCTCCCGGAGGAGGCCGCGCACGACCGCGCCGAGATGGAATACCGTGCCGAGGAAGGCCGCGCCGCGCGCCAGCGCCTCGGTCAGACGGGGCGGGCTCACCTGGTGCTCCGCCTCCGAGTACACGGCGCCGCGCACGCCAGGCGTGACGAGGGGCTCCAGCGCACGGACCTCGGCGGCGTCGAGCCAGCGCACGGGCAACCCTCGGTCGCGCTGCGCGTCGAGGCTGGCGCGATAGGCGGCGGCCTCCGCGTCGTCCAGCGCGGGGCGCAGCAGGCCAGCGGTCAGTAGCTCCACGTCGATGCCGGTGGCGCCGCGCAGCTCGTCGGCGAGCGGGGCGAAGCGGCGCAGGCTCGCCAGGGCGAGATCGAGAAAAGGGCCGGGCGCCGCGCCCTCGGCGAGCGGCGCCAGCATACCCGCGGCGGCGCTCGACGCCTCGGCGGCGATGCGGTCGCGTTCGAGCACGACGACGCGCGCGCCCGCTCTCGCGAGGAAGTAGGCGACGGCGCAGCCGATCACGCCGCCGCCGACGACGGCGACGTCGGGCGACGACCTACTTCCCCCAGTCCCCCGCCCTGAAGGGAAGGGGGCGCCGTTGGCGGCGGTCATGCGGCGCCCCCGCCGACCATGTGGACGATCTCCAGGCGGTCGCCGTCTTGCAGCGTCACCTCGGGGTAGCGCTCGCGGCGAACGATGTCGCCGTTGTACTCGACCGCGATCAGCTGCGGGTTGACTTTGTGGGCCTCGAGAAAGGCGAGGAGCGACGTGGGCGCGTCGATCTGGCGCGGCTTGCCATTCACGGTCAGCGAGAGCATCGTAGTGTCCTCATCTCCCTGCGCGGTCGCCGCGCCCACTGCCTAGTCGGCGAGGGCGGGCTGGGGCGGTCGGCGCCGCAGCGGCTCGACCGTGCGGAGCGCGTCGCGCAGCCGGGCGGCAGCCGCGGCCGGGTCCGGCGCGGCCATGATGGCCGAGATCACCGCGACGCCGCGCGCGCCCGCCATCAGGACCTCGCGCGCCGTGCGGACCGTGATGCCGCCGATGCCGACGAGCGGCACGTCCGTCGTCTCGCGCAGCTCCTCCACCAGCCGCGGCCCCGCGGCGGGCTGGCCTGGATGCGACCGCGACGGGTACAGCGTGCCGACGAAAAGATAATCGGGGCGGCCGCGCGCCGCCTCCTCGGCCTGGGCCGCGTCGTGCACCGAGCAGCCGATCAGGCGGTCCGGTCCGAGCAGCGCGCGGGCCGCCGCCGGGGGCAGGCTGTGGCCGGCCAGGTGCACGCCGTCGGCGCCCGCCGCCAGCGCCACGTCCAAGCGATCGTTCACCAGGAAGAGCGCCCGCCCCGCGGTCAGCTCGCGCAGGCGGGTCGCCAGCGACCATAGCTCGCGCGCCGGGAGGTCCTTCTCGCGGAGCTGCACCAGGTTCACGCCGCCGTCGAGCGCCGCGGCCACCACGGCGTCGAGGGGGCGCCCCTGGGCCGCGTGGCGGTCCGTCACCAGCGCCAGGCAGGGAATGGGCAGCTCTGGCGGGGCCGCCGCGGCCTCCACGGCACGGCGGGGCTCAGGTGCGCTCACCGCACGACGCCTTCGAGCGGGCTGCTGGCGGAGGCATAAGCCTTCTTCGGGATGCGGCCCGCCAGGTAGGCCATGCGTCCGGCCTGGAGGCCGAGCGCGATCGCCTTCGCCATGGCCGGCGGGTCGTCCGCGAGGGCCACCGCCGTGTTCACGAGACAGGCGTCGGCGCCCAGCTCCATCGCCTGCGCCGCGTCCGACGGCGCGCCGATGCCCGCGTCCACCACGACGGGCACGCGCGCCTGCTCGACGATGATACGGATCTGATCGAAGTTGACCATGCCTTGCCCCGAGCCGATCGGCGAGGCCAGCGGCATCACGGTCGCCGTGCCCACGTCCTCCAGCCGCTTGGCGAGGATGGGGTCGTCGTTGATGTAGGGCAGTACGGTAAAGCCCTCGCGGACTAGCTCGCGCGCCGCGTCGAGCGTGCCGATCGGGTCGGGCAGCAGGTACTTCGGGTCGGGGATGACTTCGAGCTTGATCCAGTCGCTCAGGCCCATCGCGCGCGCCAGGTGGGCGACACGGATCGCCTCCTCGGCAGTCTGGCAGCCGGCGGTGTTCGGCAGGATAGCGTAGCGGTTCCAGTCGACGTAGTCGAGGATCGTCTTCTTCGTCGGGTCGTCCAGGTCCAGGCGGCGCAGGGCGACCGTCACCATGTCCACGTCGGCGGCGTCGAAGGCCGCGATCATGTCCTCCATGGTGCGGTACTTGCCCGTGCCGAGGATCAGGCGCGAGCGAAAGGTGCGGCCCGCAATGACGAGGGGGCGGTCTTCCATCGACGGTACTCGCTTTCTGCGTGTCGGCGGCGCGGGCCGGCCGGCCACTCCGGGCCGCAACAAAAATGCCGCTTCCAGCCATCCGGAAGCGGCCCCATAATGCCTATGGAGTCCCCGCTTCGCTCCGCTGGCATTACCCAGATCAGCTACGTAGGGGTTGGTGGGACAGCCCACCTCTCAGCGCGGCCCGTGGCCCCGGGCGTTGCTCCCCCAGCGGTTACAGGCAGACTATAAGGCTGCCCCGCGACGATTGTCAACGTCGGGGGCGCGGCAATCCCGCGCCCGCGGCCGCCTGCTGGGCTGCCGAGCAGCAGGCGGCGACACCGTTGTCGTCCTGCGTGCCACATGGGCCGCACGCCTCAGCGGCGGCGCTGGAGCGTCCAGTAGCCGTAGCGCGCCGCTGGCTCGAAATTCTCCTCTAGATAGCCGGCGATGAGGGGCGCGTAGTCGGCGAACGGCACGCCGTCCACGTTGTCGAGGTTGGCGGTGACGACCCAGCGCACGTCGGCGGCGTCCAGGGCCGCGGTGAGCGCGCGCTGGCGGGCGCCGTCGCGCTCGCGGAGCACTTCGGTCTCGGTGGGCACGAGCTGGCCGAAGCGCGTCGGGTTGGGGCGGTCCGCCAGGAAATAGATGGCCGTTTCGGCGGGGGCGACGTAGATCGCCTCGCCGGGCGCGGTGCGGGCCGCCAGGTCGCGCAGCAGCCCGCCCAGGTCGCGCGCCGTCGTCGCGTCTACCAGCACGGTGCCACGCGCCGTGGCGAGGGGCGCGGAAAGCTGCGCGCGCTGCGCGGCGGCCTCGCCCAGGTTCACGGCCAGAATGACAGCCAGCGGCAGCAGCGAGCAAGCCGCGGCCCACCGCGGCCAATGGCTCTCGAGTAGCGCCGACCGGGCCTGAGTGAGCAGCCAGGCGAGCAGCACGAGCGTGACGGGGAGGACCTGGCGCAGGTGATAGTAGTCGGCGCGAAAGGCGAGCGTGCCGAGCGCGAGCGCGCCGAACAGCGCGAGCGGCAGCGCTTGGCGCGTGCGGCGGTCGTCGCGGTGGCAGAGCAGGCGCGCGCCGAGGACGCCGGCCGCCGCCGCGATGGTCGCCAGCGGCAGGTACAGCATTAGCTTCACGTAGAACAGATAGGGCGGTGGTCCCCAGACGACGTTGGTTGCGAGGTCGTCGGGGACGAGGGGCAGCAGCGGCGGCAACGGCACGTGCATGTAGCGCGGCTGGTGGAAGAACGTGACGCGGAGCGTGTCGTCGAGCATCGCGGGGAGCGCCCCCTGCACGGCGCTCAGGACGACCCAGGGCAGGACTCCCGCCGCCGCACCAGCAAGCACTAGCGCGGCCCGGCCCAGCAGCGGGGTGACGGCAAGCGGAGATCGCACGAGCCAGGTGACGCCCAGGCAGCCGAGGGCGGCGCCGAGCGTGTACAGGCCGATCTCCTGGCCGACCAGGTAGCTGGCGCCGACGAGCAGGCCGCTCACCAGTAGCCCGGCGCGGCGCTCGCTCTCGGCGTAGTGGGTGAGCGCCAGCACGGTGAGTAGCCCGGCCAGCGTGCGGTAAGGGCTGACGCCGCCGGCGATGACCACCAGGGCCGCGGCCACGGCGAGGGGGCGCCAGGCGAGGCGTGCGGCGAGGGCGTAGACGACGAGCACGAGTGCCACGTGGACGGCGAGCAGCAGCGCGTGCTCGACGCCGAGGCTCACGCCGAACACGCGGAAGAGGCCGGCGAGCAGGTACTGGAAGCCCGGCGTGTAGATGAAGTACACGTCGCGGTAAGGCACCTGGCCGCCAGCCAGGCGCTCGGCCACGTGCAGCAGCAGGCCCTCGTCGGGCACGTCGAGGCCGCGGCCGTAGAACGCCAGGCTGTAGACGCCGAACGCCGCGAGTGTCAGCAGGGCATACGGCGCCCAACGGGGAACCGCCAGGCGGGCGCGCGGCGGGGTACTGACGGCGATTTGGGCGCCGGCGTGCGGGGTCGTGGTCTGCGCCATCGTCCTCGGCCGCTAGCGATTGCCGCACTGCCGGGCGCCGCGTCGTTGCGGGCGGCGGTGCGCGGTGGCTGCTCCGGAGTAGGATAGCGCGCGGCGCGTGGCGACGAGCGTGCTCAGGAGGCCGAGCGGCGGCAACAGTCCGAGAAAGCGCCAGGCGGTATAGTCGCCGGGCCGCTCCAGCAGCCAGGTCGCGCAGAGGGCGGCGGCGAGGGCGAGCCACGGGCGCCAGCCGAGGCGCCAGCATGTGCTTGTCCGCACCACGAGCCACAGCGCGGGCAGTTGGAGCAGCACGGCATCGTAAGGGTAGGCATAGGGCGTGAGGAGCAGGGTCGCGCAGGCGGTCAGCGCCGCCAGGTAGGCAAGGGCGCGAGGCTTCTCGCGCGCCCAGGCGCGCAATAGCGCGAGGCTGCCAGCGGCCGCGGCGGGGACGTAGGCCGTTAGGGCGAGCGGTTGCGAGCCGGTCAGGGTGGCTAGCAGGGGTGGGAGCGCGACGGTGGAGCCCCAATAGTTCCATGTGCGGGGGCGGCGCGCGAGGAGGTCGGCGTAGGCATCGGGCGCGACGAGCAGGACGGCGAGCGCGAGCGCGACCACGACGGCGATAGCCGCGGCGAGGTAGCGCGGCAGCGCGCGTTGCCGCGCGGCGAGCACGGCGAGGCCGGCAGCGAAGAGGACGACGAGCTGCGGCTTCACCAGCGCCAGGGCGAGGATGGCGCCGGCCCGGCCGAAGCGGCGGGCCCGCGCGGCGAGGAGCGCGGCGAGCACCAGGCTGTAGACGAGCAGCGAGTTCTGGCCGAGCTTTAGCCCGAACTCGACGGGCGGCCAGAGGCCAAGCAGGAGCGCCGCGAGCAGCAGGCGCCGCGGGGGCCACTGCAGCCCGACCCGGTGGGCTGTAGCCCGCTCGCGCCGGGCCGGAGCATCTTCGTCAGGAGGCGGCCATCGCCGTCCCACGAAGCGAGCGCAGGCGACGGTGGTCAGGAGGAGCAGGGCGACGTTGAGGGCGAGCCAGATGGCGCGCGCCGCCGCGAGCGGGAGCCAGGTCACCGGGACCAGCGCGAGGGCGAACCATGGGGGGCTGACGAAGTCGCCGACGTAGGGCGAGCGGCCGACGGCGATGGCGGCGGCGCCGCGATAGAAGACCTGGAAATCGTCGTCGCCGATGCGGGGGTCGGGGGTGGCCAGCTGCCACGCCAGCAGCGCGGCTGCGGCCGCGACCGCCAGCCACTCCAGGGCGGGGCCCGCTGCCCAGCGCCTCTGCGTGGTCGCTCCAGGGGTGTCCCTTAGGAGGTTGCGGCCGCGCTCGATGGCGGCGGGCTGAGCGGGTCGGCGGCTTCGTGGACGCGGAATAGCACGGGGCACCCTCGCTCCAGGGCGCGCTTGACGCTGCGTCGCGCGCTGTGCTACGATGCATGCGTCATCATCATAACGAAACCCGTTGAAGGGGAGTAGTAGAGGCGCGGCGGTCCCAGCGAGCCGGCAAATGGTGCAAGGCCGGTGTCCTGAAGCGCTTCGAACTCGCCCCGGAGGGGCTCCGGCGAACGGCGTGGCCGCTAGTCGGAGACGGTGTGGCAGTCGTTATTGCTGCCAAGAGTGGATGCGCCGCGCCGGCGCACTCAAGTGGGGTGGTACCGCGAGAATGCTCTCGTCCCGACGGGGCGAGGGTTTTTTTGTGGTTGCGGCGCGCGCATCAAGCGGGGTGGTACCGCGAGTGACCCTCGTCCCTGACATGGCGAGGGCTTTTTTTATTGGCCGCGACGGCGCGGCGCGGGCGCAGCTGCGGGAGGAGAAGGCGATGCGAATGAATGGGTCGCGCATGGTGTGCGAGGCGCTGGTGGCGGAGGGCGTGAAGGACATCTTCGGCCTGCCGGGCGGCGCGATCATGCCGCTGTACGACGTGCTGCCGGAGTTCGACTTGCGCCACATCCTCGTGCGGCACGAGCAGGGCGCGGCCCACATGGCCGACGGCTACGGGCGGGCGACCAACAACGTCGGCGTGTGCATGGCGACCTCAGGACCTGGCGCGATCAACCTGGTGGTGGGCCTGGCGACGGCGCAGATGGACTCGGCGCCCGTGGTGGCGATCACCGCGAACGTGGCGACGAGCGTGATCGGCTCGGACGCCTTCCAGGAAGCCGACATCACGGGCATCACGATCCCGGTGACGAAGCACAATTTCCTGGTGCGGCACGTCCGTGACCTGCCGCGCGTGATGAAGGAAGCTTTCCACATCGCGCGTACGGGGCGGCCGGGCGCGGTGCTGGTGGACGTGCCGAAGGACGTGCTGGTTGGGGAGGGCGACTTCCACTATCCCGACCACGTCGAGCTGCCAGGGTACAACCCCACGTCGCGCGGCAACATGGTGCAGATCCGCAAGGCGGCGCGGCTGCTGGAGCAGGCGAGCCGGCCGGTGATCATCGCCGGCCACGGCGTGCTGATCGCGCAGGCGTGGGACGAGCTGCGGGCGCTGGCCGAGCGCCAGCACGTGCCGGTGGTCAACACGCTGCTGGGGATTAGCGGCTTCCCGGGCGACCACCCACTGTTCCTGGGCATGCTGGGGATGCACGGCACCGCCGCGGCCTGCTACGCGGTGGACCAGGCGGACCTGGTGATCGGCATCGGCATCCGCTTCGACGACCGCGCGATGGGCAAGTTCTCCGCGTTCGCGCCAAAGGCGAAGATCGTCCACATCGACATCGACCCCGCGGAGATCGGCAAGAACGTCCGCACCGACGTGCCGATCGTGGGCGACGTGAAGCGCGTGCTGAACGCGCTGCTGCCCGAGCTGGGCGAGCCGGTGGACCGCTCGGCGTGGTTCAACGTCATTCGGGAGTGGCAGCGGCTCTACCCGCTGCCGGCGGTGCCGGCGGCGCCCGGGCAGTTGACGACGCCGCAGGTGATCGAGGCGATCCGGGAGGCGACGCGCGGCGACACGACGATCGTCACCGACGTGGGCCAGCACCAGATGTTCGTGGCGCAGCGCTTCCCGTTCACGCGGCCGAACACGCACCTGTCGTCGGGCGGGCTGGGCACGATGGGGTACTCGCTGCCGGCCGCCATTGGCGCGCAGGTGGCGCGGCCGAACGAGACGGTGTGGTGCGTCTCGGGCGACGGCGGCTTCCAGATGGTGATGCAAGAGCTGGCCGTGGTGGCCAATGAGCGCATCCCGCTGAAGATCGCGCTGGTGAACAACCACAACCTGGGCATGGTCCGCCAGTGGCAGGAGCTGTTTTACCAGAAGAACTACGTGGCCGTGGACCTGTCGGGGACGCCGAACTTCATGAAGATCGCGGAGGCCTACGGCATCGCGTCGTGGCGCGTGAGCCGGCCCGAGGACGCACTGCCGGCCGTGCGGGCGGCGATGGCGCACCCGGGCCCGGCGCTGATCGAGTTCATGGTGAAGGCCGACGAGTGCGTGTACCCGATGGTGGTGCCGGGCACGTCGCTGGCCGAGGTGATCGTCAACGACGCGCACGCCGGCGGGCGGGAGGCGGCGGACGACGAGGGCGCGCCCATGCCGGCCGAGCCGGTGACGCTGCGGGGGTAAGGAAACGTGCAACACACGCTTGTCGCGACCATGGAGAATGACCCGTCCACGTTCAACCGGGTGCTGAGCCTGTTCCGCTGCCGCGGCTTCGCTATCCAGAGCCTGGCGGTGGGCCACACCGACATCCGCAACGTGATGCGGCTCACGATCGTCGTCGACGGCTCGAAGACGGCCGTCGAGCAGGTGGTGAAGCAGCTCTACAAGATCATCGAGGTCCGCAAGGTGAGCGACGTCACCGAGGACCAGACGGTTGAGCGCGAGCTGGCGATGATCAAGGTGACCAGCAAGCCGAGCACCCGCGGCGAGATCATCCAGCTGGTCGACATCTACCGGGCGCGGGTGGTGGACGTGGCGCCCAACTCGTTGATCGTGGAGGTGACGGGCACGCCCGACAAGATCGACTCGCTGGTGCAGGTGCTGCGCGCCTTCGGCATCAAGGAGATGGTGCGCACCGGCGTCGTCGCGATGGTGCGCGGCCCGCAGGTGGCCCAGGAGAGCGACAAGGTCCGCGAGCTAACCGCGTAGCCGGCAGGGTGGGGGCCCTCTCCCTGAGAGAGGGTTAGGGTGAGGGCCGGTTCCCGCACCCTAACCCTCTCTCAGGGGGAGAGGGAACAGAAACCCTCTTCCAGGGGGAGAGGGAACAGACGCTATCGGCATAAGGAAGAGACGAAAATGGCAACGGTGTATTACGACGCGGATGCCGATCTGGCCCTGCTGGAGGGGAAGAAGATCGCCATCCTGGGCTACGGGAGCCAGGGCCACGCGCACGCGCTGAACCTGCGTGACAGCGGCTGCGACGTGGTCGTCGGGCTGTACAAGGGCAGCAAGTCGTGGCCGATCGCGGAGGCCGAGGGGCTCCAGGTGACGACGCCCGACCAGGCGGCAGCGGCGGCCGACATCATCACGGTGCTCGTGCCGGACCAGACGCAGCGTGGGCTGTACGAGAGCGACATCAAGCCGAACCTCCGGCCGGGCAACATGCTGATGTTCGCCCACGGGTTCAACATTCACTACAACCAGATCGTGCCGCCGGCCGACGTGGACGTGACGATGGTGGCGCCCAAGGCGCCCGGCCACCGCGAGCGCGAGGTGTTCGTCGAGGGACAGGGTGTGCCGATGCTCGTCGCAGTCTACCAAGACTACACGGGCCGCGCGCACGACATCGCGCTGGCCTACGCGAAGGGCATCGGCGGCACGCGGGCGGGCGTGCTGGAGACGACGTTCAAGGAAGAGACCGAGACGGACCTGTTCGGCGAGCAGACGGTGCTCTGCGGCGGCGTGAGCGCGCTGATCAAGGCGGGATTCGAGGTGCTGACCGAGGCGGGCTACCAGCCGGAGTCGGCGTACTTCGAGGTCTGCCACGAGCTGAAGCTGATCATCGACCTGATCTACGAGGGTGGCCTGGCGCGGATGCGCTACTCGGTGAGCGACACGGCCGAGTTCGGCGACTACTACGCCGGCCCGATGATCATCGACGAGGGCGTGAAGGAGCGGATGCGCGAGCGGCTGCGCGCCATTCAGAACGGTGAGTTCGCGCGCACCTGGATCCTGGAGAATCAGGCGGGACGCCCGAACTTCCTGGCGACGCGACGGCTGGAGGCGGAGCACCCGATCGAGAAGGTCGGCGCGGAGCTACGCGCCATGATGCCGTTCATCAAGAAGAAGTAGGCGCGCCTTGGTGCCGGAAGCAGTAGAGTGTGGTTGACGAGGTAGCGGGCGGTCGAGGGCGACCGGCCGGGGGCGGCGGAGAGCGGGGACGGGCGGCGGCGCCAAGCGTCCCGCGAGCGGCCCGCGCAGCGCAGCGCGGCAGGGAGGATCAGATGGACCGCGTAGTGATCTTCGATACGACTTTGCGCGATGGCGAGCAGTCGCCGGGGGCCTCGCTGAACGCCGACGAGAAGATGGAGATCGCGCAGCAGCTCGCGCGGCTGGGCGTGGACGTCATCGAGGCCGGGTTCCCCATCTCATCGCCTGACGACTTCGAGGCGGTGCGGCGCATCGCGCGCGAGGTCCGAGGGCCGGTGATCGCGGGGCTGGCGCGCGCCAAGCCCGAGGACGTCGACCGCTGCTGGGAGGCCGTGAAGGAGGCCGAGCGGCCGCGCATCCACACGTTCATCTCGACGTCGGACATCCATCTCAGCCGCCAGTTCCGCATGTCCCGCGAGCGGGCGCTCGACGAAGCCGTGCTGATGGTGAAGCGGGCGAAGAGCTACTGCTCGGATGTGGAGTTCTCGCCGATGGACGCCACGCGCTCGGACCGCGAGTACCTGTACAAGGTGCTGGAAGCGGTCATCAACGCGGGCGCGACAACGCTGAACATCCCGGATACGGTGGGCTACACGACGCCGGACGAGTTTTACAGCCTGATCCGCGGCATGCTGGAGCACATCCCGAACATCGACCGCGCGGTGATCTCCGTCCACTGCCACAACGACCTGGGCATGGCGGTGGCGAACTCGCTGGCGGCCGTGCGGGCCGGCGCCCGGCAGGTGGAGTGTACGATCAACGGCATCGGCGAGCGCGCCGGCAACGCGTCGCTCGAAGAGGTCGTGATGGCGCTGAACACGCGCCAGGACGTGTACGGGCTGACGACGAACATCGACACGAGCCAGATCCTCAAGACGAGCCGCATGGTGAGCACGCTCACCGGCATCCCGGTGCAGCCGAACAAGGCCGTCGTCGGCTCGAACGCTTTCGCGCACGAGTCGGGCATCCACCAGGACGGCATGCTGAAGGACCGCTCGACGTACGAGATCATGCGCGCGGAACAGATCGGGCTCTCGGCAAGCAACCTGGTGCTCGGCAAGCATTCGGGACGGCACGCGCTGCGCGTGCGGCTGGAGGAGCTAGGCTACTCGCTGGCGCCGGAGGAGCTGAATCGAGCATTCGCTCGCTTCAAGGAGATTGCCGACAAGAAGAAGGAGGTCGCCGACCGCGACCTGGAAGCGATCATGGCCGACGAGCTACGGCAGGCGACCGAAACCTACCACGTCGAGCTGATGCAGGTCTCCTGCGGCGAGCCGCTCATCCCGACGGCCACGGTGCAAATTCGCCTGCCGAGCGGCGCGGTGCAGACGGCGTCGCACACGGGCACCGGTCCGGTGGACGCCGTGTTCAAGGCGATCGACGCGATCGTCGGCGTGCCGAACCGGCTCGAGGTGTACTCGGTTCACTCGGTGACGAGCGGCATGGACTCGCTGGCGGAGGTGACGCTGCGCATCCACGTCGACGGCCGGACCTACCACGGGCGCGGCGCGGACACGGACATCGTCGTGGCGTCGGCCAGCGCCTACATGAGCGCGCTGAACCGGGCGGTCGCCGCGGCGCCCGAGGCCGTCGGCAACGGCCAGCGGCCGGCGCTGGCGGAAGCGACCGTCTAACCGCCGAGCGGTCGCGGGGGCGCGACCCGAGGAACGAGAACCGCTTTGCGCCCAGCGCGGCGGGCTGGCGGCCGGCGCCCCGGCGGCCAGCCCGTTTTGTGCGCTCGGCAGTCCGCGCAGCGAGGGGAACGATGTACCGCATCGTAGTGCTTCCCGGCGACGGTATCGGACCGGAGGTGACTGGCGAGACGATCAAGGTGCTGCAAGCCGTGGGGCGGCGGTTCAGGCACCAGTTCGAGTTTCAGGAAGACCTGTTCGGCGGCATCTGCATCGACCGGCACGGCGTCGCCCTGCGGCCCGAGACGCTCGCGCGCTGCCGCCGGGCAGATGCGGTGCTGCTGGGCGCGGTCGGCGGCCCGAAGTGGGACGACCCAAGCGCGAGCGTGCGGCCCGAGCAGGGGCTGCTGGGCCTGCGGAAGGCGCTGAAAGTGTATGCCAACTTGCGGCCGGTTCACGTGTACCCGGAGCTGGCTGCCGCGTCGCCGCTGCGCGCCGACCTGTTAGAGGGCGTGGACTTCGTCGTGGTGCGCGAGCTGACGGGCGGCCTGTACTTCGGCAAGCCGAAGAAGCAGTGGGAGGCGAGCGACGGCCCGCGCGCGGTGGACACCTGTACCTACCGGGGGAGTGAGATCGAGCGGGTGCTGCGCGTGGGCTACGACCTCGCGCGGCAGCGGCGCCGTAAGCTCACGTCGGTGGACAAGGCGAACGTCATGGCCACGTCGCAGCTCTGGCGCCGGATCGCCCAGCGCATGGCGGCCGAGAACCCCGATGTGGAGACGGAGCACGCGCTTGTCGACTCCTGCGCGATGCACCTGCTGCGGCGGCCGCGCGACTTCGACGTGCTGGTGATGGAGAACCTGTTCGGCGACATCCTGACGGACGAGGCGGCGGCGCTGGCCGGCTCGCTGGGGGTGATGCCGTCGGCTAGCCTCGGGGATGGCCGCCTCGGCGTGTACGAGCCAATCCACGGCTCGGCGCCGGACATCGCGGGCCGTGGCATCGCGAACCCGCTGGGCAGCATCCTGAGCGGCGCGTTGATGCTACGGCACTCGCTCGCGCTGCCGACCGAGGCCGCGGCCATCGAGGGCGCGGTGGCCCGGGTGATCGCCGAGGGCTACCGCACGGCGGATCTGGCGCGGCCGGGCGAGGCGGTGACCAGTACCTCCGCGATGGGCGACGCGGTGGTGGCGGCGGTTGGGGAGGCCGTGCCGGCCGGCGCCTAACCCGGTCGCGTGAAGAAAAGCTTACGATTCGGGGCGTTCCGGCGCCGGTTGGCCGCCCGTATTCGTTACAATGCGTGACAGGGGGAGCGGGCGGCGCGTGCGGCCCCGGCGTCAGGAGGAACGATGCAGGAGCGACTGCTGCGGCAGGTGGCGCTGTTCGCTGAGCTGGCGCCGGAGCGGATCGAGCAACTCGCCCAGCTAGTGCGACGCCGCACCTACCATCGGGGCGAGACGATCTTTCACAAGGGCGACCCCGGGACCGGCCTCTACATTCTCACGAGCGGCCAGGTGAAGGTCGTGCTGCCGTCGGAATCCGGCGAGGAAGCCGTGCTCGCGGTGCTCGAGGCAAGCGACGTCTTCGGCGAGCTGGCGCTGTTCGACGGCCTGCCCCGCTCGGCCACCGTCGTCGCCGTGCAGAACGCCGAGGTCTTGCTGCTGCACCGCGACGACTTCCTGGAGTTCGTCGCGCGCAACCCCGAGACGGCGATCGCGCTATTCGGCGTGCTGAGCCGCCGCCTGCGCGCGACCGACGAGCTGATCGAGGACGCGATCTTCCTGGACGTGCCGGGCCGGCTGGCGAAACGCCTGCTCGACCTGGCCGATCGCCACGGGAAGAAGACCGACGTCGGCGTGGAGATCGACCTGAAGCTGACGCAGCAAGACCTGGCGGCCATGGTGGGTGCGACGCGCGAGAGCGTGAACAAGCACCTGGGGTGGATGCGCGATCACCGGCTGATCCAGCTCGATCGCCAGCGCATCGTGCTCCTGCGGCCCGAAGAGCTGCGTAAGCGCATCTACTAAGCGCCGGGCACCGCCGCGCCGCGCGGTCGCCGCCGCCAAGCACCCGGTCCGGCCAGTCGGCGCGCGCCGCGCCGGTTCGTCGTCGCGGCCGGGGCTGTCCCGTATGCCCGGCCAGTTGTAGCGAAAGGCCTGACCGTGGGCGGTCCGCCCCTCCGCGAGGCCCAGCCCGGACACACCCAGACCTCGACGTGCGAGGATGGGGTGGGGCGGGTAATGACCCGACGCTGGGGCGAGCACGTGGCGGCGGGTGAACCCTTAGCCGCGTGCGCCGGCGCGGCCACCGCTCTCGCGCGAGCGATCGCGGCGCTGGCGTCGGCGGAGGCGGGCCTGGGCGAGCTTGGTCTTCAAGCGTCGCGCCTGTCCCTTCGACAGGTAGTATCGCTTCCGCTTCATGTCGCGGAGCAAGCCGCCCCGCTCGGCGCCTTGCTTGAAGCGCCGCCAGAGCTGGTCAAACGATTCACCCTCGCGTCGGACTACGTACATAGCCACTCCTCTCCGTGGGCGCGGTCGGCACGTTCACGCCGGCGCGGCCCTCCTCGCTCAGTCGGCAGCGCGACGCCAGGTCGCCGCCGAGGGGCCTGACGGCCGGCCGTCGCTTACCAGAAGTGTACTGCGGCTCTGTCGGTTTCGGCACTCATAGTACCGGCTGTCCGCCGGGCCTAATAGCCGTAGGGGCCGACGGGGACGCCCACACCGTACCCCGGATAGCCCGGGTAGCCGGCGTAGCCCGGGTAGCCGCCGTAGCCGGCATAGCCATAAGCCATCGGATTATAACCGCCGTAGCCGTATGGTGCGCCGGCATACCCATATGGCGTACCGCCGTAGAGGCCGCCGTACATCCCATATGGACTGTAGCCGCCATAGCCGCCCAGTCCGTAGGCGGCGTAGGGCGAGACGCCGTAGCCGCCGTAGCCGTAGGTGCCGGCGTAGCCGTAGGGCGTGCTGCCATAGGAGAAGCCGCCGCTGTAGGGCAGGACCGGCGTGTAAGTCCCATTCGGCGTGCTGCCATAGGGGAGGCCGGCGCCCGAGTAGGTGTACGAGAGGCCTCCGGGGCCGTAGCCGCTGCCGCCATAGCCGGTGTACTGCGCGTAGGCCGCGGGGGCCAAGGGCGCGAGCAGCAGACCTGCCAAGAGCGCTCCACCCAGAAGCAAGTGGCGCATAGCGAATCCTTTCACACGACGAAGGCCCGTCAAGCCCTCAAAGCCTGACGGGCCCTGGCTATTGCCGCCGGCTCAACAAGTTCGAAGGTTCGTGCGGCGTTCGCGCTGCCGCCACTATAGCATGCTGGCGCGTCGAGGGCGAGCCAGCATCGGGAAGGGCTGGAGCGAGGCGAGGACGAGCCTACGGCTGGCCGGAGGCCCGTCCTGGGCCGCCCGCGTGGGCGATTAGCGGCAGACGAGGAAGGCGCCCTGCGGCGTGCAGGTCAGGCCGCCGAAGCCGATCAGGCCGGGGCCGAAGAGGCCGAAGCCCAGCCCGCCAAAGCCGAGGCTGCCGAGCCCGAGGCTCTGCAAGGGGCTGCCTAGCCCCAGGCTGCCGCCGTTGGCCAGCAGGAACGTCTGGCTGAAGGGCTGGGCGCTAAAGAACGGGCAGAAGGCGATGCTAAAAACGCCGCAGCCGCCGAACCCGCTAAACAGCGCGCTGGTCCCTAGCGTGGTGGGCGCGACGCCGCCTAGGCCGATCCCGCCGAGGTTCGAGCCGTTCTGGCCGCCGGCGCCCACGAAGAACGGGAAGAAGCCTTGTCCGGGCTGCGTGATGCCGATCTGATCCGGTGTGAGCACCGCGCCAGGGGCAGGCCGCGTGTCGTCGAGGCCGCTGGCCTGCGCCACGACGCCCGCGCTGCTGGCCATTAGCCCGGCCAGCACTAGGGCCGCCAAGAGACGTCGCATCAAACCCCCCTCTCTCGCTGGGCAGAGTGGACCGGCGCAGCACGACCGCGGCGCACGCTCCCCTGCCTATCTAAACGCAGCCGCGGCCCCGGCGTTACACGGGCGCGCAGTGGCGAGCGGTCACATTGGTCGTGATGCCGCCGCGGACGTTGAACTGGCCGACGACGGTCATCTCGCGCGGGTCGCAGGCGGCCACGAGGTCGTCCAGAATGCGGTTCACGACGTCCTCGTAAAACGCGCCCTCCTGACGATAGGACCAGATGTAGAGCTTCAGCGACTTCAGCTCCAGGCAGCGGGGACCGGGCGTGTAGGTGATGCGGATGGTGCCGAAATCGGGCTGCCCGGTGATGGGACAGAGCGACGTGAACTCCGGGCAGACGATCTCGATCTCATAAGCACGCTGTGGATGCGGGTTCGGGAAGGTGGCAAGCTCGCGGGACGGGGTGGTCATCCGAATCGCCCTCCGTCATGACGCGCGTGTGCCGGCAGGAAGCTGCCGTGCGGGTTTGGCGTGAGCTGGGTGACGTGTGGTCCCTGTGTGCCGAACGGGAACGCACGTGGGCTGAGGCGCGCTGGCGCGGTCAGGGCGCCTGGCGGGCGGGCGCGCCCTGCGGCTCGCCGACGGGCGGCGGCTCGGCCGGTAGCGCGTCCGAGGGAAGACCGTAGTCGGCGATCGCGCGGGCTGGCGAGACGTAGCCGTCGAGGACGTCCGCCACCACGCGCGCCGGGTCGCGCTCGCCCGGCGGGCCGTACCCGCCGCCTCCCGCCGTGTCGAAGCGGATCACGTCGCCGGGGGCGAGCGGGTAGTCGCCGCGGCGCGAGGCCAGCTGCACGGCGCGCGGCGTGTCGGGGTTTACCCAGTGGGCGCCGCGGGCGCCGGCGTGCCCGCCGGCCGCGCCCAAGGGCTCGACCACGTGCTTGTCGCCGCGGAACGAGCAGCGGGTCGGCGCCAGAATCTCGTACTCGCGGCAGATGCCGAGGCCACCCCGCTGGCGCCCCGGGCCGCCCGAGTCGCGCCGCAGCTCGAAGCGGCGCAGGCGGACCGGAAACTCGCTCTCCACGATCTCTACGGGCGTGATGGCGCAGTTCTGGGCGTGGTTGTGGACGCCGGAGGCGCCGTCGCGGCGGGCGGTCGCGCCCATGCCGCTGCCGAACAGCTCGTATTGGACGTAGGCGCGTCCGGTGCGCACCTCGTGGTGCGCCATGGTGAGCGCTCCGCCCGGCCCGCTCATGGCGATGGAGTAGGCCGGCGCGAGCTGCCCAAGCGCCTGCAGGACCGCCTCGGTCGCCTGGGACAGCGTGTAGGAGTAGACGCCGACGGGCGCGGGGAAGGCCGGGTTGAGCAGGCTGCGCTCGGCGAAGCGGGTCTCCACGACGCGAGCCAGCCCGTAGTTGTTAGGCAGCCGGGGGTCTACCATCGCGACCAGGGCGTAGTAGCAGCAGGCGCGGACCAGCGGCGGGCGAATGTTCACCGGGCCGGGGCGCTGCGCGGCCGATTCGCTAAAGTCGAAGAGGATGCGATCGCCGCGCTTGTGGACCGTGACGCGGATGGGGACCGGCTCGTCGAGGGTGATGCCGTCGTGGTCGAGATAGGACTCGCCACGATACGCGCCATCCGGCCAGTCCCGCAAGCGATCCCGCACCCGCGCCTCGGTCTTGTCGAACAGGCCCAGGAAGGCATCCAGCACGGTCGCCTGGCCGTAGCGGGCGACGAGCGCGGCAACACGCTGCTCGCCCAGCCGGTTGGCGCCTACCTGGCCGCGCACGTCGCCCAGGACCAGCTCGGGCGTGCGACTGTTCGCGGCCAGGATGGCCTCGACGGCGGGGTCCACCTCGCCCCGGTGCAGGTAGCGCACGGGGGGTATCAGCGTGCCCTCCTGGAACACCTCGCGGACCTGGCCCGCGCCGCCGCCGGGCACCATCGCGCCGAGATCGCTCTTGTGGGCCATGTTGGCGCAGAAGCCGACGAGCGCGCTGCCCGCGAAGATCGGCGTGACGACCGCCATGTCGGGCGAGTGCGCGCTGCCTCCGAGGTAGGGGTGGTTCATGATGTAGGCGTCACCCTCGGCCATCTCGGCGGGCCGGTAGGCGGCGAGCAGCCCCTCGATGCAGGCCGGGAAGGCGCCCATGTGGCCGGGCAGCACGACGTGCTGGCCGACCAGCCGCCCGGCGGCGTCCAGAATAGCGCAGCTCGCGTCGTGCGACTCGCGGATGATCGTAGAGAAGCCCGTGCGGAAGAGCGAGTTCTGCATCTCGCGCACGATGCCCGACACGCTGGCCGCGACCACCTGGAGCGTTACCGGATCGACGGCGGCGCCGGCCGCGCGCTCGTCGGCCGGGCGTTCAGGTGGCGGGGGCCACGTGAATGATGACGTTGCGGTAATCGTCAACGACGGCCTCCTGCCCGGGGTATACGACGATGGTCGAATCGACCTGCTCGATGATCGCCGGCCCGACCACGACGTGGCCCGGCCCGAGGAGCCGGCGGTCGTATACCGGGCACAGCACGGACGCCGGCAGCTCGGCGAAGGTAGCCAGCCGCTCACCTTTGCGCGCCGCCGCCACCTCGCCGGTGGCCGGGGGCTGGCGCCGGAGCTGCGCCTGTGGGACGCGGGCGAAGGCGACCACGCGGTAATTCACGACCTCGACCGGCTCTTCCGGCGCCTGGTGACCGTGCAGCCGCTCGTGCAGCGCGTCGAAGCGCCGCCGCACCTCGGCCAGCGCGGCGACGTCCAGCGGGTACGCGGGGGCAGCCACGCTCAGCTCGTAGCCCTGCCCCGAATAGCGTAGGTCGAGCAGGTACTGCAGGACCACCTGCTCGTCGGCGAAGCCCTCGGCGCGCAGGTCGGCGCGAGCGCGCTCGGCTAGCTCGCCAAGCACCTGGTTCGCATCGGCGGGTGGGGTGTCGGCCAGCGGCCGCAAGCGGGAGCGGACGTAATCGTGCTTCACGTCGGACATCAGCAAGCCGAGCGCCGAGGTGACGCCCGGATGCTCGGGCACGATCACGCGCGGGATGTCGAGATCGGCGGCGAGGCGGCCCGCGTGGACCGCGCCCGCGCCGCCGAACGCGACGAGGGCGAACTCGCGCAGGTCGTGGCCGCGCTCGGAGGAGACGGCCTTGATCCCCTGCTCCATGTGGACGTTGATGATCTCGACGATGCCGCTGGCGGCACGCAATGGGTCCAGGCCGAGCGGCGCCGCGATGCGCTCGGCGATTGCGCGCTCGGCGGCTGAGCGGTCCAGGGGCACTTCGCCGCCCAGGAAGTAATCCGGGTTTAGATAGCCCAGCGCGACGTTGGCGTCGGTCACCGTTGGCTGCGTGCCGCCCTTGCCGTAGCAGACGGGGCCGGGATCGGCGCCGGCGCTCTGCGGCCCGACCTGGAGCACGCCAACCGGGTCGACCCAGGCGAGCGTGCCGCCCCCCGCGCTGATGGTGTTGATGTCCAGCATCGGGACCGCGATGTCGCGGCCGCCGATCTGGCCGCGGGTGGTCTCGGCGGCCGCGCCGCGCTCGACGAGGGCGATGTCGGCGCTGGTGCCGCCCATGTCGAAGGTGACGACCTTGTCGAAGCCGGCGGCCGCCGCCAGCGCCGCGCCCGCGATCACGCCTGCGGCGGGGCCGGAGAGGATCGTCGTCACGGCGCGCTCGGCCGCGCTGCCGAAGGTGGTCACGCCGCCGTTGGACTGCATCACGAAGAGCTGGCGGGTGGCGATGCCGCTCTCGCGCAGGCGCGCCTCCATGCTGGCCAGGTACTGCGCGAGCCGGGGCGCGACGTAGGCGTTGATGACGGTGGTGGACAGGCGATAGTACTCCCGGATTTGCGGCAGGATGTCGGCGGAGAGGGAAACGGCGCAGGTGGGATGCTCCTGGCGGATGAGCGCTGCCAGCCGCCGCTCGTGCTCGGGGTGCATGAACGAGAACAGCAGGCAGACGGCGATCGACTCGATTCCCTGGTCGCGCAGCCGCCGCACGCTGGCGGCCGCCGCGGCCTCGTCGAGCGGGCGCAGGACGTGGCCCTGGTAGTCCACGCGCTCCGGGATCTCTGCCGTGTAGCGCGGCGGGGCGAGCAGCGCGGGGCGCTGGAAGAAGAGATCGTAGGTGGCCGGCCCGTAGCCGCGCGTCTGGTCCTGCACCTCGTAGACGCCGCGGAAGCCCTCGGTGATCAGCAGGCCGGTCTTGGCCCCTTTCTCCTCGAGCAGCGTATTCGTGGCGACCGTCGTGCCGTGCGAGAAGAACTGCACGTCGGCCGGGGCCACGCCGCGGGCGGCGAGCCGCGCCACGCCGTCAAGCACGGCGAGGGACGGGTCGCGGGGGGTCGAGGGCACCTTGAGGATCGTGATGGCGCCGCTCGCCTCGTCGAGGATCACGAAGTCGGAGAAGGTGCCGCCGATGTCCACGGCAACGCGATAGCGACCCGCCATGCTGCTCCCAGGGGCACTTGTCTGCTTTGCAGCGCCGGGGAGTGCGGCCGCGCCGTCGGTGGGACGCGAACGCGCGTGAGGCTCGTGGCCTAGCGCAAGGCCCCGACCATTATAGCCCCGGGGAATCGCGGGGGCGGAGGGCGCCCCGCCGCGCGGGATTGCGGCGGGGCACGACGAGCTATGGCGAACGGCGGGCCGTGCGCCCGCGCCGCAGCCGCGCTGCTACTCGCTGGCCACCACGGACTGCCGCTCCAGGTCGGCGTCCACCATCATCGTGACGAGCTGGCGGAAGCTGGTCGTGGGCACCCAGCCGAGGACTTGCTGCGCCTTCGTCGCATCGGCGGTCAGCTGGTCCACCTCGGCCGGCCGCATGAAGCGGGGGTCGGAGCGCACATGCTGCCGCCAATCCAGCCCCACGTGCCCGAAGGCGATGTCGACGAACTCCTGCACGCTGTGGGTCTCGCCCGTCCCGACGACGTAATCGTCGGCTTCGGGCTGCTGGAGCATCAGGTGCATCGCCCGCACGTAGTCGCCCGCGAATCCCCAGTCGCGCCGCGCGTCGAGATTGCCGAGCAGCAGCTCCTGCTGCTCGCCGCGCTTGATGCGCGCCACGGCGTGCGTGATCTTGCGCGTGACGAACTCCAGGCCCCGGCGGGGCGATTCGTGGTTGAAGAGGATGCCGCTGGAGGCGTGCATGCCGTAGCTTTCGCGGTAATTCACCGTGATGTAGTGGCCGTACACCTTCGCCACCCCGTAGGGGCTGCGGGGGTAGAACGGCGTCCGTTCGTTCTGGGGCGTCTCGCGGACCTTGCCGAACATCTCGCTGCTCGAAGCCTGGTAGAAGCGAATCCGCCCGGCACGCGGCCCGCCGCTCGACGCCGTGACGCCCTCCACGAGGCGGATGGCCTCCAGCATGCGCAGGACGCCCAGTCCGGTGATCTCGCCGGTTAGCTCGGCCTGGTTCCAGGAGACAGGCACGAAGCTGATGGCGGCCAGATTGTAGACCTCGTCCGGCTGCAGCCGCTGAACAGCGCTAATGAGCGAGCCCTGATCGAGCAGGTCGCCCTCGATCAGCTCGACCGCGGGAAGGAGCGAATCGAGGCGCTCGCGCTTGGGATTGTTCTGACCGCGGAGTAGCCCGCAGACGCGATACCCTTGCGCTAAAAGATGTTCGGCCAGGTACATGCCGTCCTGGCCGGTAATGCCCGTGATCAACGCCGTTTTCATTTACTCTCTCAAACCCTGGAATCGCGCCGCCTCGATCCGGGTGCCGCGCGGCCGGTCGACTGAGGAGCCCCGTCCCGTGATGGATACTGCATGGACAATGTACTCTCTTCGTCCGCCGGATGCCAATTGGCCAGCGCTTCCCGCAGCAGCCGGACAACGCCCGGGCCGTGGTGCGCCATGGGTCCGCGTCGGCGAGGGCGATCAGAGCGCGGCCGCGCCCAGCCGGTCGGCGCGCGACGATCCGGTGGTTGCGGGCGGCCCGTGCACCCGCATCGGGCGGCCGACTAGAGCCGCCGGTTTGCCGCGCGCCTGCCCGCCCTGCTAGTATCGTGCCGCCCTGGCGGGGGCCAGCGGCGCCGAGCCGTTACTGGTCACCGTCACCTTTTCCCGTACTTGAGGAGGCGCAGCGGTGCGTTGCTGAGGCGCAGCCGTACGAAGCGCGCCGGTGAGGTGAGCCCATGAGAGCTTTGGGCGTGGCCGGGCGACCGCTTGCGGTGGTCGGCCTGGCGGTCCTTCTGGGCGTGGCGCTTGGTGGCGACCGCTTGGTGGCGGCGCAGCAGGGCGACGACGTGCGCGCGGCCGCGATCCGGATTGCGGCCGCGCGCAGCGGTGCGCCGACGAGTCGGCTGACCGCCCTCAGCGTCGCGGAGGCCTCCTACCCCGCGCTAGGCACGGTGGGCCGAGCGGTCAAGGTGCTCGACACCGCCACGGGCGTCGTGTACGGGGTGGTGCTCGACGCGTCGCTTCAGCCACTCGATACGGGCCAGCTGGCGGCGAGCGACCAGGCGCGGCGGGCGGCGCAAGGGCCCACGTTTGAGCCCGCGCTGGAGGCCCGCCTCGCGGCCGCTCGGCCGGACGAATTGCTACCGGTAGTGCTCTGGGTGCGCGAGCCCCCCTGGGCCCGTCCGACGCGGGCCGCCCCGGCGCGCGGCGCGGCGGCGGCCGCGGGGACGGCCGCCACGGATGCCGCTCTCGCCGCGACTCGGCGGCCGGCGGTGCAGCAGGCCCTCGCGCCGGTCCTGGCGCGTTTGCAGCAGGCCGGGCGCCCGGGGACGACCGCCGGCGACGTGCCCGCGATCTACGTCAGCGTGCCGCCCGCGCTTCTCGCCGAGATGCGGACGTGGGGCGAGCTGGAGCGCGTGTACCTGGCGGGCGTGAACCAGCCAGACGGCACCACTTACAGGTCGACGATCCACGCCGACGTCGTCTACGCCCGGGGCATGACGGGCGCGGGCGTGCAGGTGGCCCAGATCGAGCCCGTTGGCCGCGTCGCCACGGCCAACCCCTACCTCGCGGGCGTCGTCCAGGACTCGACCTACGCCTGCTCCACCCCCAGCGATCACGCTACGGCCGTGGCGGGCATCCTGCGCAGCACGCTCCCCTCGCTACTGGGCATCGCGCCGGGGATGACCTTGCGCGTTGGCGGGTCGTGCAGCGGGCTGAGCTCGGAGCTGAACGACCGGGCGAGCGCCGCGGCCGACTGGGGCGCGAACCTGTTCAGTTTGAGCTATAGCAACGATACGAATCGCGTCCCCGGGGCGGACGACCGCTTCTACGACGACATGGCCTTCAACCAGCGACGGCTCGTGGTGAAGTCGGCGGGCAATCTGGGGCTCTCCGACGGCAACGTGACCAGCCCGGGTCTAGGGTACAACGTGATCAGCGTCGGCGATTTTGACGACCGGAATACGACCGCGTGGGCCGACGACGCCATGAACGGCACTTCCAGCTACCTGGGTCCCCTATCGGTACACGGGGACCGCCGCAAGCCGGAGCTCGCCGCGCCGGGCACCAACATCACTTCGCTCGCGGTAGCCGCGCCCTGGACCGGCTATACCAGTACGGGGGCAAGCTTTGCCACGCCGATGGTGGCCGGCACCGCGGCGCTGCTCCTTCAGCGCGACGGCAGTTTGGCGCAATGGCCCGAGGCGCTCCGCGCGATTCTCATGGCGACGGCCGTGAACCCGCTGCAGGGGGACACGACGTTGGCGAGTCGTGGCGGGGTGGGCGGCCTCGTTACGGATCGGGCCGACAACGTGGTCCAGCACATCGACGGCGATTGGGGCGCGCAGCCCTATGACTGCGGGTCGCCGTCGCCGCTCGACGTTGCCAGCGTCACGTTGCAGGCCGGACAGCGATTGCGGGGCGTGATCGCCTGGAACACCGATCCGAGCTGGTCGGGTTGGCCCTCGCAGCCCGGCGCCGATCTCGACCTGAGCGCGGTCGGCCCGACTGGCGCCGTCGCGACGTCCGCGAGCCACGACAACTCGTACGAGGTCGTCGACTTTGTTGCGCCGAGTGCGGGAGCGTACGCGCTACGGGTAAGCAACACTCGCTGCGACAGCAGCCCGGGCGGGCTCGCCTGGGCGTGGCATCTCGTGCCGCCCGTGTCGGTCCTGGTGTACGGCACCGCCACGCCAACACCGACGGTCACGCCAATGCCGACGGTCACGCTAACCGCAACACCGTCGCCCACGCTGACGCCGACGGCGACGCCCGTACCGCCGATCTGCCAGCCGCGCCGGCCGCCGGTCCTGGTCTCCACCGTGGCGGCTGGGGGCGGGAGGCTGCAAGTGACCGTCACGGCCCAGACGCTGCCCGGCAGCCCGCCCAACTCGCTCCGCGAGCTGCGTTTCGGGTCGGCAGCCAACGCGCGCATCGACGCGGGGACGGTGAGCGGGGCGACCGGCAACTTCATGATGCCCGCGCCGCCGGGGGCCCAGCAGGTCACGTTCAGCGTTCAGGAGGCCGCGGCGGGGCAGGCGGTCACTGTCCCGCTGACGGTGGTGGACGGCTGTGGCGACTGGCCGACGCTCGTCGGCGGCGGGACGAGCGCCTTCGCGTCGCCGACGGCGACGGCAGCGCCCGCGACGCCCACGCCCACACCGCCGCCGGTCTGCGCGCCGACTCGGCCGCAGGTGAACGTCTCGGTCACGCCCGGCGGCGGGCGGCTGGTGGTGACCGTTAGCGCGGAGACGTTGGCCGGCGGCTCCGTGAACGCGGTCCAAAACCTGCGCTTTGGCGCGACTAGCAATGCGCTGATCGACGTCGGCGGCCAGACCGGCCGCACGGGGAACTTCAGCGTGCCGCTGGCGCCGGCGCGGACGCAGACGAGCTTTGTGATACGCCCGGCGGTCGCTGGCCAGGCGACGACGGTCCAGATGACCGTGGTCGACGCTTGCGGCAGCTGGCCGACCGTGGTGGGCGGCGGGCCGAACGCGTTTTAGCCCGGCCGCTCGACTCGTGGGAAGCCACGTGCTGGCCCTCGGCGGACCGTGACGAGCGCCGAGCGTGCTGCTCGGGACGGCACACGCCGTGCTCGCGGGCGTCAGTCGTCGTGAGGGCGCCGTCGCGGCGCGCCCTGTCCGCCAGCGGCGCCCGGGCAGACCGATCGGCGGCGCCTGGCTGGCGGTTTAGCGCACGGACTCCCACTTGGTGGCGTGGGCCTGGAGGTCCGGGTGGGACACGAGCAGGTGCCAGACGACCGCCTGGAAGGCCTCGGTGTGCGGCGTGACGTGGGATGGGTTGACGGTCGGGACGATCACGCAGCCATCGGCCACTTGCGCCGTGTAGCCGCCGTCGCGGCCGACAATCCCGTAGATCCGCGCTCCCACGGCGCGCGCATGCTCCAGGGCGCGCACGAGGTTCACGCTGACGTTCTTCTCGGCATTGCCCCCACCCACGGAGAAGACGAGCAGGGCATCTTTGTCCGAGAGCCGGCTGCCGCGCAGCCAGGCGGCGAAGGTCGTGTCCCAGCCGTCGTCGTTGATGCGCGCGGTCAGCTCGGACACGTTGTCGGTCGGGGCGTAGGCCTCGAAGCCGCAGATCTTGCGAAAGTCGTTGACCGCGTGGCCGGCGTGCCCGGCGCCGCCGCCCACACCGAGGATGAACAAGCGCCCACCGGCCTCGCGCACGGCGGCCAATCCCGCCGCCATGGCATCGATCTGGGCCGCGTCAAAGGCCTGAATAATCTCTATTGCTTCCGCGAGGTACGCTGAGGCGAAGGAGACTCGCGGCTGGCTGTCCGTTGCGCTCACAGCTCTCCCTTGTCCGCATCGGGTAATCTGGGCCGACGCCGCGCCCGCGCCGGGCGGCCCAACAATGTTAGGCATCCGGTGTCCGCGCGGCAAGCGGCCGGCAGTCCAGTACAGGCCCAGTGGGCTGGCTACCAGGAGGCACCCGTTTGCATAGACATGCCAGTCACCTCTGACACATGCCCGGTGCCCGCTCCAGCCTCTCTGATTGATACAGCGAGCGGCAGCCCCGAACATTCTGCGGGCGGCGAATTGGACCTGGCCTCAGCGAAACGAGCTAAGCTATCATGGTTTGCCCGCTCACAGGGTACGGATTTCGGAGGGGGATAGTAGTTGCGACGGTCCGTACGCTGCTTGGCGGCCAAGGTCATGCTGCCCGCACGGTGGTATTTGCTGCTCGCCATCGTAGGAGCCTGGCTGGCAATTATAGCCCATGAATTACCGCACTTCTACGGCGACTTTGGCGACGACTACTATACATGCTTTAGAATTGGCTATGAAACGGTCCAAGCGTGGCAGACTGCGTTTACTAAGTGGCACGTCAACGCACCATACTACTTTCTCATCTCATATCTGCCCATCAAGCTGCATTTCGCTATTCCTGGTGTAGCTATTCCAAATTTTCAGCCGGAGCAGATTGCTCTATATCGAGGTCTCATTGCCTATACGATATTCCTGCATGCAGTGATTCTCGTACTATACGCGTTGTTTGTATACCGCGTCACGAATCGAATGTTATCGACGTTACTAGCGCTTCTGTTGATGTTGTCTAGCCCAGTCTTTCTCGCGTGGGCTACAACGACAGAATCGCGGATTATCGGTCTGCTCTTTGCGCTGCCAGGCATGACTATTCTGGCTGGGCTGCGGTACAGTACTGCCGGTTCTCGTCGGTCTTTACTACTGCAGACCTTCACAGCAGGCTGTTTGCTAACGACTAGTTACCTTGTTCACTACACTGCGCTCTATCTCATCGTGCCGTTTGCTATAGCGTACTGGCTAGTTACTCTGTTTCATCGCGGACTATCAACCAAGATGCTTCAGGCGGTGGGGGGATTTATAATAGGTCTCGCCGCTCCGCAGGCTATAGTGGAGATCGTCGGTCAGACCGCCTTGCATATCCCCAACACTCTGACGAACTTTACCGTTCTGGCACAGGCCAACGCGCAACTCTACGGTAGCCAACTAACCTACGCTCAGAAAGCACACGAGTGGTTTACTGCCTACGCTGGCGACGATGGGTGGCCGTTGATTGTAGTTTCGCTAGCTGCAATTGCGTGTCTAGTACCGAATGGCCGACACCACTCTGCATTCGTGAACCCATCAATGAGGCTGGTGCTGTTGCTTGCGCTACTGATGGGCGTCAGTGGGTCTTTCTATGTCAAATTCGTGCCGTATCGTACGCAAGCCATTCTCCAGCCCGTGTTGTTCTTGCTGGCTGCAGTCGGTGTAACGGTTGCATTTGATGCTATCCTTGCTCGTTGTTGGAAGTGGTTCAGCTGCCACCCTGCCGGTCGACCTCGGTTGGGTCGCGTGCTCGGTTACGCTATACCCAATGCGCTATTGTGCTTCCTGTGGCTGCTCGTATTGTGGTTGCCAGCCAGCGTATCGACAAGTCAGGTGTTGGCGCGCCGCGTAAACTTAGGGCGTCTACTGGAGCGCGTGCCACGACCCAGCGTGATGGCGGCACCTGTAGGCAATGTGGTGGATCAAGCAGTGTTCGACAGGACCGGAGTAGGAATAGGGCCTGCCCAGTTGCTCGATATGGAACCGAACGTTTACGCCTTTGATTGCCTTCATCCGAACTGCACGTATTTGCCGAACCGAGAGCGACTGATACATGTGGTATCAGTAGACGCTGATTCATCGTTGGAGAACGCGGCCGGCATCCATGACCCTACTCGTGTGCTAGACGGGGGTATTTCACACGACGGGATTACTGATTGGATATCCGGAGACGGGAGTGGGGACCACTGGGTTGAATTGCACTTCGACCAACCTTATGATCTCGATCAGATGGTAATCGCCAACCGCCGACAATCTATCAGAGCGGACACCATAGATATCTATGGATGGGTAAACGGGTCGTGGGTTCAGCTCTTTACTGGAGCTGGGCTGAGCCGCGCGCCCGTCGTGCATGCGCAGTGGGATCAAATTGCGGTAGGTGGGATACGTGCTGTGGTGCGAGAGAGCAGGATTGAGGGCCAAGTGAGTCGCCGCGCCCAGTTCGATGAGATTTATTTTCCCGGTTACCGCGCCGTAGTGGGAGTCGCTGCCGAGCGGCCTTCGCTCCTGCCCCTGCAGGTAGAAGCGGTTGGTGCAGACTCCACGATGATTGACCAATGGGCAGCCTGGGAGCCGGAGTATATCTTCGACCACGATATGGGTACCGAGAATGGGTACTCAGCTTGGCAGTCGATGCACAGGCCTGGAGCACATTACGTCCAGTTCAGGTTTGCGCGGCCATACTTGCTTGACAACGTCCAGGTGGTGAACGCACTCCAGTCACAGCTCGTGAACGCCTATGCGCCGCGGATCGACGCGATGGAAGTCTGGCTGCTCGAACAGGGGGGATGGCAGGAAGTTTGGGCCAGGAATGAGCTTCGGGACGAGACGGTCATTGAGGCCAAATGGCGAGCCGTAATGGCGAGCGCCGGAGCCATAGTTATACGGCGAAGCTTGGCGGGCGGGGCGCCTGTCGACTACGCACTGATCCAGGAGGTGGTGTTTCCGGGCTACTTCGCGGTCTTTGACTGGAGCGCGTCATCGAGCGAAACGTTGCTGAAGACAGTAGAAGCCAAGGGAACCCGTGCAGGTGAAAGGGTTCAGCAACGAGCCGTTTGGGCCCGCGCGACTAGAGATTGAGTATTCGGTGGCAGACGTAGGCGCCGCCGTAATATTCGATGAGGTAGCAGTCGGCGTCGTCGACCGTAGCACTGGGCACCAGCTGGTACCGCTCCCCGCCGATCTGTACGGTAAGCCGGGGCGCCACGAGGTCTATTTGCGGGGCAATGGGCGCGAATCGAACCGACTGGAGTTTAGGGTCGAGCCATAGCGTCGGGAGAGCCGCCGGTAGTCACGGCGATGGTCGCGCGTCGGTCCCCGAGCGCCCGGGAACCCCTGACCGAGGGAGCGATCTGGACGACCCCGTTAGGGTGCTACTATAAGCTCCAGCGGCTCCGATTGCCCGTTGCTGTTCTGGACGGTCACTAGATGCTGTACGGGGTACGCCAGAAACTCCCGCGGCACGCTCGCCACCAGGGTGTGCTCGTCCTCGTAGCGCGTTGCCAGCATGACCGAGCTAAGCACGACGACGGTAGACGGCGTGAAATGCTCGCCTGTCACGCGGAGCGCCCCGGTGTCGTCGGCCTGAGCGTTGAACAGCTCGCCCGCGGTGGCCCGCGCCGGCTCGAGCGCCTCCAACACCGGCGGCAGTCCCCCGGGGCCCGCGATCGTTAGCGTCAGTGGGTTGGAGTCGCCCTCTGCGTTCCGCAGGCGGATCGTGTGCTGCCCCGCCTGTGTAAGGAACTGTCCCGGGATGTGCGCGGTCAGCGTTCGCTCGTCCTGGTACGTCGTCGGCAGGGTCACCGTGTCGAACATGACCGCGGTCGTCGGGGTGGCGTTGTCGGCATCGACGTGCAAGGTACGGCCATCGTCGGCAGCGCCAGCCGGCGCCTCCAGCGGGAAAGTGTCCGGGTGCAGCGCGCGGAGCAGCGCGGGCTGGGGCGGCCAGAGCGCCACGTTCGACTGCCGCAGGCCGTCGGTCAGGGCGATGCGGTGGGGCTCGTCTGGGTTCATGACGCCGTAGGGGGGGCGCAGCTGCAGCTCGCCGGTGTCCAGCAGCGTCGTGGGGAGCGGCTGGCCGTCGACGGCGATCGTGGTGCGCGCGGTCAGCCCCGTGCCGGAGACGGTCAGCCCGCGCGCACCCACCCGCATTGCCTGCAAGATGAGCGGAGGCAAGGGCCGCTGCGGCCTGGGCGCGGCGCTCGCATGCCCCGGGAAGACGACCTCCTCGATGGCAGCCTGGGACGTGGGGCCAGTCGCAAAGGTCTGGGCGCGCACCACCAGGCGGATGCCGACGACCGTGGCGGGGGACCACACGGGATGGACGCTAGCATAATTTTCCAGGCCTTCGCCACGCCAGACGGTGCGGTATTGGCCCGGTACCTGGGCGAGCTGGACGTCGAGGGCGGCGATCCGGCTCGCGAAGGGGCGGCTAGCGCCGGCGCTCTGGTCGCGCGACGGCAGGACGATGGCCAGCTCGCCTAGGGGCGTGGGTTGAGCGAGGGCAATCTCCAAGATGTGTGGGAGCGGCGTGTCGTCCGAGACCCAGGCAGTGTTGCCGTCGGGCGAGCGGCCTTGGTCGAAGACGTTTGCCGGCTCCGTCTCGGCCGCGGCCGTGGAGTCCGCCGCGACGGATGCGACGGACACCTCCTCCCCGTCCCTCGCCTGCAGCAGCGCGGCCGCGTCGTAGATGCGGACCTCGCTGAGCAACGGGTCTGCGCGGAGATCGTAATGGCCGAAGCCGCGGGCCTCTGCCCACAGCGCGTCGGTGGCGTAGAACGACGGCCAGGCGGCGAGTGGCGGCGTGGCTTCCAGAGCGGGGCGCAGCTCGCCGTGGGTCGCCAGGAACTGCCACGGGAAGTAGCTCACGACCCACGTGTGGGGGTCGGCAGGGAGCACCTGCCGCGGGTCCGTCAGGACGGTCGCGGCGGCGGAATCGCCGATGGGCAGCCACTCCAGCTGGCGGTCTCCCTTGTTAGCGTAAGCCCACTCCAGCGCTCGTCCGAGCGCCTGCTGCGCCTGGAAGACCGTTTGCGCCTGGCGCCAAGGCACTGCCCCGACGAGCAGAAGGAAGCCCACGACCAGGGCGCCACGCAGGCGGGTGGCCCGGGTGAGGCGGGTCGCTAGCCAGACGATCCCGACCGCGGCGAACAGAAAGAGGAACGGCTGCAGCAACGACGTTTGCCGGAAGAACGGCATCGCGCCGGAGAGGACGAGGTAGCCGAGCGCCATCGGGATGCACAGGCCGAGCACGAGGTCGCGGGTGGCTTCCGGCGCGGCGCCACGCCGGAAGCCACGCGCGTACTGGAGCCAGCCGACGACGATGGCGAACAGTAGCAGCACGCCCATCTGCGTGGCAAAGGAGGTGGCCCAGATCGCGATCGTGTCGCGCCATGCCCAATCCGAGGCGTGCTCGTTCCGCAGGAGCAGGAGCGCGCTGGTCGGCCCGTGATCGATGGGGATGCCGACCAGAAAATAGCTCACTGCCTCCAGCGCCGCCTGGGGCCAAACCGCTCCGCCCACGAAGCAGGCCAGGCCGAGCCAGCTGCGCCGCTGGCGTCTGTCGCGCGAGAGCTTGACGGCCCAGAAGATGAGACACAGCGGGACGACGAGATAAAGGGCCGTGTAGTGGATGGCCTGGGCGAGGGTCATCAACGAGCCGGCCAGAAAGAGGGCAACTGCCCTGGTCCGGGGTCGTGCGGAACTGTTGGCGCTGGGCCGGAAGAGCAGCCAGGCGCCGACGAGCGCGAACGGCAAGCCCAGCAGGCGCGAGTCGGGCTTCGGGCTCCAGAGTATTAGCGTTGGCGAGGAGGCGAACAGCAGCAGCGAGAGCCAGGCGACCAGGCGGTTGTCGGTCAGGCGGGAGGCGAACCACGCCCACGTTGCCAGGAGCAGCGCGTGCAAGACCAGCGTGTAGAGCAGCAGGAAGCGAAACGGGCCGGTCTGCGCGCCGAGCAAGGGAACTTCGTAGGACGGCAGGGCCGCGCCGCTCTTCAACGGCAGGTAGGAGATGAGCAGGTAGTAAGGCTGGAGGGCGTTGTAGAAGAAGGTGAACGCGGCGTGCCAGTCCTGCGCCGTCTTGGCGGCTTTCAGATAGACGGTGTAGTCGTCCATGTTGATGCCGTAGACGTACTGGAAATGCGCGAGCCAGGCCACTCCATACGCCGCGAGGAGCGCCGCGGTGAGGAGCAGGTAGGCCGGGCGCGAGAGGCTCGGCGCGGCGTTCGACCGCGCGTCCGTGCCGCCTCCCGACCGTGCTGAGCGCGCGTGCTCATGAAGGCCGGCGCCCGGCGTCGCGACGGCGGTCACGGCTCGATCTCGAAGACGAGCGCGTTCGACGTGCCGCGGCTGTTCTGCAACGTAATGGTGTGCCGGGACGAATAGGCGAGGAACTCGCGCGGGACGGTGGCTGTGAGGACGTTGTCGTCGACGTAGCGCGTGGGCAGCGTGACCGTGTCGAAGAGGACGGTCGTGCCCGGGGTGAGGTCGGCGCCGTGGACTTCTAGCACCGAGCGGCCGTCGGGTTGGGCGTTGAACGGCGTGTCAACGCGCGCGCTGGCGGGCTGGAGCGCGTCGAGGGTCGGGGGCGCCCAGGGCCAACGCACGAGGTTCGAGCGCCGCGGCCCGTCGGTGAGATACATCTCGTGGCGATCGGTCTCGCTCAGGCTCGCCGGCCCCAAGGCCAGTAGCCGCGCCGTGCCCTGCGGGCGCGATGGCAGCGGGCGGCCGTCGACGACCAGGACCGTCTCGGGGGTGACGTTCGCGCCGGAGACGAGCAGCCCCTGGGGCGTCGCGCTGACGTCGTCCAGCTCCAGGGGCGGTGCCGGGCGCGTCGCGGGCGGGCCCTGCACCGTATAGCCGGGGAAGACGACCTCCTCGATCGCCGCATCCGGTATGGACTGCATCGGCAGCCGCTGCCCCCGGACGACGAGGCGGATGGCCGAGGCGGCTTGCGGCGGCCACGACGCGGCGACGACCGGGTACTTCTCCAGGTGGGCTCCCCGCCAAACGGAGCGGTACTCGCCGCTTGGGTCGGCAACCTGAATCTCCAGGTCGTCGAGCCGACTCCCGACCGCCGACCGCCCGCCGTAGTCGCGCGGCGGCGAGACGACCTCTACCGCGCCGAGCGGCACCGGCGTGGCGAACTCCACCTCGACGCTGTGGGGCGCAGGGCTGGCCGCGGAGACCCAGGCGGTCACGCCATCGGCCGCAGCGTCCCGGTCGAAGAGGTTCGCCGGCTCGGTGGCGGCGCTCGCCTGCGAGTCTGCGACCACGCGGCGCACCGTAAGCGCGGGGCCGCGAAGCGCGTCGCGCACGGCAGCGCCGTCGATTACCTGTACCTCGCCGAGCAGCCGGTCGGCGCGGAAATCGGTAAAGCCAAAGAGCTGCGCCTCGGCCTGCACGGCGTCCGTGGCGTAGAGCGATGGCCACGCGGCCACGGGCGCGGTCGCCTCCAGAGCCGGGCGGAGGGATGGGTGGGCCGCCAGGAAGAACCACGGGAAATAGCTGAGCAGCCAGGTGTTAGCGGGCGCCTCATCGAGCTCGCGGACGCTCGTTACTTCGGTTGCCGCCCCGGTGGGCGCCAGGGGCAGCCAGCGCAGCGGACGCTCGCCCTTGTTGGCATAGGCCCAGGCCAGGGCGTGGCCCAGCGCCTGATGGGCCTGGAAGACCGCCGCGGCCTGCCGCCACTGGACGACGCCGGCGACAACCAGCAGCCCGACCAGGAGGGTGGCCCGGCCGGCGGGGCGACGGGCTAGGCGCCGCGCCAAACCTACCATGCCTACCGCGGCGAACAGGAACAGGAACGGCTGAAGTACCGAGGTCTGGCGGAAGAACGGAAGCGAGCCGGAAACCGATAGGTACAGGAGCCCGAGGAGAATGGCGCCGCCGACCATGAGCCGCTTTCGCGGCTCCAAGCGGCCGCCGCTAGGCCAGCCGACCAGGTACCCCGCCCCGCCTAACCCGACAAGGGCAAGCTCGAGTGGACCGAGCTGAGACAGGAAGGTTTCGACGCGACCGGCCACCGTGTCGACGAAGGACCAGGTCGTTCCGTGCTCGTTGCGGAAGTAGAGGACGCTCATCGTCGGCCCCTGCTGCCACGGGATACCGACCACGAAGTAGCTGAGCCCTTCCCAGAGCGCGTGTAGCCAGGCGCAGCCCAGGGCGAACACGGCGAGCCCGAGCCAGGCGCCGCGCACCCGCCAGCGGCCCCAGAGCCACCCCACCGTGAACGCCAGCGATACGGGCGCCAGCAGGTAGAAGGCAGTGTAGTGGATCGACTCCGCCATGCCGAGCAGCGAGCCGGCCGCGAACAGCGCGACCAGGGTGGGGCGGTCGACCCGCCGCGAGCGCCAGTCCACGCGCAGCAGCAGCCAAAGAGCGAGCAACATGAAGGGCAGGCCCAGCAGGCGAGAGTCGGGCTTGGGCGTCCAGAGGACGAACGTCGGAGACGTGGCGAGGAGCAGCAGCGCCACGAAGCTTACCAGCCGATTGACGCCCACAGCGGTGGCGAACCAGGCCCAGACGCCCAGCAGGGCGACGTGCAGACAGACGGCGGAGAGCTGGAAAAAGCGGAATTGGCCCGTCTGCTCGCCCAGGAAGGGCACCGTGTAGGACGGGAGGCTGGCCCCCAAAGCGAGCGGCAGGTACGAGATCAGGAAGGAGTACAGATGGTGCGCGTTGTAATGGCCGAACGCGCCTCGCCAGTCACGAATGGTATCCAGGCCCTTATCGTACACGTGAAAGTCGTCCATGATAAGGCCGTAGACATACTGAAAGTGGGTTAACCAGAGCAGCAGGTAGGCGAGCAGCAGCACGGACGCCACAAGGAGATACGCCCGTGGCGACAGGTCGAGCAGTGGCGGCTGCTGGACCGCGGCAGGGGCGGGCAGCGACTCGGCGCTCGCGGGCGCTACGGTGGGGCGGTGGGCAAGAGACAGCCTCACGCTGGCGCGCCTACGGCTCGATGGCGAACGGGAGGCTGTTCGAGTCCCCGTGGCTGTTGTGAAGCTTAATGGGCTGGCTGCTGGGGTACGCCAGGAACTCGCGGGGCACGCTCGCAAGCAGCGTGTGCTCGTCGAGGTACTGGGTGGGCAGCGCCGAGGTACCCCACAGCACCACGGTTTGGGGCGTCGCGCCATCTGCCGCAACTCGCAGGGCGGACGTACCGTCGGCCTGCACGGCGAATGGCGTGTCGGCGGCGGTCGCCGCGGGATCGAGGGCGCGGAGCACCGGCGGTGCGGCTGCGTTGTCCGTCACCGTGAACGGCAGCGCCGCGGACTCGCCGTCCGGGGTACGGAGGATGATTTGGTGACTGGCGGGGTAGGCCAAGAACTGGCGCGGCACTGCCGCGGTCACTACCGTGTCGGTCTGGACGGTCGTCGGGAGGGTTACGCCGTCGAAGAGCACGACCGCGCCCGGGACAGCGTGCTCGACGTCCAGGGTGAGGAGCGAGGTGCCATCGGGCTGTTCGGAGAAGGGCGTGTCGACCGGCGTGTCGGCTGGCTGAAGCCCGTTGAGCACCGGCGGCTGCGCCGGCTTTGCCACCACGACGAACTCGAGCGGATCGGACTCGCCGTTGGCGTTCCGCAGGACGATGCGGTGGGAGGCGACCTCGCTGAGGAACTCCTGGGGCACGCTGGCCCGCACGACCCGCTCGCTCTCGACGGTCGTCGGCAACGCGATGTTGTCGAACATCGCCGTCGTGCCGGGGACTGCATGCTCCGCGGCCAGGATCAACGTCGAGGTCCCATCCGGCTGCTGGTTGAACGGGGTGTCGATCTGCGTCTCGCTCGGCTGCAAGCTCACCAGGATTGGGGCGTAAGCTGGCCTGGGCGTCACGGCGAACTGGATGGCGTTCGACGTGCCTTGACCGTTACGAAGGGTGATAGTGTGGTCGCCAGCCAGGGTCAAGAAGTCCCTGGGGATGCTGGCGGTGAGCGTGCCGGCGGCTAGCTGCTCGGTCTGCAGGGTCACGTTGTCGAAGACCACGACCGTGTCACGTGTTAGATCCGCCGCCTCCACGCGCAGCGTCGAGCTGCCGTCGGGCTTCGCTCCGAACGCGGCCCCCGCCTCGGTCGAGGGCGGCTGGATCGCGATCAGCCGCGGCGGATTGGTGGTCTTCGGGGCCACCACGAAGTCGATCGGATTGGAGTCCCCGAGGCTGTTCCGCAGCGTTACCGCATGGCGCCCCGGGTCCAGAAGGAACTGGGCGGGCACCTGCGCGACGATGGTCCGGTCGTCGCGCGCCGTGGTGGGCAGTCCGACGCCATCCCAGAGGACGGTCGTGCTGCGGGTTAGCTCGTCGGCGGTCACCTGTAACTCCAGGCTCCCGTCCGGTCGGCCCGGGACCGGCGTATCGGCGAGCACACTCGCGGGGGACAACTGCCGCAGGACGGGTGGGACCGTCGTCTTCTCGGTCACCACGAAGTCAAACGGCGCCGACTCGCCGAGCACGTTAGTCAACGTAATCCGGTGATGGCCGGTGTTGTCGAGAAACGAAGCAGGCAAGGTGGCCGTAAGAGTCTGCGGGCCCTGATACGTGGTGTCCAGCGCTACCGAGTCGAAGGTGACGGTCGTGCCGGGCCAGAGGTGCTCGCCGTCGACGCGGAGCGTGGACGTGCCATCGGCCTGGGGCGCGAAGACCGTCTCGACGGGCGTGCTGGCGGGCTCGACGCGCGTAAGGACCGGCGGTCCGTCCAGCGCCTGCGAGCGGCGGAAGTTGTCGGTGAGGTAGACCTGCCGCGGCGTGCCCGGCGGCAACGGGTCGGCGGGGGGAAGGGCTGCCCGGACGGTGTTGGGGCCGACCATCCGCGTGGGCAACGGGGTGCCGTCGAGCACAAGCACCGTTTGCGGCGTGAGGTTGTCGCCCGAAGCGACGACGGCGTTGTCGCTCAAGTGAACGCCCGTGAGCACGAGATCTGGGAAGGGCCGGCTGGGCAGCGCAGCGGCGACCTGATAGCCAGGAAAGATGACTTCCTCGATCGCCGCCTGGCGGGTAGGTCCGGTCGGCAGCGCGGCGCGGTGAATGAGGAGCCTGAGCGAGGTCGCCGGGCCTGGGTCCCACCGCGCCGCAATGACCGGGTATTTCTGAAGGCTCTGCCCGCGCCAGACGGTCCGAAAGCCCTCTTGCCCAACCGCCGTCTGAATGTCCAGAGCGTCGATCCGTGTTGTCGAATAGCTCGTTTCCGGAATGGTCCCAGGCGGCAATACCACATCTAGCGCGCCGATGGTGACCGGGTCAACGAACTGCACGTCGAGGTAGTGCGGCGAGTCCGACGGGGCCGAGGCCCAGCCGGTCACGCGGTCGGGCGAGGCATCGTGATCGAAGACGTTGACGGGCTCGGACGCCGGCGAGCTGCTGCTGTCGGCAGTCACCTGGCGCACCGCGAGGCGGGGCGTCCTCAGCGCGGCCACGAGCGGCCCTGCCTCGACGATCCGGACGTCGCGCAGGAGGGGATCATCGCGCAGGTCGTTGTGGCCGAAACCCCTGGCCTCGGCCCAGAGCGCGTCGGTGGCGTAGAGGGTCGGCCAGGCGGCGACCGGCGGCGTGGCCTGCAAGTAGCGCGCGAGCGACGGATACGCGCTGACCAGCCCCCAGGGGAAATAGCCGATCACCCAGGTGTTCGGAGCCATGTCTTGGAGCGCCGCCGGCGTGCCCAGCGTATCGAACTCCTCCATCGGGATCCAGGCCAGCGGCCGGTCGCCCTTGTGCGCGTAGGCCCACGCCAGCGCCTCGCCCAGCGCCTGGTGTCCCTGGAACACGGCCCGCGATTGAACGGTGGGGACGACCAAGATCAGCCCGAGGATCGCGATGAGCGCGCCGGCTCGCGCTCGCGGGTGGCCCGGGACGTGAGCCGCTAGCCACACGCTTCCCGCAGCGGCAAAGAGATACAAAAAGGGCTGCAGCACCGACGTCTGCCGGAAGAAGGGGGCGCTGCCGGAAAGGCCCAGGTACGCGAGGCCGAGCGCCACCGTCCAGCCGAGGATCGGTCGGCTTCTGGCGCCCGCCGCCGACGTACCACCGCTACGACGAAGATAGCCGATCCAGCCGACGACGACGACCGCCAGCAGGAGCGGCCCAAGCTGATCGAGGAAAAGCTGGCCCCAGACCGCGGCGGCCCCGGGGATGGACCAGACCGAGGCGTGCTCCTCGCGCAGGTTGAAGAGGCTCAAGGTTGGCCCCTGCTCCCACGGCAGGCCCAGCACGAAGTGGCTCACGCCTTCGAGGAGCACCTGCAGCCAGGCGGCGCCCAACGCCAGACTGACCAGGCCGAGCCAGGCCTCGCGGCGACGCCAGTTGCCCCACATCCAGACCGCGGCGAAGATGAGGCACGCGGGGGCGACGAGGTACAGGGACGTGTAATGGATCGAAGCGCCAAGCCCGAGAAGCGAGCCGCCCAGGAACAGCAGTCCGATCGTCCAGCGACGCGCGCGCGCCCGCTGCGCGTTCACGCGGAGCAGCACCCAGAGGCCGACAAGAATGAACGGCAGCCCGAGCAAGCGCGAATCCGGCTTCGGCGCCCAGAGAAGGAGCGTGGGGGAGGCGCTGAAGAGAAGGACAGCGACGAACCCGATGAGCCGGTTGCGAGTCAACCCGTACAAGAACCAAGCCCAAACGGCCAGCAGGATGGCGTGCAAGAACACGGTGTAGAGCTGCAAGAAGCGGAACGCGCCGACCTGGCCCTCGAGCAATGGTACGTCAAACGAAGGGAGGGTGGCGCCGAGAGCTAAGGGCGGATAGGATACCAGGTAGAAGTACGGCTGCAGCGCATTGTAACGAAACAGGAAGGCCTGTCGCCAATCCTGGACAGTTTCGATCCCCTTTGTATAGTCATAGTAGTCGTCCATAACGAAGCCGTAGACGTATTGGAAATGGGTGAGCCATAGAGCGAGATAGGCGACGAGGACAGCACTGACCAGCAGCCAGTAGCCGCGCGACGACAGCTGCAGCCGACTCGGCGGTGTAGCGGTTTGCCCCGGGGCATCGTCGAGCTGGGGCGGCGCGCGGCGCACAGCTTGAGCCAGGCTCACGGGGCCTCCCCGGCTGGCTCGACGGCGAAGTCGAGCGGCTCCGAGTCGCCCAGAGCGTTCTTGAGGCGCACGGCGTGGTGCCCGGGCGCGGTCAGGAACTCGCCGGGCACCGTGGCGGTGACCTCGCCGTTCGGGCCGATCGCGGTGGGCAACATGATCGTGTCCCACATCGCGACCGTGCCCGGCGTAGCGTTGGCGCTGTCGATGGTCAGAGCTGAGCTGCCGTCGGGTTGCACGTTAAATCCCACGTCGACCGGGGTCGCCGCTGGCTGGATCGCGCGCAGCGTGGGCGGCGCCACCGTCACGCGCACCGTGTTCGAGCGGCGCAGATCGTCAGTCAGGTACGCTTCCAGGCTGTCTGGCTCGGTCCGCAGGCTCTCGGGCAGCCGGACGAGCGGCAGGCCGGTGTCCGTGTGAATGGCCAGGCGCTGCCCGCTCACTATCAATGCCGTGTGGGGCGTGAGGCCGGCGGCCCCGACGACCAGCCCCTGCTCGGTGAGCCGCAAGTCCTGCAGCGTGAGGTCCGGGAACGCGCGCGTCAGCGGCGGCGCGGTCACCTCGTAGCCGGGGAACTCTACCTCCTCGATCATGGCGGCGTCGGCGGGCCCTTGCGTGTAGGCCTGGCTCTGGATCACCAGCCGGACCGCCGCGGTCGGCGCCGCCGCCCAGGTGGGGCTCACCACCGGGGCGCCTTCTAGATGCTGACCGGCCCAGACAGTGTGATACGTACCCTCTGGGTCCGCCGCCTGCACCTGCATGGCGCTGATGCGACTGGCAAAGGAGTAGTTGCTGCCGGGCGTGTTGTCCAGGGCCGGCAGCACGACGCGCAGCGCGCCGATCTCGGTCGGCGCCGCAAACTGAATGTCCAGCGTGTGCGGCATCCCGGTGGGTGCCGAGATCCAGTCGGTGACGCCGTCGGGCGAGCGGTCGCGGTCGAGCACGTTGGCCGGCTCGGCGCTGGGCATCGCGACCGAGTCCGCGGTCACGGACTGAACGGCGAGCGGCTGGCCGCGTAGCTGGGCGCGGAGGGTATCCACGTCAGTAATCAGGACGTCGCGCAGGAGGGGATCGGTCCGCAGGTCGTTGTGGCCGTAGGGCTTCGTTTCGGCGCGGATCATGTCGGTCGCGTAGAGGGACGGCCAGGCGCCGACGGGCCGCGTCGCTTCGAAGGCCGGACGCAGCGAGAGGTTGTTGCTGGCGAAGTACCACGGAAAGTAGCTCAGCAGCCAGGTGCCGGCCGGTAGCTGCGCGAGGTCGTCGGCGTTCTCGACCTCGGTCGTCCCGCCGAACCACGCAATGCGCAGCCAGGCAAGCGGCCGGTCACCCTTGTGCGTGTAGGCCCAGTCGAGCGCCTGGCCGAGGCTCTGGTGGGCCTGAAAGACGGCTTGCGCCTGCTCCCACTGGATCGCGCCGACGGCCACCACCAGCGCGATGACGATGGCGCCCTGGACGGCGGTGCTCCGGGCCAGCCGCCGCGCGGTGTAGACGATCGCGAGGCTGGCGAACAGGAACAGGAAGGGTTGAAGCACCCCGGTCTGGCGGAAGAACGGCATCGTACCCGCGAGCACGAGGTAGCCCAGGGCGAGGACCACGGTCAAGCCGACAATCCAGCGGTTCACGGGCGGTGGGCCACCGGCCTCGCGCACCTTCCAGAAATACAGGACCCCGCCAGCGGCGATGGCGAGCAGGAGCAAGGGGCCCATCTGGCTCAGAAACCATTCGGACCAGAGGGCCAGGTTGCCGAGCCGGGACCAGGGCGAGACGTGGATGTTGCGAATCCACAGGAGCGTCATGAGCGGGCCCTGGTCGAACGGAATTCGCGCCGCGAAGTCGCTGATGACTTCCATGAGCAGGAAGAGCCAGATGGACCCGAGCCCGAAGCCGATTACGCCGTGCCAATAGTCGAGCCGGCGCCAGCGCAGCCAGAGCCAGACGCCCCAGAACGCGGCCGCCACGGGGGCGAAGAGGTAGAGCGACGCCCAATGGACGCAGTTCGCCAGGCCGAACACCGATCCGGCCAGGAAGAAGTAGCCGACGCCCGGCCAGCCGCGCGCCGCCACGATCGGCGCGACCCGCAGCAGGAGCCACATCCCGACCAACACGATCGGCAGGCCGATCATCCGCGAGTCTGGCTCGGGGCTCCAGAGGAGGAGCGTGGGCGAGGTGGCGAACAGGAACAGCGAGAGGAGCGCCGCCAGCCGACTGCCAGTCAGGTACGTGGCGAACCAGGCCCAGAGGCCGAGCGTTACCGCATGGATGCCGACCATGTACAGCAAGAAGAAGCGGAACTGTCCCGTCTGCTCGCCGAGCATCGGCAGGGGGTACGACGGCAGACCAATGCCGGATTTCAGCGGGAGGTAAGAGACCACAAAGAAGTAGACCTGCGCAAAATTCAGATCCGGCGCGTAGGCGCCAAAGGCGTTCCGCCAGTCCTCGATCGTCTTCACGCCCTTGACGTACCAGATCGAGTAGTCGTCGACGAGCGCCCCGTAGACGTACTGGAAGTGGGTGAGCCACATGATGAGGTAAAGCCCGACGATGCCGCAGGCCAGCAAGCAGTAGGCGCGTCGATCCACGTCCAGCACTGCGCCGGCGCGCGCGCGCGCCGGCGTGACCGCCGCTGGGGTCGAGGTCGCGGACGCCGGCGCGAGCGAGACGGGATGCGAACTCATGCTGGCTTCCATGCTGTCTACCCTGGCTTGGTATGGGCTACGGCTCGACGACGAAGGTCAGGCGATTTGACTCGCCCGTCGGGCTCTTCAGATAGACCTCGTATTGGCCCGGTCGACCGTAGAAGCTCGGGGGCACGGTCGCCGTCAACCAATGCTCGTTGCCCAAGACGGTCGCGAGCTGGGCGCCGTCGAAGAGGACCACGGTGCCAGGAACGGCGTTGTCCACGTCCACGGAGAGCGCGGAATCGCCATTCGGTTGCGCGTTGAACGCTTGGGCGACGCGCGTGCGGTCTGGGGTGAGCTTGTGCAACACCGGCGGGGCGGCGACGGCCGGAGCGGCCGGCTGGCCTGGCGCCGCCGCCGGAGCTGCGTCCGGGCGAGCCGCTTCCGAAGCGTCGCCGGGCGCGGCGGTCATCGTCGCGCCCACGTCGGCGCCCGCGCTGGACGCTGCGCCGCGCGCGGCAACCGCCGCCTCATCGCCGGACGGGCCGGACGCCGTGGCGGTTGCCCCGGGGGCCGTCACCGTGAAGGTCAGCGGCTCCGACGTGCCCAGTGCGGTGCTCAAACGGATCTCGTGGCGGCCAGGCTGGCTGAGGAACTCGCGCGGGACGGTGGCGGTGACGCGATTCTGGCTGGCGTAGGCCGTGGACAGCGTAACCGTGTCGAAGAGGACCGCCGCGCCCGGCGTCGCGCCCTCTGTTTCCAGCACGAGCGCCGAGCTGCCATCAGGCTGCTGGTTGAACGCCCGATCGGCGGGCGTGTCCGCGGGCTCGAGGCGCAGGAGCGTGGGCGGGCCGGTCAGCACCTCGGAACGACGCGCACCGTCCAGCAAGTAAGCCTCGTGTGTCCCCCCCGCCGCTAGCAGGCTCGGGGGCACGCGCGCCACAAGCTGGTCCTTCGCCCACGGGCGCGTGGGATAGGTCACACCGTCGAACACCAGGAGAGTGTGCTGGCTAAAGCCCGCGCCCGAGATAACGAGACCGCCCGGGTTCGTCTGGAGCGCGGCCAATGTGAGGTCCGGCAGCGCGCGGGTGAGGGGCGGCGCCTCGACCGTGTGCCCCGGGAAAACGATCTCCTCAATGATGGCCTGCGAGGTGGGGTGCGACGGGTAGGTCTCGCCCTGCACCACGAAGCGCAACGCCTGCAGCGGCCGCGGCTGCCACATGGCAGTGATCACCGGCAGCCGGTCGAGCCCGCGGCCCGCCCAGATGGGGTGATAGGCTCCATCGGCGCCCGCGCCCTGGATCTCCAGGTCCACGATGCGGCTGGCCCACTGGTCTTTGGCCGCCAGGTCCTTCGTGGGGAGCACGACCTGCACCGAGTCTAGCTCCACCGGCGCCGCGAAAGTCACGTCGAGCGTGTGGGGCAGGGGCGTGTCGGCGGAGACCCAGGCGGTCTGCCGGTCGGGCGCGCCGTCGCGGTCGAACACGTTGCCCGGTTCCGTGCCGGCGCTGGCCCGCGAGTCGGCGGCGACGGACGCGACCTGCAACGGGGCGCCTTGCAGCTGCGCCTGGATCGCGCCCGCCTCCACGACGCGCACGTCGCGCAGCAGCGGGTCCGCCCGCCAATCGTTGAAGCCGTAGCCCTTGTGCTCGGCGCGCAGCGTGTCGGTAGCGAACAGCGACGGCCAGGAGCCTACGACCGGCGCGGCCGCGAGGTACGGCTGCAGCGTCGGGTTGTTGTCGACGAACAGCATGGGAAAGTAGCTCATCAGCCAGGTGCGCGGCGGCAGGGCGCTCAGCTCGGCCGCGCTGACGACCTCGGTCGTGCCGCCGAACCAGGCGATCTGCAGCCACTTGAGGTCGTGGTCGCCCTTGTGGGCGTAAACCCAGTCCAGCGCCTGGCCCACGCCCTGGTGGCCCTGGAACGTCGCCTGAGCCTGGCCCCACTGCACGGCCCCGACGAGCACCAGCAAGACGCCGGTCGCGGCCAGCCGCGGGACCGGCCCCCGCCCGACGCGGCGCCCGGCGGCCACGACGCCGTAAGCGGCAAACAGGAACAGGAAGGGCTGCAACACCGACGCCTGGCGAAAGAAGGGCATACTGCCCGACAGCCAGACGTACAGCAAGCCGAGGGGGATGCTCAGCGCGATGACGCGGCGGGCCTGATCGCTCGGGTCGCCGGGCTCGCGGCGGTGGCGCCAGTACGCCAGCCAGCCGCCGAGGATTGCTGCCAGGAGCAACAGGCCCATTTGGCTGCGGAATCCCTCCGCCCACACCGCCAGGTTGCCAAGCACCGTCCAAGGCGACGTGTGGAGGGTGCGCAGCCCCTGCAAACTCATGGTCGGTCCGCGACCGGGCGGTGTGCCGATGACCACGTCGCTCAGGAACTCCATCAGTCCCTGCTGCCAGAGCCCGCCGATCCCGAAGCTGAGGGCCGCCAGCCAGCCCGCGAGCTGCGCCCGGCGCGGCCACAGCCAGAGCGCCCAGAAGACGACCGACAGCGGGGCGACCAGGTAGAGGGCCGTGTAGTGAATCCCGCCGGCCAGACCAAACAGCGTGCCGGCGAGACAGAAACGCGCGGCCCGCCGCCAGTCGGCAGGGCCGGGCAGGTCGCCGGTCCGCAGGAGCAGCCAAATCCCCACCAGGGCGAACGGCAGGCCGAGGAGCCGCGACTCGGGCTGCGGCGTCCACAAAGTGAGCGTGGGCGAGGTGACGAACAGGAGGGTCGAGAGCAGCGCCGCCAGGCGACTGCCCGTGACCTTCGCCGCGAACCAGGCCCAGACAGCGAGCAGCGCGGCGTGCAGGAACACCGTGACCAGCAGCAGGAAGCGGAACTGCCCGGTCTGGTCGCCGAGCAGCGGCAGCGGATACGACGGCAGCGACAGGCCCGTCTTCAGGGGCAGGTAGGAGATCAGGAAGAAATAGGGCTGGAGCGCGTTGTACTGATAGAGGAACGCCTGTTGCCAATTCTGAATCGTTAGGAGGCCCTTGGTGTACAGGTAGTAGTCGTCGTTGACCCAGCCGTAGACGTCGGCAAAGTGGGTGAGCCAAAGCGTCAGGTAGCCGAGGATGAGGCCGGCCGAGGCCGCGACGTAAACGCCGCGCGAGATCTCAAGGCTGAGCAGCCCCGACCACTCGCGTGCCGCCCGGGTTGCGCGGATCTCGGGAGGCGGGCCGGCGCGGGGCGTCGCGACGGCAGGTGCCGACATGCAGTCCTCCAGCTAGGGCTCGACCACGAACTCGAGACGATTGGATTCGCTGTCGCCGTATTTGAGGTAGATCGGGTAGCTTCCCGGCGTCCGGTACAGCTCGGCGGGCACGATGGCCGTCAACAGGTGGTCGCTGCCATAAGTCGTCGCCAGGGGCACGTTGCCGAAGACGACGACGGTGCCGCGCACGGCGTTTTCGACGTCCAGCGCCATTGCCGCGTGCCCGTCCGGCTGGCGGTTGAAGGTCTGCCCGACCCGCGTCTTGGCCGGCATTACGGCATCCAGCGTGAGTGGCCCCGGCAGGGGGCCGGACAGGGGCGGCACCTCGACGGGCGGCCCCCCGAACGGCTCGAGCGGGACTGGCTCGGTTACCTCGAACGCCAAAGGGTCCGACTCTCCCAGGACGTTGCGGAGCGTGACCGTATGGCGACCCGGACGGGCGATGAGGTCTGGCGGGACGGCCGCTTGGAGCCAGCGTTCGGACGCGAAGGCTGTCTGTAGCGGGACCGAGTCGAACAGCACGGTTGTTTCCGGCCCCGCGCCCTCGCTGTCCACGGTCAGGACCGAGGTGCCGTCCGGCCGTAGGTCGAACGCGCGCCCGGCGGGCGTGGAAGACGGATACAGCCGGGTTAGGGCCGGGCGACGCACGGCGAGGCTCAGCGCGTTCGACTCGCGCAGCCCGTCCGTGAGCGCCACCTGTACATCCTTGCCGTTCGGCAGGAGGCGCGGCGAGAGGCGCCCGAGAAGCCGGTCTTTCCCGATCAGCCGCGTCGGCAACGTGGTGCCGTCTACCCGCACGACGGTTTGGGGCGTCACGTTCTGCGCGACGACCACTAGCCCCTTCTCCGAGGGTTGCACCTCCTGTAGCTCCAGCGGGGGGAGCGGCCGGGAGGGTGGGGGCGCGCTCACCTGATAGCCGGGAAACTCGATCTCCTCGATGGACGTCCAGTTGGTAGGCTGCGTGGGCAGGGTCGCCTGGTCGACCACCAGCCGCAGCCGATCGACGCTGCGAGTGGGCCAGGCCGCCGCGATCACCGGTTGGTTCTCCAGCCCGCGGCCCAGCCAGATCGTCTGGAAGGCCTCGTCCCCCGCCGCCGCCTGTATCTCCAGCGTGGCGATGCGGCTGCCGGATTGCTCTTTGAACTCGGTCTTGCCGGTTTGGTCCACGGGCGGCAGCACGACGTCCACGCCGCCGAGCGGCGCGGCGCGCGCCAGGTCGATCGTCAGGGTATGCGGACCTGGCGTAGGTGCCGAGATCCACGCCGCGACGCCATCAGGCCCCGTGTCGTGGTCGAACACGTTCGCTGGCTCGGCGCTTGGGAACGCCTGCGAATCCGCGGTCACCGACTGCACCTCGAGCGTCGTCGCGCGCATCGTTTCACGTAACGCACCCACCTCCACCACCCGGATGGCCCGCAGGAGCGGATCGGCACGCCAGTCATTGTACCCGTAACCACGGTGCTCCATGCGCAGGGTGTCCGTCGCGTAGAGCGAGGGCCAGGAGGCGAGGGCGGGCGTGCGCGCCAGGTAGGGCTGCAGGCTGGGATTGTTGTCCACGAAGAGCACGGGGTAGTAGCTGATGAGCCACGTGTCGGGCGGTGCTTGCTCAAGCTCTTGGCGCTGCAGGACTTCCGTGTCGCCGCCGAACCACGCGATCGGCAGCCACCGCAGAGGGTGGTCGCCCTTGTTGGCATAGGCCCACTCCAGCGCGCGGCCCAGCCCTTGCTCCGCCTGGAACACGCCGGCCGCCTGCGACCACGGCACGATCCCGACGATGGCGAGCAGCCCGGCCACGACGGCGGCCCGCCCCGCGCCCAGGCGCGTCAGCCGCCGCGCCGCGGCGGCCATGCCCACGCTCGCGAAGAGAAAGAGGAACGGCTGCAAGCCCGAGGTCTGCCGGAAAAACGGCATCGTGCCCGACAACCAGAGGTAGAGCAGCCCGAGCGGGACGCCGACGCCGATTGCCAGCCGCTCGGCCCGCCGGGGCGCATCGACACGCCAGGCGCCCCAGACGTAGACGGCCCAGCCGAGCGCGATCGCCACGAGGAGCGGCACGCCTACCTGGCTCACAAAGCCGTCGGCGAGGATTCGCAGGTTCCCCAGCGTCGACCAGGGCGACGTGTGAATCGTGCGGAGCTTGGCGAGGGTCATCGTCAGCCCCTCGCTCCAGGGCCGTCCCACCAGGAAGTAGCTGACGGCTTCGATCCCCACGTGTAGCCACACGCCGCCCAGCCCGAAGACGATCGCCTCCCGCCACACGCTGGGCCGGCGCCAGTGGTGGGCCAGCCGCAGGAGCCAGAACACCAGGCAGACGGGGGCCAGCAGGTACAGCGCGGTGTAGTGGATCGCCTGCGCCAGGCCCAAGAGCGATCCGGCGAGGAAGTAGAGGGCGATCCGCCGCCCGCCGACCGGGGCCGCGGGGGCGCTCATGCGAAACAGCAGCCACAGCCCCGCGAGCGCGAACGGCAGGCCGAGGAGCCGCGATTCAGGCTGCGGCGACCAGAGGGTGAGCGTGGGCGAGGTGGCGAACAGCGCCAGCGATACGAGCGCGGCCAGCCGGTCGCCCGTCAGCTTCGTCGCGAACCACGCCCACAGGCCGAGCAGCACGGCGTGCAAGAACACCGTGTACAGCAGCAGGAACCGAAAGTGCCCGGTCTGCTCGCCGAACAGCGGCAGCGGATACGACGGCAGACTGATGCCGAGCTTGAGGGGCAGATAGGTGATGAGGAAGAACGAGAGCTGTAGCGCGTTCCACTCGTCAAAGGCGTGGCGCCAATCGCGGATGGTCGCCAGGCCCTTGGTCCACTCGACGGCGTAGTCATCCATGACCCAGCCGTACACGTAGTGGAAGTGCGCCGCCCAGAGCGTGGCGTAGGCGAGGACAACCGCCGCGACGAGCAGCAGGTACGCGCGGCCAGACAGCTCCATCGCGGGCAGCCGTGGAGTCGCGGCCAGGGCCCCCGCGCGCTCAGGGTTGCGTGACGGGGCAGCGCGCGGCGGCGCCAGTACCGGCGTTCGCATCCGCTCCCCCGTCATTGCTCTACGACGAAGGTGAGCCGATTCGATTCCTCACCATCGCGCACTAGATAGACCTCGTATGCGCCGGGCTGGCTGTACAGGTCCGCGGCGACCGGAACGGACAGCGGACAGGCCGGGTTCCCCACCACGCCCACGGCGACATCCCCGAACATCACGGTGGCGCCCGGCTCGGCGCGCGTGCAGTCGATGACCAGCATCGCCGGACCGAATGGCTCGTTGTTGAAGCCCTGCCCGGCCTTCGTCCCCGCGGGCCGCAATCCCAGCAAGGTGGGCGCCGGGGAGGGCAGCACGGCCGGGGCGATGGCGGGCGGCGCGGCTGCCAATGGGGCCTGCTCCTCGCCCTGAATTACCAGCTCGAGACGATTGGATTGGTCGATGCCGTTGTCGAGGTAAACCGGATAGCGCCCCGGCTGGCGGAGCAGGTCGGGCGGCACGAGGGCCGTGAGGCGCTCCGCGTTCACGTAGCTGGTCACCAGCCGGTGGCCGGCCAGCACCACGCTGGTGCCGGGGGTCGCGCGCTCCGCGACTGCCTGTAGCGCTGATTCTCCATCCGGCTGCAAATTGAACGTGCGCCCGGCCTCAACCTCGGTCGGCGCGATCGCGCGCAGCAGCGGCGGCGCCGATTGCCCTGGCTGGTATGCCACGAAGCCGTTGTCGATGTCAAAGAAAAGGTGGGTGGCGTCGGCCTCGGCGGCGTGGGCCGGGAGGTCCGCGTAGTCGAGGAAGCGCACCTGGAGGTCGGGCCGGTGGAGCAGCTCTGGCACC
>DATGMD010000088.1:0-20077 GCA_035293805.1 Chloroflexota bacterium | reverse complement strand
AGGAGGGCGCGGCCGGGGCCGGGCGCGGCGCGCGCCGCGCCCGGCCCCGGCCGCGCCCCTAGCCCCGGCCCTCTAATGCCCAGCCCGACCGACGCGATGGCGAGCTGCGCCAGCGCGAACAGCGCGACCGCCACCCCCGCGCCCCAGACCTGCCAGGCGGGCACGTAGCGGTTGCCCTGGACCAGGAACCGGCCCGAGCCGCTCAGCAGGCCGCCGCCATCGACGCGGCGCACGAACTCCTCGGCGAAGCGCCCGGCCCGGCCCAGCGCCTCGGCCGACACCTGGTCGAGCGTGTCACACGGCTCGTGGTAGCAGTGGCGCGGGGCGCCGGGACGCGGCGGGCCGTCGTAGAAGAACAGCGCGGGATAGCCGCGCAGCGCAAACACGGCCGAATCGCTGCCGGGGTCGTCGATGGCGCCAGCCACGCGCCACCACGTCTTGGCGCGGTCGGGCACGAGGGCGGCCGTGTCGCGCGCCACGAGGTCGAAGAGCAGCGCGGTGGCGGGCAGGGGCAGAAACGTCCAGTGGCCCACGTGAGTGCTGGCGGCGTCGCGCCAGCCGAGCATGTCGAAGTTCAGCATGAGCCGCACGCGCGGCAGATCGGGCCAGTGGTCGGCGAAGTAGGCCGCGCCCGCCAGGCCGACCTCCTCGGCGCCGAAGGAGACGAAGACGTAGGTGTAGTGGTGCGGGGTAGCGGTGAGGGCGCGGGCTAGCTCGAGGAGAGTGGCGGTACCCGAGCCGTTGTCGTCGGCGCCCTGCCGGGTCGTCGCTACCACGTCGCGGTGGGCGCCGAACACGAGCGCGTCGGGGACCGCGCCCCGCTGCACGCCGACGACGTTGATGCCGTCGTAGCGGCCCCAGTCGGTCACGCCCGCAAAGCCGTAGGCCTGGAAGCGCTGCTCGGCGACTTCCAGGCCCAGCCCGCGCAGCTCGTCACCGACCCAGCGCGCCGCTGCCGCGTCGACCGGCGTACCCGTCACACGGTCCGGGAACTCGGTTGCCAGCCGCATCAGCTGCGCGTAGGCGCGCGCCTGGTCGAAGCCGAGCGGGGGCGACGGTGGGAGCGCTGCGCTTGGCAGGGGCCGCGACCACGCTAGTAGGCCGTAGCCCAGCGCGGCGAGCAATGCGTAGCTCAGCCACGTTAGCCGGTCGAGCGATCGCATGGCTCTCACGCGTGAATGGTAGACTGCCAGCGGCGCATGCGGGTACTAATGACTGAGTTCAACGCCGGAATCGGGGCGAGGAGTAGCGGAGCTTGCTCGCGCACGGCCGCCTGTGGACCGCGTACCTGATCGTGTTCGTCAGCAGCGCGTGCACGCTCGTGCTCGAGCTGGTCGCCGGGCGCCTGCTCGCCCCCTACGTCGGCGTCTCGCTGTACACCTGGACCAGCATCATCGGCGTCGTGCTGGCGGGCATCACGATCGGCAACTACCTGGGCGGCGTGCTGGCTGACCGTCGTCCGCAGCGCAGCACGCTCGGCGCGCTGCTGCTCGCGAGCGGGGCGGCGAGCCTGGCGGTGCTCGCGCTCGTGGGGCTGCTCGCCCCGGTCGCGGGCGCCGGCTGGCCGCTCGTGCCGCGCATCCTCGTGCTGGCCACGATCTTCTTGGTGCCGAGCACCATCCTGGGCATGGTGGCGCCCGTCGTCGTGCGGCTTAGCCTGGACGACCTCACCCGCGCGGGCCACACTGTAGGTAAGATCTACGCGTGCTCGGCGCTCGGTAGCATCGTCGGCACCTTCGCGACCGGCTACTGGCTGATCGCCACGTTCGGCACCCGCGCGATCATCCTGGGCGTGGGGCTGGCGCTGGTCCTGATGGCGGTTGCGTTCGGCGGCTTCTGGCGCCCGGCGCGGCGCCCGCTCGTGATCGCCGCCGTCGCGGCCGGGACCGGCGCGCTGCTTGGGGCGACAGGGTTGCTGGCAGGGCCCTGCAACGTGGCCGAGAGCAGCTACTACTGCATCCAGGTGCGCGACGGCGAGTATCAGGGCCACCCGGTTCGCCAGCTGATCCTCGACCACCTGATCCACAGCCACAGCGACCTGGCCGACCCGACCTACGTCGCCTACGAGTACGAGCGCGCCTACGCCACGGTGACGGCGACCATCGCCGCGCGCCAGCCTAACCTACGCGCGCTGTTCCTCGGCGGCGGCGGCTACACCTTCCCGCGGTACCTGGCAGCGCGCTATCCCGCGGCCAGCATTGAGGTAGCCGAGATCGATCCCGCCGTAACGGCCGCGGCCTACCAGTACATGGGACTGCCGCCCGACTCGCGCGTGGTGACCTACAACCGCGACGCGCGGCTCGTGTTGGACGACCTCGTCACGAGCGGGCGGCAGTACGACGTGATCTTCGGCGACGCCTTCAACGATCTCTCGATCCCATACCATCTCACGACGCGCGAGGTCGCGGCGAAGCTCGCGCGGCTCGTGGCTCCAGGGGGCGCTTACCTCGCCAACATCATCGACGACCCCGCGCGCGGCGAGTTCATGCGCGCCTACGCGCAGACGCTCGCCACAGCCTTTCCCGATGTCGCGGTAGTGCGCACCGAGGCCAGCCGCGACTTGAACGGCCTCAGCACCTACGTGCTGGCCGCGAGCGCGGCGCCGCTTGACCCCACGGCGATACCCATTCTTCCCCCCGAGCGCGTGGCCGATTGGCTGGCCGCGGGACGGCCGCTGGTCCTCAGCGACGATTACGCGCCCGTCGATAATCTTATGGCGCCAATGTTCAACGAGCGCGGCTCGTGAGGTAGCGCTCGGTCGTTCGGGGTCGGTACGCCACGGGCGGTGGTCGTTCCAGTCGAGCCGCGTGCCCAGCCGCGCTGGCGACCGGTCACGCATTCGCCTACAATCGGCCGAAGCGGGCGGCTGGCGCGGTGGGCTCGCCCATTCGGGTGAAGCCGGCACGCAGCCGGCGCTGGCGCTTTCTGGGCGCTGCCAATTCCAGGTGGCGTCCTGCGGTCGAGGCCAAGGTAGGGTATGCGGGTTCTAATCGCGGAAGACAGCGCCATGACGCGCCGCATCCTGCGGGAGGCGGTGGAGTCGCTCGGGCACCAGTGCCTGGAGGCAGCCGATGGCGCCACCGCTTGGGCGCTGTACCAGGACACGGGCGCCGACGTCATCATCAGCGACTGGATCATGCCCATTATGGACGGCCCCGAGCTGTGCCGACGGGTGCGCACCCATCGCTGTGACGCGGCGTGCGGCGCCCACCCAGCGTACACGTACTTTATTTTCCTGACCATGCTGGAGGACAAGCAGCACGCGGTCGAAGGGATGGAGGCGGGCGCGGACGACTACCTCGTCAAGCCGCTCGATCGCGACGACTTGCACCTTCGGCTCATCGCCGCCTCCCGGGTCACCGCACTACACCGAGAGCTAGCCGCCCGCCGCGGCGAGAGCCTACGGCGGCTCGCGCGGCGCGAAGCGTTGCTGCGCCTGGCCCGCCGCTTCGCTGCCGAGGGCAATCTTGAGCAGCTCCTCACGGAGCTGCTCACGGAGGCGGTTGCGGCGCTAGGCGCGGAGAACGGCAACTTGATGCGGTGGAACGAGCAGGAGGCGCGCCTAGTGACGGCGCGTACGCGGTTCGCGACGACGGCGGTCCCGGACACGCTCACGCTAGGCCAGGGCGCCGCCGGTCGGGCCGTGGCGCGGCGCGCGCCGGTGATCGTCATGGACTACCAGCACGAGTGCATGGGCGAGACGCCCGCGGCGGCCGTGGGCGTGCGCGCGGCCGCCGCCGCGCCGATGCTGCACGAGGGGCGCCTGCTGGGCGCGATCTCGGTGATCAGCTTCGATCCGGCCAAGCGGTTCACCGCCGAAGACGCGGAAGTGCTCGAGCTGCTCGCCGGCATGGGCGCGGCAACGCTGGTAGGGCTGGAGCGCGCGCGGCTCGACGGCGTGCTGCTGGCGGTCCGCACGCTGGAGCACGAGCTGAACAACAAGCTCACGCTGACGGTGGGCTACACAGAGATGATCGGGAGCGCCGACGACTTGCCGCCGCGGCTCCGTCCCGCCGCGAGCGAGGCGCATCGCGGGGCGCGGGACGCGGCCCATATCGTGCAGCAGCTTCAGCAGGTGATCCAGCTCCAGGAAATCGAATGGGGCGCGCACGTGGGCACAACGATCGACCTCGACGAGTCCATGTGCTAAGCTGGTCTGCTGGGGTGGGGCGACGCCTGCCGTGCGCTGGCATCGGCCCCACCCTGGACCGGACGCTAGGGGCCGAACGCAGTGGCAGACGCCGAAGGCGCGGTTCTTCCGACGGCCGTGGACCCGGCCAGCCCCGCCTACCAGGCCAATCGCGCCCACGCGGAAGCGCAGCGCGCCCTGCTCACGGAGCGGCTCGCCTGGGCACGGGCGGGCGGCGGCCCCGAGGCTGTGCGGCGTCACCGCGCGCGCGGCAAGCTGCTCGCCCGCGAGCGCATCGACGCGCTGGTGGACCCGGGCACCGCGTTCCTCGAGTTCTCGCCGCTCGCCGCCTGGGAGATGTACGACGGCGAGGCGCCGGCCGCGGGCATCGTCACCGGGATCGGCGCGGTCCACGGTCAGGAGGTCGTGGTCGTCGCGAACGACGCCACCGTGAAGGGCGGCACGTACTATCCGCTCACCGTCAAGAAGCACCTGCGCGCTCAGGAGATCGCCGCCGAGAACCACCTGCCGTGCGTGTACCTGGTGGACTCGGGCGGCGCCTTCCTGCCTCTCCAGGACCAGGTGTTCCCGGACCGCGACCACTTCGGCCGCATCTTCTACAACCAGGCGCAGATGTCGGCCGCTAACATCCCGCAGATCGCGGCGGTGATGGGCTCGTGTACCGCCGGTGGGGCCTACGTGCCGGCGATGAGCGACGAGACGATTATCGTGCGCGGCACGGGAACGATTTTCATCGGCGGGCCGCCGCTGGTGAAGGCGGCAACCGGCGAGGAGGTGACCGCGGAGGAGCTGGGCGGCGCCGACGTACACACGCGGCTGTCGGGGGTAGCCGACTATCTGGCTGAGGACGACCGCCACGCGCTGGCGATCGTGCGCGACATCGTGGCACGGCTGCACCGACCACGCTACCTGCCGTGGGAGGTGCTGCCCGTGCGGCCGCCGCGCTACGACCCGGCCGAGCTATACGGCATCGTGCCCGCTGATCCGCGCCAGCCCTACGACGTACACGAGGTGCTGGCTCGCCTGCTCGACGACAGCCGCTTCGACGAGTTCAAGGCCCGCTATGGCACGACGCTCGTCTGCGGCTGGGGACGTATCTGGGGCTACCCAGTGGGTGTGCTGGCGAACAACGGGGTGCTGTTCTCGGAGAGCGCGCTGAAGGGCGCCCACTTCATCGAGCTGTGCTGCTTCCGCAAAATCCCGCTGCTGTTCCTACAGAACATCACGGGCTTCATGGTGGGCCGCGAGAGCGAGAATCGAGGGTTGGCCCGCGACGGCGCGAAGCTGGTGATGGCGGTGGCGAACGCGCAGGTGCCCCGCTTCACGGTCATCATCGGCGGCTCGTATGGCGCCGGGAACTACGGCATGTGCGGGCGGGGCTACAGCCCGCGGCAGCTCTGGCTGTGGCCCAGCGCGCGGACGGCGGTGATGGGCGGCGAGCAGGCCGCCGACGTGCTGGTGACGGTGCGGCGCGACCAGCTGCGGGCGCGGGGCGCGGCGCTGGACGCGGCGGCGGAGGCGGCGCTGCGCGACCCGATTCTGGCAAAGTACGAGCGGGAGAGCAGCCCCTACTACAGCACGGCGCGCCTGTGGGACGACGGGCTGATCGACCCCGTGGACACGCGCCTGGTGCTGGGCCTGGGCCTCGCCGCGGCCACGCGCGCGCCCATCCCCGAGCCGCGCTTCGGCATCTTCCGCATGTAGCCGGCCGCTGCCCAGTCGGCAAAGCTGACGCGGAATGGGCAGCGTATACTAGGAGTATCCTGCCAGGACCGCTCCAAGCCATCACCGGGTCACCGTGTAGAGGAATGCCATGCCGAAGTGGCGCGAGGAGGTCTACAAGCTGCCCAAGGACCCGAAATGGCCCGCTCGTCCCGGCTACAAGACGTTTGTGGCCGAGCGGGGCGCGGTCCGCTTCGACATCCCGCAGGACTGGGTCGTGGAGCCGGGCGACAACTCGATCAAGTTCCTCGATCAACCCTCGCCGGACAATACCTGCGGGCTCGAAATGTCGGTCTTCCACCTGCGTCCGGGCCCCGATTGGAGCAAGCTGCCGCTCGTCCAGCTTCTGTCGAACGTTACCAAGGAGAGCAACTTCGAGGTGCTGTCCCGCCGTGAGCCGGTGTACCAGCGGCGGAGCGACCTGGAGATCGTGTGGCTGGAGACGCGCTACATCGATCCAGAGGAACACCGCGAGGCGCGCTCGCGGACCAGCGTGGCGCGGCGCGGCCTGATTCAGCCGCTCTTCACCTTCGCCTTCTGGCCCGAGGATGCCCGGCGCGTGCTGCCCGCGTGGAACGAGCTGCTGCGCTCCCTGCGCCTGGGCGAGTACGTCGCGTTCCCCCTCCAGCTCGACCACAACTGAGTTGGCGGCCCGGCCCGCGCGCAGGTCCGCATACGTCGAAGCTTCCCGTGGCCTGGGCGAGGCGTTCGGCGACTGGTCAAGGAGCTGGTGTCGTCCGCGACGAGCCGACAGCCCAGAGCGCCACATTCATGACGAGGTGCTAGCGCCGCCGATGTTCCGCAAGGTGTTGATCGCGAACCGCGGCGAGATCGCCGTGCGGATCGTGCAGGCGTGCCAGGAATTGGGCGCGCGCGCGGTGGCGGTGTACTCGGAGGCTGACCGCGACGCGCTACACGTCGTCCGCGCCGACGAGGCCATCTGTATCGGTCTCGCGCCGGCGGCCGAGAGCTACCTGAACATCCCGCGCATTATCGAGGCGGCACGGGCCAGCGGCGCCGAAGCGGTGCATCCGGGCTACGGCTTCCTGGCCGAGAACCCCGCGTTCGCCGCCGCGTGCGCGGCGGCCGAGCTCGTGTTCGTCGGGCCGTCGCCGGCGGCGCTGCGGCTGCTCGGCGACAAGGCGGCCGCCAAGCGCCTGGCGCAGCGCGCGCGCGTGCCCGTGGTGCCGGGCTACCAGGGGACCGCGCAGGCACCCGGCCAGTTGCTGGCACGGGCGCGGGCGGTCGGCTTCCCGCTGCTCATCAAGGCCGTGGCGGGCGGCGGCGGGCGCGGCATGCGCCGCGTGGAGAGCGCCGAGGGCTTCTCGGACGCGCTCGCTCAGGCGCAGCGCGAGGCGCAAGCGGCGTTCGGCGATACGCGCGTGCTGCTGGAGCGCGATTTGACGCCGGCGCGCCACGTCGAGGTACAGTTCCTGGCCGATCGGTACGGACAGGCGGTGGCGATCGGCGAGCGCGACTGCTCGGTGCAGCGCCGTCACCAGAAGCTCGTCGAGGAGGCGCCGGCGCCCGGGCTGGCGCCGACGGAGCGCGCGCGGCTCGGCCGCTGGGCGGTGCGACTGGCGCGCGCCGCCGGTTACGTGAGCGCGGGCACCGCCGAGTTCTTGCGCGATGCGCAGGGCCAGTACTACTTCCTGGAGGTAAACGCGCGCCTTCAGGTCGAGCACCCGGTGACCGAGCTGGTCTACGGCGTGGACCTCGTTCACTGGCAGCTTCGCATCGCCGCCGGCGAGCGGCTGACGCTGAGGCAGGCCGCGCTCAGACCGCGCGGCCACGCCGTCGAGGTGCGCCTGTACGCCGAGGATCCGGCGCACGGCTTTCAGCCGACCCCCGGTCCCGTCGAGCGCTTCGCGCCGCCGCTGGGGCCGGGCCTGCGGCACGACGTGGGCGTGCGCGCGGGCGACGTCGTCTCGCGGTACTACGATACCTTGCTCGCCAAGCTCATCGTACACGCCTCCGACCGCGACGCGGCGCTGGCCCGCCTCGTCTGGGCGCTGCGCCACTACGTCGTGCAGGGGCTGCCGACGAACCAGGCGCTGCTGCTGGCCGTGGCCGAGGACGCCGACTTCCGCGCTGCGCACCTGAGTACCGACTTTCTGGACCAGCGCCCGGCGCTGTTGCAGCCGGCCCCCGTGCCCACCGCGGCGCTATGGGCCGCCGCGGCCGCCGACCTCGCCGGGCTGGGGGGGCCAGGCGCGCCCGCGCCGGAGGGGCCGTGGGCCGCCGCCGGTCCCTGGCGCGGCCAGGCGACCCCCGCGCCGCTCTACTACCTGCTCGACGGCGCGCTGCACACCGTTCACGCGCACCCGCTCGGCCCCAGCGCCTGGACCGTGCGCGCCGAGCGCCTGGGCCGCGCCGGGGCGGCGGCGCCGGCGCCCGACGAGGCCGAGCATCGCCTGGAAGCGCTGGCGACTGATGGCCGGCTGACCATCTCTCTGGACGGGGCGCCACTCGACGCCGCAGTCGCGCCCCAGACGGAGCCACCGGCCTTGCTCGTCCAGATCGGCGGGCACGCATACACCGTCGCGCGCCCGCCGCCGCCCACCGTGCCCGCCGCGACGGGCGTGAGTGCGCCGGGCGGCGGCGCGGGCGAGGTGCGCGCGCCCACGGCGGCGGTCGTCGTGGCCGTGCACGTGCGGCCCGGCGCGGCAGTGGTCGCCGGCCAACCGCTCGTCGCGCTCGAAGCTATGAAGATCGAGCAGACGCTCACCGCCCCGCGCCCCGACCGCGTGCGCGCCGTCCGCTGCGCCGTGGGCGACAGCGTGGCCGGCGGGGCGCTGCTGATCGAGCTCGAAGGTGCTGACGATAGCGGATCGGTATCATCAGGGTAGGCGAGCGATGGACAATAGTCGGCTCATGGCGGCCGGGAGGGGATCATGCTGGTCGGCTGGGAGACGAACCTGGTGGACGACGACGCGGGCATCCGCGCCATCCTGGAGGAGTGCCGGCGCGTGGCCGTGCTGGGCATCAAGACCGAGGCGCAGGCCGGCCAGCCCGCGATCGAGGTGCCGCGCTACCTGGCCGCCCAGGGCTACGACGTGGTGCCCGTCCCCGTCTACTATCCGGAAGTGCAGGAGATCCTCGGGCGGCCAGTCTATCGCCGCGTACAGGACGTGCCCGGCGGCGTCGATTTGGTCGACGTCTTCCGCCGCCCACAAGACATCCCGCCTCACGTGGACGACTTGATCGCCGCGCACCCCAAGGCCGTGTGGTTCCAGCTCGGCATCCGCAACGACGATGCGGCCCGGCAGCTCGCCGCAGCCGGCATCCGCGTCGTGCAGGACCGCTGCACGCTCGTCGAGCACCGCCGCCTCGTCGGCCACCCAGTCAGCTAGCCGGGTGCTCGCGGCGATGCGGGACGACTGCGGCGTCCCCGGTTGGCCTCAGGCCGGTCCCAGTGACGGCTCGTCTCGCGCCATGCGGTCGGCCACTAGCTCCTCGGCGTGGGGCGCGGCGGCCGCTCCATCCAGCCCGCAGAGCTGCCCACTGGTCTGGTCCAGCAGCTTCGCCACCAGCGCCGTCCACCCCGTCTGGTGGCTCGCGCCCAGCCCGACCCCGGTGTCGCCATGGAAGTACTCGTGGAACAGCAGATAGTCGCGCCAGTGCGGGTCGGTCTGCACGTACTCGTTCGCGCCGAACACCGGGCGCCGTCCGTCAGGGCCGCGCACGAAGATGCTGATGAGCCGCTGCGACAGGTGCTCGGCGATCTGCCAGAGGGTTAGCTTCTGGCCGGAGCCGGTGGGGCACTCGACGAGGAAGTCGTCGCCGTAGTAGTGGTGGAACTTCTGGATGGCCTCGATGAGGAGGTAGTTGATCGGGAACCAGATGGGGCCGCGCCAGTTCGAGTTGCCGCCGAACAGCCCGCTCGACGATTCCGCCGGCTCGTAGTGCACCGTGTGGGCGGTGCCGTTGACGCGCAGCTCGTAGGGGTGCTCCGCGTGATAGCGACTGACCGAGCGCACGCCGTGGTCGCTCAGGAACTCGGCCGGGTCCAGCATCCGCTTGAGTAGCCGCTTCATGCGATGTCCACGTACCAGCGCGAGCAAGCGGCGCTCGCCGGCGCCCGGCTCGTACCAGCGCGACACGAGACTTGCCAGATCGGGCTTGTTGGTCAGGAACCACTCCATCGCCGCGCGGAACGTCGGCAGTCGCTCGAGCAGGTCGGGCTCGATCGTCTCGACCGCCAGCAGGGGAATCAGCCCTACCAGCGACCGGACCTTGAGCGGTCGCATCTCCCCGCTGGGAAGCTGCAGCACGTCGTAGAAGAACTCGTCCTCCTCGTCCCACAGGGCGATGCCTTTGTTGCCCAGGTTGTTCATGGCGCCGGCCACGTACATGAAGTGCTCGAAGAACTTGATCGCGACGTCCTCGTAGACGCGGTTCTCGCGCGCTAGCTCGAGCGCGATGGCGAGCATAGTCAGGCAGTAGGCGCCCATCCAGGCCGTGCCGTCCGACTGTTCGAGCTGGCCGCCGGTCGGCAGCGGGGCACTGCGGTCGAATACGCCAATGTTGTCCAGCCCGAGGAACCCGCCCTGGAACACGTTGCGGCCATCGGGGTCCTTGCGATTGACCCACCACGTGAAGTTCAGCAAGAGCTTGTGAAAGATGCGTTCCAGAAAGGGCCGGTCGGCGTGGCCGGTCAGGCGCTTCTCGATCTTGTACGTGCGCCAGCTAGCCCAGGCATGGACGGGCGGGTTTACGTCGCCGAACGCCCATTCATAGGCGGGGAGCTGGCCGTTCGGGTGCTGATACCACTCGCGCCCCAGCAAGAGCAGCTGCCGTTTGGCGAACTCGGGATCGACCAGCGCCAGCGGGATGCAGTGGAACGCCAGGTCCCAGGCGGCGAACCAAGGGTACTCCCAGGTGTCGGGCATGGCGATCACGTCGTGGGCGTTCAGGTGTACCCAGTCGTGGTTGCGTCCGTGCCAGCGCTCGGGCGGCGGCGGGGGCTGCGCCGGGTCGCCGGTCAGCCACTCGTCCACGTCGTAGTAGTAGAATTGCTTGCTCCATAGCAGCCCGGCAAACGCCTGGCGCTGCACGCGCCGCTCGTCGTCAGAGACGCCCGGCGCGCCGAAGGCGGCGTAGAACCGATCGGCCTCGGCCTGACGCCGTGCGAACAGCGCCGCGGCCTCGGCGAACGGCGCGGCCAGCAGCCGGGCCGAGAGCCGCAGCAGCCGCGTCTCCGTCGCGCCCGGCGCCACGTCCAGCACGTAGTGGGCGGCGACCTTCGTGCCCGTGCCGGCGGGGTTCACGACGGTCGCATCGCCGTGCACCACGGCAGTATGGATGCTGTCCTTCACGTAGGGCGTGCGGTTGGGTAGCCCCCAGAGGCGCTCGGCGTTGGTCTCGTTCTCCGTAAACAGCAGGGGCGGCGTCCCTTCGCACGCCAGCCAGTACTCGCCCAGGTCGCGATGGTAGGCGTGGACGCGCCGGACGCCCGGCGCTGAGCGCTCAGCGCCGAGAGGGACGGATACCAGCCCGTCTGCACCAGCCCGAAAGCGCGTCGCGCGACCCGGCAGCGGCGTCTGCCGCTCGAAGGCCTCGGTGGCCGGTGCATCGACGCTGCTCAGAGACGAGCCCATCCCCGTCACGTCGTGCAGGAGCGGGCGCCGGTCGTCGCGGCCCCAGGCCCAAGTGTTGCGGAACCAGAGGGTGGGCAGTAGGTGTAGCGGGGCGGCATCGGGGCCGCGGTTCGTCACGGTGAGGCGCACGAGGATGTCGTCGGGAGCAGCCTTAGCGTACTCGATCAGCACGTCGAAGTAGCGGTTCTCGGCGAACACACCCGTGTCCAGCAGGTCGAACTCGGGCGCGGCGCGGTCGCGGCGGCGGTTCTCGGCGACCAGCTCAGCATAGGGGAAGGTGCGCTGCGGATACTTGTACAGCGCTGCCATGTAGGAGTGCGTGGGAGTGTTGTCGAGGAAGTAGTAGCACTCCTTCACGTCCTCGCCGTGGTTGCCCTCGTTGCCGGTCAGCCCGAACAGCCGCTCCTTCAGGATAGGATCGGCCCCGTTCCACAGCGCCAGCGCGAAGCAGAGCGTGGCGCGGTCGTCGGCGATGCCGAGGAGGCCGTCCTCGCCCCAGCGGTAGGCCCGCGAACGGGCCTGGTCGTGCGGGAAGTACTCCCAGGCGGTGCCGTAGGGCGAGTAGTCCTCGCGCACGGTGGCCCACTGGCGCTCGCTCAGGTAGGGGCCCCAGAGATACCAGGGCGCCCGGCCGTCCCGCGCCGCGGCCAGGCGCGCGCGCTCGGCGTCGAGGGCCGCGCCCCTCACTGCTCGCTCGCGACGCGCGATGCCACGGCCGCCGGCGCGGGCACGGCGCGCGCCGGCGGAGCGCTTCCGGCCACCAGCCGAGCCGCCTGCACGGCGCGCTCCTCGCGAATCATGTAGTTGAGGGCGCCCAGGATCACCAGATCGATCGCCAATCCCACGACCGCCCCGAGCTGCTCGGTGTAGAAGGCGAAGAACTGGACCAGGAAGATGGACACCAGGATCGAGCGCTTGAACCAGTAGTAAGCGAACAGCCGCGACGCGCGCAGGCGGATGGCGCCCAGCACCACCAGCACGGTCGACAGCGCCGTCGAGAGGGTGTCGCCCCAGTCCTCGATCGAGACGGCCGGGTCGATCCAGGAGAACCGCGGGTCGGTCGCGATGAGCACGATCAGCGCCACGATAGCCACGGCCGCGTGCAGCAGGAAGCCGCCAACGATCAGCCGGTGGAACCAGCGGAAGCCGATGAGCCGCTCATAGGCCGCGCGCGCGTGTCCGGCGACAGAGGCCGTGAACGGCTGCTGAGCGGCCGGGCTACAGGCGGTCTGCAGGAAGAGCGCCTGTAGCCCGCGCACCAGCGGATTGTCCGCGTCGGCGCGGGCGAGCAGCGCCAGCCCGCGCTCGCGTGCGCCGCTCTGAGGCCGCAGCACGGCCTCGCGCAGCAGCTCCACGGCGTTCCCCAAGCATTCCGTCGGCGAGAGCTGTTGGCGCCGCTCGATGGCGCGGAACCAGAGGAAGAGCAGGACGAAGATGGCGTAGATGAGCGCGATTGTCGGCTGGAAGAAGTAGTTGTTGTCGCTGGTGATGAACTTGCCTAGCTCGTCGATGAAGGTGCCGAAGCCGATGCCCGCCACGATCGCGGCCAGGTGCTGCACCCACTTGCCCAGGTAGGCGAGAAGCAGCACGACGCCGACGACCAAGAGCGCACCGCCCCACAGCATGTGCGCGATGTGCAGACCGCGGCCGCCGATCTGCGGGTAGCCGGTTAGCTCCAGGTAGACCCGAATCACCAGCACCGCGCTTACGGCCGCCACCAGGAAGCTCTCGAGGAAGCTTCCCGCGTCAACGTTCCGCACGAGCCGTAGCGGCGGAACCCGGAGTCCATGCACCACGAGCCGCTTCCTCCCGCGAGGGCAATGCGCTGGCCGCCCTCTACCCGCGAGTATACGAGAGTGGGACGGGGCGTGCCGCTCGCCGCGGCCACGGCGGCCCGCGAGACGGGGGGCAAGCGGCAGCGGGGCCGGCAGGCGAGTCGCGAGCATCGACGGCGAACGACACGAAAAGGGGAGCCGGGCCGGGGCGTTGGCGCGGCCCCGGACTCGGCCCCCGTCGTTGTCGGGCGCCGGTGATCGGCGAGGATTACTGGCCCGCGGTGAGCGCGATCCGCCGCGGCTTGGCCGACTCGGCCTTCGGCAGGACCAGGCGGAGCACGCCGTGCTCGTAGTGCGCCTCGGCCTGGTCGGCGTTCAGCTCGGTCGGCAGGTAGATAGTCCGCTCGAAGTGGCCGGTGCCACGCTCGCGGAACAGGTACTGGCGACCCTCCGGGGCCGTGGGATAGTCGCCGCTGATGGTAACCTCGTTGCCGAGCACCGAGACGTGGACCGCATTCGGGTCCAGGCCGGGCAGGGCCGCCTCGATGACGAAGTTGTCGCCCTCGGCGTAGACGTCGAGAGACGGCGTCGCCTGCCAGCCGTTGCCGCTCCAAGCAGTGGGGCGGACGAAGCTCTGCTCGAACAGGCGATCCATCGCATCGCGCAGCGTGGGCATCTCGTGGAAGGGGGACCAACGTCGCATCGCCATACTGACTACCTCCGCTTCTGGGGGTGATGAGGAGTGCCGCTGCAGCTAGTATGGTCTGAGGTATGTTAGAGGCGCGTCGGGAGCCGATAAGACTCGCATTAGAGCCCAGTTAGCGTGGCATATGACGCAATACCATGAACGCGACGAGCCGGCCGAGCCCGTAGGCTCGGCCGGCTCGCTTGATACGCCGTTCTGCTTAGTGGCCGACGCCCAGCAGCCAGAGGATGATAATCAGCCCCAGTGGCAGGCCGAGTAGCCAGAGCAGGATCAGCAGCATCGTCGTGGCTCCTCTCTCCGCGCCGCGCTACCGCGCTTAGCGCGTCTCGTGCGCGACCGCGCGGTCGCGCTCAACGTAGTGGTGGAAGGTCATCGGCTCGCCGGAGGCGAGCCAGCCGCCGATTACTGAGCCCATCAGGCCGATGAGCAGCGTGGTGAACGTGGCGAGCGCGCCGTTGCGCGCCGCCGTAGCGACGTTGGGATCGACCGCGGTATTGGGAGGCACGACCCAGGCCGGCGTGCCCGCCAGGCCACCGTACCAGCCGCCGAAGTAGCTGCTGGCGCCCAGCGCCGCGATCCCCACCAGGAACGGCACCGCGAGCGCCCAGACGATCGCGCCGTGCAGGATCGCTGGCTCGGCGCGGACTAGGCCCGCGATCTTGGCGGCGACCCAGCCGCCGACGACGAACGAGACGAAGGCCCCGACGACGCTAAAGACGAGGGCGCCGATGCCCACGGTGGACCACCGGGTAATCTGCTGCGTCGCGCCCATCTCGTGGGCGCCCACCGCGATGGCGGCCAGGCCGAACAGCAGCGCCACCGCCAGCGCGGCCAGCATGCCCACCCAGATCCCGCTCCAGTAGACGGGCCAGCGGACCCAGGGGTCCGCGCGGCGTTCGGTCGCGACGTCTTCCCGTACAGTCTGCATACCGGTTACTCCCCGGCCGCGCACCATCCGGCGGCTGGCGCCCGGGACGCCAGGTCCCGCCGCGGTGGTTCGAGCAGCCCCATCGCTGCTGACTTGCCCGCGGGCTTCGTTGCCCAGTCAGCAGGCTAGTCCTCGCGGAAGCGCTCAACTCGCTTCCTCGCTGCCCGCTAATGCAGGGCGCGTGCCACGGCCGGCCCGAGGCCGCTCGTACCGCGCGCTGGCGCGGAAAACTGGGGCTCGCGGACGGCGGGCCGAGGCCGTGCGCCAGCCGCGGCGGACAGTTGGGGCATATGCCGAGAGTCGCCAGCGGCGAGGACGCGGGCGCTCCACGCCGCTGGCGCCGGCCGGCGGGAGCCGCCAGCGCGCTGCGCGAGCGAGCGCCGGGCGCGGCTCACGGGCGGGGCGCCGGCGCGGGCGGCGAGACAGCGGCGGGATCGGCGTCGGGAATGCGCGCGAGCTGCCGCAGCCAGGCCGCCGCCTCGCCGTCGCTGGGGGCGCGCCAGTCGCCGCGCGGCGAGAGCGAGCCGCCCGAGCCGACTTTCGGGGCATTGGGGATGGTGCTGCGCTTGAACTGGCTGAGCTGGAAGAAGCGGTAGAGGAACGTGGCAAGGTTCGCCTTGATCTGGCCGATCGTGTACTCGTGGCGGCGCTCCTCGGGCACGTCGGGCCAGGCGCCCTGCGTGCGGTCGTGCCAGGCGCAGTACGCCAGGAAGGCCACGCGGGGCGGCGCGTAGCCGTAGCGCAGGGTGTAGTAGAGGTTGAAGTCCTGCAGCTCGTAGGGGCCGACGATCGCCTCGGTGGACTGGGCGGGGCCGTGGCCGTCGGCGTCGCCGGGGACCAGCTCCGGGCTGATCTCCGTGTCGAGGATCGCCAGCAGCGTGGCGCTCGCCTCGGAGCCGAGCTGGTGGGTCTGAGCCACCCAGCGGATGACGTACTGGATGAGCGTCTTCGGCACGCTGGCGTTGACGCTGTAGTGGGACATGTGGTCGCCGACGCCGAAGGTGGCCCAGCCGAGGGCCAGCTCGCTCAGGTCGCCGGTGCCGACGACGAGGGCATTATGGAGGTTCGCCAGGCGGAAGAGGTGGCTGGTGCGCTCGCCCGCCTGCACGTTCTCGAAGGTCACGTCGTAGACCTTCTCGCCCTCGTCGTAGGGGTGGCCGATGTCGCGCAGCATCTGCTTGGCGCTAGGGCGGATGTCCAGCTCGTGGGCGGTGCAGCCGATCGCCGCCATGAGGCGCAGCGCCTGGTCACGGGTGCGGGCGCTGGTGGCGAAGCCGGGCATCGTGTAGGCGAGGATGTTGGCGCGCGGGTAGCCGAGCAGGTCCATCGTCTGGGCGCAGACGAGCAGCGCCTGCGTCGAGTCGAGGCCGCCGGAGACGCCGATGACGACCTTCTCGATACCGGTGAACTGAAGGCGCTTGGCGAGGCCCTGCACCTGGATCTGGAAGACCTCGGCGCAGCGCTGGTCGCGGGTGGCCGGGTCGGCGGGCACGTAGGGGAAGCGCTCGTAGCGCCGCAGGGGCAGGAGGCGCCCGGCGCGCGGCAGCGGCAGCGGCACGGGGACGGTGCGGTAGCCCTCCAGCCGCGCGCGCTCGCGCTGAACGGCGTCGCCGAAGGTCGTCTGGCGCATGCGCTCCTGGACGAGCCGCTCCAGGTCGATCTCGGTGCAGAGCACGGCGGGCTGGTAGGTGAAGCGCTCGGACTCGGCGAGCAGCACGCCGTTCTCGGCGATGAGCGCGTGGCCGTCCCAGGCGAGGTCGGTGGTGGACTCGCCGGGGCCGGCGGCCGAGTAGAGGTAGGCGGCGAGGCAGCGGGCCGCCTGGCCCATGACGAGCTGGCGGCGGTAGTCGGCCTTGCCCACGGTGATGTTCGAGGCCGACAGGTTGAGCAGGACCGTGGCGCCGGCGAGGGCGGCGTAGGACGAGGGGGGCACGGGCACCCACAGGTCCTCGCAGATCTCGACGAAGAAGGTGAGGCGGGGCTGCTCGTCGGCCTGGAACAGCAGGCGCGTGCCGAACGGGATGCCGCGCTGGCCGCACAGGGCGATCGCGTCGCGCACGGCGGCGTCGCCGGGGGTGAACTGGCGGCGCTCGTAGAACTCGCGGTAGTTGGGCAGGTAGGTCTTCGGCACGACGCCGAGGACGCGGCCCTGGGCGAAGACGACGGCGCAGTTGTAGAGCAGGGCGTCGACCTGGAGGGGGAGGCCGACGACGCCGACGAGCGGCAGCCCCCGCGACGCGTCGAGGACCATTGCCAGCGCCTCCAGACAGGTGTCGAGGAGGGCGCGCTGGTGGAAGAGGTCCTCGCAGGAGTAGGCCGACAGGCCCAGCTCGGGGAAGAGGGCGAGCGCGGCGCGCTGGTCGGCCGCCTGGCGCAAGAGGGCGATGGTCTGCTCGGCGTTGTAGATCGGATCGGCCACGCGGACCGCCGGCAGGGCGACCGCCACACGCACGAGGTCGTGGTTGTAGAGGTTGAAGAAGCCGTCCACCGCGGCCTGGTCGTCCACCGTGACCCGGCCGTTCGTCTCGCTCATGGCGCCCTCCCCACGCGATTTGCCCACTGGGATGATACCGCCGCTGCTGCTCTCTGCTGACGCGCGGCGCGGCGGCGCCCGCGCGTTTAATTTCCGAGGAACGATCAAACGATGCTCCCCGGGGGTGGCCGGCAGCCCAGGCCGGCGCTGGCTTCGCGCCCCGAGCGGGCGCGGTAAACAAAGCATCGTTTGGCGCCGTTGCGCCCGGAACGGAAGACCGCTGCCTGGGTGCCGGGCGGAAACGGCGCGGGCAGCCAGCGCCGTGCGTCGCCTCGGGCAGCCGTCGCGGTCACGTCGTCGCGGCGGACGCGCGACTTCTACACCGGAGAGCATCGGCGGGGGGCTGGCGTCCGGGGAGGGGGTGTCGAACTCTTCGGCGGTCGGGGGAACCTACCGTGGGATGCCGCGGCAGCGGGACCGGAGGGGCGCTGGCCGGTGGCGCGTCAAGCGGGAGAAGGTGGAGCGTCATGGGGGGGTTGAGGGCGTGGTGCCGGGCGATGGGCTTCGTGCTCTTCAGCCTGGGGATGTACGTGTTTGGGTTCGTGGGCCTGCTCGTCGTCGTCGTGATCGCGGGCCTGAACCCGGCGCTGGGCGTGATCAGCCTGATCGCGTTCCTGGGGGCGCTCGTCGCCGTGAGCGGCGCCCTGGACGACTAACGCTCCCGCGCCCCGGTCCCACGAGGAAGGATGGGATGCCGAATTCTCTTGGCAGGGCGCGCCTGCACTGGGGACGCTAGCCGGGAAGACGGGGCACTGCCGCTTACGCAAATATCTCCCGCACGGCGATCTGCCACCCCGGCACCACATCCGCGCCGTCCAGCGTGTCGTGCTCCGTGAGGAGGCGCGGTGCCTCACCGGGCCGGTGTACCAGGATCGTCCGCCAGCGCGGATTGACCACCAGCACCAACCGCGCCCCGTGCGCCAGCCAGGTCGCCACCTTGTCGTCGACTTCCGTATAGCGATCGTTCGGCCAGATCACTTCGACGACCAGGTCGGGCGCGCCGAGCCAGTAGCCGGGCTGGGGTGGGCCGGTGAGCCGTTCCTGCCGGATGAACGCCGCGTCGGTCGCGCGTACGGTGTCCGGGTCCGCTTCGAGCTTGCACCCCAGCTCGCCGTAGACCCGACCCAAGCGGTGGGCACGGACGTGATGGGCAAGGGGAGCGATCAGGTTGACCTGGAGCCAACTGTGTTCTTCGCCAGGCGGCGCCATGGTAAGCAGCCTTCCCCGTACCAGCTCGTGGCGTTGCCCGTCGTCCGGGAGTAGCGACAGCTCCTCGGCCGTCATGAGCTTGTCCTGAATCGCCATGGTCGTTCCCTCGGCGCGCGCCGGCTCGCGCCCTTGCTCTCGGCCCTGAACCTCATTCTAGCACCGCTGCCGAAACTGCCTTGCTCCACCGGCGTGATGCGGCGCTCGTACGTCGGAACTTGCTATGATGGCGCTGCGTGTGACGAGCGGCGAGGGGGTAGGGCATGCTGGCGAAGGTGCTGACCGGCGCGGTGGTGGGGCTAGACGGCGCGCTGGTCGAGGTCGAGGTGGACATCGCGCCGGGCGGGATGCCCAACTTCCTCGTCGTCGGGCTGCCGGACGCGGCGGTGCAGGAGGCCCGCGAGCGCGTGCGCGCCGCCATTCGCAACAGCGGCCTCAGCTTCCCGATGCGCCGCATCACCGTGAACCTGGCGCCGGCCGACCTCAAGAAGGAAGGCCCCAGCTACGACCTGCCCATCGCCGTCGGCATCCTGATTGCGAGCGGCCAGGTCGAGGCCGAGCCGGGCGGCGTGTTGTACCTCGGCGAGCTGAGCCTGGACGGCAGCCTACGCCACACGCCGGGCATCATCGCGCTGGTGGCGCTGGCGCGCGAGCGGGGGCTGGACACGGTGTACGTGCCGGCGATCGACGCGCGCGAGGCAACGCTGCTGGGCGGCGTGCGCGTGATGCCGGTGCCGACGCTCGGGGCGCTCGTGGCGCACCTCCGCGGCGAGGCGCCCATCGCGCCGGCGCCGGAGGGCGAGGACCTGGCGGCGGGCGACGACGAGCGGCCGGGCGGTGACCTGGCCGACGTGAAGGGCCAGGAGCACGCCCGCCGGGCGCTGGAGGTGGCCGCGGCCGGCGGCCACAACCTGCTCATGAGCGGGCCGCCCGGCGCGGGCAAGACGCTGCTCGCGCGGGCGCTGCCCTCGATCCTGCCGGCCATGACCCGCGACGAATGCCTGGAAGTGACCAAGATCTACAGCGTGGCCGGGCACCTGCCGCCCGAGCGCCCCGTCGTGCGGCAGCGGCCGTTCCGCGCGCCCCACCACACCATCAGCCATGCCGGCCTGGTCGGCGGCGGGCGCTGGCCCCGCCCGGGCGAGATCAGCCTGGCGCACCGCGGCGTGCTCTTCCTCGACGAGCTACCCGAGTTCGGCCAGCCCGCCCTTGAAGTCTTGCGCCAGCCGCTCGAAGACGGCCACGTCACCATCAGCCGCGCGCAGGGCAGCGTCACCTTCCCCGCCAAGGTGATGCTCGTCGGCGCCATGAACCCCTGCCCGTGCGGCTACTACGGGGACAGCCTGCGCGCTTGCACGTGCTCGGAGACGCTGGTGACGCGCTACCAGAAGCGCCTCTCGGGGCCGCTGCTCGACCGCATCGACATCCACCTGGATGTCCCCCGCGTCGAGTACGAC
>DATGMD010000087.1:0-107227 GCA_035293805.1 Chloroflexota bacterium | reverse complement strand
GCAGCAGGGCCTATACATGAATAGCCTCTACCAGCTCTCGGCGAGCTACCAGACGACGGCGCTGGACTGGCAGGAGGCCTACTCCACGCTGGCCCAGGCCTGGATGAGCTACTATCGTGACCTCTGTGGCAGCGGCGGGGGAGCCGCCGGTCGGAGCTAGCGTCGCGCGCGGACGATCAGCGCGAACCGGTCACGCAGGGAGCGCGGGCTTTGCACTGCTGGCACACCACGCTGCTTCGCGCGCTCTTGCTTCTCGCCGTCGCCCTGTCGGGGACGCGGTTCGTGGCGGCGCCGGCCGCGGCGTCCGCGCCGGCGGTCGCCCCCGCTAGCGGTCCGTGGCCCGGGCCGTCGAGCGCCATCCTCCTGCCGCAGCCCGACGGCGTTCGTGCTCTGCTCGGCGGCCTCGCGCTCGCGGACCGGCCCGGCGGATTGGGGGACAGCGCGAGCGTGCTCCGTCAGGAGAGCGCCGATCAGGCGACGCTGGAGACGCGCCAGCCCGAAGTGCAGTGGTCGCCGGCGGGCGCGACCGGGTGGCAGACGGTGCCTACCCGGCAGGACGTGCAAGCCGGCGACCGCGTGCGAACCGGGCCGGGGGCGAGCGCGCGGATCGTGTACTTCGAGGGGACCGTCACGGAGATCGGTCCCGAGAGCGGCATCATCGTCCAGCGCCTGGAGCGTAGCCCCCAGGGCAACATCGTCGGCAGCTTGTACCAGGCGGTCGGCACGACGGTGAGCCGGGTGGTGCATCTGGTGGACCCCGCGGCCAGCTTCGAGGTGGAGACCCCGGCCGCGACCGCGTTCGTGCGCGGCACGACGCCCCGCGTGATCGTGGGCGCCGATGGCGCTACGCAGGTCGACAACGTGCCCGACGAGACCGGGGGCACGGTGCGGGTGCAGGGCAAGGACCCGGATGCGAGCGTGGTGATCCTCGCACCCGGTCAGGGCACGCACGTCACCCCGGGCCAGCCGCCCCTGCCGCCCGCCGCGATCAGCCTAGGTTTGGGCGGGGAGTCAGCCCAGGCCGGCGGGCCCGTGGCGGGCGAGGCCCAGCTAGAGCGGCAGCAGCAGCGGCAGCAGCAACAAGCCCAGGCCCGGCAGGCGGTGGCCCAGGCGCAGGCCGGCCTAGCTAGCGCCGCGGCCGAGCTAGACCGCCTAACGCTGCAAGAGAACCAGCTGCTGCAGACGATTGCGCTGTTGTTGACGCCCTCGCCAACCGTGGGCCGCATCCCGCCGTTGCTCACGCCGACCCCCGTGCCGCGGACGCTGGCACCGAGCCCCACGCCCATACCCGCGATAGCGACGCCCAGCCCCACCCTCGTGCCGACAATAGCAACGCCGAGCCCCACGCTTCTACCGACGCGGGCGGTGCCCAGCCCCACGGCCACCGTGACGGTCACGGCCACCGCGACGGTGCCGGTGCCCGGGACGTGTGGGAACGGCACTCCGCCGCCCGGCCAGGTCGGGCCACCGCCGACGACGCATGGCATTTTCACGACTACCATCGGTGCGGCGCCGAACCGCACGTTCGTCGTCGAGTGGCGCGTGGCGCACTTCGCGGACAGCGCGAACACGGCCAACTTCGAGCTGCAGCTCGAGGAGGGCACGAACCGCATCTACTTCGTGTACAACGCGAGCGTGGACGCGGGCGCGAGCGCTACGGCGGGCATCCAGCAGGGGATCGGGACGACGGCGATTCAGGTCAGCTGCGACGAGCCGGTGCTGACGAATGGCCGCGCCATCCAGTTCGCGCCCGGCAGTCCGGCCGTGCCGATCCCGCCCGGCACGCCGGCCGGCTGTCCCGGCGTCGACGCTTTCGGCTACGCCTGCAGCAACGTGACGCGCGCGTTCGTCGCGGGCACCACGGACATCGGCAATCACTGTGACGACTGCGTCACGTCCGGGGTGTCGCTGCCCTTCCCCTTCCTCTTCTACGGGCTGCCGTTCAACCAGCTCAACGTCTCGTCGAACGGCAACGTTCAGTTTGCCTCGACGAACGCGGCGTTCAGCGAGACCGCGCTGCCGAACGCGAGCTTCAACCAGGCCATCTTCGTCATGTGGGCTGACTGGGTGACCACCGGGTTCAGCGACGCGCTCATCCCTCAGACGGCGAGCGACTGTCAGCGTTTGCAGAGCGCGAAGTGCGCGGTGCCGCTGCCGCCGCCGTCCGGCCCCGCCGCACCCGCCCGATAGCGGCCTCCGCTCCGACCCCACTCGGTGCTCCGTCGCGCCGTATAGACGCGCGCCGTCATCGGTGGCACGGCTCGCGGCCGGGGGCGAGCGCTTGGGCGGCTCGTGCCGGAGCCGCCCGGACGGCGTCCTGGGAGCGCGAAGCGGAACCTGTCGTGCTGGCGGAGCGTTAAATCGGTCGCGGGCCCGCCGGCTCGACGGCAAAGGTCGCGCCGTAGAGGTCGTCCCCGTCGGCCGCGCGATATGCGAGCACCGCCGCCACGTCGCCCGCCACGAGCGCATCGCGCTCGTCGAGCGCTGTGAAGGGGGCGCCCCGCCCGCTGCGGTACACGTAGACCTCCGTCCCGTCGTGCGCGCGCGCCTCGGCCGCGAGCGCGCCCACCGCGCGCCCGGGCGCCGCGAGCGTGGCGAGTCGCGCCTGCCAGGCCGCCGCGGCGTCTGCCGACGCGCCGAGCGTGCGGCCTGTCAGCACCCAGTGGCCCTTGTATTCGACCTGTACCACGACGTGTGCCCGCTCGCCGAGCGTTATCCCCGTGGGCAGGCCCGGCCAGCGCCCGGCGGGGCCGACCAACACCAGCGTGTCCTCGGCGCGGTTGAGGCGCATGGCACCGTCGAGCTGGCCGGCGACCGCGCTGTCCGTGCGCCCCGCCACGTTGGGGCCGAGCGCGGCCAGCGCGTCGGCAGCGATGCGCCCGGCGTGGCCCCGTAGCCGCAGCTCGTCGGCGTCGGCGCCAAGGCACAGACGAGCGGCCAGCTCCGGGGCGTCTACCACCTGGCCGTCCGCCAGGTTGCTCCGCAGCTCCTCGATTACGCGATAGGGAATGCTCCCACTGTCGCCGAGGCCCACCCGCGCGGCGCCGCGCTCGGCAAGCAGCCTGGCGGCGTCGACTCCCAGGTTGCGCGAGGCGCGCACGTCTTGCAGCGTCGAGCTGCCCTTGATCCACGGGAAGACGCGGTTCGAGAGCGCGACGAACAGCGTCGGCTCGCCCTCGCGCGGCAGCACCAGCAGCCCCTCATTCCAGTAGGGCAGAAAGTGCGTCAGGTAGCGCACGATGCCCGGCTGCGCCACGCTGGTGTAGAACACGGCAGCGTCGAGGCCGCGCTCGGCCAGCACGCTCCGCACGCGGGCCACGCGCCCCGCCAGCGTCGCGGCGGGTAGCTCGCTCGGGTCCCACTCGATGAGGCCGCGCTTCATCAGCTCACTCCCGCCTCGAACAGGATGCGCGGCGTCTGCGTGATCAGCTCACAGCCCGTCTCGGTCACCAGGACCGAGTCGCCGAACACCATGTAGCCGGCGAGCGGCAGGTAGGTGTTGGGATGCGGGATCAGCACCATGCCGGCGCGGATCGTGAAGGCCACGTCGGGCCAGAGCATCGGCTCCTCGTCGAAGTGCAGGCCCACCGCATGGCCGCGCACGCGCGTGTACTGGGCCGAGCAATATTCGCCGTAGCCCTCGGCCGCGAACACCGCGTTCTCGGCGTTGGCGATGTCGGCCGCGGTGACGCCCGGCTTGATGATCGCCAGGGCGGCGTCGGCGGCGGCCTTGAAGATCGCGAACGAGCGCTGCTGTGCCGGGCTGGCTGGCCCGACGGTCAGCGAGCGGCAGAGCTGCGCGTAGTAGCCGTCCACCTGCGGGGTGAACTCGGTGAGCACGCTGTCGCCGCGCTCCAGCCGGCGCGACGAGGGCGGCGTCATGCCGTACACGTCGCGCGTGCCCGACGATAGGATCATGAAGTTGTCCTCGGCGCCCAGCTCGCGCACGCGCTCCTCGCAGCGGGCGGTGATCTCGTACTGCGGCACGCCGGGCTGGCAGGTGGCGACGAACGTCTTCCAGCCTTCATCGGCGATGGCGGCCGCGCGGCGGATGGCCTCCAGCTCGACGGCGTCCTTCACGTAGCGCAGCTCCATGACCGCCTTCGAGGCCGGCACCAGCGTCGCGGGGCCGAGGCGCTCGCGCAGCGTGTCGTACAGCTCGGACTCCATGACCTCGCCCCCCGCGAGCCCGAGGCGCGGCCCGAGCCCAAGCTGGCGCACTTTTGCGGCTACCGCCTGCGCCACGCCGGCGGCCGACCGCGCGCCGACGACTTCCTGCACCGTCTCGGCGGCCGGCAGGGTGTCCCACGGCGCCTCGACAAACAGCGTGCCGCCCTCGGGCGTGAGCAGGCAGAACCCATAGGGCGACGGCGTGGGCGCCGGATGGACGTAGCGCAGGTAGTCCTTGCGGAAGGGGTTGCCGTAGGTGAGCAAGCCGTCGAGCTGCTGGGCGGCCATCATCTGCCGCAGCCGCCGCAGGCGCTCGGCGTAGCGCCCCTGGTTCATCATCGCCTCCTGCCGCCGGGTGGGTCGCGCGTCCCCAATGCTACCGTGCCGCCGCCGGCCGCCGCCACAGAGAGCTGCCTGGCTTGCCGCTAGGTCGCGCCACATAGTTAGAGCAATAGAGTAAACTTCGGCTGTGCAGAGCCCTCTGTGGTACGGTCGCCCTACGGGAGCAGAAGAACGAGAGTTCCGGCCTGGTCGTCGGTCGCGAAAGCGCGGATCGTGGCCTGGTGAAGCCGCAGCAGCGCTTCGATCTGGCCGGTGGTACAGTTGCCGATTCGAAGCCAGATGACCTTCGGGGGAAAGCCGCGTACGGTGCTGAAGTCGTTGAAATCGGCATCCTTGGTGACAATGGGGCGGCCGTTTACCTGCGCGTACCTCCAGACGGTGGAATCGGGCGCGCGCTCCAGCCCAACTAGCGCCACGTGAGTAGCATCAGGAAATACATCGGCCAGGCGCCCGAGGATGCGAGGCGAGATATTATGGTCAAAGAGAAGCTTCATCCCCGGGCGACGAGCGTCTGTCGCTCACGCTCGGCTGCATAGCTCAGGCAGGCCAGCACGTCATCCCTGGTGAGGGAGGGAAAGTCTGCCAACACCTCATCGACCGTCATACCTGCGGCCAAATAGGAGAGCACGTCGTACACGGTGATCCGCAGGCCGCGTATGCACGGCTTGCCGCCACGCTTGTCCGGCTCGATGGTAATTCGCTCTCGGTAGTCCATGCGCCCGACTCTGTCGCGCCCCTTGAGAGCCGCACTCCCGACTAGTACCGAGTGTACCACGCGCGCCGCCCGGCCATTGCGGTACATCTGTACACTCTGAGACTCAGCAGCGCGCCAGGCCGATGAGCCGGCGGCACGCGGGGCGCGGCTACTCGACGCGCTGCCAGACGAGCGCGGGGTGGTCGACGGCATCAGGCGTGGGGGGCCGGTCGCCGCTCAGGAGCAGCCGGTCGCCCACGAAGGTGAAGTAGCGCTTCAGCGGCACGCCCACGCCGTTGGGGAAGCCGTGGCAGTCGGGCTCGTGGTAGACGATGCCCGCGGCGTCGTCCACGCGGTAGGTGCCGCAGTAGGCAATGTAGGTCCGGAAGGCCTCCGCGGCCTCCTCGATCGTGCCGCCGCGCCCCCCCGAGCCGAAGAGCCGCCGGTCGCCGTGCATCACCTGCACCGACATGTGGCCGCCCGCCGTGTACATCAGCATACCGCGCGGGTGGTCCCCCATGGGGCGGGTCACCTCGCCGTTGGGCTGGCGCACCGACATGGAGAGCAGGCGCCAGGTCCCCACAAAACGTGCGTCGCCGCTAATCGTTGCCTCCCGGCCCGCGGCCTCGCCCGGGCCTGCTGCTCCCGGCCTCGTGGCATGCCGGACTGCCCGCCCGCAGCCTCGCGGTAGCCGACGAGGTGAGGGTATTTCACCGCGCCGCGCGACCGCTAGCCGCCCGGGGGGCCGCGGCCGGGCTCACGCCGGTGTGGTTGCCCCGATAGTCTGCCGCTCCCTGGCTGGGCGCCGCCTGCCAGGCCCGCGGCTTCACCGCGCCGGCCGGGCCGCGCCGCCAGGCGGTGTCACTGTGCCTGCCGCGCGACCTGGCGGACGCTGGAGTCCTCGGCGAGCGGGCCGCTGCCGCGCTCCCACTCCGCCGCGTTCTCCCATTGCTTGTACGCTTGCTGTCGCCGCGTCTGGCCGGGCTTGGTGGGCCAGAAGGGCGCCAGGTCGATGCGATGGCCCTCGGGCGTGTGCAGGAACATCTCCACCGGCCGGCCGTCGCGCACGCCCTCGTGAATCTTCACGCCCATCGCCTCGAGTCTCGGTCGCCGGGCCTCGATCTCCTCGTGCGTCATCTCCAGACCGAAGTGCCACGGCACGGGGTCGTGCTCGGCGAAGCTCTCCGGCAGCAGCGTGAAGTTCACGTCGCCATCAGAGAGCACGACGACCCCCGGCGGGTCGGTGTGGTACAGCACCTCGATGTCGAACGCCTGCTCCAGGAACTCGGCCACCTTCTTGGGGTCCTTGCACACAAACGCCAGGTGCCGAAGCTTCGCCATCTCGCTACCTCCCGCGACGCCTGCCCGCACGCGCTGCGTCGCCGCGCGTCTCCCTCATTATGGCGCGAACGGGGCGGCGCGGCCAGCGCGACGGGCGAGCCATGTCGGCGCAGCCATCGACAGCCCGGCGCCGTTCCGTCTACAATGGCGGCGAATCCCATGCTCTAGCTGACGAGGAGGCTGCGCCGTGGCAAAGGATCTCCGTACCTTTATCGCCGAGGTGGCCGAGCGGCGCCCCGACGACCTGAAGATGATCGAGGAAGAGGTCGACCCCCAATTCGGGATCACCGCCGTGGCCGCCGCGCTGGAGCGGCGGGGCGAGTTCCCCGCGATCTTCTTCCAGCGCGTGCGCGGCACCGACCTCCCGGTCATCGTGAACCTGACCGCGACGTACGAGCGGCTCGCCATGGCGCTCGGCACCACCGTCGAGCGCATGGTGGACGTGTACGCCGAGAAGCAGGCGAGCCCCGTCCCGCCGGTCGTGGTGGACAGCGGTCCCGTCAAGGAAGTGATCTGGCGCGGCGCCGACGCCGACCTGAGCCGCCTGCCGATCCCCACGCACAACGAACTAGATGGCGGCCCCTACATCACGAGCGGCAGCCTGGTGGCGCGCGACCCGGACTCGAACGCCCTGAACCTGGGCCTCTACCGCCATCAGATCCTCGACCACGACAAGATCGGCGTGTGGTTCATGCTCGGCCACAACGGCCTGTACATCCAGCAGCGGTACGAGGAGCTGAACCAGCCGATGCCGGTGGCGATCGTCATCGGCCACCATCCGGCCGTGGTCATGGGCACCATCTCGCGCCTCCCCGGCATCGGCGGCGAGTACGCCGAGGCGGGCGCGCTGCTCGGCGAGCCGGTCGAGGTGGTGAAGTGCGAGACCTCGGACCTGATGGTGCCGGCGCGCGCCGAGATCGTCATCGAGGGCACGATTCACCCCGGCGCTTACCGTCAGGAGGGGCCGTTCGCCGAGTGGCCCGGCTACTACACCGAGTCCGGACCGAAGCCCTACATCCGCGTGAACGCCATCACCATGCGCAAGGACGCCATCTTCTACGACGTGTTCGCCGGCCACCGCGAGCACTGCGTCCTGGGCAGCCTGCCGCGTATGGGGAGCATCTTCCGCCGCGTGAAGCAGGTCGTGCCGGGCGTGAAGGCGGTGAACGTGCCGGCGCACGTGCGCATGCACTGCTACATCTCGTACACCAAGCGCAACGAGGCGGAGGCGAAGAAGGCGGCGTTCGCGGCGCTGCTCACCGAGCCCGAGAACCTGAAGCTCGTGATCCTGGTGGACGACGACATCAACCCGTTCAACGAGCAGGAAGTGATGTGGGCGGTCGGCTCGCGCTTCCGTGCCGACAAGGGGTTGACGGTGATCGACAACTGGTCGGGACCCGGCGGCCTGAACCCGGCCGGCTGGGACTACTTCGAGGACGGCACGAAGCAGCCGCGCATGATGCCGGCGATGATCATCGACGCGACGAAGCCGGCGGCGCCGAACTGGTTCCCGCCGCGTGCCCAGGTGCCCGAGGACCAGATCGACGCCGTGGACCTGGAGAAGCTGCTCAAGCCCTACAGTCGCCGCCCCGTCCGCGAGCCCGCCGGCGCGCGGTAGCGGCCCGTTCCGAACGCCCAGCACCCCCAGCCGGCTCTTTCGTGCCGCGCCCCTGCCGGGGTAAGGTGAGAGTGAGCGGCTGGGGGTGTCTTATGCGACGCAATGAAGCCCTGGCGGCACTTGACGCGCGACGATCGGAGATCGAGCAGTTCGGGGTCAAGACCCTGGCCCTGTTCGGCTCTGTCGCGCGTGATGAGGCCGGGCCTGAAAGCGATGTCGATATCCTGGTAGAGTTCGACCGAGCGATCGGGCTCTTTGGCTTCGTGCGTCTTAAGGACTACCTCGAGCAGGTGCTGGGATGCCCCGTTGACTTGGTGACGCCGGACGCGCTGCGTCCACAGATGCGAGACCGCGTTCTGCAGGAGGCGGTGCGTGCGGTCACGAGACTGGCGACAGCGCATACAGGACATCCTTGAGGCCAGTGCGCGCATCGAGAGATACACGCGGAATCTGACGTTCGAGACGTTCGCGGCCGACGACATGGCCGTGGACGCGGTCATTCGCAACATCGCCGTCATCGGCGAGGCTGCCCGACAGATCCCCCCGAGATCGGCAGCAGATACCCGCAGCTTCCTTTGCACGAAATGCGGGGCATGCGGAATGTAGTTATCCACGGTTACTTCGTCGTGAGCTTGCCGATACTCTGGCAGACGATCACCGGCGATCTACCACCCCTCGCCGCGATGCTCCAAGATTTGCTGCAGCGCGAGGCGCCGGACCAGTGATGTGCTATCCCGACATCCCCGGCGCCGCGCTGCCTCACCGCTCTCGGGAGAGCCCAACTACCGGGGCGCGCGGCGGCGCAGTGGGCGACCGAGGGCGACGAGGAACAGGACGCTCTTGCCCGTCGCGTGAGGCGAGAAGAAGGTGGTCACATCGTCGTCGAAGAAGGTCAGGCCCGTGGCGCCAATGCGCAGGGCGTAGCAGGCGAGGTACAGCTTGCCCGCCTCGATGGCCGCGTCCAGCTGCGCGGCGCGGTAGCCGCGGTTGCCGAAGCGCGCCAGCAGCGGCTCTAGGTCGGTCAGCCAGTAGCAGTTCACCGCCGCGTCGGCGGCCAGCTCCTGCCCGAGGTCGAGCAGGCCCGCCTGGTCGCGGTAGTCGCCGGCCGCCAGGCGCTCTAGCGCGCCCTCCGCGCGCCGCAATACGTACGTGCCCGCGTCCAGGCCGTCCACCGCGTTCACGATGAGGTACAGGTCGGCGAGTGGGCGGTCGAGCGCGCGGTAGTCGGCCGCGTAGCCCCGTGTCGAGCGGTCGAGCAGCGTCGAGAGCTGGTCGTAGCCGATGGGGTCGCGCGTGAACTGGCGCGTCGAGCCACGGCGGCGGATGACCGTCTCGATCGGATCGGTCGGCAGCGCGTCGGGCGGCAGCGGCTCGAGCGGCACGACCGGCCCGCGGGCGGGCGGCAGGGGCGCGGGCGCCGCGGCGCCGTGCCAGGCCGCGGCCTCGTCGGCCGACGCCAGGGAAGACGCGGCGTGCATGGCGCGTATGGCTGGATAGTCGACCGTGTGCGCCGAGAGCCGCTGCGTAGGAAGCCCGAGTGGCGTGACCGGCGGCGCGGGCGCGGCCGGTGGCTCCGCGCGCCCCACCGCGACGAGGCTGATGGCTGCCTCCTGGTCCGGGTCCACGTCCAGCAGGCGGTTTACCGGCTCGTCGGCGAAGCCCAGCACTACCCGCGTGGGTAGCCCGCTGCCGGCGGCCGCGGCGAGGAGGTTCGCCAGGATCGTACCGTCGTCCCAGTAGGCGTGGCGGTAGGCGCGCGCCTGGTACTTCCAGGCGTTGCGCCAGTAGGTGGTCGTCTGGGCGATGACGGCGGGCGCCGCTGCGATGGCCGGCTCGTCGCCGCTCGCCGCGACCAGTACCGGCCGGTAGTCGCCCGCGCGCAGTCGGCGTAGGGCGTGATCGTGGGCCGCGTAGTGGTAGACGCCCGCCGGCAGCCCCGGCAGATCGCCACAGATCACGTAGTGCTCGATGTGGAACAGCGCGCCCGTACACGCCGCCGCGCGGAACGGCATCTCGCCCCCCGGGAAGCGCAGCACTTTGGTGATGCCATTGGAGAAGTAGCACAGCCGAGCGACGGCCGCGCGGTCGGGGATGCGCGGTCCGGCCGGCTCGGTGCCGGTGGCGGCGATGGCGTCCAGCCCCGGCACGGCCGACGGGGAGAAATCGTTCGGCAGGGGGCTCGGCGGGAGCGACGTGTAGATCTTGTAGGGGATCGGCTGATTCGCGAAGTCGAGCACGTGGCGGTTGGCACGGATGCTCTGGATGGAGTGCTTCGTGCCGTTGTGGTATTGCCAGGTCGCGGCCACGTCCCGATTGCTCATCGCCTGGCCCCCCCTTTGCGTGTGGCGGTCGCGACCCTCAAGGCATTGTAGCGCCGCGGGCAGGGCATCGCCCGAACGGCCCTGCCCGGCGTTCGTCTTCAGCGCGGCCTGGGCAGACGGCGGGGCGAGTGGCGCGGACGATACGCCCGGGCCACTCGCCCCGCCGTCGCGTGCCAGGAGACTAGCGGCCTGTCACCGGCGCATCGCCATATGTTGTGAACTCACAACACATGGCAGACTACCTGTGACGAAGCCCTAGCGGCCGGGACCGCTGGGAGGCGGCCCAGTCGGCGGCACCGTTGGCCGCGGGGTCGGCTCCTGAGATGGGCTGTTGCCCGGGCCGCTGGGCGCTGGGCCTGGCCCGGGTGCGATGCCCGGGCCGCTCGGCGAAGGGCCGGGGCCAGGCGCGATGCCCGGACCGTTGGGGACGGTGCCGGGGCCGTTCGGCGTCGTGCCCGGATCGCTGGGCGCCGGGCCAGGGCCGCTGGGCGTCGTCGGGCTCGGGCCAGCGGGCGACGGCCCACCCGGCCCGGGCGTCGGCGACGGCCCCGTGCTCGGCCCGCCCTCGCCGCTCAGCGTCACGGTGAGAACGTACGGACCGGCTGTGTCGCCAACGCCGTGCGCCACGATGGTGTACTGACCGGTGCTAGGCAGCGCGATCTGGATCAGCGAGTTCAGGTCGCCGCCGCTGTCGTCGTCTTCGGCGATCGTGCGGCCGGTCGGGTCGCGCAGCTCCAGATAAGGGTCAAGCTGGCTCCGCCCGGGCCGGTCCAGGGCGATACGCACTTGCTGGCCCTGACGCCCCTGGAACGTGTACAGGTCGCGCCCCTCGGCGTAGACGATCTCGCCCGAGATCGGCTGGCCGAGCGCGGCGGGGCCCTTTTCGTTGACCAGGCGCCCGAAGCCGCGCTCCAGCGTCATGTCGTAGTCGACGGGCCGGCTGCTATCCACGAACACGACCGCCTGATAGGTGCCCGTTTGGGCCGGCTCGAAGGACAGCCCCAGCGGTCGGCCCCGCGTCGACCGCGTCTGCTCCCAGCTACCGTCGGGGGCGGCGATCTGCAGGCGGGTGGGGCCGTTGGTGTTGAGCGTGAAGGTCATGCGCTCGCCCGCCGTCGCCGGGAACGACCAGACGTCGCGGCGCGTGTCGAGGTCCAGGCTGCCCGAGGTGGTGTCGCCCACCGCCAGGTCGCCGCGCAGCCGGCTCTGCGCGCCCCAGTCGCGCTCCACGCTCAGCCGGTACTCGCCGCCGCAGTCGTCGCGCGCCGAGAAGACGTTGAGCGTGTAGGTGCCGCCCTGCGGGAGGACGCCTTGCAGGAACGAGTTGAGGCCGCCGCCACTATCATCGTCACGCGCGAGGACCTGGCCATCGGGCCCTTGCAGCTCGATGAACGGGTCGAGGCGGCTGCCCACGTTGCGCGGCAAGTAGAGGATCAGCTCGTTGCCCTGCTCGCCGGTGAAGGTCCACGCCTGGCGCTCGCCAAACTCGCGCAGCGACGCGCGGTAGGTGAACTGCGCGGCCGTCCCGAGCGCGGCCGCCGCGCTGTTCGGGTCGCTGCGCTCGGGCGGGCCCATCCAGCCCATCACGACGTAGTCGCCCGTGCAGCCCTCGTTGCTGAACGGGCGCGCGATGACCGTATAGCGGCCGGTCTGGTTCAGGTGGCGCGACAGCCACGAGTTCAGATCGTAGCCCCCGTCGTCGTCCACGTCCTCGCGGCTGCCGTCGGGCGCGATCAGCTCCAGCAGCGTATCCCAGCCGTTCACGCCGTCGAGGGTGATCGCTACCCGCTCGCCGGCGGTACCGTCGAATGTCCACGAGTCGCCCGGGCCTGCCGTAAACACCTGGCCGGTTACGCTATCGCCCAGGTCCATGCTGCAAGCGTTCACCGTGATCGGCACGCTGACCGCGGTCGTGCGGTTGCCGGCGGCGCTGCTCGTGGCGCGGACCGTGAGCGTGTTCGGCCCCGGCGGGGCATCGCAGCTATTCCAGAAGTAGCGGAAGCCGGAGGCGAGGTAGCGCTGATTGCCCAGCCGGTCCGCGATCTCGGGCCGCGGGTCCCCGTAGCCGGCTGTGCCCAGGAGCTGGCCGCTGTCGGCTGGCCCCAGCCAGATCTCTACCCCATCCGGGCCGATTCCGGTGCCACTGCTGCTCGTGGTATCGACCGCCCAGCCGCCGATGACGATAGTCTCCAGCGCGTCGCTGCCGGCGGTGGGCTGCTCGACGACGAGCTGCAGCCCGGGCGCCTGGGCCGCCGCCGGCGTGGGCCGCGCGGCGAGCGGCAACGCCAGGCTCAGAACGAGCGCGGCGGCCATGAGCAAGCCGCGGCGCCGGGCGCGGTGGCAGGGCATACAAGCCTCCTCAGGCGAAAGGTGGGTGCAAGACGCAGCCGAGAATGTGCTGGGCGGGAAAATTGCCCCACCCATTGTAGCACTCGCCTCATGCGCGTTCGGGGAACTATGCGCCTGGGGATGATCACACGCGGTCGTCGCGCGAGGACAGGCGGCCGCCGCACGGTGCCGCGGCGGCCGGCCGGCGATCGCTCAGGAGTCTTCCCACTGCCAACGGAGGACGCGCCGCTCCACCGCCACTACCCCGAGGTACAGTCCGACCCCGAGCAGGGTTAGGAGCAGGATCACGGCGAACATCAGCGTGGTGTCCATGGTGCCCTGCGAGGCGATGATCAGGGCGCCCAGCCCGCGGTTCGCGCCCACGTACTCGCCCACCACCGCCCCGACCACGCTCAGCACCATCGCCACCCGCAGGCCCGCGAATAGGTAGGGCAGGGCGCTCGGCACGCGCAGCTTCACGAACGTCTGCCAGGCGCTCGCCCGTAGCATGCGGAACAGCTCCAGCTTCTCCGGCGCCACCTCGTTCAGCCCGACGACCGTGTTCTCGAACAGCGGGAAAAAGGCGATCAGCGCGGTGATGACGACCTTGGGCGTCAGGTCGTAGCCGAGCCAGAGCACGAACAGCGGCGCCAAGGCCAGCTTCGGCATGGCCTGCGAGGCGATCAGGTACGGCGTCAGCACGCGGCGCAGCAGCGGCGAGTGGGCGACCAGCGCGCCGCTGCCGACGCCGAGCGCGGCGCCCAGCGCGAAGCCCAGGAGGATCTCCGCGAGAGTCGTCGCCGTATGGGGCAGCAGTGCGCCGCTCGCCAGCTGCTCCGCGAGCTTCGCGGCCACGGCGCCCGGCGGTGGCAGCACGAGCGGCGACAGCCCGCGCAGGCGCACGAAAGCCTCCCAGGCGGCGAGCAGCGCCACGAGTAGGGCCAGCGAGAGCGCCAGTGCTGAGTGCTGAGTCGGGCGCCGCCTCCCGCGACCTGCCGCTGGGAGGTCGTTGGCGTCACGCTCGTGCAGGGGCGCCGCTTGCTGCGCCCTGCCAGCCGCGGACGGTCCGGTGGCGGAGATGGCCGCCTCGTGGGTCGCGGGGGATCGGCCCCGCGACGACTCTAACTCAGCGCTCATTACTCCCCACTCAGCACTTGACGGTCACTCAGCACTCGCTAGCCATCGCGTGCTTCACGTCGCGGCACAGATCGGCGAAGGCCGCGCTGTAGCGCAGGTCGAGCGTGCGCGGGCGCGGCAGCGGCACGGGGAAGCTAGCCGCCACCCGCCCGGGGCGCCGCGTCATGAGCACCACGCGGTCGGCCAGGAACACTGCTTCCGCCAGGTCGTGGGTGACGAAGACGACGCTGCTGCGCCGCACCTCCCACAGACCCAGCAGCTCCAGATTGAGCTGCTCGCGGGTGATGGCGTCGAGCGCGCCGAACGGCTCGTCGAGCAGCAGCACGGCCGGCTGGAGGAGCAGCGCCTGCGCCAGCGCCACGCGCTGCTGCATACCGCCCGAGAGCTGGCGCGGCCGGCGCCCCTCGAAGCCCGCCAGGCCCAGCGCGGCCAGCAGCGCACGCGCCTCCGCGGTGTATCCACCGCGCGGCAGCCCGCGGACCTCCACTGGCAGCAGGACGTTGTCCAGCACCGTGCGCCACTCCAGCAGCACCGAGCGCTGGAACACCAGCGCCACGTCCGCGCGCGGCCCGTCCACGGGCGCCCCGCCCAGCGTCACGCGGCCCGCGGTCGGCGCGAGCAGCCCCGCGATCAGTCGTAGCAGCGTGGACTTGCCGCAGCCGCTCTCGCCCACCAGCGCCACGAACTCGCCCGGCGCCACCGTGAGGTCTACGCCGTCCAGCGCCACCAGCTCGCCCCCGGCGGCGAACACGTGGCGCACGCCCTCGACCGCGATCTCCGGCGGGGCGCTTGCGGCGGCGGCTTGGCCGATCGGCGGCAGACTAGTAGCCGTCATCGGCTGGCCCCTCTCCCCCCTGCCCCCTCACCTCCATCGGGGAAAGGGGGGAGGACGCCGGGGCGGACCTAACCCCGGGCCCCCCCTCCCTAAAGGGAAGGGGGGAGGACGCCGGGGCCATCCCCACCGGGAAGCCCCCGCCCCCTATGGGGGGAGGGGGGTGGGGGAGGGGGTCCCATCGCGTCACCCCGTAGATCCCAGCGTCCGGGTGCTCGAACTCCCAACGGCCCGCGCTGGTCGGCGCCTCCACGTCCGTCCAGCGCAGCAGGTCCAGCACGTTGTACCGCCCGTCGTGATGCCAGCCCGGCGAGGGGTCGGGCATCTGGCCGAGCGGGCAGACGCGGTCCAACCCCAGCCGGCCGAGACGGTCGGCCAATGCCAGCAGCCGCGGCTCGGGCAGCGCCACGCCCGCTGTCTGCAGGTACCGCTGTACCGGCCCGAGCAGCGCGGGCACCGCCAGCGCGTCGTCCACCGGCTTCACTCGCACGGTACGGTTCAGGCACGACGCGGCGAAGGTCGGGTCCTCCTCGTAGATGACCGTCCAGGCCGCGCTGCCGTCGCTGGCGTGGACCGCGACCGCGTCGTCGGCCAGCGCCCGCACCTCGGCACTCGTCCGCGCCTCGCGGATCGCCGCCGCCTCGTCGAGCGTGAGCCGGCCCCGCGGCATCGCTTGCTCAGCCGCGGCCATCGCCCGCGCCAGCGCGGCCGCGAAGGCGCGGGGCGACATGGCCCCACCGCGCTCGACGTAGAACAGGTGCGGCGACAGGCAGCCTTGCTGGTCGTACTTGGCGGCGTCGTAGGCCGCCCGCGCCGCCGTATCCGCTATCTGGTCGGGCGCCAGCGCCTCCCGCCCGATCACGCCGAAGCTTAGCTTGTGGTTGTAGGCGACGAACCGCGTGCCGGGCGCTACCCGCGCGCGGATGCTCTCGATGGTAGCCTCGCTGCCATACGCGATCACGGCATCGGCCTGGCCGAAGGCGACGGCCTCCAGCGGCGCGGTGCCACCCGGCCACCAGGCGACGGCCAGGCAGGCGCCGAGGCGCGGGTCGACCTCGGCGAGCGAGGCGGCGAACAGCGCCGGGAACAGCGGCTCCTCGGATGCCGCCTTGCCCAGACACGCCGCCTTGGCGAGCAGCGCCGCGACGAGGCTCTGCGCGGGCAGGCCGGGCACGTTGCCGGCGAAGACGTGGGTTGCCAGGCGTGGCCCATAGGCGCGGCTGCGCCCGCCGAGCCGCCCGCGCGGCTGGAAGCCGTCCAGGTAGCGCGGGTCGCCCAGCTCGGCCTCCAGCAGGCGCCAGAGGTTCTCGCGGCGGAAGGTGGCGAGGTAGCCCGGCAGTCCCTTCCGCACCATCGGTGCGCTGTAGCCGGTGATCGCTGGGAGCGCCCGCTCGGCCAGCCGCCGCCAGCGCGAGAACGGATCGAGCCACCGGCTCACCGCGCGGTCGATCGATGCCACCACCTGCGCCACCGGCGTCTCGGCGAGATACGCGTCGCGCGCCGACGCCGCCCGCGCCATCACGGCCGCCAGTCCCATCGGCGTGAGCACCGGCACCCGCAGCGCCACCTCCGGCCCCGCCCCGAACGTCAGCCTGCGCCACTCCGCCACCTCGTCCGCCTGCAGCCCCGGCAGCCAGTAGGCGTCGAAGGGCTGAGGGCTGAGTGCTGAGTGCTGAGTGGTTGAGCTAGCGACCTGCCCTCCTGAGAGGTGGTTAGAGAGCGGGCGTCCTGTCCCCTCTCCCCCTGGGAGAGGGTTAGGGTGAGGGGGTTCCACTGGGCGAGCGGTCGCCGTGGGGGACGGGCCCTCGCCCCCCGCCATCTCCCAGGGGGAGAGGGGGCCGCCTGCGGCACTCTCTCCCATCGCTGTTCCCGCGGGGGTGACGGTGTCGGTGCGCTCGTCCAGCACGCTAGCTCTCCCCGCGAGTCGCGCTCAACAGCTCGTCGATGGCGATCGAGCAGCCCCGCGCCTCGGCGCCGCGCGCGCGGCCCACCAGCTCGAAGCCCTCGCCCAGCGCGTAGCCGATGTCCTCAGTGAGCACGGCCAGCGCCGAGGCGCGGTTCGCCAGATCGTAGTGGCAGAGCAGGCCCATCTCGCCCGGCGGCACGTCGGTCAGCGTCTCGGGGTCGAGCACGCGCGTGCGCGCCCAGGGCGGTACGGTCTTGTAGCGCGGCGCGACGACGCCGCGTAGGTGGTTGCGCAGCACGGCGTCGAGGAACTGCGTGCTGTGCTCGGTCAGGCCGTACATGTTGACGCAGTAGTCGCGCGGCACGCCGAAGGCGTCGCGCAGCATGCCGAACAGCTCCGTGCGCGACACCTCGCGCGAGCGGCCCTTGAAGCCGCCCGTGTCCATGATGCGGCTGCCCGGCGGCAGCGCGAAGCGCAAGCCGCGCTCGCTCAGCGCGTCGTAAACGTGGACGAAGGCGAAGCTGGTGCCGAGCACCGCCACCGGCTCGCCGCTCGCCTCGCTGGCGCGCAGCGCCGCCAGCACGGCGTCCAGGTCGAGCCGCCCGTCGCGCAGCAGGAAGCCGCTGCCCGGCGCCCCGTAGCGCTCGACCATCAGGCTGAGATAGTGCGCGAGCGACGAGTTGGGCATGTCCTCGCGCGGCAGGCTGAGCACCAGCAGCCGCATGGGCTGGCCCTCGGGCAGCAGGTGCGCCTGCCAGTTGCTCGTGGCCGAGAGATCGTAGACGGCCAGGCTCGGGTGGAAGTGCTGGCTCTTCTTGTCGCCGGTCGTGCCGCTCGACTGGAAGCAGGCGACGGCCTGCTCGGGCGGCTCGCACGCCAGCACCGTCTCCTTGAAGGCGCCGATCGGCACCGCCGGGATATCCTGCCAGCGCGTCACGCTCGCCGGCGTGGCACCCTTGCGCTCGCAATACTTCCGGTACGGCGCGTTGTGCGCGAACTGGTACGCGAACAGCCGCAGCGCCAGCTCGCTGAACTCGTCGTCGTCGCGCGGCGCGTCCACGCCCCGGCCGATGAAGGCCAGCAGCTCGGGCTCGAGGGGGTGACCTACCCTCCCGTCCCCCTCCCTATCAGGGAAGGGGGATGACGTGGCCGCTGGCGCGGCCGTCGCTGAGGGGGGCGGTGGGGCTGGAGTGATACTCGTACGCGCCTCGTCGTCCGCGTGTCCCAGCTCGCTAGGGCGAGGCGGCCCGGGCGAAGCCGACTGAGTAGCCAGGATGGAGGCTGGCGGCTGGATAACCTGGCTCGGCGCGATGCTGGGCGGCACGAACGGCTTAGGTCGCTGTTGGTCCTCCCCCCTTCCCTTCAGGGAGGGGGGGCCGGATGGGGTAGGTTCCAGCACCGCGCGCCCGACGACCCGGCCCGCGCGCAGCGCGGCCAGCGCCGCGTCTGCCTGCTCCAGCGGCCAGCGCGCGCCGACGACCGCGCGCACCCGCCCGCTGGCCGCCAGCGCCACCGCCTCGCGCAGCTCGGCCAGCGTGTTGCCCACGGCGCCGAGCACCCGCGCCTCGCGCAGCACGAGCAGCAGGGGGTTCACCGCGAACGTATCGGCGCCGTAGCCGACGAACACCAGCCGCCCCCGCCGGCACAGCATCCGCACCGCGTCGTCCATCGTCGCGGCGCTGGCGACTCCCTCGAACACCACCTCCGCGCCCTCGCCGTCCGTAAGCGCCAGCACCGCCGCCACGGGGTCCTCCGCGGCCGCGTTCACCGTGGCGTCGGCGCCCAGCGCGCGCGCCAGCTCTAGCTTCTCGGGCGTGCGGCCCACCGCGATGACGCGCGCTCCCGCCAGCCGCGCGAGCTGCACCAGCGCGAAGCCGACCGCGCCGACGCCATACACGACCGCTGTCTCGCCCAGGCGCACGTCCGCCACGGCACGGACGGCGTGCAGCGCGGTGGCGACCGAGCAGCCGACCGTCGCCGCCTCGTCGAGCGGCAGGCTCTCGGGGACCGGCACGAGGTTGTGGGCCGGCACGCGGACGTACGGCGCGAACCCGCCGTCGGCCGTGAAGCCGACCTGCTCGGCGGTGTTCGGGCAGAGGTTCTCTTGGCCGCTCGCGCACCAGCGACACTCGCCGCACGGCGCGTAGTAGTACACGACCACCCGGTCGCCCGGCGCCACGGCGCGCACCGCCGGCCCGACGCGCTCCACCGTGCCGGCGATCTCGTGGCCGAGCGTGAGCGGTGTCACGCCCAGGTTCAGCGTGCCCGCCAGGAACTGCAGCTCCGTGTGGCAGACGCCCGCTGCCGCCACCCGCACGACGGCCTCGCCCGCGCCCGGCGTCGGCACGGCGACCTCTTCCAGTACCAGCCCCGCGCCCGGCCCGTGGTAGCGCACCGCATGCATCGTCTCGCCGCTCATACGCGCGCCACCAGGTCGTTGGTGAAATAGCGGGTCACGTCCACCCGCGTCTTGACGAGGCCCGCTTGCTGGTACAGGCGCGCGCCCTCGCCCAGCACGGTCAGGTTGAAGGTGCCCAGGTCTTGTGTGCCGGTGGTATCGGGTTTCGAGGCGTCGGCGAAGGCGCGGATGACCTTCTCGGCTTTCGCCGCGTCCTTGATGTCGAGCGCGTGCTGCACGCTGATCGCGGCGGCCTCGTCCGGGTGGGCGATCATGTACTCCGTGCCCTGGCGCACCGCCCGGAGGAAGTGGATGAGCAGGTCGCTGCGCCGGTTGTAGTTGTCGCGCGTCGTGGCGAACACGTCGGTCGGCAGGTTCAGGTGGTCGCGGGCGAGTAGCTGGTTGAAGGTCTGGCCCGTCTGCTCCTCCAGGTCGGCCGCCGTGGTGGTCAGCGACGACCAGGCGTCCACCTTGCGCTCTAGCAGCGGCGCCGGGTTTGGCCCGGTCGCCACCAGCGTGACGTCGGCCTCCTTCAGGCCGGCGAGCGCCAGCAGCGTGAGCACGACGTAGCGGCTGCCGCTGGCCTGGCTGAGCACGCCGATGGTCTTGCCCCGCAGGTCGGCGGGCGCGCGAATCCCCGCCTCGGGCCAGGAGATGATGCTAAAGATGCTCTGCGGGTAGATGTTGTAGATGCCGACCGCGTCGCCGCCCTGATCGACCGTGAAGTAGATCGCCTCGGGCCCGACGAACCCCACGTCGGCGTTCCCGGCCAGCAGCTGCTTCAGCGCGTCGCCCGAGCCATTGCCCGGCACGTACTCGAACTCGATCCCTTGGTCGCGGTAGTAGCCCAGGTCTTGCGCGACGAACAGGTTGGCCTGCTCGGCGCGCGGCTGGCTCCAGGAGACGAAGCGCAGTCGCTCGGGCGCTCTGCCGCCACCCGCGCCTTGCCCCGTCGCAACCGCAGGGGCCGAGGGCGCGCAGGCGGCGCCGAGCGCCAGCGCCCCGAGCCCGAGCGCGCCGCCCGCCAGCAGCCGCCGCCGCGTGACGAGGGCCGTGGGGGCGCCGCTTGCCGCGCCCCGCTGTGTGCTGAGTGCTGAGCGTGACATCTTCGGGCTACTTCTCGCTCAGCACGACGTCGCGGTAGGCCACGCCGTCGCGGATCATGGCGCGGTCGCGCATCCAGTCGTAGCACTCCGCGAAGGCGTCTTCCTCGTAGGCCTCGGGCGCGTCGTAGCGCGGCATCACGAGCCGCTCCCGGACCTGCGCGATCAGCTCGGGCGCGATCCCGCTGCGCGCGAGCGGCCCCACGAGATACTCCTTGTAGCGCTCGGGATCGGCGTTCAGGCGCTCCACGGCGCGGCTCACAGCCCGGCGGAAGCGCTCCTGCACCTCCGGCGGCAGGCTCTCACCGACCACGACGCCGCCGCGGCCCGGATAGGACGCCAGGCAGCGCGCGCCCTGGATCTCCGCCAGCGTCGAGTACGGCTCCAGGATGAACGCGCCGGCGATGCGGCCCTCGACCAGCGCCTGGTAGCGCGCGGGCGGCTCGCCGATGTGGACCAGGTTGATCTGGTCGCGGGGCATGTACTGCTCCATCACCTCGACGGCCACGTAGTGCGAGCCCGAGTTCTCGTTGATGGCGACGGGCCGGCCCGCGAGCTGGCCGATCTCCGTGACGCCGCTCGCCGGCATGACGAAGAGCTTCATCGGCATGCCCATGTTGCGCCGCATCCCCATGATGCGCCCCACGCCCAGGTCGGCGATGCGCTTGATGAGCCCCCACTCGCAGGCGCCGTACACGTCCACCTGGCCGGCGGCGAACTTGCTCTCCTTCTCGGCGGTCTGCAGGTTCGCCGTGCCGGCCGCCTGGACCTGCGGTGAGGGGTCCCAGGCGAGAATCTCGACGTCCAGCCCCTCGGCGGCGAAGTCGCCCTCCGCCTGGGCCACGCGCCAGGGTAGCGCCCAGCCGCCATGATCGAACACGCGCAGCCGGGTGGGAGTAGGACTCGTGGCGCTCGCGTCCATCGTCGTCTCCTCATCGCGGGCAACAAAAAAGACCATCGCGCGCCCGAAGGCGGGCACCGATGGTCCCGTCGTCGGCCGCATTCCCTACGCTCGTCTTCCGCCGAAGCTCGGGCTCTTCGTAACCTGCGTGCCGACGTATGCGGGCCTGCATACGCCAACTCGCCGGCCACGGAGCGTTGTGCTGCCCCGCGCGGCTTGCCGAGATCAGGTTCGAGGGGTTGGTGGGCTTGATCCCGCCTCTCAGCTGCTCGCTCCCCCTGCAGACCGGTCCCGTTATTCAGTTGTGCGCCCTTAGTCTATGCCGAGTGTCACTCCCCGCGCAACAGCAGCTAGCGCGCGACTCGTCACGCACTAGCTGCAGCGCATGGGTTCCTGTCCTCCCGTTGGCCGATCGCGGAGCGCCGCCCGTTAGTCGAAGGCGGCGATGGCCTGGATCTCCAGCAGCGCGTCGGGACTGGCGAGATGGCTTACGCCGATCAGTGCGCTGGCCGGGAAGTCCCGCTGCAAGATCTCCCCACGCAGCCGCACGAACTCGTCGCCGTAGCGGATGTCGGTGATAAACACCGTCATCGTCACCAGGTTGTCCAGCGAGCCGCCGGCTGCTTCCAGGATCGTCTGGATGCGGGCGAAGGCGCGGCGCGTCTGCGCCTCGAAGCGCCCCTGGCCCGGTTCGGCCTGCGCGTCGTGACCCGTCTGGCCCGCCAGGAACAGCAGGTTGCCCGACCGCACGCCGTGCGAGTACGCGCGGCTCGGGCCGGGATTGGGCAGGCCCGCCGGCTGGATGATCTGCTTCGGCATGGGACACACCTCCTTCGCGCCGTTGGGTGGAGCGTCGCGTAATCGCCCACGGCGTCGCGCCGCCGCGCGGCGTGGCTGTCGCAAGGATAGGGCACCGACGGGCGGTGCGTAAACCGTGGCGCGGCTCGCCGGGCGGCTCCCGGCCGGTAGAGGCGCTGTCCCCATAGCGAGTCGGGGGCTGGCCCTCTACCCGTAACCGAGCGGCTACGGCATCCTGGGACGTGGCTTATGCGCGCACAGGAGGGGAGCCATGCGCAACGTTGAGCCTAGCACCGCCCGGCTCGTCGCCCTGTTCGCCATCGCGCTCGGCGCGGTGGCGCTGGGAGCGAGCGCCCTCGCGACCACGGCCCCGGCCCAGATGGTGCAGCCGACGCCCGCCCCCCGCACGCTCACGGTGGCGGGCGAAGGTACCGCCAGCGCCGCGCCCGACGTCGCCTACGTGTCGCTCGGCGTGCAGACCCAGGGGAAGACAGCGGTCGAGGCGACCGGCGAGAACAGCCGCCAGATGACGAATGTTCTCGCTGCCCTGCAGGTGCGGGGCGTGCGCCCGCAGGACATCCGGACGAGCGGCCTGACCGTCACGCCGCGCTACGCGCCGCCGCCGAATCCCGTCGGCCCGGGCCCGGCGAGCGTGCCGCAGCCGGCGCTGCCGTATGGAGCTGGCTCGCCCTACCAGCCGGGCGAGATCATCGGCTACCAGGCCAGCAACAACGTCACCATCACCGTGAGCGAGGTGGACCGCGCTAGCGAGCTGCTCGACGCCGCGCTAGGCGCGGGCGCCAATCAGGTCGGCGGCCTCACCTTCCGCATCCGCGATACGACCGGGCTGCACCAGCAGGCGCTCGCCGACGCGGCCCAGTCGGCCCGTGCCCGGGCGGACGCCCTGGCCGCGTCGCTCGGCCTGCGGGTCGTGGGCATCCAGAGCGTCCAGGAGGAGGCGGGGTACGGGAACGCTTACAACGTCTTCCCCGAGATCCCCGCGATCGCGCCACAGGCGTCCGCGCCCGCGCCCCCGCCCCCCGTCGCGGGCGGGGAGCTGACGATCCGCACGCGCGCGCAGGTGGCCTTCCTGTTCGAGTGAGGTGGGCTAGTAGTCCGTCAACAGCCAATTGCTCTGTGTTGGCAGGTGCCAACACCTAGCAAATCATCCTTGACGAGGTACTAAGCGGCCGGCCCAGGTTAGTGTGTCTGTTTGGCGAAGCCAAACAGACACAGTATCCCTGGCCGAGGGCTTAGTCTAGGTAGTCCTTGAGCTTCTTCGAGCGGGTGGGGTGGCGCAGCTTGCGGAGCGCCTTCGCCTCGATCTGACGAATGCGCTCGCGCGTCACGCCGAACTCGTGCCCAACCTCTTCCAGCGTGCGCTGGCGCCCGTCGTCCAGGCCGAAGCGCAATTGGAGCACGCGGCGCTCGCGGCCCGACAGCGAGTCGAGCGCCTCTTCGACCTGCTCCTTGAGCATCTGGTACGATGCCACCTCGGACGGCGACGGCGCGGCCTGGTCCTCGATGAAGTCGCCGAGGTGGCTGTCGTCCTCCTCGCCGATCGGCGTCTCCAGCGAGACGGGCTCCTGGGACACCTTCTGGATCTCCCGCACCCGCTCCGGCGAGATCTCCATCTCCTGGCCGATCTCCTCGGAGGTCGGCTCGCGGCCTTTCTCCTGCGTGAGCCGACGGTAGAGGCGGCTCAGCTTGTTGATGGTCTCGACCATATGGACCGGAATGCGGATGGTGCGCGCCTGGTCCGCGATGGCCCGGGTGATCGCCTGGCGAATCCACCACGTGGCGTAGGTACTGAACTTGAAGCCCTTGCGGTACTCGAACTTCTCGACCGCGCGGATCAGGCCGATGTTGCCTTCCTGGATCAGGTCGAGTAGCGACATGCCGCGGCCGATGTACTTCTTCGCAACGCTGACCACCAGCCGCAGGTTCGCCTCGGTGAGGCGCGCCCGCGCGTCCTCGGCGCGGTTGCGGACCTTCGCGCAGTAGTCCTCGGCCCACTGCGCGTAGCCCGGATATTCCTTGCGCAGCCACTCCTGCATGTCGTCGGCGGAACGGGGCTCGCCCGTCCGCACCACGTCCTGCGCGGCCTGGAAGCGCACGTTCTCGGGGAGCAGCCGACAGAGCACCGACAGCTTGAAAATGCAAGCGCGCGTCTCCTCGGGGGACTGGCCGGTTTCCTTGGCCAGCTCAGCGGCGCGCTCGTCCGAAAGGTCCACGTGCTGCCCAAGCTGATAGTAGGTTTCTTGCAGCGCGGGCACGGTAAGCTCGGCCGGCTGGTACATCAAATGGATGTAGCGGTAGTATTTGTGCCACTGTTCGTAGGCGCGGTTAAGAATCTCGGTGGCCTCGACGAAACGCGCGCGCTCGACCGCGAGCTGTTCTTCCAGCTCGTCCAAATACGCGCCCTCTTCCATCGCGCGGGCGAGCCGCTTCTCGTCTTCCCACTTGAGGAGATGTACCCGCCCGATCTCGCGCAGGTACACCCGGATGTGGTCTTCGAGCCCTTCGACCTCGCCCGCTTGGGCGGGCGCCTCGCTCTCGGGCTCGGCATCCAGCAGCTCCAGGTCGGCCGCGGTGGGCTCGTCCAACAGGCCGGCGTCGTGGTGGGTGCCGTTCGACGCGGGACGCAGGCCGTTGGTCCCGACCGCCAGCGTCATGGCGCCGGGGTCCAGCGCCTCCAGCGCCTCCAGCGCCTCCTCGGTCGCCACCGGCTCTAGGACGTCGTCCTCCCTGCCCGCCTCGACGGCGGCCAGCGCGGCGTCGGATGGCTCATCAGGCAGCACTAGTTCGGGCAGTTGTACCGGATCGTCGACGAGCAGGCCGTTGTCGGGTCGCCGGCCGACCTCGGCCGACGCGAGCGCCGCCTCGCTTCGCGTCTCGACGACCGTGTCCTCACTCACCGGCCCCCCCCTTGACCACCCGGAAGTGTCGGGCGGACCTCGACGCGGCCGTGCGCCGCCTGCGCGCGCTCTGCTTCCGCCCGCTGTGCCGCCAGTACGGCGAGTTGTTTGAACAGCTCGCGCGGCGGCCCCCCCTCTTCATCCTGGACGATGCTGTCGATTTCCCGCTTCTCCAGAACTAAGCGGCGTTTTCGCAATTCTAGTAGTTTGATGTCAAGCTCGACGCGGAGCCGGTCGGGCGGCTGATCGGCGTACTCGGCCTTCAGCGCCCGTACCGTCGCCCAAGGCCCTTCCAGCCCGGGCGGCGGGTCGCCCGCGCCGCCCGCGCGCAGCCAGGCGAGCAGCGCGCGGCACTCCGGACGCGCAAAATACCGCTCGTCCTCGGTGGCAATCGGCACGCCCAGCGCCGCCAGCGCCAGCGCGTACTCCTCCACCAGGTCGGGCTTCAGCTCCACGGTGGTTGGCGCCGCCTGCGCCCGCCGCATCTTCGGCTGCGTCAGCTCGGCGATCGCCGTCTCCGGCACGCCAACCACCCGCGCCAGCCGCTGCACGTAGTGCGCGCGCTCGATCGGGTCGGCGAGATCGCGCAGCGCGGGCACCAGCTCCTCGACGGCCGCCGTCTTGCCCTGCGGCGAGGCCAGATCGTGTTGGTAGGGCAGGCGGTCGAACAGGAAGTCGAGCACGGGCAGTGCCGTGGCGATCAGCTCGCGCCAGCGCCCCGGATCGGCCCGCACCAGCTCGTCCGGGTCTTTCCCATCCGGCAACTGCGCCACCCGTAGCGTGCAGCGCGCCGTCGCCTGGTAGCGGATGCCTCGCCGCGTGGGCACGGGCACCGTGCTGGCCAGCGCCTCGCGCGCCACCACCAGGCTGCGCAGCGTGGCGCTGTCGCCCGCGGCGTCGGGGTCGAGGGCGAAGACGATCTCGTCGCTGATGCGGCCCAACAGCCCGAGCTGGCGCTCGCCCAGTGCCGTGCCCAGCGCCGCCACCACGTTGCGGAAGCCGCCCTGGTGGGCCATCACGGCGTCCAGATAGCCCTCGACGATCACGGCGCGGCGCTCGGCGCGGATCGTGTCCCGCGCCTGGTCGAGCGCGTAGAGCACGCTGCCCTTCTCGAACAGCGGCGTCTGCGGCGAGTTCAGATATTTCGGCACGCCATCGGGCGTCAGCGTGCGGCCGCCGAAGCCGATCGTCCGGCCCTGCGGGTCGCGGATCGGGAACATCAGGCGGTGGCGGAAGCGGTCGCGCACGATGCCGCTGCCCTCGTCGCGCTCGACCACCAGCCCCGCGGCTAGCAGGTCCTCGGTCGTGAAGCCCGCGCCGGCCAGGTGCTCGCGCAGGGCGCTGCCGCCGTCGGGCGCGTAGCCGAGCGTGAAGCGCTCGCAGGTCTCGGCGGTCACGCCCCGGCCCTCGACGTAGCGGCGCGCGGCCTGCCCCGCCGGCTGCTGCATCAGCAGCGCGTGATAGTACAGCGCGGCCGCCTCGTTGGCGCGGCGCAGGCGGTCGTCCGCTTCCTGCCGCGCGGGGTCGGCGTGGCTCTCCAGCTCCACGCCCGCGCGGGCGGCCAGCTCGCGCAGCGCCTCCCCAAACTCCAGGTTGTCGCGCTGCATGACGAAGGAGAAGGCGTCGCCCCCGGCGCCACAGCCGAAGCACTTCCAGGTCTGCGTCTCGGGGAAGACGTAAAAGGAGGGGGTCTTCTCGCTGTGGAACGGGCAGAGCGCGCGGTAGCTCCGCCCGGCCTGCCGCAGCGCGACGGTACTGCCGATGAGATCGACCAGATCGACGCGGGACTTGACTTCCTCGACGGGCGACGCCGCCATGCCGTGACTCCTGGCTCCCCGAGCCCGAGCGCCGCAGGGTGCCGCTCCCGCCGGCGCTCCCTGGCTGGTCAGCCACCTCGCGGTCGCGGGAGGCTGTGCCCCGTCGCTGCCCCGCCAGGTTTGCGGTTTATATAGCACACGGGGACGGCAACGCAAAGGCCCGTGCGCAGTGCCCGGCCTCGCTCGCGATGCGCTATCCTACCGTGGCGACTATCGCGCGGAGGAGAGCGGCATGGCGACGCCCCTACCGGCTGGCCCCATCTGGCCCCAGCTTGTCGAGCAGCTTTGCAGCGCGCTCGCCGCGTCGAACGCCACGCTCGAGTGCGCCTTCGACAACTTGGAGGTGGTCGTGCTGCTCGACGGCGCCGCCGATGGCCCGCCCACCCGCTGGCTGCTGAACGGGACGGTGCGCCTGCGCGCGTCGGCCGAGCGCTAGCGTGCGGCGCCGGCGCCGATGCTAGAGCTAACGGGCGCGGTCACGGTCACGGTAGACGGCCAGACCGCGCGCCTCGTCGCCGCCCGGCGCCACCTGGTCATCGAGGTGGACAACCCGCGCGCCTTCCTGCAGGCGGCGAGCGGGGCCGCCGGCAGCCCGGGCGGCCGGCCGCTCGACGGGCTGCGCCAGGCCGGCGCCGCCCTGGCTTGCGCGGGCCTCACGGTGCGGGTGGTCAGCCGCGGCAGCCTGCTCCTGGTGCTCGGTCGCGACGCTCGGCCCGGCTTCGCGCAGGCGCTCACCGGCAGCCCGCACGTCGCCCTCGGCAGCCCTCTCGGCCTCCTGCGCCTGCTCGGCTCGTAGCCGCCGCGCGGCGTCCGCTCCCGGGCGCCGCCAGGCGCGCTAGTCTTTGTTGTCGATCGCGGCGGTCCAGTGGTCGACGTCCTGGCGAGTCATGTTGCCACGCGGCTGCAGGCGCGCATCCGCGTAGCCCCAGCGCTCCACGTCCACGAGGTACTGCTCGCGCGAGACCAGCGTGCCCTGGCAGACACGCTCCCCGGCCGGCGGCGCGTGTAGCTCTCGCTGGAGGCGCCGCAGCAGCTTGTCCATCACGCGCGTGGGAATCTTGCCCCGCTCGGTCGGATAGATGAAGCCAAACAGAATGAGATGGCTTAGCAGCACGCGCCAGTTGTCGCCGAAGCGTCGTAGCAGGCGTGCCCAGTCCAGGTGCTCGGCCTGGGCGCGCAGCAGGTGCGCCACGTCGGCGCCATCGTAGCGCTCGCGCTCTAGGATGAACGCCTTGGACCAGATCATCTCCTCGGGCGGCGTGAGCTTGAGCGGCAGACCGAGCACCTCGGCGTCGACGGCGTGGGCGAACCACTCGTCGTCGACCCGTGCCAGCCCATTGCCCGAGCTAAAGATCACGTCGATGAAGTCGCCGCTGCAGAACGCCTTGCCGAGCCAGTGCGGGAAGGTCATTTCAGTATGGTAGCCGGCCTTGTCGAAGACCTCTAGTGCTCGATGGCGGTCGGCCGGCCGCAAGAAGATGTCGAAGTCCTTGGTGTGCCGCGCAATCCCCGTATAGCACTCGAAGGCGTAGGCGCCGCCCACCAGGAACGGAACACCCGCCTGGAGCAGCGTGCGCAGCGCCTGGCAGTAGAACTCCTTGGTGGTCGGGTCCAGCGTGGCCTGGCCGACGAGCGCCGCGTGGCGGTCGGTTTGCGCGCGCGGGACGGCGGGCTGTGCGTCCTTAGTGGTCGTCCGCGTCTGCATCCCGTCCTCATTCGGCGCCTGGGCCGAGCGCCGGCGGCAGAGCCGCCGGCGCTCCGTTTGGGCGCGATTAGTGGCCGCCGGGGGGCCCCGCGGCTCGCGCGGCGGCTGTCCTGCACCTAGGGCAGAAGTCGTGCCACTTGGCCGCGCGGCGCGGCCACCGGGCATGTATCTTGCCCAGGCGGCCCGGGGAGCCTGGACGGTCCCCGGGTCGGCATACGCGCGCGGGAGGTGACGGGAATGGCGGGGACGGAGACGGTGCGGCTCGCGGCGCTCGCGGACCTCCACTGCAACCGCAACTCGCAGGGGCTGATCGGGCCGATCTTCGCCCGCCTGGCCGACAGCGCGGACGTGCTCCTGCTGGCCGGCGACCTGGTCGATTACGGACTGCCGGAAGAGGCCCGCATCCTGGCTAAAGAGTTAGCTGTTGTGAAGATCCCCATCGTCGCGGTGCTGGGGAATCACGAGTACGAGTCGGGCCGGGTCACGGAAGTCGTCCAGATCCTCTGCGATGCGGGTGTCGTCATGCTGGACGGCGACACCTTCGAGACCCACGGCGTGGGGTTCGCGGGCGTGAAGGGCTTCGGCGGCGGGTTCGGGCGCGCGGCGCTCCAGCCGTGGGGCGAGGAGACGATCAAGCGCTTCGTCCACGAGGCGGTAGACGAGTCGCTGAAGCTGGAGTCGGGGCTGGCCAAGCTGCGCACGCCGCAGCGCGTGGCCCTGTTGCACTACGCGCCGATCCAGACCACCGTCGAAGGCGAGCCCCCCGAGATCTTCCCGTTCCTCGGCTCCAGCCGGCTGGAGGAGCCGCTGAACCGCTACCCAGTAGCGGCGGTGTTCCACGGCCACGCCCACCACGGCACGCCCGAGGGCCGGACGAGCAGCGGCATCCCCGTCTACAACGTCGCGCTGCCGCTCATGCGGCGCACCTTCCCCGAGCGCCTGTTCCGCGTCTTCGAGCTGCCCGTCGTGCCCACCGAGACTACCGAGCCGCTCGGCGCCCCGCCCCCCGCCAACGGGGCCGCGACCATCGCCGAGGCGCGGGCGTAGACGGCTGTCCAAAGGGAGAATGGCGCAGGGCGGGGAGCTCCCCGCCCTGCGCCTTTGACGAGACACCGGCCGACAAGAGGCCTATGCGCCGCCGCGGACGGGGTAGCTCATGGGGACGACCTCGTCGACGGTGGCGCCGCGCCAGTGCCACTTCGGCACCGCCGCCCACACCTCTTCGCCCGCCTCCTGGATCTGCCGCAGCAGCGCGGCCTCGTCCACCGTTTGCGGCTGCCCCTGGTCGAGCAGCGTGCGGCCGTCGCAGACGATCGTCTCGATGTCCTCGCCGGTGCCGCACTCGACCAGCGACTTGATCGGGTCGCGCACCGCCCCGTAGCGCGTGCCGGTCTGGTTGATGATCAGGATGTCGGCCTTGGCGCCCGGCGCGAGGCGGCCCAGGTCGTCGCGCCGCAGGAAGCGCGCGCCGCCGAGCGTCGCGCAGTCGAACACGTCCTTCGGCTCGCCCACCCGGAAACTGCCCTCGGCAAAGCGGTTCATCATCGCCGCGATGCGCATCTCCGCGATCAGGTCCTCAGGGTAGGTGTCGGTGCCCAGACCGACGTTGATGCCCAGCTCGCGGTAGCGGCTCAGCGACTCCAGCATGATGCCCATCTTCGCGTACTTGAACGGCGCGTGCGCCACCGAGGCGCCGCTGTCGGCGAGAATCTTGAGGTCGTCCACGTACGGATAGTGCGCCCATGAGTGGCGGCTGTGGAAGACGCAGTGGCCCAGGATCACGTCCGGGCCCAGGAAGCCGATGGACGCGACCAGCTCGATGGGCGTCAGGCCGTGCTCGCGTAGCATGCGGTGGAACTCCACCTGGTTCATGGCGACGTGCAGCGACATCAGCAGGCCGGTCTCGTCGGCGGCGCGGCGGGTGGCCTTGAGCAGATCGACCGAGCAGGTATCGAGCTGGCCCGGGTACAGCATGCAGCGGATGCGGCCCTCGTGCGCGCCATCGAACTTGCGCGCGAAGGCGACCGCGCGCTCCAGCCCGGCAAAGCCCGCCTCGTGGTCGGGCTCCCACTCGATGCGCCCGTTCGGCTCGAAGACGTAGTTGAAGCTGCGGAACGCCGGCCCCAGGTACATCCGCGGCCCCAGCGCGGCGCACATCTCGACGAACGCCTCGGCGTTGCGGCTGCCCACGTCGAGGATCGTCGTCGCGCCGCCGCGCACCGCCGCCCAGATGCCGAACTTCTGCTCGACGTCCACCCGGGCGGTGGCCCGCGAGTCCGTCGTGCCGCGCAGGCCGGCGCCGTAGGCGATGAAGTTGCTGCCGAAATAGTCGGCCTTGGTATGGTCCATCAGGAAGATGGTGGGCGCGTTGCTGCCCGCGTGCAGGTGGCAGTTCACGAACCCCGGCGACACGAGCTTGCCGCGCGCGTCGATGGTGCGGTCCGCCTGGCCGTCGAAGCGGCCGCCCACGTGAACGATGCGGTCGTCCTCGTAGACTACGACCCCGTCGCGGATCAGCTCGTGCCCCTGCCCGTTGAAGCCCACCACCCAGCCGCCCTGGATCAGCGTGCGCATGTCCCCCTCCGCTCCCTCGCCGCCAGGCCGCGGCGGTTTCCGCCTAAGCACTCGGCCAGAGATGGTGTATGTTTGGCGAAGCCAAACACACACCATCCTGGGCCGGCAGCCTAGTATAATCCGAATAGCGAACGCCCCGACTCTCCGCCGTCGGTGAGTAGATGTTGCCGCGATTCAGCTACCCCTACAGCCTGGCCTTCATGTGCGCGCGCCTGGCGGGCGCGGCCGACAGGAGGCCAGGACGTGGAGAAGCCCAAGAAGCGGGGCGAGCGGCGCGATCGCGCGTGGCGCTACGCGAAACGGGCGCAGCGGGTCCATCTGCAGTTCGTACATCCACTGGGCCATATCGATTGTGTCTGTGAGCGCTCAGTCTGGTACTTTCGCAAGCGAAAGTCACTGGGCTGCGGCTGTCGCGCCAAGAAAAAGGGCGCCCCGAAGCTTCCCGGCGGGATGTGCTCGCGCGGCGAGGGGCACTACCGGGACAGCGTAATGGAGCGGATCCGCGGGCGCCGGCTGGCCCGTGCCTGGCTCTGCCTCCTGCGTGGCCTGGACCCGGAGGACATCGAGTTGTAGCCGGTCTGTAGCCAGCGTCGCCCGTGTGGTCGCCTTGGCTACGTGCAGCAGGTGGCCCTGCACCAGCCTCAGCGGCGAGAGCGGCGCGCGGCCAGGGCGGGACCGAGGGCGGCGACGAGGTGCCCCATCTTCGGGTGGTCGGGGACCAGATCGACTCGGACGCCGTGCGACGCCACCGCCTCGGCCGCCACCGGCCCCACCGCCGCGACGAGCACGCGCGGGACGGCGAGCGCGCGCTGGAGCGCCGCCGCCTGGTCGTGTGCCTCGGCCACGGCGAACAGGTTGTGGACCTGCGACGAGCTGAGGATCAGCAGCGCGTCGATCTCGCCCGCCAGGCAGGCCGCGATCAGCCGCCGCACGGCGCTGTCGTCGGCCGGCCCCTCCCAACGGTAGGGGGCGACCTCGTGGACGCGCGCGCCGAGCGCGGCGAGCCCGGCGCGCAGCCGCGCCAGGAACGGCGTCGTGCCGCCATAGACCTGCACGCCGACGGCCTTGCCCGCCAGGTCCCAGGTGCTAAGCTCCGCCAGCAGCTCAGCCGAGGTGTTCGGCTCGGGCGGTACGAAGTCGATGCGCACGCCGTACTCGCGGAGCACCCGCACGGGCTTCGGGCCGCGCGCCACCACGCGCGCCCGCCCCAGCCCCGCCCGCACGCCGTCGAGCGTGCCGTCCTCCGCTGCGCGCTCGAGCAGCGCCCGGCACCCCACGCCCGTCAGGAAGAGCGCCACGTCGAGCTGCCCGGCGCCCAGCGCAGCCAGCCACTCCCGCAGCGGCGCGGGATCGACGACCGGCACCTCGCGCAGCGCCGGGGCGACGAAGGGGGTGCCGCCCTGCTGCGCGATGAGGCGCGCCAGCTCGTCCGACCGGCGCGCCTCCAGCAGGGCGATGGTGCGCCCGGCGAGCGCCTCCGCCCTCCGAGCCGGCCGCGCGTCAGCCGGCGGTGCCCCGGATGGTGGAAGCGTAGCGCCGTCCGGGGCACCGGCTAGCGCGGGAGCTGTCGGGCGCGAGTCCATCGCTTACGCGGCCGTCGCCGCGGCGTTATCGCCGTCGTCCTGGCCCAGCGTGGCGGCTAGCTCCTGCCCGGCCGCCACGAGGTCGCGGCCCGCCGCGTGCGCCCGCGCCAACTGCTCGATCACGTCGCCCACCTGCGCCGCCGGCACCTTGTCCAACACCGGCGTGGCCGGTCGCGCCCCTACGCCCGAGCGCCCGCCCACGAACACCTGGTACACCTCGATCACCTCGTCGCCGACGCGCGCCTTGCCCCCCTGAAGCCCGATGTCGGCCAGCAGGTGATTGCCGCACGCCGCCGGGCAGCCCGACCAGTGGATCGCCAACGGCCGCGTCGTCGGCAGCACGCGCTCCAGACGCCGTGCCACCGCCAGCGCGCGCGTCTTCGTGTCCGCCAGCGCCAGATCGCACAGCCCGATGCCCGTGCAACTGACTGTACCACGCATCGCCGGCGACGGATCGGCGCGCAGCTCGCGCAGGAGCGGCTCCGCCAGCAGCGCCGGCAGCGCGCTGTCCGCTACGTCGGTCAGGATCAGGTTCTGCCCCGGCGTGAACCGCGCCTGGCCGCGCCCGTAGTGCTCGCTCAGTACGGCCGCGTCGCGAAGCTGCGCCGCGCTCAGCCGTCCCACCGGCACCGCCAGCCCGACGCTGTAGGTGCCACGCTCGCGCTGCGGCGCCACGCCCAGGTGGTCACTGTGGTGCGCCGTCTGCGCGTCGCGCCCTCCCCGCTCCAACGCGTAGCCCAGCCGCTCCTCCAGCGCCGCCCGGAAGCGCTCCGCGCCCCAATCGTCGAGCAAGAACGCTAGCCGCGCCCGGCCGCGGGTCTCGCGCGGGCCGTGGTCCCGGTAGAGCAGGGTAATCTGGGCGCACACCTCGGCTGCCTGCTCGCGCATCACGAACGCGTCGAGCGACCGCGCGGCGGTGAAGCCGCCCGAGCCCTGCTTGCCGCCCACGCGCACGTTGAACCCCACGAGTGTGCCGGCGTCCGTGTGCTTGAGCGCGGGGCCCAGCGCCACGTCCTGCGTCTCGACGTGCAGGCAGTTGTCCATGCAGCCGGTGATCGCCACGTTGAGCTTCCGCGGCAGGTTCGTAAACTCCCGGTTGCCGACGAAGCGCGCGGTGTACTCGCGCACCACCGGCGAGGCGTCGAACAGCTCGTGAGTGGTCAGGCCCGCCAGCGGACAGCCCATCACGTTGCGGACGTTGTCCATGCCGGTCTGGCGATGCTCCAGGCCGGCCGCCGCCAGCCGCGCGAAGATCGTCGGCACGTCCGCGATGCGAAGCCAGCGGACCTGCACCTGCTGCCGCGTGGTGACGTCCAGCTCGCCGCGGCCGAACTCGTCGGCCACGTCGGCCATGGTGCGAAGCTGCGCGGCGCTGGCGATGCCGTTCGGGATGCGGATGCGTAGCATGAAGTAGCCGGGCGTATGCTTGCGGAAGAACAGGCCGTACCACTTCAGCCGCGTCTTGTCGTCGTCGCCGATCGCCTCCCAGCCCTCGTGGGCATAGCGCTCGATGTCGGGCAGCACGTCGAGCCCGTCGCGCGCGGCCTTGATCTCCTCGAACTTGTTCATCGTCCCGCTTCTCCTTGTGGCGCCAGGGGCCGGCCCCGCTGGCCCCTGGCCCGCGCTACGCGGCCAACTCCGGCTCGGTCGGCACGGCGGCGGGCGCCGCGCTCGGCAGGGGTGCCAGGCGCCGCTTCGGCGCCGCCAGCCAGTAGAGGCCCCCCACGAACACCGCCCCGCCCACGACGTTCCCCAGTGTGACCGGCACGAGGTTGCCCACGTAGCCACCCCACGAGATCGCGTCGCCGTGTGGCTGGAACAGCGCCAGCGCCAGCAGCGTCATGTTCGCGATGCTGTGCTCAAAGCCCGCGCCGATAAAGGCGAACAGGCACCAGAAGATGAGGCCCAGCTTCGCCGCGTCGCTCGTCGTGCGCATCGCGCACCATACCGCCAGGCACACGAGCCAGTTCGCTAGGATGCCGCGCACGAACGCCGCCTCGAACGACAGGCCCATCTTGCTCGCCGCGACGCTCTCGACGAAGCCGCGCTGCGGGTCGCCGCCGAGCGCGCCGGAGTGCGCGACGAGCAGCGCCACGACGAGCGAGCCTAGCAGGTTGCCCAGGTAGGACCAGCCCCACAGGTTGGCGAGCTGCACCCAGCCGGCGCGGCCGGTGAGCGCGCCCACCGTCAGGACCATGGCGTTGCCGGTGAACAGCTCCGAGCCGGCGAAGATGACCAGTGTCAGGGCGACCCCGAACGACGCGCCCATGACGACCTTCAGGAACGGCGACTGAGCCGCCGCCAGGGGCGCCCCGATGGCGAAGATGAGCGCGATACCGAGGCCGACGTAGGCCCCGGCCAACCCCGACAGGATCAGGTAGCGCGGCAACGAGCCGCCGAGCAGCCCCAGCTTCTGCTCCGCGGCCGCGGCTGCCGTCTCGATCGTGTCCTGGATCATCGTCCGTCCCTCCTCCCGGCGGGCATGCCTGCTGCGGTCCGGCCTGCCGCTAGAAGCGTATCCAGCGCCCGGGCGCGGTCCTACGGCCCGCGCGCACAGAATCTTGCCGCCGTGCGTTGGGCCGCCCGCACAACGCCCGCGCCCACCGCCCGCGCCGCTCAAGGAGACCGCGCCGCTGGCGTAGCACCGGGCAGGGCGTGGTGGTCTCGCCTGGGGACGTGGCAGGAATACTGCTATCTGGCCGGTAGCCGTCCGGTAGCGCGGGGCGCTGGGCCGAGAGACCCGGCCCGCGGCGGGCGACCGCCCTCGCGCGGCCGCGACGCGCAAGCTGCTAATAAGGGGAGGACCCCAAAATGAGGCGACAGAATATCACGCGGGGCGCCGGAATCGGCCTGCTGATCGCGCTCGTTCTGGCCAGCGTCGCGCTGGCTCAGACTACGGTGGACCCGAACCTGCAGGGGCGGGTGCTGCGAAAGAGCGACGGCTCGCTGTACATTTACAAGGACGGCGCGCGCTACCCGATCGTCCCCGCCGACCTGACCGACGCGCAGATCGATGCGATTCCCCAGGTGGGTCTCCAGGTGGTGCGCGTCAACGACCTCTTCGCCATGCCGTCCGACGCCGACACGACGGGCCTGGCCGCGAGCACCTCGTCGGCGTCGACGCCGCCCGCGCTGGTCGTGGCGCCGGGCACTGGCCCGCTGGCCGCCACGCTGGCGGCGCTGGTGGGCCAGACGGCGAGCGTCTGCGATCTTTTGGGCAACCCCTTGACCGTGCAGGTGGAGCGCGCCGAGCAGATCATGGGCACCGACCAGCGCACCCACGTCCTGCTCATCGTGAACGTGACCAACGTCGGCACCGACCGGGCGACCGGGTACCCGCCGGTCGAGCTGCGCGACAGCCAGGGGCGGCTCTATGACCGCACGGCGACGGGGCTCGGGCAGAGCCTGGCGGAGCTGTCGCGCCAGTACGGGCTCCCCGGCGCCGCCGAGCAGGTGCTGCCCCCCGGCGTGGCGGAGCGTCAGCTCTGGACCTTCCAGGTGCCGGACGATGTCCAGGGCCTCACGCTGGCCCAGAACCCCCAGACGCGCTGCGCCGCCGCCGGCACGCCGCAATGACCTGGGCATCTCCGGACGCTTACAATGCTCTGGGTTAGGAACGGCCAACGCAGAGTATCCGGCCGTTGACGGCTGCTTAGACCGCGTCGGGAGGGGCCAAGCAGATGCGCATGCTCGTGGTGGGGGCGGGCAGCCTGGGGACGGTCGTGGCGGCGGCGCTCGCGGCCAACGGCTGCCAGGTCGTCCTGTACTGCCGGCCGGGGCAGGTGGCGCCCATTCGCGCCGAGGGGCTCGCCCTCAGCGGCGTCCGCGAGGTCCAGGCACGCGTCGAGGCGACCGCCGACGCCCGCGAGATCGGCCCCGTGGACTACCTGCTGCTGGCCGTCAAGACCCGTGACACCGCGGCGGCGCTGGCTGCCGTGCGCGTGGTGCCCGTGGCTGCGGCCGCGTCGCTGCAGAACGGGCTGGCGAAGGACGAGCAGCTCGTCGCTTGCTTCGGCCGCGAGCGCGTGCTGGGCGCGGCGACGATCCTGGGCGCGACGGCGACGCGGCCGGGCCGCGCGGTCTGGACGCTCGCCGGCCGCAGCTACTTCGGTGAGCTAGAAGGGCCGCCGACGCCGCGTGTCCAGGCGCTCGTCGCCGCCTTCGACGCGGCCGGGCTGCCGGCCGAAGCCGTTGCCGACGCGCGAGCCGTGGAGTGGTCGAAGCTCTGTCAGATCGTGCCCGCCGCGGCCCTCTCGGTCCTCACGCGGCTCGAATACTACAAGGTCTGCAAGCAGCCCGACCTGGCGGCGCTGTTCGTGGACCTCACCCACGAGTGCGCGGCCGTGGCGCGCGCCGACGGCGTCGCGATCGCCGACTACCAGGGCTTCAATCCCTACACGCTCGTTACCCTGCCGCGCGCCGAGGCCATCGCGGCGCTGATCGCCCGCGGCGAGGCGATGGAAGCGCAAGGGCTCACGGCGATGCGCATCTCCATGCTCCAGGACATCCTGCGCGGACGGCCGACCGAGGTTGAGGAGACGCTGGGCTACGTCGTCCGCACGGCGGCGGAGCGCGGCGTCCCGGTGCCGCTCACCCGCTTCGCCTACGGCGTCATCCGCGGCGTGGAAGCGTATGTGTGAGCGTCGCGTGGCGACGCGCCGGCAGCGCGCGGCAGGCCCCCTTCGGTTCCAGGTAGCCGCGGGCCGCGGGCAGCCCGCGGTCCACGATCATGCGGGCTCGCCGGTAGCGCGCGCCGCCACAAGCTACTGCCGCGAGCGCACCAGCCAGTCCCGTGCCAGACTGCCAATGTGGGGGAGACGGAAGGATGGACGCCAGCGCGCTGCGCCAGGAGATCGATCAGCTCTGCAACGACTTGTTCGACACGGTGGAGCTGCGGCGTTACTTCGCCCGGCCGCTGACCTGGCCGGCGGAGCGGACGCGCATGGCGATGCTGCGCCGCTACTTCGTGCCAACGAACCGCGACTGCTGGGCGTACGTCATGGGCGGCGCTCCCCTCGACGTGAAGCGCGCCATCTGGGAGCACGAGCAGGACGAGCTGATCTTCGATCCGCGGCTCGGCGCCGCCCACGTCGACGCCGACCGAGCGCCGGGGGGTGCCTCGCCCGGCCCGAGCGCGCGCGATGCCGCCATTGAGGCGCCCCCCGGCGTGCGCGTGGCCACCTTCGCGCGCGTCGAGTACGCCCGGCATAGCCCCTGGCTGGCCGGCCTGGCCGCCTCGCACGTCCTGGAGCGGATCAACGACCCGTCCGTGATCCAGGGCCCGGCGCTGGTCCAGCGGCAGGTCAATCACCTGATCGAAGACCTCGGCGTGCCGCCCGATCAGATCCCTCCCCGCCTCCGCGTCCACCTCGACGCGGACGTCGAGCACGCCCGCTCGATCTGGGGAGTGTTCGAGCAATACGTGCGCGACGCCGCCTCGTACGCCGAGGCCCTGGCGGGCGCCCGCATGGGGCTCGACTGCTTCCGCGTCTACGCGGGGGCGGTCGGCGACCTGATGGTCAGCGCGGCTCGCGACGAATGAGCGACCGCGGCCCCTAGAGCGCCGCCAGCGCCGCCTGCACGACGTCGGGCGTGAACGGCACGTGCCGTAGCCGGGCGCCGGTCGCGTCGAACACGGCGTTGGCGATGGCCGCGCTGGTCGGCGCCGTCGCCACCTCGCCCGCGCCCCACGCCGGCTGATCGGGGTGGTCGATCAGCACGACCTGCACGTCCGGCACCTCGCTGAAGCGCAGGATCGGGTAGTGCGCCCAGTCCACGCAGGTCACCTGGTCCCGATCGAAGCTGACCTGCTCCAGCAGGGCGCGGCTGGTCGACTGGACGACGTTGCCCTCGATCTGGTTGCGTAGCCCGTCAGGATTGACGATCAGCCCGCAGTCGTGAGCCACCGTCACCCGCTCCACCCGGATCTGGCCCGTCGCGCGGTCCACCGCCACCTCGGCGACCGTCGCCGCGTAGGCGAAGTCGTTCTCGTACCGCAGGAAGGCGAATCCCCGCCCCCGCGTGCTCCCTGACAGGTCCGCGGGCGCGGGCGAGGGCCGCGGCTGCCAGCCCGCCCGTTCAGCCGCGGCCTCGATCACCGCCCGCGCGCGCGGGTCGTCCAGGTGCCGCAGGCGGAACTCCACCGGGTCGATCCCCGCGAGCGCGGCCAGCTCGTCCATGAACGACTCGTTGGCGAAGACGTTGCCCGCGCTGCCGAGGCCGCGCAGCGCCGACGGCCGCAGGAGCGTGGTCTGTAGCCAATGGATCGTCACGCGGTTGTTGGGAAACGTGTAGTTGGTCGGCGCGTTGCGGTCGCCGCCAACGTAGCGGTTGCGCGCCGGCGGGGGCGGCGGGTCGACCAGCTGGCCGGCCAGTAGATTGGCCGCCTGGGAGCCCGGCCGCGCGCTGTGATTCGGCGTCCACACCGCGTAGTCCCAGGTGACGACGTTGCCCTGCGCGTCCAGGCCGCCCCGCACCTCCGCCAGCACCGGCGGGCCCTTCGGCTCCCAGACGTGCTCGTCCGCGCGCATCCACTGGACCCGTACCGGGCGCCCGACCGCTTGGGAGAGCAGGAGCGCGTCGGCCGCGGCGTCGTCGAAGCCATTGTGGCCGTAGCAGCCCGCGCCTTCCCGATACACCACGTGGACCTGCTCTGGCGCCACGCCGATCAGTTGCGCGAGCGCGCCTTGCAGCGGGTACACGCCCTGCGTGCTGGAGTAGACCGTGATGCTGTCCGGCCGCACGTCGGCCACCGCGCACGACGGCCCGATGGAGCCGTGCATCTGGTACGGCACCGTGTAGGTCGCTTGCAGCGTTCGCGCGGCCAGCGCCAGCCCGGCGTCCGTATCGCCGCGCTCCACGAGCAGCTGGTCGTCGGTCGGCAGCGTGCGCAAGAACGCGAACAGGCTCTCCTGAGCCGGCAACACGCTCGCCGGCTGCCAGGTGGCCTGCAGTTGCCGCGCGATGCGAATGGCCTGCTCCTCGCGCTCCGCGACGACGCCCAGGAAGTTCCCGTTCCGCACCACGCGGACGAACCCGGGCATATCCCGCACCGACGCCTCGTCCACGTCCTGGAGCGTGGCGCCGATCGTCGGCGGCCGCACGACCCGGCCGTGGAGCATGTCCGGCAGGCGCAGGTCCTGCAAGTACGCGGGCTCGCCGAATACCTTGGCCGGCAGGTCCACGCGCGGGACCGGTTGACCTACCACCTCGTAGGTGCTCGGGTCGCGGGTGGGCGCCAAGCCGCTCACCGTCCGCTCGAAGCGCCGCGCGCCGATCAGCTCGCCGTAGCGAATGCGCGCGGCGGGGTCGTTCGCCAGGGCCACGGCGCCGTCGACGGTGACGAGATCGTCTGGCGCCACGCCGAAGCGCTCCGCCGCGAGCGCCAGAAGCGCCTGGCGCGCCTCCGCGCAGGCGTTCCGTACCGACGGCCCGCCCTGCTGCAGCGTCTTGCTCCCGGAAGTGGTGCCCTCGTCCGGGCTCGCCCCGGCGTCCACGGCCACCACCTGCACCTGGGCGAAGGGGACGTATAGCTCGTCCGCGGCGATCTGGGCCAGCGCGGTCCGCACCCCGGTGCCCAGCTCCACCTTGCCGCTGCGGATCGTGAGCGAGTTGTCGGCGCCGATCGTCAGCCAGGAATCCACCTGATCGGCGGGCGGCGCGGCGCTCGTCGCCTGCAGCGCGGGCGCAGGGGCCGGCTGGGACGCGTGGGGCGCTTCCGCCAGCGCCCGGAACCTGCCAGCCCCGGCGCCGGCCAGGCTGAACCCGATCACCAGGGCGCCCGATCCCTTGAGCAGCGTCCGCCGCGAGATGGTGAGGGGCTGGCGTGCCATCTGCTCGCTCATGCCATCGCCTCCGCGGCCGCCTTCACGGCACGCACGATGCGCAGGTGGCTGCCACAGCGGCAGAGATTGCCGTCGAGCGCGCTCTTGATCTGGTCCTCGGTCGGCGCGGGCGTTGCCGCGAGCAAGGCGGCCGCGACCATGATCATGCCGTTGATGCAGTAGGCGCACTGGCCCGCCTGCTCCTGCAGGAACGCCTGCTGTAGCGGATGCGGGGCGTCGGCGGTGCCCAGCCCCTCCAGCGTCACGACGGCCGCCCCCACCGCCCGCGACGCGGGCGTCACGCAGGAGCGCACCGGGCGCCCGTCCAGGTGTACAGTGCAGGCCCCGCACTGGGACAGCCCACAGCCAAAGCGCGGGCCAGTGAGCCCCAGGTCGTTCCGCAGGACGTACAGGAGCGGCGTGTCCGGGTCGACCGGCAATTCGTAGCGTTGTCCATTAACCGTCAATTGCAGCGTGTCCGGCATCGTCTCGGGTCCTCACTCCGTTTGCGGTGGGGTGTTGCACTGCCCCCAGCGTAACCACCGTCGCCAGCACGAACTCATCATACCCCGGATCGTCGACCTCACTCGTGCTCGGCGCGCCCACGCGGCACGCTGGTGGCTCCCGTGGCGTCGCTTGGCAGGCCGCCGCTGTCCGCGTCGCCGCGCGGCAGCCGCAGGGTAAACTGACTCCCCTGCCCGACCTGGCTAGTTACCGAGACTGTCCCGCCGTGGGCTTCCACCACGCGGCGGACCGTCGCCAGACCGATCCCCGTGCCGCCAATCTGGCCGACCACGTTGCTGCCGCGCTGAAAGCGGTCGAACACCCGCTCCAGGTCTTCCGGGGGAATGCCGATGCCCTGGTCCACCACGGTGACGACGGCCCAGGACGTGCCGGCCCTCCGTTCGTCCGCCACGCTCACCACAATCGAGCCGCCCCCCGGGCTGTACTTGATGGCGTTGCTCAGGAGGTTGCCCAGTGCCCGCTCCAGGCGGGTCGCGTCATAATGCCCGATCAGGGTCGGTACCGCCGCCTCGACCCGCACCTGGTGCGCCTCCGTGCTGCCTTGAGCCTCGGCGGCGACCCGACGCGCCAGAGCGACCACGTCGGTGGGCCCCCGATCGAGGGCGAGCGGCTGCTCCATGTTCTGGCGGGTCACGCCCAGAAGCTGATCAATCAGGTCTGCCATGCGGGTCGCCGTCAGGTCGATGTTCGCTAGCCCCTCGAGCAGCTGCTCGGCGTCGGCGGTGCCACCGCGCATGACACGCCGGTGCAGCAGCTGGGCGACTCCCTTGATCGACGCTAACGGATTCTTGAGATCGTGCGCGGCCGCGGCCAGAAACTCCTCGCGTGTACGCGCCGCCACCTCCACGTCCACGCGGGCGAGGGCGAGTACGTCCGCCAGGGCCGCCGCGCGCCGGGCGGCCTCGCGGGCCATCGCCGCGTGCCCCTCGGCCGCGACCGCCAGGCGCTCGCCGCGGAAGCCGGCCGCGAGCAGGGGCAGGAGCGCGCGGACGACATCAACGGCCTCGGGCTGGGGCACGCCACCCAGCAGCATCAGGACCGACCCGTCGTCCGCGGCGATGCCACAGGCCCGCGTCGGCGTTCCGCCATCCGGGCGGAGCAGCTCGCCCGAGTGCTCGCCGGCGGCCAGGCAGGCGCGGAGAAAGGCGTGCCAGCGCCGGCCCTGGGGCAAGGTCTGGGGAAAGCCGGGCGCGGGCAGCAACGCGTCGACCTCCGGATCGCGGACGAAGACGATCAAGTCCTCGGCGCCCACGTGGCGAGCGAGGGCCTGGGCCGCCTCACGGCGACGCTCGGGCGCCGCGACGCGCGACACCAGCGTCAACAAAGGCTCGTGGGACTCCATGGCGTCAATCGGGAAGCACGCAGACGACGGCGGTGCAGTTGTGGAACCCGCTAAACTGTCCATCCGCGCGGGCGATCTGGCCGTAGGTGTTGCAGCCGGCGAAGCTCACCGGGCCGAGGGTCTCCTCCACGGCGCGCAGCTCCGTACCAAAGCCCTGGCCCAGCCGCAATCGCGTCGCGGCACAGTCGAAGAATAGCGCCGCCTTCGCGGGATGCCCTTGAAGCTGGGCGAGTGCTGCCCGCGTGGCTCGCGCCGCCGCGTCGACCGTGGAGCTGGCGCTCGTCCGCATGATGTGCGCCGTCGCGCCCGGGGGCACGTCGGCGGCGCAGGCGATCGACTCGTCCGCGCCCACACCCAGAGGCACGCGCAGCTTGTGCTGGCCTTCGCTCACGATACCGAGTACGTTGTGCAGGAAGAACGGCAGCGGGTCCTGCGAGTCGAAGACTTGCCCCGTCGCCTCGGCGTGCTCCTCGAACACTTCGGCCGCGGGGACCGCGTTGAGGCTGTAGAGCTGGCTGCCCGCGGCCTCGGTCACGCGCATGCCGGGGCTGGCCGGCTCCCAGCCGTGGCCCACGCCGATACCGATCGGGCGGCTGGAGAGAATCTCCAGCCCCACCACCGCGTCCGGGATCGCCTCGTGGCCGCAAAACACGTGCGTGCGTTGAAACCGCGCGTCGTCGCCCGCCCCCCCGCCAAAGAACCGGTACGTGCCGCCGGTCAGCACCGTCAGGTGCTCCAGCAGGTCTTCCGTTTGCCCGGCGAGCGCATCGGTCAGGAGCAGGGCGGCGCGATGAGGATAACGCGGCGCCCGCAGGCCCTGAAACGATGCCACTAGCTCGCGGGCCGCGCCCGCACGGTCGGCCCGCAAGCCCCGCCCGACGCCGGCCGCGAACTGCATCGTCGACGAGCGGAGCGCGAGCGCGCAGGCCGCGCCCGCGCTGTTCGCATCGTCGGTGAACTCCCCGGCCGACGAGCAACCGACGAGCAGGCCGGGATGGCAGGTGTCGAAAACCGCCTGCAGCAGCGCCGGGTAATCGTAGCGGGACGACGCGAAGAGTATCACGGCCTGAGGCGCCTCACCGCCATAAGTGGCCGCAATCTCGGCGCCCAATGCCTGCCCCGCGGCCGTCGCGTCGGGCAGGTCGGTGTGCGCCGCGGCAACGTCGGTCATGCGATCCCCCAGCGGCGACTATAGGTCATAGGCCAGGCGCCGGCGTCTCGGTAACAATAGCCACGTTCAGGGCGTGAGGCCTCGCCTAGCCACCCCGGTGACGGCGCGCGAACGGTTCGAGGTCCCGAGTCCACTGGTAAAGGGAGAGCGCCAGCGCCGTCGCTTGCGTCTGCTCGTCCGGCGCGAGCGCCTGCCAGAGCGCGGCCGGCCGGTAGGCGCTTAGCAACTGCCATGCCAGGACGAGTCGGCGATGCGGCGTGAGCTCCGCCGGCGGGCTCCCGGTGCTCGGCGCCGCGCTGCCCCACCCGCCGGCCTCCGCGCCACCGGCGTCCGACGTCCTGTTCGCAACCGTCGCCCCGCCCTCCGCGTCCGTCGACGCGATCCGCGCTGCCTGGGCCAGCTTGCGACACGCCGGCGAGCAATAGCGGCGCCGCCCGGCCGGCGCGGGGATGACCTCGCCGCACTGGCCGCAGCGCGGCGCTGGCCGTGGAGGCTCGGCGCCCCGGCCGCGCGCGCTCGCCGGGACCAGCTCCGGCCAGAAGGCGCCCTGTGTCGGCGCCAGGCTCTCCTCGGCCATCGCTTCGCTAGCCACGTCGTCGCATGACTGCCCTTACAAGAATGGGCGCCGCACCGCGCCGAACGCCCTGGCGGGCGCGCTCGCGCGGCGCTACACTGAGCAGCAGTAGTGTACATCACGCCTGGCGGGCGGCTCCGTTGTGCTGGCGAGCGCCGGCTTCAGATTCCCACGAGGAGCGCGCGATGCCCCTCCAGTACGAGACGCACACCGCGCAGGTGAACGGCTGCGACCTGCACTACGTGGCGCTGGGTAGCGGCCCGCCGCTCGTGTTCCTCCACGGCTCCGGCGGCCTGCGCCTCGACGAGCAGGCGTTCGGGCTGCTCGCCCGCCACTACCGGCTGCTCGTCCCGTCGATGCCGGGCTTCGACGCTTCCACGATCGGCAGCGTGGCGTCCGGCCCGGACACGGCGGACGTCATGGCCGCGTTCATCGGGCAGTGCGCGGGCGGCAGCGCGCACGTCGTCGGCGAGTCGTTTGGCGGGCGCATCGCCGCCTGGCTCGCCATCCGCCAGCCGGCTGCCGTCCGGCGCGCGGTGCTGGCCGCGCCCGGCGGGCTGCGCCGTGGCGGCGGCGAGCAGCGTGTGGGCCTCTCGCCCGACGAGCTGCACCGGCGGCTGTTCGGCCGGCCGCTGGACCGCCCGCCCACCGAGGCCGAGCAGCGCCAGCGCCAGGCGAACCTCGCCACGGCCATCCGCCTCAGCGGCCCGCCGTGGGACGAGGACCTCTACCAGCAGCTTCCCGCCATCCGCTGCCCCACGCTCGTGCTCTACGGCACCGCCGACCAGACCCTGCCGCGCGAGGGCATCGAGCTGTTCGCGACCCGCATCCCCGGCGCCCGCCTGTACTGCTTCGAGGGCGCCCCCCACGTACTCTCGGCCACGGTACCCGAGCCGTTCGTGGCGGCCGTCGAGCAGTTCCTGGCGGGCCAGGACGCACCGTCCGCCGCGCCCGCCTGACCGGCGCGCGGCGCTCCGCCGCCGCCCGCCTGCTAAACGCTCGCCTCGGTTCTACCTGGCGTGGGCGAACGTCGGTAGGCCGTGGCGCGCTTGGAGGAAGCCGGAGCTGAAGCTCTCTTGCGTCGATGCTACGCGGGAGCTGGCGTGGCGCTTCCGCTGCACTGGCCGCAAATCCCGTAGAGGTCGAGGCGCATGGAAAGTAGCTGATAGCCGCTTTGCATCGCCGCGTCGGTCATCAGTCGATCTAGCTCGTCAATCGGGTGATCTTCGATGCGGTTACAGTCGCGGCAGATCAGGTGGGGATGCGGCTGCGGCATCCAGGCGTCGTAGCGATTGTGCCCGTCGCTGAATTCCAATTCCAGCACTTCGCCGAGGTCTTTCAGTGTCGCCACGGTCTTGTACACGGTGGCAAGGCTCATCATCGGGTACGTCGGCTGAAGCGCGCGATAGATCTCTTCCACGCTTGGATGCCGGTCGGTCCGCAGTAACTCCTGGAGCACGGCCATCCGCTGAGGGGTCATGCGGTGTCCATGCTCGCGGAGCCGGCCGACGAGCTGCTTCAGGCGCTGCTCCTTATCCACGCTCCAGCTCACCCTCCCTGCCTGAACCACATCGTTACAGAGACATCATCGCGCTAATTGATTCTCTCATCATCCTTGACATTCCAGCAAGCGCTCTACTGGCGTCGTGGCGCTGCCCGCTTCGGCGCTGGACTCGGCGATGGTCCGGGGCGCGTACACGACACCTGCTAGCCCCCAGGCGGTGAGCAGCCAGGCAACCTGCACCAGCAATCCAGTATCGATGAGGCGCAGGGGGATGGCGACGATGACAATCCGAATGGCCGCGATGGCGGTCGTTTGCCCAGTTTGACGCGTATCATACGTACTCGGGGCGACCGCGATGTCTGCGGGCCATGCCGGCGCCTCTCTCTCACAACGTGCGCGTGGCCTGCTGACTCGGTACGTCCCCCCGTCAATAGCAAAGCGCGGGCCAACCGCAGAGGGTAGCCCGCGCTTTGCTGCAACGGTGTTGGTAACGAACCTAGTCGCTGGCCGCGGCCGCTAGCGGCCGCGCGCCCCGGCCCTGCGCCGCAAGGTCGAAGCGATCGTTGTTCATGACCTTGTCCCACGCGGCCACGAAGTCACGCACGAACTTCTCCTTTGAGTCGTCCTGCGCGTAGACCTCGGCAAGGGCTCGGAGCTGGGAGTTGTAACCGAAGACGAGGTCCACGGCCGTGCCGGTCCACTTGACCTCGCCCGTCGCGCGATCGCGCCCCTCGTACACGTTCGCAGCCGAGGCGGATGGCTTCCACTCGGTGCGCATGTCGAGCAGGTTCACGAAGAAGTCGTTGGTCAGCGTCTCGGGCCGGTCGGTCCAGACGCCGTGCTTGGCTTGCCCAGAGTTGGCGTTCAGGGCGCGCATACCGCCGACGAGCACGGTCATCTCGGGAGGGGTCAAGTTCAGCATGAAGGCCCGCTCCACCAGCAGCTCCTCCGGCGGCAGCTCCTGTTCGGGGTGGAGGTAGTTGCGGAACCCGTCGAAGCGCGGTTCGAGCACCTCGAACGACTCCACGTCGGTTTGCTCCTGCGAGGCGTCCGTGCGCCCCGGCGCGAACGGGACCGTGACGTTGTGCCCGGCGTTCTTCGCCGCCTGCTCGACGGCCGCGCACCCGCCCAGGACGATCAGGTCGGCGAGCGAGACCTTCTTCCCGCCAGACTGCGAGCTGTTGAAGTCCCGCTGGATCTGCTCCAGGGTCGACAGCACCTTCGCCAGCTCGGCCGGGTTGTTGACCTCCCAGTCCTTTTGCGGTGCGAGGCGGATCCGGGCCCCGTTCGCCCCGCCCCGCTTGTCGGTGCCGCGGAAGGTGGCGGCCGACGCCCACGCGGTGGAGACGAGCTGGGAGATGGACAGGCCCGAGGCGAGGATCTTGCTCTTGAGGGCAGCGATGTCCTGCTCCCCAATCAGCTCATGATCGACCGCCGGGACAGGGTCCTGCCATAGCTGGGGCTCCGGCACCCAGGGACCGATGTAGCGCGAGATGGGGCCCATGTCCCGGTGCAACAGCTTGTACCACGCCTTGGTGAACGCTTCCGTGAGCTGGTCCGGGTTCTCGAGGAAGCGCTTCGCGATCGGCGCGTAGATCGGATCCGTCCGCAGCGCGAGGTCCGTCGTCAGCATCATGGGGGCGTGCCGCTTCGACGGATCGTGGGCATCGGGCACCGTGCCCTGGGCCTCGGGATTCTTGGGACGGTACTGCTTCGCGCCGGCGGGGCTCGTCGTCAGCTCCCAGTCGTACTTATGGAGGTTCTCGAGGAACCCGTTGTCCCACTTCGTCGGCGCGTTGGTCCAGGCGCCCTCGAGCCCGCTGGTGATCGTGTCTGGTCCCTTCCCGCTGCGGTAGCGGTTCTTCCAGCCGAGGCCTTGCTCCTCGATGGGAGCGCCCTCTGGTTCGGGACCGACGTACTGGTCGGCAGGGGCGGCACCATGGGCCTTGCCGACCGTGTGGCCGCCGACGATGAGCGCAAGGGTCTCCTCGTCATTCATCGCCATGCGACGGAAGGTCTCGCGAATGTACTTCCCTGCAAGGGACGGGTCCGGGTTGCCGCCCGGCCCCTCCGGATTCACGTAGATCAGGCCCATGTGATCGGCGCCGAACGGTCCCTGGAGCTGCCCCTCGCTGGCGTGGCGCTCGTCGCCAAGCCAGGTGTCCTCAGGGCCCCAGAAGATCTCGTCGGGCTCCCAACGGTCCTCTCGCCCGAAGGCGAAGCCGAAGGTCTTGAGCCCCATCGACTCATAGGCCACGTTGCCGGCGAAGACGATCAGATCGGCCCAGGAGAGCTTCCGGCCGTACTTCTGCTTGATCGGCCAGAGCAACCGGCGCGCCTTGTCGAGGCTCGCGTTGTCGGGCCAGCTGTTGAGGGGGGCAAAGCGCTGCATGCCGTGGCCGGCACCGCCCCGGCCGTCGGCGATGCGGTACGTGCCGGCGGCGTGCCACGCCATACGGATGAAGAACGGCCCGTAGTGGCCGTAGTCGGCCGGCCACCAGTCCTGCGAGGTCGTCATCAGCTGGATGAGATCCCGCTTCAGCGCTTCGAAGTCGAGGGTCTTGACCTCCTCCGCGTAGTTGAAGTCCTTGCCCATCGGATCTGACAGGGGAGAGTGCGCGCGGAGAATCGAGAGGTCCAGTTGGTTCGGCCACCAGTCGCGGTTCGTCATGGGCCGATGTCGCTTGGGAGTCGGAGAGGGGATTGCTGGGTTCTCGCTTTCGCTGACGCTCGCGGTCGCGTCCTTCGTGTCAAACACGTCCTTCTCAGACATGTCGGTCCTTCCCCTTTCGGCCTGTTGCCTTCTAGCAGTAGATGACTCCGGCTTCGCCGATCTCGTAGCCCGAGTCGGTGGCGGCCATCAGGCACGCGGTGTCGTCGACCGCACAGTCAGCATCAGCGATGGCGTCGCAGCGACGGCAGACAATCTGGGGGTTGTCGCCGACGCGGAACTCGTACAGGCCTGGCCGGCCTGCCGGCTCGATGCGACGCCCCGACCTACCGTCGGTAAACGAGCGTAGCGCATTCTGCATGGTCTGGGACGAGCCACCCGAGGCGATCGGGCACGGCGCTGACGACCGCGTCAACATCGAATGAGGTGCGCTTGCAGCAAGCGCGTCAGCATCGCCAGCCAACCGTACGGCGGTGACGCGAAGGCCGAGACGCTGCACAGCGGCGGCAGGGTCCGGCGAGCCGGTACCCCTACCTGCGCACTGTCCACCCTAGACTGGTGAGCCTGCCCCTGCTGGCGGCGCGCCGCCTCCCACCTCCCTCCGTGTAGCGGCGTCACCCGGCGGCGAATCGCGCCGGGCACGGACCGGTTCGGAATGGCCCTCTTGCCCCTGGCACGCCGGGCATTCGCCGTACACGTCCAGGCGGCAATAGGTGTTGTGGTAGCCACTGGCCACCACCGTGGCAGCCAGCACCATGCGCAGCTCGGGGCTGTCGTAGTCGTCGATGCGGCTGCAGCGCGTACATATTAGGTGCGCGTGCTGCCCCGGCGAATGGGCGCCGTAGCGGTGGCCGAGGCCAACGAGGTCGAGGTCCTCGACTTCGCCGAGCTCCTTGAGCACGCTCATCGTGTTGTACACGGTTGCCCGGCTAGTCAAGTGGCAGTGCTCGCGCGCCTGATCATAGATCTGCTCGGCGCTGGGATGCTGCGAGGTGTAAGCCAGGACGCGCAGCACCGCCTCACGCTGCGGCGTGAGCCGATACCCACCACGCTCCAGCGCTCGCACCAGCTCAGCGTAGCGCTGCCCACTGGACATCACGGTTGCGCTCGCCTCTGCCGCGCGACCTGTACGTTCCCCAAGCTGCTAGCACGCTCCTTCCCGAGCCCGCTACCAACTTAAATTGCCAACTAATTTTAGAAGCGAACCATTATCGATGAGCCCAGATTACCAGCCCATCGCGGCCTTGTCAATAGCGAGTCGGTGTTGCTAACGTGTATCCATCTCGCGCCACCCTGTCCCGCCGAGGCTCGGCCACTGCAGCCCCGGCGGGTAGGAGGAGCGCGGTCGCGCGCTGCGCTTGCTTCGTGAGCTGGTCTCGGGCCCGCCGTGGCCAGGCTCGCAGGTGCCTTGGGTCCCGGGCTATGATGTTGCGCCGCGTGGGCCTTAGGGAGGCCGTGAATGGAGGAACCAGCCAGCGCCGATGCCATCGATGCCGCTGTCGAACTGATCTTGCTGGAGGGATTGCTGGAGTCCGTAGCGGCGAAGGTGGGATGCCTGCGCCGTGATCTCATGCAGACGCGCCGTCACCTCCAAGAGGTTGCGCGCCTGTCCGACGAGGTCCTGGCGCAGGTGCCGCCGCCGAACCCGCTCCGCACGGACGTGGAGCGAATCCGGGCCGGCGCGCTGGTACTGCTGGCGCTGCCGTCGATGGCCTATCTGGACTATTGAGCGAGTGCGCGGTCTAACTCCACCCGCGCCGACAGGCGCCCCGGCCGGCCATGCGAGTGCTGGCGCCGAGGAGCCTGGGAGATTTCGTCCGCGAAGCGCGGGATAGCCCGGGGCGACGAGCGCCCGTGCGGCGCGCTCGCCCGAAGGCAACCCGCCCTCCATCTTGCCGCTTGCCGTCCCAGGCGGTGGCCGTCTCGGTGCCGGCCCAGCGCCGGGGGCCGAGTGTGTCACGTGGGGCCTCGCCGTAGGCTGTCCAGACTCCCGGCGCGAGGCACCCGCCATGCACCCCGCGACTCCGGGCATCGCTGTCCCAGACCTTCTCTAGATACGTGGTGCGATTCGCCGCCGAGGCGCCGGCCCGCTCGCGGGTTGGCGCCTCGGCGGCGACGCTGTCAAGATTCGCCGGCGGGCAGCGGCTTGGGTGGGCGGCGTGCCATAATCGCGCCGATGGCCGGTTCGGCGTGAGAGGAGGCGAACATGACGGCGGCAACGACGCGGCGGGAGTTCACTCCTGACGACCTGGTGGCGGCGGCGACGCTAGGCTGCGAGGCGCTGGCGCCGGCGCTGGACGCGGACTGGCGCGTGCTGGCGCGCGACCTGGAGTGGTCGTGCCACCGCACGCTACAGCACATGGCCGAGGCGCCGCTGTTCCATGCCACGCACCTGGTCACCCGCGCGACGGAGCGGCGGCCGAGCTTCCGCGCGGGCGACGCGCCGCCGCCCGTGGCCGACCTGCTGCGGGTCATCCCGGCGAACGCTCTGATCCTGGCGACGATCGCGCGGGCCACGCCGGCCGAGGCGCGCGGCTGGCACCCCACGGGGATGGCCGACGCGAGCGGCTTCGCGGCGATTAGCAGCGTGGAGATGCTGATCCATACGGCGGACATCGCGGCGGCGCTCGGCCTGCCCTACGAGCCGCCCGGCGACCTCGCCGGGCGCATCCTGCGACGGCTGTGCCCCTGGGCGCCGCCCGGGAGCGACGACTGGACGACGCTCCAGTGGGCGGCCGGACGCGCGGCTCTCCCCGGCCACGAGCGGCTCGGGCCGGATTGGTCGTGGCAGTCGGGGCCGCTCGCCGAATGGGACGGCACGATGAAGAAGCGCCGCACGTGAGCAGGCCCGACCTGAACCGGGGCGGCGGGAGGCGCCTCGCGCCACCAGAGGCGCGGCGCTAGGGATGCGGCCGCCAGGCGCCATCGGCGAGGTAGCGGTGGGCGGCGAGGGCTGCGGTAGCGCCGTCGCCCGCGGCGGTGATCGCCTGGGCCGCGGAGTCGGCACGCACGTCGCCGGCGGCGAGCAGGCCCGGCAGGGGCGTGCGCATCCAGGCGTCGGTCGGCACGCGGCCGCCGGGGGCGAGTACGCCCAGGTCGCGCAGGCAGTCGGTGTTGGGCGCGAGACCGACGTAGACGAAGAGGCCGGCTAGCTCTAGCGTCGACTCAGCGCCCGGGGCATCGCGCAGGCGCACGCCGCTCACCGCCTGCTCGCCCAGCACCTCCTCGACCACGACGCCGCAACGCACCTCGGTCGCCGGGTGCGCCAGCACGCGCTCCTGGTAGGTCTGTTGGGCCGCGAGGCTAGCGCCGCGATGGAGGACGAGCACGCGCGCCGCGTACTCACTGAGCGCGAGCGCCTCTTGCAGCGCCGAGTCTCCGCCGCCGACGACGCCCACCGTGCCGCCGCGCACGAAGGCGCCGTCGCACGATGCGCAGTGGCTGACGCCACGCCCGAACAGCCGCTCCTCGCCGGGGACGCCGAGCGCCCGGGGGCGCGAACCGCTGGCGACGATGACGGCGCGCGCCTGGCACGCGCCGTCGGCGGTCAGGACGCGCCAGCCGCCGTCGGCCGGCTCGACGCGCTCCACCGCGGCTAGCTGGAACTCGGCGCCCTGATTCGCGGCCTGCTCCTGCACGAGCGGGCATAGCTCGTAGCCGGCCACGCCCTCCGGGAAGCCGGGGTAGTCCTCGATCTGGTGGATGTTCACCAGGTGCCCGCCGGGCACCTGCGCCTCCAGCACCAGCGTGGCGCGGCCCTGGCGCGCGGCGAACAGCCCGGCCGTCAGGCCCGCCAGCCCCGCCCCGACGACGACAATGTCATAGTTGCCTAGCTCGGCCACGGTGGCCTACCGCCAGGCGTCGACGGAGACGGTCTTCTCGTAGCGCGCGCCCATAATGCGCCAGTAGCCGTTCGTCTCGCCGCCGACCACGACGACGTGGATGTCCCGCGGCTGCCACATGCGGATCAGCTCGTCGGGCGCGGCCTTGAGCATCGTCGCGTAGGGCTCCTCGCCGAAGGTGGCGCGCGGGTAGATGTAGTTCTGCACGAGCTGGTAGTCCCAATACTCGCCGGCGGGCATCAGCGCGTTCTCGTGCAGCCACTGGATCAGCTTCGCCGGCGTGTCGAAGCCGCCCCGGTCGACGAACTGGCGCGCGGTGATCGGGTCGAGCAGCAGCGTCGGTGGCGACTGTGGGTCCATGCCGCGCAGCATGTTGCGCACGTGCTCGCGCCAGTGGCGCTCGCGCAGGCCGAGCGTGAAGGCGGTGTGGCGGCAGCCGCTGAACACGCTGATGGTGCTGTCGCCGGGCTGGAAGCCGTGCTGGACGTGGAACGGCGCCCACGGGCTGCGCTCCTCGTTCTCGGCGAAAGTGATGCCGGCGTAGCCGTAGGCGTTGCCCTGTGAGCCCATGTAGCTGAGCCCGGGCGTCGAGCCGCCCTGGCCGTTCTGCGAGAGCAGGCTGTAGGCGCGGCCGATGGTGGCGTTGGCGTGGTTGTATGGCCCCATCGCGCCGGTGCCCGCATTCATGCTGATCTCGTGGCGCACTGGGCCGTTCACGACGACCATCGTCGCCATCGAGCTGCTGGAGCTGCCGCGGGCCGAGACGCCCGTCGCGGCGAGCGCCAGGATGACGGGGAAGTACTCGGGGCGCGCGCCGGCCATGACGGCGTTGACGGCGACCTTCTCGACGGTGTACTCCCAGGGCTCGCGAAAGTGCGTCGAGCGCATGTGGCCGACCACCTCGTCGGGCCGGTGGCTGGTGTGAGCCAGCATCTCCGCCACGCGCTCCTCGGTAGGCAGGACGATCGGCAGCTTGTCGGTCCAGTCGTTGGCAAGGAAGAGCTGGTGCAGGTTCGCCTCGGTGTCGGGCTCGACCAGGCGGGGCGTCGAGCGCTCCCAGGTGGCCTGCTGCCGGTCCTCGGCGTCGAAGGGGCGAGTGAGGCCCTCGATGACTTCCTGCATGACGGGCCGGCCGCTGATCGGGTCGTTGCCGTTCACGTAGGCGCGCAGCTCGGCGGGGCTCTTGCCCATGACGGGCTGGGGCACGAAGGCGAAGCGCATGCGGGGCATGCCGTTCACCCGTGTCACCGACCGCACGACCTTCTCGAAGACGTCGGTGTGGAAGGCGACCGTGGGCACCCCGTACTTGCTCTCGAGGGTCATCGCGTGCACGGCGACCGCCGGCGCACAGGTGCTTCAGTGGCCGACGCCGAGGAGTGCGGCGGCGCCATTCGCGCGGATATGCTCCCAGGTCGCGGGGTCGTCGCGCGTGTAGACGCTGGAGAGCCGCACGAGCCGCGTCTCCACCTGCGGCAGGTGCTCGGCGAACCACGCCTGCACTTGTCCGAGGAACACGTCGGAGTCATCGAAGCGGCAGTCTACCAGGAAAATGGTCTTGCCGTTGAGGCTGTCCAGCCGCGGCGCCAGCGCCTTCGGGCTGACCTTCGGCGGATAGCCCATCGGGTTGAGGACGGTCAGCTTGTCGCTGTCCGGCGCCTGGTTCGTCGTACCTGTACCGAGCTGCATGTCTACCACCGCGCACCTCCCGCGCTTGCTGTTTGCCCCCCCGGCCCCCCAATCCTGGGGGAGAGAAAATAGGGAGGGCCGGTGGGGGGACACCCCCCAAGCCCCCCGGCAGGGGAGCGCCCCTGCACCCCCAGGGACGAGGACGAGGGGGATACCTCCCAGGCCCCCGGCAGGGGAACGCTCCTGCACCCCCGGGACATCCCCTGGCCGCCGGGCTAGCCGGGGCGGCCGGGGAGGCTGAAGCGCTTGATGCCGCGCTTCTCGATCTCGCGCTGGCCGTCGGCGGCGTTCTCGAACTCGACCACCAGCTCGATATGGTAGCCGTCGGGGTCCTGCGTATACATTGTCATAAGACGCGGCCCGTGGCAGGCCAGGCGCACCGGCGCCCCTCGCGCGCGCAGGTGCTCGGCCCACTCGTCGTAGTCTTCGAGCCGAATCGTGTAGGCGTGGTGCTGGCCGAGCGAGCCCGGCATGGGGCGCTGGTCGTCGGTCGCGGGAAAGATGTCGATCACCGTGTTGCCCAGCGCGACGCCGGTCGGGAACTCGCGCTCGAGCTGCGTGGCGCCGAGCCCGTCGACGTAGAACTGCACGGTACGCGGGATGTCCGAGCTGACCAGCGTCCAGTGGTTCAGCTCCGTGACCTTCGGTGCCATCGCCTTTGCTCCCTTCACGCGCCAGCTACCGCATGGATTTCTCAACTGGAGGCACCAGCCGGGGCGCGTCCCCCGCCGGCCGACGGTCGGCGGCCGCAACCGGGCGGCAAGGGGACGAGACTCCGCCCTACGTAATCCTTTGAAACGCTCCCTCCTCAGTGGAGCGCTAGGCCCAGGGGCCCAGGAAAGGCTCGCCCATGAACGTGTCGGAGAGCGGCTCCAGCGTCTCGGGCCAGTTGTGGGGATCGACCGCGCGGCGCTGCGCCGCGGGCCGCACTCGGCCGTCCCAGCCGACCTGCTCCATGTAGTAGTACAGCTCCAGGCAGTGGCCGTCGGGATCGAAAGCGTAGGCCGCGTAGTCGACGCCGGGGTGTAGCTCGGGCGGCACGCGGTCCGTCTCGACGCGCACGCCCTGCTCGCGCAGGAAGCGCACGGCGTCTTTCAGCTGGCGGTAGTTTGCGACCTGCATGCCGAACGACATGGCCGAGGTGTGGGGACTGAGGCCGAGCTTGTCGCGGCAGGCCTTCGGGAAGAGGCCGATTGTGTGGTGCTCGGTGTCGCAGCGCAGGAAGACGCAGCGCTCGCCCTGCCAGATCACGTCCTCGGTCGGGATGAAGCCGAGCACGTCGCGGTAGAAGCGCTCGGCGGCCGCCAGGTCGTCCACGAACAGCTTAACCGGGCCGATCTTGGTGATCTTGAACGGCCGCGGCAGGAGGATGCCGTCCACGTCGTAGGTGGCGGGCCGCGCCTCGACGTGGCGGTAGCCGGTCATCGGGCTGCCGCCGCGGGCCAGCGCCTGCTCGACCTCCTCGTACTCCGGGGGCTGCGGCGCGGGCGCCGCGGCCTGCTGGCCGCCAGGCCGCATGTCCACGGGCTTGCTGTAGCCGTCCCAGCCGATCTGCTCGATGCCGTAGTACAGCTCGACGATCTGGTCGTCGGGATCGTACACGTAGAGGTGCCAGTTCGAGCCGGGGCCGCCGGCGCGTCCCTCGCGGTTCACGTCCACGCCGCGGTCGTGGAAGTACTGCGTGGCGTCGACTACCTCGCGGCGGCTCTGGACCTGGAAGGTGAGCTGGTTGATGGTGTTCTCGGGACGGAAGTGGCGCGGCCCCGTGGGCGAGGCGAGCAGCTGCTTGTCAGCGGCTTCCTTGTGGAAGATGACGAGCGCGTGGTGGTCGCTGCCGTAGCGCGAGAAGAAGCCGCCACCGCCCGAGGCGTCGGAGCGACGGAAGCCAAGCAGGTCGAGGTAGAAGCGGGCCATCGGCTCGACGTCGCGCACGTTCAGGCCGAAGTGGCCGAGCCGCCGGATCTTGAACGGGCGGTCGAGCAGGACGCCGCCCACGTCGTACTTGGTCGCCGTCTGCGTTGCCATGACGTTCCCTTCGCTACTGGCCCGTCGGCTGGAGGATCCCCTCGTGCTCGTCGTGCGGCTCGCCGAAGGCGGCGATGGCGGCGAGCCACCTGGCGCCTCCCTTCGGGCGCGAGCGCCGCCGCCATGGAGCGCGTAATATTACCGCACGCGCTCCCGCCAATGTCCAGCCGTGCTATGCTGGGCGAGCCGGAGCGGCAGACGGGCGGACCCGATTAGGAGGCCAGCCGTGATCGTCGACGTACACGCGCATTACGTCTCGCCGCTGGTCGCCGCGGCGGTGCGAGGGAACGAGGGGCGCTACGGCGTCCACGTGGTGGAGACGGCGGACGGCGAGCCGCGCTTCGTCATCGGCAACCGCGAGGCGGCGCGGCCGCAGGCGCTGCTGCCGGCGCTGCAGGACCTCGACACGCGGCAGCAGGCCATGGCCAGCCAGAGCGTGGACCACCAGGTGGTGAGCCTCGCGCTCAGCTTCACGGGCTACGACCTGCCCGCCGCGCAGGGCGCGGCCTGGGCGCGGCTGCTGAACGACACCACGGCGGAGGACTTGCAGGCGGCCCCCGGCCGCTTCACGGCGACCGCCACGGTGCCGCTGCAAGACGGCCGCGCCGCGGCGGCCGAGGTGCAGCGCGTCTGCGGCACCCTCGGTTACCACGGCGTCGTCATCAGCACGCACGTGGCGGGCCGCAACCTGGACGACCGCGACCTCGACCCGTTCTGGGCGGCGGCGCAGGAGGTGAGCGCCCCGATCATCATCCACCCCGCCTACGTGGTGCAGAGCCCGCGCCTGGCGAACTATTACTTCCAGAACCTGCTCGGGAATCCCTACGACACGGCCATCGCGGCAGCCTCGCTCGTGTTCGGCGGCGTCTGCGACCGCTACCCCGACCTCAAGCTCATGCTGGTCCACGGTGGCGGCGACTTCCCGTACCAGATCGGCCGCCTGACGCACGGCTGGAGCGTGCGTCCCGAGACCAAGGGGCTGCAGACGCCGCCGCTCGACTACCTCAAGTGGTTCTACTACGACACCGTGCTGTACTACGGCCCGGCGCTGCGCTATCTGGCCGAGGCGGTGGGCCCCGACCGGCTGATGCTCGGGAGCGACTATCCGTACGACATGTGCCCCGCCCGGCCGCGCCAGATCGTGGCCGACGCGGGCTTCGCCGCCGGCGAGCGCGACCAGATCGAGGGCGGCACGTCGAGCGCGGTGTTTGGCCTGTCGGCGCCATAACTTTGCGGCGCCGTCGCGTATTGTGACACGTCCGCGCCTGTGCGGTTCTTGACATGCGTCGCCGGCAGACGGGATACTGCGGCGAGGCGGGCGCCCGCCTCTTACCTCCGTCCGGCCGCGCGCGGGGCGGGAACCGCGCGGCGCGCACGCACGATCCACAGGAGGGTGTACCGACTTGTCGTCGTGGCTGCCGCTGTGCCTGCTCGCCCTGCTGCTGCTGCTCCAGCCAGCCGACGCCCTCCAGCGAGCGGCCACGCCGCCGCCGAGCGCGAGCACCGTGACCTGGCAGCCGGGCGACCAGGCCCCGCTCGGCGCCCCGATGGTGGTGCGGGCCGGCGCACCCGGCACGATGTCGCCTAGCGCTAGCGCGCCCGACTCGCCACTGTTCGCCGACGCGGGGCTCGGCCGGCCCACGCCCGTCGCCGTGGCCGACGCGCCGCCCCCCGAGATGGCCGAGAACGCCCGGCTGATCGACGCCGTGCGGCACGCGCTGCCGACCCTGGGCGGCACGGCGGCGGCGGCCTGGGGCGCGACCACCGCCGTTGGTCCCGTGCTCCAGGTCCGCTGGGAGCCGGGCGTAACGCTCGGCGACGCGGACGCCGTGCAGCAGGCGGTGGTGGCCGCGGTCGGCACGGTCGTGGACGCGATGGACCGCGCGTTCCCGAGTGGCTTCCGCAGCGACCAGGACACGCCGCTGGCCGCGGTGCAGGTGGTGCTGCCCGACGAGGACCCGGTGCTGGTGGCCGTGCGCACCTACCGCGAGCTAGCCGCCGGGGAAGCCACCGTGGCCCAGTTCGCGAGCCAGTGGCGGCTGCTGAGCCGTGCCCCCGCGGCGGTCGAGCGCGTGACGCCCGCGCCGCGCGTCGTGCCCGACGCGCCCTCCGACGGCGCGCCGGCGCGCTGGCCGCCCCAGATCGCGCGCTTCTACCCCGAGATCCTGCACGCGGCTAAGGTGTACCAAATTGATCCGGACCTGATCGCCGCGATCATGCAGCAGGAAAGCGGCGGCCGGCCCGACGCGGTGGGCGCCTGGACGTGGATCGGCCATGCCGGCCGCTACGAGCGCGCCATCGGCATGATGCAGGTGATGCCAAACGAGGCCGAGCGACGCGGCGTCAGCATCGACGACGCCTGGGACCCGCAGAACAACATCTTGCTGGGCGCGCGTGTGCTGCGCGACAAGCTCGACGTCGTTCGCGGCGACTTCTGGACGCGCGTGCAGGGCTACTATGGGTTCGGCGACCCGCTGAGCGACTACTGGCTGGAGCGCGTGTACGCCAACTGGCTCGCCTTCCGCGACCCGGGATAGGCGACCTAACTCCCGGACCTAACCCCGAGAGGGAAGGGGGGAGCCATCCCGGCCCCGTCCTTCTCCCCCTTCCCACATTGTGAGGGGACCGGGGGTAGGCAGGTTCGCATCGCTGGCGAATGCCCCCACGCGTATCCCATACTACGCCTAACAGTAGCGCGTAGGACGACCGTGACACGCTGGCGACTACAAGTTCCCGCCTCCCCAGGCCCGTCTCGGGCTGTCGGCTTGCGCCTGGCCGCGCTGCTGTGGCTGCTACTGGCCCTCCTGCTCGTCGGCCAAGCGGGCTCCCCCACGCCGTCGGGGAGCAACCCTGGCGAGGACGTCGCCGCCCCGGCGGGGGCCGCCGAGGTGCTGGTGGGCTGGCGGGCCGGCCAAGCGCCCGGCCCCGGCGACGCGGCAGGGCTGCCCGCCGCGCTCGCGTACCTGGGGCGGCTGGACGACCTCGGCGTTGACCGCTACCGCGTGGCCGATGGTGCGGTGGCGAGCGCGCTGGCCGCGCTGCGTGCCGATCCGCGCGTCGAGTTCGTCGAGCCCAATCGCCATTACCACCTGCTCAGCACGCCGAACAATCCCCTGTTCAGCAGTCAGTGGAACATGCGGCAGATCCACGCGCCCGAGGCCTGGGACATCGGCACTGGTGGCGCCGACGTCGTGGTGGCGGTGCTGGACAGCGGCATCGACCCGTCGCATCCCGACCTGCAGGGCCGCGTCGTGCCCGGCCGCAACGTGCGCGAGCGCAATAGCAACACGCAGGACGACATCGGCCACGGCACGCACGTGGCAGGGGTGATCGGCGCGCTCGGCAACAACGGCGTGGGCGTGGCGGGGCTGTCGTGGGCCGTGCGCCTGATGCCCATCAAGATCACCGATCGCTTCGGCGATGCCTCGATCGTGGCCGCCGCCGACGGCATCCGCTGGGCGACCGAGCACGATGCGAAGATCATCAACCTCAGTCTGGGCGGCCTGGACGACTCGCAGACGGTGCGCCGCGCGGTCGCCGACGCGCGCGATCGCGGCTTGCTGCTCGTCGCCGCGGCGGGCAACTGCGGCGAGGTGGCCTCGTACCGCGACGAGGGCTGCGATACGCTGAACGCCCCATTCTTTCCCGCGGCGCTGCCCGGCGTCGTCGCCGTGGGCGCGCTCGGCGCGAACGGCGAGGTGGCGCCGTACTCGAACACGGGCGACTACGTGCAGCTCACCGCCCCGGGCGGCGTGGGGGGCAGCAGTCGCGCGAACCCGCTCGACTACATCCTGAGCACCTGGCCGCCCGCGCTCGACTCGCCCATCGGCCAGCCGGGCTACAACTACGAGGTCGGCACCTCAATGGCCGCGCCGCACGTCTCGGGCACGGCCGCGCTGATGTGGTCGACGAACCCGACGCTGACGCGCGACCAGGTAGAGTCGATCCTCTTCGAGACGGCCGACGACCTCGGCCCGCCCGGCCGCGACGACCGTTACGGCTACGGGCGCGTGAACGTGCAGCGCGCGGTGGCCAAGGCGGCGAGCCTGCCGGGGAGCCGCACCGCCGATCTCCAGCTCACGCTGGAGGCGCCCACGCCCGACGCCGTGGTGCAGGGGGCGCTGACGGTGAACGGCTGGGCGGTGGACACGCGGGCCGATAGCGGCACTGGTGTCGACCAGATCGAGGCCTATCTGGACGGCCCGCCGGACCAGGGCCGGGCGCTCGGGCCGGTGCTCGCGGGGCTGGCGCGGCCCGACGTGGCGCGCGTGCTCGACCGGGGCGGCTTCGCCAACGCCGGGTTCAGCCTGACGGCCGACGTGCCGAGCGGCGTCCACACGCTGTACGTGCGCGCCCACAGCGCCCTCTCGGGCGTCTGGACGGTGCAGCAGGCCCGCTTCATCGTCAGCAGCCCCGCTCCCCGGGCCGCCCCCAGCCCCACCGTCAGCGCGCGCTAACCTCTCCGCGGCGCTGCGCAAGAGGCCCCATACCCCACCCCCTCTCCTGATCGGGAGAAGGGGTGAAGCGAGGGCCGGCGCGGGGCGCTAGAAGCCGGACGGCTGGCCGGCGGCGGTGGCGCTGCTGCGACCGCCGCTCGCCTGGCGCATCACCCAGTCGCGCTTGTCTTTGTCCAGCTCGCGGCGCACCGAGCCGTCGTTGCGGGCGGCGTTCAGCCAGTCGTTGAACGCCTTGCTCTTCAGTCGGTCGAGCTGTTCGGGCGTGAGGGCGCGCTGACCCTTCTCCAGCACCTGGATGATCTCCCACCCCTGCGGCGTGGTGACCGCGTCGCCCAGCTCGCCCACGCCGAGGCGGAACGCCTGGTCGTCGAACTGCGCCGACTCGATGCCCCGCGGCAGCCAGCCCAGGTCGCCGCCCTGCGACTGGCTGGTCAGGTCCTTCGACTTGTCGCGCGCCAGGTCCTCGAAGGTCGCCTCGCCCGAGCGGAGCTGCGCCAGCACGGCCGTCGCGTCTTCCTGGCTGCTCAGCGTGATGCGGCGCGCGTGGACCTGCTCCTGGGTCGTCGGAATGTCGGCGCTCAGCGAGTCGCGCAGCTTGTCGCGCAGCACTTGCGCCTCCACGTAGCGGCGATACTGCTCGTCGGTGAAGTTGACGCGGCTCAGGAAGTCCTGGTAGGTCGCCTGCTGGTCCTCGGCGGTAAGCGTGGGCGGAGGCGTCGGGGTCGGCGCGGGGCCATCGGCCGGGCCGGCGGCTGGCGTGGGCGCGGGGCCGGCGGCCAACGCCTTCTGCTTCGCCATGTCACTGCTGATACGAGCGTCGATCTCGGCGGGCGCCACCGTGATGCCCCGCCGCTCCGCCTCCCGCGCGATCAGCTCGTCGTCGATCATGTCGCCCAGCACCTGGTCCGCCGCGCCGATGCGCTGGCTGACGAGCATCTGGAGCTGCTGCGACGCGGGATTGGTGCCCGAGCTGGTCGGGGCGTTCTGGCTCTGCAGCCGCGCCATCTCGTTGTCGATGGCGACCAGTTGCGGGTGCAATCGCAGGGCGAGGGCGCCGAGCGGGATGACCTGGTCGCCAACCTCGGCGGCCGGCTCGTTTGGCCGCGCGATCAGCTCGCGCCAGTATCCAAACGCCAGCACCAGCGCGACGAGCACGACCAGCGCCACGGCCGAGTAGAGCACGAGACGCTTCTGCCGGCGCTCGCGCTGCCACTTGGTCAGCTGGCGCTTCGACGGGTTGGCGAGCGCGGCGCGCACGGCCGCGCTTTTCGATTCCTTGGGCTTCGCGGCGCGGGGGGCCTTGGGAGGCTTGGCGACGGGTGCTTGTTGGCTCATCTGCTCCGCCCTGGATCATTTAGGATTGACGAATGAGACAGAGAAGGCGCCCGCGTGATAGCGGACGCCCTCTGATGAGTGCTCTCACGTCGAGCGCGCAAGGCAGTTATACGCCGTTGCGTGCCCCGGCGCCAGGGTACGGGCCCGCCGCTAGCGGACCGACAGGCCGCTGATGCGCATGTGCTCGCCGGTGAAGGGCAGCAGCGCCACGTGGCGCGCGCGCTTGATCGCCGTTGCCAGGGCGCGCTGGTGGCGCGCGCAGGTGCCGGTCTTGCGGCGCGGCTCGATCTTGCCGCGCTCGGACAGGTAGCGGCGCAGGCGCCCGACGTCCTTGTAGTCCACAACGGGAATCTTGTCCGCGCAGAATGTGCAGACCTTGCGGCGCGGCGTGTACCGGCCGCGGTACTCGCGCCGGCCGCCACTGCGACGCGGGCCGCCGGGCGGGCGGTCGCCCATCGGGCGGCGCGGGCCGGGACCAGCGCCCGGGGCAGGGGCGGCGCCTGGAGCAGGGCCTACGCCGGGGGCGGACGGGGCAGGCGCGCCCGGAGCGGCCGCGGGCGGGGCGGGAGCCGCGGCACCTTCGGGCGCGGTCGCCGCGGGCGCCGCGGCCGTCGCCGGCGGGGCAGCGGGGGGTGCCGGGGCCGCGGGCGCCTCAGGCGGCGGCGCGGCAGCAGGGGCGGTTTGGATCTCAGTCTCGGTCAACGGTCTCCTACTCCTTCTCTTCCATCACCCCGATGGCGACTAGCGCCGCTCCGGCGCGCTGGGCGGGGGCGAATACCAGGCCCCCACGGCAACTCGCTCTGGGCGGGCGACTCGCGGCCCTCAGTCGCGGCGTGGCATGCAGCGCGTCAGGTCGAATTACGCCCTGTGGCGGAACTCTGCACGCGCCGGGCGGGCTGCACGCTGGTGGCCCCATGGCCCCCGCTCGCGCCGTCGGGGGTGTCAGCCCCACGGCGCACCGGCAACTGAGGAGGCATCGCCTCGGGAACGATGCCACGCGGCGGGGCACGCCCCGGCCGCGTGGCGCACCACGGTTTGGCTCAGCAGCTCGCGCGGGCCGGGACGGTTAGGCGTCCAGTCCCCGCGCACACGGCCGACAGAGGGCTAGAACGGGACATCGTCCAGGTTGTCGGTATCCGCCACGCCGACCGCCACCGGCGCCATCCCAGCCATCCCCGGCTCACCCATCTCGCGCGGTTGGCGCGGGCTGAGCATCTGCAGCTCGTTAGCGACGACCTCGACGACGAAGCGCGTCTGGCCGTCACGCGCCTCGTAGCTGCGGGTCTGGATGCGTCCTTCGACGAAGACCTTGCTGCCCTTGGAGACCAGGTTACTCGCCACTTCGGCCAACCGACCGAAGCAGACGACGGTGAACCATTCCGTCTCCTCCCGCCGCTCGCCCCCGTCCGCGGCCGGCGGCCCAACGCGGTTGCAGGCCACCGAGAAGTTCACCACGGGCTTGCCAGCCTGGGTGTACCGCATATCGGGGTCCCGCCCGACGTTGCCAATCAGCGTTGCCTTGCACAGGGCCATCCTCGTTACTCCTTCGGCTCTTCCACCACACTCACACGTCGTATAGTCCTGGGCGCAGGCACTTCTTCGGCACGGACGATCAGATGGCGCAGCACAGGCTCGGCGAGCCGCAGGTTGCGATCAAGCTCGTCGGTCAGGTTAGCGTCCAGCCGGAACCGCATTACCGTGTAGAGGCCGTCAAGCTGGTGGCGGATGGGATACGCCATGCGGCGGCGCCCCCACGTGTCGACCTTGGTGACCTCGCCACCCCGATTGGTGATGAGCGAAGTCACTCGCTCCGTCGCCGCCGTCACTCCGTCCTCTTGCAGCTCCGGCGTGAGCACGAACATCAGCTCGTACTCCCGCAAATGACACCTCCTCTCTCTGGGTATGCCCTCGTTGCGGTGCTGGCGGCGAGAGCAGAAAGGCGATCTTCTGGCCGCGCGGTCGGCCGCATCGGGAACGCAGCACGACAAAGCGGTCCTGCTTACAGCACCGCCGAATTATAGCACGGGCCAGACCCCCACCCCCAAGAAGAGGGGTCACGCCTTCGCGCGGCGGTCGCGGACGCGGCGGGCCTTTAGCTCGAAGCGGGGGAGGGTGCCGGCGGGGACGGGACGCACCCGCGGGCGGAAGCCGAGCGCCACCCAGACCTCGCGGGCCACCGCCTCGCACACCTCCTCGGGGCGCGCGTCGGCTACCTCGAGCTGTAGCTCCATCTCGTCCATCGCCCGCTCCTGGTACACCTCGACGGCGAACTCGTCGACCGCCGGAAAGCGCCGCACCAGGTTCTCGATGGCGCTCGGGAACACGTTCACGCCGCGCACCGTCAGCATGTCGTCGACGCGGCCGAGGATGCCGCCCTCCAGCCGGCGGAACGTGCGACCGCACGGACAAGCGCCCGCCTGCCAGCGCACGCGGTCGCCCGTGCGGTAGCGCAGCACCGGCGAGCCGGCGCGGCCCAGGTTCGTGATAACTAGCTCGCCCTCGTCGGCCGGCCGCTGCGTTTGCGGGTCGAGGATCTCGACGATGAACTCGCCCTCGTTGGCGTGGATGCCGCCGGGCTGCGCCTGGCACTCGAAGCCGAACGCGCCCACCTCGGTGGCCCCCGCGTGGTCGTAGCACCGCGCGCCCCACAGCTCCTCGATGCGCCGCTTGGTGCTGGGAATGCTGGCGCCCGGCTCGCCGGCGTGGACCGTGGCGCGGATGTGGGAGCGGCTCACGTCGAGGCCCTGCTCGCGCCCCACCTCGGCCAGGCGCAGCGCATAGGTTGGCGTGCACACCAGCACGGTCGCCTCGTTGTCGAGCAGCGTCTGCAGGCGCTGTTCGGACGTCTGGCCGCCGCCCGCGATCACCAGCGCGCCGAGCTGCTGGCCCGCCTCGAACGCCGTCCAGAAGCCGATGAACGGCCCGAACGAGAAGGCGGCAAAGATCCGATCGTCCGGGCCGATGGTGGCGCCGCGATAGACGTAGCCCCAGCAGCGCAGCCACCAGTCCCAGCTCTCCGGCGTGTCGAGCAGCCGCAGCGGCCGCCCGGTCGTGCCGGAGGTCTGGTGCAGCCGCGTGTACGCGGTCTGCGGAAAGCTCAGGTTGCTGCCGTAGGGCGGGTGGGCCTCCTGGTCGGCCACCAGCTCCGCCTTGCGCGTGAACGGGAGACGCGACAGGTCGGCGAGCGTGCCCAGGTCGGCGCCGTGGGCCACGCCGGCGGCGCGCAGACGCGGGCCGTAGAACGGGTTCTGCACCAGCAGCGTGTCGAGCAGCGCGCGCAGGCGGGCAAGCTGGTGCGCTTCCAGCGTGGCGCGATCGGCGGTCTCCAGCGCCTCGTTGTAGAACGTCGTCTCCACGAGCCCCTCCGCGGCGTCCGTGTACGCCCGCCCATTATACCGGCGAGCTTCATACCGGCGAGCTTCCGCGCTTGCGCCGCGCGCGGCCCTGGCCGACACTGAGGGCATGGCCGAGGGAATGCCGCGCGCGCCCGACAGGCGCCCGTGCGACCGCCGTTGAGCGCGCCTCTCGGCGCGAGGCGGCCGCCGTTGCGCCGGGTGCTGCGCTGGGTGGCGCCAGGCGCCGTGAGCGCCGGCTGCGTCTGGGTGCTCGTCGTGCGGCTGGACTGGGCGGCCGTGGGCGCGGCACTCGCCGGCGCGCGCTGGCCGCTCGTTGGGCTGGCGGCCGCGCTCACGCTGACGCACGTCGCGCTGCGGGCCGTGCGCTGGCGGCTGATGCTGGGCCGCGCCGCGCCACCACTGAGCACGCTGCTCTGGGCTTATGCCGTGGGCGTGGCGGCGGGGCTCGCCGTGCCCGCGAGCGGCGAGCTGGCACGCGCGTTCCTGCTCGCCCGGCGCAGCGGCCTACGTACCGGCTACGTGCTGGGCAGCGTCGCCGTCGAGAAGGTGCTCGACACGACGGCCGTGCTCCTGCTGCTCGCCGCCGGGCTGTGGCGGGCGGCGCGGTTCGGCTGGCTCGGCAGCGGCGCGAGCGCGGCGACCGGGCTGCTGGTGATAGCCGTCCTGCTGCTGCTCCTGCTCGTGCGGTGGGCGCCACGCGGCGGCCCGCTCGCGCCGCCCGCCTGGCTCCCGTCGCGCCTGGCCCGCATCTGGACAAGGCTCGGCGTGGCGCTTGCTGAAACGTGGGTGCGCTTCGCGGCCGGCGTGGCGACGGCGCTGCGGCTGCCGCCCGGCTATCAAGCCGCCGTGGGCGCGCTCACGCTGCTCGTCTGGACGAACGCCTGCCTGCTCACGGTGCTGGCGCTCGCCGCCTTCGACCTGCCGGCCGACTGGGCGCTGGCGGCGGTGCTCTATGGCGTGCTGCTGCTCGGGCTCACCGTTCCCTCGGCGCCCGGTGCCCTGGGCGCCTACGAGCTGGTCGCCATCGGCGTCCTGCAAGGCTTTGGCTTGCCACTCGCCGCGAGCGCCGCGTTCGCCGTGGCCTTCCACGCCCTCACCTTCGCGCCCCCCCTCCTCGTCGGCGCTCTCGCTTACGTTTTGCGGCTGTCGGGTGTCGCGGCAGGCCCCGGGCGGGCCGCGGGTTAGTCACCCCTTGCACTACGGTGCAAGTCCACGTCGTTTAGCCGCTCGCTTGTGCGCAATTGCCGCGTCTTACGACGGTTGGTATACACCGCTCCCGTGTGATGGCTGGAACACGGCCTCCGGCTGGCCTATCTGGCACAGCTTGTGCTCAAGAGACGAACAGCTACGGTGGTGTGCGCACCGCGGACCGGCCACGCCACCCCGATTGCGCCGGGTAGGTAAGAGTTCGGGAGGTGAGTTTCATGGCAACGCGAGATCCCTCTTCCCAGGGGACGACGGGCTCGGGGACTGGCTCCGGCACCAGTAGCACGATGGACCAGGCCCAGGGTGTCGTCGACCAAGCGCAGCACGCCGTGGGGCAGGTGGCCGACCAGGCCCGCCAGCAGGCCATGTCCCAGGTGGATGCGCGGAAGGAGCAGGCGGCCGAAAGCATCGGCAACGTGGCCGACGCCGCCCGCGGGCTCAGCCGGCAGCTTCGCGACAACGACCAGGCGGGCATGGCGCGCTACGCGGATCAGATGGCCGACAGTATCGACCGCTTCTCGACGTACCTGCGGCAGACCGACGTGGCCGACGTGCTGGAAGATGCCCAGGACTTCGCGCGGCGGCAGCCGGCCCTCTTCCTCGGCGGAGCGTTCCTGGTGGGCCTGCTGGCGGCGCGCTTCCTGAAGAGCGCCAGCCCAGCCAACCCGCCGATGGAGAACCGCTCGCGCGGGATGGGCACGAGCATGGGCACGCGGCCGCGCGGCTCGTTCTCGGGCCAGTATCGCTCGGGCTACGACCGCCCGGCGGGCTACCGCTCGACCAGCTCTGGCACCCGCTATCCCACGGCCGGCGCCTCGGGCTATGGCCGCAGCACGCCGCCGATGCGGACATCCGAGCACGGCACCGGTCGCCCGACGCCCGCCGGCGCGACGGTGGGGAACGCGCCCTACACGCCGGGCACGAGCACCACACCGTACACCACCAGCACGGGCATGGGGGGCTATCAGCCGCCGACCCCGGCGTCCCCGGGCGGCACCACGACCGGCACGACGAGCACCGGCAGCACCACAGGCTCGACCGGCGGCAGCGGCGCGCCGAGCACGACGAGCACCGAGCAACCCGCGGGGACGCAGGTCGGTAGCGCGACGAACCCGAGCAGCACGACGGGCGGCGCGTCGTCGGCGCCGGGGAGCACGGGGGGGCGGTAATGGAGCAGTCGAAGGACACCCGCTCGCTCGGCGAGTTGTTCGCCGACCTGTCGCGCGAGACGACCACGCTCGTGCGCCAGGAGATCCACCTCGCCAAGACCGAGATGACCCACAAGGCGGCGAGCGTCGGCAAGGACGTGGGGTTCCTGGCCGTGGGCGGCGCCGTCATCTACGCGGGCTTCCTGGCGATCGTCGCCGCGGTGATCATCGTGCTCGCCCACTGGATTCCGTGGTGGCTCTCGGCCCTCATCGTTGGGGGCGTCATCGCGGGCGTCGGCTACGGCCTCGTCCAGAAGGGGCTGTCCGCGCTTCAGCACGAAGACTTGGCGCCCCGCGAGACGGTGCAGACGGTCAAGGAGAATGTCGAATGGGCCAAAGAGCAGACGAGGTGAGCGGGCCCTCCGGCTCGCACCGGAGTGAGCCCGAGACGTACGTCGTCCGTCCGGGCGAGTCGCGGTTCGTCTCGGCGGAAGGCGTGGAGTCGGACCGCGGGCGCGATGCCCAGCCGGCTACCGCGCGCCACCCCGACGACACCCCGGAGACCGACGAGATCCGCGCCGAGATGGAAGCCACGCGGGCGGAGATGAGCCACACGATCGACGCCATCCAGGAGCGGCTGGCGCCCGATGAGCTAAAGGAGCAGGCGCGCGACGCCGCGGCGGACATGGCGGAGCAGGTCGGCGCCCACGTGCGCGAGGCGCTCCACGACGCGGCGGAGAGCGCCAAGCAGGCGGTCCGCGCCGCCACGATTGGCCGCGCCGAGGACTTCGTCTACACCACCCGCGACAACGCGAGGGAGGTAACGTTCAACATGATGGACACGATTCGGGAGAACCCGCTGCCGGCGGCGCTGGTGGGTATCGGCCTTGGCTGGCTGCTGATGAATGGCTCGAAGCGCTCCCACGAGCACGACAGCTACTCGACGCACCGGCGGACGCCCAGCTATCCCAGCACCTACCGCCGCAACACCGCCTACGACTACCCGAGCAACTACCGGCGCTCGGAAGACTACGGCGGCTACCGGGGCTATGCCGGATACAACGCCGACTACGACGAGCGCGAGCGCGAGAGCAACGGCGTGAAGGGGAAGGTCGCCGACGTCGCCGGGCAGGTGCAGGAGCGCGCCGGGCACATGATGAACGAGGCCGGCGAGATGGCGAGCAACGTCGCCAGCAGCGCCAGCGACATGGCGGGCGACGTGGCGAGCAATGCCGGCGACATGATGAGCAATGCGGGCGAGATGGCGATGGACGCAGGCACCAGCCTGTGGGACACCATCCGGCGCAACCCGATCCCCGCGGCGATGGCGGGCATCGGCCTCGGCTGGCTGCTCCTGAACCACTCGGGGCAGGACGAGGAGCAGCGCTGGCGGACATCCTACCCGTCCCGCGGGCGCTACGCCTACGACTATGACTACGGCGGCCGCTACGGCTACGACCGCCGGCGCTATGGTGCTTACGACACCGACGAAGAGGCGGACCAGGGTGTCGGGGGCGGCGTGGCCGATCGGGTCGGCGACATGGCCGACCAGGCGCGGGAGACGGTGTCGTCGGTCGGCGAGAGGGCGCGCGACCGGGCCCAGCAGCTGGGCAACCGGGTCAGCGATCAGATGGACCAGCTTGGCGACCAGGTCGGCGACATGACCGACCAGGCGCAGTACTACGTCGAGCGCGCGCAGGGGCAGCTCGAGCGTATGGTCCAGGACAACCCGCTAGCGGTCGGTGCGGTCGCGCTGGCGGTCGGCGCGGCCGTCGGCATGGCCGTGCCCGAGACGCGCCGCGAGCGCGAGCTGATGGGCGACACGCGCGACGCCTTCATGGAGCGCGCGCAGGACGTCGTGCAGGACGCGACCGAGAAGGTGCAGCGCGTGGCTCAGGAGGCGGGCAGCGCGGCTCAGGACGCGGCCAAGAAGGAAGCCAAGGACCAGGGGCTCGCTACCCAGCCGTCCGGCAGCCAGTCCTCGAGCGCGCCCAGCGGCAGCCCCGGCTCGTCGAGCAGCAGCTCCGGCGGGACGTCCAGCGGCCAATCGTCGAGCAGCAGTGGCTCGTCGGGCACGTCCAGCAGCAGCGGCACCTCGTACGTGAGCACCGGCACGGGCAGCAGCCCGTCGTCGGGCACGTCCCACAGCTAGTGCTGTTTCGCGCGGGGACCGGCACGGCTTACCCGGCGGGACGCAGCAAGCAGCGCCGGGTCACCGAGCCGGGTGGCGACCGGGCCAGGACGCAGCAAGCAGCGCTCCTACCGTTTCCGTGTAGGAGCGCTGCTTGCTGCGTCCTGGCCCCTGTTGCCTGCCGTGGGGCGCGGCCAGCGCGGGGCGGCCGTGCTACAGTAGTCCCGTGAGGGAGCAGGCGGACGCAGCGGACCGCGTGGCGCTGGTGGCCACGGTGCTGAACGAGGGCGCCACGATCGATGCGCTGCTCGCGTCGGTCGCGGCGCAGACGCGGCGGCCGGACGAGATCCGGCTGGTCGACGGCGGCTCGACCGACGACACGGTGGCGCGGGCGCGGGCTTGGGTGGCGCGCGACCTGCCGCTCGCCGTCGACGTGCGGCCCGGGGCGGGCATCGCGGCCGGCCGCAACGCCGCCATCGCCGCCACCCGCGCGCCGCTCGTCGCCGTCACGGATGCGGGCGTGCGGCTCGCGCCCGACTGGCTGGCCCACCTCACGCGCCCCTTCGCCGATCCGACCGTCGACGTGGTGGCGGGCTTCTTCCGCGCCGCGCCGCGCACGCCCTTCGAGTACGCGCTGGGCGCGACCACGCTGCCGGTCGAGGAGGACGTCGAGCCGGCGCGCTTCCTGCCATCCAGCCGCTCGGTCGCCTTCCGCCGCGCCGCCTGGGCGCGCGTCGGCGGGTATCCCGAGTGGCTTGACTACAGCGAGGACCTCGTCTTCGACCTCGCCCTGCGCCGCGCCGGCTGTCGCTGCGTCTTCGCGCCGCGCGCCCTCGCCTACTTCCGCCCGCGGCCCACGCTGCGCGCCTTCTTCCGCCAGTACTATCTGTACGCGCGCGGCGACGGCAAGGCCGACCTCTGGCGCAAGCGCCACGCCGTCCGCTACGGCACCTACGTGGGGCTGCCGCTGCTGCTTGCTCTGCTGCGCCGCCAGCCGGCGCTGGCGCTCCCCGCGCTCGCGCTGGCGGGCGCCTACCTGCGGCGACCCTACCAGCGGCTCTGGCGGCTGACGGCCGGCCAGCCCGCGGCGGTCCGGCTGGCCGCGCTGCCCTGGCCGCCGCTCATCCGCCTCACCGGCGACGTGGCGAAGATGCTCGGCTATCCGGCGGGCGTTGCCTGGCGCCTGGCGCACGACGTGAAGTGTTGAACGCCGTTCCGGGCGACCGATAGAATAGCCTGGCCTATCGCGGGCGCGGAGCCCGGGGGCGCGGCTGTGAGGAGTATGGCCGAGACTTCCAGCGGTTACGTGACGCCGGCGTCGCTGCCCGGGCTGTTTCTCGTGGAGCGCCCCGTCCACGACGATCCCCGCGGCTTCTTCCACGAGGTCGAGCGGCGCCGCGCCGACCTCGGCAGCTACCTCGCCACTCCCATCCAGCACGCCCAGTGGAACCACTCGCGCTCGCAGCGTGGCGTCCTGCGCGGCATCCACGTCGCTCAGTGGAACAAGTGCGTCTACGTCGTGCGCGGCGAGGCGCAGTGCGTTATCGTCGACGCGCGGCCGGAGTCGCCTACTTTCGGGCGCCACGAGTCGTTCTTGCTGGGCGAGAGCCGCCGGGCCATGCTCTTCGTCCCCGCCGGCTGCGGCAACTCGGTGCTCGTGCTGAGCGAGTGGGTCGACTTCATGTACTCGGTCGACGCCGAGTGGTACGCGGGCGGGGAGTACGGCATCGCCTGGGACGACCCCGACCTGGCGATCCCCTGGCTGGACCGTGCGCCGCTCCTGTCGGACAAGGACCAGCACAACCCGCGGCTGCGCGACCGGTTCCCGGGGAAGTTCGCGCCGTGACCGCGCCCATCGCCCGGCACGCGCGGTCCGCGGCAGGCAGCGCCCGCGACCGGCTGCTGCGCCCGCTCTACGTCGCCGCGCTCCTGGCGAACGACATCCTCGCCACGGTGGTGGCCTTCGGCGTCGCCTACTGGCTGCTCATCCAGACCAACGAGCGCGCTGCCCTCACCCAGCCGCCGCTGATCGCCTACACGGGGCCGCTCGCGGTGCTCGTTGGGGCGCTGCTCCTGACCTTCGCCCTCACGCGCCTGTACATCCCTCGCCGCGACACCTCGCACCTCGACACGCTGGGCGCGATCGCCCAGGCGGTCACGATCGCCAACGTCGTGGCGCTCGCCGTCGAGGGCTTCACCACCCGCAGCGTGGACGTGCCGCGCTTCGTGCTGGTAGCTTGCCTGGTGGGCAGCATCGGCCTCATCTGGCTCGGCCGTACGCTGCTGCACGCGGGCCTGGCGGTCCTGCGCCGCCACGGCTGGGACGAGGCGCGCGTGTTGATCGTGGGCGCCGGCGACCAGGGCCAGCTCCTGCACGAAAAGATCCTCGCCGCGCCCGAGCTGGGGTACCGCGTGGTCGGCTACCTCGACGAGCCGAGCGCCGCGCCCCCGCCGCTCCTGGGCCGGGCGCCCTCCGGCGCGCTCGCGTCGGGCTGGGCTGGGGAACCTCCCGACGCGCCGCCACCCGTGGCGGCGCGGGAGAACGCGGCGCCCATTCTCGGGCGGCCCGCCGACCTGACGCGGGTCGTGCGCGAGTACGGCATCGGCGAGGTGCTGGTGGCGCTGCCCTCCCTCTCCCACCAGCAGCTCGTCGAGCTGGCCGGCGCGTGCGCCCGCGAGCGCGTGAACGTCAAGGTCTTCCCCGACGTGTTCCAGATCATGGCTAACGAGGTGACCACCAGCGAGCTGAGCGGCCTGCCGCTCGTCCGCATCCGCGACGTGACGCTGCGCGGCTGGAACCGCGCGCTGAAGCGGGCCACGGACTTCACCTTGAGTGCGGTGCTGCTGGTGCTGCTCGCGCCGCTGCTGCTGTTCCTGGCGCTCGCGGTAAAGCTCACGTCGCCGGGCGGGCCGGCGTTCTACGGGCAGGAGCGGCTGGGGCTGGACGGCCGGCCGTTCCAGCTCCTCAAGTTTCGCTCCATGCGGGTGGATGCCGAGGCGGGCACCGGGCCGGTCATGGCGCGGCCGGACGACGACCGCACGACGACGCTCGGCAAGGTGATGCGGCGGCTGTCCATCGACGAGCTGCCGCAGCTCGTGAACGTGCTCCTGGGCGAGATGAGCCTCGTCGGCCCGCGGCCCGAGCGCCCGCACTTCGTGCAGCAGTTCGCGCACGCCATCCCGCGCTACGCCGACCGGCACCAGGAGAAGGCCGGCATGACCGGCTGGGCGCAGGTCAACGGCTTGCGCGGGCGCACGTCGATCGAGGAGCGCACCCGCTACGACCTGTTCTACGTCGAGCACTGGTCGCTGCTGTTCGACCTGAAGATCATGCTGAAGACGCTCGCCGCCATCGTCCGCGACCGGAACGCCTACTGACCCCTCTCCCCCCTGCCCCCTCTCCCCCATAGGGTAATGGGGGAGGACACCGGGGACGGGGAGGACCTAACCCCCCCTGCCCCCCTTCCTTCGCAGGGAAGGGGGGAGAGCGGCGAGGCGGCCTGCCAGGATGCCCCGTGACCCGTTATCCTGGATATGTCTCCAGCCCTCTTGCGGCGAGAGAGGCCAAAGCGCCCGGGGGTAACAGGAGAGATGGCCGAGGAGCGCTTCGCGCGTGTCACCGCCGAGGTGGGCGACATCCTGGCGATGCTGGCGGCGGAGCCGGCGGCGGCGTTCTTCGAGGCGGGCGTGGCGCGCGTGGCGACCGCCTGGCTGCGCCGGCGTGGCGTGGCCGTCGAGCGCGACGCCTACGGCAACCTGCTGGCGCGCGCGGGCGGCGCGAACGGGCCGCCGCTCGTGCTGATGGCCCACATGGACCACCCCGGCGCGCACCTGCTCGGCCGCGACCGCGCGCGGCTGATGGGCGGCGTGGCCGCGACGGCGCTGGCCGGCGCCGTGCCGGTGCGCGTGATCGGCCCGCGCGACGAGCGCCGCGGCCGGCTGGTCGGCTTCGACGCGGCCACCCGTACCTTTCGCTACGAGGGCGAGCCGCTCGGTCGCGGCGCCGCCTTCGCCGTGTGGGACCTGCCGGACCTGATTCGTGACGACGAGCGCTGGACGATGCGCGCCGCCGACGACCTGATGGGCGTGACGGCGATCCTCTGGCTGCTGGGCCAGGTGGCGCGGCGGCGCACGGGACGCCCCGTGGTCGGCGTATTGACCCGCGCCGAGGAGGTGGGGCTGTTCGGCGCCACGCTGCTCGCCCAGTCCCGCCGCCTGCCGGCCGACGCGCTCATCATCTCGCTCGAGGCGAGCCGCGAGCTGCCGGGCGCCCGCATCGGCGAGGGGCCGGTGGTGCGCGTGGGCGACCGCACGAGCGCGTTCAGCCCGAGCGCCGAGGCGCTGCTCTCGGCGGCGGCCGCGCGGCTGGCGAAGCGCGAGCCGGCCTTCCGCTACCAGCGCCAGCTCATGTCGGGCGGCACCTGCGAGGCGACCGCCTTCACCGCGTTCGGCTACGAGACCGGGGCGCTGGCCGTGCCGCTCGGCAACTACCACAACGTCGATCCGGATGGGCTGCTGGCGGCCGAGTACGTCTCGCCGCGCGACCTGACCTGCCTGGCGCTCCTGCTGCGCGAGCTATTGCGGCCGCTGCCCGACCCGCAGGCGCCCATCCGCAACCGGCTCGCCCGCCGCGCGAACGCCGCCGCCGCACGCCTCCAGGCGACCGCCGACGCCTTCACGCCGCCCAGCGGGCGGACGCGCTAGCCGACGCCTGGATCGGCCGCACTCTCGCCGTCGGAGCTTTCCATGGACGCATCCCCGCAATCGACTGGCCACCCGGCCGCGCCCGACGCGGCGCCCCTCCCCGTGCCGGAGCCAACCGCCGGGCTCCACGGGGCCGGCGGTCCGCGGGCCAGGGTGCTGGTCACCGCCTGTGTCGACTACCGCTTCGCCGACGCGCTCGTCGACTGGCTGCGGGCGCAGGGGCTGCGCGGCGCCTACGATCTGCGCACGCACGAGGGCGCCTCGCTGGCCGTCGACCGCTGGCTGGACAGCGCCGTGGTCCTCAACCGCCTCCACGACGTCGAGGCCATCTGGATCGTGGACCACGAGGACTGCGGCGCCTATCGACTGGCGGGCGAGCCGAACAGCCGCGAGAACCATGTGGCGCACCTGAAGGCGGCGCAGGCGCGCGTGCAGGCGTGGGTCGGCAAGCCGGCCCGCATCTATTACCACCCGCTCGGCCCCGACGGCCGCGGCGCCCCAGAGCCCGAGGAGATCGGGCGGTAAGCCCGAGCTATAGGAACCTGCCGAAGCCCCCGCGGCGAGCGGGCCAGCGCACCACCGGGCCCGCTGGTCATCGGCCTACAGCGGTTTTCGCCGGTCTTGCGCCATGCCGAGCGTAGGGCAGGGGCTCGACCCCGGTCGCCCGCCCGGGGTCGCTCGGATCGATCATCCTGGAAACCGCTGTAGCACGGGCGTGACCGTTGACAGCCTTCCGAGCCAGTGGGATCATGGGCCTACCCGGCGCGGCCGGTTGGCGAGTGGTGAGGCTGCCACGTCCGAGATAAGGGGAGGCCAGGATGGCACAAACACAAGAGAGTGCCCCGGGGCGCGCGATCCGCCCAATGGTGCTGACGCACGGCACGCTCGAGATCGACGACGTGCAGGAGAGCATGCGTTTCTACCGCGACTTCCTCGGGATGGACACGGTCCAGCACGTGCCGTTCGGCTGCCGCGTCTCGCTCGGCGCCGAGTGGTACATCGTCTGTCTGGAAGTGAAGCACCCGCACGACATGCCCGTGTTCAACCACTTCGGGTTCGACTGCGCCTCGCGGGAAGAGGTCGACGCCTGGTACGCGCGCGCCCTGGCCGAGCGCGAGGACTTTGGGCTGCTGGAGATCCTGCCGCCCCGCTCGCTGCACGGCGGCTACTCGTGCTTCATCAAGGACCGCGACCGCAACTGGTGGGAGATCCAGTACTACGAGGGCGGCTCGGACTCGAACCTCGCCTGGGGGCAGCGGATGCTCGCGAACGCCGCGCGCAACCAGGGGCGCCGTGCTCAGCGGAGCAACGCTGCCCCCGAGCAAGCCTAAGCTGCCTCACCGGCTGGGGGGGGCTGGTTGCCGGAGTCCAACAGCTCCACCACGCCGGCCCCGCTGCCTAGGGGCGGGCGACCGCGCCGGGCAGGTGCGGCATCACCTCGTCGGCGAACCGTTGCAGCGAGCCCATTACCCGCGCGTGGGGGATGCTGCCCATGTTCGTCCAGCCGAGGATCTGTGTGGCGCCGGTCGCCGCGATCAAGTGCTGCAGGTCGGCCAGGGCGGTCGCCGGGTCGGCCAGAATCGCGCCCTCGGCGCAGAAGCGCTCGAACGTCATCGGGCGGCGCGCGCTGGGCGGCGGAACCTCGTGGCCCCGCCGCCCCGGCCAGCGCAGGTAGTCCTCCTGGATCGCGTGGATAACGCGGTAGTAGTCCATGAAGCCCTCGCGCGCTTCCGCCCGCGCCTGCTCCGTGGTGGCGGCGACGTACAGCGGCAGCAGCAAGCCCAGTTCGTGGGCCGCGGGATCGTGGCCGTGGGCGCGCAGGCCGTCCCAGTAGGCCGCCGCCAGCGCGCACAGCTCGGCGCGTGGCAGCAGGTGGACGGGCATGAAGAGGTGCAAGCCCTGGCCCGCGGTCGCCTCGACGCTGGCGCGCGAGGTCGCCGCGACGTGCAGCGGCGGATGAGGGCGCTGGACCGGCTTGGGCGTCACCACGACCTCCGGAATGTCGTAGTAGGCGCCGTGAAACTCCAGCGTCTCTTGCGTCCAGGCGGCAACGATCGCCCGCGCGCTCTCCTCCTGCCGCGCCCTGCTCTCCTCGCGGGCGGCGCCGAAGCCCTCGTACACGCGGCTGTGGACGTGACCGCGCCCCATCGCGAACTCCAGGCGCCCGTGTGAGAGCACGTCGAGCGTGGCCGCCTGCTCGGCCAGGTGGAGGGGGTGGTGGACCGGCAGGATGTTCACCGCGACGCCGAGGCGCAGGCGCTGCGTGCGCGCGGCGATCGCGCCCAGCACGACGTAGGGCGCGGCCAGCAGCGAGAATTCCGGCTGGAAGTGGATCTCGGACAGCCACAGCCCGTGGTAGCCGAGCCGGTCGGCCAGCTCGGCCTGGGCAAGCAGCTCGTCGAGCCGCTGTTGCGGCGACGCCGTCGGCGGGCACTGGACCTCGGTGAACAGGCTCAGCTTCACGGCGCGCATCCGCAGCCTCCAGACGTCGGGAATCGGGCCGGGAGCCGCGAGCCGGTACGGCTCCCTTCCCTGCCCCAAGCTGCCATAGTGTAGCGGAGCGCGGCGCCGGCCCGCGGCCCACTCGCCCGCTCCCCAGGCTGCGGTGAGCCGGCCGACCGGCCGCCTGCACCGGTGGCGCGGCCGTGGTATCCTTGCGGCACGCTGGCGACCCGGCGAGCGCCCGGCGGAAAGGGGGAGGGACGATGCATCGGCGGACTTTGGCCCTGCTGCGACCGGCGGCGGCGCTCCTCGCGGCCCTCGTGGCCCTGGCCGCGGGCTTCGCCGGCACGGCGCCGGGCGAGCTGGCCCTTGCGCAGGGGGCGGCCCGCGTGCGGATGGGCGTGCTCGGCGTCTTGCCCGAGGCCGGCATTTTCGTGGCGCTCGATCAAGGCTACTTCCGGGAGCAGGGCATTGAGCTGGAGACGACGCAGTTCGACTCGGCGGCCCGCATGGTGCCGGCGCTGGGCACCGGCCAACTTCACGCGGGCGACGGCTCGCACAGCGCCGGCCTGTTCAACGCCGTCGCGCGCGGCATCCCGATCAAGCTCGTCGCCGACGCCGCCTCCGGGCCGGCTGGCTACTCTGTCGTCGCGCTGATGTTCCGCCGCGACCTCGCCGACAGCGGCCAGGTCCAAAGCCCGGCTGACCTGCGCGGGCGGCGGGTCGCCTTGCCGGCGCGCGGCATCCCGACCGAGGTGCTCCTGTCGTATTGGCTGCGGCCCGCCGGCCTGCGCGTGGACGACGTCGAGATCGTCGAGATGGGCTTCCCGGACCAGTTGCCGGCCTTTAGCTCGCATAACATCGACGCGACCGTCATCCCCGAGCCGTTCGAGACGCGACTGGCCGATCAGGGCCTCGCCACCGTGTACCAGCACAGCGACGCGATCTATCCGGGCTTCCAGGTGGCCGAGGTGATGTACGGCGCCGGCTTCGCCCAGGACCAGCCCGACGTTGCCAACCGCTTTATGACCGCCTACCTGCGCGGCGTGCGCGTGTACAACGACGGCTTCGTGAAGGGCGACGCGGCCGCGCGCCAGCTCACGATCGCGGCGCTCATCCAGAACACACCCGTCAAGGACGCCGCCCTCTACGACCGCATGGCGCTCACGGCCCTCGATCCCGACGGCCGCATCAACGTCACGTCGCTGGCCGCCGACCAGGACTACTGGCTGGCGAGCGGCGCGCAGCAGACCCGCATCGACCTGAACGCCCTGGTAGACTACAGCTTCGCCGACGCGGCCGTGCAGGTCCTCGGCCCATATCGCTAAGGTAGCGTAGACGCCCGGCGTAGGCGTGACCCCACGCGCACGGAGGACCAGGATGCGCTTCGGCCTGAACTTCTTTCCGTCGTTCCGTCTCAGCGACATGTCGACCGCCGCCTACTACCAGCAGGTGCTCGCGCTCTCCGAGCGCGCCGACGCGCTGGGCTACCACTCGATCAAGGCGGTCGAGCACTACTTCCACGACTACGGCGGCCACACGCCCAGCCCGCTCGTCCTGCTGTCGGCGCTCGCCGCCCGCACGCGGCGCATTCGCCTGATCACCGGGGCGGTGATCCCTGCCTTTAGCCACCCGATCAAGCTCGCCGGCGAGCTGGCGATGGTGGACAACATGAGCCAGGGCCGCCTGGACGTGGGCTTCGGGCGGGCGTTCATCCCGGACGAGTTCGACGCCTTCGGCGTGCCGATGGACGACAGCCGCGAGCGCTTCGAGGAGGGCATCGCCGTCATCGAGCGGCTCTGGACCGAGGACCGCGTGACGCACGAGGGCCGCTTCTGGCGCTTCCAGAACGTCCACCTGACGCCGCGCCCGGTGCAGCAGCCGCACCCGCCCATCTTCATCGCCGCCGTCTCGACCGCCGAATCGTTCGTCTGGGCCGGCGAGCGCGGCTACCACCTGATGATCGTGCCGTTCGCCGGCAGCCTGGAGCGCACGGCGGCGTTCGTGCGCTCGTACCGCGAGGCCTGGGCGCGGGCAGGCCACCCGCCGGGCCAGGAGCAGGTCCAGATGTCGTTCCACTGCTACCTGGCCGAGACGCACGAGGCGGCGCTGGCTGGCTTCCGGCGGCCCGTCGAGCGCTATGTCGAAGTGTTCAGCGAGGCCGTGTCGTCGTGGGAGGGCCGCGCGTCCGGCAACTACGCCGGCTACGACAAAGTGGTTACCGCCGTCCGCGCGCAGACGCCCGACACGCTGCGCGAGGGCCGTGTGGCGTTCGTCGGCTCGCCGACCGAGGTGATCGAGCAGGTCCAGTTCGTCCGCGACACGTTCGGCGAGGTCGAGCCGTCGATGCAGATCAACTTCGGCGGCATCTCGACGGAGGAGGCGACGCGCACGCTGGAGCTGTTCGCCGCCGAGGTGATGCCCGCTTTCCCCGACGCTGCCGAGCCCGCCCGCGCCTCGCGCCCGGACACCGCGGCGACCCGTTCAGCGGCAACCTGAGCGAGCAGGCCGAGGCGCGAGTCCCCCGTCGCGCAAAACCCGTAAGGCAGGGACTCGTCCCTCGGCAGCCGGTGGGCAGGAATAGGGCAGGGCCTCGTCCCCTACCGCCCGCCGGTTCGTAGGCACCGATAGAAGACGTAGGGCCGGGGCTCATCCCCTGCCGCCCGGCGTCGGGTAGATGATCGCTTCCCCGTGGAGGAGAGAATCATGGCGACCCGCCCTGAATCCCTGGCCGAGCGCGCCGAGCGCGAGCTGAACGACATCCTGGCGCGCTACGCGGCGGGCGAGGCCGAGGTGGTACGCACGTACTTCGCCCGCGAGCACACCCCGGCGGAGCACGTGGACATGCTGCGGCGCCAGATGGGCCGCGAGGTGTTCTGCGTCGCGTGGCTCCAGCGGGCCGCCCGCATGAGCGAGAACCTGGAGCGCTCGACCGAGCGCCACGCCTTCGCGGCGCTGCTGAAGCAGATCGCCGAGGAGGTCGAGCACTACACGGTGCTCGCCGACCTCGCCGAGTGGGTGCTGGGCCGCAAGCTGACGGCCGAGGAGGCGCGCGAGTACGAGGTCTACGCGGCGATCGACCCGGACCTGCCGCTGGAGCGCCACTATAACCCGCGGCTGCCCGAGGCGAACGCCATGATCGACGTGCTCTACCGCTTCCGTAACGAGTACCGCTCGGAGTTCAGCGACGAGGTGATGCACCTGACCGAGGGCGGCGGCGGCGGCTCCTTCACCGAGGCCAGCCGGCTGCGCGGCGACGAGTTCCGCGAGCGGTTCGCCAAGGCGATGGCGCGCATCGTCGAGGACGAGGTCGAGCACGGGCCGCTGCGCGTGCGCGGCTTTGCCCGGACGTGGATCCGCGACGAGGCCGACCTGGCGCTGGCGACGCGCCTGCTCCACGAGTTCATGGTGCAGCACGTCCGCGTCCGCAACGAGATCTACGGCAACCCGCTGAGCGAGGAGCGGCTGGCCGCTATCGACCGAGGGGAGATCGAGCCATGGGCGCTGCCCGTGCCGGCCGAAGCCGCCCACGCCTAACCCCGCGCGGGCCCGGCTCCTGGTGTGCCGTCACGGTCGCGGTGCTCGCCCTGCTGGTCGCCTGCGCGCCCGCCAGCAGTCCCGGCCGGCCCGCGGCCCCCGCGCCGTCCGCACTGGCCACGCCGCTGGCGGCCGCGCCCGCGCCGGCCGTGCCGCCTGCACCGGCGCGGGCGCGCATCGCCTACTCCAGCACGTCGCCCGCGTTCCTCGCGCACTTCGTCGCCGACGGCCTGGGTATCTACCGGCAGTACGGCCTAGAGAGTGAGTCGCTGGCAGCCAGTCCCGCGGTGTCGATCCCCGGCCTGACGACCGGCGAGATCGACTACGTGCTGAGCATCGGCTCGCTGATGCGCGCCGCCGCGAAGGGCGTGCCTGTGCGCGCGCTCGCCGTCCACCTGCCCAAGCCCAATTTCTTCCTCATCACCCAGCCGGAGGTCCGGCAGGCCGCTGACGTGCGCGGCAAAGTGTTCGGCGTCACGGGCTACGGCGGCAACAGCCACGTCACGACGCAGCTCTACGTCGCCGCGCTTGGGCTCGACCCCCAGCACGACGTGCAGTACCTGAACCTGGGTGAGGAGAACGTGCTCTGGGAAGCGTTACGCCTCGGCCGGATCGACGGGGCCCCGCTGACGCCGCCCTACCCCGCCCTGGCTGAGCGCGAGGGCATGCACGTGCTCGGCCGGCCCGACGACCTGACACTCGAATACCCGTTCACCGGCGTCGGCACGAGCGTGGAGAAGATCGCCGCCCAGCGCGACGAGGTGAAGCGCATGCTCAAGGCGCAGCTCGACGCGCTGGCAGCGATCCAGACAGAGCGCGACGCCGTGATCCAGGTGATGATCGACCGCTTCGCCATGGAGCCGGACATCGCCGCTACGACCTGGGACCAGGTTCACACGTCGTGGAGCCGCGATGGCAGCATCTCGCCCGAGGGCGTGGACACGTTGCAGCGGCTCGACGTCGAGGCCGGCGCGCTCGACGCGATCGCCCCGTTCGAGCAGCTCGCGGACCCCTCCGTGCTCGCCGAGGTCCACCGCGAGCTGGGCCGCTAACGCACCACTCGATCTCTGCCTACCGTGAAGCGCCGGCCGGGACTATACACGCCCGGTCGTACCCCGCTGGCACGTCCCCTGCCCACTAGCTCTCAGTAGCGTGCGCGGCGCACGCAAGATAAGTGGGGAGAGACACACCATGCGAGGACGAGTCGATCGCTTGGTCCCGGCCGAGGGTTTTGGGTTCATCATCGCCGAGAACGGGCAAGAGTTGTTCTTCCACCGCAGCGCCCTGGAGGGTGTCGACTGGGAGGAGATCGCGCCGGGCACGCCGCTCGAGTTCGACGTGAAGGCGCACGCCACCGGCGACGAGCCCGGCGAGCACCCGCGTGCCGTCAGCGTGCGGCTGGCGCCCAACGCCATCCCCGCCGCCGACCACACGCCGCTGCCGGCCGAGAAGGTCCGCTAGCCCGAACTGTCCGGCCCCGAGAATACTCAACGGTATAGCCGGGCAAAGAACCCCTCGCGCTCCAGCGCGTCGACGAACCGATTGTCCACGAACTGCTCGGCGGACGCCTCGCGCGCCGTCGGCACCTCGTCGGCCAGCGCGTCGAGGTCGTTGCGCAGCGCCTCGGGCGGCGCGCGCAGACTCTCCTCCCACGACGGCCGCGTCGCCACATAGGTGCGCTCCAGCAGGTCGGCGTCGTCGCTCTGCGTCCACTGGCCGATGATCGCTTTCGTGCGCTCCTTGTTTTGGCGCGCGAACGCCACCCCCTCGGCCACGGCTTCCAGCGCCCGCCGCACCAGGTCCTCGTGCTGGTCCACCCAGGCCCGGCTGCCGGCGATGCCCGACAGGATCGTGGGATAGTGGTACGCCTCGGTATCCACCAGCAGCCGCATGCCCTCGTCCTCGGCGCGGAAGCTGGTGGGCGGCGTCAGCATCGTCGCGCTCACCGCCCCGGTGAGCAGCGCTGTCAGCGCGTCGGTGCTCTGCCCGGCCGCGATGTACGTCACGTCGCGCGCCGGGTCCAGGCCGTTGCGGCTCAGCGCCAGCTCCATGGCGCGGCGGTTGATGCCCGCGCGCCCGGTGACGGCCACCTGCTTGCCCCGCAGGTCCGCCACGCTCGCCACGTCCGGCCGCGCGTACAGGCCGTAATGCAGCTCGTTCGACCAGCTCCCGTAGAACGTCAGGTCGGCGCCGCCCAGCGCCGCCGCCAGCAGCGCCGACGAGGCTAGGGCCGTCAGTGGCACGTCGCCGGACACGACCGCCGCGACGATGCGCTCGCCGCCGGGGATGGGCACTAGCTCGGCGTCGATCCCGTGCTTCAGGAAGAAGCCCTCGTCATGCGCGACCCAGAGGGGGGTGATGCTGGCGGTCGGGGTGTTCAGCCCGAAGCGAAGCGCCTCGGGCGCCGGCGGCGCGCTCGGCACCGCGGGCGCCTCGGCCGCGGCGGCCGCCGGCGCGGGCGGGCGATTCGGCGCCCTGCTCGGCGCCGCGCAGCTCAGCGACAGCAGGAGCAGGAGCGCCAGCGCGAGCGAACGATCGCGCCGCATCGCCGCCACCTCCGCGTGGCCAACGCAGGCAGCCCAACCGCGCCAGGGAGACGCGGCGCCCCATCTTAGTGCCAGCGCCGGCACGCGGTCAAGCGCGAGGTTACGCGAAGGACCAGCGCCAGCGGGGCACCTGGGAGTGCTCAGCCCCGCGGTGCTCTTCGCGCTCACGAGCGTCCATTCAGGTGAGCAGTTCCGCGGGGAACAGATCGTCTACCGTGAAGCGGCGGTTGCCGACCAGGAAGCCGTCGCGGGCGGCCAGCTCCAGCAGCCGCGTTAGCATGTCGCGGGTGCCAGGCAGCAGGCCGACGGGCGAGAACTCGGGGCCGAGCACCTCCCGCTGTTCGGCGGCGGGGAAGTCGAAGCTGGTGTGCACCGTCGCCGCGTCGGCCGTGCGCCGCGCCGCCTCGGCGAACGCCGCGTACAGGCTGCGCGGCACCCACGGATAGCGGTCCACGACCTCTTGCTTGATGACGACGCAGTGGATCGGCTGCGGCCAGCCCTGGCGACGGTGGTAGGCCAGCGCCGTGGCCTTGCGGTCAGGATAGAGCCAGCGGACGCTCGGCTGCGCGCCTAGCTCACGAATGCGCAGCGGCGAGCGGTCGCCGGGCGGCGCGGCGCCGGGCGCGTCGCGCGGGCCGCCGAAGTAGCGTGTCACGGCATCCAGCTCGCCCGCCATCAGCAGGTCGGCGAGGCACGTATCCTCGGGGATCGTCTCGACGGACACCCCCGCGGGCGGCTGATAGCCGAGCGGGCGGTAGTGGCTCGCCTGAGGCGTCCGCTCCTCGCACCAGGTGAAGTCCTCGGGGTGCACGCCGGCGTCCTGTTCCCAGGCATCGCGAATCCAGGCGATCGCGGTCACGGGGTATTCGGGCACGCCCACGCGCTTGCCCCGCAGGTCCTCGGGGCGCGCGATGCCCGCCCGCGCGTTGACCAGCGTGTCCGCGTGGCAGCTAAACACCCAGCCGGGGAATACCGGCAGCGCCGTCCAGCGGCGGCCGTGCTGGATCGCCCACAGGTAGCCTGTGAGCGACATCTCGGCCACGTCATAGGGCTCGGAGTGGGGCATGAGCCAGAAAATATCGCTCACGGGCACGACCGAGGCCTGCAGGTCGACGCCCTCGGGGCGCACGGCGCCGTCGAGCAGCGGCTGCAAGCGGGCCGTCGAGCCGGCGGCGAACGTTAGCGTCACGTCTGCCATCTTGCGCCTCCTATGCGGGCGGAGTCCAGGCCGTAGAAGCAGCCCTTGGCGAGAGCGGTGAACACCCCCGTCTTGCTCCACCAAGCGTACCAAGCCACCGCGACGTAGCCCAACGGCGCGAGCGGCGGGACCGCCGCCCCGCTACGCGGCTGCCCCCAGACCGATGGCGCCATTGCAGGCTCTAGGGTACGTCCGGCGGCGGCGCGCCGTCCAGGGGTTTACTGACGCGCGGGCCTCGGCGGGGGCCACCGTGTGGCGGGGGGGACGCGAAGGGACGCCGCGCATGCGCGGCGTCCCTTCCTGCGGAGACGTGGCTGCTTAATGAGTAGCCTTGTGGGCCGTGTCCTTCAGGTTGCCCTTGGCGCCCTGGGCCTTGCCCTCCATCTCCGTCTTCTTGTCGCCCGTGGCCGCGCCTTTGACCTCCTTGGCCTTGCCTTTGACCTTGTCTTCGAGTCCGGCCATTGCGCTCGCTCCTTTCGTACAACGTTGTAAGGGTCTAGCCGCACTCACAAACGCAGAACGCATGCCAGGCCGCGCGATTCAGCGCAGGACCCGGCGCCCGGGACTCGCGAGCGCCCACCCGGTCGCTGTGGCACATGGCCTGCGATGGTACGTTGCTCATTCGGCACGGGCGACGTTCGACGGAGGAGGACCGCATGCGAGCAGACCGAGGCAACGTGGTGGTCGGAGTGTTCCGAGACCGAGAGCAGGCGCGGGAAGCCATTAGCGCGCTCAGGGACGCGGGGATCAGCGGCGACGCAATCAGCCTGCTGACGCCGAATCCGGACGAGACGCGGGCGCTGGCCGCCGACACGGGCACGAGCGCCGGCGAGGGCGCTATCACCGGCGCGGTGCTGGGTGGCGTGTTCGGCGGCATCTGGGGGTGGCTGGCGGGCTTTAGCGCGCTATTCATCCCGGGCGTGGGGCCGTTCATCGCGGCGGGTGCGCTGGCGACCGCACTGACGGGGGCGGCACTGGGCGCGGGCATCGGCGCGATCGCGGGAGCGCTCATCGGCCTCGGCATCCCCAAGGAGCAGGCCGAGTGGTACGAGCAAGAGGTGCGGAGTGGGCGCACGCTGGTGGCCGTGCAGGCCGATGGGCGCTACGACGAGGTGCGGGACATCCTGCGGCGCTTCGGCGCCTACGACATCGAGAGCCGCGAGCCGGCCGGCATCGGCGTGGCGAGCGCCCCGGCCCGCTGGGAGGAGGCCGCGCCGCGGTACCGCACGGACTGGGAGCAGCGCCACGGCACGAGCGGCCGGTGGGAGGACTACGAGCCGAGCTACCGCTACGGCTGGGAGATGGCGCACGATCCGCGCTACCAAGGCCGCTCGTGGGCGGAGGTCGAGCCGGAGCTGCGCCGCGAGTGGGAGGCTCGTCATCCCGGCACACCGTGGGAGCGCGCCGGCGCGGCGCTGCGCGAGACGTGGGACCGCGACCTGGGGCGCTAAGAAGGCTGCGGCGAGCGGCGAGGCGATGGCCGCCGCGGGCGCCCTCGCCGCTCGCGGTGGGAGCGAGACGAGCGTCTAGGCACGGGGTCTGCATTAAGAAGGGTGAAGAGAAATCCCGCCAGCGGGAGATGGAGGTAGCGCAATGGCCATGGATCCGGGTGGCATCGTAGCGTGGATCATCGTCGGTCTGATCGCGGGGTTCATCGCAAGCCATCTGGTACGGGGTGCCGGCTTTGGTCTCATCGGCGATATCATTGTCGGCATCATCGGCGCGTTCATCGGGGGTATTCTGGCGAGCGTGCTGGGCTTCGGCGGCTCGGCGGGCTTCTGGGGCACGGTGGTGGTGTCGATCATTGGCGCCGTCGTCCTGCTGCTCATCCTCCACGCCGTGAGCCCGTCCGCCCGCGCGCGAGGTATCTAGCGCGCTCTAAGCACTCGGCCGGGGATAGCGGGTATGTTTGGCTTCGCCAGACATACACGCCAACCTGAGCCGGCAGCTTCGCGCGGACAGGAATTCTGGTCTCGCAACCCCGCCAAAGAGCCCGGTAGGCACCCCCGACCGGGCTCTTTGGTATGCCGTGCAGGATCGGCGACGGCCGTCCCGACGCCGGGCGGGTCAAGGGCGCTCGCGGCCGAGGGCGTCCCTCGCCTCGCGCACGAAGCGGTCGTCGATCATCCGCTCGGGCGGGACGGGCTGGGCCAGGGTGAGGGTGCCGTTGCGCATGTGCGTCAATTGCTGGTCCATGATGCTGTCGGTCTGGATCACGAGGTCGACGTCCCAGGTGTAGGGCACTTGATCGCGTAGGACCTGCTCGTTGGCGCCGGTGTACTTCTCGAAGATGGCGATGTTCTCGGGCGTGTAGAACTTCGCGGCGTCCCAGGTGCCGAGAGCGGGCGGCTGGATGTCGCGGGTGCCCTTCATGTAGGCGATCATGAACCGCCGCACGGTGTCCGGGCGCTCGTGGAGCATCCTGCCCGAGGCCAGGATCACCGTGGTCATGCGCCCCGGCACGATCTCCTTCACCAGCTTCACGCCGACCCCGAGGCTCACGGCCCGGGTCGCGGCCGGCTCGGCGGCGATCGCGGCGTCGATCGACCCGTTCGACAGCGCGGCCGGCATGTCGGGGAAGGGGATGTTGACCGGGTCCACGTCGTCGATGGTCAGGCCGGCGCCGTCGAGCACCTTGGTCAGGAGGTATTCGGGGCTGGCGCCGCGCGTGTTCATCGCCACCCGCCGGCCGCGCAGGTCCGCGGGCGTGCGCAGCTCGCCGCTGTCGTAGAGGTCCTTGCGGACGAGCAGCGGCAGGGGACTGTCTTCCAGCGTCATGATGCCCATGGGCGCGATGATGCGGAAGTCGGCGCCGCGGTCAAAGGCGTTGAACAGCCCGACCGTCGCGGCGCCGCTGGCCATGTCGAGGTCGCCGGTGGCGAGGAAAGCGACGACGTCGGCCACGCCGGCGGACGATTCGAGCTGCAGGTCGATGCCCTGCTCGCGGAAGTAGCCCTTGTCCAGCGCGACGTAGATCGGCCCGGCGGCGAGCACGCGGGCGTCGGACATCCGCACGACGTCGAGCGCGCCAGAGGGCGGGGCGGGAGCCGCGGCGGGCGCGGACACGGCGGGCGCGCTGCCGCTCGTGCTTTCGCTGCTGGCGGGGGTGGCGGGCGCGCTGGCGTCCGCGGGAGCGGGCGACTGCGCCGGCGAGGCGGCGGGCGCCCGACAGGCGCCGAGCAGGAGCACAGCGCCGGCGACGAGCAGCAGGGGCCGAGCCAGCGCGGCGGCGATCTTCAGCATGACACCCTCCTCGCGGTTTCCCGGTCGCGGCACGCGGAAGCCAGGATGACAGGCGCTACTTCTTGCTCAGGATCCGCTGCACCTCCGGCAGCACGTCGGCTAGCTCCGCCTCGTCGCGACTCTGGACGCGCGCGACGTCGAAGATCTCCAGCGTCGCGCCACTCGCCTGCAGCTTCTCGACCTGCTGCGCGGTCCGCGAGCCGGGGACGAGGTGGGAGTCCATGTACTCCTCGGCGAAGAGGATGTCCTGGCCCTCGCGGCTCAGGACGTAGTCGATCCAGAGCTTGGCGGCGGCCGGGTGGGCCGCGTTCTTCGGCACTGCCATGTACACGAGGTTCGCCACCGGGACGTCGAGCGCCGGCGTGAACTCGATCGGCGCGCCTTGCGCTTTCGCCTTGAGCGCGTTGCTCCCGTTGCAGTCGAGCGCGAACACGTCGAACTCACCGCTCACGATGCGCTGGGTCTCGTTACAGCGGATCAGGCCGGCGAGCTGGTCGGCCAAGCGCGTGGCGAAATCCAAGGTGCGCGCCTTGCCCCACACTTCGGGCGACGCCAGGCGATCGAAGCCCGAGGCGTAGGGCGTGGAGGCGACGCGCCCCTTGTACTCGGGCTTGAGGAGGTCCTGCAGGGTGCGTGGCACCGCGTCGCCGGTCACCCGCACGGTGTTGTAGGTGATGCCGGGCAGCCAGGTCTCGAACGTGACGGCCATCCCCTGCGGCGCCACGAGCGCCGGGTCGCGCACGTGCGGCGCCCACGCGCTCCAGTCGACCGCCTCCAGCACGTTGTTGGCCATTAGGCCGCTGATGTGATGGTCCGCGCCGATATACACGTCGGAGGTGGCGCGCCGACCGGCCTGGTACTCCTGCGTGATACGCGCCGCCATCTCGGGAAAGCTCGGGCCGGGCGTGAAGCGGACGTCGAGGTTCAGACCGTACTCGCGATTGAGCCCGTCGGTGAGCCGTCGCGTGCCCTCGCGCCCGCCAACGGAGCCCTCGCCCCAGACGAGGTCGATTTCCCCCTCCTGCCGCGCGGCGTCGACCAGCGCCTGGAGCGCCGGCGGGCGGTCGGTAACGGGCGCGGCGCTGCCGGCCGGGGCGCTCGGCGGCGCGGCGCCCGGCGCCGCCGCCGGCGCGGCGCAGGCCAGCAGCGTCGCCAACACCAACGTGGTCACGCCTGCTCGCAAGCTGTTCTGCAGCATCTTCGTCCCTACCCGGGTGGTGGCCGCAAGCGCCGCGGCGCTTGGCCCAGTCAGCCGCTACCGCCGTCGTGCCCGGGCGCGTCCCCGCCGTCGCCGCGGTCGGGCGCTCGTCGGGCGCCGCTGGCTCCTGCGCCTTGGGGCGCGGGCGCAGCCCATTATAAGCGCGGGGCAGTACCGGGGGCCGGCTTCTGCGCGGTGCCCGCGGGGCAGGGCGCTGCTACCGTCGCGGCTGCGCGCCGCGCACGGCGAGGAGGCAGGAGCAGCATGGCCGCCACGAACGCCGACCGCGTGCCCGAGACGGACCAGCCGGGCGGCTAGGGCTGGCGGGCGAGGTCGGACTGGGCGCGCAGCCAGTACGAGCGGTCGACGTACCAGTCGGGGGCCGGCGCGGCGGCCAGGAGGTTCTCCTCGCGCATCACGTCGAGCACCGCCGCCATCCCCGCGTCGACGATCTCGCCCTCGCGCGCCAGCACGCCGCCCTGCTGCACGTAGAGGCGATAGGTGTCGGCGACCTCGGTCGTGGTGAGGCCGGTAGCCCGAGCCAGGATCTCCTGGGCGGGCGCGGCGTTCGCCGGGTCGAACAGCCAGCGGCCGGCGCGGGCCGTGGCGCGCAGCAGCGCGACTAGCGCATCGCCGTAGTCCTCGGCCCACTCGCGGCGCACGTTGAGCGTGGTGAAAGCGTAGTCGGCGAAGTAGTCGCTGGCGTAGCCTTGCAGGCGGAAGCCCTCGGCCACCAGCCGCGCCTCGAACGGATGCGTCAGCATGGCCGCGTCGGCCTGCCCGGCGCGCAGCGCCTCCGCCTGAGCCGGCGTGCCGCCGACGATCGCTAGCTCGTAGTCGCCCGGCTCCAGGCCCTGGCGCCGCAGGATCGACTTGAGCAGGCTGGAGACGCCGCCGATCAGCTCGGTGACGGCCACGCGCCGCCCGCGCAGCGCCGCGAGCGTGGGGACGTCGGGCCGCGTCACGATCGCCGACACGGGCCGGTGCACGACCCCGCCGACGACCGCTAGCGCCGCCCCGCGCTCCACGGCCGCGACCACGTAGTCCGGACAGTTGCTGGCCACGTCGACGCGACCGGCCTCCAGCGCGGCCACGCCGCCGCCGGTGCTGCCGGTCGCGAACGGCTCGACCTCGAGGCCCTCGGCCGCGTACAGCCTCCGCGCCTGGGCGACGTAGTGCAGCCAGTAGGTCGCGGTGCGCGAGACCTCGCCGTAGACCACTCGCATGGCGCCCTCGCAGCGGAAGCCTTTGGAGTATTGTGCGGGGTTGGCCGCGGGCGCACAAGCCGGCGCTGAAAGGCGTCTGCGCCGTTGGCCCGAGTTGGGCGGCGGGGGCGGGTTTCGCAGGCGCTAGTCCCGGCAGTCCAGCCACAGGCTGTAGCCGCCGGCCTCACCGACGAGGCGCACGCGCTGCTGCCCGTCGTCGCGCTCGAACTCGAGCACCCCGAGGGGGGCATTCTCGCCGGCCGTGGAGCCGCCCCGCCCGCCGAACTGCTCGATGTACTGGCCCGGCAATTGCGGGACCTCGGCCCAGCCCGCGTTCAACAGGCGCATGTAGTAGAACTGCTGCACGCTCGCCAGAGGATCGTCGGTCGCCCAGAGGGAGCCGCCGGGGCCGGGGACCGTGCCGCTGGCCGCCGCGTCCGGGCTGCCGAGAGGCCGTGCGCCGGGGTAAGCAGGCACCGGCGCCATCGTGCAGCCGAGTGCTGCCTGCGGCGGCATCGCGCCGAGGGCCAGCAGTGCGCCCACCAGCACCGCGCCAGCCAGGCCGCCTCGCCGCCGCGCCAGGCGCCGCGTCGTTCGTAGCCCATGCTGACCGCCGTTCATGGTCCCAGCATGGCATCCGCCGGCCGGCCTGTCAAGAGCCCCGCTCACCGATCGCACGGTCAGCAACCCCTAGAATCAGCGCCCCGCTTGGCTCGACATTGACAACGTGCTCCCTATAAGAGAACCGCGCCGGCGCAGGCCGGCGCGGTTCTCTTATAGGGGGGCGGGTGCCGTTAGCTGGTGCTCGGGCGCGAGGCGAGGGTCGCGGAAACCTCCTGCTGCTGTCCGTTCCGGACGACAGTGAGCTGGATGGTGTCCCCGGCTTTCTGCTTGGCGATCGTCGCCGGCAGATCGGTCTCGCTCGTCAGCTTCTTGCCGTTGATCGCGGTGATGATGTCGCCGCGCTGCAACCCGGCATTGGCCGCGGGCGAACCGGGCTGGACCTGCTGTACCAGCACCCCTTCGGTGTTCTGAGCGTGGAGCTGTCGGGCGCTCGCCCCGCCCGCCCACTGGAACGCGATGCCAAGGTACGTGTGTGTCGCGTGGCCGGTTTGGACCAGCTCCGCGGCGATCGGCTGCGCCGCGTCGATCGCGATGGCGAAGCCGATTCCCTGCGCCGGCACGCCGGGCTCCGCCTGGGCGGCGACCAGCGTGTTGATGCCGATCACCCGGCCGTTCATGTCGACGAGTGGCCCGCCCGAGTTGCCGGGATTGATGGCCGCGTCGGTCTGGATCACGTCGTAGAGCATCGCGCCGCCCTGGTCGCTCTGGTTGCTTTGCTGGTTGAGGGCGCCGCCCAGCGCGCCGCCCAGGCCGCCGCCCCCGCCGCTCTGCTGGTTGTCGCTCGGCTCTTGCACCACGCGGCCGAGGGCGCTGACCACGCCGGCGGTCACGGTCGGCCCGCCCGGCAGGCCCAGCGCGTTCCCGATCGCCACGACACCATCGCCCACGGCCAATTGGCTGGACTGCCCCAGCTGGGCCACGGGCAGGTTGTCGCCCTGGATCTGAATCACCGCGAGGTCTGTGTCGGGGTCCGCGCCGACGAGCCGCCCGTCAAACGTGCGTCCATCCGGGAGCGCCACCGACATCTGGTTCGCGTTCGCCACCACGTGGTTGTTGGTCAGGATGTGGCCCTGCTGATCGTAGATGATGCCCGAGCCGATGCCCTCCTCCACGCCTTGTCGTCGGATGCCAAAGATCGGATCGATCTGGGTCACGCCCTGCTGCGTCACGATCTGCACGACGGCCGGACGCACCCGCTCGACCACGTCGTGGACGGAGAACCCCTGGCCCGTGGGCTGGGCCGCCGTCGGCTGCGATTGTCCCGACACCGCGGCATTGCCGCCTTGCCCCGGCGCGGCCGCCGCGCTGTTGGCGCCGCTCGGCGGCGCGTTCTGATTCCCCTGTAACGCTGCGCAGCCGGGCGCTACGATCAGCAGCAGGGCCACGAGAATCCCGAGCCAGGGCGACTTGTCTGCCATGTCTGCGTCCTCCACTTAATAGCCACCGCCGTCTATCCTGGAGAACGCAGACTGTGTGCCTACGGCTCGGGAGCGTCCGCGCCGCCGGCGATGGGGGCGGGCGTGCCGTGGCGTGCGTGGGGGCTGGGCGCCGGCAGGGCGCCCAGTCCGCGGCGGAAGCGGCTGCCAACCCAGCGCTGGAAGTCGTCGAAGATCGTGAACATGGCCGGCACGAACACCAGCGTCAGCAGCGTCGAGGTCAGCAGCCCGCCGATCAGCACCACTGCCGCCGACTTCAGCAGCTCCGAGCCCTCTTCCAGGCCGCTGGCGATCGGCAGCAGCGCCGCCATCACCGACATCGTCGTCATCACGATCGGCCGCAAGCGTGTCGGTCCCGCTTCCAGCAGCGCCGCGTTGCGCTCGTAGCCCCGCCCTTGCAGGATCTCCGTGTAGTCCACGAGCAGGATGGCGTTCTTGCCTACCAGCCCGACCAGCACGGCGAAGCCGAGCAGCGAGAACAGCGTGAACGGCGTGTGCGTCAGCGCCATCGCGCCAAACGACCCGACTACCGCTAGCGGCAGCGACATCAGCACGGCCAGCGGCAGCGTCAGCGAGCCGAACAGCACCATCATCAGCATGTACATCAGCAGGACGGCCACGCCGAGCGCCTTGAAGATGTCCGTGAACGCCGAGTTGCCCGAGTTGCCCTGGCCCGCGTAAGTCACCGCGTAGCCCGACGGCAGCGGCACGTCCTTCACCGCGCGCATGACCGCGTTCTGCACGTCGCCCACCAGCTTGCCCGCGCCCGGCTCGGCGCCGATGGTCACGCTGCGCAGGCGGTTCACGTGGTTGATGCGCGTCGGGATCGTGACCTCCCGAATGTCCGTGAACTGGCTGAGCTTCACGGTCCCCCCGTTCGACGTCGAGACCGGCAGGTCACGGATGTCCTGGACCGTCGCCACGTTGGCATTCGCGTTCAGCACGCGGATGTCGATGGCCGTGCGGCCCGTCTGCTTGTACTGCGTCGCGCTCGAGCGGAAGCCGTCGATGGCAAAGCGCAGCGCGGTGCCGGCCGCCTGCGGCGTCACGCCCAGGTCAGCCGCCCGCGCCCAGTCGATCTTCGCCCGCAGCTGCGTCTGGCGGTTGTCGTTGCTGTTCTGCACGCTGGCGGCGCCCGGCACGGCCCGCACCGCCTGCTCGACCTCGCCCGCCAGCCGGTCCACGGTCGCCGGGTCGACACCCTGGACCTGTACCTGGATCGGCTGGCCGCCGAACCCGCCGAAGCCGAACGCGTTGGGCAGGCCGATCTGGATCTTCGCGCCCGGAATGCTGCTCACGAAGAGGGTGCGCATCTCGTCGCCCAGGTCCGCGGAGGTGCGCTGGCGGTCGTGTGGCGGCACCAGGAGCGCGGTGACCTGCGCCGTGTTCGCACCAGTGTTGTTGCCGAAGAAGCCGCTCGTCGTGCCCACCACCGAGTACACCGTGGTGACCTCGTGGTACTGGTGCAGCGCGTTCTCGATTTGCAGCGCCGCCTGGTTCGTCGCGTCCAGCGACGACGACGGCGGCATGGTCAGCGTGATGTCGATCTCGCTCTGGTCGCCGCTCGGGAAGAAGTCCGAGCCGATCAACCCCATCATCCACAGCGAGATGCCCAGCGCAAAGCTCAGCAGGCCCGCGCCGATGACCCACCAGCGGCGCGGCAGCGTGTAGCGCAGCAGCGCCTCGTAGCGGTGCTCCATCCAGAAGAAGCCGCTGTCCCACCAGCGGCCGAAGCGCGCGAGCGGCCCCCCGGCGTGCTCCTCCTCGCGCTTCAGGAAGCGGCTGGCCAGCAGCGGCGTCAGCGTGAATGAGATCATCAGCGAGGTCAGCGTGGCGATGGCGATCGTGAGGGCGAACGGCCGTAGGAACTGTGCCGGAATGCCGCTCAGCATGACGGCGATCGGCACGTACACCACCACGTCCACGAGCGTGATGGTGAGCGCCGCCAGCCCGATCTCGCTGCGGCCTTCCAGCGCCGCGTGCCACGGCGGCTTGCCCATGCCCAGGTGGCGGGCGATGTTCTCCAGCACGACGATGCTGTCGTCCACCAGGATGCCGACGCACAGCGTCAGCGCCATCATCGTCAGCAGGTTCAGGTTGTAGTCGAGCAGGCTCATCATCGTCAGCGTGACGAGCAGCGACGTGGGGATCGACACGAGCACGATCGCCGTGCTGCGCCAGGTGTGCAGGAACAGCAGCAGGATCAGGCCCGTCATGAAGATCGCTTCGATGAGCGCGCGCTGCACGGTGTCGAACGACTTCTGCGTGTAGCGCGCCGAGTCGACCACCACGTCCAAGTGGCTGCCCGGCGGCAGCTGTGGCTCCAGCCGGGTGATAGCCTTGCGCACCTCGTTGACGACCGAGATGGTGTTGGCGTCCGGCAGTTTCGTCACTACCAGCGCAATGCCCTCCTGGCCGTTCACGCGCACGATAGCATCACGCTTCTTGTAGGTGCTCTCGACGGTGGCCACGTCGCGCAGGTACACGGCGCCGTTCGGCGTCTGCAGCACGACGATGTTGCCCAGGTCCTCCGGCCGCGCGGCCAGCGCGTCGAAGTAGACGCTGAAGTCGCTGCGCCCTTGCGTGATCGTGCCCGCCGGCACCTCGAGCTGCTGCCCTTGCAGCGCTGTCACGACGTTGTTGATCGACAGCCCGCGCGCCCGCAGCTGCCACTCGTCCACGTTGACGTGGACCTCGCGCGTGATGCCCGAGCGGATGTTCGCCGCGCCCACGCCCGGCAGCGCGTTGAACTGCTTCTGCAGGACGTTCTCGGCCACGTCCTCCAGCTCGGTGAGCGGCTGCGGGCCGGAGAAGACGACCGTCGCCACGCCCGCCGCATTGATGTCCACTTTCGAGATGATCGGCGGGTCGGCGTCGGGCGGCAGATTGCTGCGCGCCTGGTTCACCACGCGCTCGACGTCGACCGACACCAGATCGGCGTTCGCCGCGCTGGTGAACTGCACGATGACCGTCGACACGCCCTGCGCCGAGATCGACGTCAGCCCGTTCGTGTCGATGTTGGGCAACGCGGCGATCGCGTCCTCGATGGGCTGGGTGACGTTCGACTCAATCGTCTCCGGGTCGGCGCCCGCGTAAGTCGTCGTCACGATTACCTGGGGGAAGTTGATGTTCGGCGCGATGGCCACGCCGAGGCTGGCGTAGGCGAACACGCCGAAGATCCCCACCGCCACCGTCACGGCGAGGACGAGCAGGGGATTGCGAAGGGCAAACTCGGTAATTCTCACGCCGCGCCTCTCCGCGTGCCTGGCTCTCGCCCGGCCCCTGGCCCGCTGGTAGAATCGTCCTCAGGCGATCCCCCGCGCCGCCCACGGCTCGGGCTCACGAATTCTCGCGGGAGCGGCGCTGGCGCACTCCCAATAGATGCTATCCGAAACTATTTCGCACGTCAACGATTTGGTGTACAATGACCGTAATTCTAACGCCGCCCGGCCGAGCCCGATTCGAGCCTGGCTCGCGGTTTGCGGCGGGCGCCGCAATCGGGCGCTCGCGGCCGGCGCCTGTTTTGTGATGGGAGTGAGACGGTGGCGGCGATCACCCGCGTGCCGCCGGTCCAGCCGGGCGACGCGGACATCCACGCGGTCATTCAACAGCTCGTGCGCTTCTTCGTGGTCACCGACGCGCTCAACCGCTCGGCCAAGCCCCCGGGCATCGGCCTCACGCCCCAACAGATCCAGGCGGCCATGCATCTGATGCTGCGCGGCGAGCTGACGATCGGCGAGCTGGCGGCGGCGTTGGGCATCACGCCCGGCTGGGCCAGCCGCCTGGCCGACGACCTGGTCGTCTCGGGCCATGCGGTCCGCGCGCCCGACCCGGCCGACCGCCGGATCGTGCGCCTGCGCATCGCCCCTAGGATGCGCGAGCGCTGCGCCCAGGTCTACGGCGCGCGCGTCGCCGCCGTCGCCCGCGCGCTCGCCGACGCGGCGCCGGAGGAGATCGCCGCGCTAGTGCGCCTGATGGGCCGGATCGCCACCGAGTTCGAGGCGCTGGCCGCCCACCAGCCCCCCGCTCCCGCCCCGGCGCCGGCCCCCGTTGCGCCCTGCCCCCTCTCACCTGGCCCCTCGGTCACTTCGTAGACGGCCAGCCCCGGTGCCACGCCCTGCCGCTCGCGGCCTGCCCCGTCAGCTTCGCGCGGACGCCGACGGGCCGGGGAAACCGCTATAACTCAGCGTGGCCGATCTCCGGCTCGTGAGCTGCCGCGATTCGGGGCTATTTGCCCATGCCGAACATGATGCGTCCCCGTCGCTTCCACACCGGCCCTGGCCGCCGCGGTGGCGCACCGCCCGGGCCGCTGGCCCCGCTCGCTTTCCAGTACTCGGCGCCCCAGGCCGCGAGGGCCCGGTGAGCGACGAGTTCCCGCTGGCCGCTCCCCCGCCGACCGAGCCGGCCCACGATCCGGGCGCCCCGGCGCCGCCCGCGCTCGACGCCCTGCGCGTGCTGCGCCACGAGCTACGCAGCCCGCTCAACCACGTCATCGGCTACGCGGAGCTGCTGCTCGAAGGGGCGGCGGAGCAGGGCCTGCAAGCTCTCGCGCCCGCCCTGGAAGCGATCCGCGCCGATGGCGTGCGGGCGCTGCGCCTCGTGAACGAGCTGTTCGCCCCCGACGCGCCCGGCGCCTCGGCGCCGGACACCGGGGGCTTGCGCGAGGCATTAGTTGCCGTGCTCGACCAGATCACGCGCGGCACTGCCGCCTTGCAGCAGCAGGCGGCTGCGCTCGGCCAGGACGACGCGGTGCTCGACCTGCAGCGCATCGATCGGGCGGCTAGCCACCTGCGCGCGCTGCTCCACGAACGCCTCCCCCTCGCCGCGCCCGACATGCTCCCCGCGGGCGCCGCCACCCCCGTCGCTCCCCGCACTCCCGGCGCGGCGCCCCTGCCCGCCGCGCCGCGCCTCCCATCCTCGCCGCTGCCTGCCGCCTCCCCTGCTGAGGCCCACGCCGCGCCCGATGGCAGCCCCGCACCGGGCGCGGCGGGCGCGCTCCTTGTCGTGGACGACAACGCGCTCAACCGCGACATGCTCGCGCGGCGGCTGGAGCGACTGGGCTACGGCGTCACCCTGGCCGAGAACGGGCGCCAGGCGCTCGCGCTGCTCCGTGCCCAGCCCGTCGACCTCGTGCTGCTCGACGTGATGATGCCCGAGATGGACGGCTACGAGGTCCTGGCCGTGCGCCAGCAGGACCCGCGCCTCCGCGACGTGCCGGTCATCATGCTCTCCGCGCTCGACGAGCTAGACAGCGTCGTGCGCTGTATCGCTATGGGCGCCGAGGACTACCTGCCCAAGCCCTTCGACCCGGTGCTGCTGCGCGCCCGCATCGGCGCGTGCCTGGAGAAGAAGCGCCTGCACGACCAGGAGAAGGCCTATCTGGCGATCATCGAGGCGCAGGCGGCCGAGCTGGCGGCGTGGAACCGCACGCTCGAGGCGCGCGTGCAGCAGCAGGTGGACGAGCTAGAGCGTGTGGGACGGCTGCGGCGCTTCCTCTCGCCGCAAGTGGCCGAGGTGATCGTCGCCGCGGGCGATGAGCGGCTGCTACAGAGCCATCGCCGCGAGATCACCGTCGTCTTCGCCGACCTGCGCGGCTTCACGGCGTTCGCGGCCACGGCCAGCCCCGAGGCGGTGATGGGCGTGCTGCACGAGTACCACGCCGCGATGGGCGCGCTCATCTTCGAGCACGAGGGCACCCTGGAGCACTTCGCCGGCGACGGGCTGATGGTCTTCTTCAACGATCCGCTGCCCTGCCCCGACCCGCCGGCGCGCGCCGTGCGCATGGCCGTGGCGATGCGGGCGCGGGTTGCCGCGCTGGCCGAGGACTGGCGCCGGCGCGGCCACGCGCTGGGCTTCGGCGTGGGCATCGCCGTGGGCGAGGCCACGCTCGGCCGCATCGGCTTCGAGGGGCGCTTCGACTACGGCGCCATCGGCCCAGTGACGAACCTGGCCTCGCGCTTCTGCGACCAGGCCGCCACCGGCCAGATCCTCATCAGCGACCGGGTCCACGCCGCCGTCGCCGCCCTCGCCGTCACGGCCCCCCTCGGCCCGCTCCCCCTCAAAGGCTTCCCCGCCCCCATCCCCGCCTACAACGTCCTGCGGCTACGCTAGCGCCCGCAGGCCAGCTCGTCCACCTTCGCGCGCAGGTCGGCCGCGGCGAACGGCTTGGCGAAGTAGCCTGCCGCCCCGTGCCGAGAGCCCTCGGCAAGCTGCTCCTGGTCGCCCGAGGCCGTCATGATGATGATGGGGATGTGGGCCAGGTCGGGCCGCGCCTTCAGCGCGTCGGCCAACTGGTAGCCATCCACGTTCGGCATCGACACGTCGGTGAACACGAGATCGGGCCGCTCGCGCTCGATCAGCGCCAGCCCCTCGGCGCCATCCGCCGCCAGATGGACCTCGTGCGTGGTCGAGCGCAGTGCGAGCCCAATCAGCTTCTGGATGAGGGGGCTGTCCTCGCAGAAGACGATCTTCGCCATGCTCGCTCCTCGGAGGCCGGCCGCGGCCGCTCGGTCCGCGTCGCCGGGCCTCGACGGCCGGGTGCGAGCCCGAGGCAGCCGGTCGCCCATCATGCCCCGGCCGGCTGCTGCGGACTATACCACCTTCGGCCGGCCGCGGCCGTGCGAGCAAGATCACAGCGGAGTCGTGAAGGCTGTTACTGTCCCGTGATAACGGGTCGCGTATCGTATCCATAGAGCAAGGGCGCGCGACAACGGAGTCGCGAGCCCAGGCTCCCAAATGATGAGGCGCGGCTCGGCGGGACGCTCGGCGCCCTGCCGGCGCGCAGAGCCTGGCCCTCGCGGGCCGGGCGCGTGAAGACGAGCGGGCCCCTACGGGTGGCCCGGCGAAGGCGAATCCGGCACTCGGCCACCCCGGTGGCCACCACGGTCCATCGTGAAGCGGGCCACCGCGGGCGGCCCGCCCGTGGCCAACAGAAAGATACTCTCCTCCCTCCCCTCTCCGCCGCAGCCCCCGAGCACTTTGCTCGGGGGCTGCGGCGTTCGTGGCTCAACTGGGGCGGGGCCGCGTGCCTACCACCCGTCGGGGAACCCGGCGGCGAGCAGCGCCGCACAGTCGTCGTAGACCGCGACCGCGCCGGCCGCCTCCAGCTCGGCGCGGCTGTAGGCGCCGCCGCTGAGCACCGCCACCGCGCGCAGGTCGGTGCGCCGCGCCGACTCGACGTCCCATACCGTATCGCCTACCACCACTGCCTCGGCGGGCGCCACGCCGGCACGCCGCAGCGCAATCGCGAAGATGTCCGCCGCCGGCTTCGACTCCTCCACGTCCTTGGACCCCACGACGCCCGCCAGCTGGTCTTTCGCGTCGAGCGCTTCGATGAGCCGTGCTAGCTCCTCGGGCTTGGCGCTCGTGCCGAGCCACAGCGCGCAGCCGCGCGCCTTCAGCGCCGCGAGCAGCGCCTTCGCGCCCGGCAGCGGATAGCCGTACTCTTGCAGCGCGGCGTAGTGCTCGCTGTGCAGCGCATCTGCCTGCCGTGCCGCTGCCGCGTCCGTCACGAACTCGGGCAGGAACTTGTCCGCGCCCTTGCCGACCTGCTTGTGAATGGCCGCCCGCGGCACGAGCTTGCCAATCGCCGCGAACGCTCGCGCCCACGCCTCGACGTGCAGGTAATTCGTGTCCACCAGCGTCCCGTCGAGATCGAAGATCACCGCCTTGACCACCGCGCCCTCCCCTGCCGCGGGGCGCCCGCGGGCGCCCCGCGGCGCTTGTCTCCGGCAGCACTTCCCGCCAAGGCACGTCGCGTGCCCGACAATATTCCGGCGAGTGATATGCTATCGCTGAGAGGAGGTGCGTCGTGCGGTTCGCGATGCGGCTCGACCCTTGGTGGCAGCCGGTCCTCTGGCTGTGCGGCGTGGTGCCGCGCACCGCCCACGTCGCCCTGGAGGGCGAGGCGGTGCGGGTCCGCTTCGGTCTGTTCCGCTACGCCTTCCCGCGCGCCAGCGTAGTGGCCGCGCGGTGCGTGGGCCGAGCGCGGCTGTGGACGATGGGCGTCGGCATCCACGGCAACCTGGTGAGCCGCCTGGCGATCAACGGCTCCCTGGGCGGCGTGGTCGAGCTACGCCTGGCGCCGCCGCGCACCTTCTGGGTGCTGTTCATCCCCATGCGCGTCAGCCGCCTCTACCTCAGCCTGGAAGACCCCGACGGCTTCCTCGACGCCCTCGGCGTAGCCGTCCCGGCGGGATCCGACTAGCGCGGCGCCTGCTCGCGGGCGGCGGCCGCGTCGATCAGCGCCCGCACGCGCTCGGGCGACAGCGGCGTCGCAGTGACCTCGACGCCGAACGGCCGCAGGGCGTCCTCGACGGCGTTGGCGATCGCTGCCGGTGGCGAGATGGCGCCGCCCTCGCCCAGGCCCTTGAACCCGAGCGGATTGCGCGGCGACGCGCTCTCGACGTGGCCCAGCGCGAACGCTGGCATCTCTTCGGCGGTCGGCAGCAGGTAGTCCATCAGGCTGGCCGCGAGCAGCTGCCCGTTCGCGTCGTACGGCAGCTCCTCCAGCAGCGCGCCGCCGATCCCCTGCGCCACGCCGCCCACCACCTGCCCCTCCACGATCAGCGGGTTGATGACACGGCCACAGTCGTGGACCACGACGTACTCACGCAGCCGCACCGCGCCCGTCTCCACGTCCACGTCCACCACCGCCGCGTGGACCGCGTTCGCGTACGTCACCGTCGGCGGCTCGAAGTACCGCGTCGCCTCCAGCACCGCCGCGTGCTCGGGCGCGTGCTGACCTAACCCCCCCGGCCCCCCTTCCCTCTGAAGGAAGGGGGGGGCTGGCTCCGCTACCCCCGGCGCCGCCGGAAGCCCCCGCCCCCTATGGAGGGAGGGGGTTGGGGGAGGGGGTCCGTCCTCACCCCCTTCCCGCACCGGGAGGGGGGCCGGGGGGGTAGGTCCCGCCCGCGCCACGAGCTGCGCGAACGTGGCCGACCGGCTCGGCGTGCCGACTACGCGCACGGTGCCCGCGTGCAGCTCCAGGTCGGCGGGGCTGGCCTCCAGCATCTCGGCGGCTAGCTCGCGCAGCCGCGCGCCCACGTCCTGCGCCGCGCCCGCGATCGCCGTGCCGGCGATGGCCGCGCTGCGGCTGGCGAGCGTGCCCCAGCCCCGCTCGATGCCGGCCGTGTCCCCGCCCACCACCGTCACCTGGTCCAGGCCCACCCGCAGCTCGTCCGCCGCCACCTGGGCAAACGTCGTCTCGTGGCCCTGCCCCTGTGAGCAGGCACCCGTGTATACCCACACGTGGCCGTCCGCGTCGAGCGCCACCCGGCCGCCCTCGAACGGCCCGATGCCCGTGCCCTCCACATAGGCCGACAGCCCCACCCCGCGGTAGATGCCGCGCGCCCGCAGGGCCGGCTGCTCGCGCCGCACCGCCTCGTAGCCGACCATCGCCAGCGCCTGCTCCAGACAGGCCGGGTAGTCGCCGCTGTCGTAGACCAGCGGCTGCCCGTCGCGGTACAGGATGCCCACGTCGTAAGGCATCTCGGCCGCCGTGACCACGTTCCGCCGCCGCAGCTCGGCCGGGTCCATGCCTAGCTCGCGGGCCGCGCAGTCGAGCGCCCGGTCCATCGCGAACACCGCCTCGGGGCGCCCTGCGCCGCGATACGGGGCCAGCGGCGTCTTGTTCGTCACGTAGCCCGCCGCCTCCACCTCGACCGCCGGCACGCGGTACGGCCCGATCAGGTGGGCGGCGCTGTTGTACGGCTGTACCAGGCCCAGCGGGTTGTAGGCGCCCATGTCGATCGTGAAGTGGTCGCGCAGCGCCAGGATCGCGCCGTCGGCGGCCAGCGCCAGCTCGATCGCGTGCTCCTGGTCGCGCGAGTGGATCGCGCTCAGGAAGTGCTCGTGGCGGTCCTCGATCCACTGCACCGGCCGGCCGTGCTCCAGCGCCAACCACGCGATCAGCACCTCTTCCGGGTACACCAGCGCCTTGATGCCGAAGCCGCCGCCCACGTCGGGCGCGACGACGCGGATGCGCTCGGCGTCCAGCCCCGTCTGCCCGGCGATCACGTCGCGCAGCGCGTGCGGCGTCTGCGTGGACGACCAGACGGTCAGCCCGCCGGCGGGCTCCGGCCGCGCCACCACGCCGCGCGTCTCCAGCGGCACGCCCGTCAGCCGCTGTACCGTGAAGCGCCGCCGCACCACGCACGCCGCCCGCGCGAACGCGCCGTCCACGTCGCCCGCGGCCACGTGTACCCGCACGGCCAGGTTGTCGCCCCACTCCGGATGGACGAGGGGGGCACCGGGCTGCCGCGCCACGGCCACGTCGGTCACCGCGGCCAGCGGCTCGTAGGCCACCGCCACCCGCTCGGCGCCGTCCTCGGCCACGTAGCGGCTCTCGGCCAGCACCAGCGCCACGGCCTCGCCGGCGAACCGCGCCCGGTCCACCGCCATCAGCGGCTCGGTCTCCGTCTTGACGACGGGCTGTACCGCCTCGCGGATCACCGGCCCCGGCACCTTCCAGAGGAAGCTCGGCAGCGGCCCTAGCCGGTCGAACGCCGCCGCGCCGTCCACAACGGCGACGACGCCTGGCAGCGCCCGCGTCGGCGCCGTATCCAGCGCGCGGATGCGGGCATGCGCGTGGGGACTGCGCACGAAGGCCACGTGCAGGGATCCGGGCAGCGCCAGGTCGGCCACGTAGCGCCCGGCCCCTGTCAGCAGCCGGCGGTCCTCCTTCCGCCGCACGCTCGCCCCAACCGACCCCCTCGCCGCCTCCGCCATCCCGCTCCCTCCCCTCGCCGCTGGGGGCTGCCGCTTGCCGGCTTGCCCAGGCCACTCCCCCGCCGGGGGCCTGCTCCCTCGCCTCGTCCTCTCCCCGGGGGTGCAGGGGCGCTCCCCTGCCGGGGGGATTGGGGGGTGTCCCCCCAGCTCCCCTCCTCTCCCTCTCCCCCCAGGATTGGGGGGTCGGGGGGGCCGACCTACGCCCGTGCCGGCGCCACCACTGGCCCGACCGGCAGCGCCCCCAGCTTCTTGATGTCGACGCTGAAGCAGATGGCGGCCGACACTAACAGGATCAACCCCAGCACGAACTGGTACTGATCGTAGGACTTGGTCACGTCGAAGATGATGCTGCCAAGCTGTGGGCCGATCGACGAGCCAATCTGGTGTACGATGAAGCTCAGCCCGAGGATCAGCCCCGCCAGCCGCGGGCCGACCACCTCGTAAAACAGCACGTTCTGCACGGCGATGGTGCCGAACGTCGGCCCGATGCCGATGGCGACCAGCGCGTAGAACCCGATCTCCGACGGCACCGTCAGCGCCAGCGCCAAGGTGCCCACGCCGCGCAGCAGGTAGCTCACGCCCAGCGTGCGCGAGCGCCCGAAGCGGTCGGCCAGCCGGCCGAAGATCAGCGCCCAGCTCACCGCCGACAGGCCGAAGATGCTCAGCGCCGTGGTGCCGACGTGCGGGTCGAACCCCTTGCTGATGCTCATCGCCACCAGGTGGGCGCTCTGGAAGAACGCCAGCCCGCAGGCCAGCCGCGCCGCGAACAGCGCCAGCATCGAGCGGTTGCGCAGGTATGGCAGGCAGGCGCGCCAGGGCAGGCGCGCGTGCCCGCCGAGCTGGGCCGTGTCGGGGTCGCGCGCCCCCACCCAGGCTAGCGGCAGCGCCACGAACCACAGCAGCCCGCTCGTCACCAGCGCCGCCGTCCGCCAGTCGAACGCCCGGATCACCAGATAGAGCAGCGGCGCGAAGAGCAGCGGATAGAGCGGCGACGCCGCCTGCACGACGCTCACTGCCCAGCCGCGGCTGCGCGCGTCGAAGTGCTTGGACACGAGCAGCGCGCCCATGCTGATGCCGCAGGCGCCCATCGCCGTCCCCGTCAGCACGCCGAAGGCGACCGCCAGCTGCCAGAAGTTCTGGGCCAGCCCCATGCCCAGAAAGCCGGTCGCCATCGTGATGATCCCGCCCAGCATGACGGGGCGCGTGCCGTGGTCGTCGGCCAGCTTGCCGAAGATCGGCGCGCTGATGCCCCAGGCGACCATCGCCACCGTGTACGGGATCGTGGACACCGCCCGCGGCCAGCCAAACTCGCGCTCGACCCACGGCAGGCACAGGCTGAACACCGTAATGCTCGCCGACGTAAGCACCAGCACGCCGGTACACAGAGCTAGCACCGCGTTGCGGGAAAGCTGCATGGCCGCCTCGCTAATCTCCACTCGCCTGCGGGAAGTGTGACACGCACTTATAGCAGGCCAAGCGCCACCAGGGTAGGGCCGGCGCGCGCCGTGCCCTGTGCCGCGCTTGACCGCGGGCGAAGCGCCTTAGTAGCATGTGGGCCAATCGCTCGCGCCGCCCGGGGAGGCGCCATGACCGCTATCCGCCCCCGCGAGGTCGTCACCGCCATCGTCGCGATCGTCGTGGCGATCGGGCTCTGGGAGGCTGCCGTCCGCCTGTTCCAGGTCCCCGACTTCCTGGTGCCCGCCCCCAGCGCCATCTGGCAAGAGTTCGCCAGCCGCGCCGACCTCTACGCTACCCACACCTGGGTCACCTTCTACGAGACGCTGATCGGCTTCCTGCTCGCCGTCCTGCTCGGCATCGTCGCGGCCATCGCCATCGTCTACTCGCGCCCGCTGCAAAACGTCGTCTACCCGGTGATCCTCGTCCTACAGATCGTGCCGAAGGTCGCCGTGGCGCCGCTGCTGCTCATCTGGGTCGGCTACGGCTTGCAGTCGAAGGCGCTCATCGCCCTGCTCGTCGCCTTCTTCCCAATCGTCATCAGCACCGCCACCGGCATGCGCGCCGCCGATCCCGAGCTGCTCGACCTGGTGAAGGTGCTGAACGGGAGCCGCTGGCAGGAGTTCGTGAAGATCCGCTTCCCCTACTCGCTGCCGTTCATCTTTAGCGGGCTGAAGGTCGCCATCACCCTGGCCGTCATCGGCGCGATCATCGGCGAGTTCGTCGGCGGCAACGAGGGCCTCGGCTACCTGATCGTCATCGCCAACGCGCAGCTCCGGACGGCGATGAGCTTTTCCTCGTTCATCCTGCTGTCGCTGATGGGGCTGGCGCTGTTCGCCGCCGTCGTCGTGCTCGAACGGCTGATCGTCCCCTGGGGCGTCACCGAGGCCGAGGAGATTCCGACCAGCATGTAGCGGCGTACCCGAACGCCGACGCTCACCCCGACGCGGACGCGCGGGGCCATCCATAGGAGGGCAGCTATGACCGACCACGCATCGCCGCAGCCAACGTCCGCGCGCGGCCGCCGGCTGACGCGCCGGCAGCTGCTGGCCGCGGCGCCCGGCGTCGGCCTGGGCGTCGCCACGGCCGGCCTGCTCGCCGGCTGCACTCCCGCGCCCGCCCCCAAGCCCGCCACAGGCAGCGCGCCCGCCGCGCAGGCGCCCGCCCAGGGACGCGTGCGCGACATCACCTTCCTGCTCGACGTCACGCCCTACGGCAAGCACGCCTTCTACTACGCCGGCCAGGACCACGGCGAGTTCGCCCGCGCCGGCTTCAACGTGAAGTTCGCCTCCGCCCAGGGCTCGGGCGACTGCGTGCGCAAGGTGGCCGCCAAGTCGGCCGACTTCGGCCTCGCCGACACCGGTGCGACGATCCTCGCCCGTGCCGAGGGCGCCGCCGCCAAGATCGCCTTCATGACCCATTACAAGAACCTCATGAGCGTCCTGTCGCCCAAGAAGAACGGCATCGCCAAGCCCGCTGACCTCGAGGGCAAGACCATCGCCACCACGGCGGGCGACGCCAGCCTGGTCATGCTCCCGGCCTTCGCCAAGATCAACAACTTCGACGCTGGCAAGGTGCAGACGCTCGTCATGGACTTCCCCTCGAAGCTGCCGGCGGTCCAGGCCGGGCGCGCCTCCGGCTCGTTCGACTATTACACTTCCTGGCCCACCTGGGAGGCCGCGGGCAAGAAGCAGAACGAGGAGATGACGGCCCTGCTCTACGCCGACTTCGGCCTCGACATGTACAACAACGGCATCGTCGTCACCGACGACACGCTGCGCGGCGACCCGGAGATGGCGAAGGCGTTCTTCCAGGCGCTGGCCGAGGCGATCGCCTGGTGCGTGCAGGACCCCGACGCCGCGAACGCCATCACGCTCAAGTACAACCCGGCGCTCGACCGCGACATCGCCCGCCGCGAGCTACAGGTCGCCATCGACTTCCTGATGGTGGACGAGGTGCGTCGCAACGGCATCGGCACCATGTCGGAAGACAAGATGCGCCAGACCTACCAGCTCGTCATCGCGAACTACACGGATATGAAGCGCCCGGTGGACTTCAACGAGTTCTGGACGACCGAGTACGCCCCGCGCGGCGTCCTGCCCAAGACGTAGCGCCCGAGCGGAGCCACATGACGACGCCAGCCAATACCATCACCCAGCCGCGCCCGGGCGAGGCCGCCCCCGCCATCGCTGTCCGCGACGTGCTGAAGGTCTACGGCACGCGCGCCGGTCCGGTAAAGGCGCTGGAGGACGTCGCCTTCACCGTGGGCGCCGAGGAGTTCGTCACGATCGTCGGCCCCAGCGGCTGCGGCAAGACCACCGTGCTGAAGATCCTGGCCGGGCTCGTCCCGCCGTCTAGCGGCGCCGTCGAGATCTTCGGCGCCCCGGTACGCGGCCCCGTCGAGGGCGTCGGCATGGTCTTCCAGGCGCCCGTCTTGCTGAAGTGGCGCACCGTCCTCGACAACGTGCTGCTGCCCATCGAGATCCTGCACCGCGACCGGCGCGCCTACGTCGAGCGCGCCCGCCACCTGCTCGCCCTGGCCGGCATCGCCGAGTTTGCCGCCCGCTATCCGCGCGAGCTATCGGGCGGCATGCAGCAGCGCGTCGCCATCTGCCGCGCGCTCGTCCACGACCCGCGCCTCTTGCTCATGGACGAGCCGTTCGGCGCGCTCGACGCCCTCACCCGCGATCAGATGAACCTGGAGCTGCTCCGCATCTGGAGCGAGAGCCGCAAGACCAGTGTGCTCATCACGCACAGCATCCCGGAGGCGGTGTTCCTGGCCGACCGCGTTATCGTCATGACGCCGCGCCCCGGCCGCGTCGCCGAGGTCGTGCCGATCGACCTCCCCCGGCCCCGCGCCGCCGCCACCCGCCTCGACCCGCGCTTCACCGCCCTCGTCGAGCACATCGGCCGCCTGCTGGGGATCGACTACACCGGCGACTGACCCGGCCAGACTACGGGTTACTCGGGAATTGCTGTCGCTCGTCCGGAGCGGTGATCAAGCCGAGGTTGGCCAATCCCTTCGTGGTAAGATGAAGCCGATATTTCGACGCGGTCAGTTGACGTAGTCTGGCGATTCACCAGGGGCAGGGGGCTGACAACATGGAGCACAAGGCTGCCACGGCACGCCAGCAGCTCCCTGTGCCGCCTGTGCCGACCGGCACACCGACGACGGTGGAGATCGCCGCTCAGCAGGGCGTGGCACCGATCGAGGACATCGACGAGCTGCTTGGGGACTTCTGGCCAGAGGACGAGTCGGAGGACGAGTTCCTGGCCACGATTCGAGCCTGGCGCGATGGTTTGGCCCCACGATCTGTGTAGGCATTGGGCGTACGTGCGGACGGCCAGCGAACGGCTTGGCCGTCCGATTTCCGCGGCGGATGCCTGGCAAGCCGCGACCGCGCTTCTGCACGGCATCCCGCTCGTGACACACAATCGCCGGCACTACATGACGGTGCCAGGGCTGACAGTGATCTCTGAAGCGCCTACCTAGAGCCGTTTGCGCGCCAGGTGAGCGGCCCGCGTGTCGTAGGGGCGGCTCTCGTGGCCGCCCGCGGCCTGTGGCGCGGAATACTGCGAGCGCCACTGCCCCCGTGCCGGCGCCGGAGCCACCGGGAGGGCCGGCGCCG
>DATGMD010000086.1:0-112887 GCA_035293805.1 Chloroflexota bacterium | reverse complement strand
GAAGAGCCTGTTCGGGAAGGAGCCGCACAAGGGGGTCAACCCCGACGAGGTGGTGGCGATTGGCGCGGCCATCCAGGCGGGCGTGCTCCAGGGCGAGGTCAAAGACGTCCTCCTCCTCGACGTCACCCCCCTCACGCTGGGTGTGGAGACGCTGGGCGGCGTGTCGACCCCGCTTATCCCCCGCAACACCACCATCCCGACCAGCAAGAGCGAGACGTTCACCACGGCGAGCGACAGCCAGTCGCAGGTCGAGGTCCACGTGCTGCAGGGCGAGCGGCCGATGGCGAGCGAGAACAAGTCGCTCGGCCGGTTCATCCTGGACGGCATCCTGCCGGCGCCACGCGGTATGCCGCAGATCGAGGTGACGTTCGACATCGACGCGAACGGCATCCTGCACGTGTCCGCCAAAGACAAGGGCACCGGCAAGGAGCAGCGGATCACCATCACGGCGTCGAGCGGCCTGAGCAAGGACGAGATCGACCGCATGGTCCGCGATGCCGAGGCGCACGCCGCCGAGGATGCGCGGCGCCGCGAGGAGATCGAGGCCCGGAACCAGGCCGACAGCCTGGTCTACCAGACCGAGAAGATGCTCCGCGAGTCGGGCGACCGGCTTCCCGCCGACCTCAAGAGTGAGGCCGAGGGCCGCGTGGCGGCAGTTCGCTCGGCGATGCAGTCGAGCGACACCGCCGGCATCCGTCGCGCCATGGACGACCTGAACCAGACGCTCCAGAAGCTGGGGCAGGCGGTCTACAGCGCCGCGGGCGCCGGCGCGGGCGCGGGTGCCGGCCCAACCCCGGGCGGCCCGAACCCGAGCGGCCCGGCCGGCACTGTCGAGGGCGAGTTCCGCGAGGTGTAGCGGCCAGCCGCTACCCGCCGGCCGGTTGCCGCTGGGTAGCGGCCGCAACGGACGATGGCGAGCCCCTTTCCTCGCACGAGGAAAGGGGCTCGCTGCGTGCTCGGCGGGCATCCGAGAACGCAGGGCAAGGGCTCGCCCCCTGCCGCCCGGCCGGGGCAGGCCCCCCGCCGGTTCCCGGGTAACAGACGTAGGGCAGGGGCTCGTCCCCCGCCGCCCGGCCGCCACGCGAGGCACCTGACCTCGGATGCTCGGCTAATCGGTGAGCCAGCACGGCCCCGCGCCTACGCTACAGGCCCGGCCCCGACTGGGCCCTGCCGGTCCCAGCGGGCTTCCAGGCGCGCGAAATAGTTCCAGGCGAGGCGGGCACGGATGGCGAAGGGCGCGCCATCGGCCTCGATGGCGGCGCACTCGTCCGCGTCGATGAAGTCCGGGGCGCCCACGGCGGCGGCCTGCACCGCGGCGCGGGCGTTGTCTTCCAGCATGATCGACGCGTACAGCAGCTCGGGGATATTATCGGCCGCGACCGCGACGCCGTGACCGCGCAGCAGCACCGCCCGCCGCCGGCCCAGCACCTCGACCAGCCGCTGGCCCCGCTCCGGCGTCGTGATCAGCCGCCGTTCGGCGTAAAGCGGCACGCCGTCCGCGAACATGCCGCCCGGAATGAGCACCGGCCGGAACTCGCGGTGCGCGACCGCGAACAGCGTCGCCCAGGGCGAGTGCAGGTGCGCCACCGCACGCGCATCCGGCCGCGCCGCATGAATTGCGGTGTGGATCGGCCACTCCAGCGGCGGCCGGCCCTCGCCCTCCACAATGCGGCCGTCGGGCGCGAACACGAAGTGGTCCTCAGCCCGCGTGTTCGCCTTGTCCCAGCCCATGCCGGGGCACATGTAGATGCGCCCGGCGTCCGCATCGTACACGCTCACGTGCCCGTGCAGCTCCAGCAGCCCCCGCATCGCCAGGATGCGCGTGAGCGTCGCCAGCTCCTCGCGCAGCTCCGCCTCCTTCGCCATCTTCCCAGCTCCCTCCCAGCGAAACCCCGTCTCCGCCGTCGATCATAGCGGTTGGCGCGCCAGCGCGGACAGTCCGGCGGCTGATTCTTTCCGCCACACCCTCCCCCGCGCCAGCGCCTAAGAAGAGCATTAGAATCGGCCGGCGGCCAGACCCTACCTCGCCTGCCGGCACGCGGACTGCGCCCCCGGACGTGGAGGCCGCGGCGACCCGGCTGCCCGGCGCCGTCGGCCACCCCCAGCGAGCCGGCCACGGCCCACGCTGGGACGCCACGGGGAGGACCACATGGACACCACGCAGGACAGCAACACCCGACCATCCGAACAGCCGGCGCGCGACAGCGGGATGCCCGGCGGCGGCAAGGGCCGCAAGGACGAGCCGGGCCACACGGGCGTCTATCCGGTTTCGGAGATGGAAGGCGCCAGCGGCCAGGCCACCAGCCAGGGCGAGGCGTCCTGGGGCCAGGGCGACCGGGGCGCGGCGGGCTACGACGACAGCGGTAGCTCCGAGACGTTCGTCGTACCTCCGTCCGGAGAGCCCGCCCCAACCCGCCCCGGCGCACCCACCGGGGAGAAGCAGTCGTGAGTCGCCAGCCACCCCCCTCGCCAGCGCGACGTGAGGCGCTCGCTCAGCCCGACGTGGCTGAGGAAGCGGCCGAGCGCGAGCTGGCGCACGAGTACGCGGGCGACGTGCCGAACGACCGCGCGTCCCCCGCTCGACAAGAGGCCCTGGCCCAGCCAGGCGAAGTTGAGCAGGCAGCCGAGCATCGGCTTGCGGAAGCCTACTTTGGCGACGTGCCCAAGGACCGCGCGGCGCCCGGTCGCCAGGAGGCCCTCGCCCAGCCCGACGTGGCCGAGGCGGCGGCCGAAGACGCCCTGGCGGCGGACGACAGCGGAGCGTAGACCGCGGGCGGCGCGCGCTCTGGGACACTCCCGACCCGACAGGAGCCCGACAATTCGAGGAGGCAGCCGGCTATGCAGCAAGCAGGACGCACGCTGATGCTCAGCGATCTGGCCCGCGAGTTCCAGTGGGTCCAGATGCTCGGCTGGAGCGAGGACGAGCTGGAGAGCGTTCCGGTCCACGAAGAGGCCACCGCAGGCGACGAGATGCTGAACCTCTCGAACTTCGGCGGCACGGCGCTCGGCGTGAGCGCGAACGCCGGCGGCGGCACGAGCGCTAACACACGGTCCATCCAGAATCTCTGGGTGTACCGCAGGGAGACACCGCCCCCGCTGTGGGACCGGCTCCGCGAGCTGATGAATCGCGGCGGGCCGAGTGGCTACAACGCCAGCGGCCAGTTCGGGGAGACCAGCACGGAGACGTTCCCGCCTTCCCAGCCCGGTCGCTGATTAGCCCGCGGGGCCCTCGCGCGAACACGACTTTGTGGGTGGCTGGTCTGGCCGACGCCGCGTCCGGGTGGTGGCCCGGGCGGTGGCCGCGGGGCCAGCCGCGGGGCCAGCCGCCCGCGGGTCGGTTGCGCTCGACCGCGCGCTCGCCGATCCCACGCACGCTCGCTTCTTCAGCTGTCGTTTCTCCTCGTGATCCCGCGTCCCCTTGATTCACATAACAGGAGCTAGCGTGCAGAAGATTGCGATCTTGCGCGGCGGCGGACTCGGCGACTTCATTTTCACCCTCCCGGCGCTCGCGGCGCTCCGGCTCCGATACCCCGACGCGGAGATCGTCCTGCTGGGGCAGGCCTGGCATGCCGCCTTCCTCGCCGGCCGGCCCGGGCCCATCGATCGGGTGGTCGTGTTGCCCCCCGCACGCGGCGTGAGCCTGCTCGACACCGTGCCCGCTCCGCCTGGCGCGCAGACCGCGCAGGACGCCTTCTTCGCGGCAATGCAGGACGAGCAGTTCGATCTCGCCATCCAGCTGCATGGCGGCGGGCGCTACTCCAATCCCTTCATCCGCCGCCTGGGCGCGCGCTGGACCGTCGGGCTAAAGACGCCCGATGCGGAGCCCCTCGACGCCTGGGTGCCCTACGTGTACTTCCAACCGGAAGTATTGCGTTACCTGGAGGTAGTGGCGCTGGTCGGGGCCTCATCGCCCGCGGTGCTGGAGCCCCGCTTGGTTGTGACCGCAGCCGACCTCGCCGAGGCGCGACGTGCGGTCCCGCACCTGCCGCTCGACGGCGCGCCCGACGCGGCGCCCCTCGTCGTCCTGCATCCCGGCGCGGGCGACGGGCGGCGCCGCTGGCCGCCGAAGCATTTCGCCATCGTCGCCGACGCGCTCAGGGCAGCGGGGGCCTCGGTGGCAATCGTTGGCGTGGACGCCGAACGGCCGCTGGCCGCGTCGGTCGCGAGCGCCATGTGCATCCAGGCCGAGAATCTCTGTGGCCGCCTCTCGCTTGGCGGCCTCGCCGGACTGCTGGCGCGTAGCGGGGTGATGATCGGCAACGACAGCGGACCGCTTCACCTGGCCGGGGCCGTGGGTGCGCCAACAGTCGGCATCTACTGGTGTGGCAACCTGATCAACGCGGGGCCGATGACCCGCGCTCGCCACCGTCCGCTGCCGGCGTGGCGGCTCGCGTGTCCCGCCTGCGGCGCGGACGTCATCCGGGCGCGCTGCGACCACGAGGTCTCGTACACGGCCGACGTCTCGCCCGAGGAAGTGCTCGCGGCGGGGTGCGAGCTACTCGCCCTGCCCCCACGCGATAGCCCTCGGCCCACGCGTGGCGGCCGTGCGGGCCCCGCGCCCTCACCGCGACTTCGCGTGGGCCGTGTCGCGGCTGACTAGCTTGAAGAAGCGGCTCTCGTCGCCCTCCCGCGTCTCGTCCTGGTACAGGAACGCCAGGTGCTTCTCGTCGAACTTCTCGAACCACTCCTTCCAGGAGATGTGCTCTAGCCGGTCCTTGCCGCTGTAACCCGGGAAGTCCAGACGCAGCACCCCCGCCTCGTCGTGGTCCCCGGTGCCCTTGACCGTGGCCGGTTGGGCGCCGCGCGCCTCGGCCCACTTGCGGATCGTCTCGTGATCGGTGGTCGTCTTCGACTGTCCAGCCATACGGTGTCTCCTCCAATCGCCCGGTGTCAAGGCTTCGGTCACGAGCGGTGCAGACCGTATGCCAACCGTGCGGCACGACGCGGTTGCCGCGCCCGCGGCACGCTTCGTGCGTTCCCGACCGAGCCCCTGCCCGCACGAGTGATCGCGGCCGCGACAGCCGTGTAGCCACCCGCCGGTCCATCCTGACCGGCCGCGGCGCCCGCCAGTCGCGCCCGCCTAGCCCGGGAGTGCCGGTATGCCCGCCGTCGATGTCCTGTTGCCGACTTGTAACCGGCTGCCCGCGCTGATCCTGACCCTGGCCGGGGTAGCGGCGCAGTCGCTGTGCGATCTCCGCCTGATCGTGGCGGACCAGAGCGACGAGCCCGTCGGGGACCACACGGTCGTGCAAACGCTCCGCCGCGTGATCGCGGCGCGCGGGGGGGACGTCGAGTGGCACACGCGGCCGCCGGTTTGGGGAATCGCCGAGCAGCGCGCCTTTCTCCTCGACCGGGCGACCGCCGACACCGTGCTTTACTTGGACGACGACGTGCTGATGGAGCCGTGGGTGCTGGAGCGTCTGCGCGACACCCTATGCGAGGAGGGCTGCGGCTTCGTCGGCGCCTTCCCGGCCGGGCTCTCCCACCGCGACGACGTGCGCCCGGCGCAGCAGATCGTCGAGTACTGGGACGGTCCCGTGCAGCCCGAGGCGCTGACGCCGGAAGGCCCCGGTTGGGAGCGTTGGCAGCTGCACCGCGCCGCGAACCAGTGGCACGTCAGTCAGACCCTTGCCCCCGGCGAGCACCGCCGCTACAAGGTCGCCTGGATCGCGTCGTGCGTGCTCTACGACCGGACCAAGCTCCTGGCCGTGGGCGGGTTCGCCTTCTGGCGGCGCCTGCCGCGCTACCACTCTGGCGAGGAGGTGCTTGTCCAGAACCTGCTCATGCGGCGCTGGGGCGGCTGCGCCATCATGCCGTCCGGCACCTACTACGCTCAGGTACCGACCACCGTGCTGAACGCTGCCGGCACCGTGGACGGCCACGCGCTCGCCTTGCTACCCGAGATGATCGCCCGCTACGCGCCCGACACTCCTTGTGCCTATCCCTGACCCGCCATCCCGTCCCGCCCCCCCCGTCCGCGGCTGCTGACCCGGCCTGCCGCGACATAGTCGCTTGCGTAGCGAAGGATACGTTGCCACACGATACGGTGCGCCCCGGGCCTCACGTGAGGCCCGGGGCGCACCTGCTGGCGATTACCCTGGCTGGGGTGCGGGTGCGCCGCACCCGCACCCTATCCTTGCTAACCGGCCTAGTCGCCGCTGACGAGCTTCGGCAGCCACACCGAGATGACGGCGGGCGTGCCGTTGCGGATCTGCTGGAGGCCGCGGCGCAGGGCCGGGCCGACCTCCGCCGGGTCGCGCACGTTCTCACCGTAGGCGCCGGCCGCCTCCGCCTCCTTCGCGAAGTCGATCGGCGGGTCGAAGTAGCCGCCCTCCAGGCCGCTGCGCGCCGAGTAGCCCTCGGGGTAGTAGCCCACCGTGGCGCGCGTGCCCGTGCTATAGCTGCGGTTCTGAAACACCACCGCCATGAACGGCGCGCCGTACTGCTTCGCCGCCCAGATGGCCGGGTTCGCCACCGCGTACATGTAGAAGCCGTCGCCCGACGTCATGATGACGTCCTTCTGCGGCATCGCCAGCTTCGCGCCCAGCGCCGCGCCCGGCCCCCAGCCGCCGCTGCTGCCGGGGTTCTTGAAGTAGCTGCGCGGCGTCGAGCCCTTCACGAACCGCCACACCGGCGCCGACACCAGCGTCTCGTCCATCAGCACGCAGTTGTCGTCCATCACCTCGCTGAGCTGGTAAGCCACCCATAGCGCGTCGACCGGCGTCTTGCTCGCCGCGCCCTGCGCCTCCTGCACCGCCTTCTGCCGCCGCTCGCGCGACACGTCGCCCCAGCGGGCGGCGCGGTCGGCGAAGCGCTGGCGCTCGCCGCTGCCGATCTGGCCCTCGGCCGCCGCTTGCAGCGCGCGGATGCCCAGCAGCGCATCCGACGTGATGCGCAGGTTCGCCGTGAACTCGTAGGTGGGGATCGCCGGCTTGATCGGGTCCACGTCGACCACCACCACCTTGGCGTCGGCCGGCGGCGCGTTCGGCCCCGGCAGCCACGGGATGTCGCTGTCCAGGACCAGCACCATGTCACAGTCCTTGAGGCTCATCGGCCCCTGGTACAGCGGGTGGTCGAACAGGAAGCTCTGATAGGTCCGCCAGGCCGCCTCGACCACCGGCAGGCCCAACAGCTCGCACAGCGCCACCAGCGCCGTCACCGCCTCGGGGTTGCGGCCCGAGCGCGAGACGACCACCGCCGGGTTGCGCGCCTGCACCAGCCACGCCGCCGCCTGGCGAATGGCATCCGGGTCGGGCGCCGCGGGCTGCGCCAGGCCCAGCTGCTCGACGGTCGGGAAGCGCGCGCCGTCGATCGGGCTCATCGCCACTTCGCGCGGCAGGCTGAGATAGACCGGCCCCTGCGGCTCCGACTGCGCCACCTGCAGCGCCCGGCTCACCATCAGCCCCGGGTTGTCCTGCGAGGTCAGCTTGTGGTCCCACTTGACGTACTGGCGCACGATGCCGTTCTGGTCGAAGCCCTGCTGCAGCCAGAAGTGCGCGCCGTCGCGCGCGCCGCGCATCGAGTCGGGATAGGCGGTGGGCGGGCCGCCCGCCGTGATCAGCACCGGCACGCCGCCCCGGAACGCCGTGTGGACCGCGCCCCCGTAGTTCTGCGTGCCCACGTCCACGTGCGCGGCCGTCGCCGCGGCGCGACCGGTCACCATGCCGTAGCCGATCGCGGCGTTCAGGCTCGGGTGCTCGTGCGTCATCGTGATCAGCTTCGGCGTGGGCTTGCCCTGGGCCTTCGCCTTCGCAATCGCTTCCTGAAAGAACATGATCTCCGAGCCGGAGGTGAAGAACAGGTACTCCACCCCGCCCAGGCCCATCGCCGCGATGAGCGCGTCGCTGGTCTCGTCCGCCTGCACCGCCGTCCACGCGCCGGGCGCCATCGTGGTCGCCATCCGTCGACCTCCCTCTCTAGTCTGGCCTCTCTCGTCACGCGCCGCCACGCGCCGGCAGCCTGGAGGAGCCGGGCTGACCGGCCGCCGTTAGCCCACAGTATAGCCCCGCGCGCCGCACACGGCATGCGACCGGCGCACGCGCCGCTCGCGCCAGGCCCGGCGCCGTCCCTCCTGCCTGCAACTCCACGAGTCCTTAACACCTCGGCCACACGCCGTTAGTAGTACCGGGTGACCCTGGTATGGGGGTCCGGTTCGCCCCCGCCGCGCGAGAGAGCGCGGCTGACGTAACACCGGAGGTCACATGGTTCGACACGCTTTGCTCGGCGCGGCCGCGGGCGGCCTGCTGCTGCTCGCTCCCCACCGGGCCTTGGCAACCCAGCAGACTCACCTGGCGACACCAGGCGCCATCCCCGAAGTTTCCGCGCTCGCCAAGACGGCGGCGCCGCGCCTCGCGGCCGGCGGCGTGCCAACGCCGATCTACGCCGTGGACAACCCGGCCCAGCCGGGCGACGCGTTCCCCAACAGCCCCTATAGCGGCGGCACCGCCTAGGCGCACCGCGCCGCTTCCCACGCTAGCGCGTTCGTCGCCTGCTTGTGCGCCATGACCGGATGGCCCCAAGCCGTCGTACGCGCGCTCGAGCACTCTCGAAGCACCAATCGCCCCCGGGGAAAGCCCGGGGGCGATTGCGTCGCCGTTCAGACGGTAGCGAACAGGGGGCGCGCTAGCCCGCTACGGGAGCGACCAGCCCGGCACACCGCCCAAGCTGCGCCTCCGCCTCGGCCATGAGCCGCGCGACCAGCTCGCCGGCGCTCGGGATCTCGTGTACCAGGCCCACTGCCTGGCCGGCGTAGACGTACGCCTCGGTGTAGTCGTCACGCCGGCGCGCCGCCTCGAAGCGCTCGCTCACGGCGTCAAGGTCAGCCCGCAGCTGCGCCTCCCGGCCGTGCCAGCGCGCGGTGAAGGCGTTTTGCAGCGCTCGGCCGGGGAACTCGTCGGGCCAGGGTAGGCGCTGCACGATGTCGAAGACGTGGGTGTGTACGGTGTCTGTCTCGCGTGCCCGCAGCATCGCCGCCTTCGCCGCGTCGCTCCCCAGCGCCTCGCGCGTCGCCGCGAAGCGCGTGCCCACCCAGGCGCCGGCCGCCCCCATCGCCAGCGCGCCCGCGATCGCGCGGCCCGTCGCGATGCCGCCGGCCGCCAGCACCGGAATGCCCGCCGCCTCGCCCAGCGGCAGCACGAGCTGCAAGAGCGGCAGCGTCCCGACCGCCCCCGTGTGCCCGCCGGCGTCCGTGCCCTGCGCCACGAGCGCATCCACCCCCGCGGCGATCGCGCGCTCGGCGGTTGCCACGTCCTGCACCATGCCGATCACCCCCACGCCCGCGGCCCGCGCCCGCTCGGCGTACGCCGCGAAGTCCCCGAACGACAGGCTGACGGCGAACGGCCGTGCGGCCAGCACGGCGTCCAGTAGCTCCGGGCGCCCGTCGATGGCCCAGCTCATCAGCCCGATGCCGAACGGGCCGTGCGCCCGCGCCACCTCGGCCTCCCCGGCGATCCAGTCGAGCGGCGTGGTGCTACCCACCCCGATCATGCCCAGTCCGCCGGCCGCCGACACTGCGCCCGCCAGCGCGCCGCCCGCCACGCCCGCCATCGGCGCCGACACGAGCGGATAGCGCACCCCCCACGCCCGCGTAATCTCTGTCGTCAACACGCTACTGTCCTCCCCGGCGTGTACGCCGCAGCACTCTATGCTCAGCCTACGGCGGGCTCGCGATCGCGTCAAATGATTTGTTATGATGTTAGCCATCTTTTCAAGCGATGTCTGAACGTCTGGCCAAGGACGGTGCGCGGGCTCTGCGCGGCCAAACCTGCACCCTGCCGTCGGAAGCCAGCCCGGTTGGGGACGACGCCGTGGAGTCGCAGGACCTGCTCGTGTTCGAAACGGTGGCCCGCGTCGGGGGCATCTCGCGGGCCGCGCTAGAGCTGCACACCGTGCAGTCGAACGTGACGGCCCGGGTTCGGCTCCTGGAACGCGAGCTGGGCGTGCCGCTGTTCCACCGCCACAGTCGCGGCGTGCGGCTCACCAGCGCGGGGGAGGCGCTGCTGCCCTATGCGTCTCGCCTGCGCCTGCTCCTCGCGGAGGCGAGACGCGCCGTCGAGGACGGCGGGGTGCCGCGCGGCGCGCTGCGCATCGGCTCACTGGAGACGACCGCGGCGCTCCGACTGCCTCCCGTCCTCGCCGCCTATAGCCGCGCGTATCCCGCCGTCGACGTGACGCTGCACACCGGCACCAGCGACAGTCTCGTCAACGACGTGCTGGACTACCGGCTGGAAGGGGCCCTGGTCGCCGGCCCGGTGCGCCACCCAGCGCTCGTCGAGACGCCGATCGTCGAGGAGGAGCTGGTGGTCGTCACCGCGCCGGGCTGCGCCGACCTGGATGCCTACCTGGCCGCCGCCGACGAAGTCAAGCTGATCGTCTTTCGCACCGGCTGCTCCTATCGCCAGCGCTTCGAAGCCATCCTGGCCGCCCGCGGCCACACCGCCCTGCGCCGCCTGGAGCTGGGCACGCTCGACGGCATCGTCGGCTGCGTCGCCGCCAGCGTGGGCATTACCCTCCTGCCCCGCGCCGTGGTCGAGCAGGCCTGGCGCGATGGCCATGTCGCGCTGCACCCCTTGCCGGCCGAGCAGGCGTGCGTTCCGACCGTCTTCGTGCGCCGCCGTGACGCCTTCGTCTCTAGCGCCCTCGCGCGCTTCGTGGACTGCTGTCGCGCCGCCCAATCGCCCGCGATGCCCCCGGCGGCGCCTGCACCAATCCACAGCACCGAAACCGGTGTATGAAGTAGTGCATGCGCGGTTGGCACAAACAACCCGATAACTGGCCACCCCGGGCTACCGAGCGCAGGTATACGTCTAACCTTGCCCAACCCGGGCCTGGGGCAATACTCACTCGCCTACTATTGTCCTCATAGCAGCGTCCGCCCATCCAAGTCCTTACGCTTCGTATCCACCACACGCTACAGTCCTGGCATTCTGTCCGTCACTCACCAGGCAGATACCGCGCGATGGAATCGCAATCCAAGAGGCGGCAGCCGGCGTACTACTCACTGTAAGGCATGACGACGTGCCAGCTCACAGCGCGAGCGCCGCACGAGGGTACGGACAATGAACGAGCCACTACGCGTTGGCTTCACCGACGAGCGCTACTTCCTACCCTATGGCTTCCTAGTCCTCGTGCTGCTTGCCACCTTTGGCTGTAGTGGCTCCACATACCAGCTCTCTAGCCGGGCCATGACCACCGATGCATCTGCGCTGCTACCTGCTTCTCGACCGGCTGCCCCAGCCCCGCTACCCCTGGAGGAGGCCAAGATCCGCATCGACCACCTGGCCTTCAACCCGCCCATGTTGACCATACCGGCGGGGACTATCGTGTCCTGGACTAACTTCGATACGGACGAGCACACTATCACTTCCTCGATTCCTCAGTTTGCGTCTGGAAGGTTAGATCCCGGCGCCTCGTATTCGTATCGTTTTGCCGCCGCTGGCACCTACGTCTACTTCTGCGCGCTGCATCCTGGGATGACCGCGCGGATCGTCGTGCAGTAGTGGCGGAGGCGGAAACCGTCGTCTACGCCGCGCGCCATGAGCCGCCGGGCACGCGGACCAAGGAATCGTACCCGCGTGAGAGGCGGTCCACGGCGCGAGCTGTCGGCCAGCGGCCGAGATTCGGAAGGAGGAGAGCATGCGACTGCAGGCAGAAGTGCACTGCTATCACTGCGGCCACGTCTCGGGCACCTGGGTCTGGCTGCCAAGCCAGCCCGACCACGGGGTGTTTACGGAGACCCACGGCGCACGCCGCTCCACGCAGGGCCCGGTGCGCCCGCTCCGCTGCCTGCGCTGCCGAGGACCGATCTTTCTCGACGAGATCAACCCCGTCGTCGAGTCGCCAGTTCTGGAGTTCACGGCGCCGCGGCGCGGGCGGCCGCCGAAGGCCAGCCGCGCCGCGGCAAGCTAAGTTCGACGGGCAGCCGAGTCTGCCCCGGAGGTGTCCGATGTTGCGTGTACTCGCAGCCGCCGTCCTGTGTAGCGCGCTGACGCTCGGCAGCGCCAGCGCCGCCGGTGCGGTCGACTATCCCGACCCTGTGGTACCCCCCGAGTTCCTGCTAGGTGGCCCGCCGGCCCCCGCGCCTCCCGACAACGGCGGCGCGCGCCTGCTGTCGCAGGGGATGCGGGCGGCCCCCGCCGGGGTCCCGCTCCCGACTGCCTCGCGGGACGATGCTGACCCCCCCGAGGCCGGGAGCGCGGGCGCGTCGTGGCCGCGTGAGGGCGCCCCCGGCGCGCTCCATTTCGTCGTCAACAGCCAGTGGACCGACGGCGGCGGCGGCTGCGCGCTCCGCGACTGGACGAGCTGCTGACCAGCGGCGGACCGTCGCGGCGGGAGCGGTCAGCGCCGTTGGCGACCGCACCCGCCGCGTCTTAGCGCCCGGGGTTGAGGTCGATACGGTAGCGGCTTCAGCTTCAAAGGAGGAGCGATGTCACGCATTCAGGCGAGCGTTGTCCTGGCCGGGGTCGTCGCCCTCGGCGTGGGAGTAGTCGGTCCTGGCTGGTTCAGCGCCGAGCCAGTGCAAGCCTCCGCCCAGTCGCCATCGCCGGTGGCCGAGGCGCCTGCGGCGCCGGAACCATCGGCCTGGCAGCAGCAGTGGCAGTCATTGCTGCGCCGGGAGGACCAGCTTAGCCGCGATGAGCGACAGGTGGAAGAAATGGCGCCGCGGATCCAGCCGAATCTCGTGGACCGGCTACACCAGGGGCTGGAGCTAACCCGCCAACGGCTCGCGCGAGAGCGCCAGCAGCTCTGGCAGCAGCAGCCAGCGTCCGAGCCCCCAACGGGGATGCCCGTGGAGCCGGCGGACAACGGGCCACCGCCCCGCGCGCTCCGGACCTGCCGAGCGTCCGCGAGTTCGGAGCAGCACGCAATTGCTTACGACGTGCGAGGAGTGATGAACCGTGGGTAGTGGCCTACTCCAGCCCGGCCATCTGGTGGTCATCCTGATCGTCGTGCTCATCTTCGTGGGCCCGGGCAAGCTGCCGGAAGTCGGCAGCGCGCTGGGTACAGGGTTCCGCGAGTTCAAGCGTTCGGCCAACGAGGCCGGCCGGGGCTCCCAGGGCGCAAGCCAGATGGCGTTCGCGCCAACCTCGGTGGGCGCGGCCGACGCCACACGCTGCGGCCGCTGTCAGTCCCCAGCGGCCCTGGGCGCGCGCTACTGCGGCGCCTGCGGGCACGACCTGTCCGCACTGGTCTGATGCAGGCATTCTCCCCTACGGGGCCACGTCGCTCCCATGGCAGAACCCTCCCAACACGGGAGGATGACCGACCACCGATCGCCGCGAGGCAGCGTCAGCAAGCATCAACCTCGGAACGCCGACAGTCACACCAAGTAGGGAGATGACCCCATGAAGCTCTGGCAGCATCCCGATCCCCTGTTGCAGCCTCCCGCCAACTCGGGGGTTCTTCTGCAAGCATACGGTCCGTACACCAGCACCGCGACGTACAGCGGCATGACCGCGCCCTTATACACGCCGCCGAGCCGGTGAAGGCGCCGAACCGGGGATGGCCGAAGACAACCGCCTTGGCAAGACTAGTACCCGTCGTCGCGCCAGGAGAGGGGGGACCCACCGACGACGCTTCGCGCTAATCCCAAGCTCCAAGCGCACACGCTACAGGGAGCAGGTCTCGTCGGAGACCTGCTCCCTGTAGCGTGTGCGCTTGGCCGATCACCGCGACAGGCCTCCCTCGCCGGGCGGAGGGCCGGCGCCTCCCGGGGGCGCGTCAGGCGTCGCCGCAGAGGCGCGCCGGGTTGGTCGTCGTCACCAGCTTCAGCTCGTCCTCGGTCAGCCCGAAAGCCCGCATGTAGCCCCGCATCAGCCGCATGCACTCCACCGAGTTCGGGAACAGCGGCTCACCCGCGTCGCTCGACAGCGTGCAGTGCTCCGGCCCCACGGCTCGGATCGCCTGGTACATGCGGAACGGGTCCACGCCCAGCAGCGGCGATAGCTCGTCATACGTGAAGTTCATCGTGGCGCCGAACCCCACCAGCTCCTGCATCTGCTCCACGCTCAGGTCCACGAACGGGCTGAACGGGTGGTCAGACACCATCTGCTTGAGGCCTACCTTGTTGCCCTCCTCGGCCATGGCGAAGACCTCGGCGTGGGTAGCGTGGGCGAAGAACAGCGTCCGGCCGTAGTCGGCCACCATGTGGATGATCTCGCGGATCTCCGGCTTCAGCTTGCCGTGCTCGTCCAGCAGGTAGTGGCCGATCCGCAGCGCCTCGTCCCACGGCATCGGCGGCACCTGCTCGTACGGGTTCTTCGACTCGCCCCACCAGATCGGCTTGCCACCCACCTGGTGCAGCGTGTTCGCGTGCATCGCCACCGGCATCCACACGCCCACCACGCCCGCCTCGAGCTGCTCGCGCGTCGCCGCGGCCGACGGCGGCTTGCCGGTCGGCGCCACGTTGTAGCCGGCCCAGCACTGGATGGGCTCGACACCCTCCACGTCGCACCAGCGGTGCAGCGCCTCCTGCACCCGCTGCACGGCGGCCACCGGATTCGCGCGCCCGACGATCGTCTTGTACAGAATGCCCCGCATGCCCTGCTTCGAGGCGTGCTGCGCCAGGGTAAGCGCGTCCTGCTGCCCCTCGTGCGCGTGGCAGTGGATGTCGATCGCATCCTTCACGCCCGGCACGTTCGGCGGGCACTGAACCTCCTCGGAATAGGCGCGACGGATAGCGTACGACTTGACGTAGCGCGCCTTCGTCGGGTCCGGCGGCGCCGCCACCGCGGGGTTGCTCGCCTCGATCGTCTGCATGTGCTCCCTCTCTTTGCACAACAGCTGGCTGCTCAACAGGGCGCAGCAAGCAGCGCCCCGACACCATCGGAAGGTCAGCCCGCGTCCCTACTCAGCACCCAACACTCGCTACGGTCCGTCCGGCGGGCGCGGGTAGATGACCTCGCCGGCGCGCACGGCGAACACCGGCACGAGCTGCTGGCGCACGGTGAGCGTCTCGCGGCGCGAGTCGCGCGCCGTCCAGTCGCGCTCCTCCAGCCGCAGCACCGACACGTCGGCCACCCGCCCCACCGCCAGCGAGCCCAGCTCGTCGGCACGGCCCAGCAGGTCGGCCGCCTGGCTCGTGGCCATGGCTACCACCTCCCTGAGCGGCAGCCCCAGCCCCAGCAGCTTGCTCATCGTGGTCGGCAGGTCGTACACCGGTCCCCGCACGCTCAGGTGACTGGCGTCGGTCGAGACGGCGTCGGGCGGGAAGTCCTGGTCGAGCAGGCGCTGCGCCACCGCGAAGCTCAGGTTGTTCGCGCCGTGCCCGATGTCGAAGCGCACGCCCCGCGCCCGCGCCTCGCGCACCGCCGGCGCCAGCCGCCCGTTCGCGTCCAGCAGGCCGCCGCGGTGCCCGGTGTACATGTGCGTCACCGTGTCGTCCGGCCGCAGCAGCTCCACCACCTGCTCGATGGGCTGCGTCGGCCCGTCGCCCCACGACTCGCCGATGTGTACCAGCACCCGCAGCCCCACCTCGTCGGCGATCGCCCGGCCGCGCCGTAGCGGTTCCAGGCCGAGCGGCCCGAGCGCGCTCGCCGTCGCCATCCACTTCATGCCCACCAGGCGGTCGCGGTGCTCGGCGGCGGTCCGGGCGATGCCCTCGGGATCGATCAGCCGCGGGTCGCCCAGCTTGGCGAACTGCGGGTTCACCACCGAGCCGAGCGTCGAGAGGTTCACATAGGCCAGCACGCGCGTCTTCGCGCGCTCCATGATGTGCTCGCGGAACAGGCCGAAGCTGCTGTGGCCCGACGAGCCCGCGTCCACCACGGTCGTCACGCCCCGACTCACGCCGAGCAGGTCGGGGTCCATGCTGTTCGCGCCGAAGCCGCGAAAGCAGTGGACGTGCGCGTCGATCAGCCCCGGCACCACCAGCAGCCCGGTCACGTCCAGCACCTCGGCGCCCACCGCGTCCAGCCCCGCGCCGACCGCCTCGATACGGCCGTCCCGCACCCGCACGTCCAGCAGGCCGTCTAGCCCCTGGGCGGGGTCCACCACCCGACCGCCCCGCAACAGCAACCCCGTGTCCGCCACCGCCGCCTCCTGCACGGCCCCGCCCCGACCCGCTCCCTCGCCACGTATGTGCGACAAGCTTTTGCTGCCCTTCTCACCCCGCGGGAGAGGGGCTGGGGGTGAGGCCATGCCCCTACCGTGCCCGTAATATACACCCCTCGCCCGTCCGGCGAAACCGTAGTCCGGCGGGCGCGGCCGCCACACCCCGCGGCCCATGCCCCTGTGGCATTCACCGGTCCTTAACGCCACCGCCCGCGGATTATTCGTCCCGCCAGCCGTCGCCTGCCGATGATCTACCTGGGAGAACGACAAATGGAACGACGGCAGGACCTCCTCTTCCGCCAGGTCGTCGCTCACGTAGAAGCCAGCCTGGTGAACAGCGGCTTCCGGCTGTTCGATCGCGGTGGGCTGGGTGAGTATCGCTGGGTCGAGTTCACCCGCCTACGGTGGGGGCCAGCCGCGCAGCCCCGCGAGGAGCACCTCGTGCTCTACCACCTCGCGGACCACCGCCACATCGGCGCCCGCCTCCACTGGCGCAACCCCGTCGCGCGCACCCGCACGGGCAACGTGCTCATGAACCTGTGGAACTACGACCCCGGCGCGCCGGGTGGCAACGGCTCCAAGCTCACCCTCTGCGCCGAGGTCCACGGCTGGATCGCCGACGCCCTCGACCCCGCCAGCTAACCCCCTCGTCCCTGGGGCACAGCAGTGCTCCCCTAGCTGGGGGCCGTGGGGGGCATCCTCCCACATCTCCTCTCTTCGGGGGTCTGGGGGTGTCCCCCAGCCTCGCCAACAGCCTGCTACCCTCCTCATGCACGCTGCACAATCCCGCGTCGCGCATTTTCGTATGAGCCGTCCGATGCCCCCCTGTCGGGCCCCCGCCTACAGTGAGGCCAGTGAGGCCAACACACGATGGGAGTGGGCCATGCCAACCGACGCGCCCCTTAGGATCGACCCTGGCGACACCGCCTGGGTCCTCGCCTCCGCGGCCTTGGTCATGCTGATGACCCCCGCCCTCGGCTTCTTCTACGGCGGCCTCGTGCGCCGCAAGAACGTGCTCAGCACGATCATGCACAGCTTCTTTATTCTCGCGCTCATTAGCGTCCAGTGGGTCCTCTGGGGCTACAGCCTGGCCTTCGGCCCCGACGCCGGCGGCGGCCTCATCGGCAACCTGAGCTGGCTGGGCCTCAACGGCGTGGGCATGGAGCCCAATCCCGACTACGCCAAGACCATTCCCCACCAGGCGTTCATGGCGTTCCAGATGATGTTCGCCGTCATTACCCCCGCGCTCATTACCGGCGCGTTTGCCGAGCGCAAGCGGTTCAAGGCGTTCGTCATCTTCTCCCTGCTCTGGGCCACGCTCGTCTACGACCCCGTCGCTCATTGGGTCTGGTCCGCGAACGGCTGGCTCCACGCCCTTGGCGCCCTCGACTTCGCGGGCGGCACCGTCGTCCACATCACCAGCGGTGTCTCGGCCCTCGTCGCGGCGCTCGTCCTCGGCCCGCGTGTTGGCCTCGGCAACGAGCCAATGGACCCCCACGACCTGACGATGACCGTGCTGGGAGCGGGGCTGCTCTGGTTCGGCTGGTTCGGCTTCAACGCCGGCAGCGCGCTCACCGCGGGCGCCCTGGCCACCAACGCCTTCGTGGTCACCAACACCGCCGCGGCCATGGCCGCGCTTACCTGGATGACCGTGAGCTGGGCGCACCACGGCCGGCCGAGCGTGCTGGGGGCGGCGGCGGGCGCCGTGGCCGGGCTGGTGGCGATCACCCCGGCGTCGGGCTACGTGAACGCGACCGCGGCCATCATCATCGGCCTCGGCGCGGGCGTCATCTGCTACTGGGCCGTGCAGCTCCGCACCCGGCTCACCCGCATCGACGACGCGCTCGACGTGTGGGGCGTGCATGGCGTGGGCGGCACCTGGGGCGCCCTGGCCACCGGCCTGTTCGCGACGCTCGCGGTGAACGCCGACGCGGCCAACGGCCTGTTCTACGGCGACCCCGGCCAGTTCGTGAAGCAGCTCGTCGCCGTGGCCGTCGTCTGGGTCTACTCGGCGGCCGTGACCTGGATCATCCTCAAGCTGATCGACGTAACCATCGGCCTGCGCGTCGAGGAGCGCGAGGAGGTCCTCGGCCTCGACTCCACCCAGCACGGCGAGGTCGCCTACCAGCTCTAGCTCCGCGGGGAATAGGGGATAGGGGATAGGGAGTAGGGCCGGCCCTACTCCCTATCCCCTATCCCCCACGGCCTACTCGTACTGCGGCGGCGCCGCTTCGCCGCCCAGCGCCACGTGGATCCAGGCGGGCTCGACGCCCGTGTTCACGAACTTTAGCCGCTGGTTCGGCGGGCAGTACACCAGGTCCTTCGGCCCCAGCACTACCTCCGCCTCCGCGCCGTCCTCCTCCCAGTAGAAGCTCATCCGCCCCTCCAGCACGGTGAACACTTCCTCGTGGGCGTGCGTGTGGTACGGCGAGCCGCCGCCCGGCGGCACGTAGAGCATATAGATGCCGAAGTGCGCGGCCGGCAGCGCCCAGGCGTCCATCGTGCCGTGGCCGTTCGGGCCGACGTACTGGAACACCGCGCGCTCGTTCCCCGGCTGCTTGGTCTTCGTGAAGATCGACCAATCCGGCTGCACGTCCGTGAAGCGGACCAGGTGCCGTGCCATTCGCGCCTGTAGCGCCTCCCGCTGAGCCTCGCCCGCCCGCTCCTCCGTCTGCATCGTGCGCTCCTCCCCGGCCGCGGCCTGACTGCGGGCGGCCCGGCCCTCTCGAAGCGAGGGTACTGCGGCCGCGGGCGAGTGTCAACGCCGGCCGCGGATCGACCACGCACTCGCGGCGGTGCAGGGCCTCGCCTACGCCCGCCCGTTCGCGCTCGGCGGCAGCGTGATGACGTGCGCCTCCCCGTCGCGGATCGCCGCCCGGACCACGTCCGCCTCCACCGTGGCGATCACCACCTGCGACAGCGTGCCCGCCGCGCACGCCCGCACGAGATGCTGCAACAGCTTTCGGCCGTTGGCCGCGTCCAGGTGCTCTAGCGGCTCGTCCAGCAGCAGGAAGCCGCCGCGCCCGAAGTGCCGGCCCAGGTAAGCGTGCAGCAGCGCCAGAAACGCCGCGCGCTCGCCGCCGCTCAGCTGCGCCAGCTCTAGGCTGCGCCCGTCGCGCCGCACGGCCAGCCGCTTGCCCTTCGCGTCCGGCTCCAGACGCGCTCCGGCCCAGCCGCTGAACTCCTCCCAGGCCCGCGCCACCGCGTCGTAGGCTTCGGCGAGCGCGCCGCGCTGTAGCCGCGTTATCGTCGCCTTGGTGGCCGCCGCGAACAGGTCGGCCAGCAGCTCCCGCCGCGCCAGCGCCACCCGCGCGGCGGCGAGATCCTCCGGCGAGCGGCCCGCCATCGAGGCAACGTTCAGGTAGCCGTGCAGCGTCGCCAGCTCCTCCTGCGCCTCGGCCAGCGCCTTGCCCAGCATCGCCTCCTGCTCGCGCGCCGTGGCCTCCTTCTTGATCAGCTCCTCGTGCTCGGCGCGCAGGCTGTCCGGGCTCGCTTCCCCGGGCAGCAGCTCCTGTCGTCGTGCCGTTAGGGCGTCCAGCCGCTGCCGCGCCTTCAAGGCGGCGCCCTCGCGGACCTCGGCAGCCTCGAGCGCCGCCCGTTCCGTCTGCCGTTCGGCGCTTAGCGCGGCGATCCGGTCGCCCAGCGCCTGCGCGTCCGCGTCGTGCGCGGCGAGCAGCCGCTGGCGCACGGCGGCCGCGGCGGTCCGCACGGCGTCCTCGCGTGCCTGGCGCTCCGCCTGCAGCGCCCGCTCACGCTCCTCGGCCTTCGCCGCTCGCGCGGCGTTCTCCTCGAGCAGCCGCTGCTTCAACGCCTCGGCCTCCGCCTGCTCGGCCGCCACCGCCGCCGCGCGCTCGGCTTGCAGCGCCGCCACGCGCTCCGCCAGCTCGACCTCGCGCGCGCCGTTCTCGGCCAGCAGCCGCTGGCGCAGGGCTTCCGGCAGCGGCTGGCGGCACACCGGACAGGTGGGCTCGGTCCCGGCGCCCGGCGCGTGGGCGGTCAGGAACGCCGTGCTCTCCTGCACCTGCTGCCGCTCGACCGCGGCTCCCGCCAGCGCGGCGTCGATCTCCCGCAGCCGCGCCGCGCGCTCGTCGCGCCGCGCTCGCAGCGCCGCATCGTCCGCCACCAGGTCCGCCGGCGCGCTCGCCCGCAGCGCCCGCGCCCGCTCGGCGGCCGCCTGGCGCTCCACCCCCGCCGCCATCAGCGCGGCGTCAAGCTCCTGGACCGCCGTCGCCGTCTCGGCCAGCAGGGCCGCCAGCGACGGGTCCTCGGCGGCCAGCTCGGCGGGGCCGCGCGCGGCCAGCGCCCGGCGCTGCTCGCCCAGCGCCCTCTGCCGCGCCGTCGCCTCGCCCAGCTCGCTGTCCAGCCGCTTGACGGCCAGCTCGAGCCGCCCGCACGCGGCGACCGCCGCCAGGTATGCTCCGGTCGGGTCGCTCGCCGCCAGCGGCGCCAGCTCGCGGTCGACCTGCTCCAGCTCGGCCAGGCGTCGCTCCACGGCGTGCATGGCGTCAGCCGCCGCGTGCCGCTCCCTCGCCGCCGTCACCCGCGCGGCGCTCAGGCGCTCACACTCATCCTCCAGCCAGTCGCGCCGCTCGATCGGGTCGCCGCTCCAACGAGCGCGCCCCGCGGCCAGCGCCTGGTCGCGCCGCGCCACTTGCTCGGCCAATGGCGTCAGGCTCGCCTGCTGGCGGTCGATCTCGCGCTTGACCCGGCCGGCCGCCTGATCGATCAGCTTCAACTGCTCCAGCCCGAGCACGCGCTGCAGGTGCGCGTCGAGCGCTGCCAGCGGCGGGTTCGTCAGGAAGCGGTACACGTCCCCCTCGGGCATGTACAGGATGCGCAGGTAGAAGTCGGACGGCACGCCCAGCAGCTCTTCCAGCTTGGCCGCCACCCGCTCACGGCCCTCGGCCGCCGTCGTGTTGCCGCGGCGCAGCGCGGCCGTGCCCTGGTGCCCGGCCGCCCCCAGCGCGCGGCTGACCTCCCAGCCCGTGCCGTCCAGCTCCAGGGCCACCGCCACGTCGACCGGCTGGCCGTCGACGCGCACCATCTGCTTCGCGTCGGACAGCGTCGCGGGCGCGCCGGCCAGGGCGAAGGCGGCCGCCTCCAGCAGCGACGTCTTGCCGGCGCCGTTCGGCCCGAGCAGCACGTTCAGGCCCGGCCGCAGGTCGATCGCCACCGCGTCGAACGCCCGCCAGTTGCGCGCCGTCACCTGCTTAAGCATCGCCCTCCCCCTCCAGCGCCGCGGCCGGGCTGAGCGCCCGCAGCGCCGCCTCTAGCTCCGCGGCGAGCGCGCCCACGTCGGCGGGACCGCGCAGCAGCGCCTCGAACGTCTCGCTCAGCCGGCCCAGATCGTCGTCGCCAAGCCCCGCCAGCGCGGCCTTCTTGTCCGCCTTGAGCACCCTCCGCGCGCGCTCCTGCACGGCCGCCGCGTGCAGCTCAGCCCCAAAGACCATCGTCGGTTGTGTGCCCGCGCTCGCCGCGGGCGCCAGATCACCCATCCTCTCCCCTCCAGTCCTCTCCAGCGCTACAGCCGAGAGCGCAGTCTGCCCGCCCACCACGGCCGTCCGCGTGAGCACCGAGCCTCTAGGCTGTCGGCCCGTGCCTCCCCCGCCTGTGGCCCCCGGCCCCGCGGCCCGCGCCCCCGCCTATCGTGACTTCCCCGCACCGCGGCGAAGTTCGACACACTCGGATATCCCTCGGTCCTTTCTCCAGTCGCGCGCCCCCGCTAGCTGCGCCCCCGCGCCATGGCCCGCCGCCCCTCCCCGGACGACCGGCCCCCGCCAATAGCTTCCTATGTAGGGGCGCGGCTAGCTGCGCCCTGCCCGGCGTCCGAGCGAATCCGTCGATGCCGCGTCCCTCCCCCTCTCCCTCTGGGAGAGGGTCGGGGTGAGGGCGTCCCCCTCGTTCTCCCCCTCTCCTGCGCGAGCGGGGGGCAGGGGGGTGAGGGCGTCCTACTCCCTCTCCCGCTGGGAGAGGGGCGGGGTGAGGGCGCGCCCCCAGCATCCGGCCGCGAGGCGCGCAGGAGAGCGCCCGCCCGCGGCGCGACGTGGTCGCCGTCCCTGCCCGTACACGCCTTTCCCGCACCCGCCGCCTGTCCCCGGCCCGGGGCCTCCCCCCGCCGGCCGCGGCCGCCGCGGGCCAGCGGGGGAGTATCGTACGGGGCAAACGATGCGGCCTTCCGCGCCCGACCAGCACGCGCCAACCCGCGCCCGGCCTAGCAGTTAACCACCCGGTCAAGGAGCATCGTTTGACCGTTCCTCGGATCAACTTACGCGCCCGCCGGCCGGCCCACCGTCGCGATCATGAGCGCCGCGACCACGGACCGCCCGAACGCGAGAGCACCTCCAACGGACGCGATCCGCCTATCGGGTCGCCTCGCGGGATGCTATGCTACGGACGGTGGGGGGTAGCGAGTGATCTCAAACGTTCCGGACGCGCAGGCCGAGCCAGGCGCCGCGCTGGCCTCCTGGCTCGGCCTCGCGGTGGCGCCGCCCGTGGCGCTGCTGCCCGTGGCCTTGCGGCGTGACCTCGCGCGCGCGGCGCTAGCCGATGGCCAGGCGGCCCTCGCGCTCGCCCTCGCCGCCGACGATCCGACCCGCGAGGCCGGCCACCTGACGGTGAGTGCGCTGCTCGCCCTCGGGCGCCCGGCCGACGCGCTGGCCGAGCTAGAGTCGCGCCTCGTGCAGAGCACGAGCATCGAGGCGGCGCGCTTGCAGGCGGAGGCGCTGCTGGCGTGCGGCGAGCGCGAGCGGGCGCTGGCCATCGTCCGCGACCGCGTCGAGCAGCAGCCGGACGCCGTGACCGCCTGGGGCGCCGCGGGCAGCGTCGCCCTCGCCGCCGGCGCGCTGGACGAGGCGGCGACGGCCTTCGAACAGGCGCGGGCGCTCAGCCCCCAGAGCACGACGTCCACGATCGGCTTGGCGCGCGTGTGGCTGGCGGCCGGCGACGCGGCGGGCGCCGTCGCGCTGCTGGAGCCGCTCGCCGAGGGCGGCGCGACCACGGTCCTGGCGGCGCTCGCTGAGGCGCTCGTCGCCGCCGGCCGGGCCGAGCGCGCGGCAGCGGTGCAGGCCGAGCTAGCCCAGCGCCGCGCCGCGCTACGCGCCGCCTCGCGCGACCGCGTCGCCGCCACGGTAGCTGCGCTCGATCCCGTGGCCGATGGCCTCGATGCCGCGTCCCTGCCAAGCGCCCGGCCGGTCGCCGAGACGTCCGCGGTCCCAGGGGACCAGGCCGTGCCGCTCACCAGTGGCAGCGATCCCGGCCGGGCGAGCGAGGCGCCCGCGGTCCCAGCGCGCGGCCAGCCCGTGGCCGAGCCAGCTAGCGCCGTGGTCGCGGCGAGCGAGGAGGCGCCACCCTCGCCGGCGCTCGCGCGGGCGCTCGCCGAGTATTTCGGCTTCGACGCCTTTCGACCGGGCCAGGCCGCCGTCTGCCAAGCCGTGCTCGACGGTCGCGACACGCTCGCCGTCATGCCCACCAGCGCCGGCAAGAGCCTCTGCTTCCAGCTGCCCGCGATGCTGCTCGACGGCGTAACCGTCGTCGTCTCACCGTTGATCGCCCTCATGAAGGACCAGTTCGACAACCTGCCGCCGCCGATCTACGAGCGCGCCACAATCCTCAACTCCGCGCTCGACGCCGCCGAGGTCCACGAGCGTACCGAGGCGCTGGGCGCCGGACGCTACCGCCTGCTGTACGTGGCGCCCGAGCGCCTGGCGCAGCCGACGCTCGTCGCCGCGCTGCGCCGCGCCGGCGTGGTGCGCATGGTGATCGACGAGGCGCACTGCGTCTCCGCCTGGGGCCACGACTTCCGCCCCGACTACCTGACCATCGGCGCGGCGCTGCAGCGTCTGGGCGGCCCGCCGCTGCTCGCCGTCACCGCCACCGCCCCGCCGGCCGTGCGCGCCGACATCGGCCGCGCGCTCGGCCGCACTCTCGACGTGATCCAGACGCCGCTGTTTCGGCCCAACCTGCGCTACGAGGTGCAGCACCAGCCCAACGTGGACGCCAAGATGCGCGCGCTGGTCGCCCTCTGCCGCGCTGAGCGCGGCAGCGTGGTGGTCTACGTGAACTCGCGCCAGCGCACCGAGGAGCTAGCGGCCCTGCTGCGCCGCAACGGCGTGCAGGCCGCCCACTATCACGCCGGTCTGCCGCCCGACCAGCGCGCTGCTGTGCAGGACGCCTTCATGGTCGACCGCACGCGCGTCATCGTCGCCACCGTAGCGTTCGGCATGGGCGTCGACAAGGCGAACATCCGCCTCGTCGTCCACTTCAGCCTGCCCGAATCGCTCGAAGCCTACGTCCAGGAGTCGGGCCGCGCCGGCCGCGACGGCCGCCCCGCCCGCTGCGTCCTCCTCTACGCCTCTAGCGACAAGGCGAACCTGACGCGCTGGCTGACGCGCGAGCGGCTTAGTCTGGAGGATCTGCGCGCGGTCTACAAGGGCGTGCGGGTGCAGCTTGGCGGCGCCGACGTGGGCCTGGTGGACGAGCGCGGGCTGGGCGACGGACTGGACGACGAGGGGGCCGAGACGCGCGGCCGCGTGGCGCTCAGCCTGCTGGACCGCGCCGGCCTGCTGGAGCGGCTGGGCATGGTGCCTGGCGAGGTGGTTGTCGAGCCGCTGCTGCCCGCCACTGCGGCCGACGACCCGCGCCTGGAGCGGCTGCTGCGGGGCGGCCGTAAGAGCTACGACGGCCTCGCCCTGGCGGCGCTGCTGGACCTGCCCCCCGGCGAGGTCGAGCCGTGGCTGCTCGACGCGCGCGAAGCTGGACGGCTGCGCTACCGCCCCCTCGGCCGGGCGCTCGCCGTGCGCCTGCACCCAGTGCCCGCCGACACGGCCGCACGGCTCGAGCGGCTGCTGGCCGAGTACGCCGCCCATCAAGACCGCCGCGTGGCCGACATCGTCGCCTACGCCGAGCGCGGAACCTGCCGCCACGCCCGCATCTACCAGCACTTCGGCCAGCGGCTGGACCCGCCCTGCGGCGCCTGCGACGTCTGCGCCCCCACCGCGGACGCGACCGACAGCCCACCGCGCGGCGCGGGCGCGGCCGGCAGCCGCACGCCCGGCGCGAACGCAGCCGGCAGCCACCCGCACGCCGGCGCGACGGCCACCGCCGCGCCGGCGCCGGCCGAGCCCGCCGGCCCCAGCCTGCCCCCCGCCGCGGCCATCCTCGGCTGCCTCGCGGACGCGCCGTTCCCCCTCACGAAGACCGGCCTAACCCGCGTGCTGCTCGGCTCGATGGCCGCGCCGCTCCGCCCCGACCGTACGCGCTACCACGGCGCCCTGCGCGGCCTGGGAGCCAGCGTCGTCGAGAAAGCGCTGGAGCGCCTGCTGGCCGAGGACTACGTGGCCCGCGAGCGCGCCACCACGCGCGACGGCCGCGAGCTGAGCGTGCTAGTGCCAACCGCGCGGGGCCGCCAGGGCCTGCCCCCCTGGGACGCGCCCGTCGTGCCCAGCCACGGCCGCCAGCCCGCGCCATGGGTGCCGCCGCGCGGGTCCGCAGTGTACGACGCGGACCGCTTCGAGCGACTGCGCGCCTGGCGCCGCCAGCAGGCCGCGGAGGCCGGCATCGCCCCCTTCATGGTGTTCTCCGACGCCACGCTGCGCGCGCTCGCCGCCGTGCCGCCGGCCGGGCTGGACCATGCTACCCTCGCGCTCGTCCCCGGCATCGGCCCCGCGAAACTCGCCGCCTACGGCGATGCCCTGCTCGCGCTGCTGCGGCAGGCGGAGTAACCTGTGATCTGGCTCGACCTGGGCCCGTTGCTCGTCGAGTGTCGCCGCCTGCGGCCGGGCCACCCTGTCCACTATCGGAGCCGGCCGATCAGCCAACGACGGGGCCGCACAGGCCACCGCTGCCTGACGATCGGACCAGTGTACGTTGCGATCTGGCATCGCCCTCGCTACCGCGCTAGTGGCCGTATACCTGACGGATGAACCCGCTGTCCTCCAGCTCTTTTACCAGGCTCGTGTCAATCATCTGGTCGACGTTCAGTCCAGCCGCCTTGGGGTTCTGAGTCGCCACCTGCTGGATCACCTTCAGCATGCCCTCACGCGTCGGGTACGGCGCCTCCGGCCATACGGGCGCGTACGCCTCGTAGCCCACGTCGATGAACCGCTGCTGGTCCTGCTGCAGGTACTTCTTGATGACGCCCTTGACGAACGTCGGGTCTTGCTTCCACCGGGCCATCGCCTCGATGCTCGCCTGGATCACGCGCTTCACGGCGTCGCGATGCTCGTTCAGGTATTGCCGGGTCACCGCGATGCCGTTGTTCTGCTCCGGCTCATGGAGCGTCACGGTGTCCAACACCTGGTGCGCGCCGATCTGCTCCGCGAGCACGTCGTTCGGCGGCGACACCGCGATCGCCTGGGCACCGCCGTTGGAGAGCAGCGCTACCTGGCCGGGCGCGTTCTGGGCTGCCACGAAGCGCACGTCATCCATCGACCAGCCCAGGTGCTCCAGAATCGTCTGCCAGGCGAAGTAGTCGGCGTTGCCGACACGCGTGACGGCGATTGTCTTGCCCTTCAGGTCTTCGAGCCGCTGAATGTCGGGTGTGGCCATCACGCGGAAGATGGCCTGGTTCAGGAACCCGGCGACCATCACCAGGTCGGTGCCCTCGGCCTGCGCCGAAACGACAGCCGAGCCGGCGACATTCGTCATGTCCAGGTCGCCGCCCACAATGGCCGCCACCGACGTGAGGCTCCCGGAGACGTAGCTGAGGTCGAAGTCTACCCCGTACTTGTCGAAGTAGCCGGCATCCTTGGCAACCGGCCAGATCATCTGGTTCGCCGTCTCAGCCACCCAGGCGCCGCGCACCTTCACGGCCGCGGACGGCTGTGCCGCGGTCGACACGGATGCCGGCGGCACGGTCCCCGCCGTCGGGGCGCTGCCGCTCGACGTCGCCGTGGGCGCGCTGCTGGTCTTCGCCGCGGGCGCCGAGCCGCCGCCACTGCACGCCAGCGCGGTCAGCACGGCGAGCGCCAGCACCGCGCCTGCCAGTCGCCTCGCCATCGTCTCACCTCCCCGCGCGCCTGCCCCCCGAGGTTTACCAGTTCCAGTGTATCGCGTGGCCGGCGGCCGCCGCGGTGGCGCGGACTGTGCAAGTCGTTGTGACATCCCAGGCCCCGGCCTATACTTTAACGTCTGAATATTTGGGCTCTGCAACTATCTCCACCCGCCCCGACGCCGTGCGCCTCACCTTGAGCCGCTAGCAGGGCCCAGACCGCGGAAGGAGCACTGCTATGATGACGTCCGACACGCGCGACGGCGCCCCGGAGATGGTCGCGCACAAGGTCGCCGACCTGCTGCCGCAGCTCACGCGGGTGGTCGCCGCGGAGGTGCGTGGCGCCCCCGATACCGCGGGCCTGCGACGCCCGCACCTCCGCCTGCTTCGGGCGCTCGCACGACGACCCATGGGCCGCACGGATCTGGCGCGCGACCTGGACGTCAGCCGAGGCCGACTCGCGGCGCTCCTCGACGACCTGGCGCGGCGGGGCCTCGTGGAGGCCTCGGGCGCGGCTTACCGTGCGCATCGCGCCGCCTCCTCGCGGCTGAGCCCGGGCGGCCGCATCGTGCTCGTTCACGCCGACCCGCCCGCCGAGAACGACGACGCGCTAGTGCGGCTGACGCCCGCCGGCGCCGCGCTCCAGCGGGCGATACAGGACCGCGCCGTCGCGGCGATCCGTGCCCTCCTCGACGACGCCAGCGGCTCCGAGCAGGCCGCGCTGGCGCACGGTCTCGGGGCGCTGGAGCGTGGCGTCCCGCACGCACCAGCCTGCCGCTGAGGTGCTGACCGGCGCTCCTGAGCGCATCCCGCTATCACCCCACGCAGCGTGTTTGCTCGTCCACCCACGGGGCAGTCGGTGGTCCGACTGCCCCGTTTCTAGCGTGCGCCGCCCGGCCGCCGCTGCCAGAGCAACCTGCTCGACACGCTGCCCTCGGCCGACCAGCCCCGCCCGTAGCTCGGGCCGCCCGGCCGCCGCTGTTGGGACGCGACCCGGGGCGTATACTAGGGCCGCCCGCATGGCCGGCCAGCGCGCCTCGCCCGCGCGGTCGGTACGGCGGAGACGAGTGAGGAGACGCGCATGCTCGGCCTGTGGCGCAGCATCACCCTGCCCCTGCTCGTGATGGTAGCGGCCTGTACCGCGAACCCGAGCACCGCGCCTCGGTCCGAGACGTCGCCCCCCGCCACGGACACCGCCAACGCTGCCCGCGCGACGGCCGCGCCGCCGGCCCTCATCTCGGTGCGCTACGGCGTGCAACAGGGCAGTGTCTACGCTGGCGCGTACATCGCGCGCGACCTCGGCTACTTTGCGCAAGAGGGGCTGGACGTCGATCTGGTCCCGTTCAGCAGCGCGTCCGAGATCATCCCGGCGCTGGCGACCGGCCAGCTCGAGGCGGGCGGCATCTCCACCAATCCTGCCTTGTGGAACGCGGTCGCGCGCGGTGTGCAGCTCAAGGCCGTGCTTGACATCTACCAGTTCATCCCCGGCCGGTCCACCAATGCCATCGTCGCGCGCAAGCCCGTCTACGACGCGGGCCGTGTTCGGCGGCTGGAAGACTTGCGCGGCCAGATGGTGGCGGTCACGCCGCCGGGCGCCGGCACGCTGATTGGCTGCGCGGTGGGCGTCGGTCTGAAGCGCGTCGGGATGACGCTGGACGACATCAACATTCAGCCGCTGCCGATCACCGAGACGCTGACGGCGCTGATGAACGGCGCCATCGACGTCGCCTCGCTGGGCGATCCCGCGCTGACCTATGCCTTGCACCAGGAGGCCGTGGTGAAGATCGTCGGCCTGGACGAGATGTTTCCGTACCTCACGCTCGGGCTTGCCGGTCTGACGCCCGACTTCTACAACCAGCGGCCGATCGCCAAGCGCTTCGTAAGAGCCTACTTGCGCGCGCATCGTACCTATGACGACGCGGTGGCCGGCCGCCCGGGCGAGGCCGACAAGGCTACACTCGACGCGATCATCGCGCGCTTCTCCGGCATCGACGTGGGCGCGGTCCACGACATCGTGCCCATCGGCATGAACCCGAACGGCTTGCCCAACCGGGACTCGCAGGTTGCCTGTTATCAGTTCTTCCGCGAGCAGGGCCTCATCCCCGAGCCTGTTTCGGAAGCCGCGATGGCGGCCGTCTGGGGCACCGACCTCACGGAGGAGGTGCTGGCCGAGATCGGCCGCGTGCCGGAGAACTGAGCTGCGGACAGGTGCCGACAAGGGCGACAAACCATGCTGGCGCGATCCGCGTGGCGTGCGCGCCGGGCGTTTTTGCCGTACGCGCGGCCCGTGGCAGCAGCAGACTTGATCGGGCCAGCGGAGCCACCCACGGGCCGAGTAATTTAGCCGAGGAACGGTCAAACGATGCTCCTTGACCGGATGGTTAACTGCTAGGCCGGGCGCGGGTTTGCGCGCGCTGGTCGGGCGCGGAAGGTCGCATCGTTTACCCCGTACGATACTCCCGCGCTGTCCCGCCGCGGGCCGGGCCGGCGGGGCGGGGTGCCTCGGGCCGGGCGCGGGCGGCGGGTGCGGGGAAGGCGTGTACGGCGTAAGATAGGCGACCACGTCGCGCCGGACGGCGGGCGCTCTCCTGCGCGCCTCGCGGCCTGCGACCGGGCCGGCTTGGCGAAGTAACCGGAGAGGGACGCCCTCACCCCGACCCTCTCCCAGGGGGAGAGGGGGAGGGACGAGGGCGGGCTCTCACCCTGCGACGCGGAATACTGCGAGCGTCGCTCCTCTCCGATGGGGAGAGGGGGAGGGGCGGACCTCGCCCCGCTGCCCCCCTCTCCCTTAGGAGAGGGGGAGCACGGGAAGCCTGTGCCGGATGCGCTAGGACACCGGGCCGGATGGCGACTGGGCAGGGCGCAGCAAGCGGCGCCCCTACAAGGTAATGCATTGGCGGGAGGCGATCGTCCGGCGCAGCCGGCGGGGTCTGGTGACCGGCCGCAAGACGCGGGGGGTGACCCAAACCCGTGGATTCGCGTTGGCAACCTTCACCCTACGGGTGAAGGTTGCCAACGTAGACTCACGGAGGAGGGGGAGGCTCCGATAGACTGCCGGCTCTTGCGCTCTCGCACGGCCGGTGGTACGGTGCTGGTCGATCCTCGCACGGAGAGTAGAGATGCGGGCGGACATCGTGCCAGGCACCACGTTCCCGGACTACGAGCTACCCGACCACATGGGCGAGACGCGCTGCCTCTCGCAGCTTCAGGGTGGCGACCCGATGGTCGTGGTCCTCACCCGCGGCAACTTCTGACCGAAAGACCTCGTGCAGCACCGTGAGCTTGCTGCCCTGTATCCCGCGATCCAGGTGGCTTACACGAAGCTCGTGACGATTACTACCGACGACCCGCTCGAGGCGAACCGCATGCGGAGCGCGACGGGTGCGCCGTGGCCGTTCCTGTTGGACCCGGGACGAATCGTGCAGAAGGACCTGGACATCCAGGAGTACACCGACCCGCACCACGATCCGATGATCCCGTACACGTTCGTGCTGGAGCCGCGGCTGGTCATCAACAAGATCTACAACGGTTACTGGTTCTGGGGCCGGCCGTCGCCCGAAGACCTGCGCCACGACCTGCGCGCCGTCTTCCAGAAGTGTCGCCCCGACTGGGACCTCGCGACGCCGGGCCTGCGCGAGAACTTCGCCGCGGACAAGACGCTGCACTATCCTTACCGCCCACGGCCGGCCGGCCGCAGCCTGGGCGCCCAGTAACCGCTATTGCCGAGCGCATCCCGCTTTCACGGCGCTAGCGATCCGGGCGTGAGCTGGTACTGATCCCGGCGTTAGCATGTGAACTCAGGCATTGGCGAGGTACGCTCGCGTGCATGCACGCGAGGACGCAATATCTGCCCTGTCGATGGCGTGCGAGCTGCGGCGCGCGCTGGAGTGGGTTATGGCAGGCCTCCGCGGCGCGTCCTCGGGGACACCTGAGCGCTGACCACCGCCATTCCCGCCTCGACGCCCGCGAACGTCGCGATGAGCGCTACCCGCAGCCAGTGCGTGCGCATCAGCCGTACGTAGAGCGGATGCAGCTGGCCGTCGGGCAGCCGGACCTCGGCGAGCTGCGCCTGCCAGCGCGCCCACCAGGCCCCGGTCAGCCCGAAGTTCAGTACCTGGAGCGCGGCACCGAGCCAAACCGCCCAGACGGGCGCGCCAGGAGGCCGCCAGCGGAGCTGGAGCAGCGCCCCCAGCCCGGCAACGGCAGCGGGCGGCCAGATCGCGACCTGCACGCCGCGAAACCATTGGCGATGGTACGCTGGGAACTCGTCAGGCCCCACCTGCGCCCACAGGCCCCAGCCCAGCTGGGCGAGCACGACGGCGCCCAGATTGTAGAAGCTCGCGCCCAGCGTCACGAGGTGGAGCCAACGGCTCGCCGTCACGGCGGCTCCCTTTCTGCATTGGGGTTCGTGCGCATTCCGCTGGCTCTCGAAGGCTCTCACGGTGGCCGCCGAGACCTGCTGCTCCTAAGCGGCCGGCCCAGGTTGGAGTATATGTTTGGCGAAGCCAAACATATACCCTATCCCCGGCCGAGCGCTTCGGCGGGATGCTGTCGCCCGGATCGGCTGGCTAGCGGCTGCGGGGCAGCCCGAGTAGCCGAATCCGAGCCGCGCGGAGAATCTCCTCCGACCGGCTGATCACTTCCTGGCTCGAGGCTTGGACAATCGCGGCCCGCTGTCGCACTCGGTGTAGGCGCTCGGTTATTTCGCGACCCTCTGCGAGTGCCTGCCGCCCTTTCTGCCGATGCCGCTCGGCGTCGTACATGGATGCTCCTCGTAAGCGGTGAGCCCGGGCTCCCGCTCGCTAAAGCGTGGGTGGCGAGTGCCACGGAGGCTCTCCGCGCCCTTCCCGCGGAGCGGCCCTCCAGGCCGCCCCGTCGATGCCTCGAACGCGTGGTACTTGCCGCCCGATGACGACACGCGGCCGGCCACGCCACCAGCTATGGGGCCGATGTGGTACAAATCGGCGGTCAGGCAGACCGGGCCGCTGTACCAGGGGGCTCAGGCCGGGCCACATCCATCGGTCGTGACAGAGGAGCCCCCCATGTTCTCGTATCGCAATGCCCAACGCTGGGCCGACGTGGAGCGCCAGCAACGACTGATTGCCCACGGATACGTACTCATGGCGCAAAGTATGGAGCGCCTCCGCCAGGCGTCCATCCGGGGAGATCAGGTGGCCCCGACTAGCCCCGAATACCGCCCGTCGGTGTTTCCCGTCGCAGGCCGTCAGAAACCTCGCCCCTAGCGAGCATAGATCGCTCGGGCGCCACGCGGCATCAGGGCTGCTACGCAGATTGGGCTCAGGGTAGCCCGTAATGGTCACTACGGGATAGACGGAGGCGCAGCCGGGACGGAATCATATCCGATCCGGCCCTGGGGGTTCGCCGACGGAGGCGGGCCCTCACCCCAACCCTCTCCCAGAGGGAGAGGGAGTAAGGAAATGCCACCCCCGAATGCGGTATCAGTCGCTGGCAAGGATGAGGCCGCGGCCCACGGCGTAGCGCACGAGATCGGTCTGGGTGCGCAGACCGAGCTTGCGCAGGAGATTCGCCCGGTGGGTCTCGGCGGTGCGCGGGCTGATGACCAGGCGGTCGCCGATCTCGGCGTTGCTCAAGCCCTGCGCCGCGAGCTGCAGGACCTCGCGCTCGCGGGACGACAGCAGCTCGTAGCGGTCGAGTGGGCGAGCGGCGGCGTGGGCGCGCTCCGCGTAGGCGTCGATGGCACGCTCCGTCAGCGGGGCGCTGAGGTAGCGTCGCCCAGCCATGACGGTGTGTATCGCCGCCACCACGTCGCTGGTGGCCGACGCCTTGAGTACGTATCCCACGGCCCCATACCGCAGCGCCTCCAGCACGTAGGCCTCATCCGCAAACATGGAGAGCATGATGATCCGGCAGTGGGGCGCGTGCTCCTGTGCGCGGCGCGCCACCTCCAGGCCGTTGAGGTCGGGGAGCTGCACATCGAGGATCACCACGTCGGGCCGCAGCCGCACGATCAAGTCCAGGGCGGTGAGACCGTCGGTCGCCTCCCCGACCACCTGACAGCCGTCCTCGCCTTCCAGCAGCGAGCGTACGCCTTGCCGCACAATGGGGTGATCGTCGGCCAAGACCACGGTGATCATGCGCCGTCCTCCGCTTGGCCCGCCCCGGCCCCATCGCCCAGCGGCAGCTCGGCGGTGACGAGGGTGCCGTCGCCCGGCGCGGTCTCGACGGCCAGGATACCGCCCAACAGCTCGACCCGCTCGCGCATCCCGCTGAGCCCACCCCGACTCGGGTGGACCGCCGGATCGAAGCCCTGCCCGTTGTCGCGGATGGCCAGCGTGAGGCTCTCGTCGTCGGCCAGGAGCTGCACGGTGACGGCGGTGGCTCTCGCGTGGCGGGCAACGTTCGTGAGCGCCTCCTGCACGATGCGGTAGGCCGCGATCTCCACCGGCGGGGCGAACCGCCGGTCCACACCTTCGTGCCGCAGATCGATGTGCAGCCCGGTGTGCGCCTGGAAGCGCTCCACGTGCGAGAACAGCGCGGGGAGCAAGCCGAGATTGTCGAGCGCGACCGGGCGCAAGCCCATCGAGAGCGCACTGACGCGTGCGGTAAGCTCCTGGACGATCTCCTCCGTCTCGGCTAAAGGGTCTGAACCGTTCCCGTCCCCGCTCGTCACCGCCGCGGCGTCCGAACCGTGCCCCGCACGGCTCGCGTTAGCAAGGCGGAATTTGAGCCCCGTGAGCGCCTGGCCGATCTCGTCGTGCAGCTCGCGCGCCAGATGCCGGCGCTCCTCCTCCTGCACCGTGAGCAGCCGCTGCGACAGCGTGCGCAGCTCTGCCTCGGCCTCCTTGCGCGGCGTTACATCGCTGGCGGCGCCGAACCACTCGATGATCTCGCCGTCCGCGCCCAGAATCGGAACGGCCCGCGAGAACGTCCACCCCAGCGTCCCGTCCGCGCGTCGCACACGATGCTCTAGCTCGAACACGCGCTTCGTCCGCACGGCCTCGTGGATCGCCTCCAGCACGTGGGCCTGGTCGTCCGGGTGGATGTACTGCTCCAGCCAGGACGCGCGCGGGCTAAGCGTGTCGGCAATGAAGCCGCGACCGTCGAGGAAGCGCATCTCGGACCAGTCCGGGCTCATCGAGTACACGGCGTAGGCCCCCGCGTTCACCGGAGCCCGGAACCGCTCCTCGCTCGCGCGGACGTGTAGTTCGGCGTCCCGCCGCACGCGGGCAATGTCCAGGTGCGCCCGCACCCGGGCCAGTAGCTCCCGGGCCGAGAAGGGCTTGACGAGATAGTCGTCCGCCCCCGCCTCCATACCCTCCACGCGCGACTCCTCGGCCGCGCGGGCCGAGAGGAGGATGATCGGCAGCGTTCGCGTCCGCTCATCCGCGTGCAGGGCCGCCAGCAGCTCGAAGCCGTCCAGCCGCGGCATCATCACGTCCGCGAGAACCAGATCGAAGGGGGCGGCCCGCGCCGCCTGGAGCGCCGCCGCGCCGTCCGGTACGGCAACAACCTCATATTGCTGCCCGAGTAGCCGGCGAACGTAGTCGCGCAGGTCGGCGTTGTCGTCCGCCAGCAGGATGCGCGCCGCAGCCGCTGTCTGACCGTCCGGCACCGGCGGCCCTACCGCCTCCATCAGTTGGGGCTGCTCGTCGGACGCTGGGAGCACAGGCGGGGTGGGCTCGTCGGCCACCCAGCGGAGCGCCTCCGCGACGTAGGCCTCGGCGCGCAGGGCGGTGGAGGCCAGGGTGCGCGCCGCGCCGACGCGATCGGCCGGCAGGTGGCCCGTGCCGAAGGGAATTGCCACCATGCATGAACGTGGTGCCGCGGTCCACTTCGCTCTCGACCCGCACCGTGCCGCCGTGCAGCTTGACCAGCTCCTGCACGAGGGCGAGGCCGATCCCCGTGCCCTCATAAGGAGCGCCCCGCCGCCCCCTGGATGCGATGAAAACGCTCGAAAATGCGGGGCAGCTCCTCGGCGGCAATGCCTGTGCCGGTGTCTACCACCGTAAGTACGGCCTGGTCGCCATCGCGGCGCAGCCGGACCGCGATCTCGCCCACGAAGGTAAACTTGAAGGCGTTGGAGAGCAGGTTGAGGACGATCTTCTCCCACATTTCGCGATCGACGTAGACCGGCTCGCCCAGCGGCGGGCAATCGACGACCAAGCGCAACCCCGGGCGCTCGATAGCCGAGCGGAAGACGCTGGCCAGCTCGCTGGTGAGCACGTCCAACTCGGTCGGCTCGTATACCGCCTGGATTCGCCCCGCCTCGATCCGCGAGAAGTCGAGCAGGGTGTTCACCAGCTTGAGCAGGCGCAGGGCACTACGGTGTGCCAGGTCCAGCTGCTCGCGCTGGCTGCTGGAAAGCCGGTCGGCCTCCGTCAACAGGTCCTCCAGGGGACCGAGCATCAGCGTGAGCGGCGTGCGGAATTCGTGCGAGACGTTGGAGAAGAAGGCGGTCTTCGCGCGATCCAGCTCTGCCAGCGCCTCCGCGCGCTTGCGCTCTTCCTCATAGTTGCGCGCGTTGGTGAGGGCGTTGGTCACGCTGTCGCGGAGCATCACGTAGAACGTGCGGTACGCCTCGTCCAGGGCCCGTCGCGCGCTGACGCCGGCGACCAGGAGGGCGAACGGGTGCGGGAGTCCCGAGATGGTGATCGGCAGCACGAACGCCGTGCGCGGGGATTCGGGGTACGGGCCGCAGGCAGCGGCCCGAAGCGCTCCGCCAGCTCGGCTACCTCTACCACGTGGCGGTCGCGCACCGCCTCCGTGAGTGGCCAGCAGACCGTCGGGGGCGCGCCCAGGTCGACCGCGACCGGACTGGCGAGGGTTCCTGGTGCCAGGCCAGCGGTGGCGGCGAGGTGAGCTTGCTTACCATCGGCGTCGAGCAAGTAAAGCAGCGCGAACGAGACATCGAGCGCGTGGTCGGTCAGCGTCCGGGAGATCGCCGCACAGGCGGCGACGACCGATTGGGCCTCGGCCGAGTTATCGGCAATGTCGCGTAGCACCTGCAGCCGCCGCTCGGCCAGCGTCTGCTGCGTCATCTCCGTGACCGGGTGGAACAGCCCGCCGACGCCGCCCGACTCGTCGCGGATGGGGGACAAGGAGAAGGTGAAGAAGGTCTCTTCGAGGTAACCGTTGCGGTCGAGGAACATCCGCTGGTTGACCAGAAAGTCGGTCTGCCCAGCGCTCGCGTTCTCGAACGGCTTGCCGACCGCGTCCCAGGCGGAGAACCAACACTCCTTGTAGTCCTGCCCCATCGAATGCGGGTGCTTGTCGCCGCAGATCGGCCAGTAGCCGTCGTTGTAGATTTGGACGCGCCCGGGGCCCCAGATGATGTTGATCGGGAAGTTGGAGGCCAGGCAGATGCTGACTGCCGTACGCAGCTCTGCGGCCATAGTTCAATCGGGCCGAGCGGCGTCTGCGCCCAGTCCTTCTCGCGAACCAGCTTGCCCATCTCGCCGCCGCCGACGAGCCAGTCCGCGGTCCGCTCCGTCGCCGAGTCGGTCTGCCTGTCCATCCGCTACCTCGTGCCGGCACGCTGGGCCGCCACCTCTAGAGCTTCACGCGGCCCCCAGGAAAGCGGCGCCGGGCGGCAGGGGACGGGTCCCTGCCCGACGTCGCGACCGCGATAGCGCGGCGCGATGGTGGCGAAAGCCGCTGCCCGTTCAAGTCGGCGATCCTGCCACGGCTCGCCGGTACCGGCCGCCGCGCTTAGCCCATCTCCACCACGGCCTCGTGGTGGCTGCCGGCCGCCTTCTTCTTCTGGTGGAGGAGGAGGGCTGGCACCACGCCGATCAGCGCGGCGAACGTGGCGATGCGGAAGCAGTCGTCGAAGGCCCGCACGCTCGCCGCGAGCTGGACCATCTCCTGGAGCGCCAGCAAGCCGATGCTGTGCGCGGCGGCCTCGCCGAGGCCGCTCGCCCGCATCGCCAATTCGGTCGCGCTCAGCAGATGCACCGCCGCGGGCGACATGGGCGTGACCACCTGCGCCAGCGCGGCCTCGTGCATCCGCGTGTGGTCAAGCAGCAAGCTGGCGAAGATCGCCGTGCCGAAGGCGCTGACGAGCTGTCGCAGCACGTTCGAGAGCGCGGTGGCGCGCGGGATCTGGAGGGGCGGGATGTTGTCCATGGCCACCGTCATGACGGGCATGAACATGATGCCGGTGGCCAGGCCGCGCAGAATGAGGGCGTTCCGCAGCACGTCGTCCGAGGTGCCGGGGTCGAGCCCGGAGAGCATCCAGGTAGCCCCGCCCAGCAGGAGCAGGCCCGGCACGGCCAGCGGCCGCGCGCCCACCTTGTCCATGAGCCGGCCGGCGATGGGCATCATCACCGCCGCGGCGATGGCGTTAGGCAGGAGAATGAAACCTGTCTCCATGGCGCCGAGGCCCCGTACGTTCTGCAAGAATAGCGGCAGCAGCAGCAGCGCCGAATAGAGCGCCACCGTGGCCACGCCGATGACGATCTGCGCCACCGTGTAGGTGAGGTCGCGCAGCACCGACAGGTCGAGCATCGGGTCGTCCTGCGTGAGCTCGACCACGACCCAGCTGGGGATGGCCGCGGCGGCGATCAGGTAGAGCACGACGATGTGCGGCGCCGTCCAGCCGTCGGCGGGCGCCTTCGACAATGCCAGTAGCGCCGCCGAGAAGCCGATCGCCGAGAGCAGGAAGCCGGCCCAATCGAAGCGGCCGCCCGCCTGGCGCGGCGTCTCGCGCAGGATCGACATCCCCATGATGACGGCCAGCACGCCGATCGGGACGTTCAGGGTGAAGATCCAGCGCCAGTCGATGTACTCGACCAGGTAGCCGCCAAGCGTCGGCCCGATCGCCGGCGCGATCAGGAGCGGCAGGCCAAAGATGCCCATGATGGCGCCGCGCTGGCTGGGGGGCGCGGACTGAAACAGGATGCTCATGCCGAGCGGCTGCACCATGCCGCCGCCCAACCCCTGCATCACCCGGAAGAGCACGAGCCCAGCCATGTTCGGGGCCAGGCCGCACAGCGCGGAGCCGATGGTGAACAGCACGATCGTGACCATGTAGACGCGCTTGGCCCCGAAGCGATCGGAGAGATAGCCGGTGGCGGGCATGACCACGGCCAGCGCCAGCATGTAGCCGGTGAGCACCATGTCGCCCTCGTCCACGGTGCTTTGGAACACCTGGATGATCTTCGGCAGGGCGATATTCACGATGGTCGTGTCGAGCACCACCATGAACGAGCCGAGCACGATGCAGATGAGCGCCTGCCAATGGTAGGCCAGCCCGGCGAGCGGGTTGCGCCGAGGCGCGGCGAGGGGGGCGGCTACCGTTGCCATGGGAACAGGCCGCCCTCCTTGACGCGGATGCGCACCGAGACCGACGTGCCGAGCGGGAGCACCGTGTCGCCGCTATCGACGAGGATCTTGACCGGCACCCACTGCGTCACCTTGTTGAAGTTGCCGGAGACGTTCTGCGCCGGCAGCAGCGAGAACGTGGCGGCGCTCGCCGGCGTGACCGCCTCCACGCGTCCGTCGAACGACCGTCCGAGCGCCTCGGAGTGGACCTCGACGCCCTGGCCGCGCGCGACGCGCTGGACCTTGTCCTCGTCGATGTTGGCGTTCACCCAGATCTGGCGCGGGTTGACGAGGGCGTAGATCGCCTGGCCGGCGGTCACCGTACCGCCGACGTTCGCCAGGCGCGCGGCCACGACGCCGTCGATCGGCGAGCGCACGGGCACCTGGGTGTTCAGGCTGCCGGTCTGGTCGAGCAGCGGGGTGTCGCCGAAGGGCACCGTGCCTACCTGCTGCGGCACGGCCACCGTAGCGATCACCTGGTTGCGGGCCACCTGCTGGCCCACCTCGAGGCTGGCGTCGATCACGCGGCCGGCGTTCAGCGATCCGACCTGCACTAGATCGCCGGTCACCTGGGCGTTGTCGGTGATGACGAAGAAGGTGGACTCGTACCAGAAGCGCAGGCCGAAGTAGAGCCCGAGCAGTCCTACCACGGCGAGGATCGGCAGGAGCAGCAGCAGGCGCCGCCGCTTGCGCGTGGGCGCGGGCGGGGCCTCGGCGGTCCCGACGGCAGCCGCTGGCGCGGCGCCCGCGGCGCTGTCGGCAGGGGCGGGCGCGGCAGTATGGCCGTCGTGCCGGTGGGAGCGGCCTTCGGCGGCGCGGTCGAGACGCAGCGGGCGACTGCCGGGACGCGGCGAGCGCGGCGCGGACGAGCGCATCTAGCTCACCTCCGCGGCGTCGAGTCGCGCGGTCCGACAGGCGTCTTGCAGCCCGCGCTCCAGCGCGGCCAGACCCACGGCGAGCGCCTCGCACTCGGCCGGGCTGGCGTCGGCCAGCAACGCCGCCACGCCCGCGATGGCCCGGGCCTCCAGCGCGCGGTGCAGGGTACGCCCGGCTGGCGTGAGCCGCAACAGCACGCCGCGCCGGTCGCCCGGCAGATCCCGCTGGCGCTCGACCAGCGCGCGCCGGACGAGCCCGTCCACGGTCGAGGTGAGCGTGGGCCGGCCCACTTCGAGAGCGTCCGCCAGCTCGGCCGCGCGATAATCCCGCTCGCTCAGCCGGCTGAGCACCCGGAACTGCGGCAGCGTGAGATCGTGCGTGCCGGGCGCACGGTGCATCTCGGCCGCCAGCATGCGGATCAGCCGCGGCAACACACGCACGACGCCCCGCCCGACCGCCTCGGGCGCCTCGGCCGACACGACTTCATCTAACATTCCATGCCCCCCGGCATCGCCAACGCGGATGTGCTTCACAGACTACATAGTTCGCATTTCGAACTATTCGCCGACAGTATACCGCATTGCGCCGCGCCACGCACGGCTCGCGGCGCGACTCGGCTGTCGCGTTAGGGCTTGGGGCAGTGGAGCCGGGCGGGCGGGGCGCGGGTCGCGGCGTCGTGGGGGCGAGCGCGGGACGGTCGGCCGGCGCGGGGCCGCGGCGCGGGCGGGGGCGGGGCCGGACGGGCGTGCCCCGGGCAGGGGCACCGGGCCGGCCGCACGATGCTGGCGCGTGCTCCCGAGCCGTCATGACGCTTGCGGGGCGGCAGCGAGCGCGCTATGCTAGGCGGCAGGTAAGGATAGTGCGGTACCGTCGTGCGCGGCGCCTGGAGGCCCGACGATGGAGTCGCTCCAGATCGAGATCCTGACCTACGCCCCCACCGAGTTCTTCCACTGCCTGCACTGCGAGGTAGTCTTCCAAAGCGTGGGCCTCGGCCAGCGGGTCCACCGCGAGCAGCGCGCGGCGGCCTTCCCGCCCGACCTCCAGGCCGAGTACACGGCGCTTGCCGACTGGGTGGGCGGCGTGGTCGCCCGCCACGCCGACCGGGTGCGCGTGCGCATCGTCGACGCGGCGTCGCCGGAAGGCGTCTACAAGAGCCTGCGCTATCGCAGCCGCCAGTTCCCGGTGTTTGTGATCGGCGGCGTGGTCTGGCGTGAGGGCGCGGACTACGCAGCGCTCGACCAGGAGATCGACAGGCGAGTGCGGAGTACTAAGCGGAGGTGAGGTGCCATGACTCTTGTCGCCATGATCCTCGCGGGCCTGGTGATCTACGTTGGCTACCACTATTACGCGCGCCGCATCGACCGCGACGTAGTGCAGGCGGACGCCCGCAGGGCGACGCCCGCCACGCTCTACATGGACGGCGTGGACTTCGTGCCCGCCAACCGCAACGTGCTCTACGGCTACCACTTCAAGTCGATTGCCGCCGCCGGCCCGATCGTCGGCGCCATCACGGCCGCCAACATCTGGGGCTGGCTGCCGTCGATCGTCTGGCTGTTCCTGGGCGTCATGTTCATCGGCTGGGCGAGTGACTACAGCGCGATCATGGTGTCCGTGCGCAACGACGGGAACAGCATCAGCGCCATCGCCCACCGCCTCATCGCGCCGCGCACGCGCACGATCCTGCTCGTCTTCATCTTCTTCTACCTGCTGCTCGTGGCCGGCGCGTTCGGCTACATCGTGGCCGGCATCCTCGACGGCCAGCCCCAGGTGCCCCTCGCCATCGTCGCCTTGATGGTGATGGGCCTGCTCGGCGGCCAGATGCTCTACCGCTGGCGGATGGACCTTCTGGCCGTCACGGCGATCACGGTCGGCGTGACGCTGCTGGTGATCCTCCTTGGGCCCGTGGGCGCGTCGTCGCAGACGGTGACGGGGCCGAACGGCCAGCCGCAGACGCAGGTCACGCAGGGGCCGGTCGGCGCGCTCGTGGACGCCGTCAACGGCGGCTTCAACGCGATCACCGGCAACCAGCCGGTCATCTCCTACTACGACCCGACGCTGGCGCCCCCCACCGCCGGCCCGCAGCCGGCCGCCGTCGTCGCCAACGTGAACTTCAAGCCGAGCTTCATCTTCTGGCTGCTCTTCCTGTGCCTGTTCAGCTACCTGGGCGCGATCCTGCCCATCTGGCGCTACGCGCAGCCCGTGAACTACATCGGCTTCTGGATCTCGTTCATCACCATCGTGCTTGCTTTCCTGGGCGCCGCCGTCGCGGTGGTGCTCAGCCCCGACGTGGCCAGCTTCAAGCTGCCGGCGCTCAAGAGCGCTGACCTCGGCTTCACTGCCGTTGCGGGCCAGGCGTGGCAGCCGCTGTGGCCGATGATGTTCGTGACGATCGCCTGCGGCGCGATCTCGGGCTGGCACGCGCTCATCGGCTCGGTGGGCACCGCCCGCCAGATCGAGAACGAGACCGACATGCTGCCGGTAGGTGGCGGCGCCATGTTCACCGAGATGGCGCTCGGCCTGCTGTCGCTCCTGGCCGTCACGGTCGCGGGCACCGGCGCCGGGGCGCCGGCGTTCGCCGCGGGGATCGGCCGCTTCCTCAGCGTGTTCGGGCTGCCGCTGCCGTATGGCACCGCGCTCGGCTTCGCGGCCTTCGTGGTGATCGTCATCACCGTGGTGCAGCTGGTCATCCGCATCATGCGGGTGACGCTGGCCGAGGGGCTGGCGGAGCACCTGCCGATCTTCCGGAACCCGCACGTCGGCATCATCATCTCGCTGGTGCTGATGTGCCTGCTGGTGCTCAGCGGCACGTGGGTGTACCTGTGGCAGCTCTTCGGGTCGTCGAACCAGCTGATGGCGTCGCTGTCGCTGCTCATCGTAACGGTGTGGCTGGCGGCCACGCGCCGCAACCCGGCGTACGCGGGCATCCCCATGCTGTTCATGTACGTGACCACGATGGCGGCCACGCTGGTGATCGCGCGCAACCTGTGGGAGACGGTCGTCGTGCCGAACCTGGGCCGCCCGGGCGCGGGCGTGGCCGTCGGCGGCGCCGTGGCGATGGTGCTCGTGTCGATCCTGCTGTTCGTCGCCGCGGCGTTCATCGGCTGGGACGGCTGGCAGGCCTACCAGCGCTACCGCGGCCACCCCGCGGGCGAGCCGCAGACCGCCCCGGCTCACTCGTAGCGCGGCGTGCGGAGTCATGAGTGCGGAGCACGCGGAGGGCGCGCCCAGCGGCGTCCCTAGACAGGGCGCGTTACTCAGCACTCAGCGCTCCGCACTCGGCGCTCGGCTGCGCGGCTGGCTCGGCGCGCTGCGCGAGCTGTTCTACGGCATGACGGGCTACGAGTTCGCCCAGCACGCCCGCCAGCTGCGCGCCGAGCGCGAGACGCTGCTGCTCGCGCTCGTCTTCGGCGACATGCTCGGCCTGCCGGTCCTGCCGCCCTACTACTCGCTGCGGCTGCTGCCCTACGCCGTGCCGGAGCTGGAGCGCTGGAAGCGCCGCGTCCTGCGCGAGCGCCACCCCCTCGACAACGAGGAGTTCGACCTCATCGAGATGTAAGTGGGTATTATCTACGTAGAGTAGGCAGTCGTACTGGCAGGGGACGCATGATCAAGCGGCAGCTGGTAGACGAGATTCCCGGCGTGGGCGGCGGGTATCCGCAGGTGCGCGGGACTCGCATCCCTGTATGGGTGCTGGTGAGCTACTATCGTGATCTTGGCTCGTTAGAGCGGGTACACGAGTTGTTCCCGTATTTGGAGCGCTCGCAGCTTCAAGATGCGCTCGACTACTACGCGGCTTGCCCCGCGCGCGTGGACGAGGACCGGGAGCGCAATGCCCGTACGCTCGCCCAGCTTCAGGGCCGTCCGTGGCCGGGCTAGGCATCCGGCTATACACCGACGAGATGATCCCGCCTGAGCTAGCTCGATCCCTCCGACGCCGAGGCTACGATGCCGAGAGTTGTGAGGAGGCAGGACGAGCGAATCAGCGAATCCCAGATGAGGACCAGCTCGCGTACGCGACGCGAGCCGGCCGGGCCATCCTCACATTCAACACCACGGACTTCTGCCCTCTCGACGCCGAGTGGAAGGCCCACGGCCGTATGCACCGAGGCATCGTCGTAGCGCCCCAGATATCCGACCTCGGCGTCCTTCTTCGCGCGGTGGCTCGTCACCTCGACACCTATTCGCCCGACGCCCAGGACGATCTCTTGCTGTGGCTGGACACGAGGCCGCCACCTTAACGCTTGCCTGTTTGCCGCTCGCGTCTCCCATGCGCTAGCCGGCACGCCGGGCGCTACACGGCGGCGGGCTGGCGCTGGTAGGCGGCGCCGCGCAGGACGTCGCCGGGGAGGTCGCCGCTGAGGCGGCCGTCTTCCTGGACGACGCGGCCGTTCACGACCGTATAGTGCATCCCCTCGGCGCGCTGGACCAGGCGGCGGGTGCCGGCGGGGTAGTCGGCAGCCCACTCGGGCTCGCAGGCGTTGACGGTGGCGGGGTCGAAGATCGCCAGGTCGGCGGCGTAGCCGGGACGGAGCAGGCCGCGGCCGGCGAGGCCGTAGACGGAGGCCTGCTGGAACGTCAGCTTGTGGACCGCCTGCTCCAGGCTGAGCACGCCGCGCTCGCGGACCCACAGGCCGAGAAGGGTCGTGCCGTAGCCGTAGGCGGCGTCGAACTGCACGTGCGCCCCGGCGTCCGACTGGCCCACGAGCACGTACGGGCTGTTCAGGATCTGGCCCACCGCCTCGGGATCGCCGCCGTTGTTGGCGTTCCAGAACGTCGTCTCCAGGTCCTCTTCGAGCGACAGGTCGAGCAGGGCGTCGAGCGGGTCCTGGCCGCGCGCCGCCGCCATCTGAGCGACGCTCTGGCCGACGTAGCGCGCGTTCTCGGGCCGCGCCACCTTGATGACGCGCACGAGGTCCCAGCGGCGGTGGAAGGTGGTCTTCTCGGGGGCCGCCATGTCGGCGCGCAGGAGGGCGCGCGTCTCGGGCTCGGCGAACGCCTGCTTGCGGACCGGCTCGGGCAGGAACATGACGGTCTTCCAGAGCGGGAACTCATCGAACACCTGGGCGTTCTTGAGGGTGAAGCGGTTGACGATGGGCACCGTGTTGGTGAGGCCGTAGGCGCGGTAGCCGTCGCGGAAGGTGGGCGCGATGGCATCGAGCTGCTCGCGCCAGAAGTTGGGCGCGTTCCAGCGGTGGAGGATGCTCTGCCAGACGACCGGCCGCCCGGTGCGGCGGGCCAGGCGGTCGAGCCAGGGGATGTGCTCGATGCGCTGGAGGCCGAGCGTGACCTGGAGCACGCCCGCGCTTAGCTCGGCGGCCACGTCGCAGAGGGCGAAGTACTCGTCCTCGCTGGCGAGGCGGCTGGCGACGGGCTTGCCGTCCTCGCGCATGTGGCGCTCGTTGCGGTTGGTGGAGAGCCCGAGCGCGCCGGCCTGGAGCGCTTCGCGGACGAGCGCCTGCATCTGGGCGATCTCGGGGGGCGTAGCGGCGCGCTCGACAGCCTCGGCGCCGAGCACGTAGTGGCGCACGGCGATGTGGCCGACGAGCCCGCCGACGTTGATGCCGACCTTGCCTTCAAGCGCGTCGAGGTAGTCGCCGTAGGTGTGCCAGCCCCAGGGCACGCCCTGCTCCAGCGCCGGGCGGGGCATGGCCTCGACGCGCACGAAGCTGCCGACGATGGCGTCCTCGCCGCCGGGCTGGACCGGCGCGAGGGTGAGGCCGCAGTTGCCCATAACGACGGAGGTGACGCCGTGCTGGGGCGAGGAGGTGCCGTAGGGGTCCCAGAGCACCTGGGCGTCGAGGTGGGTGTGCTGGTCGACGAAGCCGGGCGCGACGGCGAGGCCGGCGGCGTCGATGGTGCGCGCCGCGGTGCCGCGCAGGCGGCCGATGGCGACGATCTTGCCGTCGCGCACGCCGACGTCGCCGAGATACGACGGCAGCCCCGACCCGTCGACGACCCGTCCACCCCGCACGAGCAGATCGTAGTCCATGCTCCGGCCCTCCTTCGCGCTGCCGCGCCGCTTCGCCCTGCTGCCCCGATGATAGGCACGCCGCGCCGCGGGCGTCAACGGGCGGGGGGCGGCGCCGCGGGGGCTGACCGCGGATCCCTGGCGTGCTCGACGAGCAGGGGGAGGGGCTAGGGACGCAGATAGCGGGCAAGCAGGCCACACGATCATTGTGTACACTGAGTTCGTGTAGCGCCCAGGACAGGAGACACGGGCATGAAGAACATCACGTTGAGCGCTGACGAGAGGCTTATCGAGGCTGCCCGCGCGCGGGCGCGTGCCGAGCACACGACTCTGAACGAGGCGTTCCGGCGCTGGCTGGCCGATTATACGGGGCGCGAGCAGCGGGTGGAGAAGGCCATGGCGGCGATCGAGCGAATCAGCAGCTACGCGACCTCAGGGGGGCGAACGTTCACCCGTGACGAGACGAATGAGCGCTGATTTTATTGACTCCAACGTTCTTGTCTGTCTGGTCGACTCGAGCCATCCAGCGAAACAAGCCACGGCGCGCCGGCTGGTCATGGATGGGCTTCGCAGCGGCAATGCGCACATCAGTTTCCAGGTAGTTCAAGAGACACTGAACGTGGTCACCCGCAAGTTCCAGACCCCGGTGACCCTTGACGATGCCCGGGACCTCTTGAACGACGTGCTGGTGCCGCTGTGGCACGTCATGCCCACGCAGGCGCTGTATGACCGCGCGCTCGACTTGCAGGCCCGTTATCAGTTCAGCTTCTACGATGCGCTGATCGTCGCCGCCGCGCTCGCGGCGGGCTGCACCCGGCTGTACAGCGAGGACTTGCAGCATGGCCAGCGAATCGAGGGGCTGATCATCCAGAATCCCTTTAAAACCTGATTCGCATTCGCGCGGTGGGATCTCACGGGCTTGTGCCTCCACCGCCCGCCACGCGCCCCGCGGCTCTCTAGTAAATCGTCAGCGCATGGCTTGCCGTGGGAACTGGCGGGTGCTGGCGGCGGGCGGGCGCAGGCGCTATGACAGAGAGTAAGAAAGCGAGGCGTACCCTGGGGGGGCGCTGGAGTGGCGGATGAAGGCGATTGTCGTGCGGGAGTTCGGCGGCCCCGAGGTACTGCGCTACGAAGACGTGCCGACTCCCTCGCCCGGGCCGGGCGAGGTGCTGCTGCGGGTCCACGCGGTATCGGTGAACCGCACGCTCGACCTGATGGTGCGCCAGGACGGCAACCGGCGGGGCGTGACGCTGCCGCTGGTGCTGGGCGTGGACCCGACCGGCGAGGTGGTCAAGGTCGGGCCGGAGGTGGAGGGGGTGCGGGTGGGCGACCGGGTGGGGGCGCGCTCGACCGTCCCGTGCGGGACGTGCCCGGCGTGCCTGAGCGGCGCTGGACGCGGCTGCCCGACGCCGCGGATGCTGGGCGTACACCGCTGGGGCGGCTACGCGGAGTACGTGGTGGTGCCGGCGCGGGGCCTGTACCGCATCCCCGACGGGCTGCCGTTCCCGGAGGCGACGGTGATCGTGCGCCACTTCCCGGTGGCCTACGCGCAGATCCGGCGGGTGGGGCTCCAGGCGGGCGAGACGTGTCTGGTGATGGGGGCCGCGGGGGCGCTCGGGTCGGCGCTGGTGCAGGCGGCGAAGCAGGTGGGCGCGACGGTGATCGCGGGCGCGGGAGCGGACGACCGGGTGGCGCTGGCGCGGTCGCTGGGCGCGGACCACGGGGTGAACTACCGCGCGCAGGACCTGGCGGCGGAGTGCCGGCGGCTGACGGACGGGCGCGGGGTGGACGTGGTGTTTGAGAACATCGGCGACCCGACGCTCTGGCCGGGGGCGTTCGACAGCATTGGCTACCAGGGGCGGCTGATCACGATTGGGGCGCACGGCGGCGGCATCGTGCCGCTGGACGTGCGGCGGCTGTACTTCGAGCTAATCACGGTGATCGGCGGCGCGCACGGGGAGCCGCAGGATGTGGAGCGGGCGCTCCGGGAGGCGGCGGCGGGGCACATCCGGCCGCTGATCGCGGCGGTGCTGCCGCTGGCGCAGGCCCGCGAGGCGCACGAGCTGGTGGAGGCGGGCGAGGCGACGGGGAAGGTCGTGCTGGTGCCGTAGTCGCCCGGCGGCCTCCTGCCTCTGCGCGTTCACCGCCAACCTCGATCGTTTGTGGAACGGCCCCGCGCGCGACCACTCTCAGCGCTGCGCTGCGGTCAGCCAGCGTGAGGCGCGTCCTTGTAACACGCTGTCCGCGGACCGGTTTATTCTAGATGCGTTAGTGGATAACCAGCGCGCTGATAGGCTGGGCTGCTCAGCGCACCGGGCCGCTAGGTCAGCGGAAGGGTGATGGCGATGGGACGGCGGCCAAGGCCGGCGCGAGGCGGCCACAAACCAGGCCGGGACGTGCTCGCACGGCTGCACGCTACGGAGCACGCCCTCCGCCTCAGCGAAGAGCGCTACCGCTTGCTCGCCGAGAACTCGCTGGATCTGGTCGCACTGCTCGATCGGGAGGGTACGATCCTCTACGCGTCTCCCTCGCATTCCCGCGTGCTGGGCTACCAGCCGGATGCGCTCATCCAGACTACGCTCTTCGATCGGATTCACCCTGACGATCTCCCACAGGCGCGGGCCGCCGTCCAGGCCGTGCTTGCCGACCGTACTGCTTACAGCGGAGAGTGGCGCCTGCTTCGCCAGACCGGGGAGCACATCCTTGCTACCGTACAGCTCTCGCTCAGCTCAGATCAGCGAGGCGCCGAGCGGCTCATCGTGGCCGCGCGCGATATCTCGGCCTGCCGCCAGGCGGAGGTGGCGATGCGCCAGAGCCAGCAGCGCTTCCGCGCTCTTGTCGAGCACAGCGCGGATGCTATTGGGCTTGTAAATGCCAGCGGCACGATTCAGTACGTCAGCCCAGCCATGACCCGTATGCTCGGCTACCGGGCCGAGGAGCGGACGGGACGGAGCGTCTTCGAGCGGATGCACCCGGACGACGGCGAGAAGGCCTGGAGGCTGTTCCAGGCGGTGCTCCAGCGGCCCGGCAGCAGCGTGACGGGCCAGATGCGGGTCCGGCACCGCAATGGCACCTGGCGCTGGCTGGAAACGGTCTGGACCAATCGGCTGGCGGAGCCCAGCGTCCAGGCCGTCGTGGGCAACTTCCGGGACATCACCAAACGCAAGCACGCGCAAGAGCTGCTACTCAAGAAGGCTGAGGAGGAGGCCCGGCTGGAAGGGGTGGTCCTCGCGGGCCGCGAGCTGGCCGACCTGTTGAACAACAACATGGTGGCAGCCTTGAGCATCTTGGAGTGGGTGCCCCACCAAGTGGCGGTGCCGGCAGACCTGGCTAAGCTGTTGCAGGGCGCGCGGGAAAGCCTCTACACGGCGCTCGAGGGGGTCGCGAAGCTCCGGCGGGTCGTGCGTGTCGCCACGAAAGACACCGTGGTGGGTCCCGTCCTGGACCTCGACCGATCCAGCGAGTAGCCCGGCGGACGGCACGCCGGCGCCCGCCCGGTGCCGCCTCAGTAAGCGCTGAGGACCGCTGGTGCCTGTGCCCTGCACCACCTCTCCGGCTGGGCGCGCTTGGTCGGCTGCGCCCGGCACCTGCGTCTCGTGTAACATTTTGCCTCCCCCATCGTTTGATCCATACACCGGCTGCCGGATGCTGCGCTCGGCTGGGGCACCACTGCCCAGCGTGGGGGAGCAGACCAATGGCGACAGATGGGGACCAGGCCGCTGGGCCAATGCGGGAGCGCGCGAAGGTGTGGGCGCATTGTCCAGCCTCGATCCGCGTCGTGATCGTGGACGACCATCCCATGGTTCTGGCCGGGATGCAGACGTGGCTGGAGAGAGCCGGCGGGGTCCAGGTAGTGGGCACGGCCATGCTGGGCGCCGAGACGCTGCCGCTGGTTGAGGCGCATCGCCCCGATGTCCTGCTGCTGGATGTGCGGCTGCCGGATATGAGCGGCATCGAGGTAGCCCGGCAGGTACGCCGCCGCGCGCCCGAGGTGGCCGTCCTGGCCATTACGGGCGATCCCAACAGCGGTGACGAGCGAACGCTCCGGCAGATGGGCGCCCTGGGGTATCTACCCAAGACGGTGGGAGCCGCGGAGCTCGCCAAGGCGGTCCGTCTCGTGGCGCAGGGCCAGGCGGTGCAAGTCGTCGAGACCGGACGGACGGGCATAGGGTCCACGGTCCAAGTGGACCTCCACGTAGAGCCGGCTACGAGCATTGCCCGAGAGCACCTCACTCCACGGGAACGCGAGAGCCTTCAGTTGTTGGTCCTCGATCACAGCAACGACGAAATCGCCGCCGCTCTTGGTCTGTCAGCCAAGACGGCGGCGGATCATCTCTCCCATCTCATCGAGAAGTTCCACGTGCACTCACGCATGGGCGTGGTGGTCCAGGCTCTCCAAAGCGGTCTCCTCACCCTACCGGCCACGGATGGAAACAGGATCTCTGTGGCATGATCATGCACGTCTCCGGTGGACCCCGACTGCACCCCAGCAACGTCGGCCGCCCAGTCAAGCAACCCGCTTGGATCTAGACTGCGCTCCGCTCCGCCTACCGCAGCCTTGTAGAGACCCCCGAAAAAATTCGGGGGTCTCTGGTTGAAAACTCCGAATTTCTTCCGATTGCCAATCCGAGCACTTTCGGCTACGATGGTGCCACGTTCTCACCCGCGACGGCTCCGGGATGGGGGCATCTATCCGATCATGCTCTATCTGACCATCTCTACTTGGTCGAGGCCACCATACCAGAATACCGTGCTGCCTATACTACACTATTGGCACCATTAGTAGGCGCGTCCGCTCAGGACGTGGCGCAGCGAGCAATTGAGTTCAGCCGCGCTAATTTCCGCTCAGTGAACGGCACTCCCGAAGTGAAACTCGCTCGGCCGGTGCTGGCCTCACAACTGCCATCGCTCGGTCTTTACGGAGTGCCCTACGCTGACAATGACCCACCACTCATGTTAGTTATCCTGCACGGTGACTTCGATATAGCCGGGGGCTTTCCCGGCTGGGATCGTAATATCACGCCTGGTCGGAAGATACAGGTGAGCCACGTCGCCTATGTGTTCGACCTGCGGTTAGGGGCGCCGACTCTAATAGCGACCTCTCCGCGAGGCGGCCGCTTCCGTCAGGCTCTCAATGATCCCAGCCTCCCGCTCGACCCGACCCCGGTCGCGGCACCACCGCTGCCCGCTGGCTATGCTCTGACGCCTGCGCCGACGGCGCCGCCCTATCGCGGACCGTACGGCGCTACGCTCCCTGCGTCTCCAGCAGCGATGCCGACCCTCCCTCCTCACTAGGCTAGGCGCTATAACCATGTGTAGGCAGGCAGCAGGGGCCGGGCAGAGGCCCCTGCTGCCAATCTCACCAGTGGGGTAGGTCCAGCGATGCGGAAGGAAGTGCTGGGAATCTTGGCGCTCCTCGGACTCTTCTCTCACGTAACGGTGGCAAGTGGGACGATAAGCCCAGCAAGCGGAGTGGACCATAGCGCCGATGGCACGTTCGACTCGATGCAGCAAACCGCGCTCGACTACACTGAGAGGCACTTTCGCATCCTTAGCGGGGAGCTACAAACGGCCCTGGTCCGGATACTCAAGACATCGGAATTATCCAGTTTTGGCCTAATGGATTGGCTTCAGTCGGATGAGGATACCACGCTTGTGGTGGTTGTGATCGGAGGAGATCTCGGGCTTATCCCGTGGTGGGATAGTTCAAAGTATGACAGCCTGGGGCCAGACGCCGAGCGGTTTCGAGTGCGCTACATAGCATATATCTTCCATCCTCGCTCGGAGAGCCTACTGGCGTGGCAAGCGTCCCGCCGCGGCGGTTCATTCCGGACGCTGCTCAGCAACCCCGATTTGCCGGACGATCATCTCTCAACATCCACGGGCATGTCACCGGTAAGCCCACCAGGGCTTGCCACACTACCCCCACCGGGCCGTAGACCGGGGCAACCAGTATTTCCGGGGCAGGGAAACTACTCCGTGGTGCCGCCGAGCTGTGCCGAGACGGCCCTGGTGACTGAGGTTGATACGTGCGGAGTGATGCGGCCGACGCTCTGTGACCCAAGGAGTGCTTACTTCATCCCCACCGTCTGTGGCACTACTGGACCTATGCAGTATGTACGATTGCATATTGACGAGCGCGGTGTACAGGCGCCGGAGATTACAGTACCAGTTGGCACACAAGTGACCTGGGTGAACGATAGCGAAATGCCCGTCGCAATCGCGCCAGTAGGGGGGGCGTCTGGTGGTTGGGGTTCTGGACCGATCACGCCCGCTGGGCGCTGGTCAGTGATCTTCAACCTCCCTGGCGCTTACGACTATGCTGCCTCAGATAGCTCGACTCGGTGGCGCGGCCGGCTGACGGTCACTAGCCAGTAGTGCGTCACGCCGGAGATTCGGATGAGCATTGAGGAGGTGCCCGCGCGGGTCTACCGCCCCCTGGCTGCCTTGGCGGCGACGTTGGAGATAGCGGGTTGCCGGTTGAAGCGTGCAGATTCCGTACGGATGGATATCGTGCGGCATATAGCGGTTGCGAGCTTGCTGCTAGCGACCAATCTGACCATGGCGACGCACGTGGAAGCCCAAGAGTGTTCTGGAGAGGGTGTCACGTCGTCGTGGCAGTATGAACTCGCTCGGCACGCGCTCACCGAAGTCCTCATGGAGTATAGGGTAGTGAGTGGCAGCCCGAGAATTATTGTCGCCCGGGCCGTGACAGATTGCGATCTTCGCACTCTGGCGATTCCGGTTGGGGGATGCTACGAGCCACTGCCATCGCCCCCACCGTGGACCCGCTCGGGCGGGGTTATAGCGAGTGGCCCCTACGCGACTCCCCGCACGGTGCATCCTCTGACACTCGTGATCTTGGAGGGCGATTTTCTGTCGCCGAGCGGGGACCGCCCGCAGCACATCCTAATATGTCTTTGAAGGGAACGCTCCCTCGTTTCGCTCAGCCGGTGTAGATTGGGACAGGATACGGCCTCTTCTTGACTCCCTCTCGTCCGCATCTCAAGAGTAGGTGCGTTCATCCGGCCGCTGATCGCGGCGGTGCTGCCGCTGGCGCGTGCCCGCGAGGCGCACGAGCTGGTGGAGGCGGGCGAGGCGACGGGCAAGGTCGTGCTAGTGCCCTAGGATACCGCGCTCGCCAAGCGCTCGCGGCGCCGCGCCGTCCACGGCGAAGGCCGACTCTGGCCGACTATCCCCGCGAAGCTGACTCGCACAATGTGGACAGCGAGAATCGTCTTGGCTGGAACGGGGAACGATCGACGGTATCCGTGCCGGGCTACGGGATCATCTCGGTGGCCTGGAGCAGCACGTGCTGGGGGATGGTGAGGCCGAGCGCCTGGGCGGTCTGGAGGTTGATGACGAAGTCAAAGGTGGTAGGTTGCTCGACGGGGAGGTCGGCGGGGCTGGCGCCCTTGAGGATCTTGTCCGCGTAGGCCGCGGCTCGGCGCGCCAGGTCCGTTATGCTCGGACCATAGGCGAGCAGACCGCCCGCGGCCGCGAACCCCTTCATGCTATGGATCGCCGGCTGGTGGTTCGCCAACGTCAGCTGCCCAAGCTGAGCCTGGTGGAGCACGGTCAGGGGGTCGAGCAGCAGCAGGATGGCTTGATACTCGTTCTGGGCGGCGATCGACAAGGCCGTAGGCAGATCCTGCGGGGCTTGCACGTCTAACGCCTCCAGCGCGATGCCCAGCTGCTGCGCGGCGACCGTGGCTTCCTGCCATTGCTCGGCGGTAGCCGCGGGCACCCGGACGACCCCCACGCGGCGGACCCCGGGGACCGTGTCGCAGATGAGCTCGAGGCGTTTCGCCGTCAATTGCTCGGCAAAATCGGTTAGCCCGGTCACGTTCCCGCCGGGGTGTGCCAGGCTGGCCACCAGGCCCGCTCGGACGGCGTCCGCGCCGCCAGCTACCATGACGACCGGAATGCGGCTCGTCGCCGCCATCGCCGCGCGAATGGCGGGCAGACCGCCGACCACGATCACGTCAGCCGGTAGGCGGGCCAGTTCGCGCGCGTAGTCCGCGAGGGGCTCTTCTTGCCCTTCCGAGGAGCGGACTTCGACGACGACATTCTGGCCTTCCACGTAGCCGTGGTCCCGCAAGGCCTGCCGGAAGCTATCGAGCCAGAACGTGGCGGCGGTGAGCACCCCGACCACGGGCATCCGCACCGAGTGCTGTTCTTGGCCCGGTAGCCGCCCGCACCCCGCCAGCAGCCCGAGGCTGGCCAGGCCCGCGGCCCGGACGAAGCCGCGGCGGCTGAACGGGAGCCCGGGAGCGGCGGCCATGGCGATCCTCGGTGGCGGCTACACAATTCGGTTGCCGCCAGTATACGCCCGTAGCTCCCCGCCGGCCGTCACGCGCGCGACAGCCTGGCGGCTCCGCGTCTTGAGTAGCGGTCATCAGAACCATCGAGTCAGGCAGCGTCGACTGGGCGGCAGGGGACAAGCCCCTGCCCTACGTCTGGCGGGCTTTTTGGTCAGCGTGAGCGGCGCGGGCGCGGCGGCTAGGGATGCCAGCCTTCGCGGTCGAGGTCCGCCGCGGCCTGGCGGGCGAAGCTGAGGTCGAACGCCTCGTCCACGCTGGCTGGCTTGTCCAGCTGGATCTCCTGGCGGGCCGTCCGCAGGATGCCCTCGAGCTGCTGCGGCGTGCTCAGGCCATCCTTGGTCAGGTACTTCAGATAGCGGTCGTAGGCGGTGGCGGCGTCGGCCGGCTCGACCTGCTGGAACTCGGCCATGAGCGGAATCGTGGCGTCGCGGTCCTGCTGCATGAAGCGGTGGGCCTTCAGCTCCGCCCGCACGACGGCCCGCACAAGCTCGGGATGCTCGCGGATCGTGTCCTCGTGCGTCGCCAGGCCCGCGGTGAGGTAGTCGAGGTAGTCGCCGAGGAAGCCGAGGTTGCGAAAGCCAAGCTGCTCGGCGGCGATGTCGACGGGCGGCGACGTGACCGCCCCGGCCACGGAGCCGGCCTGGAGCGCGGCCGCGACCTCGCTGCCGCTGAGGTTGGCGATGAAGGTGACCTGGTCGGCGCTCACGCCGTTGGCGCCGAGCGCGGCGACGGCCGCGAGCTGGGTGCTGTCGCCCACGGCGGCGATGCCGATCGGCTTGCCGACGAGGTCGGCCCAGGTGTGGACGTCGGGCTGGGCGAACATCGAGAACAACGGCTTGTCGATCTGGACGAACACGTTCCGGATGGGGGCGCCCCGCAGGTGGGCCGCGAGGAGCGCGCCGGCGGACATGCCGAAGTCCACCTGGTGCGCCACGATGCCCTGGGCGCTGAGCGTGCCGTTCATCTGCACCATCTCGGCGTTCAGGCCCTCCTCGCGCGTGTAGCCCCGCTCGATGGCGATGTCGAAGCCGGTCATGGTGACGGCGCGCGCCGGGTAGGCTACCGTGACGTGCGTAAGCGGCGGCGGCGAGGCGAGCTGGGCGGGGGCGGCCGCGGCCGGTGGCGCCGCCGCGGGCGGGGGGCTGGCGGTCGGGGCCGCGCAGGCGCCGACGAGCGCGAGCAGGACGAGCGTGCCGGGCAGGCGGCCGGCCAGGCCACGCGCGTGGGCGGGCGGTAGTGCCGTCATCGGAGGCTCCCTCCTACGTGCAGCCGCGGGGTTGCAGGCAGCAGCCGGCGGATTAGCGCAGAGGGTAGCCCAGCTCGTAGTGGAGGTAGATGCCGTCGAAGTAGAACCAGCGCATCTTCGCGCTCTCGCGCGCCCAGCAGATCGCCTGCTCCTGCTGCTCGCGGGTGGTGCAGTAGCGCTCCAGCAGCTCGAAGGCGCGGCCGCCGTGCTCGGTGTCGGCCTCGGTGTGCAGCCAGAAGTGCTCGATGGTGTGCTCGTCGAAGCCGTACTTCTCGCGCAGCGCGGGGAGCACCGTACTGTAGAGGAGGGGGGACTGCGACTCGGTGCCGATGTTGGTCGCCGCCACCCCGGCGATCCACCCGTGCTCCTTGGCGGCGCGCGTGAGGAACGCCACCCAGGACTCGGTGGTGGGCAGCCCGCGCCCGCGCTGCACCGCCTCGACGTCGGCGCCATTCGCCGCGGCGAAGCGCAGCACGATGGGCAGGTGGGGCCGGTCGGGGTCGTTCTCCTCCAGATAGTTCTCCAGAATGGCCTGGCGCGCGTCGGCGGGCGCCGTCGCCATGTTGTAGAAGGTGACCGGCGACATGTTGCTGACCCAGTGCCAGTGCTCGACGCCCCAGCCCATGAGGGCGTTGCGGCTCAGCTCGCCGCGCGCCCACTTCTGCGTCATGGGATGGTGCGCGCAGTGGCGCTCCAGCACCGCGTCTTCCAGCTCTTTGCGGAACGTGCTGACCGCGGTCATCGGTAGCCTCCCTGGTGGCGACAAGGGCGCTCACGCGTCCACTACAGGTAGCCGGGCCGCCCGCCGGCGGGTGACGGGCGCCCGCCGCGCCGGGCGCGGCGTGGCGGATTATAGCGCCGCGTCTCGTTTGGCGGTGGGGTTGCGGTGGGCAGGCGGAGCGCACGGGATGCCCGGGCTGCTATGCTGCAGGTAACAGATTAGCAGTATAGCCCCGGCAGCTCCCGGGAGCCGCCGGCCTGGACAGCGGATGACGGATCGCCGGCTGATTGGCGCCGAGGGCGCTCGCTTGCTCGCGGCGGTGGCGTGCGGGGTGGCGCTGTGTGATGCCACCGGCGCGATCGTGGACGCCAACCCGGCCGCCGAGGAGCTGTTGGGCTTCCCGCTCGCGCGGCTCCTGGGGAAGCGTCCCGAGGCGCTATGGCCGGTGATCCGGCCGGATGGCGTGCCGCTGGTGGCGGGCGACGACGGGGCGGGAGCAGCGCGGGACGAGCTGGCGCTGCACCGCTGCACCATGACGGTGCTGCGTGCGGACGGCTCCCAGCGCTGGCTGCAGATGGACCGCCTTCCCCTGCCGGCGCCGCCGGGCGGCGGCGAGCTGCTCGTGTACACCTTCGTAGACATCACGGCGCGCAAGGGGCTGGAAGCGCAGCTGCAGCAGGCCCAGCGCCTGGAAGCCGTGGGCCGCCTGGCCGGCGGGGTGGCGCACGACTTCAACAACCTGCTGACCGTGATCCTGGGCAACAGCGAGCTGCTGGCCGACCGGCTCGCCGCGGACGACCCGCGGCGGAGCTTCGTCGAGGAGATCCGCGACGCGGCCGACGGGGCGGCGGCGCTAGTGCGGCAGCTACTGGCCTTTAGCCGCCAGCAGGTGCTGGCCCCCGAGGTGCTGGACCTCAACGCGCTGCTCGCGGAGATGCGGGAATTGCTGCAGCGGCTGGCCGGCGAGCGCGTGGCGCTGAGCATCGCGCCGGGCGCGGCGCTCGGGCACGTGCAGGCGGACCGCAGCCAGCTTCAGCAAGTGATCCTGAACCTGGTCGTGAACGCGCGCGACGCGATGCCGCGGGGCGGCACGCTGACGATCGAGACCGACAACTTCGAGGCCGATGCGACGTATACGGCGCGTCGGGTGCCCGTCCCGCCCGGGCACTATGTGATGCTGGCGGTCGGCGACACGGGTCACGGGATGGACGCGGCGACGCAGGCGCGCATCTTCGAGCCGTTCTTCACGACGAAAGAGCACGGGAAAGGGACCGGGCTCGGCCTGGCGACGGTCTACGGCATCGTGAAGCAGAGCGGGGGCTACGTCTGGGTGTACAGCGAGCCTGGACAGGGCAGCACGTTCAAAGTCTACCTGCCGCGCGTCGACGCGCCCGCGACACCGCCGGCGCCCCGCGCGGCGCCGGCGGTGAGGCTGGAGGGCACCGAGACGGTGCTGGTGGTCGATGACGAGGACGCCGTGCGGTCGCTGGTGCGCGCGGTGCTCGAGGCGCGGGGGTATACGGTCCTGGTCGCGAGCGGGGGGGATGAGGCGTTGCAGGTCAGCGAGCGGCATCCGGGCGCGATTGACCTGCTGGTAACCGACGTGGTGATGCCAGGCATGGACGGCCGCGAGCTAGTCCGGCGGCTGCGCCTGACGCGCCCCGACCTGCGCGTACTCTATGCGTCGGGGTATACCGCCCACACGATGACGCGGCACGGCGTACTAGAGCCGCAGATGGTCTTGTTGCAGAAGCCGTTTACGACGGAGGCGCTGGCGCGCAAGGTGCGTGAGGCGCTGGACGCGCCGCCCGGGCCGCGCCTACTCTCTCCGACGGCGGGACCGTCGGGGCGCACGGCGAGCGCCGGGGCGCCGGCCGCGCTCTCTCCCAGGGAATGGTGCGACCGCATCCTGACGTCGCTCAGGCGGCGGATGGCGCAGGGCCCGGGCGTGCCGTACCTGCAGATGGTGCTCACGTACTTCATCGAGATGGACCCCGCGCCCGACGCCTTCGGCGATCTGCTACACGAGGCGAGCGCGGACGCGCGGCCGCGGATGGCCGCGGCCGCGCGCGTGCTGCAGCGCGCGTGGGCGCAGGGCTACGTCGAGGCGGCCGCGACCGCGCCGCCCAGCCTGCAGCAGACGCTGCGGACGCTCGGGGGGCTGGTCGACGAGGCGGGGGGGCGGGGGGCGTACCTGGGCGTCACACCCGGCCGCGCCCAGCTCCAGGTGTTTGGCGAGGCGGGGCGCCTGGACCTGGGCTGGCTCGAGCTGAGCCAGCAGGTGGCGGCCCGGACGGTCTTGCGGGGGCAAGGCCCCGCCGCCGATCCCACCGCGACGGAGCGGTTCGAGACGCGGCTGCGGCTGATCGGCGCGGAGCTGGACGAGCGGCCGCTCCAGTGGTACGAGCTGGTGGCGACGCCCCGCCTGATCGTGGTCGAGGGCAGCGCCGGCTACTACCACGAGTACGGCCTGCAGGAGATCGCCGCCGGCCTGGCGCGCGCCGTGGACGGGCGCCGGCCGGGCGCGGGGGCGCGCGGCGAAGGCTGATCGCGCGGGGCTGGGCACGCCCGGCCAGCCGGGGATGGGCGGTATGGCGGGCGGGGCGATCAGGCGGGCTGATCGCGCCGGCGCGGCGCCGGCGCGCGAGCCGTGCCGGCGGGTTGGGCGGCGGGCGGCGGGCGGGGCGGTCGACAAGGGGCGGCGGCGGTGGTAGGATGCGGCCGACGGGCTACTGCCCGGGAGGCGCACCGTGAACGAGGACGCCGCGCGCGAGCAGCTGGCCAGCTGCACGCGCATCTTCGCCATGCACGGGCTGCTCGGCATGTTCGGCCACATCAGCGTGTACCTGCCGGAGACGCGGCGCGTGGTGATCTGCCCGGGCTCGGGCGCCGCGAAGTGCGACGTGCAGGCTGAGGACATGCTCGTCATCGGCCTGGACGGCACGCTGCTGGCGGGTCACCACACGATTCCCCGCGAGTGGCCGATCCACACGGAGCTACACCAGGCGCGGCCCGACGCGCGGGCGGTGGCGCACTGCCACGCGCACGAGTCGACGCTGTTCGCCATCGCCCAGCGGGAGCTACGCCCGGTCACGATGAGCGGGGCGATCTTCGCCGACGGCGTGCCGGTGTATCCGCGGGTGGAGTTCATCGACACGCTGGCGGCCGGGCGGCGGGTGGTGGAGGCGCTGGGCGACCGGCTGGCGCTGCTGCTGCGCTGCCACGGCACGGTGAGCGTGGGCAGCAGCATCGAGGCGATGTTGCACACGGCGTTCATCCTGGAGGACAATGCGCGCAAGCTGCTGGAGGCGCTGCCGCTGGGGGCGGTACAGCCGCTGACGCGCGAGGAGTGCCTGGCGCTGGAGGGGGGCTACCCGGAGGCGCGGGCGCGGGCGCATTGGGCGTATCTCGCGGCGGACGAGCGCCGCTGGGACCGCCAGCGGGCCACGGGCGCGCTGCACGGGGTGTGACGACGAGGGACCAGGGCTGCGGCCAGTGGCGCTTGCAGTATTCCGCGCCACAGGCCGCGGGCGGCCACGAGAGCCGCCCCTACGAGGCGTCCGGGCCGGCAGCGTGCGGCGGGCCGGTGGCGGGCAGAGCGGGTTTGCGGCCGCGACGGCCGCGGCCATGCCGCGGCCATGATGAATCGCGCCCCTACGGGACCACGGGCGCTGGTTGGAAGGCGCGGAGGTGGAGCGATGGGTGAGGGCGTGCGGTTGTACGCGGGCACACAGCACGGGCTGTTCGTGTGGCGCGGGCGGAACGGCGGCTGGGAGGAGGTGTTCCGCGGCTTCGAGAGCAACGTGTTCGACTCGATCGCGGGCAGCCGGCAGCATCCGGAGCGCGTGTTCACCACGGTGGCGTTCGACGGCGTGTATCGCACCACCGACGGCGGCCAGACGTGGACGCGGGTGTTCAGCATGCCGGAGGGCGACGTGCGCGCCGTGGCGATCGACCCGACCGACGACCGCGTGGTGTACGCGGGCACGGAGCCGGTACACCTGTATCGCAGCGAGGACGGCGGCGACACCTGGGAGGAGCTGACCGCGCTGCCGGCCATGCCGGAGGACGTGCGCAAGAAGTGGTGGACGCCCTACCCGCCGCACACGGGCCACGTGCGCAACATCTTCGTCCACGCCGACGACCCGAACGTCCTGTACCTGTGCCTGGAGCACGGCGGGGTGGTGCGGAGCTTCGATCGCGGCGCCAGCTGGGAAGACGTCAGCGGCGGCATCGACTACGTGGACATGCACCTGCTGACGAACCTGCCCGGCAGCACGCGGCGCTACTACGTCACCTCGGCGCGCGGCTTCTTCACGAGCGAGGACCCGGCGCAGGGATGGGTGCGCGCCGAGAACGGGCTGACGCGCAACTACTTCCACGACTTCCTGTTCCTGCCGCCCGTGGGCGCGAACAGGACGCCGCAGATGCTCATCTCGGCGGGCGACGGGTCGCCGGGCTTCTGGCGGCGCGAGTCGCGCGGGGCGAAGGCGGCGGTGTTCCGCAGCGACGACTGCGGCGAGTCGTGGTACCGCGTGGGCCGGAACCTGGCCGACGACATGGACAGCTTCATGTGGGCGCTGACGCCCCACCCGACGGACCCGAACGCCGTGTTCGGCGGCGTGGGCGCGGTTAACCGCGGCGAGGCGGTGGACACGCCGAGCAACGGCTCGCCGGCGCTCATCGACACGCCCGGCGATCTGCTGCTGTCGCGGGACCGCGGCGACACCTGGGAGCGGCTGCCGCTGACGCTGCCCGCCGACCGCGTGCTCTGGGCCGCCGCCGACTGAAACCCCTTCCGGCCCGAGGGTCCGCTTACCGAGGCGCGCCCTCACCCCAGCCCTCTCCCGGGGAGCGTGGGAGCCTTCGCCGGCGTCGGTGTGAGCCGGACGCGGTGAAGCGTTCTCGGGAGTGGCAGGGGACCGGGCAGGGCAGGGATCGCGCGGGCGGGGGCCGGGTAGCGGGCGCCGCCCGGCTGCCGCGGAGGGACGTGCTAGGATGGCGACAACTGACGCCGCGCCGGCGGCCGGCGCGCTGTTCCCCGCCGTGCGGCGGACGCCGCTGCCCGGCGGCTACATGGGCAAGCTGCTGCGCGTGGACCTGAGCGCCGGCCGCTGCTGGGACGTGAACCTGCCCGAGGAGCCGCTGCTGCGACAGCTCTGGGGCGGGCAGGCGCTCGCGACCTACATCCTGCTCCAGCTGCTGCCGCTCGACGCCACCGCGCTCGGGCCGGAGAACGTCATCGTCATCATGACCGGGCCGGTGGCGGGCACGGGGCTCACGCCGGGCGGCACGAAGACCACGGCCGTATACCTGAGCCCGGCCACCCACCACACGCTCGGCCGCGCCGCCACCAGCGGCTTCTGGGCGATGGCGCTGAAGGCGGCCGGCTACGACGGGGTCATCGTCACCGGCGCGGCGCCGCAGCCGACGTATCTCTACGTGGACGAGGACGGCGTCGAGCTTCGCGATGCGCGCCACGTGTGGGGGCTGGGCACGCGGGCCACCGAGGACCGGCTGCGCGCGGAGGCGGGGCACCCCGAGGCGCGCGTGGCCTGCATCGGGCCGGCGGGCGAGCACCTGGTCCACGCGGCGATGCTGGTGAACGACTACAACCACACCGCGGCGCACGGCGTGGGCGCCGTGATGGGGTCGAAGAACCTGAAGGCGATCGTGGCGCGCGGCAGCCGGCGGCCGCCGATCCGCGACAAGGCGGCGCTGATCGACGCGGGCGAGCGCTGGCGCGGGGCGCTCAAGCCGCGCACGTACACCGTGCAGAAGCGGCTGCACAGCCCCGGCCACGGGGAGGACTGGGGCGCCATCACGCGGCTGAACTGGCGCGCGACGGTGATCACCGACGAGGCGCGGGGCCTGGACCAGAACCGCGTGACGCTGCGGCCCTGCTTCCAGTGCCCGCGGCTGTGCCCCTGGGACGCCGAGATCGGCGAGGGGCCGCACAAGGGCACGGTGGTCCACTTCAACGGCGGCAGCGAGTGGATGGACACCTTCTATAACCTCGGCTTCCAGGGCAACGACGTGCTCTACCTGGCCGAGCGGATCAACGACCTGGGCATCGAGTGCAGCCACTACGCGAACGGCGCGGGGCTGGCGTTCGAGGCGTGGGAGAAGAGGCTGCTGGGGCCCGACCGGACCGACGGCCTGGAGCTAGTCTGGGGCAACCTGGCCGCGGCCGAGGCGCTGCTGGAGCGGTGCGCCCGCCGTGAGGGCTGGCTGGGCAACCTGCTGGCCGACGGGCCGAAGGAGCTGGCCGCGGCGCTGGGCGGCGACGCGCCGCGGTGGGTCGTCCACACGAAGGGGGGCACGCCGGCGCAGCACGAGTGGCGGCCGCTGATCGGGAACATGCTGCGCGAGCTGGTGGCGAGCGGCGGCATGAAGCCGCAGGGCGGCGGCAGCGAGGAGCCGCCGCCCGACCTGCGCTACCGCGAGACCTGGGGGCCGCTCGACCCGCGCCAGCCGGACGGCTGGGCGTGGTCGCACATCCTCAGCGAGCAGTATCGTCAGGCGTGCGGGCTGATGGGAGCGTGCTGGTTCGCGCTCAACCCGTCGGCGCCGCAGGGGCTGATCTCGATGGTGGACGCCCTAAACGCGACCACGGGGTGGGACGTGTCACTCGACGAGATGCTGGACACGGGCCACCGCAGCATGCTGCTACAGAGCCTCTTCGGGACGCAGCGCGGCTGGCGGGCGGAGGAGGACTACACCGACGTGGGGCCGCGCTTCCTGGAGCCGATCCCCGACGGCCCGTACGCGGGCTTCACGATCGCGCGGTGGCTGCCCGACCTGATCCACGAATACTACCGGCTGACGGGGCGCCACGAGCGCAGCGGCCGCCCCTACCGCGCCACCCTCGCCCACCTGGGCCTGGAGGCGTTCGCCCCGTGGGCCGAGCGGGACTAAGCCGCCCGCCTGGCCCTTGATCGCGCGGGCTTGGCCGTGCCGGACCAGCACACCAGCCTGGAGAGCCAGCAGCGGACACCGCCGGCCCGGAGCGGTGTTTGCGGCTGGCATGAATTCTGCTGCAGGGCTGTGTCGATTTGCCGCGGGGCGACGGGGGGCCGGCCCGGCGGCGGCGAGACCGTGAAGACGAGAGGAGTCAAGAATGTTCTGGTGGCCTTGGTTCTCCTGGGTGCCCGGGTTCTTCTACAACATCTTCTGGTGGTTGTGGTAACGGGACCCGCGCCGCGCGCCGCGCACCTCCGCGCGGCGCATCAGCCGAGATAATCGGTGTGCCGTGATCAGCGGGCGGCGCGCCGCCCGCTGATTCTTTCCCCTCCGTCTGGTCGCCAACACGTGGACACGAGCACTGCCACCACCGGCGCGTCGCGCTGGGGTCTGGAGCAGTCCATAGTGCGCTGTCCTTCCTGTCAGGAAGAGAATCCGCCCGCCGCCAAGTTCTGCCTGGCGTGCGGCGTCCGCCTGCGCCACGTGTGCGCGCGGTGCGGGACGGACCTGCCGGCGCACGCCCGCTTCTGTTTCGAGTGCGGGCTGCCCATCACGCCGGACGGCGCGGCGCCCGCGCCGAGCGCGCCGGTGGCCCCGACCGTCGCGCCCGGGGAGGCGCCGGCTGGGCCGGCGGCGGGGCAGATCGTTCTGGAGCGGGCCGACGTGGTCCACGCGCTCTACGAGCAGGGGCGGGACGCCCTGCGTCGCGGCGACCGGGCAGCAGCCGCGGCGGCGCTGACCGCCGTGGTCGAAGAGGCGCCGAACGCCTATCCGGACGCCTATCGCTACCGCGCGGAGGCGCTGCGGGGCCGCCCGGGCGGCGCGGCGGCCCCGCTGGAGTGGTCGCGGGCCACGAGCCACGCCGCGGAGGTCGGGGGCAGCCGGGTCGGCCGTCTGGTTGGCCGGGGCCTGGGTCCGTGGTCGTCGTGGGCACAGGCGGTGGGACAGAGCGCCCTCCAGCGGGTGCCGGGCCTGCGCGCGGTCCCCGCTGCCGCGGCGGGGTGGCTAGGGCCGGCGCGGCCGGCGCTCGCGGCGGCCGCCAACCGGCAGGCCTTCCCCACCTGGGCGCTCATCTTCGCGATCATCCTGCTCATGGCGATGCTCGTCGTGCGCCGCGGCGGCACGGTGGCGCCGCGGGCGGTGGACGCGGAGGCCTTGACGCCCGTGCCGACGCTGGAGAGCGACGCGGACCTGCTCGCGCGCTGCCAGGGGGCGGTAGACGCCAAGAGCTGGGACGACGCGATCAAGGCCTGCCGGATCATGCACGCGCGCGACCCCGACCACGCGGGCCTGGCGGACGCGCTGGCCGCCGCCTACGTGGGCCGCGGCGAGCAGCGCCTGGCGGCCGCGGACACGCTCGGGCAGGCGGCGACCGACTTCCAGCAGGCGTTGACCTATCAGCCCGATTCGAGCGCCGCGCAGACCGACGCGCAGCGGCTGGCGGCGTACCAGGCCGGGGAGAAAGCGATGGTCGTGGGCGACTGGCCGACGGCCGTCTCGCAGTTCAGCGCCGTCTACGCCCAGGCGCCCGACTACCTGGACAGCCTGGGGGCACGCAGCCTGAAGGGCCGCCTGTTCGCCGCCTGGCTCGCCTGGGGGCAGTCCGCGCTGAACGCCGACGCGGCGCCGGATGCGGCCGAGCGCTGCCGCCAGGCGCTGGCGCTGGTGCCCGACGACGCGGACGCGCAGCACTGCGTCGCGACCGCCGAGAGCGCCATCGCCGCCGCGGCGGCGGGCACCGCCGGCGAATGAGTGGCGCCTGGTGCCAGCAGCCGTGGAAGCGTTGACGCCATGATTCTGAAGAAGGCATGGGGCGACCTACGCGCCCGCAAGCTGCGAACCGGTCTGGTGGTCTTCAGCGTGGCCGTGGCCGTGTTCGGGGTAAGCGCGATCATCTTGCTGGGCGAGCAGTTCGCGCAGAGCGCGACCGAGAAGTACGCGGCCTCCAACCCGCCCGACCTGACGGTGGACACGACGCCGTTCGGCGCGGCGCCCCGCGCCGACCTGGCGGCGCTGCCCAACGTCCGGACCGTCGAGGGGCGGGTGGTGGGCAGCACGCGGTGGAAGGCCCCGGGCAACGACCGCGACGAGAACCTGGCCATCCAGGGCATTGCCGACTTCCAGAACCCCGACACCCTTGACCGGGTGCGAATCGTGCAGGGGGCGGCGCCCGGCCGCGGCGAGATACTGTTCGAGCAAGCCTCGCGCCGGAAGTACGACCTGAGCATCGGCCAGCAGGTCACGCTCGTCGGCAGCGACGGCGCGGAGCGCACCTACACGATCGTCGGCTTCGGCGAGAATCCCAACGTCGCCGCGGCGCCGGTGGTGGGCTTCGCCGCGGCCTGGCTGACCCGCGACGACGCCCTGGCCCAGCTCAAGCTAGACGGCGACAACCGCGTGCTGGTCGCGATGCGCAACAACAGCACGGCCGCGTGGCGGGAATACACGCAGACGCGGGTCCGCGAGACCCTGGAGGGCGACGAGGTCACGGTGCTGGCGAGCCAGGTGCAGGACCCCGCGCAGGTGCCCGGCCACGACGTGCTGGCGGCGCTACGCACGATCCTGCTGGCGTTCGGGCTGTTTGGCGCCTTCGCCAGCGGCCTGCTGGTAATCAACACGGTCGCCACGATCGTGCTGGAGCAGCGGCCGCAGATCGGCACGATGAAGGCGATCGGGGGCACGACCCAGCAGGTCATGCTCGTGTACCTGGCGCTGGCGCTGCTCTACGGCGTGCTCGGCACGAGCCTGGGCCTCGTCGCGGGCATCGGCCTGGCGATCTGGGCGCAGGGCGCGCAGGCCGCAGCGCTGGGCGAGCCGCCGGCCGCCATCACGGTGAGCCCTGGGGCGATCGGCCTGGCGGCGGCGATCGGCCTCGGCACCTGTCTGGTGGCCGGTTTCGTCCCCAGCTGGCTCGGCGCGCGGGTGACCGTCCGCGAGGCGCTCATTTCGTACGGACTATCCGCGCGCTTCGGCCGCGGGCCGTGGGACCGCCTGGTGCTGCGGCTGCACGCGCTCCCCCCGGCCGCGCTGCTCGCCACACGCAACGTGTTCCGGCAGCCGTACCGCGCCTGGTTCACGCTGCTCGGGCTCACGGTGACCACTGCGCTGCTCCTGGCCGTGTTGGCGGCGCTGACGGCGCTATCGCTGACCCTGCGCACGACGCGCGAGGCGCTGCGCGCCGACGTGATGCTGGGCTTCGACAGCCCGGCCGAACGCGGCGCGATCGACACGGCGCTCGCCAACACGGCGGGCATCGACCAGCGCGAGCTGTGGCTCGTCACGTCGGCCAAGGTCGACGACAAGACGGTGAACGTGACCGGGCTGCCCTCGGACACGACGATCTTCGCGACCAGCACCGTGCGCGAGGGCGGGAAATGGCTGGACGGCGGCGCGACGGACCAGGCGGTGATCACCGACCGACTGGCCCAGCGGCACGACCTGGGCGTGGGCGGCACGCTAACGCTGGCGAACGGCAATCACCCCGCGCAACACTGGACCGTGGTGGGCATCGTGCCGGGCGCGGGCGCGGACGCGTTCGCGCCGGAGGGCGCCGTGTACGCGCCCTACGAGGCGGTGCGGACGCTCGCGGACTATCCCGAGAACCGCGGCAACCAGCTCTACGTGCGGCTCGCGGACGAGAGCCGGGCCAACGTCGACGCGCAGGCGCGCACGCTCAGCGACACGCTGGCCAACGCGGGACTGGGCAACGCGCCGGTGAAGATCTACGAGCAGCAGGAGAACACGCAGCGGATCTTCGTCGGCTTCGCGCTGCTCTTCTCGCTGGTCGTCCTGGTGGTGGCGCTGGTGGCCGGGCTGGGCCTGTTCGGCACGCTGGCGATGAACGTGCTGGAGCGGCGCCGCGAGATCGGCGTCTTGCGCTCGGTGGGGGCGCCCAATCGCACCCTCGTGGGGACCTTCCTGCTGGAAGGCCTGCTACTGGGGCTGTTCGGCTGGGGCCTGGGCGTGGCGCTCGGGGCGCCGGCCAGCAGGCTGCTGGTGGGCTTCCTGAGCGACAAGCTGATCCCGCTCCAGTACGCGTTCCCGGCCACGGGCGTGCGCGGCACCCTGCTGGCGACGCTCGCGATCGCGCTCGCCGCGAGTCTGGGCCCGGCGCTGCTCGCGTCGCGGGTCCGCATCGCGGAGATACTGCGCTACGCCTGAGCGCCTGGCGCGGGCGAGCGGGCCGTTTGACGTAATGGCACGGACGCGCGGGGCCGGTGAACAAGCTCGGGCTGGCGCGTGCCGCGAAAAGGAGCGCTGCATGACATCGCGCGATGGGAGCCCTGCCGTGATCCAGGCGACGCCGCCCGCGGAGCACGGCGCGGCCGGGGGCCACGACGAGCTGCGGCTGGCCGACGCGCGCCGCTTGCCCCTCGCGGGCGACGCGCTGACCATCGGGCGAGCGCCCACGAACGACATCGTCGTCGACGACCCGTTGATCGCGGACTGCCACGCGCGGCTCGAGCGCTTCCCGACGGGCTGGGTACTCATCAACCTGGCGGGCGCCGACCGGACGGCCGTCAACGACCAGTGGGTGACGCGCCCGACGTTTCTCGCCCCCGGCGACACGATTCGGCTGGGGCGCCTGCTGGTGACCTTCCGCGCGGGCGGCCTCGGCGGCAGCCTCGCCCCGACGAGCCCCGGCGGCGCCGCGCCCGCGGGGCAACGCGGTCGGGCGCGGGCGCGGCCGGGCACGCCGCTCATCTGGCTGCGCGACGTGGTCAAGACATACCCGACGACCGCCGGGCCGCTCCCCGTGCTCCGCGGGGTCAGCCTGACCGTCCAGGCGGGGGAGTTCGTCGCGATCGTCGGGCCGTCGGGGTCGGGCAAGTCGACGCTGCTCAACATCATCACGGGGATCGACCGGCCCGACGCGGGCGAGGTGATCGTGGACGACCAGAATCTCCGCGAGATCAGCCCGAACGCGCTGGTCAGCTGGCGGGGCCGCACGATTGGCATCGTGTTTCAGTTCTTCCAGCTGCTGCCGACGCTGACGGTCGCCGAGAACGTGCGGCTGCCGATGGCCTTCTGCCACACTTACCGTGGCGCCGCGCAGCGCGCGCGGGCCATGGAGGTGCTCGCGCAGGTGGGCATGGCGCACCTGGCGGACCGGCTGCCCAACGCGCTGTCGGGCGGAGAGCAGCAGCGCGTGGCCATCGCGCGCGCGCTGGCCAACGACCCGGCGGTGCTGGTGGCCGACGAGCCGACGGGCAACCTGGACGAGCAGACCGGCCGCCAGATCTTCGAGCTGTTCCGCGCGCTCGTCGCCGCCGGCACGACCGTGCTGATGGTCACCCACGATCCCGCGCTAGCGCGGCAAGCGTCGCGGCGGATCGCGATGCGCGACGGCAGCATCGTGGACGCCCTGTAAGGCGGGGCAGCAGACTGGCCCGAGGAGGGACGTGATGGGACGATGGATCGGTGTGGCGCTCGTGGCGCTCACACTCGCCCCGCTAGCCTGGCCGGCGCTCGGCCACGCGCAGCAAGCCGACGCCACCAGCGTCCTGGCCGCCTCGGCGTTGACGGAGGCGGACCTGCCGGCGGGGCTGACGCTCGTCCCGGACCGCAGCGGCCCGCGGCCCAGCGAGCAGGGCACGCCGACGTACCTGGCGACGTTCATCGGCAACGGCACGGGCGACCCGCCGATCATGGGCATCGTGAACGTCCTCAGCGAGGACCCGGACACGAGCACGAGCGTCGACCGGCTCGCCGAGCGCTTCCGCACGGGCCTGGGCGGCAATCCCGTCGACCTCGCCGTGCCGCCGCTGGGGGACGCGAGCCGGGCATTCACGGTGACCAACCAAGCGATGGGCGGCGCGATTAGCGTGAGCACGGCGTTCGTCGCGCTGCGCCGCCGGGATGTGGTGACGGCCGTGGCAGTCACGTCCTTGGGCGCGGCGCCGCAGAGCGACCTGGCGGTGCGCCTGGCTCAGAGCCTGGACGGCCGGCTGGCCGCGGCTCTCCAATCGGGCGCCTAAGCTGCCGGCCCAGAGATAGTGGGTCTGTTTGGCTTCGCCAAACAGACCCACTATTATCTTATCTCTGGCCGAGTGCTTAGCGCCGACGCCAGAGTCCATCCCCTGTCTGGCATGTTATCGGTCGCGGAATCTATTGTAAGTCCGGCGACCGCGAGTTACGGTCCTATTACTATTGTTTGCGCCCGGCGAGTAGACGGGAGGACCCTATGACTCGCTCATACTCTCGGTGGTTGCGCATCCTGGCTCTGGTGGTCACGCTCAGCGCCACCGCGCCCCCGCTCGCGTTCGCACAGTGCTCGGGGGCAGGGCGGCGCTGTTCAGGGAATGGGGCCGCCCCGGCGCACACGGAAACCGCCGGGGGCGCCTATCGCCGCGGGCAAGGCGAGGGCGCGGCTGAGCGGAGCGCCCCGGCCGCCGCGCCGCAACGTCGGGAGCGCACGGTCACGACGGCCGAGCCGGCCCCCGCGGCACCCGCCCAACAACGCCACCGCGAGCCTGCCGCGCCGGCGGCCGAGCCGCCGCGGCAACGAGGCCCCGAGACGACCGCGGCGCCTAGCCCGCCGCCTCCGGCCGACCCGGCGCCGCGGCACCACACGGTAACCGCGGGGGCCAACCCGGCGCCGGCGGCGGATCCGCCGCCCCACCACAACCAGGCGGCGGAGCCAGCGCCGAGCCCCGCGCCGGCGGCCGACCCACCGCCGCGCCATCGCACGACGACGGCCACGACGCCGGGGGCCGCACCGGCGGCCGATCCGGGGCCGCGCCACCAGACCGCGGCGGGGCCAGCGCCGAACGTCGCGCCGGCGGCCGACCCACCGCCCAACCGACGCGGCAACGCTGTCGCGGCCGATCCCGCGCCGCACCATGGCGATGCGGCCGGGGACCCGGGTTGGCGCTACCGCCCGGCCGAGGCCCATACGCCGCGGCGCAACATCTCGTGGGTGACCTCGTCGCTGAACGCGCCGTTCGTAACGGCGCCCGTGAACGGCTTCCCGGCGCCGTCGCTGGTGCGGGTACCCCACCCGCCGATCGTGATCGCGCCGATCAACGGAGCGCCGCTCCCCGTGGTAGTGCCGGCGCCGTTCGTCCCGCTGCTGCCGCAGTTCGCGCTGCCGCCCCCGCCGCCGCTCGCGGTGGTGGTGCCCCAGCCGGTCGTTCAGCTCGTGCCGGTGTTCGTGCCGCCGCCCGTCGTGGCCCAGCCGCAGGTCGTGCCCTGCCTGGTCGACGTGCCCACGCCGCTGCCCGCCCCGGTCCCGATCATCGTGCCCGAAGCCGTGCCGGGCCTGTGCCTGACGCTGGTGCCCGTCATCGTGCCGCCGGGGCCCCCGCCGTTCGCGGCGCTCCAGGGCGCGATCTTGCCCGCAGTAGGCCAGGTCCTCCCGCCGGAGCAGTTCCAGAGCACGCCGCTCCAGCTGATGCCGCTACAGGACAACCAGTACGCGCTGGTCCACCCGCTGCTGTTCTGCGGCGCGGACGAAGAGGAGCACTGCGACGACCTGGCCGACCAGATGGCCGCGGTCGCCCCGGGGTTCGGGACGACGGTCATGGACGGCCCCGATGGCTATGGGGTCTACCTGACCTACGACGCGAGCTGAGGCCGCACGGCCGCAGCTCGCGTCGGCCGGCGCGCGGGGCACGGCCCGCGACAGACCGACGCCGCGGGCGCCGACACCGGGAGAAGGAGCGGGCGCGCAGATGCGCGCCCGCTCCTTCCCGGTCCGGGCTCGCTCAGAAGAGTCTTAGAGGGGCGGGGCGCCGTCCGCTCCGCGCACCTTCCCGGTACGCCGGTTGCATCGCCCTCACCCGCCCGGCCCCGGCCCGTGCGCCAGGGTGCGCCCCGGCGGCTCGCCGGCCGCGCCCGCCAGCGCCTCGCGGCGCCGTGCCCGGACGCAATCACCTGATGCGTGAGGTAGCGGTGCGCAACCTGCTGAACAGCCTCGGGCCCGCGCCGAAGGTGGCCATCCTGCGGGGCGGCGGGCTCGGCGACTTCCTGGTGACGACCCCGGCCCTGCGCGCGTTGCGCGCGGCGCTCCCCGACGCGACGCTCGTGCTGCTCACCACGGCCTACCTGGACCCGCTCGCACGGCGCTACGCGGCCATCGACCGCGTCGTGCTCGTGCCGCCGTGCGCGGGCGTGACCGACGGCGTCCCGAATGCCGACGTGCTGGCCGCGTTCGTCGAGGCCATGCGCGAGGAGTGCTTCGACCTAGCGCTGCAGTGGGTCGGCGGGGGGCAGCACTCCAACGCCTTCGTGCGGCGCCTGGGCGCGCGGCTAACGGCGGGCTTCCGGGCGCACGGCGCCGCCCCGCTCGACTACTGGCTCCCGTATGATCCGCGCCAGCACGAGGTGCTGCGGTACCTCGATCTCCTGCGGCTGCTGGGCGCCGAACCACAGGGCACCGCCCTCGAACTGCCCCTGGTGCCCAGCGACTACACGGAGCTGGCGGCGCTCGACGACGTGCTCGACCTGGAGCGCTGGCGCCGGGGCGAGCTGATCGGCGTCAACCTGGGGGCGGGAGCGCCGACGCGCCGCTGGGCGCCGGAGCAGTACGCGGCGGTCATCAACGCGCTAGGCGAGGAGCGCGAGATCGCGGGCGTCGTGGTGGACGCGCCCGAGGACCAGCGGCCGGCCGCGGCTCGCTTTGTGAACGCGCTCAAGCGGCCGGCACAGGCTATCGACCTGGCGGGCCGGACGTCGCTGGGCGCGCTGATCGCCCTGATCAGCCGCTATCGGCTGTTTCTCACCAACGACAGCGGCCCGGCCCACATGGCGAACGCGCTGGGCACGCCGACCGTGGTGGTCTTCGGGTCGGCCAACCCCCTGAACTGGGCGCCACTGAATCGCACCTGGCAGCGCGTGGTCGCCGACTGGGGCACGCCCTGCCGCTACCTGGCGGACGACGGCTGCGCCGGCGACAGCTACAGCCCGTGCCTGCAAGGCGTGACGGTGGACGCCGTCCTCCAGGAGGCACGCGGCCTCCTAGACCAGCGGGAGGCGCTGGGCGACGCCGGCCGGCGCGGCCGGGGCCTGCTGCGCCTCGTCTCGGCGCCGTGACGCGCGGGCGCTCGGCCCTCGGCCGGCTGGCCAGCGTGGCGTTCCAGACCGACCCTACGACGCGGGTGCGCCGCTTGTAAGGAGGGGCCATGGCCCTGGTGGACGTGCTGATCCCGACCTGTGGCCGCAAGACCGGGCTCGCCATCGTACTGACGAGCCTGCTCGGCCAGACCTTCCAGGACTTCGACGTGGTCATCTCGGACCAGACGCCGGACGAGCCGTACCTGGAGGACATCGAGATCCAGACGCTCGTGCGCGCGCTGGAGTGGCACGGGCACCGCGTGGCGCTCCACCGCCACCTGCCGGCGCGCGGCATGGCCGAGCACCGGCACTTCCTACTCCAGCAGAGCCGGGCGCCCTACGTGCACTATCTCGACGACGACGTGCTGCTCGACCCGCCCGTCATGGCGCGGATGCTGGACGTGCTGCGGACCGAGGGCTGCGGCTTCGTCGGCTGCCCCGCGACCGGGCTGGCGTGGCTGGACGACGTGCGGCCGCACCAGCAACAGATCGAGCCGTGGAACGGCCCGGTGTGGCCCGAGCCGTTCGCGCCCGGCGCGGTGCCCTGGGAGCGCCACCTGGTGAACAACGCCGCGAACCCCCTGCACCTGGAGCAGCGCCTGGCGCCCGACGGGCGGGTAGTCCGGTACAAGGTCGCCTGGATCGGCGGCGCCAACCTGCTGTTCGACCGCGCGAAGCTGCTGAGCGTCGGCGGCTTCGCGTGGTGGCGGCGGCTGCCCGCGCCGCACGCCGGCGAGGAGGTGGTCGTTCAGTTCCTGCTCATCCGCAAGTACGGGGGCTGCGGCATCCTGCCCAGTGGCACCTACCACCTGGGGCTGCCCACCACCATCGAGGACCGCACCCACAACGCCACGGCGCTCTTCGCCGAGCTGCTCGCGGCCAGCGCCGACGCGGAGCCGGCGGAGGGCGCCCGCGAGCCCGTCGCCAGCGCCGCGCCGGCCGCCGGCCCGAGGCGCGGGCCGTGAGGGCGGCGGCCGTGCCGAGCGTCTCGGTCCTCATGCCCACCTTCGAGCAGGCCGGGTTCATCGCCCGCGACGCGACCACCCGTGCAGAAGCACCTGCGCGGCGTCGATTACCCGGCCAGCAAGCAAGACTTGATGAAGCGGGCGGAGCAGGAGGGCGCGGACGAGAACGCGCGGCAGGCGCTGGCGCGGCTGCCCGACCAGAAGTACAACTCGCCGAACGACGTCAGCGAGGCGCTGGGCAAGCTGGAATAGCGGTCGGCTGCCGCGGCGTCCGAGCCTCGGCGCAGGGGCTGGCCTCGCCTTGCTTCCCTACTGGGCGCCGGCCGCAGTTTGCGGCCGGCGCCCCTACGCTGGTAGGATCGTGCCGCACTGAGGGACCGCCCGTGCTGGGCCGCTGGATAGGTCCCGCGGCGGCCGGACGGCGGAACCGCCTGGTGCGCCTGCCGACGGCGACGGGGGGGGGCGGTCGCTTGTCCCGGGGCAACGAGCCGGCGCGAGTGGAGCGACTGGAGGCGGCATGCGCGCATTGGGCGAACGGGAAGCAGCGGCGGTCGTCGATCAGCTCTACCGGAGCGTCGCGCGACGCTGGCAGGAGCGGGTCACCGAGGGCGAGTTCATGCGGCGCTTCGCCGCCGGGACGCTGCCGCTCGAAGTCTTCGCGCTGTTCTTCAGGAACTGGGGCGCCTACACGATCGAGATCAACACGCTCACGGCCTGCTCCTACCAGCGGTTCCTGCCCTTCTTCAAGCAACACCCTGATCTCATGGCCGCGCTCGGCGACGCGATCGCCGACGAGTTCATTCACCCCGCGCCGCCGGGACATACTCTCATCATGCTGCAAACCGCCGCGGCCCTCGGGCTCAGCCGCGAGGAGGTCTGCGAGCGGCCGCTGCTGGCCGAGTTTCGGGGCAAGCTCGACTTCGCCCGCGCGCTGCTCTACGAGGGGACGGCGGCGGAGTGGTTCTCCCTCAAGTGTGGCGAGGAGATGTTCGGGCACTGGTCCGGGGAGTGCCACACGATCCTGACGACCCGCTACGGCTTCACGCCCGAGCAAGCGATCTTCTTCTCGAAACACCACGAGGCCGACCTGGAGGAGCACGACGAGGGCGTGCTCGGCCATGGGCAGCTCAACCGCGTGATTCTGCGGCGCCTGCTGGAGACGGGCCAGGCCTGGGAACGCCCGACCTATGGCATGGAGTACTGCGCGCTAACGTTCATCGACCTGCACGGCCTGTTGCTGCAGACGATCCTGGAGGCTGCCAGTCGGCAGGGGCTCGTCGCCGTCTAGCCGAGGAGCTTAGCTGCGAGATGCTCGGACGCACTGGCGGCCCCACGACGATCGACTGTCACGCGCACCTGATCCCGCCCCGCTGGTATCCCGGCGAGATGCCGGCGCGCTTCTGCGACCTCGATGCGTTGTTCCGCCAGCAGGACGCCGCCGGCGTCACGCTCACGGTGTTCGGCAATAGCGGCTTCTACCGACCGGCGGGGCGCGCGGCCGCGGAGGTGGCCCGCGAATACAACGCCTTCGCCCGCGAGCTGACCGCCCGACATCCGGACCGCTTGCTGGGCCTGGCCTGGGTGGACCCGTTCGCCGGCGACCCCAGCCTGCGGGAGCTGGAGCGCGCGGTCAGGCAGGATGGCTTCCGCGGGGTCGTGGTCAACACCAGTACCGACGGCGAGTACCTGGATTCCCCGCGCGCCGCGGACTTCTGGGCGCTGGCGACGACGCTCGACGTCCCGGTCTTTCTGCATCCGCCCCGCTACACGATCGGGAACGAGCGCATGGAGATCTACCGCCTGCCCGAGATGGTCGGGCGGCCGTTCGACACGACGCTGACGCTCAGCCGGATGATCCTGACCGGGGTGTTGCAGCGCCATCCCGCGCTGAAGATCGTGTGCGCGCATCTCGCGGGCGCGATCGCGCTGCTCCCGGGGCGCCTGAACTTTGGCTACGAGCTGCGGCACGACCCGACCTTTGGGCCGTGGGCGCCCGACGTGCTGGACCGGCCGCCGAGCGCGTACCTCCAGCAGCTCTACCTGGACACGATGTGCTTGCACATGCCGGCGGTCATGCTGCTCGTGAGCACGGTGGGCGTGGACCACGTGGTCTATGGCAGCGACAACCCACCGGTGCCGATCCCACTTGAACGCCACACGGCGGTCATTCACAACCTGCCGCTAGCGCGAGCCGACAAGGAACGGATTCTTGGACTAAACGCCGCGCGACTGCTCAAACTGGGGGCGCGCGAGGCGCGAGGGTAGTCGGCGAGGAGGCAGCGGGGCAGGCAAGCTGCGACAGGGCTGCCCGCGCGGGGGATGCTCGCGCGCCAGGGGCCGGCAGGCCTCCTGCCGCGTCAGACTCGGCCGCCGGGCGGCAGGGTGGCGCGTTCGAACGGGCTGGTGAGGAGAGAGCGCATGTCTCGGCTGCACTCGTTGCTGAACGTGCTCCTGGGCGCGGCGTTAGCCGGCGTGCTGTTCGCCTGCCGGGCCGCGGCGCCGGAGGCCGCGACAGGCGCCCCCGCGACCACGCCGCCCGCGCCGGCCGCGGGCGCCCGCCAGGAGACGCCCAGCGCGCCGCTCGCTACCCACGTCCCGACGCCCCCCCAGGTGTTTCACCTGGGCGGCCAGGCGCCGGCGACCGACGCGGGGATCTTCGTGGCGATGGATCGCGGCTATTTCGCCGAACAGGGCGTCGATCTCGACTACGTTCAGTTCGCGTCGGGCTCGGACATGGTCCCGGCGCTGGCGATGCGCCAGCTGGACGGGGCTGGGATCGCGGTGAACGCGGCCACCATCAATGCGGTGGCGCGGGGGATCGAGATCAAGGCGGTGGCGGACAAGGGCTCGCTAGCGCCCGGCTTCGGCTGGGAAGCCTTCCTCGTGCGCAAGGACCTCTGGGACAGCGGTCGCTTCCAAGGTCCAGCGGATCTCCGCGGCCTGTCGCTCGCGACTACCCCGCCGATCAACGGCGGCGCCGGGTTCCCCGCGCTAGAGCGGGTGCTGAAGCAGGGCGGGCTGACGCAGGACGACCTGCAGCAAGTGGAGGCGATGAATTTCGCCGACCTGAATGCCGCCTTGGCGAGCGGCGCGCTGGACGTGGCCATCCAGCTGGAGCCGCTCGTCCAAGCGGCGGTGGCGCAGGGGATCGCCGTCCGCTGGCGGGGCCTCGACGAGATCTACCCCAACCAGCAGATCGGGGTCATTGCCTACGGGCCGTCGATCACGGTGGACAATCCGTCCCTGGGACGAGCGTTCATGGTGGCCTATCTGCAGGGCGTGCGCGACTACAACCGCGCTTTCACCACCGGGGAGGACAAGTCAGCGATCGTCGCGGCCATCGCGAAGTACAGCACGGTGAAGGACCCGAAGGTGATCGAGGCGATGGCGCCGATCGGGCTGCGCCCCGACGGCCACGTGAACGTCGACAGCTTGATCGAGGACCAGCAGTTCTATGTCGAGAAGGGCACCGTCCCGACGGCGGTGGACATGCACCAGCTGGTCGACAACAGCTACGTCGACGCGGCCCTCGCGCAACTGCCCTGACGACAGCCAGAATATGATCGAGGTGGGGTAGGCGCTCTGGCTGCAGCGAGGACAGCAAGCCCAGCGGCCGCGTTGAGGAGGCGCTACTTTGGACGCTAGTCGCCACGCCCACGGGGCGCTCCTGGCCGGCTGCCTGGTGGCCGGGCTGGCCTGTACGAGCAGCGCGCCGCCAGCGACGCCCGCCTCGGCGCCGGACGCGCCGGCGGCGGTGGCCGCGCCCGCCGAGGCCGCGCCGAGCGCCACCGCCCCGGCCGCGCTCACGCCGGTGGCGATAGTCTACGCCACGACCAGCGCCGCCAACGCGTTCTTGCAAGTCGCGCAGGACCAGGGGCTCTTCGAGGCACACGGGCTGGACGTCGAGCTGAGCTACGCCGCGGGCAACGCTACGCCGGCCGCCGTGCTGTCCGGCCAGGCCCAGGCGATGGTCTCCGGCTGCATCGAGGCCGCCAGCGCGTACGTCGGGAGTGGGGGCAACATCGCGGTCTTCATGCAGCCCGTCCACCGCATGCAATATCTACTGGCGAGCGGGCCCAGCGTCGTCACCCCGAGCGACTTGCGCGGCAAGCGGCTCGCCGTGAGTCGCATCGGCTCGTCGTCGCACCTGATCTCCCGGACCATCGTGCGGTTCGTGGGCCTGGACCCGGATAACGACGTCAGCTACGTGCAGATCGGCAACACGCCGGAGCGCGTGGCCGCGCTGATCGCGGGCAGCGTCGACGCCACGATCCTGAGCCTCGACGAGGGCGCGCTGGTGGGCAATACGCCGGGTATGCGGGTCCTGGTCGACATGACCCGCGAGGCCGTGCCCTACTGCACCAACAGCCTGGCGGTCACGCAGCAGTTCGGCCGCGATCAACCGGACACCGTCGGGCGGCTCACGCGGGCGCTCGTCGAGGCGATTGCCCGGTTCAAGCGCGACAAGCCCGTGGGGCTGGAAGCGACGCGGCGGTTTCTGAGCGATGAGGACCCGCAGAAGGTCGATAGCATCTGGGCGACGTGGGAGGGCATGTACGAGCAAAAGCCCTATCCCGACAACGCCGGCCTCCAGCGCGTGCTGGACGACGCGGCGGCGAGTGACACGCGGCTGGCGAGCGTGAAGGCCGAGCAGATCAACGAGCCGCGCTGGGTAGCCGAGCTGGACCAGAGCGGTTACCTGGACCAGCTCTATGCGGGCAGCGTAAGGTGAGCGGCACCCCGCGCCCCGGGGGCGGCTGGGCAGCGGACGGCCGCCGCGCGGGGCGACAGGAGGGCGACACGCCCGCAGGGAAGCGGCTGAGCGGCGCGTTGCATTGGGCGTGATGGGCCGAAGGGAGGGACGATGAGAGCCGACCTGGAGACCGCAGAAGGCCGCGCCACCATTCCGGTGGTGGATTTCGCCGAGTTCGCCGCTACCGACCCGGCGCGGCGGGCGGCGACCGCGGCCAGGCTGCGCGCCGCGCTCGAGGCGTACGGGTTTCTCTACCTGCTCAATCACGGCGTCCCCACGGCGGTGCTCGACGCCGCGTTCGCCGCATCGCGCGCGTTCTTCGCCCTGCCACAGGACGCCAAGGAGGCCGCCGCGTCGCGGGAGCCGGGCAATACGCTGGGGTACGGCCGCCTGGGGGGCCAGGCGCTCGACGAGGCGCGGCCGCCCGACTTGAAGGAGATCTTCCAGGCGGGCCCGGAGCGCGAGGGCGCTCGCGCGAACATCTGGCCGGATGGCCTGCCGGCCTTCCGCGCGGCGGTCAGGGCCTTCCACACGGCCGCCGCGGCGGCGTGCGACCAGCTCATGCGCGCGATGGCGCTGTCGCTGGGCCTCGCGGAGGACTTCTTCGACCGGTACTACGACCGCCGCGACGCGACGGCGCGCCTGCTGCACTACCCGCCGCTGAGCGGCCCGCCGGCCCCCGGTCAGCTCCGCGCCGGCGCGCACACCGACTTTGGCGGCATGAACCTGCTGTTTCAGGACGACGAAGGGGGCCTGGAGATTCAGGCGCCGGATGGCACCTGGGTGCCGGCGCCGGCGCTCCCCGGCGCGGCCATCGTGAATACGGGCGACCTCATCGAGCGGTGGACTAACGGCCAGTTCCGCTCGTCGCCACATCGCGTGGTGAATCCGACGGGCGACGGCGCGGCCCGCGACCGCTACTCGATGGTCTTGTTCGACATCCCGAATCGCGACGCGGTGATCAGCTGTCTGGAGCCGTGTCAGAGCCCCGAGCGCCCGCCGCGCTACCCGCCGATCACGGCCGGCGACCATCTCCGGGCGCGCATCCAGGCCAGCCGGCGGCAGAGCTACTGAGCGCCGGCCGATGGCCAGGCTCAGAAGGGGCGCAGGCGCGGGAACCCGCCAACGTCGGCGCCCAGGCCGCGCTCGCGGGCGCGCTCGTAGATGGCGATGGCGAGCGCCAGGTCGAGCAGGCCGGTGCCGACGGCCTTGAACAGCGTCACGTCGTCGGGGGAGCGGCGGCCGGGGCGTCGCCCCGCGATGACCTCCCACAGCTCGGCCACGTCGTCCTGGCGGGCGCTGCTGCTGCGCAGCGCGCTCTGGCCGTCGCCGGACTCGAACGCGTGGGCGCGGTCGTCCACGACGACGCAGCTGGCGCGGCGCCAGACGCTGTCGTCCAGCTCGCGGGACTCCGGGCGGATGGAGCTGAGCGCGTTCACGTGGACGCCGAGCGCGAGGGCGTCGCCGCGCAGCACGGGCGTGGCGCCGGGGCGGATGGCGCAGCCGAGCAGGTCGCAGTCGGCGAGCAGCGCGTCGAGGGACGCGACGGCGGTGACGGGGAGTGCCAGCTGGCGGCTCAGCTCGGCGGCGAAGCGCTCGCGGTTGGCGGCGGTCGGACTGTAGACGCGCACGCTCGGCAGGGCGCGGACCCGCGAGAGGGCGGTGAGCAGCGCGCGGGCCTGGTGACTGGAGCCGAGGATGCCGGCCTGCTGGATGCGCGGGCGCGCGAGCACGTCGGTGGCAACGGCCGCCACCGCCGCCGTGCGCGCTGCCGTGATCCAGTCGGCGTCGACGAGCGCGAGTAGCTCGCCGCTCGCCATCGCGTACAGGGCCACCAGGTAGCGCACGCCGACGCCGGGCGTGGAGTGCATCGCCTTGTAGCCCATGTAGCCGGAGCGGTTCAGCAGCGTGGGCATCAGCCGCAGCCAGCCGCGGCCGGCCGACGAGTCGACAGTGAGGCGCGGCGGCAGGTCGACGGCGCCCTCGCCCTGCTCGACCAGCGCCGCCCGCACCGCCGCGATGGTCTCGTCGGTCGTCAGCAGGCCCGCGATCTCCTCATGTCGCAGCAGCAGCATCGCTTCGCACCACCTTCGGTCCTGGAGTCATGGGGTAGGCCGTTACCCGAAGTGTACCGGCCGCGCGGGGTGGGGCGCCGCCAGCTTGCCCGAGCCCAGGTTGGCGAGCAGGGCGTACCGGCCGCGCGGGGTGGGGCGCCACCCGGATTCCCGGGACAGGCGGCCAGCCCGAGCACGCCGCCCGCACGGGGCTGGCCGGTAATGGGGCATTGGTCGCGGGCGGCCGCCCTGTGTAGGATGGGGGGGCATCCGGTCATAGGCGGAAGCGGTAGAGGCTTGGCGGAGGAAGCGGTGGCCCAGAGCACAGCAGCCAACGGATGGATCGGGCGCGCGATCCCACGCAAGGAGGACCGCCGGCTGCTCACCGGCGCGGCCCGCTTCGTCGCCGACCTGCATCTGCCCGGCCTGCTCGAGATGTGCGTGGTGCGCAGTCCGCACGCGCACGCCCGCATCCTGGGCGTCGACCGCAGCGCGCTGGGGGACGGCGTGGCCGACTTCCTGACCGCAGCCGACCTCCCCGGCCCGGCCCGCGCGATCCCCATCAACTGGATCCTGCCCAGCATGCGCTGCGACTCCTTCCCCGTGCTGGCACGCGACCGCGTCCACTACGCCGGGCAGGCGGTGGCGGCGCTGCTCGCGCCGACGCGCTACGCCGCGGAGGACGCCGCCGAGGCCGTCGCGGTCGCCTACGAGCCACTGCCGGCCGTGGTGGACATGGACGAGGCGCTCGGGGCGGGAGCGCCGCTCCTGTACCCCGAGTGGGGCGACAATCTGGGGTTCGGGCTGCGCGACCGGCGGGGGGACGTCGAGGCCGCGTTCGCGGGCGCGGACGTGGTCGTGCGCCAGCGGGTGTCCTATCCCCGCCACGCCCCGCTGCCCATCGAGACGCGGGGGGTGGCGGCGCAGTACGACGCCGGCAGCGAGCAGCTGACCGTCTGGCTCGCCACCCAGGCGGCACACGTCGAGCGCAGCGTTCTGGCGGAGCGGCTCGGCTTCCCCGAGCACCGGCTGCGGGTGATCGCGCCGCACGTGGGCGGCGCCTTCGGCTCCAAGCTGCACGTGTATCCCGAGGAAGTGCTGGTCGCGCTCTTCGCGCTGCGCACCGGGCGGCCCGTGCGCTGGATCGAGGACCGCCGCGAGCACCTGCTGGCCACCATTCACGCCCGCGAGCAGCGGATCGACCTGGAGCTGGCCGCGCGCCGCGACGGCACGCTGCTCGGCGCCCGCGCGCGGGTGCGGGTCGACGTCGGGGCGCACCCGCACTCGCGCGGGCCGTCGGCCGCCACCGTGACGATGTACCAGATTCCAGGGCCGTACCGGCTCGGCGCCTACGCGGTGGAGCTTGAGGCGGTGGTGACCAACAAGATGCCGGTCGGCGCCTACCGCGGCTTCGGCAAGCCGCAGGCTACGTTCGCCATGGAGCGGGGCCTGGACGCGCTCGCGGCGCGACTAGGCCTCGACGCGGCCGAGGTGCGCCGGCGCAATCTGGTGCGCCCCGACGAGCTGCCCTATCCGAACGCGAGCGGCCGGGGGGAGTTCGATAGCGGCGATTACCCGGAGGCGCTGCGCCGGGCCCTGGAGCTGGTCGGCTGGGAGGCGCGCCGCGCGGAGCACGCGGCGCTGCGGGCGCAGGGGGTGCTCCGCGGGCTCGGCGTGGCATGCACCGTGGAGTCGACGACCATCTCCTCGGCCGCCATGGCGCGGGCGGGCCGGCGCCACGGCGCCTACGAGTCCGCGGTCGTGCGCGTCGAGCCCGATGGGACGGTCACGCTCGCCTGCTCGCTCGTCCCGAGCGGCCAGGGGCACGAGACGGCGCTCGCCCAGATCTGCGCCGACGTGCTGCAGGTGGAGCCCAGCCAGGTGCGCGTGCTCTTGGGCGACACCGATCGCTGTCCGTACTCCGGCTACGGCACGGCGGCCAGCCGCGGGATGACCACCGGCGGCTCCGCGGCGCTGCTCGCCGCGCGGCAGGTGCGCGACAAGCTCTTGCAGGTCGCGGCGCACCAGCTCGAGGTGGCGCCGAGCGACGTCGCGCTGGCCGAGGGGCACGTGGCGGTGCGGGGCAGCCCGACACGGCGGCTCGGGCTGGCCGAGGTCGCGCTCGCGGCCGCGCTGGCGCACCGGCTGCCGCCCGGCCTGGCGCCCGGGCTGGAGGCGAGCGCGACCTTCGACCCGGCCGGGAGCGCCTATTCGTATGCGACGCACGCCTGCGAGGTCGAGGTCGATCCTGAGACGGGCGGCATCCGGCTCCTCCAGTACGTGGCCGTGGACGACTGCGGCACCGTGGTGAACCCCATGCTCGTGGACGGCCAGCTCGTCGGCGCGATCGCCCAGAGCATCGGCGGCGCGCTCTACGAGGAGCTGCGCTACGACGAGCACGGGCAGCTCCTCACGGCCTCGCTGCTGGACTACCTGATCCCGACGGCCCGCGAGGTGCCGGCCGTGCGGACCGCGCACTTGCACACGCCGTCGCCGCACACGTCGGGCGGCTTCAAGGGCGTGGGGGAGGCCGGGACCATCCCGGTGCCGGCGGCCATCGCGAACGCCGTCATGGACGCGCTACGGCCCGAGGGCGCGGCAGCTAATGCCCTGCCGCTCACGCCCGAGCGCGTGCTGGACCTGGTGCAGCGCTCGCCGTTCGCCCGCCGTGCGGCGGTCTGAGGTCGGCGCACAGCTTGATGCCGCCCTCGGGCCGACCGTGCTCGCGGCGCAGCGGCCTCGCTCCGCGCTCGCCGGCCGAGTAGAATCGATTCTGGCCTGGCCGCCGACGCTTGGGCGCACGGAGCAGCGATCATGGATCTCGCCAGCCTGGTGGTCGACCGTCCGCTCGACGGCATCTTCCGCGTACACCGCTCGACGATGACCGCGCCGGAGATCCTGGCCCGGGAGCAGGAGCAGATCTTCGAGCGGTGCTGGCTGTACGTTGGGCACGAGTCGGAATTCGCCCAGCCGGGCGAGTACCGCCGCCGCACCGTGGCCGGCCACCCGCTGTTCCTCGTGCGCGGGCGGGATGGGCAGATCCGCGCGTTTCACAATACCTGCACGCATCGCGGCGCCATGGTGTGTCGGCAGGAGCAGGGCCGGGCCGAGCAGTTTCAGTGCTTCTACCACGCATGGACCTTCAACACGCAGGGCGAGCTGATCGGCGTACCCGATGAGGGGGGCTACTCGGCGGCCTTCGACCGGACGGAGCTTGGCCTGAAGGCCCCGCCGCGCCTGGAGAGCTACCGTGGCCTGTACTTCGTGAGCTTCGCCCCCGACGGCGAGGACCTCGCCACCTATCTCGGCGAGGCCAAGGAGTACATCGATCAGACGATGGACTCGGCCGAGCTGTTGGGTGGCTGGGGAGTGATCGCCGGCTCGGCCCGCTACGCGATCAACGCCAACTGGAAGCTCCTGATCGAGAACAGCATCGACAACTATCACATCGCCACCGTCCACCAGACGTACTTCGAGTACATGGCCCAGCGGCGGGCGGCGGCGGGCGTCGACCAGCTCAGCCGCCAGGAGCAGCGCGCGCGCTCCCGCGCCCTCGCGCTGAGCGGGCGGCACGCCGCGATGCTCTTGCCGACGCCGGGCCGGACCATTGCCTACCCGAGCCCGCTGTGGAGCGAGGCCGCCAACGCCGAGATCACCCGCCTGCGCGCCGCGCTCATCGAACGGTACGGCCAGGCGCGCGGGCAGCAGATGGCCGAGCTGTCGCGCTTCATCGTCATCTTCCCGAACCTGGTGTTTCAGGACACGCTGTCGGGGTTCCGCCTGCGCCAGATCTGGCCGACGGCGCCCGACCGGATGGACGTGGCCCAGTGGGAGCTGGTGCCGCGCCACGAGCGCGCGGACCTGCGAGCCTACCGCATGGAGTATTCCCTAACGTTCCTCGGGCCGGGCGGGTTCGCCACACCCGACGACGTCGAGGCCTTGGAGTCCTGCCAGGCGGGATTTCGCTCCGGCGGCGTGGAGTGGTCGGACCTCTCGCGGGGGATGCACCGCGAGCCGCTCGACGACGACGAGATGCAGATGCGCACCTTCTGGCGGCAGTGGCACGCGATGGTGCAAGGGCAGCACGAGGCGCCGCCGGTCGACGAGCGGGCGTTCGCCGCGGCGAGGCGCTGACGATGAGTCTGAGCGACAGGGCCGCGCTGCGATCCGCGGTGGAGGACTTTCTCTACGCCGAGGCGGCGCTGCTGGACGAGTGGCGGCTGGACGAGTGGCTGGCGCTGTTCGTGCCCGAGGCGCGCTACGTGGTGCCGACCACGGACCTGCCGGAGGGCGATCCCGCGCGCGACCTGGTGTTCGTGGACGACGACTTCACGCGCTTGCAGGGCCGCGTGAACCGTCTCAAGAGCCGCCACGCCCACCGCGAGTTTCCCTGGTCGCGCACGCGGCGGCTGATCACCAACGTGCGGCTGCTCGACGTAACGGACGATCTGGTGAGGGTGACGGCGTCGTTCGTGGTGTATCGCTTCCGGGAGGGGCGGGAGGCGCCCTACGTGGGCCGCTACGACTACACGCTGCTGCGGGAGGACGACGGGTTCAAGATCCGCTATCGGCGCGCGACGCTGGACCAGGAATCGTTGCGGGAGCATGGCGCCATCAGCATCGTACTGTGAGCGCTTCGCCGAGGGGCGAGGACCGGGGCGAGCGTCCCGTGGACGGCACGGACAAAGCGGTGCGTCCATCGCCCGTGGGCGCGCAACGCAGGCGGAGAGCAGGGAGGGCAAGGAGGGGGTCAGCATGGGGGACATCTTAGGGCTGGGCGTGACCCATTATCCCGCGCTCACCCCGCGTACCATCCGCCCGATCTCACTGCCGCGGACCCTGGCGGACCCCGGGCTCCCCGAGCGCCTGCGCGTGCCCGCCGGCTGGCCCGCGGCCATGCGGGACGAGTGGGGCGAGGACGAAGGGGCGGCGGCGGCAGAGCGACATCGCGCCGCGCTGGTGCGGGAGCTGCGCCGCGCGCGGGACATCCTCGACGAGTTCGCGCCGGACTTCGTCGTCGTGTGGGGCGATGACCAGTACGAGAACTTCACCGAGGACGTCATGCCGGCGTTCTGCGTGCTGGCGTACGAGCGCCTGGCGTGCCACCCCTGGCGCCGCGCCGGCGGGGCGCCGAACTACTGGGGCGAGCCCGACGACATGCTGCTGCAGGTCCCGGGGCACCAGGCGGGCGCCAAGCTCTTGACCGCGGGGCTGCTGCACGCGGGGTTCGACGTGGCGTATGCCTACCGACCGTTGCACGTCGAGCTGGGGCACGCGTTCATTAACACCGTGCTCTACCTCGACTGGGACCGCCGCGGCTTCCCCTATCCCCTCGTGCCGTTCGCCGTGAACTGCTTCGGCCGGCGGGTCATCCGGTTTCGCGGCTACATGGGCGGGCTGGGGGAAGCGGTCGGCGAGGACGAGCTGGACCCGCCGTCGCCCTCGCCACGCCGCTGCTTCGAGCTGGGCGCCGCGTGCGCGCGGACGCTCGCCGCGAGCCCGTGGCGCGTCGCGCTCGTCGCCTCGTCGAGCTGGTCGCACTCCTTCCTCACGCCGAAGCACTATTGCTTGTATCCCGACCTGGCCGCGGACCGAGAACTGTTCGCGGCGCTGGTCGCCGGCGACTACGCGGTCTGGCGGGAGCGGACGCTTAGTCAGGTCGAGGACAGCGGCCAGCAGGAGCTGCTGAACTGGTTCTGCCTGGTGGGCGCGATGGCCGAGCTGGGCCTGCGCACGCGGGACGCCGTGTTGATCGAGAGCCACGTCATGAACTCGAACAAGGTCATCGCGAGCTTTCGCGCCTAGGGATGTCGTGATGCCGTACGCTGACTTGCAAGAGTACGTCGAGACGCTCGACCGGCAGGGGCTGCTGCAGCGGGTACGAGCCGAAGTCGACAAGGACTGGGAGATCGCCGCCGTGGTGCGGCGGGTGTTCCAGCGCATCCCGACCGAGCGCCGTCCGGCCCTGCTCTTCGAGAACGTGCGGGGCTTCACGGCGCCGGTGGCGGTGGGCATCGTGGGCGGGTCGCCGACGATCTACGCCACGGCGCTGGAGTGCGACGTGGCGGGGATCACCGCGCGCTGGCAGCAGGCGCAAGCCGCGCCCATCCCGCCTGTGGCGGTCAGCAGCGGCCCCTGCCAGGAGGTGATCGCGGAGGGCGACGCCGTTGACCTGCGCGAGATTCCCCTGCCCAGCTGGACGGTCGAGCACGACCCGGCGCCGTTTTTTACCGCTCCCTGCGTCATCACGCACGACCCGGAGACCGGCGAGCGCAACGTCGGCACCTACCGCATGCAGCTCCACGGCCCGCGCCGCGCCGGGATCGGCGGGTTTCACCTGGAGGGCACCCAGCACTTCGCCATCCACCTGCGCAAGTACCGCGCGCTGGGCCGCAAGATGCCCGTGGCCGTCGCGGTGGGGCCAGACCCCACGGTGAGCCTCTGTTCGGTGACGCGGCTGCCCTACGGCATGGACGAGCTGGCCGTCGCCGGCGGGCTGCGGGGCGCGGCGCTGGGCGTGGTCCGCGCGCGCACGGTGGACCTGCAGGTGCCCGCGACCGCGCAGTACGTGCTGGAGGGCTGGGTGGACCCGGAGCGCCTGGAGCACGAGGGGCCGTTCGGGGAGTTCACGGGCTACATGGGCGCGGGCGGCAAGAGCGCGGTGCTGGAGGTAAGCTGCCTCACGCGGCGGCGCGAGCCGATCTATCAGGCGTTCCTGAGCCAGATGCCGCCCAGCGAAAGCTCGTGCATCCGGGGCATCGGCCGCGGTCAGCAGGTCCTTCGCCACCTGAAGGACTACCTGGGCCTGCCCGTGCGGGACGTGTACTGGCGCGAGAGCGGCGGTTCGTCGGCCTGCCTGGTGGTGGCGCTGCGGAAGGACTACGCCGCCCAGCCGCAGCAGGTCATGTGGTCGGTCTGGTCGACCTACCCGCAGTTCGCCAAGTAGATCATCGTCGTGGACGACGACATCGACATCCGGGACTCGTTCGAGGTCGAGTGGGCGATGAGCTTCCGGGTCCAGCCGCAGCAGGACGTCTACATCTTTCGCGACACGCTGGCGATGAACCTGGACCCCGCCCAGGCGCCGTACCCGGTGCCCGCCGACGACCACGCGCGCCTGATCGGCTCGAAAGTGGGCATCGACGCGACCCGCAAGCACGAGTTCCCGCCGGCCGCGCTGCCACCGCGGGCGCACCTGGAGCGGGTGGACGCGCAATGGGAGCGCTACGGGATCGAGCGGTAGCGCGCCGGCGAGCGGGCAGACACTCCACGGGCTCCGCGCGGCGGGCGCGCTCACGCGCTCAGGGCGCCGAAGCGCTGGCCGGGGCAGCGGCCGCGGCGCGCTCCAGCAGCGGCAACGCGGCGACGACGAGCGCGCCGGCGAGCGAGAAGACCGCGGCCAGCAGCAGCGCGGCCCCGAGCCCGGCGTGGTCGGCGAAGAGGCCCACCAGAGCGGGGCAGAACGCCGTCACGATCTGCTGGGCGCCGAAGAGCACGCCGACCGTGCTGGCGCCCATCTCGCCGGGCGCCACGTCGAGCGCGTACGCGAAGACCACCGAGCGCAGCGCGAACAGGAACAGCCCCACGCCCCCGAGCGTGGCGACCAGCGGCGCGCCCGGCGCGGCCCACGGGATGAGCAGCCCGAGCAGCCCGATCGCCAGCAGGCCCACGAGCAGCACCGGTCGCCGCCCGATGCGGTCGGAGACGGGGCCGCCGAGCAGCGGCGAGAGCACGCCGAGGATGGCCAGCGCCGTGAGGTAGAAGCCCATGCTCGCCGCGTCGAGGCCGTAGCTGTAGGCCAGGAAGAGCGGCAGGAAGGTCTGCAGCGTCGTCTGGGTGGCCGAGCGCAGGCCCGACACCAGCGACATGGCGAGGATCGTGCGGTTGCGGAGGATCTCGACCAGCCCCGCCCGGTAGCGCCGGAGCGTGGGGCGCGCCTCGACCCGGCTCAGCTTGGGCGCCACGACCCAGAAGAGCGCGCCCATCACCACGCCGGGGAGGAGCTGCGCCAGCAGCACCGCCCGCCAGGGGAAGGCGACGATCGCGAGGCCCACGATCGATGGCGTGAGCGCGGTGCCGACGTTGCCGGCCAGCTCGTGCAGCGACAGCACGAAGCCGCGACGGTCTGGGAACCGGCCGGAGAGGATCGCCATCGCCGGCGGGTGCCATAGGCCGGAGCCGACCCCGAGGGCGCCGGCGAGCACGAGCAGCACCAGGTAGCCGGGCGCGATACCGAGCAGGCAGAAGGCGAGCCCCAGCCAGGCCAGGCAGCCGGTAAGCATGAGCGTGGGGCGGCCGACGATGTCGCTGACGGCGCCCGCGCCCAAGTGGCCGAAGGCGCCGAGCAGCGCCCGCGCCGAGGCGAGCGCGCCCGCCTCGGCGAACGACAGCCCCAGCTCTTTGCTCGCCACCGCCAGGAAGATCCAGAACGCCCCCTCGTACCAGTGCTCGATGCTGTGGCCCACGCTGAGCGCGGTCAGCAGCCGGTTCTGTTGCATCGCCGTGCCCCCCGCCGCCGAATCCAGCCGGCCCCGCGGGGCCGGGCGCCGCATTATAGTGCAGACGCCGCGGCAGCGGGTCCGGCGCCCGATGGCGTGATGCCGGCCGCCGGTGCTCAGCGTAAGGCACGGGCTGGCAGGCCTGATCGCCCGGGGGAGGCGCGGTGCTAAGGGCGGCGCGGGCAGGGCGGTCTTGACAGCGTGTGTTGTGCGGCGCATCATACCGCGACCCGGCGCCGTGGCCCGATGGCGAACCCAGGCCGCGGCGAGCCGCCATTGCCGTGCGGTGCGCCAAAAGGGGAGAGGCAGGATGATCGCCAAGGACCGGCCGAGGCTAGACGTGCCCCGCTTTTCGCTCGCGGAGCGCGACCGCCGCTTCGAGCGCGTGCGCCGCTTCATGCGTGAGGCGGGGGTCGATTGCATCGTCGTGCCGTACAACACGGGACACTGGGGCCAGTTCCAGGCCGACGCTCAGTACCTGACCTGCATGGGCGGCAACGACGCCGAGGTGTGTGTCGTGTTCCCGGCGGAGGGCGAGGCCACCGCGTGGGTGCGCTCGGGCCGGTACATCGCCTCCTGGCTGGGCGCGCAGGACTGGGTAACCGACATCCGCAACAGCGGCGGCGTCTGGGGGCCGCCGATCGTGGAGCGGCTCAAGGAGCTGGGCCTGGAGCGCGCGACGATCGGCGTGGTGGGGCTCGACGGCATGACGCGCGCGGAAGAAGGCGTGATTCCGTACGTGATGATGGAGACGTTCAAGCGCGAGCTGCCGCGGGCGACCTTCGTGAGCGCCACGGCGCTGATGCAGGAGGCGCGCGCCGTGAAGAGCGAGGAGGAGATCGCCGTCCTGCAGCGCGCCGCCGAGATCGCCGAGCTGGCGGCCGAGGCGATGCGCGAGGCCGCCCGCCCCGGCGTCCCGGATGCGCTGGTGTTTGCGGCCGCGTACAACGCGATGCTCACCAACGGCGGCGAGGTACCGACCATGCTGCTCTGGCGGGCGGGCCCGGAGGCGCAAGACACCTTCTACTTGCCCACCAACCGACCGCTGGAGCCGGGCGACCAGATCGTGACCGAGCTGGAGGCGAAGCACGCCGGGTATCGCGCGCAAGTGGTGCAGCCGCTGTTCATCAGCTACCCTAAGGACCCGTATCCCGAGATGCTCCAGGTGTCCATCGCGGCCTTCAACCAGCTGTGCGCACTCATGCGCCCCGGCGTCACGATGGGCGAGCTGTACGACGCCTGCGCGGCCGTGGGCGAGGGGACGGGCTACCAGACCCGACTCGGCATGCACGGACGCGGCCTGGGCGAGGACCGGCCGCTCTTCTCGGGCGGGGCCGGCAGCGAGGCGATCCGGCGCATCAAGCTCGAGGCGAACAACGTATTCATCCTGAAGCCGTCCGCGGCGACGCCCGACCACCAGCGGCACATCAACTGGGGCGACACCGTCGTCGTCACCCCGGACGGCGCCCGGCGGCTGGGCAAGCGCCCGCAGGGGTACAGCGTCAGCGCCTGACGGTGAGTAGAATATCGACGCAACCAACCGCCAGCACCAGCGGGGCGAGTCGGCGGCGACGTGGCGGTGCCGTCCCCCGAGGCGTACCAGCGCGTCTTCAAGGCCATTCCCGAGTACGGCGGCTTCGACGAGGGCGATCACCGCGCGGCGCTGCGGGCGCCGGGCGAGCAAAGCACTTACTTCTACGATCCCGCGACCAACCGCCTGCAGCTTATCATCGTCGCGGAGAGCTGAGCTGGTTTCTCGGGAGGGTGTGCGGGGTTCGCAGCGCCACGGCTGAGCGCTCTCCTTGACCGGATGGTTACAGCGGATTGCAGCCTGATCCAGCCGGGCAGCGTCGACCGGACGGCAGGGCACGCACCGCTGCCCTACGACGGGTTCGCTAGCGCGGCCGGTATGAGCAGACCCGGCCGGGCGGCAGGGGACCAGCGCCTGCCCTACCGTCTGGTCGCTCTCCAGAGGGCTCCGTACCTATAGCAACCGCTGGAGGTATCGGAACCGATAGAGGCATCGGAACAGAGACGGGGTGCGGAACGCCAGGTCCTCTTCTGAAGTGCCCGGAGGGGCGGGGCAAGGAGCCGGCATGCGTATGAGGCTTCCCAGCGCGGTCCTGGCAGCCGGGCTACTGCTCGCCGGCGCTTGCGCGGCGCCCGCGGCGCCCCGCCCGGCGGCGCCCGCCAGCGCCCCGGCGGCCGCGGCGAGCGAGCCGCTTAGCCCGGCGCTGCAGCGCGTCGTCGACGGCGCGCGCACCGAGGGCACCCTCAACCTCGTGTGGTCCGACGCCTCGTACGGCGGGGCCGACGGCGCCCAGCGCATCGTGGACAACCTGAACCGCCGCTACGGTCTGACTCTCAAGGTGGGCTTCACCCCGGGGCCCAGCATGCCCGAGATGGGCGTCCGCGCGGCACAGGAGCTTGCGGCCGGCCGCCCCGCGAGCAGCGACGTGTACCTGGGCCGCGAGGCCAACGTCAAGGCGCTGCTGGAAGGGGGCGTGCTAGCCCCGATCGACTGGCCCAGCCTGTCGCCGAACATCAAACCCGACATGATCGCGCCCGAGAACGTGGCGGTCGAGGTCGCCGTCACGGTGGCGGGCATCACCTACAACACCAACCTCGTGCCGCCGGCGAAGGTGCCGCAGACCAGCGCCGACCTACTGCTGCCCGAATGGAAGGGCAAGATCGCGGGCACCCCCTACGCCACGTTCTTCGACATTCTCGGCAGCCCCCAGCTGTGGGGCCCGGAGCGCACGATTGCCTACACGCGGCAGTTCGCGAGCAACATCGGCGGCCTGCTCCGCTGCGGCGAGTCCGAGCGGATCATCAGCGGCGAGTTCGCCATGCTCGCCTTCGACTGCGGCGGCATGGACGCGGAGGTCTGGTCGCGGAAGGGCGCCCCGGTCCGCCACGCGATCCTGAGCGATGCGGCCGCCCTGCTCTACTACTACGTGGGCGTGCCCAAGAACGCGACGCATCCCAACGCCGCCACGCTGTTCATTCTGGAGTCGCTGACCCGCGAGGGGCAGGACATCCTCTGGGACACCTGGGGCCTGGACCACATCGAGGTCCCCGGCTCGCACTCCAGGCAGGAGGTGGACGAGGCGGAGGCGCGTGGCGCGAAGTTCGTCAAGGGCAACGTCCAGTTCATGATGTCCTACCCCGACCAGGACGCGGTGCGGAAGCAAACCCAGGACATTCTGAAGCAGGCGGGCCCATAGGGCAGCGGACGCCTTCCGGCAGTTACTCAGAGGAGGGACGATGATTCAGCAAGAAGCGCTCACGCTGCGGACGGAGGATGGCGCCGAGGTCGCGGCGATGCTGCACTTCGACGACGCCCGCCAGCCGACCACCGCCGTCACGATCATGCACCCCACCAGCGACTGGCGCCAGCACTACATCCTGCCGCTGCTGGCCGAACGCGGCATCGCGGCGCTCGGCTTCACGACTCGCTACACCTCGCGCGAGGCCGACCTGATCCTCGAGCACACGATTCTCGACATGGCCGCCGGCATCAAGCTGCTGCGCGAGCGCGGCATGCGGCACATCGCCTGCATCGGCAACAGCGGCGGCGGCGAGATCGTGACCGTGTACCAGGCCGAGGCCGAACATCCCACGCTCACGCAGACGCCGCTCGGCACGCCGCCGGACCTGACGAAGGCCGATTTGCCGCCCGTGGACGGGCTCATCATTCTCAATGCCCACCGCGGTCGGGCGCACAGCCTCACCCGCTCACTCGATCCATCCGTCGGCGGCGAGAACGGCAACGATCCGTTCGACTACAACCCCGACCTGGACATGTACAATCCGCGGAACGGCCCGCCCTACTCCACCGAGTTCCAGGCGCGCTACCATGCCGCGCAGGTCGAGCGAAACCACAAGATCACTCGCTGGTGCCAGCAGAAGCTGGCCGAGCTCGCCACCATCGGCAACCCGCTGATGACTGACGTGCCGTTCATCGTCCACCGCACGGACGCCAACCTCGCCCTCGCGGACCTCACGATCGATCCCTCGGACCGCACCGGCAAGACCATCTGGGACGAGGACCCGCGGGTCGCCAACTACACCGCGGGGCCCCTGCGCGGGGGCGCCACCCGGCTCCGCATCATGACGCTGCGCTCGTGGATCAGCCAGCGCGGCCTGGCCACGTCGGTCTTCGACGTGATGAAGTTCTTGCCGCGCTGCCACGTGCCGCTGCTGTTCATCGTCGGCACCGCCGACGCGAGCGGGGGGCCGGGCGACTCGCTGGAGATGTTCGAGGCGGGGCCCGATCCGGACAAGCGCCTGGTCTGGCTCAAGGGCGGCACGCACTTCATGCGCGGCCAGCCTGAGCTACAGGCCGAGGCGGCCGATGCCATCGTGCAGTGGCTCCGCGACCGGGGCCTGTTGTAGCGATCCTGTGGGAGGGCCGGCGCGCTGAGCGTCGGGGCAAGGGAGGTGGGTAGGCTTGGCTGGGCCAGACCTACGCACCATCCTTGAAAACCCGCTTAGGTGCCCGGTGCGCCCGGGGCGCGCGGGGGTAATGAGGATGTGGTCGCGCCGGCCGCTTTGGCTGCTCGCCGTCGGTCTCTCTCTGGCCGTTCGCTGCGCCGCCGTGCCGGCGGCTCCCCCGGCGGCACCGGCTCCGCGCCCGCCCAGCGCCCCCGACGCGCCGGCTCCCGGGAGCGCGCTGGAGCAGATCGTCGCCGGCGCTCGGCAGGAGGGCACGCTCAACGTCGTCTGGAGCACGGAGACGCTGGGCGGCAAGGAAGGGGTGGAACGGCTCGTCGACTCGCTCAATCGGCGCTATGGCCTGAGCCTCGCTGCCACCTGGACGCCCGGGCCAGCCATGCCGGACATGGCCGTCCGCCTGGCCCAGGAGCTGGCGGCGCAACGGCCCGCGACGTCCGACGTCTACATCGGCACCGAAGCGCAGATCAAGGACTTCGTTGAGAAGGGAGGCCTGCGCCCGATCGCCTGGGCCGGCCTCTCCCCGAGCATCCCGCCCACCGTGGTGGCGCCGAAGGACGCGGGGGTCGAGGTCATTACCCGCGTGCCCGGCGTCACGTACAACACCAACCTTGTGCCGGCGAGCCTGGTGCCCCAGACCGCCGCGGACTTGCTGAAGCCCGAGTGGAAAGGCAAGCTGGCTAGCACCCCCTATGGCGCGCTGTTCGACGTCCTGGGCAGTCCGGAGCTGTGGGGGCCGGACCGCGTGCTCCAGTACACGCGCGAGCTATCGGCGAACCTGGGCGGGCTGATGCGCTGCGGGGAGACGGAGCGGCTGATCAGCGGCGAGTACTGGGCGCTGGCCTTCGACTGCGGGGACTACGAGGCGCGCAGCTGGCAGCTCAAGGGGGCGCCCGTGGCCAGCGCCCTGCTGCGCGACGCTTTGGCCCTGCAGTACTGGTGGCTCGGCGTCCCGGAGAACTCGGCCCATCCCAACGCCGCGACGCTGTACGTCCTGGAGGCGATGTCGCCCGAGGGGCAGCAGATCGTCTGGGACGAGCAGAAGACGGATCAGTGGAAGCTGCCGGGGTCGCGCATCGCCCCGGAGATCAAGGACCTCGAAAAGCAGGGGGCGCGCATCGTGGAGGCGAACGTTCCCTTCATGCAGTCGTACCCCGAGCAGCCGGCGGTGCGGCAGGAGGTCCAGGGCCTGCTGCGCCAGGAGCGCTAAGCACTCGGCCCGGTTGCTGTGTATGTTTGGCGAACCCAGACATACACAGCAACCGGGGCCGGGAGCTTGGGCCAGCGGCTGGAGCGCCTCGCTCGCGCGGGACGGTCGGTGCACGCGAGGTGCGGCGGAGGAGGACTCCATGACGCTCCTGCTCCGGCAAGACGAGGTGGCCGGACTCCTCGACCTCCCCACGGCGATCACGGTCACGGAGCGCCTGTTCCAGGAGCAAGCCGCGGGCGACCTCCTGCCGAGCGCCCCCCGCTTGCTGCGGCTCCGCCACGGCACCATGCGAATGGTCGCCGGCGCGCTCCAGGGCACGGGCCGCGCGGGCGCCCGGCTGAGCGTGAGCGGCGACGAGCCCCCGGTCGCGCTGCTGTACGACACCGAGAGCGGCAGGCTGCTCAGCATCCAGGCGTATCCCTACAGCTCCCTGCGCATCGGCGCGACCGTGGCGCTGGCCGTGCGGCGACTGGCGCCCGAACAGGTGCCCACGGTCGGGCTGATCGGCAGCGGGCGCAACGCGCCAAGCCTCCTGGAAGGCGTGTGCTGGGCACGGCCCGAGGTCCGCGAGGTCCGCGTGTTCAGCCGTCAGGGGGAGCACCGGGAGCGGTTTGCGCGCGCCATGCAGAGCGCGCTCGACCGGTCCGTCGTGGCGGTCGACAGCGGGCAGCGCGCGGTGCAGGGGGCGCAGGTGGTGTTGACGGCTACCGACCCCCGTGAGCCGGTCGTGCTGGGTGAATGGCTCCGGCCGGGGCAGTGTGTCGTGAGCATCGGGCGACCCAACGAGCTCGCGGCCGACGTGTACCGGCGCGCGGACCTGGTGATCGTGACAAACCTCGCCCACGAGCAGGACTATTACGACCGCGCGCTCGACCAGCCGCTGCGCGACCTCGTGGCCCGCGGGGAGGTCCGCTGGCACGAGCTGGGCGCCGTCCTCGCCGGGCGCGTGCCGCTCCCCGCGGCGGCCGAGGAGGCCTTGGTTGTCGTGCGGGAGTCCCAGGGCGGCGTGGGCGACGTGGCACTCGCCGCCTGGGTCTACGAGCGGGCGCGGGAGCTAGGGCTGGGCCAGGAGTGGAGCTTCGGGTGAGCGCGGCCGGGGCCGCGCTCACCCGCCGCCCGCCGGCCCGGCCGCCCACGCCGGGAATGGGAGCGAGCCTGTGGACCTGCAGCTAGCGGGGAAGCGCGCGCTGGTGACGGGCGCGAGCAGTGGCATCGGCCGGGCGGTAGCCCTGCAGCTCGCCGCCGAGGGCGTACACGTGGCGGTAACCGCACGCCGCGCCGCGCTCCTCGACGGCGTGGCGGCGGCGATCCGCGCTCACGGGGTCGAGGCCGTCGCGGTGCCGGCCGACGTCACGGATCCAGGCGCCGCCGAGCAGGTGGTCGCGGCCGCCCGTCGCCAGCTCGGGGGGCTCGATGCGCTGGTCAACAGCGCGGGCGGCTCGTCCAGCGGCGGGGTGCTGGAGGTGCCCGACGAGGCCTGGGAGCAGAACATCCAGCTTAAGCTGCTGGGCACCGTGCGTTTCAGCCGGGCCGCCCTCCCGGCGCTCACGCGCCCGGGCGGGGTAATCGTCAACGTGGTCGGCGGCTCGGGCAAGCGGCCCTCGCCCCGCTCGGCCGTCAACAGCGTCGTCAACGCGGGGTTGTTGGCGTTCACCGAGCTGCTCGCGGCCGACGCCGCGGGACAAGGCGTCCGCGTGGTGGCCGTGAACCCGGGCCTGACCGAGACGCCGCTGCTCGAGCGGCTCGTCGCGGCCCGAGCGCGGCTGCAAGGCGTGGCGCCCGACGCGGTCTGGGAGCAGATCCGCGCGAGCGCGCCGCTCGGGCGACTGGCCCAGCCCGGGGACACCGCCCGGACCGTCGCCTTCCTCGTCTCCCCCCTGGCGGAGCTGATTAGCGGCACGGCCATCGATCTCGGCGGGCCGGCCGCGGGACGTTGAGGGGACCGTGCAGAACGGGGCACAACGATGACCCGCACAGTGAAGCGCGCGGCGGCCTGGAGCCTCGGTCTCGCGGCACTGACAATGATGGCGTTGGGCTGTACCCCCGCGCGACCCGGGCCGGCGCAGCCGCACGACACCGCGGCCGCGCCCCGCGCCGCCACCGCCGCGCCGCTGAGCCCCGCCCTGCAGACGCTTGTCGACGCGGCCGCGGCCGAGGGCGGCAGGCTCTCGATCGTGAGCGGCCCCTTCTACAACACGGACGACCCGGCCGCCTTCATCGACGAGGTCAGCCAGGGCATGGAGGCACGGTACGGAATAGCGTTCACGATCGCCGACACGCCGGGGCCGTCCGAACCGGAGAATGCCACCAGGATCATCACGGAGCTGCAGACGGGGCGGCAGTCCGAGACCGATCTGTACACCGGGACGAATCCCGACGTCGTGCGCCTCTGGCAGGACGGCGCCCTTCTGCCCGTGGCGTGGCGAGACTACGATGGCTCCATTCCGGAGGCGGGGATCGGCCCCGACACCACCTCCCTGGCCTACGAGACGCAGGTCAAGACCCTCCTCTACAACACCAACCTGGTACCGCCGAACGCCGTCCCTCACAGCCTGGCGGACCTGCTCGACCCGCGGTGGCGCCACCAGATCGCCTCGACGGTCTATGCGTCGGGCTTCGACCTTGGCGCGATCTTCGGCATTGGGGACGACTACCTCACCGCGTGGATGCGCTCCTTCGCGCAGGGCAGCCTGGCCGGCCTGATCCGCTGCAGCGAGTTCAAGCGCGTCGCGACCGGCGAGTTCGCGATGGTCGCCGTTACCTGCAGCAACGGCGACGTGCTGACGCTGATGGCCCAGGGCGCCCCGGTGGACTACGTCGTGCTGAGCGACCTGCCGGTGCTCAATTACTCATACGTGGCGGTGCCCAAGAACTCCGCCCACCCCAACAGCGCCACCCTGCTAGCGCTGTTCCTGACGACGCCCGAAGGCCAGCAGCTCTTGTGGAAGCACCATCGGGACGACCTGGACCTGTTGGACGGCGCGCACTTCCACGAGATCGTGAAGGAGCGCATGCTCGACCAAGGGATCCAGCCCGTCCGCGTCAGCGCGGAGATGCTGGCTTCGAAGGTCGACGACCTGGCGCGAGTCAAGGCCAAGTATCAGAAGATCCTGGGCGGCCAAGACTGATCGACGGGCCGCGCACCCCACGGTCTATCGCGAAGCGACCGGCCGCCGAGAACGAGCGCCGGCCCGCGAGCAGACCTACCTGCTCGCGACGCACGACGCTGGCGGCACGATCGCGACGGCCCCACGGGGGCGGCCCCGCGCCGGAGCCGGCCGCCCCCGTGGGGCCGTCGCGCGTGCGCCCGGCCGCCTACGACGCCGTGACCGTCAGCCGCCCGTGCATCTCGGGATGGATGGTGCAGGCGTAGTCGTAGCTTCCCGGCACGCGGTAGACCGCCGACCAGCGCGCGCCCGGCTCGATAGTGCCCGAGTCCCACAGCCCGCTGGCGGTGGTGGTGTGGCGCTCGCTGCCCGTGTTCAGCCACGTCACCTCCGTGCCGGCGGGCACGGAGATCTCGGCGGGCAGGAAGTAGTCGTCGGCGATCGTCAAGCGCAGGTTCTGCGTCGCGTTCGCGGCGGCGTTCGCGTTGCCGCTCGCGGCGGCGTTCGGGTTGCCGCCGAAGGCGGGGAAGCCAGGCCCGCCGGGGAAGCCGGGCGGGCCGCCAAAGGGCGATCCGGCGTTCATGCCGTAGTAGCTGCCCATCCCGGGGAACATGCCGAACGGGGGAAAGCCGCCGAAGCCGTTCAAGCCAGCCACGCCGTAGTAGTAGCTCGGGTCCGGGACCATGCCCGCGCCGGGGAAGCTCCCCATGCCCGGATAGCCCATGCCCGGCCAGCCGCCGAACCCGGGCGGCACCTGGGCGCCCGCCGTGACGGCCAGCGGTCCCGCAGCCAGCAGCAGCAAGGCCGCCAGGCCCAGCGTCCGACAGGCCCACACGCGAAGTCGTTGCATTGCGTCCCTCTCCTTCCGTGGTCGCGCTCGGAGCCGACCACGGGGCAGTCTACCCCCACCGCTCCCGCCGCTGCCTGTATTGTTGGCAGGCCGCGGGCCCCGGCGGCGGCCATTGCCATGCTGGAGAGCTATCGCCTCGAGCTAAGTGGGGCGCGGCAGCCCTGATCTTCGGCGTGCCAGCCCGACTCGAAGGGGTCCACGCTGCCCCCCCGTTCAGGGCACGACTGAGCCGGCCTCCGCGTCCTCGGACAGGCCCACGCCCGCATCCTGCATGGACCGGAAGACGCGCAGCGCGCCGTTCTGCACGGCGACCGCGAAGCCGAGCGCGACGATCTCCGCCTCGCTCAGCGCCGCCGCGACCTGCGCAAAGACATCGTCCGGCACGTCCGTGTCGGCTACCACCTCGCGGGCGTAGGCCAGCGCCGCCTGTTCCCGCGGCGTGAGCCACGCGGTATCGCCGCGAGCCAGCGCGGCGACGTCCGCGGGCGTCAGCCCCGCCTCGCGCACGGCGGCGGAGTCGGGCGGCGCCCACGCCGGACACCCCAGCAGCAGGCTCAGGTAGACGCGCACGAGCTGCCCCAGGCGGCGGCCCAGCGGCTCGCCGTGGACGGTGGTCCAGTACAGGTCAGTCCAGTCGGCCAGCAGGTCCGGACGGACGGCGAGAAACCGCGCCCAAGCCAGCGGCGGGGAGCCGAGCTGCTCGGCGCGCGTCAGGACCGCGTCGGGCGGCGGGCACGCGCGCGGGGGCCAGGCCGGCGCCCCGTGCGGTTGCGTCGCGTAGGCCAGGCGGACGGGCAAGTGCGCCAGGTCGGGGCGCTCGCCGCGCTTGTAGTCCTCGCTGTGCCAGGAGCGCAGCATACGCGGCCCGCCATACTGCCAGGCGCAGAAGGCGACGACCTCGACCAGCTCGGGCGGGGTGAACAGGTCGCGCAGCGCCGTCCACTCGCGCAGCCCCAGCTCGCCCGGGCGCGTGGCCAGCGCGTCGGCGAAGGCCAGCGCGGCCGCCAGGCGAGGGGAGTCGCCATGGCCAGCCGTCGCGGCGTCGAGCTGTGCCTCCGTGAGCCCTTCCTGCCTCGCCGAGGCAGAGCGATTGGTCGCTCAGTAGACGCAGCGCGCCTGGCGGGCGATATGAACCCGGAGCTGCTCCTTCCAGGCGTGCGGCACGAGGCCACGGTGGAAGCTGTCCCACCAGAAGCGGCACCAGGCGCGCATGGCCTCGGGCGCGTGCGATTCCATCGCCAACGACGTGGGCGGGGGCGTGCCGTGGCGGTACGAGTCGAGGTAATAGGCCGCGATCTCGGCGTCGCCCCAGCCTTCGACCACTTCGCCGGGAACGAGACTCAGGCGTGGCATCTGCTTCCCCCACGGGTATCGTCGCCAGTTCGGCCGATGGGCACCCGGATTCCCGAAGCGTGCGGGCAGTGGCCCAGGCGTGCCCCGGCCACCAAACGCTGTTATGATAGCGGACGCTACGCCGCGTGCCATCGACGGGAGAACTGCCGCGCGCGAGGCCGTAGCGGGCGCATGGGAGGAAGAGGTTCGGATGGGCCATCGTCACATGCCACTGCGGATAGGCTGGTGGTTAGCCGCGCTGCTCCTCGCCAGCGCCTGCGCGCCGGCCGCCGCGCCGCCATCTCGCCCGCCGACCGCGCCGAGCGCCGAGCAGCCGGCGACGGCGGGCGCCGCCGCCACCGCCCCGGCCGCCAGCGGCGCCGCGCCGGCAGCCCAGGACCCCTTGCCCACGACGCCGCGCGTGGCGGTGAAGATCGGCACCAGTCCCGTCAGCGCCTACGGGCCGTTCTTCATCGCGCAGGAGCGCGGTTACTTTAGCGAGCTGGGGCTCGACGTCGAGCTGGTGAACACGACGAACACCCAGGAGCAGGTGCCGGCGCTCACCCAGGGGCAGCTGCACGTCGGCTCCTGCGGCGCCACGCTCGGCTGCCTGAACGCGCTCAACCGCCGCACCGACCTGAAGATCGTGGCGGGCATGGTCGGCTCGGGCAAGACGGAGAAGTCCACGGGGCAGAACTCGCTGGTCGTCCGCAAGGACCTGTGGGACAGCGGCGCCGTGCGCGAGGCGAAGGACCTCGTGGGCCGCACGGTGTACCTGATCGCCGGCGCGGGCAGCAGCGCGCACGCCCTGCTCGTGACCTGGCTGCGGCACAACGGCGTCGACCCGGCCAGCGTGCCGGTCGACCGCATGGTCTACCCCGACCAGCTGGTGGCGATGAGCAACGGCGCTATCGACGCGGGCATCCAGGCGCAGCCGGTGCTGAGCACCGGCCTCGACCGGGGCATTACGCACCTGTTGGCCACGCAGGAGGAGATGAACCCGGACGCGCAGACGCTGTTCATGATGTACTGGGGCGGCATCGACCGCCTGGGGCCGCGCGTGGGCGAGCGGATCATGGTCGGGTACCTGAAGGGCGTGCGCGATTACATGAACGCCTTCGAGTACGGCGTCGACGAGGACGCCATCATCGACATCATGGTGAAGGAGACGGCACTCAAGGACCCGGCCGTCTACCGCCGCATCCCCTACGGCTGGACCGACCCGAACGGCCTGCTGCGGCGCGCGTCGGTCGACAGCGATGCCCAACTGTTCTACGAGCTAGGGCTGCTGCGCGAGCCGGTGGACCTGAGCCAGGCCTACGACGACCAGTACCGGCAAGCCGCCATCCGCGACATCGGCGAGTACCAGCCGCCGCGGTGAGCCGGTTTCCAAGGAGGCCGCCATGCCCCGCATGACCGGCAAGCGCGCGCTCATGGAGCAGCTCGTCGCCGACGGCACGCGCCACATCTTCGGCAATCCGGGCACGACCGAGCAGCCGTTCATGGACGTGCTGCAAGACTACCCGCAGCTCCAGTTCGTCCTCGCCCTGCACGAGGGCGTGGCCGTGTCGATGGCCGACGCCTATGCGCGGCTGACGCGCCGGCCGGCGTTCGTGGAGCTGCACATCGCGCCGGGGCTGGGCAACGGCCTGGGCATGATCCACAACGCGAAGGTGGGCCAGTCGCCGCTGGTCGTCTACGCCGGGCAGTCGGAGAGCCGCACGCTGTTCCAGGAGCCGCACCTGAGCGGCCCGCTCGTCGAGATGGCGCGGCCGCTCTGCAAGTGGGCGTACCAGGTCGAGCACGCCCACGACCTGCCGCAAGCCGTGCGACGGGCCTTCAAGGTCGCCGCCGAGCCGCCGCAGGGGCCCGTCTTCCTCAGCCTGCCGATGGACGTGCTCGACCAGGAGGCCGACGTCACGATTCGGCCGACCAGCTACACGCGCTGGCGCACCCGCCCCGACGCCGCGGCGCTCGCCGAGGCGGCCGCGCTGCTGCTGAGCGCGCACCACCCGATGATCGTGGCCGGCGACCGCGTGGCGCTCAGCGGCGCGCAGGCCGAGCTGGTGGCGCTGGCCGAGCTAACCGGCGCGACCGTGTTCGAGAACTATGCTTCCGACTTCAACGTGCCGGCCGCCCACCCACAGTACCTCGGCGCCTTCCCGTTCGCCGGCGACTCGCGCCAGCTCGAGGCCACCCTGGCCGACTGCGACGTGCTGCTGTGCGTGGGCGCGCCGCTGTTCCAGATCATCTTCCCCAAGGTCGAGCCGATCCTCCCGCCGGGCACGAAGCTGATCCAGATCGACCTGCTCTCCTGGGAGCTGAACAAGAACATTCCTGCCGACGTGGCGATGATCGCCGATCCGAAGGCCGCGCTCGTGGAGCTGGCCGAGCTGGTGCGGGCCGGGCGCACCGCTGCGTACGCGCAGGCCGCTGAGCAGCGGGCGGCGGCGCTGGCCGAGCGCACGGCCGCAACCCGCGCGCGCTACCGCGACTACGTGCGCGCGCACTGGGACGACGAGCCGATCGCGGCGGCGCGGCTGATGGCCGAGCTGCGCGACGCGCTGCCCGCGAACGCGCTGGTGTTCTCGGAGGCGATCACCAACCAGGGCCACCTCGTGAACGCGCTCCAGCCCAGCGCCCCGGGGCAGCTGCTGAACGGCCGCGGCGGCGGCATTGGTCCGGGCCTGCCCGGCACGCTGGGCGCGCAGCTCGCCTGCCCCGATCGCAAGGTCGTGGGCGTCTGCTCGGACGGCGCGGCGATGTACAGCATCACGGCGCTGTGGACCGCCGCGCACCACCGCATTCCCGCCACGTTCGTGATGCTCAGCAACGCGAGCTACCGCATCCTGAAGCTGAACATGGTGGAGTACCTGGGCAAGGCGGCAAAGGGCCGCCGCTTCGTGGAGATGGACCTGAACGAGCCGCCCTTGCGCTTCGACCGCCTGGCCGACGCGATGGGCGTGCCCGCGCGCCGCGTCGAGCGCCCCGCCGACCTCGCCCCCGCCCTCCGCGAAGCCCTCGCCCACGCCGACGGGCCGTACCTGCTCGACGTGGTGCTCGACGGCGGCGTGCCGCTGCCGGATTGAGCGGCGCTGGGTATGCCGAGTCGGTGGTGCCCAACGTCCGTAGGGCGGGTTGCTTGTCGCTCGCGGCGGCCGTCGAGGCCGCAACCCCGGCGCCGCTTGGATAGTCGATCGCCATGAAGAGTGCTGTAGGAGACGCGATAATGAGCATTCACGACGACTCGATGCAGCGCGTCGGCGTGGCCCCGGCCCTATGCAGTGGCCAGTGGGGGATTCGCGGTACGGGCATTGTGGAGATGAGTGAGCATGATCGTTACTGTCGTTGTGCTGGAGCCAAGCATCTCGGTTAATGCCTTCCTGGGTGCGCTTCGCACGACTACCGCGATCGTTGAACCTTCATACGAGGGGCCGGACGGCCAGAACTATGCGTGCTATCTGCCCGATTTATGGCGCTGCTTGAGACTCTCCTATCATGCGTTCGGACTTCATATTATGGTTGACAATGGACACGGATATTCTACTAGTCTACCATTTCTAGAGTTTTCAGACGAATCGCCTGGCTTTCCACATTGCCATTCACCCCGTGTGCGATTTCCGATAGCAGTGAGAGCAGATATCTCGCAGGTTCTTGAGAACGCGCTAGACACTTCGCTCATAGGGCAGTCGTTGTTTTTCTTTGAACCTACAGTCTTCTTGATGGAAGACGATCTTGAGTACAAGTACGAGGGAACTCCGGTGTACGGCCCGATCTCGCTTGAGCAGTGTTGGAGCGATCACGACCACGGCCGCCTGTGGGCCGAGTCAATCTATCAGCTATCCAAGCCCATCCATTGAGGACATTGCCCACGCCCCATGACAGAGCAGCGCTCCGGCCCGCGCGCATCCCTCGGGGCCTACGGCGATCAACCAGCCAGCCCGTCCGCCTCCTAGCGGCTGGCGCTCCCGGCGCCAACCAGTTCGATCCCCCACTCTCGGAGCAGCCCGGACGAAAGCGCCGAAGCCGTGATGGAAATGTAATGCTCGCCGCCTAGGCGTATATAGAACATATGTACTATAGTCTTGGTGAGCGGCACAAGACCTGCTCACGGTAGGGGGACACAAGAGGCTGGCCCGCCAGCCGGGAGGCACGTAACTAGGAGGCGCACATGTCGGATACCCACGGGCGGTTCGTCTGGTACGAGCTGATGACCACCGACCTCGCCGCCGCGCGAGCGTTCTACACCCAGGTCGTCGGCTGGCAGGCCCGCGATTCCCAGATGCCCGGCATGGAATACTGGATGTTCGAGGCGGGCGGGACGCCGGTCGCGGGCCTCATGGCCCAGCCCGAGGACGTGCGGCAGGCGGGCGCTCCGCCTAGCTGGAACGGCTTCGTCGCCGTCGACGACGTGGACGCCGCGGCCGCCAAAGTGACCGCCAGCGGCGGCACCCTCCACGTGCCGCCGCGCGACATCCCGAACGTCGGCCGCTTCGCCATCATGGCCGATCCTCAGGGCGCCGTGCTGGGCCTCCTCAAGGCGGCCAATCCTGACCAGGGCCCGCGGCCGCAGGAGCCAGGCGCCGGCCGCGTCGGCTGGCACGAGCTGTACGCGGTCGACCAGGCATCGGTCTTCGCCTCCTATGCCGGGCTGTTCGGCTGGCAGAAGGAGGAGGCGATGGACATGGGGCCGATGGGCGTGTATCAGACGTTCGGCCTCGGGGGGCAGATGATAGGCGGCATGATGAACAAGCCGCCGGAGATGCCCGTGGCGCACTGGAACTACTACTTCGGCGTGGACAGCATCGAGGCGGCGATCGAGCGCGTGAAAGCGGCCGGCGGCCAGGTCGTGTTCGGGCCGCAAGAGGTGCCCGGCGGCGCGTTCGTGATGATGGGCATCGACCCGCAGGGGGGCAGCTTCGCGCTCCTGGGCGGCCGCTGATACTTCGGTCCCCGGCTGTGGAGTAGCGCCCACACTGGCTGTGAAGAACGGTAGGCGAGTCTGGCAACGCTAGATTCGCCTACCGTTCTCAAGCTGTACCAGATGCTTAGCCGCCGAGCCAGAAGGGGCCTTTGCCGAGGCGCTCCAGGATCTCGCGGCGCTCACGGGGACGCTGAGGCAGCCAGCGCGAGAGGTAGTCGGCGTCGAGCCAATGGTGGCGACTCTCGGTGCCGAACAGCTCGATCAGGTCAGGCAGAGCGAGGAAGCCGTCCTCGGAGGCGGGGTTGAAGTCCTGCCAGCGGCGCGCGTGCTCTTCCGACCGGAAGAGGTTCATGCCGCTTCACCTGAACGCGCGCTCCTCGGCGGTTGCGCCCGTGCCCCAGGGCTGGTTCAGATGGCCGACGATGGTGGGCGGATCGGCCCGCAGCAGCGCGCCGTCGCGCATCTCGACGACCATCGGCTCGCCGCAGTCGAGGCAGGGCGCCTCGATGCGGATGGTCTTGGCGGGGAACAGCCAGCACACGGCCAGCGCTTCAAAGCCTCACTGGCCGAACCAGCCCGGCTCCCCGTCGATCGCCACACGGTACTGCGTGGGCACGTTCGTGAGTGGGGCGAAGCCCGCCACGTAGTCGGTGCCGGGCTGTAGCCAGCCGGGCACGCCGGGATGCTGCAAGAGATCGTGGAGCACCTGGCGCCCCTCCTCGACCGAGCAGCCGAGCGCCTGGGCCAGCTCGACGTAGTGCGGCGCGTGGCCCGTGTCCATCAGGCGACGCAGGACGATCTGGTACGCTCGGTCGAGCACCTGTACGTCGGTCATGCCGTGTGTCTCCTCTCGTGAGGGCGGGCCGCGCGCGTAGCCGGCCTGGGCCGGGCGGGACGCGCACGCCGGTCGTGGCGCCCGGTGACCTTACGCCGCGCCGACGACACCGACCTCCAGCGTGCCGATGCTTTCGATCTCGGCGGCCAGGCGGTCGCCGGGCGCGAGCGGCCGCTGGAACTCGGGCGCGTCGGGGTTGCCGGTCGCAATCAGGTCGCCGGGATAGAGCGTGCTGACGCGCGAGAGGTAACTGATTAGCGCCGCGACGCCGTTGATCATGCCGTCGGTGCTGGCCGCCTGCACTAGCTCGCCGTCCACCGCGAGGCGCAGCGCCAGCCGCTCGGGATCGGGCACCTCGTCGCGGGTCACCAGCCACGGCCCGAGCGGCGCGAAGGTGTCGAAGCCCTTGCGCACGCAGCGCGTGGCGAGCTGGTTCTGGCTCGCGCCGAACTGCCGCGCGGTCACGTCCAGGATCACGGTGTAGCCAAAGACCACGTCCAGCGCGTCGGCGGCGCTGACGTTCGACGCCTCCCGGCCGACGACGACGCACAGCTCCAGCTCGGGAAAGACGCGGCCCGCGCCCGGCGGGATGACGATGTTCTCGCCGGGGCCAATGATGGCCGATGGCGGCTTCAGGAAGGCGAGGTCGAGGATCGCCTCGGGGCTCTCGGCCGGCGCCGTGCCACGGCCGCGCGCGCCGTCGAGCGACGCGGTGCCCCGCCGATAGTTCGACGCGGCCGCCCAGATCTTCGACGGCTGGGCCAGCGGCGCGGCCAGGCTGGCCGCCGCGAAGGGCACGCGATCGGCGCGAGCGGCTAGCTCGCGCAGCGCCGGCTGGAGCGCGGCGTACCGCTCGACAAGCGCCCGCATCGATGGCTCGGGCAGAAGGCCCTGGCGCACGAGCGCGGCGCCGACGGGCACCAGGCCGTCGTCCACGACGAGCGCGAGATCGCGCGACCGCAGGCTGGCAATTCGCATCGTCCATCTCTCTCGGCGCGCCGGCACACGCCGCGCGCTGGGCTGGGTGGCACAGTATACGGGTGCCGCCGCGCGGCGGCAATCCGCGCGGGCGCCCGGCGGGCGCGGCGCGGTCAGACCGCTAGAATGGGAAGAGGCCCGCTGGCAGGCCGCCCGACACGAGGGGTAATGACGCTTCCGCCCGGAGCGGTGGCTGGGATGATCGGTCCCGGCCACGTCGGCCGGGCGGCGGGGAGTGGCGCTCGCCGTAGGCCGCGCGACCAGCGCCCGGCCTACGTTTCCCCGGGGCTCAACGCGCGCGAATAGCGATGTAGCGACGGCCGGATGGCGCGGGGCGGCGGCCGCCCCGCGCCACGACAGGAGAAGGGAGCGTGCTGCCATGTCGCTGACGGATCCGCTGCGGCCGGCCGCCGACGCGGCGCTGGCGGCCTGGGCCGAGCGCGTACGCGCCAACCGCGAGCAGGTGGAGCAGTACCGCGAGGCGGGCGAGCGCCCGGACCGCTACGCGCCGATCGCGGCGCGCTTCGCCCGGGACCCGCGCCGCACGGACGATCCGGCCGCGGCCGCCTTGCAGGCGCTCGCGCGGCCCGACGACGTCTGGCTGGACGTGGGGGCGGGCGGCGGCCGCTACGCGCTGCCGCTCGCGCTGCGCGCCCGCGAGGTCATCGCGCTCGATCAGTCGGAGAGCATGCTGGACGTGCTGCGCGCGGGGATGGCCGAGCACGGCATCGCGAACGTCCGCGTGGTGCAGGACCGCTGGCCGGTCGCGGCGCCACCGGCGGCCGACGTGGCGCTCATCGCCCACGTGGGGTACGACGTGGAAGACATCGGCCCATTCCTGGACGCCATGGAGCGGGCAGCGCGGCGCGCCTGCGTCGCGCTGCTGGCCTACCGCCGGCCCACCTGGGTCGTCGACCAGCTGTGGCCGGCCGTCCACGGCGTTGAGCGCGCGGCGCTGCCCGCCCTGCCGGAGTTCCTGGCGCTGCTGCTCGCTCGTCGGCGGCTGTTCGAGGTGCAGCTCGTGTACGAGCCGCTACAAGGCTACGCGAGCCAGGAGCAGGCGCTGACCTTCGCGCGGCTGCAGACGTGGGTGCAGCCGGACAGCGCCAAAGACCAGCGACTGCGCGCCGCGCTCGCGGCACACCTGAGCGAGCGGTCCGGCCGCTGGGCCTTCGACTGGGAGCCGGTCCCGCTGGGCATTGTCACCTGGCGCCCCGGCCCGGCGGCCGTCGGGGATGCTTGACACGCGAGGGGCACGGTCCGTCACAACGACGCGACTCGGCCGCTAACGAAAACTTAGTACAAATTCGGCGGCGGGGGGGCTTGCAAGCTTTTCGCGGCGGTGCTATGGTTAGCTTGAGGGTCGCACCAACCAGATCAAACCCCAGACGACCCAGGAAGGGGGGAGATAATGCAGACCCGAGCGACCAGAGTAGTTGTTGGAGAAGGACGCGCCGGCTGAGGCGCCCCGCGCTTGCCGGGGCTCGCCACCAGTGGGCGCAGCGTCTCGAACCTGCTGCTACGGGTAGACGCGGCCAGGATGTGGTGTGATTACACCCTGACGCTGCGCACCTGCTGACCCCTGGATCAAGCAAGGGCCCGGCCACACGGCCGGGCCCTTTGTTTATGCCCAGCCCCCCGGGTCCGCGCAATCCGTGAGCCGCGCCGCGGCACTCGGTACAATACCGACAAGAGCGCGCCACGCCGCGCCCCCGGCGCGGGCGCGGCGACCGAGTATTGCGCGGCCGCCCGCCGGAGCCGGCGCGGCACGGAGTGAGATGATCGCCGCTGCCCTCGCGAACCGCGCTTTGCGGTGGCGCCTGCTCGGCAGTTTCGGTCTAGTCCTCCTCCTCTTGCTATTCCTCAGCGCCGCCGCGTTCACCTCCGCGGCGGTCAACCAGCAGGCCGCTGACTGGGTGGCCCACACGCTGCACGTCATCGGCTTGGTCAACGGCGCGCTGGCCGACGTCGGCGACATGGAGTCGGCGTACCGCGGCTTCCTGCTCACGGGCCAGGACGACTTCCTGGCCCCCTACATCGACGGCCAGCGCGACCTGGCCGTGACGTTGAGCGCGCTGGAAGCGGAGACCGCCGACAATCCTGACCAGCTTAACCGCTGGCGGCTCGTGGACGAGCGGACCGCGGCTTGGACGCGCGAGATAGCCGAGCCGAACATCCAGCTGCGGCGCGACGCCGCGGCGGGCCGGGCGGCGCTCGACGACGTCATCACCCGCGTCGGCTCTGGCGAGAGCCGCGAGCGCCTCAGCGACATCCGCGCCCTGCTCAACGGCGGGCTGGCGATCGAACAGACCTTCCTCGCCGAGCGCAGCCAGGCAGCCGCCACGACCAGCGCCCAGCTCGAGACGATCCTGGTGGCCGGGACGCTGCTCGCCGTGGGGATCGCCGTGCTTCTGGCCCTGCTGTTAGCGCGCTCCGTGGCCGAGCCGATGGCCCAGCTCGCGGCGGTCGCGGGGCGGATCGCCGGCGGCGACCTCGACCAACGCATTGGCCTCAAGCGGCACGACGAGATCGGCCGCGCCGCGGCCGCCTTCGACGCGATGGCCGACCAGCTGCAGGCGACCATCAGCCGCTCCGACGCCATTCTCCGCACGGCGGCGGAGGGCATCTTCGGCCTCGACCGCGCGGGCCGCGCGGTCTTCGTGAACCCCGCCGCCGCGCGCCTCACCGGCTTTCGCCCCGACCAGCTCGTCGGCCAGTCGGTCCACGCGCTCGTCCACCACAGCCACGCCGACGGCACGCCGTATCCCGAGGAGGAGTGCCCGGTCTATCGCGGGCTGCGCGCCGGGACCGTCGTGCAGGTGGCCGACGAGGTGTTCTGGCGCCAGGACGGCAGCAGCTTCTTCGTCGAGTACACCAGCGCGCCAGTCGCTGAGGCCGGCGACGTCGTCGGCAGCGTGGTGACGTTCCGCGACGTGAGCGACCGGCGCGCGGCCGACCAGGCGCTGGAGCAGCGCACCCAGGAGCTGATGCGCTCGAACGCCGAGCTAGAGCAGTTCGCCTACGTAGCGTCCCACGATCTGCAAGAGCCCCTGCGCGCCATCGTCAGCTACCTGCAGCTCATCGAGCGCCGCTACCGGGGCAGCCTGGACGAGCGCGCCGACCGCTACATCGGCTACGCGGTGGAGGGCGGGCGCCGCATGCAGGCGCTCATCAACGAGCTGCTCACCTACTCGCGCGTGGGACGCCGCGGCGCGGAGTTCGGCCCCACCGACTGCGAGACGATCCTGGAGCGCGCCGTCGCCAACCTGCGCAGCGCCATCGCCGAGAGCGGCGCCGAGATCACGCGCGACCCCTTGCCCACCGTGCAGGCCGACCCAACGCAGCTGCTCCAGCTCTTCCAGAATCTGATCGGCAACGCGATCAAGTTCCGCGGCGAGGCGCCCCCGCGGGTCCACGTGGCGGCCGAGCGCAAGGACGGCGAATGGGAGTTCGCCGTGCGCGATAATGGGATTGGCATCGCGCCCGAGTACCACGACCGGATCTTCGTGATCTTCCAGCGCCTGCACGGCCGGGACGAATACCCGGGCACGGGGATCGGCCTGGCCATCTGCAAGAAGATCGTCGAGCGGCACGGGGGCCGTATTTGGGTCGAGTCGGCCCCCGGGCAGGGCACGACCTTCCGGTTCACCATCCCCGACACTGGAGGCACGGCCTGATGAGCGCGCGCCACCCGGGCCCATCCGTCGAGCCCATTGAGATCTTGCTGGTCGAGGACAGCCCCGCGGACGTCGACCTCACGCGCGAGGCGCTGGACGAGGCCAAGGTCCACAACCGCCTGAACGTGGTGAACGACGGCGTCGAGGCGCTCGCCTTCCTCCGCCGCGAGGGGCAGTACGCCGCCGCGCCGCGGCCCGACCTGATCCTGCTCGACCTCAACCTGCCGAAGAAGGACGGCCGCGAGGTGCTGGCCGAGATCAAGGCCGACGACATCTTGCGCCGCATCCCCGTCGTCGTGCTGACCACCTCCGAGGCCGAGGAGGACATCGTCCGTAGCTACGACCTCCACGCCAACTGCTACATCACGAAGCCCGTGGACCTGGAAGCCTTCTTGCGCGTCGTCGCGGCGATCGAGGGCTTCTGGCTCGCGGTCGTCAAGCTGCCGCCGGAGTAAGCGCCCCGATGGTACAGCCCGCGACCCTACAAGTCCTGCTGATCGAGGACAACCCGGCCGACTCCGACCTGATCGCCGAGGCGCTCGAAGACGCCCAGCTCGGCCTGGTGCCCGGGGCGGCGGCGTTTGCGCTCACGCACGTCGACAGCCTGGCCGCGGGCCTGGCGCGGCTGGTCGCCAGCGAGGTGGCCGTGGTGCTGCTCGACCTCTCGCTGCCGGATAGCCACGGCTTCGAGACGTTCGTCCGCCTCGCCACGCAGGCGCCCGCCACGCCCATCGTCGTGCTCAGCGGCCTCGACGACGAGGGCCTGGCCGTCCACGCCGTGCGCGAAGGCGCGCAGGACTATCTGGTCAAGGGCCAGGTGGACGGCGCGACGCTCGTGCGCGCGCTGCGCTACGCTATTGAGCGCAAGCACGCGGAAGAGGAGCGCGCGCGCCTGGTGAGCGAGCAGGCGGCCGCCGAGGCGGCGTTGCGCGCGCGCAACGAGATGCTGGCCGCCGTCGTCCACGACCTGCGAACGCCGCTCACCACGATCCACGGCGTGACCCAGCTCCTGACGCGGCGAGTCGCCGGCGGCCAGCTGCCCGCGCCCGACGAGCTGGAGCGGCAGCTGGCGCAGATCGCCCGCTCAACGACCCGCATGACCCGCCTGATCGACGATCTGGTGGACGTGGCGCAGCTGCAGGCAGGCCATCCGCTCGACCTGCGCCGCGCTCCCACGGACCTCGTCGCGCTCGCGCGCCAGGCCGTCGCCGAGACGCAGCGCACCGCCGAGCGGCACACCATCCGCTTCGCGTCGCCGGAACCGGCAGTGGTCGGCACGTGGGACGCGGCGCGGCTGGAGCGGGTCGTCGCCAACCTGCTGGGCAACGCCGTGAAATACAGCCCCGGCGGCGGCGACGTGGCGGTGACCGTCACGCGCGAGGGCACGCCGCCCGACGCCTGGGCGGTGCTGCGGGTGCGCGACGAGGGCCTGGGCATCCCGGCCGAGGATCTGCCGCGCGTCTTCGAGCGCTTCTACCGCGGGACGAACGTCGCCGGGCAGATCCAGGGGAGCGGCATCGGGCTGGCGGGCGCGCGGCAGATCGTGGAGCAGCACGGCGGCAGCATCGCCGTGGAGAGCCAGGAAGGCGTCGGCAGTACCTTCACCGTGCGCCTCCCCCTCGACGCTCCGTAGGCGGCGCTAGTCGCCCCAGAGCTGCTTGAAGAACCCCTCCCGCTCGAGCTGCTCCAGCGCCCGCGTGTCGATCAGGTCGGCCGGCCGGAGGGCGCTGGCGCGCGGGTCCTGGAGCGCCACGTCGTCGATCGCCGTCTGAATGCCCTCGACCGACGGGTAGGGAATCCTCTGCAGCACCGAGCGGTAGTAGGCGATCGACTCGTCGAGCTGCTCCGGGTCGTCGGTCTTGGTGTACTTGGCGAGGGCCGCGCGCGCGGCCTCGTCGTCCGTCAGGTACAGCTTGATGCCCTCGCTCAGCGCCTTCGCGGCGCGGCGCACGACTTCGGGGTTCGCGTCCACATAGGGCTGCAGGCCGATCAGCCCCGTGCCCTGGAAGGGAATCCCCATCTGGCCCAGGTCGCCGAGCACGCGAAAGCCCAGCTTGCGGGCGCGCACGTTGGTCGGCGGCGTGTAAACGCCTCCCTGCACCGCGCCCGACTCCATGCCCGCCAGAATCTCGGGCACCCCGCCGAGCTGCAGATATTGCACGTCCGTGTCGGGGTTCAGCCCCCACTTGCGCAGCGCCAGCCGTGCGCCGCTGTGGGTCTGGGCGCCGAACTTCGTGATCCCGATCGCCTTGCCGCGCAGCTGCTCGGGGGTGGTGATGCTCGGATCGACCATGAACAGGCTGGGCACCACGTTGATCCAGCCGACCAGCATCTTCACCGGCGCCCCGCCGAGCGCCGCCGAGGGCACCTCCGTGCCGCCCGTCTGGACGAACTGCATGTCGCCCGCCACCAGGCTCTGCATGGTGGACGTGCCGCTGGCGACGTAGGCGACCTCCGCGTCCAGGCCGTACTTGGCGAACAGCGCGTTGTCGGCCGCCAGGTAGATGGGCATCTGCGACCCCGAGATCGACGAGTAGGCGATCGTGATCTTCTGGGGCCACATGACGGGCGGCTCGTCCTGCGGGGCCGCGGCGCTCTGGGACGCGCTCGCCGCAGCGGGCGCCGCGCTCGGCGCGGACGGCGCCGAGCGCGCGCACGCCGCGCTCAGCAGCACGGCCACGACCAGCCCGCCGACTAGCCGCTCCACCTGACGCATGGTCTCCTCCCGCTATGGCCGCGCTCGCCCGCGCCGCTCGCGCGCCCACCTGCATTCTTGGCGCCTATCGTACTCCCGCTCAGGCGCGCGAGCAAGCGACTGGCGCTGGGTCCGCCCGCGCCCTACTCACCGCGCCGGCCCGGCTGCTCTCCCCCACTATGCCCGCCTGCGCACGCGGCCCGTGGCACGGCAGCCGCTCGTCCCCGGTCGTGCCTCGCCCGCGAGTGGCCGCGTTCACGCGCGAACCGTGACAGGGCTCACTAGATGACGAAGTTCACGGCGAGAACGTGACGGGCATCGCAGCCCCCACAAAGCATTGCTTCTAGACTGCTGCTATAGGACAGCGGCCCGCCATGCGGGGGCCGAGCAACAAGGCAACAGAAACCAACAGGCCAGACAGAAAGGACTGAGGAGAGATCAAGATGCGGAAGAGCAGCGTGCAGCCCAAGGCGCAGCACCTGGTGTTGGCAGCAGGCATGGCGATGAGCCTCGTGCTCGGCGGCATTGGCCCGGCGGTGATCCGGCCGGCCCACGCGGCCGAGTTGTTCCAGCCCGCCTGGGGTACGATTGGCGGCAACGGTGGCAATGGTGGCAATGCTACCGGCCCGGGCGCCGTCGGTGGCAATGGTGGTAACGGCGGGAACGCCCACGGGCCGGGCGCCATCGGCGGTAACGGCGGCAACGGCGGCAACGCCCACGGGCCGGGTGCGACCGGCGGCAACGGCGGCAACGGCGGCAATGCGCACGGGCCGGGTGCGACCGGTGGCAATGGCGGCAATGGCGGCAACGCCACCGGGCCGGGTGCGACCGGCGGTAACGGTGGCAACGGCGGCAACGCCCATGGGCCGGGTGCGACTGGCGGCAACGGTGGCAACGGTGGCAACGCGACTGGCCCGGGTGCCCAGGGCGGTAATGGCGGCAATGGTGGGAACGCGACCGGCACCGGCGCGACCGGCGGCAACGGTGGGAACGGCGGCAATGCGACTGGTCCGGGCGCTCAGGGGGGCAACGGCGGCAACGGCGGCAACGCGCACGGGCCG
>DATGMD010000085.1:0-5088 GCA_035293805.1 Chloroflexota bacterium | reverse complement strand
CGGTCGAGCAGGAAGTCGCGGCCTGGGTCGCCGCCCGCAACGCCGCCGGCCAGCGGATCGACTGGCGCTTCACCACGGCCGATGCCCGGATCAAGCTCAAGCATCTCTACCCAGCGTTTCAGGTGTGACGGAGTACTAGGTTGTCGGTTTTGATGGCCGCGAGCGCATTCGCGGCGAGCCGCCCGGAGGGGGAGTCCGAGCACGTGTTGCAGCTCGCGGACAAGTGGCTGGCATGGGTGCTTGCCGCGGAGAGCGCGGGAGAACCCAGGTAACTGTTTACCACGCGGTCTCAACCGTCGTGCTCCCGATTGTTCACCATGATGCCCCTACTCTGCCGCCAGCATCGTATACCGGTGGGGCCACATGGAGCGCTGGCGACGCTGCGCGGTCTGTGGGTACCAGGTCCCGCGCCTGGTGCGCGGCCGCTGCCCCGCGTGCTACGGATACTGGCAGCGCACGGGCCGCGAGCGGCCGCCTCACCTCTGGCACCGCGACTACATGGGGCGACGCTTCGAGACGCCGCAACCCTCGTAGCGCGCGACTCGCTGGCACGCGAGCGCCCGCCGTCGCCGGCTGCGTGCTGAGGGCGGCGGGGCGGGCGGCGTCTAGACAACAGGTGCTCGTTCGGTGAGTGTAGGCGACACTGTGGTCTCCAAGGAACGTCGTCGGGATACGGTGCTGCGCCTGGTAGTCCAGGCGCTTTAGCGCGCGGGGTACACGTTAGAGCACCGCCACTGTGTCGAGGAGGGCGGCGACGGGCTGCTCTTGCGTCGGGAGAGCCGTGCGGCCGCGGACTCCGCCGACGTGTTCGTGGTAGTGATCCATGATAGCGAGCAGCGCCGTGTGCAGGCGGCCCTGTATCGTATGGAAGCGGGGAGTGAGCTTCCGCAGCGGACCCGCGTTATCTCGCAGCTGTATCAACTGCATCATGTGGCGGCCTTCGCTCCCCTGGTGGCCGACCTCGCCGCGACGATCAGCAGCCGCGGCTGATCCTGTGGCGCTTTCTCGATGGCCTTCTCGGTGTCGAGCGCCGAGGGCGCCACTGCCCCTAAGCCGTCCTGGCATCCCTGAGGTGTTCTCGTGTGCAGGGGGTCGCCTGTGCTGCGCGCTCGGCGGACGTCGGCCGGTCTCCGTCGCATACCGCAGCATGCCGACCACATCTTGCAGGTATGGTCCCTATGCAACCCACATTGCAACAAGAAAGAGTCGCGTACCGCAGCATGCCGACCACATCTCGCAGGAGCCTGCTCCGGCCGCGGTGACCGGCGGGCCGCGGTATAGTGGGGGTCGGTTGGGGCGAGTCGTGCGCCAGGAGGCCTCTGGATGCGCCGCGAGCCGCCCTCCCGAGCCACCGCCGCCCTCGCGGCGCTCCAGCAAGCCGCGAGGGCCTACGCCGCCGCGAAGCGCCGGCTGGCGGCCGGCCCGCTAACCCAGCAGCAAGTGCAGCCGGCGCGCCTCGCCCTCGAAGCGGCGGCCGAGCGGTACGCCGCCACCGCGCCGCACTCACGACCCTCGCACCGCCGGCGGCTGCGGCTGGGGGCGGCGGGGCCTGGCCGGCGGCGCGCGCATCGTCTAAGATGGGCCAGCGCCACGCTCCGCCTGTGGAGGATCCCGATGGCTGAATTCCGCGCCGCGGCCGGGTGGCTGAGCCGTCGCACCGCCAGCGCTTATGCCTCCGACACGATGTTTTACCCGGGGCTCACGGTTCTGTTTGTGCTCGTCGCGGCCCTCGGGGCGTTCGTCGTCATCCTGCTCTTCGGCTCCGCTGCGCTGGTGCCCCCGGCCGACGCGACGCCCTACCTGTAAGCTGAGGCGGGCGTGCTCCCGTCTGGTTTGCATGATTAGGCGTGGGACGTTCATGGGGTGTCCCGGCGTGCGTGGGCATCTGCGCCACGGCGACGCGCACCTTCTCTATCAGCACTGCACGGCCCCGCGGGCCGATCCCCCGGGGCCGTGTAGCTCGCGCGGCGGGCCGGTTAGCTGAACGTCACCGTGGCAGTGCGGCAGAGGTTGACGCCGGAATCAACCGTGCTCGTGCCGTCGGCCGCGACAATCCGCAGATCGAAGAGACACGTCCCGCCCGCCTGCTCCTCCGTAAAGTGCAGGGTGAACGAGTTCCCCGGGCGAATCACGGCACTGCCGAGTTGATCCACGCCCCAGCGGTTGGAGGCGCTGGGCGACACGTACAGCTGCGTGATCACCGTCCCGCTGTGGTTGACCACACTAAAATCCCGCTGATCCGCAAAGGCACTATGGGGTGCCAGCAACGCCGTGCCGAGCGCGAGGGCAGCCAAGCCGGCGACCAGTGGCCGGCGCGCGGCGTGGTGAACGACCTGAGCGACCTCACGAGCCTGCATGGGGATCTCCTCCTCGCTGCTGTGCTGCGCCAGCCCCTCGGCTGGCGGGCTTATCGTCGCACGACAGGTCGGCAGCGACCGTGAACCCGGTCACATCGCGTGAGTGAATTACCTGACGGCGTAGCCGCCCGACCGCACGCGCGTAGAGGGGCTCCCCGCGGGCATGCGGCCCCCGAGCGCTAGACAGCAACACCCCCGGGGCGCGTTGAGTCGGACCGCGCAACTGCCCGCGTGGGACCCGCCTAGGGCGGCACGGGGCTGCCGCGATTCTACGGACCTTCTAGGCCACGCATGAGGTCCAGTGCTGTTGATGCGGCGGGGGATGCCCCAAAACAGCAGAGGGGCCCGAGACGGCTGGCACCGCTCGGGCCCGCAGGCAGAGGAGCGGTCGCACACCCCCGTGCCGGGGGCATTGTCGCGAGAGGCGTGGCTTTCGTCAATGGCACCACAGGCGAGGGCAGGTTAGCATCGGGTTACGGCCCCCGGAGGCTAGCGACACCGCCTCCGCGGCTTAGGCTGGGGGCAGGAGAGTGTTCTGCGCCAGCAGTCATCTCCCGCGCAGGCTCTCTTCAGACCCTACCGTGCCATGAAGTCGTATCGTGGAGGAGTAGCCCTCCGGCCCGCGGCGCGGCCACGGCCACCGGGCCGCGCCGCGCAGGACTGCCCGCATGCCCCGCCACACTGTGTCCCCTGTCTCGCCGGCCCCCCGTCGCATGTATCACACCTGCGGCCAGCTACCGTCACAACATCTCAAGCGAGGGCGCCGCGATGCCTGCTATGCCTACTGGTATCGGTGCGGCCGGGAGCGCGCGCCGCATCTGCGGCGCCGCAACTATAGCGGACTGAGCCGGGCCTAGCACGGATGAGGTAAGGCGCCGTCGCGCTCGCGGCGTTGCTCGCCGTGCTTGCCGACCAGCAGCTCCTCCTCTTCACCCCCGAGCCACTGGCGAGCTGCATGCCCTGCCTACTCGATGACTAGCAGACGGGCGGCGTGCCAGGCGCGTAGATATAGCAGGTGACAGGGAGCGGCGCCGGGACGACCGGCACCGGCACCGGGACCGGCACCGCGACGACCGGTGGGGCCACGACGGGCGGTGGGGCGACCACGACGGTGGTGAACCCACGCCCCCAGCCCCGGACGCCGTTCCAGACCGGCCCGCGCCCCCAGCCGCGGGCGCCGCCCCAGACTGGTCCGCGGCCCTGGGCGTGTACGGCGGGCGCGGTGACGGCGCTGAGCAGGATCAGACCACCCAAGATGCTCGCGAGTCGCGTTCGACGCATGGCCATCCTCCCAAGCCGCGGCAGAGGCGATGTTCCACACCGGATCAAACGGCCAGGCACGGGATTCGTTACGTCACAAGACGAGGTCACAGAGAATGCGAGAATCTCAGCGGCCTGCTGTTTTGGACCGTCACGGCCTGCCTCTACACGGTCTTGCTCGACTGCCACCGCGAGCGCGCCACGCCCCTCGACGTCTGCTATGGTGCGCGCCCACTCTACGACGCCGCGGTGCCGCGGCGAATCTACGCGGCGTGCCGGGCTGAGCTAGTGGCCGCCAATGAGGCGGTGCCGCGCGATCTGGAGGCGGTGGCACGGCGCGAGGTGCAGCCGTAGCCGGCCGCCGTGCGGCATCCCTTAATGGAGCAGCAGGGTAATGGCCACCCAGATGCTCGCTCCCAGCCCCGCGCTCAGCAGCCCGAGCAGCACGAGGAGCGGCAGACAGCAGAAGGTACAGCCGTCTCGTCGCACAACGATAGATGGTTTTTGCATGCGGCGCTCTCTCCGCGCCCGGTCCCGCCACGTTCCCCGTCACGGTCCGGCCGACCGTTGGCTTGGGCCTGGCTATAGCACAAGCCGTGCCGCCTATCGCTAGCGAACCGCCCAGAGGCCGGCTCAACCGCATCGCAACCGCGGCCCCACGTTCTTACACCGGCCGTGCGGGATATTGAGCGTGCAGTCGAGTTCCGGTTTTACCCCTTTACCGGACCCGGCTGGAGCGCCGTCACCAATGCAGTGGCGGCGCTTCTTTGCGTCTGCGGCCGCTGGCGCGGGCCATCCCCGCAGCAACTAGACAGCCTATGGCACAGTGTCCGCGCTACCTCACAGCACGCGCCAGCCGCGCTCGCGGGCGCGCTCCAGCAGCTCCTCGCGCTCGGCCGCTTTCATGGCCGCGTAGTCGATGCCGAGCAGGGTCCAGACGGTGGCCACGTGCGCCTCATCGCGGGCTACCTGCCTAAGGTGCAGCCCAAATTCCCGAGTGGTCGGGATCGGATAGCCGCAGGTTGGGCAATACTCAACGTCAGGCATCGCTACCCATCTCCCGGCCGCGGCGGCGTTCCTCTCGGACCGCCCGCCGTGGCGTATATGGCGGCGCGAGACGGCCATCGAATTGAGGGCGACGAGAGCCCCCGGGGTTGTTGCCCCGGGGGCTCTTTGGGGGGGGCGACGATCGGCTAGTCTACCGCCTTGGGCGGCGGCCGCGCCAGCCGACAACCGCGCCGAGCCCGGCCAGCCCTGCGGCCAGCAGCCCCAAGCTGTCCGCCTCCGGGATCACGGGAACCTCGGGGAAGGCCCCGCGCGCCGGTGCGGCTGCACCCGTCGGCGCCGGCGGAGGCGGCGGTAGCAGCGGCGGAGGCGGCGGCGGGATGAACTCCAGCGGCGGCGGCGGCAGGACAGGCAGGTTCGGCAGGATAACGGGCGGGCGAACGTTGGTCGCCGGGCCCACCTGGCC
>DATGMD010000084.1:0-5596 GCA_035293805.1 Chloroflexota bacterium | reverse complement strand
GTGCTCGGATTGCCGCGCCTACCTGGCGAAGATGGAGGATGCGGCCGCGCTGAGCTGTCAGGAGCTGGTCGAGCTGGTGACCGACTACCTGGAGGACCGGCTGCCGCCCACCGAGCGCGAGCGCTTCGAGACGCACCTTGCGCTCTGTGAGGGCTGCCAGACCTACGTCGACCAGATCCGTGCCACGATTGCCCTCGCCGGGCGCCTGACCGAGGACGCCATCACGCCCCAGGCGAAGGAGGCTCTCCTCGGCGCCTTCCGCGACTGGAAGCGGCGCTAGCCTTCCGTGCGGCTGCCCGGGCAGCCGCACGAATGAACTGGTAGGCGTTCGCCCCCCTGGACCGCCAGTACAGCAACGCGCCCGCAACACCATGGGGCAATCCCGCCACACGCCTGCTCAGGCCCGCCCGGTACGCTTGGAAGCGGGCCACCGCGCGCGACCACGCCGCCGCCGGCGAGGCTGGCGCAGCGCGCCCCTGGCCCGCTTCCAAGGTTGTGCGAGCGCCGGCGCACGGCGCGGAGTATCGATGACGAGTCAACAGGCGGGAGCCGCCCGGCCGGCCGTCGCGCTCGTGTGCGGCGAGCCGCGCCTGCGCCGCATCCTGCGCCTCGCCCTGGAGCGCGAGGGCTACGCGGTGCTGGATTACGCCGACGGGGCGTGGGCTGGACCCGCGCCCGCGCCCGTTGCTGCGGTCGTGGACCTGGACAGCTTGTGGCTCTGCCCTACCGCGGTGGAGCAGCTTGGCGCCCACGGCGCGCCAGATGGGCTGCCAGCGCTCTTCATCTCGGTCTACCCCGCGGAGCCGGAGCGGCTGGCTCGCAACGCTCCCAGCGACTACCTGCAGCCCCCCTTCCCCGCCGACGACGTGGCGGTGCGCCTGGCGGCCTTGCTGAGCCAGCCCGGCGAGCCGCCCTGTGCCGCGCCTTCTCGTGGCTCGCCCGCGTGATGGGCGCGGCGAGCATCGCATGGGGCACGACCGCGTCGTACAATGGGGCCGCGCACGCCTTGTCGGTGGTTGCCGCGCAGTCCACGGCGGACGGAAGCACCTCCATGATGCTCGCCTTCGTGCGCGTGCTGCCGGTCGGGGTCGGGCTCGTCTTGCTGCTGCTGACGGCCGCCTGCTACTGGCAGATGCGCCGCCGCTACCTGCTGGTCTGGACGGTCGTCTGGGCCCTGGCCACGGTGTACTACTTTGCCCAGCTCCTCGTGGTCGCCTCGTCGCCCGAGATGACCTCCCGCGAGACCTTCGAGCGACTGGGCGTCGTGGCCACCAGCCTTGGCTGGGCGCGTGCCATCGGCATTTGGATCGGCGCGCGGGCCCTCGTCGGGCGCGGGTTCTCGCGGCGCGGCGCCATGGCGGTGCTCGTATTGTCCGTGGTGTGGGTCGTGCTGGCGACGCTAGTGATGGAGACGCGCTCCGCGGCGCTGCTGACTCGCACCAGCTATGGGCTGGCCTATCTCGCCGCGGCCGCCGTGCTGCTGCAGCACCGCCCCCGCACGACCACCGTCCTGTTCACGGCCGGCGCGCTGCTCTGTCTGGGCCTGCTGGGTGTGACAAACACCTGGCTGGTGATGGACGCCACCGGCAACATCGTCATCACCTGGCTGGCGAACACGCTGATGCTCACGGTCGGGCTGGGCGTGCTCGCGCGGGTGCTGGAGGAGGAGCGCGAGCTGGCGACGGCGCGCAGTCAGGAGCTGGCCACCGCCAACGCGCGGCTCGCCGAGCTGGACCGGCTGAAGTCGGACTTCGTGTCGATGGTCAGTCACGAGCTGCGCACGCCGCTGGGGCTCATCAAAGGCTACGTGGGCACGCTGCTGCGCAAGGACGCGCCGCTTGACGACGAGACGCGTGAGGAGTTCCTCCAAGTCATCGACGAGGAGACCGACCGCCTGACCGAGCTGGTGACGAACCTGCTCGACATGTCGCGCATCGAAGCCGGCACGCTGCGCATCGAGCGCCACCCGGTCCAGATGACCCGCCTGTTGGCCGACTGCGCCGAGCGGCAGCGCGCGCGCGAGCCCGGCCGCGCGCTGCAAGTCCAGATGCCCGCGAGCCTGCCCGCGGTGCTCGCCGACGAGCGGCGGGTCGCCCAGGTCGTGGACAATCTGCTGACCAACGCCACGCGCTATTCGCTCGAGCCCACGCCGATCCGGCTCGTCGCGCGCGCTGTGAGCGGCGATGTGGAGGTTCACGTGGTAGACGAGGGCATCGGCATCCCGGCGGACAAGCTCGACCAAGTATTCGAGAAGTTCTTCCGCGTGGACACCAGCGATACACGCCGCTTCGCCGGCACCGGCCTGGGGCTGGCGATTTGTCGCGGCATCGTCCAGGCGCATGGCGGGCGAATCTGGGTACAGAGCACGCCGGGGCAGGGCAGCACGTTCGCTTTCACGATCCCCGCCTATCAGGAGTCTCCCCGTGAGCCAGACTGACTCCCCCGACGCCACAATCCTGGTGGTGGATGATGAGCCGCGCTACGTCCGCTGGATCAGCGTGAACCTGCGCGCCTCTGGCTACCGGGTGCTGGCGGCCGCGGACGGCCAGACGGCGCTGGACCTGGCCGCGGGCGAGCGGCCGGACCTCGTGCTGCTCGACATCGGCCTGCCGGTGCTCAACGGGCTGGAGGTCTGCCGCCGCATCCGCGAGTTCTCTACCGTGCCGATCATCATGCTCACCGCGAAAGCCGCCGAGGCCGACAAGGTGGCGGGCCTCGACGCGGGCGCGGATGATTATCTGCCCAAGCCGTTCGGCCCGCCGGAGCTGATGGCGCGCGTGCGGGCCGTCCTGCGCCGCGCGCGCTACGCCGAGTCGCCCACCGCCGAGCCGATCTTCCAGCACGGCGACCTGGCGATCGACTTCGCCCGCCACGCGGTGAGCCGCGGCGGCGAGCCGGTCGACCTCACGCCCACCGAGTACAAGCTGCTCGTGCAGCTCGCCCGCCACGCGGGGCGCGTGCTCGTGCCCGCGGAGCTGCTCACGGCCGTCTGGGGCCCGGAGTACCGCGACGAGACGCAGCACGTGCGCCTCTACGTCAGCCGCCTGCGCCGCAAGATCGAGCCCGATCCCGAGCAGCCCCGCTACGTGCTGACCAAGGCGGGCATCGGCTACCTGTTCGCCGCCGATTGATCCCTCGGCGGCCGCTAGCTACACCGCTGCAACACGCCGGCCGCCGCTCGCTGCGCCGTGGTTACGAGCCCGGCCCTATGCTAGGCGCGGTAGCTCGATCCACGGTCCCGTCCGCTAGGGCCGTCCGCGGCCGGGGCCCTAGCCGAAAGGGCGCAGATGCCATGATGCCGAGTGCGACTCCGACGATAACCGCGGCCGCCGCAGACGAGCAGGCGCTGGTCGCCGCGCTGCGCCAGGGCGACGAGGCCGCCTTCGAGGCGCTTGTGGACCGCTATCACACCACGCTGGTCGCCGTGGCAATCCACTACGTGCGCGACCGCGCGGTGGCCGAGGAAGTGGCGCAGGAGACCTGGCTGGGCCTGCTCAAGGGGATCGACCGCTTCGAGGGGCGCGCATCGCTGAAGTCCTGGCTCTTCCAAATCCTTGTCAACCGCGCCAAGTCGCGGGGCGTGCGCGAGAGCCGCTCCGTGCCGCTGTCGGCGCTGCAGGACCCCGATGTGGATGGAGCGGATCCCGCCGTCGCGCCCGCTCGCTTCCTGCCCGCCGACCACCCGCGGTGGCCCGGCCACTGGGCCACGCCGCCGCAGCGCTGGGATCTCGAGCCCGAGGCGTCGCTGCTCTCCGGCGAGCTGCGCGGCTGGATCGAGCAGGCGATCGCGGCGTTGCCAGAGAGCCAGCGCCTCATCATCACGCTGCGCGACGTGCAGGGCTGGTCACCCGAGGAAGTGTGCGAGAGCCTTGGGCTCAGCGACGGCAATCAGCGGGTGCTCCTGCACCGCGCACGCTCCCGTGTCCGGACGGCTCTCGAGGCGTACGTGAGCCCACGAGCAGAGCTCGGAATCGCTTAGCTTGCGATTTAACCCCGGCGGGCGGGGCGTGCTGGCACGGTTGTGGCAGCGCGCCTGGTATGATGACGCTCGAACCGCTGGCCACCCTCGCCGTCTTCCGCCGCGAGCTGTACCGTGGTCTCGACCGGCGCGCGGACGCGCTGTTCGAGCTGGCCGCCGCGCTGCTCACGGCCGATCCGATTGCTTCGCCCGCACACCTGAGCCTGGCGCGGGTCCACCGCCGCGGCTGGGGCAGTCTCTACGCCGCACTCGCCCGCGGTCGCATCGACGACGCGGGGCTGCGCGCCCTCCTCGGCCGTCACCCGCTGGCTGATGGACAGCCGATCTACGCGGTGGATGCGAGCGTGTGGCCGCGCTGCGACGCCGAGACGAGCCCCAAGCGCGGCTACTACTAGCATCCCTCGCGCCATTCGGCTGGGCAGCCGATCGTCGCCGGCTGGGCGTACCAGTGGGGCGCTCAGCTCCGCTTCCGCCGGGATAGCTGGACGGCCCCGGTGGACGTGCGCCGGGTCCATCCCACCCATAACATCCATACGCTGGCGGCCGAACAGATCCGCGCAGTGCTCCGCCTGCAGCCACCCGGCGCTCCCGCGCCGCTGTTCGTCTTCGACGCGGGCTCTGATCCCGAGCAGCTCGTCCAAGAACTGGGCGACCTGCCCGTGGCCATCCTGGTGCGGCTGCGCCGCGACCGCTGCTTCTAGGCCGACCCGCCCGCCCAGCCGCCGGGCGGACGGCCGCGCCAGCATGGGGCCAAGTTCGCCTGCCGCGACGCGACGACCTGGCCGGAGCCGACGGCCGAGTACACCGTCGAAGCCGCGCAATACGGGCGGGTGCGTGTCCGCGCGTGGAGGGGGTTGCACGCCAAGCGGCAGAACCATCCCGGCCGCGGCACGCGCCGCACCAAGCCGGTCGTGCGGGGGATACTCGTCCTGGTCGAGGTGAGCCGCCTGCCGGCGAAGACGCGGGAGCCCCAGCAGCTCTGGCTGTGGTGGCACGGGCCGGGCACCCCCGACCTGAGCGTGCTGTGGCGCGCCTACGTCCGCCGCTTCGACCTGGAGCATACGCTGCGGTTCGCCAAGCAGACTCTGAACTGGGTGCTGCCGCGGGTGCGCCACCCCGAGCAGGCCGACCGCTGGACCGCGCTGCTGGTCGCCGCCTACACTGAACTCCGCTTGGCGCGGGCTTGTGTGGCCGACCAACGCCTGCCCTGGGAGCGGCGGCTGTACCCCGACCGCCTCACACCCTATCGGGTCCGTCGCGCCTTTTCCGCCCTCTTGCTCAGCCTGGGCACACCCGCGAGCCCACCAAAACCCTGTGGGCGTTCCCCAGGGCGGCCCAAGGGCCGCCGCTCGGGGCCGGCCAGACGCTATCCGGCCTTGAAGAAGACGGCTTGAGCACCACATCATTGGCTTCCAGCACGAGACGCCGCCACCTGCCCGGCGGCCGGCAACTCGCCTATGGGTTAAATCACAAGCTTAGAGCCTGTTATGAACCAAGGATGTGGATCAGGCGGTGAAGCATCAAGCAGGCAAAGGCAACGAAGGTCAAGCCTTCGACGGTCTCCGCCAAGCGCTCGTAATCACGGGCCAAGCGGCGAAACCGCGCGAGCCAGCCAAA
>DATGMD010000083.1:0-19648 GCA_035293805.1 Chloroflexota bacterium | reverse complement strand
CGAGTTCAAGCAGCTGGACCTGCGGCGGCTGCGGCGAGCGCTGGCCTTCCCCCTGCTGGTGGACGGCCGGAACATCTACGAGCCGGACGCGATGACCCGCCTGGGCTTCATCTACTGCGGCATCGGCCGCGGCCAGCCGGTCCACTATCCGCCCGACCAGGCGCCCGCCGCCAACGGCCACGTCGCTCCCAGCGCCACCCCCGCCCGGTAGCCGGCCCGCGCGTTTGCAGCGCTCGGCGGTGCGCCAACCGGAGCGCGCCCTCACCCCGACCCTCTCCCAGGGGGAGAGGGGGAGGGACGAGGGGGACGCCCGCACCCTGCGACGCGGCATACTGCGAGCGTCGCTCCTCGCCCAGGGAGCGAGGGAGTACGGGAAGGCCAGCGCCGGGTTCAGTGTACGGGAGAGAGCAAAGGGCGCCCCTGCGCGGTGCTCGTGCCGGAGCGCCCCTCGCTGCGCCTGGGCCGCGGCGGTCGCTAGACGAGAATCGACTCGCGGTAGCCCGCGCTGCCGCTCTGCTCCGCGGGGAAGATCTGCAGCTCTTCCATCCAGCGGTGCGTCTTTTCGAACATCTCCGCCGTGTACGGCTCCCCTACGACCCGCTCGCCCGTACCGAAGCCGCGCACGTCCACCAGAGCGTGGTACTGCTCGGGCAGCTCTTTCAGGAAGTAGTGCTTGTAGCGCTCGGGCTCCAGGTCGATGTCGCGCTGCGCGCGCAGCAGCGCCCGGAAGTAGCGCTCCACGTCTTCACGGTCGGCATCCGGCGAGATCATGTAGCCGATCATGAAGGTGGTGTCGAGCACCTTGCGGAAGCCCTGCTGCTCGACGACGTACAGCGGCGCGCCGAACAGCGCCGCGGCCGGCACCTCGCGGCCGAGCGCCATCCGCAGCCGGTCGAGCGGGAAGCCGCCGAACCGCAGCTTCACCTGATCCGCCGGCACGACCTGGGCCAGCGCTTGCAGGGAGGAGAAGTGGCTGCCCGAGTGGTAGCCAACGGCGATCTCGACGCCCGCCAGGTCTTCGGGCTTGCGGACCGGCGACTCCGGGGGCACGTAGATCCCCGATGGCGTGACCGAGTATGCCTTGCCGTACATCCAGCCGCGGCCCGCGGAGGCCGCCATGTTCGTCGCCCAGTGGCAGGCCGACGAGACCTCGCAGTCGCGGCCAGCTTCGTACGTCTCGAAGGCGCCGCGCGTTACGCCGACCGGCGCCGCGTCCGTGGACTGCACGCTGCCCACGTCGGGATGGAACGTGCTCAAGTCAAGCGGTCGCACCAGGAAATCGTAGTCGAGGCCCTCGTCCTTGAAGTAGCCGTGCTCCTCAGCTACCCACTCCTGGAGCCGTCCGTGGGAGTGAATGCGGAACTTGCCCATCTCTCCTCCGCCAGGTGAGCAGCGCGTAACCCCGCTGGGCCGCGCTCGCTGGGCTGTCGCCTCGCAGCCGGCGCACCGCCGGCCATCCCGCCTACGGCCAGGGTACTCACTCGTGCCATAGACTGCAAGGGAGAGGAGCCTATAGCGCCATCGAAGATTTCGATGACACTCGCGGCGGTCCCGATTGGCAGGTTCGGCGCGCGGTCGGCCGACGCCGGGCGGGGCGACGGCCCGCGAGTCGCGGACGGGCATGACACCCGTTCTCACCAAGCGCTGGCTGTTCGATGCCGAAGCCACCCCGGCCACGGGGCGGCAGGGGGCGAGCCCCTGCCCTACGTCGGCCGGGGCCCGTAGACGGGTGTCTAGTCCGCGCGGGACGCCCGTCACAGAGACCTCTTCCCTGCCCAACGGCTGCCGGGGCCTGGAGACTGACGCGCGATGCGGGCCGGGCGGCGAGGAGCGGCGCCTTGGCGCCGCGCCGGGTAACTGGCGCGTTGCGGCCTCCGCACCGGCCTCCGTCCGGTGTGGTATAGCTAGGGCATGGCGAATCGACTACGCGAGCAGCTTTCCCTGCTGGGCGACGACGAGACTCTCGTGGCGCGCGGCCTGGCGGGCGCCTCGCCGGTGCGCCGGCAGTACCTGGAGTTCAAGCGCCGCCATCCCGACGCCATTCTCTTCTTCCGGCTGGGCGACTTCTTCGAGACGTTCGACGACGACGCGGAGCTGGTGGCCGGCGCCCTGGACCTGACGCTGACGAGCCGCGACCTCGGGCGGGGCGACAAGGTGCCGATGGCGGGCATCCCCGCCCACGCCGCCGAGGGCTACATCGCCCGCCTCATCGCCCAGGGCCACCGCATCGCCATCTGCGACCAGGTGGGGCCGGTGCCTGAGCGGGGCCTGGTCCCGCGTGAGGTGGTGCGTGTCATCACGCCGGGCACGCTCGTCGAGCCGGCGCTCCTCGCCGCCGAGACGAACAACTACCTGGCGGCGATCTGGGTGGGGAATAGGGGCTGGGGGATAGGGGATAGAGGACGAGATGCGAGGACCGTTTCGCAGCCCCTACCCTCTACCCTCGAAGCGCCTCGGAGCGTCGGCCTGGCGTACGCCGACATCAGCACGGGGCAGCTGGCCGTCACGACGCTGGGCGGCGACGACAGCGCGGGCGACGACGTGGCCGAGCAGCTGGCCGCCGAGCTAGCCCGCCTGCGGCCCGCGGAGGTGCTGTTGGCGCGCGGCCCGGACGGCGAGGTGCCGGCCGCACTGCTGGCGCTGCTGCCCGAGGGCAGCCATGCCACCCCCCGTGCGCCGGACCTCTTCCGCCCCGACGCCGCCCGCCGCACTGTGCTCGACCACTTCCAGGTGCCGTCGCTCGAAGCCCTTGGCCTGGACACGGACACCGCAGGGGCGTCCGGTAGAAGCGGGGCCGGTCGGCGGAACGGGTCCGGCCCCAGCGTTGGGGGGGCGAGGGGAGGCCAGAGCGCCACCGTGCCCGCGCTTGGCGCGCTGCTCGCGTACCTGGCCGACACGCAGGGTGCCGCGCTGCCGCTGCTGAAGCGTTTGCAGGTGTACGCCGTCGAGGGCGCCATGCTCCTCGATCCGGCCACGCGCCGCAACCTGGAGCTGCTGCAGGGCGTGCGCTCGGGCAACCGCCAAGGGTCGCTGCTGGGCGTGCTCGACTATACCCGCACGGCCATGGGCGCGCGCCTGCTGCGGCAGTGGCTGACGCAGCCGCTGCTCGACCTCGCGCGCCTCGAAGCGCGCCAGCAGGCCGTGGCCGAATTGTTCGACTCGCCGCTGCGCCGCGCGGAACTGCGCGAGGCGCTCGGCCGCGCCGGCGACCTGGAGCGCCTGGCGGCGCGCGCCGCCCAGCGAATCATCGGCCCGCGCGAGTGCCTGGCGCTGCTGCGCGGCCTGGAGACGGTGCCCGCGGTGCGGACGTTGCTCGCCGATCCGGCGCTCGTCACGCTGCGCCGCGAGGAAACCGCGCTCGACCCTTGCCCGGCGGTCGTGCAGGCGATCGGGACCGCGCTCGCCGACGAGCCGCCGGCCGTGGTGGGCGAGGGGACTATCCGCGCCGGCCACTCGGCCGAGCTGGACGAGCTGCGCGCGCTCAGCGGCGACGCCAAGCAGTGGCTCGCGCGGCTGGAGCGCGAGGAGCGCGAGCGGACGGGCCTCAAGGGCCTGAAGATCGGCTACAACCGGGTCTTCGGCTACTACCTGGAGGTGTCCAGCGCCGTCGCGGCCGGCCGCACCGACCATTTCCAGCGCCAGCAGACGGGCGCCGCGACGGTGGGCGAGATGCTGGAGCGGCTGGGCTACCAGCGCAAGCAGACGCTCGCCAACGCCGAGCGCTACGTCACGCCGGCGCTAAAGGAGCAGGAGCTGCGGCTGCAGAACGCCCAGGATGAGGCGCTGGAGCTGGAGCGCCGCCTGTACGCCGAGCTGGTGAACACCCTGGCGGCGGCAGCGCCGACGCTGCTGCGTACGGCGGGTGCGCTCGCCCGTCTGGACGTGCTCGCCTCGCTGGCGGAGGCGGCCGCGCAGGGCAACTGGACGCGGCCGACGCTGGTCGAGGACGGCCCGATCGACATCACGGCCGGCCGCCACCCGGTGGTCGAGCGCACGCTGCCCCCCGGCAGCTTCGTCGCCAACGACACGTTGCTAGCGAGCGGGAGGGAACCTAACCCCCCAGCCCCCTTCCCTGCGAAGGCAGGGGGAGCAGACCTGGCCGTGCCTTCTCCCCCCTTCCTTGATAGGGAAGGGGGGCCGGGGGGGTTAGCTGCTGCGCCCCAGATCGTGATCCTGACCGGCCCGAACATGGCGGGCAAGAGCACGTACCTGCGGCAGGTGGCGCTGATCGTGCTGCTGGCGCAGATCGGCAGCTTCGTGCCGGCGCAGCGCGCCCGGCTGGGGCTGGTCGACCGCATCTTCACGCGCGTCGGCGCGCAGGACGACATCGCCAGCGGCCACAGCACGTTCATGGTCGAGATGGTCGAGACCGCGGCCATCTTGCGGAGCGCGACGCGCCGCAGCCTGGTGATCTTGGACGAGGTGGGGCGCGGCACGAGCACCTTCGACGGCATGGCCATTGCGCGCGCCGTGGTCGAGTACCTGCACGACCACCCGCGCCTGGGCGCCCGCACGCTGTTCGCCACCCACTACCACGAGCTGGCCGACCTGGAGCGCACGCGTCCGCGGGTGCGCGCCTACCGCGTCGCGGTGCTGGAGGAGGGCGACGACGTGGTGTTCCAGCACCGCGTGGTGCCCGGCGGCGCCGACCGGAGCTACGGCGTCCACGTCGCCCGCCTGGCCGGCCTGCCGCCGTCCGTCACGCGGCGCGCCCAGGAGCTGGTCGCCGAGCTGGAGACGCGCGCCGCAGCGGCCGACGCGCCGCCCGCGGGCGTGGCGCCAAGCAACGGCGCCGCCGACCACCCGGCGCTCGCCGAGCTGCGCCGCCTCGACGTGCTGAGCCTGTCGCCGCTCGAAGCGCTCAGTAAGCTGCTCGACCTGCAAGAGCAGGCGCGGCAGCCGTACAGCGGCTTGCGGGCAGACTGAGCGGGCCGCCGGCCGGGGGTGGGGGCCACGAGAGCCGGCCCCACGACACGCCGGCTGTTCCCCTGGCGCGCAAGCGGCTCTAGGCGCCGGGAAGCGATACCAGTGGGGGGGCCTCGACGACCCGCAGAAACGCCCGCACCACGAGCGGGTCGAACTGCGAGCCGGCGCAGCGCGCGATCTCCTCTAACGCGACGCTCGCCGGCAGCCCCTTGCGGTAGGGCCGGTCGCTGGTCATCGCGTCGAAGGTGTCGGCCACGGACACGATCCGCGCCTCCAGCGGGATGGCCGTGCCGGCGAGTCGGTGCGGGTAGCCCGCGCCGTCGAAGCGCTCGTGGTGGTACAGCACGCAGCTCAGCGAGGCCTGCAGGAACGGCACGTCGCGCAGCATGTGCGCGCCCAGCTCCGGATGGCGCTGCATGTGCGCCCATTCGTCCGGCTCGAGCTTGGCCGGCTTGCGGAGCACGCCGTCGTCCACGCCGATCTTCCCAACGTCGTGCAACAGCGCCCCCAGCTCCAGCGTCATGAGCTGGTCTTCGTCCCAGCCCAGCTCGCGGCCAATGGCCACCGAGTACTCCGCGACGCGCTCGACGTGGCCGCCGGTGTAGGCGTCGCGCGTCTCGATGGCCGCCGCCAGCACCCGTACCGTCGTGATGTAGGCTTGCTGCACCTCGGCCCGCCGCGCTCGCTCACGCTCGTACACCTCGCGCAGGTCGCGCGCGTAGGCGACCATCTGCTGCTCGGCCCGCTCCAGCGCCTCCGCCCGCACCCGGCTCTCCGCCAGGATGCTGGCGTTCGCCAAGCTTACGGCCACGTGCTGCGCCAGCAGTGTCAACAGCGTGCGCTCGCGCGCCGTGATCTGGCGGGGCGTCACCCAGGCCACGTAGAGGAGCCCGACCGGCTCGTCGCCCAGGCGCAGCGGCAGGCCGGCGAGCGCCCGCCAGCCCAGCGCCCGCGCCGCCGCGCGGTCCGGGTCGGCGGCGGGCAGGTCCTCGACGTCGGGAACGGCCCGCGGCCGGCCCGCCGCGACGATCGCCGCCGACAGCGCACCGCAGGCGAGCGACGCCAACCCTTCGGGCGCCTCAGTCCCCGACGACCCGCCGCTGCGCAGAGCCCGTGCGGCTGGGTCCCAAGGGAAGATCACGGCGGCGCGCGCCCCCAGACGCTCCACGCACTGGCCGACTCGCGGGACCAGGTCGGGCAGGTCTCGGCTCGCGCTTATCGCCACGCTCCAGTCCCACACGGTAAGCAGGTCAGGACACGGCAGGTCCATCGCGCCCGCGGCCTCGTACGGGCCGCCTGCCTGCAGCGACGCGGGATCGGGCGCAGGCGCGTGGCCATCGCCGGCCGCCTCGGCCCACGAGGAGATGCGGGGCAGGCGCGGCCCGCGCGCCGGTGCGAAGACTGGTGGGGTCACACACCCTCCTCCGCCGAACGCCGGGCCGCCCCGGCGTCAGCAGCACTCATCACCGCCCGTGGCGGCGAGGTAGCGCGAGTAGCGCCGGCGGTACGCCGTGACGCGGTCGGCCGCGCTGCGGCCCGGGGGCGTCAGCAGGACGACCGCGGGCGCCGGCTCGCGGCGCATGGACGGCGGGGCGCCCAGCAAGGCGCACAACGCCCGCGCTACCTTCGACAGTAGGTCGTTCGCCTTGATCGCCATCGTGCCCCTCCCTGGGTTGCCCCGGTCGCCGCCACTTGCCGCGCGGGCAAGCGCCTCATGACACGCTGGGGCCACACTTCCCTGTCTGACGCGGGAGACGCCGGGCGGCTGCGACCGCTCCGGCTTCCTATGGGAATCATCGGCGGGTCGCGGACGGGAGTAAAGGGAGGAACACCGCGGGACGCCTACGGCGGGGCCGGGGCGAGGCGGAAGTCCGCGCCCAGCGTCACCTCGAGCGCCGCGGCCGGCGCGCGCTCGGCGTCCACTTGGACGACGGCGGCGGGCAGCGCGAGGGCTCGCGCCAGCGCCTCCGCCTCGGCCTGTCCCCCGGCGGGCGCCCGGATCGCCGTCGCGCTGGCGGCGCCCGCCGCCCATCGGGGCGCCGCCACCTCGTAGCCGAGGCCGCGCAGGTACGCCACAACCGTCGGCCCCAGGTCTGGCGTGCCGGCGGTGGCCACGGTCACGGTGGGGCGCGGCGCGGCCGGCCCGCCGGCCCACAGCGCCGCCAGTGCGGGCTCGACGCGCGCCCGATCCAGGCGCAGGAGGTACGCGCCGTCCGACCCGGTGTACGGCTGGACGAACGGCGGGGCGAGCACCAGCGACTTCAGCCCGCCGGCCGGTAGCTGCTGGGCGACCTTCGCAAACGCGAGGAGGTCGGCCGGCCCGAGGTCGGTGCGTACCGCGCCCAGCGCCTCCGGGACGAGCTGGGGCGCGCGGAGCAGGACCGGCCAGCGGAGCGCGCGCTTGCGCAGAGCCAAGAGGAGCTGCTGCTGGCGCTCCATGCGCCCGAAGTCGCTGTCCATGTGGCGCGAGCGCACGTAGCTGAGGGCGGTGGCGCCGTCCATGTGCTGGACGCCCTGGGGAATGACCAGGCGCCGCGTGCCGTAGTCGTCCGTCGGGTAAGCGTCGTCCACGAGCGCGCGCGGCACGTCGACGTCCACGCCGTCCAGCAGGTCGACCAGCCGCTCGAAGCCGCCGAAGTCCACCACGGCGTAGTGGTCGATTGGCTGGCCGAGCATGTCGCCGACGATTTGCTTGGCGAGCGCCGGCCCGCCGCCGGTCTGACGCACCTCGCCGTAGGTGAACGCCGTGTTGATCTTCGTCTCGCCCACGCCCGGCACCGTGACGGCCAGGTCGCGCGGCACCGACAGCAGCGCCACCCGGCGCTCGGCCGGCACGACGCTGAGCACCATCATCACGTCCGTGCGGCCCGGCAGCCCGGCGCGGCGCTCGTCGGGCCGCAAGTCGACGCCCATGAGGAGGATGTTCGTGCGCGCCGGCCCCTGCCAGTCGGGCAGCGGCGCCGGCAGGCTGGCGCGCGGGTCGGCCGCCCGGACGGCGGGCGGTGGTGGCTGCGCGGCCGGCGCGCGCGCTTCCGCCGTCCCGCGCGCGCTGGGCGGGATGGGCGGCGCGGTCCGGCCCTGGGCGATGGCGCCCAGTCCGCTGCCCGCGGCGGCGGACAGCGCGAACAGCGCCGCCAACAGGCCGCGCGCCAGCCAGCGCGGCCGGCGCGGCGGAGCGGGCGTGGGGATCCCGGCCGCCATCCTGCCCTCTCGCCTCCCTCGGCGCCGCTCCCCTCAGCGCTCTCCTCCGGGATGATCGGCTGTCCCGGGGGCTCCCACCAGTACGCGCGTACCGGCGGATGGCGGGCGCCACGGCCCGCGACGAAGTCGGTACCTGCGTCTGCCCGCGCCCGCGACCTCTGGCTGCCCCGCGCGGGCCGGCCAGCCCTGTTGGCTGCGCGCGGGCGTCCGTATGCTGACGGGGACGACGGACCATGACAGGAGCTGCCGATGGGGGTGCCCGGTCCTATCCAGAACGTGCTCGGCCAACCGCGCGTCGCGCGGATCGCCGTCGCGGTCGCGGCGCTGGGGCTGCTCGGCATTGCCGCGACCGTCGCGGCGCCGGCCGCGCAGGCGGGTAGCGCGGGCGGCGCGCCGCGCCCCGCCCAGGTGGCCGCCGGCGCGGCACCCCCGCTCACCCAGACGGGCGGCGCGGCGCCGGCCGCGCCGGCCGCGCCCGCCGCCGCCCCACCGGCACCCGTGTTTGGCGCCCGCCCCCCCGCGGCGCCGCCCGCCCCGCCGACTCCGGCTGCCAGCCCCGAGCCGGCCGTCCGCGTGGTGCTCGCGCCGGATGCGCGCGGCCCGCTGCCGCCCGCCGTCACCGTGCCGGCCAGCCAGGTGCCGCCGAGCGCGGTGGCGCCCGCAACCGCGCGCGGGCCGGCGACGACGCCGGCCAGTGCGCCGGTCGCCGGCTCCGCCGGCAGCTTCAGCCTGGCGAGCATGACGGCGCCCGGCGAGGCCGGCGGCGCGGCGCGCGTGGAGGCCGGGCCGAGCGCCGCCTTGCGCCTCACCAGCGTCGCGCAGAGCCAGCTTGGTGCGCGCTACACCTGGGGCGGCACGTCGCCCGCGACCGGCTTCGACTGCAGCGGCTTCGTCTACTGGGCCTACAATCAGATCGGCCATCCCATCTCGCGGGTGATGACCGAGCAGTTCGCCGGCGGCCGCCCGGTGCGCGTGGACGAGCTTCAGCCGGGCGACGTGCTCTTCTACCAGAACACCTACACCGCCGGGCTGTCGCACAACGGCATCTACGTGGGCGACGGCAGGTTCATCCACGCGGCCGACGAGAGCACCGGCGTGGTGCTCACCCCCGTCCACACCGCCTACTGGGAGCAGCACTTCGCGGGCGCCATCCGCATCCTGGAGTAGGCTCGCTGCCGGTGGCCGGGAGAGGGAGAGGAGGGGCCGGTTGGGGGGACACCCCTCAGGCCCCCCGGCCGGGGAGCCTCCCTGCACCCCCGGGGGACGAGGGGAAGGAGCAGCCCCCGGCCGGGTGTGGCGCGGCATACTGCGAGCGCCACTGCCCCGGCCCCCCCGGGCGGCGGCGGATGGTGGGCGGCGCTAGGCGGCGGGGCGGGGGCCGGCGAGCTGGGCGACGAGGCGGTGGAGGTCGTCGACGCGGTAGGGCTTGGCGATGACGGCCTCGACGCCGCGGGCCGCGGCCTCCTCGGGAGAGATGCGGTCGCCCCAGCCGGTGGCCAGGGCGAACCGCGCGCGCGGGAAGTGGCTCCGCACTTGCTCGGCGAGCTGCCAGCCGTTCATGCCCTCGCCGAGGCCCAGGTCGGAGATGACCAGGTCTACGGGGGTGGTGGCCAGGTACTCAAGCGCCTCCTCGGCCGAGGCCTTCGTCTCCACCGTGTGCCCCTCGATCCGGAGCACGCGGGCCATCGCGCGCGCTAGGTCCGGCAGGTCGTCGACCACCAGGATGCGGAGCCCCGCGGGCGCGCTCGCGGGCTTGGGCGCCGCCGCCTCGGCGCCGCCGCCCGCGTCGACGGCCGGGAACGAGAGCTGAAAACAGGTGCCCTTGCCGACGGCCGAGCGGACAGCGATCTGCCCCCCGTGCTGCTGCACGAGGCCGAAGACCATCGCCAGGCCGAGCCCGGTGCCCCGCTCACCCTTCGTCGTGAAGAACGGGTCGAAGACCTGGGCCTGGACCTCGGGGCTCATGCCGACCCCCGAGTCCGCGACGTCCACGGCGATGCGGCCGCCCTCGCGCCGGGCGGCCAGCCGGATCGTGCCGCCCGCCGGCAGCGCGTCCACGGCGTTGAAGATCAGGTTGGTGAAGACCTCGCGCAGGCCCTCTGGCGAGCCGTCGACGAGCAGGTCGCGCTCGGCCTCGACGTGCAGGCTGATCGGGCGCCCCTGCTCCTGCGCGCCGTCGCGCCAGCTGGGCGCCGTCAGCTTGGCCACCTCGCGCAGCAGGGCGCCGACGTCGATGCGCTCGGTCGGCCCCTGCTGGCGCGGCCGCGCGAACGTGAGCAGCCGCTTCACCGTCTGCCCGCCGTCCATCGCCGCCTGCACGATGATGTTCAGCGAGTCCTCGAGGTCGTCGAGCGCCGGCGTCGGCTGGTGCAGCGCGGCGCGCGCCAGGCTGCCGTGGGCCGCCACCAGCCCGAGGTACTGGTTCAGGTCGTGGGCCACACCGCTCGCCATCTGGCCGAGCGCGCGCAGCTTCTCGCTCTGGGCCAGCGATTTCAGCTGGCGCTCCGCCTCCTTGTAAGCCGTTACGTCGCGGGTGATCGTCGCGGCGCCGGTCACCCGGCCCTCCGCGTCACGCAGCGGCGAGATGCTGATCGAGACGTTGAGCCGGCGCCCGTCGCGGCAGACGCGCTCGCTCTCCAGGTGCTCGATGCTCTCGCCCCGCTGCACGCGCGCCAGAATGTCCGCCAGCTCGTCCACGCGGTCGGGCGGCACGATCAGGATGCCGGACTGCCCGACCGCTTCGGCCGCCGTGTAGCCGAACATGCGCTCGGCGCCACGGTTCCAGTCCACGATGGTGCCGTCGATCGCCTGGCCGATGATGGCGTCTTCCGAGGCTTCCACGATCGCCGCCCAGCGCGCGAGCTGCTCCTCGGCCTGCTTCCGCTCGGTGATGTCGGTGACCATCGCCAGGGCGCCCAGATACTCGCCGCCGTCGTCGAACAGCGGGTTCGTGACGACGATGGCCCAGAGCGGCGTCCCGTCTCGGCGCTGGAACTTGAAGTCGTGCCCCTCGGCGATCCCCTCGCGGCGCCGCGCCACGTTGCGGAGGGCAATCGTCCGCTCGGTGGCATCCATGAAGCTCAGGAAGGAGGCGCCCAGCATCTCGTCGACGCCGTAGCCGAGCATCTCGGCCATGCGGTGGTTGACGAAGGTAGTGTTGCCCGCCGCGTCGATGATCCAGATGCCCTCGCGCGAGGTCTCCACGATGCGGCGGTACCGCTCCTCGGAGGCCGCCAGGTCGCGGACCAGCCGCCGCTCGCGGGTCACGTCCGAGAAGACGGCGAGCGCCGCGGTGATCTGGCCGCCCGCGTCGTGCAGCGGCACCGCCGAGGCCTGGACCAGTCGCTCCTCGGTCTCGCCCGGGCGCGTAAACGCGTACTCGAAGTCGTGGACCGTCTCGCCCGCCAGCGCGCGCCCCACGGGGGTGGCGTGGGGCGGGATGGGCAGGCCGGTCGCCGGGTACCGGAGGCGGAAGACGTCGGCCTGGTCGGCGAGCGGCTGGCGCGGGTTGGGGAGGGCGCCGCTGATCGCCCGCCCGGCCTCGTTCATCAGCACGGTCCGGCCGGCCGCGTCGACCACCACGACCCCGCTCGGGATGTGCTCGATGACGGCCGCGCGCTCGGCCGCGGCGCGCCGCAGGTCCTCCGCCTGCGCGGCCAAGGCCGCGTGGGCGCTGGCGCTGTCCAGGATGGTCGCCGCGTAGCTGGCCACCGCCTCGGCCAGGCGCACCTGGGCGGTCGTAATCTGGGTCTCCGTGCGCCACCCGACGATCAGCGCGCCCAGCGCGCCCCCATGGCCGTGCAGCGGCGTGCTGAGGGCGCTCTGTCCGCCTTCGGCCTGGTGCACGGGGAAGTCGTGCTCCCGCTGCGCCGTGACCTCGCCCAGGCGCTCGAACAGCACCGTGCGCCCGGCCGCCAGCGCGCGTCCGGCGGCGCCCTGGTCGCGGGGCACCCGCACGTTCTGCCATCCCGTCGACCGGTGGCCGCTCATGCCGTGGAAGGACAGCGTGTCGTCGGCCTCCAGCAGCGAGACGCCGGCGTAGTCGGCGCCCAGGAGCCGGCAAGCCTGATCGGTGATGAGCTTGATCGCGCGCTCGGTATCGGTGGTGGCCGCGCCCTGGCGCGCAAGCTCCGCCAGCGCCTCCGCCTCCACCCGCCGCCGCTGCGCGTCGTCGTGCAGCCGCGCCGCTTGCAGGGCAGGCGCCACCTGGGCGGCCAGCAGGGAGAGGAGCTGCTTCTGCTCCGCGGTAAACTCGCGCGGCCGGTGCGCGAGCGCTTCCAGCACGCCGACCGCGCGATCGCCCACCCGCAGCGCCACCGCCGCGACCGCTCCCACGCCGGCGGCCAGCGCCCAGGGAGCGGCCTGCTCCCAAGCCGCGTAGTCCGCGACGACCACCGGCGCCCGCTCCCGCAGGGCCGCGGCGGCCAGTCCCTCGCTCGCCGGCAGCGCGTCCGCGTCCACCGGCAGCGGCCCGTTGTACGCGAGCCGCCGCAGGGACTCCCCCTCGGGCTCCCACCAGAACAGCGCGGCCGCGTCGGCGCCCAGCAGGTCACGGGCCTGGTCCACCGCCAGCCGGGCGAGCGCGCCGGGGTCCAACACCCCGCCCACCGCCACGCCGAACTCGTACAGCGCGCGGAAGATGCGCGCCTGGGCCTCGGCCTCCGCGGCCAGCTTCTCCTTGGCGGCGTAGGCCCGCACCACCTCGGCGCTGAGCTGCTGCGTGGTGATCTCCGACCGCATGCGCTCGGCGGCCACCCGCGCGTTCGCGGCCTCCTCGGCGAGACGCGCTTGCTCGCGCCGGATGTCCTCGTAGGCCGCGGTTAGGCGGCGGCGGGTCTGCACCCAGACCTGCACGCGGGCCAGCAGCTCCGCCGTGTCGAAGGGCTTCACGACGTAATCGTCGGCGCCGGCCGCGAAGCCCGCGCGCCGCTGGTCCGGGTGGGACACTGCGGTGAGCATGATGATCGGCACGTAGTCGTCGCGCTCGCGCGCCCGGATGCGCTGGCAGACCTCGATGCCGTTCACGTCAGGGAGCAGCAGGTCGAGCAGCACCAGGTCGGGGCGGACGATCTCGACGCAGTCCAGGGCCGTCGCACCGTCGTGTACGACTTCGACGCCGTAGCCTTCCCGCTCCAGGATCTGCTGAAGGATTTCGGCAATCGACGGATCGTCCTCGATGACGAGCACGACAGAACGATGCGGCTGCATACCTCGGCCCCCACTGCTGGCATGTGCTGCCAGCCAGACTGGAGCATAGCACGCTAGCAGAATTAACCGCATCGGTCAGGTGGCATATTTCGTTAACCATCCGGCAACCCGCAGCCGGCGCTAAGCTGCTGGCCCTAGTGCAAGCTCAAGCAAGCTCTTCGGGTTAGCGAAGCCTGCCCGGGAGCGCGGCCGTCCCGGCCGCCTGGCCGGCGCAGCCGACGCCGGGGCGGGCGGGCGAGACGCCCGCGCTCCCCGGTCGCCTGCGTCGCCGAACAGCAAGTCTGGATATACACTAGATGGTCTCAACGGCGCCGCCGTAAACGGCGGGCCAGGGAGACGCGCTTGGCCGGCCGTTCACGGCAGCGACCGGAACTGCGTCACAACCGGGACCGGCCGCTTAGGCTGGGCGGGCGTTCCGCCGCGCCGCGACCTCCTTGCGGTAGAAGGACGGCCCGGCCGGCCGGAGGCCGAGCTGGTCCGCGCCGCGTACGATCTCGGTGCCGCCGACGAAGAGCACCCCGCCGGGCCGCAGCGCGTCCACGAATCGCTGGTACAGCAGGTTCTTGGCCTCGTCCGTGAAGTAGATCACCACGTTGCGGCACAGAATCAGGTCGTAGCCCTCGCCCAGCGCGGCGCCCAGCAGGTTGTGCTCGCGGAACTCGACGAGCGGCTTCAGCTCTGGGCGCACCGCATGGCTCTGCCCATCCGGGGCGGCCATGAAGTACCGGGCCAGGCGCTCGGGCGTCACCTGGCGCAGGTCGGCCGGGCCGTAGCCGTCGCCGCGCCGCGCCCGTTCCAGGACCGTGCGGTCCACGTCGGTCGCCACGATGCGGTGGGCGCCGCGCTGGGCCAGCTCCTTCAGCAAGATCGCCACCGAGTACGGCTCGGCGCCGATCGAGCAGCCCGCGCTCCAGATCCGCAGGCTCGGCCGCGCCGCCAGCAGCTCCGGCAACACGCGCTGCTCCAGATACAGGAACCGGTCCGCGTCGCGGAAGAACTCCGAGACGTTGATCGTGAAGTAGTCGCGGAACTCTTGCAGGCGGGCGGGCTCGCGCTCCAGCAGGCGGGCGTATTCTATGAAGCCGTCCGCGCCGACCCGCTGCACCAGCGCCTCTAGCCGCCGCCGCAATTGGCCCTGCCGGTAACACGTCAGGTCAACGCCCGTCAGGCGCCGCACCGCGCGCAGAAAGTACGCGTAGCCGACCTCGTCAAACATGGATTGCCCTCCTCGCGGCGCGCGCCGGCAGCGCGGCCAGGTGGCGGCGAATCGCGGCCGCCATCTGGTCCAGCGGCACCACCTCGTCCGCGAGCCCCGCCGCGATCACCGATCGCGGCATGCCAAACACCACGCAGGTCGACTCGTCCTCGGCGAGCACGACCCCGCCGGCCGCCTTCACCGCGCGCGCCCCGGCGGTGCCGTCCTCGCCCATCCCCGTCAGGATCACCGCGAGGACCGCCGGCCCGAACGCCTCGGCCGCGTCCTCGAGCGTCGTATCCACGGACGGGCGCACGCCGTGGCGCCGCGCGCCCTGGTCGAGCGTCACCCGGCAGCCGGCGAGCTTCAGGTGGAAGTCCCCGGGCGCCACTAGCGCGCGGCCCGTCGCCAGCGCGTCGTGCTCCTGCGCCTCGGCCACCGCCAGCGCGCTGCCCTGGTCGAGCCGCTCGGCCAGCGAGCGCGTAAAGCCCGCCGGCAGGTGCTGCACGATGAGGGCGGCGCCGGGCAGGTCGCCCGGCAGCCCGGCCAGCAGCTCGGCCAGCGCCCGCGGCCCCCCCGTCGAGGAGCCCACGACCAGCAGCCGGTCGGGCGCTGGCCCGCTCCCGAACAGCGTGGGCAGCGGGGCCAGCGGCCCGGTTCCCGCGGCCGTGGAGTGCCCGGCGCCGGCGGGGCCCGCGGCGGCGCGCCCGAACGCCGGTCCGGCGCCGGCCGCCCCCCGCGGTCGGGCCGGATCACCTGCCGCGTGGGGAGGGTGGGGCGAGCGCGGCGTATGGGGCCGGCGTACTCGCGCGCGCGCGGCGGTCTTGACCTTCGCAATCAACTCGCCGGCGATGCCCGAGAAGCCGGTGCCCAGCTGCCCCGAGGGCTTCTGGATGAAGTCCACGGCCCCGAGGCCCAGCGCGCGCACCGTCGTCTCGGTGCCGGCCGCCGTCAAGCTGCTGAACATGACCACCGGCCGCGGCGACCGTTCCATCAACATGCGGAGGGCTGTGAGGCCGTCCACCCGCGGCATCTCGACGTCCATCGTGATCACGTCGGGCTGCAGCTTCTCGACCTTCAGCAGCGCGTCCAGCCCATCGCGGGCGGTGTCCAGCACCTCGATCTCCGGATCGACCTCCAGCACCCGCCGTACTCCCTGCCGCATGAGGGCCGAGTCGTCGGCGATCAGCACCCGGATGCGGCGGCCGGCCGCCACGCCCAGCGCCGCGGCCGGCGTTCCGGTCGACAAGTCGCTCATAGCTCCACCTCCGGGCCGCTCACTTTCCGCACCATCACGCGGCCGCTCGCGGCGTCCAGGCGCACGGTCCGTCCCTGTGTGCCCCCCGTGTCCTCGGCGCGTACCCGCACCCGGGCCAAGGCGAGGGCCGCCTTCACAGCCTCGACGTTGCGCTGACCGATCGGCGGCAAGCTGCCGGTGCCGCCGATGGCGAGCACTGCCGCGCCGCCGGCCAGGCGGCAGTGTAGCCGCGCCGCCGCGGCCCCCGCGCGCTGCATGGCCGCCAGCAGCGCCGGCACCGCGGTGTCGGCGAACTTCCCGGGCGCGGTCCCGGCGCCCTTCTCCGGCACGGCCGGCAGGACCACGTGCGCCATCCCGGCCACCTTGGCCAGCGGGTCGTAGAGGCAAATCGCGACGCACGATCCCAGGCTGTAGGCCACCAGCTCGCCGTCACGCGCCACCTGTAGCTCGCCTAGGCCCACGCCCACCGCGCTACTCGCCGTGGCGACCATGGCCCACCCCCACGAGCATTGCCTCCGTGACGGCCTGGACCATCGCCGGGCCCGGGAACATGAAGAACGCCACGTCCACGACCTGGTCGTCGCAGGCGAACTCGGTCTCGACCACTAGCGCGTCGTCCCACTCCAGCAGCATCAGCTCGGCCGCTAGCGTGTCGAGGATCGCGCCGCGCATCTCGTGGAACACGATGGGCGGCGTCGGCGCGAGTACCAGCCGCGCCCCGTCGGCCAGAGCCGTCAGGAAGAACGACCCGGCCACGTTGCCCACCTCGGCGAGCGCCGACACCTCCAGCGGCTCCAGCGCCCGCGTGGTCCCGGCAGGCTGCCCGAGCAGCATGTCCACTAGCTCGTAGGCCGCCGACTCGCTGAGCGCGAGCAGGATGCAGCCCGAGCCGTCGCCCCCCACGCCCAGGTGGATCGCCACCACGGGGCGCTCCGGGTCGCCGGCCAGCGTCGACAACTCGGCCAGTGGCACGGTGCGCAGGGCCACGGCCTCGGCGGCGATGCCGCGCCCGGTCATCTCGGACAGCGCGGCCGCGCCGCGCTCGGCCGCGTGGCGGATCGCCCGGGCCAGCGCGTCCGACGCGGGATCGCTAGTTGAGCGCGAACGCCGGCTCCGCCTGCTCACGGCCATCCGCGCACCTCCATTCCTGGCGGCCCGCGGCCACCTGCTGCACCAGCCCCGGCACGTCCACGATCAGCGCCACCGTGCCGTCGCCCAGAATCGCCGCGCTGGAGATGCCCGGCACCTGACCGATGACCGGCCCAAGCGCCTTGATGACGACCTCCTGCTCGCCGAGCAGGGCGTCGACCATCAGGCCCACCTGCCGGTCGCCCACGCGCACCGCCACCACCAGCGCGTCCTTGCCGTTCGGCGCGGCGGATGGCGCCGCGCCGAACACCGCGTTCAGCCGCACGAGTGGCAGCACGCGGCCGCGCAGCAGGATCGCCTCCTGGCGGTGCATCCGCTGGATGTCGCGCAGCGGCACGCGCAGCGTCTCGGTCACCGAGCTGAGCGGCAGCGCGTGGATGTCACCCGCCACCCGGACCAGCAGCGCCTGGACGATAGCAAGCGTCAGCGGCAGCCGCAGCACAAAGCGGGTGCCCTGGCCGAGCGCCGACTGCACCTCGACCGAGCCGCCCAGCCGCTCCACGTTGGTGCGGACGATGTCCATCCCCACGCCGCGGCCCGAGATGTCGCTGATCTCCTTCGCCGTCGAGAAGCCGGGCGCGAAGATCAGGTCGATGGCCTCGCTCTCCGAGAGCCGTGCCGCCGCCTCGGCCGTCAGCATGCCGCGCTCGGCGGCCTTCTGGCGGACGCGCTCGGCGTCGACGCCCGCGCCGTCGTCCTCGACGAGGATGACGATCGAGTTCTCGACGTGCTCCGCGGCCAGGCGCACCCGCGCCGTCTCGGGCTTGCCCCGCGCCAGCCGGTCGGCCGGCGCCTCGACACCGTGGTCGACGGCGTTGCGGAGCAGGTGGACCAGCGGGTCGCCGATCTCCTCGATCACCGAGCGGTCCAGCTCGGTCTCCTGGCCCTCGACGACCAGCTCGACGCGCTTGCCCTGTCGCGCCGCCAGGTCGCGCACGACGCGCGGGAAGCGACTGAATACCGTACCGATGGGCAGCATCCGGCTCTTCATCACCTCGGCCTGCAGCTCGTCGGTGATGCGGCCCAGGTGGAGCGTCGTCTCGCTCAGGTCGGCCAGCAACCGCTGCTCGCCGATCTGCTCACCCAGCGCGCGCCCCAGCTCCAGCAGTCGGGTGCGGTCGATCACCAGCTCGCCCACCAGGTTGAGCAGATTGTCGAGGCGCTCCACGTCGATGCGCACGGTGGTCGAGCCGCCGCGCACACCGCCGGGCCGCGGGCTCTCCGCTCCCTTGGCCTCGCTGGAGCGCGGCGCGGGCGCCGGCCACTCGGCCTCGGCTGCGGCAGCGCTAACCTCCTCCGCGAGCTGCAGGCTCAGCACGCGCGTCTCGTCCACGTTTGCCAGCAGCTCGCGCAGCTCGGCCCCGCTCTTCTCCGAGCGCAGCCACAGCTCCAGCCGCTCTTTGACGGCGCCCTGCTCTACCTCGCCGCGCGACGGGTGGCTGACCAGCACGTCGGCCGCGCTGTCCAGGGCGAGGAGCGCCTGGAGCGCGCGCACCGCCGTCCAGTCGCCCGGGTCGAAGCCGAGCAGCACGTGGTGGGTGGCACCATCGGGCGCCGGCAGCATGGTGGGGCGAATCGCCGTGGGAGCATGCGCCGGCGGCGCCGCGGCCGCCCCGGCGGCCTCGCCCGCCGCGAACGCCTCCAGCGCCGCGGCGAGGCTCTCCACCTCGGTGTCCGTCTGCTCGCCGGTCTCCACCTCGCCGGCGAGCACCTTGAGCACGTCCAGCGCCTCGAAGAAGCGGTCCACGAGCGCCGAGCTGATCGTCAGCTCGCCGTGGCGCAGCTTGTCGAGCAGCGTCTCCCAGGCGTGGGTCAGGCGGGCCATCCGGACGTGGCCAATGGCCGCGCCCGACCCCTTGATCGTGTGCGCCGCGCGGAAGATCTCCTGCAGCAGCGCCTCGCTGGCCCCATCCTGCTCGAGCCGCACGAGCTGGGCGTCGAGCCCGTCGAGCAGCTCGGTGGTTTCGGCCAGGAAGACGTGCAGCTCCTCCGGCGTCGCGTCGAGATGCAGCTCCATGGCCTCACCCCTTGATGGCGAGCTGGGCCTCGAGGGTGCCGAACGGCGTGACTAGCGGCACCACGAGCCGCTGAATCCCCGCCGTCGATACACGGCTCCCCGCGCCCACGAGCAGCACCGGCGGAGCGATCTCGGCCGCGATGCCCTGCTCGGCGAGCAGCGTCGCCGCCCGCCCCGTGATCACGTTGCCAAGCTCGCCGATCCCGGACAGCGCCAGGTCGTCCAGCTCTTCCACCGGCGCGCCCATGAGCTGCCCGACCACCGCGACCGCCATCTCGCGGCTCATGCCGTACACGGCCAGGCCCGTAAGCCGCCCCGTGATCCCGACGATCGCCGTTACGTCCTGGGTGGTGTGGCTTCCCGCCTCCAGCCGCAGCGGACCGCGTTCGACGCTCACGCCCAGCTCCGCCTCCAGCACCTCGCGGGCGCCGGTCAGGAACGGCTCCAGGTGCTCTGCCCGCGGCATCCCCCGCGGCGGCTGGCGCAGCGCCTGCTCCACTTCCGGCGCCAATATGGTGTTCGTCGTCATCGCGTTGCTCCTCGTCGCGGCGCGGTTAGCGCAGCATCTTCTGGACGGCAGCCAGCACGCGCTCCGGCTGGAACGGCTTGACCACGAAGTCCTTCGCCCCCGCCTGCACCGCTTCCAGCACCACGTGCTGCTGCCCAATCGCCGTCACCATCGCCACCTTCGCTC
>DATGMD010000082.1:0-18090 GCA_035293805.1 Chloroflexota bacterium | reverse complement strand
CCAGGGCGGTAATGGCGGCAATGGTGGGAACGCGACCGGCACCGGCGCGACCGGCGGCAACGGTGGGAACGGCGGCAATGCGACTGGTCCGGGCGCTCAGGGGGGCAACGGCGGCAACGGCGGCAACGCGCACGGGCCGGGTGCGACCGGCGGCAACGGCGGCAACGGCGGCAATGCGCACGGGCCGGGCGCCATCGGCGGTGGCCAGTGCGGCGGCAACGGCGGCAACGGCGGCAACGCGACCGGCACCGGCGCTCGCGGCGGCAACGGCGGCAACGGCGGTGACTGCACCATCGTCGTGAACAACACCACCCAGGTGAACAACGTCAGCTGGACCATGCCGGCTCCGATCTACGCCAGCGCTCCGGTCTACTCGGACGTCACGGTCCCGGTCGTGCAGACGGTCGTCGCGCCTCCCATCGTCACCTGCGCGCTGCCGTTCGGGACGCTGTACGGACAGCCGGTCGACCCCAAGCTCCAGCCGGTGGTCGTGGACGGGGTGACGGTGGACTATCTGCCCCTCTGCCAGACCTACACCTACGAGCCCTACTTCGACTGCGCCACGGCCTACTACTACTACGCCGACCAGAACCTCTTCTACTGCGTGGTCCCCGCGTAAGCGCAACCCTCCGAGCAACGAAGCGTCCCCCGGCCGTGGCCGGGGGACGCTTCGCATTCTACGGCTGCCGACAGGCAGGACTATTCTGCTGGGTAGTCCTGCGGGCGTTTACACCTACGGGTTATCCGCGCTGGGCGAGCGCGGCCTTCACCCGCTCGGCGGTGAAGGGCACGCGGCGCAGTCGCACCCCCGTCGCGTCGTGGATCGCGTTCGCGATCACCGCCCCCAGCGGGATGCACCCCGACTCCCCCGCGCCCGACGACCGCACGTCCGGGCGGTTGATCAGCACCACGTCCACGTCCGGCACGTCGTTGAACGTCAGGATCGGGTACGTCCGCCAGTCGATGCTGGTCACGCCCGTGCTGTCCCAGGTGGCCTCCTCGAACAGCGCGCGGCTCAGCCCTTGCAGCACGTTGCCCTCGATCTGGTTGCGCACGCCGTCGGGATTGACGATCAGCCCGCAATCGTGCGCGACCACGATGCGCGGCACCCGCACCGCGCCGCTGTCCGGGTCCACCTCCACGTCGGCCACCGCGCTCACCCAGGTGGTGCCCGTCTGCGGCGTCACGCCGTACTCGGTCAGCGCCACGCCGCGGCCCGTCAGGACGCCTCCCGTCGCGGCGCCCCGCTTCGGTGAGGGCCGCGTCTCCCAGCCGGCGCGCTCCGTCGCCGCCCGTAGCGCGTCGATGGCACGCGGGTCCGACAGGTAGCGCAGGCGGTACTGCACCGGGTCCTGGCCCGCCGCCGCCGCCAGCTCGTCGATGAACGACTCGGCGGCAAAGGCGCTCAGAATCGCCCCCAGGCTGCGGTTGTTGCCGTAGCGCAGCACCGCGCGGTCGAGGGCGTGCAGCACGTAGCGGCGGTTGGCGAAGTCGTAGAACTTCGGCGTGTCGTCGCCCACGAACACCGGGTCGAGCGGGATCACCCAGTTGCCGCCGGTCTGGTCGCCCAGCAGCGCCTGGCCGGTGTGCCGCGCCGACCACGCTTGGTGCTCCCAGGCCACCACGTTGCCGCTCGCGTCCAGGCCAGCGCGCATGTCGAACAGCATCGGCGTGTTCGCGTGGTCCCAGCCGTGCTCGTCCTGGCGCATCCACTGCACGCGCACGGGCCGGCCCACCGCCTGCGACAGCATGGCTGCGTCGAGGGCCGCGTCGTCGGTCGTGTAGCGCCCGTAGCAGCCCGAGCCCTCCGTGTAGATGATCCGCACGTTCTCGATCGGCAGGCCGAGCCGCTGGGCCAACAGCCGCTGGTGCCCCAGCGGGTACTGCGTGCCCGACCACACCGTCGCGCGGCCGTCGCGCACGTCCGCCACGCCGCAGTCCGGCCCCATCATCGCGTGGATCTGCTGCGGCCACTCGTAGGTCGCCTGGAGGGTACGCGCCGCGCTCGCCAGCGCCCCGTCCACGTCGCCCACCTCGGCCAGCACGCGATCGTCGCTCGGCGTGTTTCGCATGAGCGTGAACACCTCCGCCTGGGGCGGCAGCCCCGGCGGGTCCGACCACGTGACCTTGAGCTGACGCGCGGCCTTGATCGCGTTCTCCTCGCGCTCGGCCACCACGCCCACCCAGTTGCCCTGCCGCACCACCTGCACGAGGCCCGGCACGTCGCTCACCGAGTCCTCGTCCACGCTCACCAGCGTGACGCCCGACTGCGGCGGGCTGGGCCGCACCACGCGGCCGTGCAGCATCCCCGGCACGCGCACGTTCTGCACGTACTGATAGGTGCCGACCATCTTAGCCGGGATGTCCACGCGCGGAATCGACCGCCCGACGATCGTGTACTGCGCGGGGTCCTTCGGCTGGGCGTCGTCGCTCACCGCGACGCCGAAGCGCTGGCCGCCGATCAGGTCGCCATAGGAGGCGCTGCGCGTGGGCGCCTGGTCGTTCGGCTGCCAGGGGTCCGACGCCACGTAGACGATGCCATCTTTGACGGTGAGCTGGTCGGCCGGCACGCCGAGCCGCTCGGCCGCCAGGCCGACGAGGGCCTGTCGCGCCGCGGCCGCCGCGCGCCGGATCTCGGCGCCGCCGCGCGATACCGTGGTGCTCCCCACCGAGGCACCCTGGTCCACCGTGCGAGCGGTGTCGCCCTGGAGGATGGTGACGCGGTCGAGGGGCACGTCTAGCTCCTCGGCGGCGATCTGCACGAGCGCCGTCTCGACGCCGGTGCCCAGCTCGACGCGGCCCGAGTAGACCGTCACCGCGCCGTCGCCGTCGATCGCCAGCCAGGAGTCGAGCAGGTCCGCCGGGTCGCCGAATGGCGGCGGCTGCTGCGCGTGCGCCGCGGGCGCCGAGAGCAGCCGCGCGGGGCCGGCCACGCTGACGCCGACGACGAGGATGCCGCTGGCCTTCAGGAAGGTGCGCCGCGAGAGCCCGCGGCGCGGGGTCGAGGTCGCGCTAGTGGTGGCGGCGGTTCGCGCCTGCTCGTTCGCGCTCATGCCTGTAGCCCCCGTGCGTAGCGGCTCACGGCTCGCAGGATGCGCAGGTGCGTGGCGCAACGGCAGAGGTTGCGCGACATCGCCTGCCGGATAGCCGCCTCGTCGGCGTTGGGATTGCTGTCGAGGAATGCCTTGGCCGTGATGATCATGCCGTTGATGCAGTAGCCGCACTGCGCGGCCTGCTCGTCGATGAAGGCCTGCTGGAGCGGGTGCGGGTTGTCCTCGGTGCCCAGCCCCTCCAGGGTAATCACCTCGGCCCCCTCGGCCGCCGAGAGGGGCGTGACGCACGAGCGCGTCGCGCGCCCGTTCATGAGGACCTCGCAGGCGCCGCACTGCGACAGCCCACAGCCAAACTTCGGGCCGGTCAGCCCGAGATCGTTGCGCAGCACGTACAGCAGCGGCGTGTCGGGCTCGGCATCCACCGTGTACGTGCGGCCATTCACGTTCAGGTCCACCGCCTGCACCTCCCTTCCCGATACTGCTCCGGGCCAGCGCTCCACCGCGTCGGGCGCCATGCGCCCCCGATGATTTCGCAGCTTACCATAGTGTACGGCGCCCGGCTACGCCCGGCGTGGCGCGGGGGCGCGGCGCTATGCTAAGAAGAAGCGAGTCCAACGCTTGCAGCCGCGAGGGAGGCGCCATGCCGAAGGATCTGCGCACGTTTCTCGACCAGGTGGCGCGCACCATGCCCGACGAGGTGCGCGTCGTGTCGCAGGAGGTCGACCCGCGCTGGGGCGCCACCGCTGTAGCCGCGCGCCTGGAGCAGCAGCAGCGCTTCCCCGCGCTCGTCTTCCGCCGCGTGCGCGGCTCGCGCATCCCCGTCGTGCTGAACCTGACGGCCACCTACGAGCGCCTCGCCCTCTCCCTCGATACCGACGTCGAGAACATGGTGCGCGTCTACGGCGAGCGCCAGGCCAAGCCGATCCGCCCCGTGGACGTGCCCGCCGGCCCCGTGCACGACGTGGTGCTCACCGGCGCCGACGCGCGGCTCGACGTGCTGCCGATCCTCACCCACAACGCCCTCGACGCCGGGCCGTTCGTCGCGGGCGGCTGCCTGGTGGCGCGCGACCCCGACAGCGGCGCCGTCAACGTCGGCCTCTACCGCCACCAGGTGCTCGGGCCGCAGCGCCTGGGCGTGTTTTTCAACGACGGCCACCACGGCGACTACTTGCGGCGGCGCTACGAGGAACTCAACCGCCCGATGGAGGTCGCCATCGCCATCGGCCATCATCCGGGGTTCATGATGGGCGCCGTCTCGCGGTTGCCGGGCATCGGCGAGGAGTTCGGCGAGGCCGGCGCGCTGATGGACGAGCCGGTGGAGCTGGTGCGCGCGAAGACGGTGGACCTGCCGGTGCCGGCGCGGGCCGAGATCGTCATCGAGGGCGTCATCCCGCCGGGCGCGCGCCAGTTCGAGGGGCCGTTCGGTGAGTGGCCGGGCCACTACACGGCCGACGGCGACAAGCCGTACATCGACGTAACCGCCATTACCATGCGCCGCGACGCGATCTACTACGACGTGGTCGCGGCCCACCGCGAGCATGTCGTGCTGGGCAGCCTGCCGCGCATGGGCAGCGTCTACCGCCGCGTGAAGCAGGTCGTGCCGGGCGTGCAGCAGGTGAACGTCCCGGCGCATAGCCGCATGCACTGCTACGTGGCGATCAAGAAGACCGCCGACGCCGAGGTGGGCCGGGCGGCCTACGCCGCGCTGCTCACCGAGCCCGAGAACTTCCGCATGATCGTCGTGGTGGACGACGACGTGAACGTGTTCAACGACGGCGACGTGCTCTGGGCCATCGGCACGCGGTTCCACGCCGACACCGACCTCGTCATGGTGCCGAACATCGGCGGCCCGGGGGGCCTCAGCCCCGTCGGCTACAACTTCGGCCCGAACGGCGAGAAGACGCCGCGCCCCAGCATGGCGATCATCGTCGACGCGACCAAGCCCGCGCCGCCCGCCGAGTACCCGCCGCGCGCCGTCGTGCCCGACGAGGCCATTCGCGCCGTCGACCTCGACGGCCTGCTCGAGCCCTACACCGCCGAGTCCCTCTCCCTGACGCCCGCCCCATGACACGGTGTCGTAGGGCAGGGGCTCGTCCCCTGCCCCTGCCCCGCCCCCTCCCGGCCGCCGGCCTGCCATGACGTACCTGCGGCACCTGCGGTGCTTCCGCTGCGGGCACACCTACCCGCCCGGGCCGCACTGGGGCGGCTGCCCGGCCTGCGCGGCGGCCGGCAAGCCCGCCAACCTGCACTGCGTCTACGACTACGCGCGAGTGGCCCAGGCGCTCGACCGGACGGCGCTCGCCAGCCGGCCGCACACGATGTGGCGTTACCGCGAGCTACTGCCCGCCGCCGAGCAGCACGTCGCCTCGCTCGACGAGGGGTTCACGCCGCTCCTGCGCGCCGAGCGCCTGGGCCGCTCCTACGGCCTTGACCACCTGTACCTCAAGGACGAGTCGCGCAACCCAACGTGGTCGTTCAAAGACCGGCTGGCCGTCGTCATGGCGGCCAAGGCGCGCGAGTTCGGACGCCAGGTGCTCGCCGTCGCCTCGTCCGGCAACGCCGGCGCCGCCACGGCGGCCTACGCCGCCCGCGGCGACCTCGACGCCTACCTGTTCACCACCGAGCAGTTCCCGCCCACCATGCGCGCCTTCATGCAAGCTTACGGCGCCAAGGTCTTCGCCGTGCCCACGGCGCCCGACCGCCTGACGATGGTGCGGCGCGGCGTCGAGGAGCAGGGCTGGGTGCCCATCCAGAACTACACGCTGCCGCCCGTCGGCGCCCCGGCCTACGCGCTCGACGGCGCCAAGACGGTGGGCTTCGAGCTGGCCGAGCAGCTCGGCTGGCGCGCGCCCGACGTCGTCGTGGCGCCCACCTCGAACGGCGACCTGCCGGTCGGCGTGTGGCGCGCGTTCCAGGAGCTGCGCGAGCTAGGCTGGGTGGTCAGCATCCCGCGCATGGTCGCCGCCGAGGTGTACGGCGCGCTGCAGAACGCGCTGGCGAACGATCTCGACCACACCGAGCCGATGCCCGGCGGCCCGACCGTGGCGGTGTCGGCGGCGAATCAGGTGAGCGCCTACCAGTCGCTCGCCATGCTGCGCCAGACCGGGGGCACCGCCATCGGCGCGACTGACGACGAGATCATGGCCGAGCAGCTCCGCCTCGCGCGCACCGAGGGGCTGTGGGCCGAGGCCGCGTCGGCGCTCACCCTGGCGGCGATTCGCAAGCTCGCCGCCCAGGGCGCCATTCGCCGCGACGAGGTGGTGGTCGCCCTCATCACCTCGACCGGCCTCAAAGACCCCGACGTGACCCTGCGCTACGTCCCGCCCATCCCCCTCATCCAGCCCACCTTCGCCGACCTCCAGCGCGCCCTCGCCGAGAGCTACGCCGACCCGTCCACCACGGGGGTGCAGGGGCGCTCCCCTGCCGGGGGGTTGGGGGTGTCCCCCAATATCCCCCTTTCTCCCCCCAGGATTGGGGGGCCGGGGGGGCGATGATCTTCACCCTCTCCATCCCGACCTGCCGCGAGGGACTGACGCTCCCCGTGCCGTTCGCCAGCGCCGACGAGCTGGTGCAGATGGCGGTGCTGGCGGACCGGCTCGGCTACCACTCGGTGTGGGGCAACGACCACATCACCCCGCCCAGCTACGTCCGCGACACCTACGCGCAAACGCCCAACTTCTTCGAGCCGCTGACCATCCTCACCTACGTGGCGGCCCAAACCGCGCGCATCCGGCTGGGCACCAGCGTCATCCCGCTGCCGCTGCGCGAGCCGGCCTACCTGGCCAAGCAGGTCGCCACCCTCGACGTGCTCTCGGGCGGGCGGGTGCTGCTCGGCGTGGGGCTGGGCGCCTACCGCGAGGAGTACGAGCGCCTATGGCCGCGGCGCCGCCGCGTGCGGCGCGAAGACCTGCTGAACGAGGGCATCGAGGCGCTGACGCTGCTGTTCCGCGACGAGGAGGCGAGCTACGCCGGCCAGCACGTCGCCTTCGACGGCATCCGCCTCGCGCCCAAGCCCGTGCAGCAGCCGCTGCCGCTCTACGTCGCCGGCAACAGCCCGGGCGCCATCGAGCGCGCGGCGCGCTGGGGCGCAGGCTGGCTGCCGGCGGCGCTCGCGCCCGCCGCCGTGGCGCGCGGCGCGGCCCGCCTGCGCGAGGCTGCCGCCCGCCACGGCCGCGACCCCGCCAGCCTCCACGTCGGCCCGCAGCTAAGCTGCGTCATCGCGCCCAGCCGCGCCGCCGCCCGCCGCCGCTTCGAGGGCAGCCAGACCCACAAGCACCTCGTCAGCCTCGCCGCCTCGACCCTCAAGGGCGCGGACCTCTCGCGCCTGGAGGACACGCTCCTGATCGGCTCGCCTGCCGAGATCGTCGAGCAGATCGGCGCCTACGCCGACGCTGGTGCGACCATGCTCGCGGCGATGATCTTCGTCAGCGAGACGCCCCAGGCCATGCTCGACGACATCCAGCACTTCGCCGAGGCCGTCCTCCCCGCCTTCGGCGCCTAGCTACCAGTCGGTGATTGGTAGATGGCTGGGGAGTGTGAGCTCACACTCCCCAGCCATCTACCAATCAGGGATTACTACTGCGCCCGCGCCATCTCCAGGTACTTGAAGTCGAGGTACTTGTCGCGGCTGGGCAGCGGCTGCGTCGCCTCGCCCGTCTCCACCAGCATGTCTTCCATCGCCTTCAGGCCGCCTGCGGGCGCCTCGCCGTCGTGCGGGAAGAACTGCTCCTGCTCGATCCACTGCTCGTAGGTGCGCCGCGCGTAATCCTCGCTCAGCTGCATGCGGTCTTGCAGCACGCCCATCGCCTGCGCTTTGTTGGCCGGATCGTACAGCCAGTGCAGGCTGTTCACATACGCGCGCAAGAAGCGCACCGTCGCGTCCTGGTTGTTCTGCGCCCAGTTGCGCATCGCCGCCAGGAACTGGAACTGGTACTCCGGCACCGCCTCGTTCACCTCGGCGAGGCGCTTCAGGCCCATGTCCTCCAGCCGGTAGTTGTCGGGCGGCGGCATGATCGTGCCGTCGATCTGCTTCGTGCTCATCGCCGTCACGCGGTTGCGCGACGCGCCCGCCACGACCAGGCTGTAGTCGCTCTCGGTCAGCCCATACTTGCGCAACAGCGCCTTCATGAACACGACCTCGCCCGTGCGCAGCGCCGACGCGCCCAGCGTCTTCCCCTTCAGGTCCGTGATCCGCTGGATCTCCGGCTGCACCATAAGGCTATAGCTGGCCTTGTTGTTGAAGCCCGCGATGCCGATGGCGTCCGCGCCGCGCATCTGTGCCAGGACGACCACCTCGCTGTTCGTCGTAATCACGTCCAGCGAGCCGCCGGCCAGCGCCGACAGCCCATCGCTGCCGCTGCGCGTCTCGGTTGTCTCCACGTCGAGCGCCTCGCGGTCGAAGAAGCCCTTGTCGAGCCCCACATAGATCGGCCAGTAGAAGGCCGAGAAATTCACCAGCCCATACTCGATCTTGCGCCGCGCCGGCACGGCCGTGGGCGCGCTCGCCGCCGGCGCACTGCCCGCCGTCGCATTCGCCGCGGGCGCGCTCGTCGCCGCCCCGCCCGCCGCCGGCGCCGCCGGCGCGCTCCCGGTCGGCTTGGCGGGCGCGGCCGCCGGCGTGCTGCACGCCAGCAGCGCGAGAGCGAGCGCGCCCACGAGTCCTGGCGCAAGCCTCCGAATCATCGACATCTCCCCCTTACATAAATGCTAAGGCAGTATGCGGCTCCGCCCGGGTGCGGGCAAGGAGCACCTAGACCCCTCTCCCCCCAGCCCCCCTCTCCCCCATAGGGGCAAGGGGATGCCCGCTCCCTCTCCCCCGACTCCGTCGGAAAGCCCCCGCTCCCTGATACGTAGGCGGGGAGCCGGCTCCGCCGGGGCCACCCCCACCGGAAGCCCCCCTTCCCCTTCTGGGGGAAGGGGGGGTGGGGGGAGAGGGGTCTCCGCCCCTACTCCAGCAGCGCGTCCGCGATCGCGCCGCGCTGCTGCAGCGCGTTGCCCGCGGCCGCCTGCGTGACCTTCGCGTCGCGGAAGTAGCGCTGCACCGCCGCCTCGCGCATGTAGCCGTAGCCGCCGTACACCTGCACCGCCTTCGTCGCCGCCAGCATCGCCGTCTCGCCCGCGTGCAGCTTCGCCATCGCGGCCGCGCTGCCCACGGGCTGCCCGCGCGCATACATCCATGCCGCGCGGTAGACCAGCGGCCGCGCCGCCTCCACCGCCAGCGCCACGTCGGCCAGCAGGTGGCGCAGCCCCTCGAACCGCGCGATCGGCTGGCCGAACTGCTGCCGCTCCTGCGCGTAGGCCACCGCCGCGTCCAGCGACGCCCGCGCGATCCCCAGCGCCTGCGCCGCGCTGCCGATCAGCCACAGCGCATGCACCCGCTCGGCCAGCGGTCCACCACCCTCGCTCTCGCCCGCGCCCTCGCCCACACCCAGCCGCGCGTCCTCCGGCAGCCGGCAGCCGGCGAGCGCCAGGTCGGCCGTGACGGCCCCGCGCAGCCCCACCTTCTCGATCGGCGCCCCCGCCCGCACGCCCGGCGCGTCGGCCGGCACCACGAACGCCTCCAGCCCCGTCGCGCCCTGCTCCGTCCCGCCCGCGCCCTCGACTGCCGCGAACACGACGTACAGCGCCGCCTCGCCGCCGTTCGTCACCCAGCGCGCCGCGCCGTCGAGCTGCCAGCCGTCCGCGGTCGGCGCCGCCCGCACTTCAGGGCCGCTGGCCCCGCCAGCGGCCTCCGCGCTCGCCAGCCAGCCGGCGCCGAGCGCCTCGCCCCGCGCCAGCGCCGGCAGCCAGCGCGCCTGCTGCACCGCCGTGCCGGTCAGGACGAGCGACAGCGCCCCCAGCGCGTTGTGCGCGTTCAGCAGCGCCGCCATCGCCGCGCTCGCCCGCGCGATCTCCTCTAGCGCGATCGCGAAGCGCATAGCGCCAACGCCCGCGCCGCCCTGCGCCTCGGGCACCAGCATGCCGAACAGGCCCAGCGCGGCCGTCTGCGCCAGCACCTCCGGCGCGAACCGCCCGGCCTCATCGGCGGCCGCCGCGGCCGGCGCCAGCACCGCCGCCGCGAACTCGCTCACGGCGCCACGGAACAGCTCCTCGTCCTCGCTCAGCGCGAAGTCCATGGTTCCTCTCGCGAGGTGATCGGCGGGTAACAGCCGCCAGCCGCGTGCCGAGACCGGGCGGCGCCAGCGGCGCTCCGCGAGCAGCCCTCCGCGGCTCGGACCCAATGCGGGGCGGCGTCAGCTCTGCCCGCCGGGCGTTCCCGATCTCTCACCAGCAGCCCTGCGCCATCCCCGCTCGGCACGGGGGCCGCTCGGCTAGCCCAGTGTACAGGACCCCGCGGCATTTGCCGGGGCCGCCCCTACACCAACCCGCCCGGGTCGAGTAAGATAGGCCCAATTCCGACGCGGCGCGCGGCGGCGCGGTCTGACCGCGAAGCCCGCCGGCACTACCCGAAGGGAGGCGGCGATGGACAGGACCTGCGAGCGGATCCACCGGCGCGGGGCCCAGGCCGGTAGGCACGTAGCCCGCATGGCGCCCCTGCTGCTCGCCCTCGCGGCGCTCGGCGGGCTGCTGGCGGCCTGCCAGCCCGTGCCCGCCGCGTCCAGCGCCCCGCCCCCCGCGGCCCCGCCCGCCGCCAGCGCGCCGGCCAGCGCGGCGCCCGCCGCCCCGCCCGCGCTCATCCCGCTCGCCGCGGCCAATCCCGTCATCGGCTCCGTCTCAATGGTCGTCCCCGTGCTCCAGCGGCTCGGGCTGTTCCAGGAATACGGCCTCGACGCCACCGTGACCTACATCCAGAGCGGCCAGCGTACCGCCGCCTCCGTCATCGCCGGCGAGACGCCGATCGCTTTCTCGGGCGGTCAGCCCGTTATCAGCACCCAGCTCAGCGGCGGCGACCTGGTGTGCGTCGCCATCCTCGTGCCGCGCTTCACCTACGACGTGCAGGTCACGTCGAACATCGAGCGCCCCGAGCAGCTGCGCGGCGGGCTGATCAGCAGCTCCTCGCGTGGCGGCACCGCCGACATGGCGCTCCAGTATCTGGCCGAGCAGTGGGGCATGAAGCTCGACGAGGACGTGCACGTGCTGGCCACCGGCGGCCAGCCCGAGCGCCTGGCCGCCCTCGAATCGGGCCAGGTCCAGGCCGCGATGGTCGAGCCGCCGTTCTCGCTCATCGCCCAGCGCATGGGGTTCCACACGCTCGTCAACCTGCGCGACGCCGACTACGAGGCACCCACCTACGGCGTCATCACCACCCGCGCCTACATCGCCAGCAACGAGGAGGTGGTGCGCCGCTTCCTGCGCGCCGCGGTAGCCGCCGTCCACCGCATGAAGACCGACCCGGAGAGCCTGGTGCCGCTGCTGGTCGACGAGTACAAGCTGGACGGCCCGGAGTTCGCCCGCGAGATGCTGAACGAGGTCCCCCTCAAGCTCATGCCGCGCGCGCCCTACCCGACGCCGCGCATGTTCGAGAACACCATCCGCAACCTGGCGCTCACCACGCCCGAGGTCGCCCAGCTCCGCGTCGAGGACCTGATCGAGCCCCGCTTCGTCCGCGAGCTGGACGAGGGCGGCTTCATCCGCGGCCTCTACGGCGACTAAGCCCTCGTCTCTCTGCGAGAGGGCCGGAGTGAACGCGCGTCTTACGCCCTCTCCCCCTGGGAGAGGGCGGGGGTGAGGGCGCGTCTTACTCTCTCTCCCTCTGGGAGAGGGCTGGGGTGAGGGCGTCCCGCTCGCGCCCGCCGCCGTCAGCGTACGGCCACCCCCGCACGCTCCGGCCGCGGGAACGGCGCGTACCGCGCGCGTACCCCCTGGTACAGGTCGGGCGCGCGCAAGCCCAGGTCCGCGAGGTCCTGGGCCACGAAGTCGATGAAGATCTGGCGCACGTGGCCGTTCTGCGCCGTCTTGATGCCCAGCGCGCAGTAGCGCTCCTCGTTCGGCGACCCGTCGCGGCCGAACACGTCCACGGCGTACCGATACCACTTGTCCACGGCCGCCTGGACGGCCTCGTGGTGGCCCGCGGCGAGCAGCCCCCGCGTGCGCTCGCGCCATGCCGCGAAGAAGCCCTCGTGCGCCCGGTAGTGCATGCCCGCCCAGGCCGCGAACGGCACCAGGCAGCTGCCGAAGCACGCCAGGCTCGACAACATGTTCGCGCGCGCCCACAGCATCTGCTGCGGACACGTCTCCACCCAGTCGTCGCCGAGCGGCTGCTTGAGGAAGTCCACCTTCGCGCGGCCGCCCGCCAGCGTGCGCTCCGCCTCGTCGGCGAGGGCATCCGGGTCCTCGCCGAGCGCGCGCAGGAAGCGCGCCACGTGCAGCCCGAGCGCCCGCTCGTCGCGCAGCTGGTGCCCGGTCGCCACCTTCTCCTCCGGCGTCGGCGCCGAGAAGACGATGGGATCGTTCTGGCGCGCGTACTTCGCCTGCACCCACCCCCGCAGCAGCTTTGCCAGCCACGGCCGCGTCGCCGCCGGCACCTCGTCGACGTCGAGATACACCTGCAGCGCCGCGTCGGGCTCCTCGGGATAGTGGTGGCGATCGCCCTGCCAGGGATCGGGCGGCAGCCGCAGCCCCAGCGCGTCCAGGTCCCGCTGCAGCGAGCGCATCCACAGGCGTCGCGTCTGGTTGTTCGTGAGCGTCTTGATCCCCAGCTCCAGGTACTTCCGCTCGTTCGGCGTGCCCACGCCGCCGAAGATGTCCAGGCACCACGGATAGAACTTGTCGGCCGCGCGCTGGCATTCCGCCGCGCGGCCCTCCTCGATCAGCCGCCGCGTGTAGCGCACGCCCTGCACGGTATGCCCCAGCGCCTCGTCGCCGTAGTTCTTGGCGTGCCATAGCGCCAGCGGCACGAACCACGTGCCCAGCCCCGCCACCGTCTGGATGGCGCCGGTGCGCTCGGCCAGCACGCGGGTCAGCGTGCGCTCGACCCAGTTCTCCATCCGCATGCGGAAGTAGTCCAGCTTGCGCGAGCCCTCCGTGACCGAGCCCTCGGCCTCCTTGATGTACGCGGTCGGGTCAACCCCCAGGCTCCGCAGCATCTGCGCGACGCCCAGACCGTGCTCCTTCTCCTGCGAGAGCTGCAGATCCAGCCAGGTCTTGTCCTCGACGGTCGGGCACACCGCGCCCGAGCGGTCCGGCGCGTCGCCGTACTCCGACTGGAGCTGCACCGTCAGCATCTTCACTAGATACTGCCGCGCCTCCGCCGGCAGCTCGTCCGCCGTGAAGTAGAACTTGCGGTTGCGCACCGTCTCCGGGATGGGCATGACCGCCCCCTCCAGCAAGCTTGGACAAACGCCGGCCCCCTACCACCTCGTCGGGACGGGCGGGAGTACGCACGTGCCTCGTCGGGGCGGGCTTCACGCCCGCCCGCGGCCTGTGGCGCGGCATCCGGCCAGCGCCCCTGCTCCCGTCCCAGAGCCGGAGCGACCGGTCCGGCCGGCGTAGCGGGGGCTTGGGGCGCGGCATCCGGCCAGCGCCACTGGCCGCCGCCCTGGCCCAGCGCCGCCCAGGCTGCGCGAGCGCCCACCGGCCCCTGTCCGCGAATGGCTGACTGCCGACCGCTTACTCTAACATAGGGACGCCGCCCCCTCGCCGGGCGAGCATTATTCCCCGCCGTCAGCCGCCAGCCGCTGACGGCTGATAGCTGACGGCCAATGGCTGATCGCGCCCCCTGGGCCATCCACGCCGGCGCCCTGCTGCGCCGCGGCGCCGCCCGCGCGCCGCGCAAGATCGCCGTCATTTGGGAGGAGGGCGCGCGCACCTACGGCGACCTGCTGCGCCGCGTGGACCGCCTCTCCGCCGGGCTCGCGGCGCACGGCGTTCAGCGCGGCGACCGCGTGGGCGTCCTGTTTCCGAACGGCCCCCACTTCCTCGAGGCCTGGTGGGCCGTCGCCCAGCTCGGCGCCGTCGTCGTGCCGCTCAGCACCCGCGCCGTGCCGCGCGAGCTGGCCTACGTCCTGACCGACGCCGAGGCCGTCGCCGTGCTGGCCGACGCCGCGTTTCTGCCCACGCTACTGGACGTGCGCCGCGAGGTGCCCTCCCTGCGGCTGCTGGTCGGCCACGGCGACGCGCTCCCGCCCGAGGTCGTGCCGTTCGATGCCCTGGCCGAGGGGCCGCCCGTCGCGCCGCCGGCCGTGGACCTCGCCCTGAGCGATCCGTGCGCGATCTACTACACCGCCGGCACGACGGGCGTCTCGAAGGGCGCCGTGCGCTCGCACCTCAGCGTCACGTGGGGCCTGGCGCTGCTCGCGGCCGCCATCCCGCCCGACGAGGTCTACCTGGCGCGGGCGCCGATGTACCATACCGGCGGCTCGCTCACCGGCCCCTTCGCCACCCTCGCCGCGGGCGCCACGCTCGTCAGCATGCGCGGCTTCGAGCCTCGCGCCCTGCTCGCCGCCGTCGAGCGCCACCGCATCACCCGCGCCTACGTCCACCCTACGCTCGTCGCCAACGCCCTGCTGGACGAGCTGGACCGCCGCCCCTACGATCTGACCTCGCTGCGCTACGTCCAGTGGACCGCCGGGCCGCTGCCCGAGGCCGTGCGCGCCCGCCTGCTGGAGCGCTTCGCCGGCCTCCCCTTCGAGGTCACCTACGGCATGACCGAGGTCAGCAACATCGCCAGCTACCAGTACACGGGCGGGCCGCTGAAGGCCGCGAGCTGCGTGGGCCTCGGCCCCATCGGCACCGCCATCCGCATCGTGGACGAGGACGACCAGCCCGTGCCCGCCGGCCGCGTCGGCGAGGTAGCGGTGCGCTCGCCCACGGCGATGACCGGCTACTGGCGCGACCCCGCGCGCACGGCCGCGGTGCTCGCCGGCGGCTGGGTCCACACCGGCGACCTGGGCTACCTCGACGCCGACGGCTACCTCCACCTCGCCGGGCGGCAGAAGGACGCCATCGTGACCGGCGGCGAGACGGTCCACGCCGTCGAGGTCGAGAACGCGCTGGCCAGCCTGCCCGCCGTCGTCGAGGCGGCCGTCGTCGGCCTGCCCGACCCGACGTGGGGCGAAGCCATCACCGCCGTCGTCGTCGCCCGCCCCGGCGCCGCCCTGACCGACGCCGCGATCATCGCCCACTGCCGCCAGCACCTAGCCGGCCACAAGTGCCCCAAGCGCGTCCTCTTCGTCGACGCCCTCCCCAAGAACGCCGTTGGCAAAGTCCAGAAAGTCGAGCTGGTGCGCCGTTACGGGGCTGATCCGAGGGCAGACCGGTAAACACGCGGCGGCGACGCGCGCCGCTCCACGCGACACGAATCCTGGAGAGATGTCGTTTGGCCGTCCTGGTTCCGGCGCACAGTGGCTCGTACCTGGAGCAAGCGCGTGCTCTACTCCGAGAGTACGCCGCGGGGCTTGGCTTCAGCCTCGCCTTCCAAAGCTTCGATCAGGAAGTGGCCGATTTGCCGGGGCCCTATAGTCCACCAGCAGGCCGCTTGATCCTGGCTCTCCAAGCCGGCGAGGCAATAGGCTGTGTCGCCCTGAGACCACTTGATCTACAGACGTGCGAGATGAAACGACTCTACGTTCGCCCTGCATTTCGCGGCCACAAGCTAGGCCGCACCTTGGCTAGCCACGTTATCGACGAGGCGGGCACGATTGGCTATGCCACGATCCGGCTGGACACGTCGTCGTCGATGACCGAGGCCATCGCCCTGTACCGCTCGCTTGGATTCACCGAGACCGCTCCGTATAACGACAACCCTTTGCCAGGCGCCCTCTTCTTCGAGCGTCGCCTGCGGGCGAGCGGCTAGGCTGGCGCTCTTACACTGAAGTCAGCAACGCCTAACGACGAGGAGTCGCCCCATGCCTTACGACACGATCCTTTTCGAGGTGCGCGAGCGCGTCGCCTACATCACGCTGAACCGCCCCGAGCAGCTCAATGCGCTCAGCTTCCCGATGCGCGCCGAGCTGAGCCAGGCGTTCGACGCCTGCGCCGCCGACGACGCCGTGCGCGCCGTCGTGTTGGCCGGCGCCGGGCGCGCGTTCTGCGCGGGCGTCGATCTCGGCGACGGCAGCTTCGAGGAGAGCCCCGTCGAGTCCGTCGAGGTGCGCGTGCGCGGCGACTTCCGCGCCAAGCTCGTCGGCATGGGCAAGCCGACCGTCGCCGCCGTCCAGGGCTACGCGCTCGGCGGCGGCTGCGAGCTGGCGCTGTGCTGCGACCTGCGCCTGGCCGCCGAGGACGCGCAGTTCGGCCTGCCCGAGATCAACCTCGGCTCCATTCCCGCCGGCGGCGCCACCCAGCGCCTGCCGCGCCTCATCGGCCCCACCCGCGCCCTGGAGCTGCTCATGACGGGCGACCGCCTGCCCGCCGACGAGGCCTACCGCCTCGGCCTCGTGAACCGCGTCGTCCCACGCGACGCGCTGCCCGACGCCGCCGCCGAGCTAGCGGGCAAGCTCGCCGCGAAGGCCCCCCTCGCCATCCGCTACCTCCGCGAGGCCGTCTACCGCGGCCTCGACCTGCCGCTCGACGACGGTATCCGCCTGGAAGCCTACCTCGGCGGCCTGCTCCGCACGACCGAGGATCGCGTCGAGGGCCTCGCCGCCTTCCGCGAGAAGCGTCCGCCCAACTTCCAGGGGCGCTAAGCACCTCCAGGCCGTGACTCGGGGGCCTGCGGCGCCGGCTCCGGCGTGGCGGTGGTTGCGGCCGCGGCGGGAGCCGTGGGCGAGGGCGTCAGGGTGCGCGTCGGCGTCAGCCGCGGTCGCCCCATGCCACTCCCCCATCGTCGCTAAGCTGGCTGTGGCCCCCGGCCCCCCGGCCCGCGGCGGCCCCCTGACCAGACGGTCTCCGCTCGCTAGCGACACACAGGAGTCCCGGCCCGCACTAGGCCGGCTCGCCCAGAGCGATCGCCCCGCGGTGGGCGCGCGCGTCTCGCCCGCTTGGGCACCGTCCGCCCCGCTGCCCCCCTGGGGGCGCGCGCGTCGCCCGCCCTCGCGGCCGCGCTCGGCGGTCCGCGGCTGCTGGATTGAGCGGGTGCGCGGCCGCCTGATTGCACCCAAATGTGCGCCGGCGCACAGCCACACTGTGAGCGCGCCCGCGTTGTCCGATGGTTCACGTCGGGATAGTGAGCCGCGTCGCAGTCCTGGCCAGGTTTTGCTTCTAGACTGCTGCTATAGGACAGCGGCCCGCCACACGGGCGCTGACCCTCCAAGAACAAACAACCACTCGGCGGTAGAGGAAGGAGCGGAGGACGATCATGACGCGGAAGAGCAGCGTGCAGCCCAAGGCGCAGCACCTGGTGTTGGCAGCAGGCATGGCAATGAGCCTCGTGCTCGGCGGCATTGGCCCGGCGGTGATTCGGCCGGCCCACGCGGCCGAGTTGTTCCAGCCCGCCTGGGGTACCATTGGTGGCAACGGCGGGAACGGCGGCGATGCGACCGGGCGCGGCGCGGTCGGCGGGAATGGCGGCAACGGCGGCAACGCCCACGGGCTGGGCGCCGTCGGTGGCAATGGTGGTAACGGCGGGAACGCCCACGGCCCGGGCGCGATCGGCGGCAATGGGGGCAACGGGGGCAACGCCCACGGGCTGGGAGCCGTCGGCGGTAACGGCGGGAACGGCGGCAACGCGACTGGCCCAGGGGCCCAGGGTGGCAACGGTGGCAATGGTGGCAATGCTACCGGGCCAGGGGCGGTCGGCGGCAACGGCGGCACTGGTGGCAACGCTCACGGGCCGGGTGCGACCGGCGGCAATGGTGGCAACGGCGGCAACGCGACCGGGCCGGGTGCGACCGGCGGTAACGGCGGCAACGGCGGCAATGCGCACGGCCCCGGGGCCGTGGGCGGTAACGGTGGCAATGGCGGCAACGCTCACGGGCCGGGTGCGACTGGCGGCAACGGGGGCACTGGTGGCAACGCCACCGGCACCGGCGCCCAGGGGGGCAACGGGGGCAATGGTGGCAACGCGACTGGTCCGGGCGCCCAGGGCGGTAATGGCGGCAATGGTGGGAACGCGACCGGCACCGGCGCGACCGGCGGCAACGGTGGGAACGGCGGCAATGCGACTGGTCCGGGCGCTCAGGGGGGCAACGGCGGCAACGGCGGCAACGCGCACGGGCCG
>DATGMD010000081.1:0-59544 GCA_035293805.1 Chloroflexota bacterium | reverse complement strand
GGGGGGGGGGGGGAGCCGTGACGGCGCGCGGTCAGTCCAGGGACACCAGGCCCCGCTGGAGCGCGACCGTCACGGCCTCAGTGCGGCTCTGCACGCCTAGCTTGCTGAAGATGTGGCTGATGTGTGCCTTTACGGTGTTCTCGGACAGGATCAGCCGCTGCGCGATGCTCTTGTTGCTGGAGCCGTCCGCCAGCAGCCGGAGCACCTCCAACTCGCGCTCCGACAAGTCGCCGGCGCCGGCGCCGTCCGCCATGCGGTCCAGCAGGCGCGCGGCCACGCCCGGCTCCAGCGCCGGCCGCCCCTGCACCACGGCGCGGATGCCCTGCATTAGCTCGTCCAGCGTCGCATCCTTGAGCAGGTAACCGCGGGCCCCGGCGGCCAGCGCGGGGGCGATGTACGACTCGGTATCGTAGGTCGTTAGGATCAGGAAACGCACCTCTGGCGCCATGGGGCGCACGTGGCGCATCACTTCCACACCGCTCAGGCCAGGCAGCCGCAGGTCTAGCAGCACGACGTCCGGCCGCTGGTCCAGGATAAGCCGCACCGCTTCCTGCCCATCCGCCGCCTCGCCGACCAGCTCCAGCTCCGGCTCCCACCGCAGCATGGCGGTGAGCCCCTGCCGTACCACCGGGTGGTCGTCGACGACCACGAGCCGAATCATGGGCGCCTCCCAGCGGCAGCCGGCGTCGGCGTAGGCTCGTCCTCAGCGGCCGTCGTACTCGCGGTGGTAGGCAGCCCCGTGCCGGGCACGCGGGTCATCTCGCGCGCGGTGTCTGGCCGCGGCACGGCGGCGACGACCTCGGCGCCGCCGTCGCTCTTGAGGATCAGTGTGCCGCCCAGGGCTGCCAGGCGCTCGCGCATGCCGAGCAGGCCAAAGCCCCTCCACGGGGCCGCGTGGCTCGGACGCTCGCGGAGCGCGGCCGCGTCGAACCCCACGCCATTGTCGCGCACGGCCAGCCGGACGGCGGTCGCGCTGTACTCGAGCGTCACGGCGACCGCCGTCGCGCGGGCGTGCTTCGCCACGTTGGCCAGCGCCTCCTGGCAGACGCGCAGGAGCGCCGCCTCGACGGCAGGTGGCAAGGGCCAGGGCTCGCCCACTTGCGCGAAGCGCGCCGTCGCCTCGGGGCTCACCGGCCGCGCTACCAGCCCGCGCAGCGCGTCGCCCAGGTCGCCCCGCGCCAGCGCCGGCGCGCGCAGGTTCCAGACCGACCGCCGCGCCTCGGCCAGCGACTCCCGCGCCATCCGCTGCGCCAGGTCGAGGTGCTCGTCCACCTCCCCCGGCGCCACGCTTCGCGCCCGCTGGACGGCACCCAACTGGACGATGATCCCGGTGAGGTTCTGGGCCAGCGCGTCGTGGATGTCGCGGGCTAGCCGCGCACGCTCCTCCAGCGTGGCCGCCTCGCGCTCCTGGTGCAATAGCTCCGCCGTTTGCGCCGCCACGCGGTCCTCTAGCTCCGCGCTCAACTGGCTGAGCGCGTGGGCGTGGGCGCGGCTCTGCTGGAGGGCGCGCTGCAAGCTCCCCGCCAGCAGCGAGGTGAGCACGGCGACCGTCCAGAACAGGCCGACCCAGTAGCCGATCGCGAGCAGCGGCAGGCCCGGTGGCGGCTGCGGGGGGAAGGGGAGCCCGGGGGGCGGCGGGACCATCGCGGGCGGTGGCGGGGGCCGGCCTGGCCCGCCGAACAGAGGCCCCAGGTCCCAGGGCACGCGCAACCCCTGGATCTCCAGCCAGGCACTGCCCGCGACGAGGAGCGTGGCGAGCGCGGCGATACCCATGCCCGCGCGACTGCTGAGCAGCAGCGCCGCGGCGCAGATAGGCACGACCAGCGACGCAGGCCAGAAGCTCATAACCCCGCTGCTGAGCGCCCCCAGCGTGTAAATCAGCGTCCAGGTGCCGACCAGCACGAGGGCCGGGGCAGTCGTGCGTCCCGCGCGCACCAGCAGGAGCAGCGCCGCGGACAGCAGCAGCGGCAGCGCGAACTGCCCGAGCAGCATCGGCAGGGCCGACGGCGGGGCGCCGGGCGGCGCGGGCATCCCGGGCGCCGGAGGTGGCGGCTCGCCTTGCGTCAGGCGGAGCACCACGAACATGCCCAGCGCCGCCGCGGCTGGGATGAGCAACGCGGGCAACGTCCGCAGCAGCAAGGCCGCCCGGCGCTGTCCCTCGTCGGTGATCGCGTCTTGCAGCCGCGCGACGTGCTCGGTCACTCGCCCACTCCTTCCCGTTCCCCATCCCCATATGGTAGCGCAAGGCGCCTCGGGCGCCATCCTCCGCCCGGGTCAAGCGCGGTCACCCTTTTGGGTAATCAGCGCGCTACCCAAAGTGACGACGGCCGAGTCACCCCCCTGCCCGATGCCCGGCCCCGCGGCGGCCCCGTACGCTTGGTCCTGTGCCGCGGAAGCGACACGGGTGGCCCCCGGCGGCCGAAATCGGGCGTGATGAGAACGCCCTCGCATCGCGCCTGGCCGCTCGACGCGGGCGCAAGACTACAGCACACGCCACAAGGGCGAGGAAGGGATCAGGAAACGTGGGACTACGCCAGAGACTCGGGCTAGGAGCGGCGAGCGCGAGCTTGGCGCTCGCGCTGTATGCGAGCGGCGCGTTCGCACAGCAGGGGCCGCCGGGCGGCTGTCCGCCGCCCCCGCCCGGGATGAGCGCCGGGGGCCCGCCGCCCGGCCCACCGCCGGGCGCCCCGCCCCCTGGGCTACCGCCGGGCGCCCCGCCGCCGGCCGAGACCGACGTACATGCCAACCAGGCAGCCATGCAGGCGGCATTCGACCTGCTCGGCATCAGCCCGGACCAGATGATGAGCCAAGCGCAGGCCGGCCACAGCCTGGGCGACATCGCCGGGGCGCGCGGCATCGACCTGACGACGCTGGTGCAGACGATGACGAAAAGCGCCACGGACTGGCTAAGCGGCGAAGTCGCGGCCGGGCGTATCTCCCAGGATGACGCCAACACGACGCTGCAGCACAGCCAGCAGTTCGCGCTCCAGATGGTAACCACGGCGCCACCCGCCGGCCCCCCGCCGGGCTGCCCACCGCCCCCGCCGGGCGGGCCGGAGCGGTAGCCCCGATGAGCACACCGTACACGGGCCGCGCGCGGGCGCTCCCGCGCGCCTCGGGGAGCGTTGGCTGGCCGCAGCTCGCGGGGCTGCTCGGCGCGCTGCTTGTGAGCGGCGCGCTCGGCTATGCCGCCTACTTGCGCCTCACGGCCCAACAGCCGGGCGAGATTCAGGTAGTGCGCGTCAGCCGCGGGCCCGTGGTGGCGACGGTGAGCGCCGCTGGCTCGGCCGTGACCGACACGAGCACGAAGCTCACATTTGCTGCCAGCGGCCGGGTCGCCGAGGTACTGGTGAGGGTGGGTGACCGGGTAGCGGCTGGCCAGCCGCTTGCGCAGCTGGATACGACGGAGCTAGACAACACGCTGCGCCAGGCCCAGGCGGCGCAGGCCCAGGCCGAGGCAAAGCTCCAGACGATCCTGAAAGGCGCCCGACCGGAGGACGTGCGAGTCGCACAGCTACAGCTCGCCCAGGCGGAGGCCAAGCTGCGCGACCTCGCCACCCCCCGCGCGGAGGATGTTACCGTGGCGCAGGCGGCGCTCGACAGCGCCCGCGCCAAGCTGCGCGGCCTGGAGGCGCAGGGTCGGCCCGAGGAGCTGGCGGCCGCCCAGGCAACGCTCGACAGCGCCCGCGCGAAGCTGCAGCAGACTCAGAACGGCCCGCTGCCGGCCGACGTGGCGGCCGCGCGCACGGCGGTGGACCAGGCGCGGGCAACCTTGCAGAGCGCCGAGGCGAAGCTGGCGCAAGTGCAGGCCGGCCCGACCGACGCGGACGTGCAGGCGGCGCTTGCGGCGCTCGCCACGGCGCGGGCCAACGAGCAGAGCGCGCAGGCCAAGCTCGACGCGCTGCTCCACCCGTCCAATGCCGACCTCATCGCCGCGCAGGTGGCGGTCGACAACGCGCAGTCGGCCTACGACGCGGCTCAGGCCAAACTCATGCAATTGCGGCAGCCCACCACCAGCGACCTGCAGGCGGCGCAAGCGGCGGTAGCGCAGGCGCAGGCGGGACTTCGCTCGGCACAGAGCACGCTCAACCGCGCCCGCCCCGGCGTCAGCACCAACGACGTGGCGGCGGCAGGCGAAGACGTGCAGGCCGCCGCCCGGAACGTGCAGGTGGCGCAGCTCCGTTTGAGCCAGCTCCAGAATTCGACGGTCACTACCACCGGCAACACAGCCTACAGCAACAATGGGCTCGGCAGCGTTAGCGCTCCGACTACGGGCGTGCCAACAGGCGGCACGAGCACTGGCGCGGCCGGCGCGATCGCCACGAGTGGAACCGGCCCGACGAGCCTCGGGACGACGACCACCGCCAGCGCCGGGCCGAGCACGCAAGACGTGCTGAACGCTCAGGCGGCGGTCAACAGCGCGACCGCTACGCTGCTGCGCGCTCAGACCTCCCTGCAAACGCTCCAAACCGGCGGCGGCCAGAACGACGTCGCGGGCGCGCAGGCGAGCGTAACATCGGCGCTGGCGCAGGTAGCGAGCGCGCGCGCCAAGCTCGGCGCTCTCCTCAATCCCAGTCCGGCTGATCTGGCCGCCGCGCAGTCGGCCCTCGATCAGGCGCGGAACACGTACCAGAGCGCGGTGGCGAAGCTGGACGAGTTGCGCCACCCGCGGCCCGAGGACGTGGAGAGCGCACGGGGTGCCGTGGATGCGGCGCACGTGGGCGTGCAGAGCGCCGCCGCGAAGCTGGCCGACGTGCGCGCCCAGCCGAAGCCGGAAGACCTGGCCGCCGCGCAGAGCAGCGTGGACAACGCCCGGGCCGGGCTGGCGGCGGCCCAGGCGAAGCTCGACCAGACGCTGGCTGGCCCCGAACCGGAGGACGTCGCCCTGGCGGAGGCCGCAGTGCACCAGGCCGAGCAGCAGCTGGCGCTCAAGCAGCAGCCGAACACCGCGGACGACCTGGCGGCGCAGCGCGAGGCGGTGCGCCAGGCGGAGGCGCAGCTAGCGCTCAAGCAGCAGCCGGCGAGCGCGGCCGCGGTGGAGCAGCAGCGGCTGGCGATCGAGCAAGCGCGCGCCGAGGCGGCGCTCAAGGAGCGGCCCTACACCGACGAGGACCTGGCCGCCCAGGTGGCGGCCGTCGAGCAGGCCCGCGCGCAGGTCGCCACGGCCCAGTTCAACCGGGACAATGCCGTGCTCACGGCGCCCTACGCGGGCGTCGTCAGCCAGGTCGGCTACAACGTCGGCGAGCAGGCGGGCGGCGGTGGCGGCGGGGCGAGCGGCAGCGGCAGCTCCAGTAGCAGCTCCGGCACCAGCGCGAGCAGCGCGACCGCCGGCACGAGCGGGGGCGGCGGGGGGATCACCCTGGTCGATCCGGACACGTTGCACGTAGAAGTGAGCGTGGACGAGACGGACATCGCCCGCGTGCAGGTGGGGCAGACGGTCCAGCTCACGTTTGACGGGCTGCCCGGCCAGCAGGCTCGCGGCCACGTGGCGGCACGCGCCCCGCTCCCCGCTACCTCGTCGGGGGTGACCAGCTATCCGGTGCTGATCGCGCTAGACGAGGGCGCGGGCGTGCTGCCTGGGATGACGGCGGTGGCGAACGTGATCGTGGCGCAGCAATCCGACGCGCTGTTGGTGCCGAGCCGGGCGATTCGGCAGCAGGGCCCGATTGCGGTGGTCGACGTGCTTACCGCCGAGGGTGCGACCGAGACGCGGCCGGTTCAGCCCGGCGTGTCGGATGAGACGAACACCGCGATCACGAGCGGGCTGGCGGAGGGCGACTCGGTTGTCGTGGCGCGGATCGAGCCTGGCCAGACGGCCGGGGCCTCGTCTATTCCGAGCGGGATGCCGCCGGGTGGTGTGCCGCCCCCCGGGATGGGGCCGCCCCCGGGCGGACTGCCCCCGCCCGGCATGGGCCCGCCCGGGGGCGGCATGCCGTCCCCGGGCGGGATGCCGGTGGGGGGCGCGGGGCGTGCCCCTGGCGGGCCGGGTGGTCGGTGAGCGCGGTGTGGGTCCGGCGGCTGGGCGAGTTCATCCGGGCGACTGCCCAACCGGCACGCCGCCCGGCGGCGCGTTGACCGGGCACGGAGGCGCGCGGAGGGCTCGTCGCCGGCGGCCCTCGCTGCTGATCACCCTCGGCATCGTCATCGGCGGCCTGGCGCTGGGCGGGGCCGCCGCGCACCTGACCACAGCGTCGCGGCCGGCGCCGCCTCCACTGGTCACCACGCTGCCGAGTGGTGCCGGGGGCGACGTGCCGGGCGGTCCGGGCACCGCCCCCGTCGGTAGCCTGCCGCCCGGCGCCGGCACGCTGGGGATCGGGGGCGCCCCTCCCTTCCCCGGCATGCCGGCGGGCGCGGCTGTCCCGCCGCTTCCCGCCGGCATGCCGGGCGCGGCGCTTCCGCCGGTTGCCGCCGGCGCGGCCGGGGCGGCCACGGTCGGTGGCCGGTCGGGCACACCGCCCAGCGGTGTGCCCGACCCCGCGGCAGCCGCGCCAGCGCCCGCGCTGGTGACCAGTGTCGACGGCGACACCGTTACGCTAATGACGGCCGAGGGGCCGCAACGGGTACGGCTCGCGCCCACGACCCGCGTGCAGAAGCAGGTGCCGGCCGAGCGCGCCGAGATCGCGCCAGGGCAGCTCGTCGTCGTGCGCGGTGAGCCACAGGACGACGAGCTGCTGGCCGGCACCATCGAGATCGTCGGCGGCCCCCTAACCTCGGCCGCCTCACTCGCGCCCGGCCCCGGCGCCGCGCTCGCGGGCCCGTCGCCCGCGCCCTGACGCGCGGCCACGACGCCACCGGCGCCGCATGGCGCAGGCGAGCGGGGCGCGTGGCGGGTCGGCTCGCCGCCTCCGCACTGAAGGCCGGGTCCGAAGGCGGCGCCGTCCTACGCGACGCGTCGCCGGGCGCCAGTGAGCCGCCCCGCCGCGCCACCGACGCCCGCCGGAGCTGCTCAAGCGCGTGTCGGGCGTACGATCGCGCGGACGATCGTTCCTGCTCCCCACGGCCCGTCGCGATCACCCGAATGGGTAAGAGGAGGCCGACTGCTTCGGGTCATTGCCTGATGACCCGAAGCGCGTAGGGCCGGATCACCGTGATGCGCGATGCCGGCCGGCGCCCGCCAACCGTACCGTGGAACGGGGCGATTACCACAGAGAACGCGACCGCACCTACTCGCTGGCGAATGGGATGGAGGGGACCAGCCATGCGCGAACGACTCCTGTACTGGTCGATGGGCGTGCTCCTGTTGCTCGCCCCGCTAAGCGGCCCGCTCGCGGCGCCGCCCGCCGCACTGGGCGCCCAGCAGCCGCCGGCGCTCGGGGCAGCCCGCGCAGTCGCCGACGGGCCGCGGCCTCACTTCAGCTTCAGCAGCGTCGTCGGTCAGACGACGGGCACGTCTACGCCTACGCTGACCGCCACCGCCACCGCGACCGCGACGACCACGCCGGTGGCGACCGGCACTCCCATCGGCGGGACGGGCATCGTGCCGACCACACAGAACGTGCCGACGAGCAGCGGCATCGCGGGCGTCGCCTGCGCCAGCGGCGTCGGGCAGACCTGCACGGCGACGGGCAGCGTAAGCGGCACCTTCACGATCACGAGCGCCATGAGCACGAGCACAGGGCCGACAAGCTTTACCCTCGTCGCCACGGGGCCGGCAAATGCGCTCGCCGGCGGCTACCCGGCGCTGTTCGTCCCGACGACCTACACGGTCGAAGCGTTCCAGTGCGGCGCCGTCACGGCAGCGCTGCAGACCACCTGCACGGGCATGGCCGTCGGCAGCCCACTCCAGAACGCGACGGTCACGGTCCGCTTCCCGCTGGTCGGCGGCGCCACGTCTGACGTGGCCGGCGTAGTGAACCTGGGCGCGACGGCCACGACGACCAGCGTGCCGCTTTCCACGGCGCTCACGCCAGTCACACGCAGCGGACAGGCGGGTGTCCCCTGTGCGACGGTCGTCAGCGCCACCTGCACCGTCAGTGGCTCCGTGACCGGCTCGGGTACCGTGACGGCCAGCATCACCTGGTCGCTCACGGCGACAATCCCCAGCGGGGTTGCCACGGGGATCGTGCCAACGGCGGTGTTCACCACGACGGCGGGGCTGGAAGGGATCACCTGCAATGCCATCGCCAGCGGGGCGAGTAGTGTGACCTGCACCGGTACGACGGTCGGTAACGCGCTGCAGGGCTCGACCGTCACGGTCGTCTTCACGACCGCCCTCACTGCCGTCGGCACCATCACCGGCAGCGGGGCCAACCTGGCGCTCGTCGCCAGCGCCCTGCCGCCGTTGCTGCCCACCGGGCCGGCTGGCCCCGGCCCGATCGCCGCAGCGCCGCTGCTCGGCGGGCCATTCGCCACTGGCCCGCTCCCGCCGCTCGCGGCCGGCCCGCCGCTCGCGGCCAACGTCGGGGTGCGGCCAGGGCCGCTGGCGGAGGTCCCCATCGTCCCAGAGGCCGATCCCGTAATGCTGCTCGTCGCCGGTCTGGCGATCGTCGGCCTGGTGGCCTGGTGGCGCGGCCGTCGGGACGAGGTCGAGCGCGCCCTGGCGGCCGAAGCGCCGACCCCGTCTAGCCGCGCGCCTCACCGGTGAGCGGCCGCTGCCGCCGGGCCGGGCGCGTGGGATGGCCGGCCCGGCGGGCAGCCGCATGGCGCTCTGGCGCGCGAGCACACGCGGTCGCCCGTCCGGAGCGTCAGTACCGCGCCGTGTTCACTGCATTGACAGCGCATCTTTGGGAAGCACACATGGCTACGCACGATCGCGCTGCCCGCTCGCTCGAACTCTCGCGCCCCGGCGCGCTCTCCTGGTCGTGGCCCGCCGCCGCCCTCGGCGCCGTGCTACTTCAGGCGTTCCATAAGTCGTTTAACGATGATCCGGTGGGTCGTGGCCCGCCGCCGCCCTCGGCGCCGTGCTACTGCTGGCCGCCGGGCTCAACGGCTACCGTCTGGATCAGGAGGGCTACGGCAACCTGTACTACGCCGCCGCCGTGCGCAGCATGCTGGAGAGCTGGCACAACTTCTTCTTCGTCGCCTTCGATCCCGGCGGCTTCGTCAGCGTCGACAAGCCACCGCTCGGGCTATGGGTACAGGTCGCCAGCGCCCGGCTGTTCGGTTTTAACGGGCTGAGCGTACTGCTGCCGCAAGCGGTGGCGGGCGTCGCGGCAGTTGCCGTCCTCTACGCGCCGGTGCGGGGCGACTTCGGGGTCGCCGCCGGCCTGCTGGCGGCGCTCGCGCTGACGCTCACGCCGATCACCGTCGGGACGAGCCGCAACAACACGAGCGACAGCCTGCTGGTCCTGGTGTTGTTGCTGGCCGCCGGGGCGGTGCTCCGCGCGGCCGCGACAGGCCGGCTGCGCTGGCTCGTCCTCGGCGCGGCGCTCGTCGGCGCGGGCTTCAACGTGAAGATGTTGGAGGCGGTCCTGCCGCTGCCCGCGTTCTACCTGACGTACCTCGTGGGCGCCCCGCGGCCCTGGCGCGCGCGCCTCGCGCACCTGGCGATCGCCACGCTGGCGCTGCTCGGCGTGGCGCTGCCCTGGGTCGTCGCCGTGGACCTCACGCCGCCCGACCAGCGCCCCTACGTCGGCTCCAGCGCCGACAACACCGTGCGCAACCTGGCGCTCGGCTACAACGGGTTGAATCGGCTGCTGGGCATGCGCCCGCCCGGCGTCCCGGGCAACCCTCCGGGACCGCTCGGGGCGCCACTGCCCGGCGTTCAGCTCGCGGGGACGCCGGCCGGTGCGTCCCCCTCTCCGCGGGATGAGGCCTGGCTCGGACCGGGCGCTGCGCTCCCGCCCGGCCCTCCGCTCGGCGTACCGCTCCCGCCCGGCGTCCCGGGTCCCGGCTTCCCGCCCGGACCACTCGCGGGCGGCCCGGGCGGCGCCGGCGAGACCGGCGCCGCCGGCCCGCTGCGCCTGTTCGACGAGCAGCTGGCGGGGCAGATTAGCTGGCTGCTGCCGTTCGCGTTGTTCGGTTTGGCCGCCGCGCTCGGGCGCGAGCGCCGCCGCTGGCCGTTGGGCCGGCAGCAGCCGGCGTGCATTCTGTGGACGGGCTGGCTGCTGACCGCGGGCGCTTTCTTCAGCGTCGCCGGCATGTTCCATCGCTACTACCTGGTAATGCTCGGGCCGCCGCTCGCGGCGCTCGTCGGCATCGGCGGCCCGGCGCTCTGGGCGGCCTACCGCCACGGCGGCCCGCGCGGCTGGCTGCTGCCGCTGGGGCTGCTCACGACGGCGGTGGTGCAGCTTCACATCCTCGCGGATTATCCCGACTGGAGCGCGCGTCTTAGCCCGCTCGTCGGCGTCCCGTCCGTCGCGGCCACGCTGACCCTCGTTGCCGCGCGCCTCGCGCCACCGCTCCGGCGCTCGGCGGCACCGGCACTCGCCGCCGGCGCGGCCGGGCTCGCGCTGCTCGTCGCACCCGCGATCTGGGCCGGCTACCCGGTCGCGGAGCCGGGCGGCATGCGCAACGTGCTGCCCTTCGCCGGGCCGCTGGACGGCAGGCTCCCACCGTCCGGGGTACCGCCGTTCGGCGCTCCGCCGCCCGGCCCGCTCGGTCTCGCCGGGGCGCCACCTCCCGGCGGGGGACGGCCGCCAGGGCCGCCTGGAGCTACAATCGATCCGCGCCTACTCGACTTTCTGGAAGCCAACCGCGGCGAAGCCCGCTTCCTGTTCGCGGCGCCCGGCGCGCTGGAGACAGCGCCGGCGATCATCGCCACCGGCGAGCCGGTGATGGCGCTCGGCGGCTTCACGGGCGGCGATCCCATCTTGACCGCCGAGGGCCTGGCCAGCCTGGTGGCTCGCGGCGCCGTGCGCTTCTTCCTGCTGCCCACGACGGGCGGCTTCCCCGGCGGCCCGCCCGGCCCCGGCGCCTTCCCCGGCGGTCCGCCGGGCCCCGGTGGCCGCGCCGAGGCGACCGGCTGGATCCGCGACCACTGCGCCACGGTCCCGGCCGCGCTGTGGCGGACCGACGCGAGCGATGCGCCGGGCAGCGCGGGGGGAGGGCCGAGCACTGCGCCCTTCCCGCCACCGCCGGGCGCGGGCTTCGGCATGCAGCTCTACGACTGCGCGGGCGCGACAGCAACCGGCCTGGGCCCATCCAGCTCGCAGCACGACGCGCGTGCAGCAGATCGGGGGTAAGCGGAGACACCGATTGCGCGCCGCGCACGTCAGCACCTCACAGCACGGTCGTCAGAGAGGAGAACCCATGCGACGGCTAATTGTGGGCGCCGCCCTGCTGGCAGCACTCGCCCTCTTGACAGCGCCGACCGCCTCCGCCCAGATGGGCGGCTTTGGCGCCCCGCCCTTCGGCGGCGGCCCCGGCGGGTTCGGCGTGCCCGGCATGCCGGGCGGCTTTGGCATGCCCGGCGGCCCGGGCGGCTTCGGCGGGCCGGGGCGTCAGCTGCAGGGCGGGGGCCCAGGCTTCCTCGGCAACGTCACGCAGGTCTGCACGGACAGCCAGGGCAACCGGGTGCTGGTGACGAACGGCGGCGCGACCAGCGGCTACACCAATTGCGAAGCGGCACCACCTCCGCCCGGGAACGGCTTTGGCGGCGGGCCGGGCTTGGGCGGCCCGCTGGGCTTCGGCGGCCCCGGCCTGGGCGGCGCCGGCTTCGGGGGCGCCCCGCCGGCGCTCACACGCTGCACCGACAGCCAGGGCAACGTGGTGCTGGTGCGCAGCGGCGGCTCGACGACGGGCTACACTAACTGCACGACCCAGTGATCGCGGCGGCCGCTGGACCTGAGTGGTGGCCCGGGCCGCGCAAACTCATCGAGCCACATCAGCCGGGACCACCGCGGACTGAGAAGCGTCAGGTCCCGGTGGTCCCGGCCACCCGGTCCCTCGCCCTGCCATCCGACGCGCCCGCCGGCTCCGGTGCCCCGGCCCGCTCGTGGCGCTCCCTAGCCTGTGTCCCGCGCTGCGCGGCGCTCACGTCGGGGCCGGCCGTTTCGCTCCCCGATCACCCATTTCGGCAATCGCCTGCCCGCCCCAATTGGCGTGCTGACAAATACCCCATCGCCCGATGTACGGGCGTCGAGACCGCCCTAAGCTGAGAGCAGCGCGGCCTCGCGGCACTCGCCACCTACCTGCTGGGCGACCGCTTCGTGTTTCGTGCGGCCCCGCTTGGCGCCGAGCCCGACCGGCGCGGCAGGGCTCGTCACCGCGACCAGGCCACGGAAACAAAGCCGGAGGAGCAACAGCGTGCAGTACAAGATCACGAAAGTCTACCTGCTTGAGGCAGCCGATCGGCACGACGCGCACCGCCGCTTCCTCGCGGAGGGCGAGACGCACCTGAGAATCATCTCGATACAGGAGCTGAAGCCACGGACCGCGAGCCGCCCGGACGACGAGCTAGTCTGGGCTTCACCGGCAGGGTTGGGGCACGGTTCGGGGTCGGTAGGCTAGGCGAACGGCCGGGGCGGCGCCGGGCCGCGCGAACGCGGCCCGGCGCCGCCCTTTCAGTCCCCCACGTCGGGGATCGCGCGCTCCCCCAAAAGTATGGGGTGACAAGCACCGCTTCGGCCGATGCGCGGGTCTGGCGACCGGCCTATGCTAAGAGCAGCATTGCGGAGGGCAGGATGCAACTACAAGCTGACGTCAAGTGCTACCACTGCGGGCGCGTCTCGGGTACCTGGCAGTGGCTCGCGGCCGCCGGGCCGACCTGGGGGAGCTTCCAGCGCGCGCACCACGCCGGGCGCGTCCGCATGGACCTCACCCAGCTTCATTGTGGGCATTGTGGCGGGCCGGTTTTTCTGGACGACGTGGACGAGGTGCGAGCCCCGAGCGTCGTCGTCTTCGAACGGCCCCGACTCGGTCGGCCGCCCAAGGAGACGCAGCGGCGCGCGGGCTAACCCCGCCGCGAGCCGCTCCTACCCCTGCCGGGGGCGACCTATTGCGCGGCGACGCGCGCCGGGGTAACCTGGTCGCACGCGAGGAGGCGGGCGATGCGGCGAATCGTGGGTGGCCGGGGCCTGGCAGTTGCGGCGCTCGTGGTGGGCTGGCTCGCGGCGTGTGGCCCGTCCGGTAGCAGCGCGCCCCCGGCCGCACCGGCACCGCCGCCCGCCCAGTCAGTCGCCCAGCCGCCGACCGCACCCGCTGCTACGACAGTGGCTGCCTCCACGGCCCCTGCCGCGCCCGAGACGGTGTCGCACACGCTTATCAGCCCCGCCGCCCCCTACTGGCCCACCTGGGTCGGCCAGGCCAAGGGCTTCTTCGCCGCTCGCGGCATCACGCTCGACGTGACGATCACGCCGCGCATTCCCGACGCGGCCCGCGCCCTCGCCTCCGGCTCGTACGCGACGGGCGGCTTCATCCCTGACACGGCGCTGCTCGCGGTATTGCAGGGCGCGCCCATCGCGCTCGTCGGCACTCAGACCGAGCGCGCCACCTACAAGCTGGCCGTCAGCCCCGCCACCACCGGCTACGCCGACTTGCGCGGCAAGACGCTCGCCGCGGGCGCGGTGAACGACGTGACGGCGGGCATGCTCATCCGCACGCTGCGCCAGAACGGCGTAACGCCGGGCGAGTACGAGCTGGTCGCGGTGGGCAGCACCCCCGAGCGCTACGCCGCGCTCACCAGCGGCCAGGCCGCCGGCGTGCTGCTCACTCCGCCGATCGATGTGCGTGCCGAGCGCGAGGGCTACCGCATGCTCGCCAACCTTGCCGAGACCCTCCCTCCCTACGCCTACGGCGGCCTGCTCGTGAACCGCGACTGGGCCGCCGATCACCGTGATACCACCGTGCGCTGGCTGGCGGGCATGCTCGACAGCGTACGCTGGCTCAACGACCCTGCCAACCGCGCCGAGGCGGTACGCATCCTCATGGACGTGGCGAAGAGCAACGAGGAGGACACCGAGATCGCTTACACCGCCGCCGTCGAGGGCCGCACCTACCCGGAAGACCTGCGCGCCACGCCCGCGCAGCTCGACGCGCTCCTGGCGCTGATGCGCGAGGTGGGCACGGCGCCCGACCCGCTCCCCGACCTCGACCGCTTCGTCGACGGCAGCTACCTCGACGCCGCCGCGCGCCTCGCGGGATCTGGGCCACAGTAGCCTCACCATTCTCTCTAAGAATCAGCGCAGCAGACGACCAGGGCGCAGCAAGCCGCGCCCTACACGAGGTGCCGGGGCTGGTTACCCTACAGCGGTTGGCAGCCCCACAGAGCGGTCAGTTGACCGGGGGCCTGCGGCCTGCGGGCCGCGGGCGGCCACGAGAGCCGCCCCTACGAGACGCCGGCTGCTGACCTAGCCTGCATGCTGCGCTAGCTCCGGTACGGAGAGCTGGTAGAGCTTCAGGCAGTTGCCCCGGACCAGCTTCGCGCGCACGTCGGCGGGGAGATGGCCCAGGTGGCGGGCGATGACGTCGCGCGAGTGGGGCCATGTCGAGTTGGCGTGCGGGTAGTCGTTCGACCACATGCAGTTGTCCTGGCCCCAGTTGTCGAGCAGGCGCGTGCCGACCGCGTCGTTGAAGAAGCTGGCGAAGATCTGGCGGTCGAAGTACGCGCTGGGCGGCATGGTGATCGGCGGCGGGTTCACCTTGACGAAGCGGTGGTAGTAGTAGTCCCACTGCTGCAGCGTGAACGGCAGCCAGCCGATCTCGTTCTCCACGACGACGAGCTTCAGCCGCGGGTAGCGCTCTAGGATGCCGTAGAAGATGAAGTCGAACAGCGCGTTGGCCGCGTCCGCGGTCTTCAGGTTCACGCTGCCGCGGTACGACTCGATGGTGAGGTTGTCCAGCGTCTTGCTGTAGTTGTGGCCGGTGAGGATGTGCAGGCTGACGGGCGCATCCAGGTCCTGGGCGGCGGCCCAGAAGCGGTCGTAGTGGTCCGAGTAGAACGGCAGGTCGGGGTGCGGCGCCTGCCAGATGAGCGCCCCCTGCAACCCCGCCTTGCGGCAGCGCTCAAGCTCAGCGACCGCGTGGTCCACGTCGTAGATGGCGATGCAGGGAATGCCCACCAGCCGGTTGGTGTCCACCTGGCAGTACTCGATCAGCCAGTCGTTGTACAGGCGGAAGCACGCCTCCTGCAGCCGCGCATCGTCCAGCCCGAATAGCCGCAGGGCGTAGGTGGGGTAGAGCACCTCGGCGCTCACGCCGTCCACCTGCATTTCCTCCAGCCGCGCGTGCGGGTCGGAGCCGCCGGGGCGGCCGTCCTTGGCCTTCGCGTCGTTCGGCCGGCCGCCGAACACGGGCGCCTGGTCCCGGAACTGGCCGGGCAGGTGTGTCGCCCAGAAGTCGGGCGCCTCGGTGACGTGCGAATCGCCGGAGACGAGGATCTCGTCGGTGCGGCGGGCCGTCTCGTTCGGCAGCGTGGTCGGCGTGCTCATGGCTCCGTATCCTTTCCGCTTCGCTCTGCTCACTCCGCGCGTCGATTGCCTGGACATCCGGCCTGGGTGGATGTGGAGATTTGACGGCGCCAAACGCCGCCGCCACCCCACGAACCAGCTTAGAACGGCAGGATGCGCCGCGGCGTCTCCACCATGATGGTCTGGAAGGCCGACTCGGGCACGCCCGCGGCGTAGAGACGCGGCCAGAACTCCGCCAGCAGCCAGGCGCAGCCGTGGCTCGGCGTGGGCTGGAAGGGCAGGTCGAGGCTCCAGCCCTTGCTGTCGCAGGCCAGCACCAGGTGGCGCTCCAGCCCGGCCGCCAGGATCGCCTGCACCAGCTCCACCCGCCGCGCGTCGGGCATCGCGTAGTGCATCGGCGACGTGGCCGGCTCGTAGCCGATGTGGTCGTAGGCGATGAACGCGCCCTGCCGCGCCAGCCGCTTGTCGCGCTCTAGGTCGAGCGCCGTCGGGTCGTCCAGGTGGCTGATGACGATGCGCTCGGGGTCCAGGCCCTCCTCGCGCAGGATGCGGAACTGCTCCTCGGCCCACGGCATGCCGTGCGTGACGACGGCGGCGCCCGTCTGGCGCGCGGCGCGGGCGGCGGCACGATAGGTGCGCTCCTCGACGGGCGTAATGCCCTCGCGGCTATTGCCCACCTTGATGACCCCCGCGCGCACGCCGCTGTCGCCGATGCCGACGGTCAGCTCGCGCACGAACAACTCTACGAACGCATCGATATCGTACCAGTGCTGGTAGCGGGGGAGGATGCCGCGCTGCGCCCAAAAGCCCGTGCAGGCCACGAGCTGCACCCCGGCCTCGCGCGCCACGTCCTGGTAGAACGCCACGTCGCGCCCCAGCCCGATGCCCGTCACGTCCACGATCGTCGTGCCGCCGGCCGCGCGGAAGGCGGCAAAGCGCCTGACCGTCTCGTCCAGCATCGCGTCGCGGGCGAAGAGCGTACCGGCCTCCGTCTCCCAGCCGGGCATGCCGAATCGCACGTGCTCGTGCATATCCACCACGCCCAGCGCCCCCGGCGCCACCGGCCCCAGGACAGTCTGCACTTGCGGCGGCATGTTGGCCCCTCCAACTGGTCGCGCGGCGGCGTGTATGATAGGGGCGCCTCACGGCGCGGGGTATTCTACGGCCGCGCCCCGTGGCGAGCAACGGCCGACGTGGGCGTTCGGCCCACGATGGTGCAGTGCAAGTTATCCGAGGAACGGTCAAACGATGCTCCTTTACCGGGTGGTTAAACGCTAGGCCGGGCGCGGGTCTGCGCGTGCTGGTCGGGCGCGGAAGGTCGCATCGTTTACCCCGTACGATACTCCCCCGCGGTCCCGCCGCGGGCCGGGCCGGCGGGGCGGGGTGCCCCGGGCCGGGCGCGGGCGGCGGGCGGGGTGGGAGGCGTGTACGGCGCAAGATACGCGACCACGTCGCGCGGGATGGCGGGCGCTCTCCGGCGCGCCTCGCGGCCTCTCTAGTATGAATGCATTGACGAGGGGCGGTCGTCCGGCTCAGACGGGTGATACACGATGCAGCCGGGCGGTTGGCCGACCGGGACGGGCCCTCACCCCGACCCTCTCCCAGAGGGAGAGGGGGAGGGACGCGGCGCCGGACCTCACCCCCCTGCCCCTCTCCCTTAGCAGAGAGGGAGAACGAGGGAGACGCCCTCACCCCGACCCTCTCCCAGGGGGCGAGGGGGAGGGACGCGGCGCCGGACCTCACCCCCCTGCCGGCCTCTCCTAAGGGAGAGGGGGAGGACGGGAAGCCTGGGCCGGATTCGCTGAGACGCCGGGCTGGGTGGCGACTGGGCAGGGCGCAGCAAGCAGCGCCCCTACAAGAGAAGACATTGGCGGGGGGCGATCGTCCGGGGGGCGGGGGCCGGGCAGGGCACCGCGAGGAGCAGGCGAGAGGCGAGACATGTGCGGATGCGGGGCCGCGAGGCCGGCTGCAAGACGCAGGGAACAGCCCCGGCGTGGGCACGAGGAGGCCAGACATGTGCGGATGCAGGGAAGCCGCGGGACGATTCTGGCGCATGGCCCGGGAGCGAGGAATTCCAGCCTGGCCGGTCGCGGGGGCCGCTAGCGTTGACGCAGGCGAGACGCCCACGCTCCCAGGGAGGGGACGCTCGGCGTCACCGCTCGCGCTCACGGGGCTCCGCGCTGTCGCGCTGCTGGCCTTGCTCGCGCTGGCCGCCTGCGCCCCGGCGAGCGCGCCGTCCGCCGCGAAGCCTGGCGCGGCGCCGGCGGGCGCGGGGGCGGTGGCCGGGGGCGCGGCCGCGCCGGCGGCCGGGGGCGCCACGGCCCCGGCGCCGACCGCCGCGGCGAGCGAGCCGGCCGTCGTGCCAGTGAAGATCAGCTACACCGTGCCGGGCGGCATCTACACGCCGCTCTACGTGGCCGAGACGGAGGGCATCTTCCGCAAGCACGGCCTGGACGCCGAGCTGATCCTGGGCGGCACGGGGGCGCGCACGGCGCAGGCGCTGATCGGCGGCGACGTGCAGTTCGCCTCCACCGGCTCGCTCACGGTGCCGATGTTGCAAGGCTCGGAGCTGGTGTACATCGCCGGCAGCGCCAATTACTTCGTCAGCTCGATCTACGCGCGGCCCGAGTTCACGCGCATGGAGGACCTGAAGGGCAAGACGATCGGCGCCAACGGCCCGTTCGACGCGAGCCACCTGGCCGTGCGCGTGGCGATCGCGCGCCTCGGCTGGGACCCTGACCACGACGTCGAGTTCTCGTTCCTCGGCGGCCAGCGCGAGCTGGTGGCGGGCATGCTGCAAGGCGTGGTGGCCGCGGGCGACATCTCGCCGCCCACTTCGCTCGAAGCGCGCAACGCGGGGCTGCACGAGCTGCTGAACATCGCGGAGCTGAAGCTGCCGTTCGTGCAGAATGCCGTCGGCACCTCGCGCGCCTACCTGCGCGACCACCCGGAGGTCGTGCGCCGCTTCCTGCGCGCCTACGTCGAGGGCATCAAGGTGGCGAAGGCGGAGCCCGACGCGGCGATGGCGGCCATCGGTAAGTACACCAAGACCGACGATCCGGCCGTGCTACGCGAGGTCTACGACACCTACGTGAACGTGTGGGAGCGCGTGCCGCGGCTCACCGTGGAGGCGCTGCAAGGCCAGCTCGACGCCCTGGCGTTAACGACGCCCGAGGCGAAGACCGCCCAGCCCGAACAGCTCCTCGATATGACCCTCCTCGACGAGCTAGACCGCTCCGGCTTCGTGGACAGCCTGTACCGTTAGCGGTTATCGGGCTCGCCCGGCGCCGGCAGGTGTGCGCGTATCCGCGGCGTCGTGGTGGGTGGGGACGCGGCGCGACGCGGCGAGCCGGCGCCCCCCGCGCGACTCCACCCTCAGGCGCCCGTCTGGCTCGACGATGAAGGCGGCTCCCACAGCCCGCGCGATCGCGACCAGAGTGTCGAGCCGCGGCGGGTGCTTGCCGCTTTCCAGACGCGCGATCGCCGATTGCTTCTTCCCCAGACGGTCGGCCAACTGCTGCTGTGTGAGCCCGGCTGCCAGTCGTGCCTTAATAAGCGCGCGCTCAAGCTCGAACTGCGGACGCTGCTCCTCCCATGCCGCCCGGAACTCGGGGTCCCGCGCCTCTCGCTCCGCGAAATACTCCTCGACGTTCATGATCCCTCACGCGCTTGAAAGTCCCCCATACGACCGATAGCGATAGCGATTTCTCCCCGGGGAGCTTCCTGCGTCTTCTTCGTAAAAGCATGGAGTAGGATTAGCCGCCGACCGCTGGCCGCGAAGTAAAGCACACGATGTTCCCACCCTGCCCGCACACGCAGCTCCCAAAGCTTCCGCTCCAATGGTCGCACATGCGGCATCCCCAGGCGGGAGCCGAACTCTCCCAGCAGCCGTAACCCTCGCCGGACAGCAGCAGCCTCGCGCCCGCCGAGCGCGTCGATATACTCTGCTACCGGACGCCGTCCGGCTGGCGTCTCGTAGAACTCGGGAGTCCACTGGCTCACACCGTCGTTATAACATGCGAGTTATCACGCTGAGACAAGCAGGAGAGTCACGAGACTGATCTGTGTCCCGCTGCGGCGGGTCCCGGCTCCTCGCCGGTGCCCGGCAGGCCGGCGGCTCGTTGTTTGCCCGGCGCCGGGGGCTGTGCTTACAATCCGGATGAGCCGATTCTCCGCCTCGAGCTTGGCGCGCGCCGCGCGCCAGCGGGCCGCGCCGGGCGTGGGCGCGGGCCGCTCCCCAGGCGGGCGGGGTCGTAAGCCACCATGCAGGAGGAGGGACACCATGGCCGTGAAGACCGAGTGGGTCACCGCCAAGACGCCTGAGGGCGACATGCGCGTGTACGTCGCGCGCCCCGAGGGCAGCCAGCCGCTCCCCGGCATCATCGTCATCCAGGAGATCTTCGGCGTCAACGAGCACATCCAGGACGTGACGCGCCGCTACGCCGAGCAGGGTTTCGTCGCGGCCGCGCCCGAGATCTTCCACCGCTTCGAGCAGAAGGAGGCGCCCTACTCCGACGTCCAGGCCGGGTTCGCGCTGCGCCAGCGGCTGTCCGACAACCAGGTAATGGACGACGTGAACGCGACCTGCGACCTCCTCAACAGCCGCTCGGACGTGCAGAAGGGGCAGATCGGCATCGTCGGCTTCTGCTACGGCGGCCGCGTCGTCTATCTCGCGCTCACGCGCAACCCGAACCTCAAGGCGGGCGCAGCGTTCTACGGCGGCGGCATTGCGGCCGACGCGGCCGACGCGCCGGTGAACGCGACGGCGAACATTCGGGCGCCGATCCACCTGTTCTTCGGCGGCAAGGACCAGTCGATCCCGGCGGAGCAGGTCAGCAAGATCGAGACGGCGCTCAAGCAGAACAACAAGCGCTACGAGCTGAGCTGGTACCCCGAGGCGCCCCACGGCTTCTGCTGCGACGCGCGCCCGGGCAGCTACCACGAGGAGTCGGCGCGCGACGCCTTCCCGAAGGCCGTCAACTTCTTCAAGCGCACCCTCGGCGGCGCCGTGGCCGCCGCGGCCTAACGCACCAGCAGACCGGGGCCTGGGGGACCCCCCCAGGCCTCGCGCATGGAGCCAGTCGCCGATGGCGCCCGCGCGCGTGCTCGTCTACCGCCCGGGCGCCATCGGCGATTTCATCCTCGCGCTGCCGGCGCTCGCCGCCCTGCGCGCCCGCTTCCCCGGCGCGCCGCTGATCGTCGTCGGCCCCGCCGCGGCCGTGCTGCTCGCCGCCCACCTGGCCGACCGCCCCCTCGCCGCCGACGATGCCCGCCTGACGCCGCTGTTCGCCCCCGGCGCCGCCATCCCGCCCGAGGTAGCGGCCACGCATGCCGTCATCTGGGCGGGCGCCGCCGCCGAGCCCTTGGCCGCCAACCTGCGGGCGGCCGGCGCCACGGTCGTCCATACCCCCGCGCGCCCGCCAGCCGGGCGCCGGCAGCACGTGGCCGACTACCTGGTGGACACGCTCGCGCCGCTGGGGATCGAGGCGAATGGGCCGGCAGTGCCGCGCCTGGAGCCGAGCGCCGAGGCGCGCGCGGCGGCCGCCGCGTTCCTGGCCGCGCAGCCGGGGGCAACGGCGGCGACGCGCTGGGCGGCGCTGCACCTGGGCAGCGGCAGCCGGCGCAAGAACTGGCCCGTGGCGAGGTTCGTAGCGGTGGCGGCGGCGCTCGCCGCGCGCGGGCTACGGCCGCTCGTGGTCGCGGGGCCGGCCGAGGAGGCGGTCGTGGACGAGGCGCTGGGGGCGCTCGTGGCGTGGCGGCCCGCGCTTGCGCGCGAGTGGCCGCTGGAGCGCCTGGCGCCGCTCCTCGCCGCCTGCGCGTGCTATATCGGCGCGGACTCGGGGATCACGCACCTGGCCGCGGCCGCGGGCACGCCCGTGGTCGCCGTCTTCGGGCCGACCGACCCCGCGCTGTGGGCGCCGCGCGGCCCACGGGTGACGATCGTGCGCCATCCCGTGCCCTGCCAGCCATGCACCTGGGAGGCGATGTGGGCCTGCCCCCATCGCGCCTGCCTGACGGCCCTCGCGCCCGACGCCGTGCTGGCCGCCGCGCTCGGCTGCTTCGGGGGAAGCGGCGGACCTACCCCCCCGGCCCCCCTCCCGATGCGGGAAGGGGGAGGACCGGATGACCTACCCCCCCGGCCCCCCTCCCACTGTGGGAAGGGGGAGTGGGACGAAGCCCCGCGCCCCGGCCTCTCTCCCCCACCGGGCAGAGGGATAGAGATGAGGCCGGGGGGGCTCCCCCCTTCCTTCGGAGGGAAGGGAGGCCGGGGCGGTTAGGTCTTTCCCCCTAGCGCCGAAAGGCGTCGACGCCGGCCTGGGCGATCTCCTCGTCCTGATCAGAGCGCGCGCCGCTCACGCCGATCGCGCCCACGACCTCGTCGCCGTCGCGCAGCACCAGGCTGCCCTGCGCGGGCACGAAGCGGCCGCCCGTGCGCGCGACCATCGCGCTGCCGACGGGATGGCCCGGCCCCCAGGCCTCGCCCAGCTCGCGGCCGGAGCGCCGGAACATGGCGGCGGCGTAGGCTTTGCCGAGGGCGATGTCGGGCGAGAGGAGGTTCGCGCCGTCCGCGCGGGCGGCGGCCACCTGGATGCCGCTCGCGTCGACGATCGCGATGGAGCAGCGGAGATTCATGCTGCGCATCTTCCCCACGCAGACCTGGAGCAGGTGCAGGCTCTCGTCCAGCGTAAGCGGCGCGGCCATGAGTCACTCTCCTCGAGCTAGATGGCTCCCAGGACCTTGCCCCAGGGAATCATCTGGATGGGCGGTAGGCCGCTCGTATCGTCATAGATCGTGGTGGGCATGGGCAGCCCATAGCCGTGAGTATCCGCCCGGTCCTCGGGCCAGTACGCGGCCAGCACGACCGCGTCCAGCATTCGCTGCTCGGTGGGCGCCAGACTATCGCGGAACGCCTTCAGCTTGTGCATGTAGGCGCGCACTTCCTGATCGCTGGGGAGAGTACCTCGCTCTGCCATCGCGCATGTCCTCCTCAACTCGGCCAGGGGCCTGGGCCGATCCAATCCCCACGGTCGTCACCCCGGACGGCATCACGCTGTCCGCCAGATGGTACCAGGTTCCGGAATTTCCCGGCGGCCGTCCTGTGCTAGCGGAGGCTCAGCCAGTCGGCGTCGCAGCCGGGCCGGCAGGGGCATTGGCGCCACCCGTGAGCGGGGCGGCGGCGTGGCCGTTCGCGCGGGTAGGGTCGGCAGACACGGCCCCGGTGGTCGCTGGCGCGCTCGCGGCCGCCGCGGCAGCAGCGTCGGCAGGCGCGGCGTTACCATCCGCGGGGGCCGCATCGGCGGCGGGGGCGCTGGTACCGTCGTAGGCCGCCTCGCCGTCCGCGCTGTGCTTCTCGGGCTCGGGCGGCTGGGGGTTCCAGTAGCTGAGGATGGGCAGGGCATCGGGCGTCGGGTACTCGAAGATGACCACCGCGCCGCGGGCCGGCGCCAACGGCTCTTGCAGCAGCTTCGGCGTCACCGTCTCGCCGCCCGCCCAGAGCGTCAGGACCGCGATGGGGTCGGCGTGGCCGACGCAGACGACCGCCTGGTCGCGGTGTCGTCGGAGCAGCAGGCGCACCAGCCGCTGCTGGCGCGCGAGCACGTCCTCCACCACCTCGTCGTCGGGATGCTTGCGGTCGACGTAAAAGCTCGTGCCCTTGGGGACCTCCTTGTTGGGCGTCCCCTGCCAGCCGGTGCGGATCTCGGCCAGCAGCGCGTTGCGGCGTACCGGCACGCCGGGGTGGAACGCGGCAATGGCGAGCGCGGTCTGGCGCGCGCGCAGCAGCGGGCTGGTGTAGATCGCGGCGACCGGCTCGTCGGCCAGGCACTCGGCGATCAGCTGGGCCTGCTCGCGCCCGCGCGCGCTCAGCCGGAACCGAGGCAGGCGGCCGTAGACGACGTTGCGTGGGTTATGCACCTCGGCGTGGCGCACGAACAGCAGGCGCGTGCTCACCGCACCTCCGGCGCGGGCGGGGTGGGCGAAGAGGGCTGGGGCGTGGGCCAGATCGCCTCGCGCAGGGCGTCGGTTTCCTCGGGCGCGAGCTTCAGGAACAGGCCCGTGGCCTCCGCCACGACCTCCCCACTAGGGAGCAGGGCCTCGCCCCGCGCCTCGACAAAGCGGCCGCGGTCGCGCACCTGCCGCGCGCGCACCTCCAGCGCCGCGCCGACGGGCACCGGGCGCCGGTAGCGTACCTCCAGTCGCGCGGTGAACGACCACGCGCCGTGCAGCGCCACGGCGCGGCCGAGCGTCTCGTCGAGCACGCTGGCCAGCACGCCGCCGTGGACCCGCCCCGGATAGCCCTGGTAGCGGGCGTCGGGCGTGAAGCGCCCGCGCATCTCGTCGGGCGTCTCGCCAAGGCTGAACTGCGCGTGGAGCCCCGCCGGGTTGCTCTCGCCGCAGACGAAGCACTCGGCGTAAGTGCGCAGCGCCTCGGTCATGGCCTCGTCCTTCCCACTGTCGCCCCCGCGCGAGCCGCCGCGCGCTGGGCACGGCGGGAGGAGAGGGCTGGCGGCTGGGACCGATGTCTCTTCAGTATACCGTGCGGGTAGCGACAACCCGAGCCTGCCGGCGGGTGGGTCGCGGTCCCCCGCGGTGCCGCGGGCCACCTGGGGGTCGGACGGGCTCGGTGCGTGAGCAGGGTGGCAGCGGCCCGGTTCTTGGGCGAACCGCACAGCGCGGCCGGCCGTAGCCCCGCGCGGCCGGCGGGCGCTATCATAGCCGGGGCAGCCGCTGGCGCCGGTGGGCGGGCCTGACCGGCGGGGAGGGACGATGGCCCTACAGGTGGGGGACCGCGCGCCGGAGTTTACGCTGCCCCGCGTGGGCGGCGGCGCGGTCTCGCTCTCGGCCTACCGTGGCGGCTCGGTAGTGCTGATCTTTCTGCGCTACCTCGGCTGACTGTTCTGCGCCGAGCACGTGGCGCAGTTGCGCCGTCACCACGCCGACCTCCGGGCCGCGGGCGGGGAAGTGCTGCTCGTCTGCTTCGACACGCGGGAGCGCGCCGAGCGCTACGCGCAGGAGCAGAATTTGTCCTTCCCGCTGCTGCTGGACCCGGAACGGCGGGTCTACCGCGCCTACGGACTGGAGCAAGGACCGCTCTGGCGCTTCCTGATGCCGCGGGTGGTGCTGGGCGCCTTACGCATGATGGAGAACGGGCGCCGCGTGCAACGGCCCCAGGAGGACCCGCTACAGCTGGGCGGCGACTTCGTGGTCGACCCGGCGGGGCTGCTGGCGCTCGCGCACCCGTGCCAGGACCCGGCCGATCGGCCATCGCCCGCGGCCATCATGGCCGCCGTGGCGAGTAGTCAGGTGACCACAATCGGAGGAGACAGCGATGGCCAAGCTACAACTGACGCTCGCCTGCGGTGACTATGATCTCACGCGCGGGCTGATCGAGGCGACGACCCCGCCGCAGGGGATCGACCTGGTGGTGCTCACCATGCCGTCGCCGGAGCGGCACTGGCGGATGACCAAGGGCCAGGAGTTCGACGTCTGCGAGTTCTCGATGGCGTCGTACCTCGCCTCGCGCGAGGCCGGGCTGCCCTTCACCGCCATCCCTGCCTTTCCCCACCGGCGCTTCCGCCACTCGTTCATGGTGGTGAACGCCAAGGCCGGCATCAGCCAGCCGAGCGACCTGCGCGGCAAGCGGGTCGGGCTGCGCACCTGGCAAACTACCGCGGGCGTCTGGCAGCGCGGCATGCTGCAGAGCGAGTACGGCCTGCCCGTGGACCAGGTGCAGTGGGTCGCGCAGAGCGAGGAGGACATTCCGCTGCAGCTGCCGCCGGGCATCTCGCTGGAGCGCCTGCCCGCCGACGCCAACCTCGACACGCTCCTGGCCGACGGCGACCTGGCGGCGGCGTTCTACCCCGAGCTGCTGCCCTCGCTGGCGCGGGGCGACAGCCGCGTGCGGCGCCTGTTCCCCGACTCGAAGGCCGAGGAGCAAGCGTACTTCCGCAAGACGGGCATCTTCCCGATCATGCACACCGTCGTCATTCGCGACGAGATCCTGCGCACGCATCCGTGGGTGGCGCAGAACCTCTTGCAGGCGTTCGAGAAGGCGAAGGAGCAAGCGTACCGGCGCCTGGAGAACCCGCGGACGGTGTCGCTGGCCTGGATGCGCGACCTGCTGGAAGAGCAGCGCGCCGTGATGGGCGCCGACCCGTGGGTGTACGGCTTCGCGCCCAACCGCCACACGCTGGAGACGTTCTGCGAGTACGGTCACCAGCAGGGCCTGACGCGCCGCCGCCTGAGCGCCGAGGAGCTATTCGTCCCCGGCACGCTGGCCGAGATCCCCAAGTACGTCGAGTAGCGCCCGGCTGCCACGCCCCGCGCCCTAATCGCTCGGGGGCACGGCAGCCGCCCGCAGGAGCCGCTCGTAGACCGCACGGTCCTCGGACAGGATGTGCGGGATGCCGTGGACCCACCGCTTGGCGAAGCCCGGGTTGTGGACGCGCTCGCCGTCCGGCAGGTAGACCTCTGGGCTGCCCTCGATGCCGCGCCGCGTCACCTCGTCGTACTCGCGCAGCACCACGCGGCGCGTGCGGCCGCTGTCGTAGGCGTCGCGCAGAGCCGCCGCGTCCACGCTGGCCACCGCGGCGGCGACCTCGAACAGGACCGTGCGCAGCGACAGGTTGCGGTGCTCCAGAAAGAAGGCGCGGCGCAGCGCCAGATCGAGATCCTCGGCCGGCCGCAACCCCTGCTCCTCGGCCGCCTTCACCAGCTCGAAAGCCGGCAGGAAGGTGGTGGGCCACTCGGGGCCGCGCCAGGCGGCGAAGTCGTCGGGCTCGACCTGCGCCAGGACGGGCGTCTCGGCGTCGAGGATGGCGCGCGGGGCACCGCGGCCGTTCACTAGCTCCAGCGGCCAGTAGAGGTGGCGCAGCACGACGTCGAGGCCCAGCGCGTCGCGGGTGCGGAGCAGCCGCAGCACGCAGACGTAGGCCCAGGGGCAGTGGATGTCGGAGGCCACTTCCAGCACCGCGGCCATCGCGTCCTCCCGCGCTTGGTAGGCGGCTCGCCGTCCACAGTATACGGCCCGGGGCACTGCCTGCGCGGCTGGCCGGGGGTGGCCAGCCGGCCGCGCGGCACCACCACCCGGCAGCTGTCAGCGGCCCGCCGTGGCGCGGCGAGCGGCGGCGCGCAAGGCGGGCAGCCAGCACGTTGGTCGGGCCGCCCAGCACGGTGCGCCGCGAGCGACGGGCGCTCGCCAATAGTACTTTGGTCCTGTTCTTCGCCGGAAGGGGCCAATATACCACCGCGTGCCTGATTCTGCGCTGGGGACGGTCGCTACAATGCCCCCGGCGTTCACCGCAGGCATTCCCCTCCGCATGTGCCCCCTGGGCCGGCGTGCGCGAGGCGCAAGCCGCGCGATGACGAGACTAGCTGGACGAGGTAGCAATCCCGTGAAGTTGTGGCGCTGGAACCTGCACGCGGCCATCGCGACGCTCGCCGTGTCGCCGCTCATGCTCGGCTGGGCCTGGAGCCTGCCGCTGCTGAACCAGCCGGATGGTTGGCTCCGCGGCGGCAGGCACGAGCAAACGGCCTTCGCCGCCGAGCGCGTGGCGCTACCGCCGCTGGCGCCGGCGGAGACGCAGCCGCTCGTGGCCCGCGTGACGACCTATCGCACCGAGGCGGGCGACACGCTGACGGCGCTGGCGCGGCGCTTCGGGATCAGCGTGGACACGCTGCGCTGGGCCAACGCCCTGCCGGAGGACGACCGCCTGCCGGTGGGGACCGACCTGCTGGTGCTGCCGGTCTCGGGCGTGCTGCACACGGTGGTGGCGGGCGACACGGTGGCGAACCTGGCCGAGCGCTACGGCGTCACCGTCGAGCGCCTCGTCGAGGCGAACGGCCTGGCCGAGCCCGCCGCGCCGCTGGGCGCGGGCCAGCGGCTGCTGGTGCCGGGGGCGCAGCCGCTGCCGCCGACGCCCGCGACGCAGACGGCCGAGTGGCCGGCGCCGGGCACGGGCGACCACCACAAGCGCCAGTTCATCGAGGCGGCCGCGGCCGCGGCGCAGGACTCGCAGCGCCGCCTGGGCGTTCCCGCGTCGGTCAGCATCGCGCAGGCGATTCACGAATCGTACTGGGGCACCAGCAAGCTGGCGCGCGAGGCCAACAACTTCTTCGGCATCAAGGCGCGCAACGGCGAAGGCTCGGCCGGCACCTACTGGATGGACGCCTGGGAAGTGGTCGGCGGCGAGGACGTGGTCGTGCCGGAGCCGTTCCGCGCCTACAACAACCCGGCCGAGTCGTTCCTCGATCACGGGATGTTCTTCCTGCAGAACTCGCGCTATCACGGCGCCTTCAAGTACAGCGAGGATGCGCGCCGTTTCGCCAAAGCCATCGCGGAAGCGGGCTACGCGACCGACCCGGAGTACGCCGCCAAGCTGATCCACATCATGGACCAGTACGACCTGTATCAGTACGACCTACACTGAGCTGGGTTCCCAGGAGGGGGGTGTGGGGGCGGCTGCGCCGCCCCCACCCCTCTCCTGGACCAATTGCTAAGTGCCGGGCGCCGCGGCAGCGGGGGTCCGCCGCGCTCAGGGCAGCGGGACCGTCGGCACCAGGACGTGCCCGGCCGTGGCCGGAACGCCGGCCAGTGCCTGTTCCAGGGTGGCGATCTCCTCCGGGGTCTTGGCGATGAGGATGGTCGTGGCGGTGCCGTCCCGGCTCAGCAGCTCCATCCCGTCCGGCGTGCGCCAGACCGTTCGGTCCGGCCGCTGCTCGACCGCCTCGGCGCGGCTGCCATACCGCGCCGCCACCGTCTGCGCGTACGCGCCATACCAAGTGCTGGCCGCGTCGGGAGTCTCCCAGCGGCTGCTCACGACCACCGCTACGTGGTCGCCGTTGCTCAGCAGCACGTAGCCATCGCCCGCCCACCCGGCAGCCGCCTGCTCCCCCCGCTGGCGGTCGGAGAACTGCTGGATCAGGATGCGATGGTCCACTTCGCCCAGGACATCCGCTTCGAGCTGCTGCCACCCATCGCCGAGCGCGGCGGCCAGGTCGGGGAAATGCACGGCGACGGGGTTCTCCCCGGCCAGGTACTTCTCGGGGTGGATGATCTGCGCGGTCGAGCGAGGCGGGTCCTCGAAGATCCGGTTGACTCGCGGACCGTAGCCGGCGCCCTGGTCCAAGGCCTCGCGGATGGCGTCCTGCCCCAGGACGGCGCCGATGAAGCGGGGCCCCTGCTCATAGGGGAAGTAGGTCTCCTCCCGCAGCACCAACGGCACCTGGCTCAGGTCCACGCCGGCGGCAAGCGCGTTCTCCTCGCGCTGCTTCTCCTGGCGATCGGCGGGCGACATCGCCTGCCGCTGGTAGATCTCCTCCATGAGCAGCGCATCGCCCTCGAGAAGGGAGGAGACGCCGAGGTCGCGGTCCGAGTTGTCGGAGTTCTTGGGCATGAGGGCGCGGATGTCGTAGTACTGGTCCTGGAGCGCGTGCGTGTACTCGTGAGCGAACGTTACCCGCGCCATCGCGCTAGTCGGGTCGGTCCCGGTGATGACGTAGAGCTGTTTGGTGTCCGGATCGTACTGGCCGAGCACGATGCCCGCGCGGAACGCCAGCTCTAGCGCATAGAGATCGACGTCGGGACCAAGCAGCCCGAGGGCGACCATGAGCTGCCGGCTGTGCTCGATGGACGTCTGGGTTTCGGGGTCGCTCAGATCGTCGACGACGCGGGCGCGGAACTCGTCCGGCGTGAGCACGACGCGGGGCACGTCGCGCCGGGGCGCCAGGCCGCGCAACTGGGAGGCCCGTTGCGCGATGGCGTCGAAGGCCGCGGCCACGTTCGCCGGGAGCGGCGCCTGTCCCGCCGCTTCCTGGGCGAGCGCCACCCCGGGCGTCAGCTCCCGCGCAGAGGACGCACTTGCGAGCAGGAGCGTGAGGAGGACACCCAGGGTCCACAAACGTGGCCGCCGACGCCGGACGTTCATCCCGCTAGCTCCTTTCAGCGCGGGCCCGGCCGCGTAGGGCCGAGCCCGCGAGGGCGCGCACCGCGCCCGCACCTGCCCGGCGCACCGCGTGCGGCCACCGGGAGCCGACGAGCGCATCGGGCCAGCGCGGCCGCACTGGCGAAGGACGAACCGCGCAGCCGCGCCGCGCGGAAGGAGGGTAGCGGCCCCGGTGGTCGTCCGCAAGAGATACCTCGGGTCGGCCCACGCGCGCCTCAGCGCTCCGGCCGCACGAGCTAAGGCGCCGCGACACCCTGGGGGCGGGGGGCGACCGCCAGGGAGACGAGGAAGACGGCGACGGTCAGCAGGACGATGGTCGGAGGCGAAGCTCCGGGCAGACGGCTTTTCGAGCGGGTCGCGGAATCCATGCACCCGGACGCACAGACCGACTAGACTGGGGCCGTCGCCTAGCCGGTGGCCCGCGCCGAGGAGCACGACGGCGTTGGCGGGAGGAGCATGTTAGCCGAGGGGTCGGCACTTGGCTCCCGCGGCGAGTAATGCTGGCGTAGGAAGTGTTGGAGGGATGAGTATGTCAGCCAAGGAGTCGATACCGCCCGATCATTCCCTGTGGACCCGCCGACGCCTGCTGAAATGGGCTGGCGCCGGCCTCGTCGCCACGCCCATCCTCGCCCACGCGACGAGCGACCGCTTGCTGGCCCTGGCCGCCCCCTCCGCTCCCGGCGCAGGACGCCTGCTCGCGCAGAACGCGGCGCCCGAGACGCAGTTCAATGCCGACCGGGCCTGGCAAGACCTCCTGACGCAGGTGGAGGCCGGCCCGCGGGTGCCCAACCTGCCGGGCCACGACACGATCCGCGAGTACCTGCTGGGCCAGCTCCGCGGGCTAAGCGATCGCGTCGACGCGCAGGACTTCTCCTGGGAGGTCCGCGGCACGCCGCTCGCGATGAGCAACATCTTCGGGCTGTTCGGCCCCGACGAGCCGAACAAGGTGGTGCTCGCGGCGCACTGGGACTCGCGCCCGCAGGCCGACCAGGACCCGAACCCCGCCAACCGCCAGACCCCGATTCCCGGGGCCAACGACGGGGCGTCCGGGGTGGCGGTCCTGCTCGAGGTAGCGCGCGTGTTGCAAGCGGCGCCGCCGCCCGTGGGCGTCATCATCATGTTCTTCGACGGCGAGGACTATGGCCCCGGGATCGACGCCATGTTCCTCGGCGCCCGCTATTACGCCGAGCACGTGGTGCCGGAGCGGCCGGGGTGGGGGATCCTCATCGACATGATCGGCGATCGGGATCTGCACATCCCGCGCGAGGCGGGCTCCCAGCAGCTCGCGGCCGCCGTCAACGACCGCGTGTGGCGCGCGGCCAAGGAGCTGGGGCGTGACGAGTTCGAGGACGTGATCGGCTCGCCCATCCTGGACGATCACGTGCCGGTCCTGCAGGCCGGGATCCCGATGATCGACCTCATCGACTTCAGCTTCGGCCCCCACAACAGCTGGTGGCACACACTGGAGGACACGCCCGACAAGTGCTCCGCCGCCAGCTTGCAGGCGGTAGGCCAGGTCGTGCTGCGGACCGTGTACGACGCGTCCTGAGCCACGGTCAGGCAGGCGTTGCCGTTTAGCGGGCGAGCACCGCGGTGACGGGGGCCGCGAAGCGGGCGCGCGGCAAGAGCACGCAGACCAGCTCCTCGTCGGCAGCGCCAATGGCGCGCAGGCGCGCGGCGTGCTGGGCGGTGACCTGCTGGCCGGCGGGGATGAGGAGGGCGCCGCTGCGCGTGCGCACGTCGGTCACCACGACCATGCCCGGCTCGAGCTTCGCGAGCGGGATCTCCTGTACGGCGTCGTTCTGCTCGGGGCTGAAGGCCGTCTCGGCGAAGGCGGCCAAAATCTCCGGATCGTAGTGGCCGCGGCGCTCCCGGCTCTGCATCGCGTCGATCGCCGCGACCGAGGTCAGGCCGCTGGCGACGAGATCGTCGAAGTTCAGGGCGATCTTCAGCGCCCGCGCGCCCCAAGGAATGCCCTTGCCCCGCACGTTGTCGCGCGGGACGCCGCGCCCGTCGTACAACTTGGCCTGGTACGCGATGACGTGCCGCAAGGCCTCGGTGCCCGGGATGGCGGCTAGCCGTTGCGCGGCGGCCAGCGGCGCGCTGTCCACGGCGGCCTGCTCGTCCTCGCGCAGCGCGTGGCCCTCCTGCAGCTTGGCGAGGAGCGCCGGGGGCAGCGTGACGTAGCCCAGCTGGGAGAGGAGCGCGGCAGTCTCGGTCTCCCAGCGCTCGCGGGGAGGGCGCCCCGCGGTGAGGAAGCGCAAGTGCTCGCGTGCCCGGGTGGCCCGGGCGTGCAGCTCGGGGTGCGTGAACGCCTGCAGCTCCGCCAGCGCGCGCAAGCTGCCCTCGAGGAGCTGCTCGAGACGCGCGTACTCGGCAAGCCGAGCGCGGTAGCGGCCGGCGGCGGCTTGCAAGGCGAGGAACAGCGCCTCGGGCGCGCACGGCTTGGGCAGCAGCCGGAACACCTCTGCCTCGTTCACCGCGGCGCGGGCGGCGTGGACATCGGCCTGGCCGGTGAGCATCACGCGCACGGTGTCGGGGGCGATCTCGCGCGCGCGCACGAACAGGGTGGTGTTGAAGATCCCGGGCAGGCAGAGGTCGCCCACGAGCACGGCGAAGGGACCGTCAGTTTCCAGCAGCTGGAGCGCGGTCTCGCCGCTGGTGGTCGTGGTGATCGCAAAATGGCGCTGCAGCGCCTGGGCCACGCTCTCCATAACGCGCGGGTTGTCGTCGACCCAGAGCACCCGGGCGCGGCCGTCCGCGTCCATCCTCGTCTCCCGCCGCGGCCACGCCGCACTCCACGCCCGCCCCGGGCGGCCCCGACTGGCCGCGCCGGGTGGCGCGGCGCCCGACCTACGGCAATAGTCGGCGGCGCGCGAAGGATTGTTGAGCAGCGACGCGGGCGCCAGGCAGGATTCCAGAGATGGGGTGGCGGTTCGGTGCGGGCCAGGCTCCACGCGACCCGTGACCGGAGGCTCAGACGGGCCAGGCGATGGTGGTCAGCAACGCGTGCGGGGGCTGGCGGGAGTCGAGCCGGGTGTGCTGGACCACGATCGGCACCGAGGACCGCAGCACGCTGGAGTAGTCGGTGTCGCGGGGCACCGGCGCGGGGTCGGTGAGGTCGTTGAACCGCAGGTGCTTGGTGCGCCGCGGGTCCACGGTGACGCGGTACGGCCCGACGGGCTCGCGGTCGCTGAAGTAGATCGTGATCTCGACGTCGGCCGGCTGGTCGTTGGGGTTCAGGATGCAGGCGGTCTCGTGGCTCAGCATCGCGCGGGTCGGGTGGGCGTCGTAGCTCTCGCCGGGGATGTAGCCCTCGGCAATTACCCAGACCCGCCGCCCTAGCTCCTCGCTCATGACTCCTCCGATGCGCTGTGCATGGCACGCGCCGGGCGCGGCGTAGGCCCGCCGTGCCCCTTGGCAGCCGCGTGGCGCGCCGGGCCGACCCGCTGGGCCTCCGTCTCGGCCTGCTCCTCGGGGCCGTGCGTCGCGATCTTCGCCAGGTTGACCGCGGCGCGGACCAGCGACAGGTGGGTGAACCCTTGCGGGAAGTTGCCGAGCAGCAGCCCGCGCTTGGGCTCGATCTCCTCCGAGAGCAGACCCACGTCGTTCGCGTAGCCGGCGACGCGCTGATAGAGGGCATGGGCTTCGTCGAGCCGTCCGCTGAGGGCGAGCGCGTCGACCAGCCACAGGGAGCAGAGCGCGAAGCTCGCCTCGCCGCCGGGCAGCCCGTCGGGCGTGTGGTAGCGGTCGACCAGCCCATTGCGCATGAGGTGGGTTTCGATGGCGTTGATCGTAGCGTCGACGCGCGGGTCGGTGGCTGGCAGAAAGCCGATGCGCGGGATGATCAGGACGCTGGCGTCGAGCGCCGAGCTGCCGAACGCCTGGGTGAACGCGCCGCGGTAGGGGTCGAAGCCGCGGGCCAAAATCGCCTGACGGATGGCGGCCCGGGTGGCCCGCCAGCGGCGACGCGGCGCATCCAGCCCCCAGTCGTCGGCCAGCCGCAGGCCGCTGTCCAGGGCGGCCCAGCACATCAGCTTGGAGTAGAGGAAGTGCTGTGGCCCGCCGCGCATCTCCCAGATGCCCCAGTCGGGCTCCTGCCAGTGCTCCGCGGCCAGGTCCACGAACCCACGCAGGAGGTCCCAGCTCGACGCCGGGACGCCGGCGCCGTCGTTTCCGGCCTCACCCTCGTCGGGGGCCTCGTCCGTCGGCCGCCGGTAGTGCAGGCGGGCCGCCATGAGGATTTCGCCGAAGATATCGAGCTGGCGCTGATCGGTCGCCGCGTTGCCGATTCGCACGGGGTGGGAATCGCGGTAGCCGGCCAGCGAGTCGAGGGCGATCTCGGGCGGAGCAGGCTGGGCATCCACCGTGTACATAATGCGCGGCATTTGGGGTGGCTGGCCGCCGCAGGTGTCGTGGAGCCAATGGAAGAAGTCATCGGCCTCGGCGCTGTAGCCCACCGTCATGAGCGCGTACAGGATCAGGGAGGCGTCGCGCAGCCAGGTGTAGCGGTAGTCCCAGTTCCGAACGCCGCCGATCGCCTCTGGCAGCGAGGTGGTCGGCGCGGCGACGATGGCGCCCGACGGCTCGTAAGTGAGGAGCTTGAGGACCAGAGCGCTGCGGAGCACCTCGGCGCGGTAGGGGCCCTGGTACGTGCAGGTGGCGGCCCACTCCTCCCAGTACGCGAGCGTGCGTGCGAGCGCGGTCTCGCAGTCCGGGAGCGCCAGCGCGCGACGGGTGTCGGTCGGATCGTCCGGATGGGCCAGCGCCAGCCAGAGCCGCTGACCGGCCACGACGCGAGGGGTGGCCCGCGCCGCACCCGCGTCATCCAGAGCGAGCGCGACGCCGGGACAGGCGAGCGTGAGCCACTCGCCGCCGCCCTCGGCCACCGCGCCGTCAGCAACCAGGCGAAGGCGCGTGGGCGCGCGCGCGTAGTCCAGGGTGGGCTTGAAGCGCAGCTCTAGCTCCACTTCGCCGCTGAGCCCCTCGATAAGGCGCAGCAGGTGGTGGCTGGTGCCCACGTCGGCGCCGCGCCGGCTCGCCGTGCGGCGGTAGACGGGCATGAAATCGGTCACCCGCACTGCCCCATGGGCCGCCGTGAAGGTCGTCTGCAGGACGTTCGTGGCGCCCTGGTATTGGCGCGCGGCGCCGAACTCGCCACGGGGCGCGACGCTCAGGTAGCCGCCACGGTCGCGGTCGAGCAGGCGACAGAAGACGGCGGGCGCGTCGAAGCGCCGCGGGCAGTACCAGTCGACCGACCCATCGCGGGCGATGAGCGCGGCCGTATGGCAGTTGCCGATGAGCGCGTAATCGGCGATGGGCGGATAGCGCCGGCCAGAACTCGCGGGCCGATGCACTTGGCTGCTCCTGCTCCGTGGCCTGGCGGGCCGCGGCGGTTAGCGGCCCGCCAGGGCGGCCCAGCGGGTACCCCACGGCGCCAGCTCGTCGGGTGCGCGGCCGTCGTGCTCGCCGGGGAGCAGCCGCGCGTACGCGGCCTCGTAGCCGTCGGCCATCGCGGCCGCGGAGAAGCGCCGCACGGCCGCCTCGCGACAGGCGGCCCGGTCGAGGGCGTCGACGCGGCTCACTGCCGCGACCAGCGCATCCTCGTCGTCGCCGATCCAACCGGTCACGCCGTCCTCGATCAGCTCCGGGACCGAGCCGCGGCGGGTGGCCAGCACCGGGGTGCCGCAGGCCAGCGCCTCGGCCATCGCCAGTCCGAACGGCTCTTCCCAATCGATCGGGTTGAGCAGCGCCAGCGCCTCGCCGAGCAGCGCCGGCTTCTCGGCGTCGCCGACCTCGCCGACGAAGTGTATCCCCGGCTCGCGGAGCAGGGGCTTGACGCGCGTCTCATAGTACTCGCGGTCAGCGCGCACGTTGGGGTCTTGGACGTTGGGCAGCGGCTCGCGCGCCGCGATCACCAGCTCGGCGCCCGCCCGCCGGGCGATGCGAATGGCCCGGTCGAGCCCCTTCTCGGGGCTGATGCGGCCGAGGAACACGAGCACGCGGCCCCCCTCGGGATTAAAGGCCAGATGGCGCACGTCCACGCCGTTGTAGACCGTCGCGAGCCAGCGGGCGTGGGGCAGCGGCCGCCGCTGACTCTGACTGATCGAGACAACGGGCGCCTCGGGGTAGGTCGTGTACAGCGGGCCGAGCAGGGGCAGGTCGAGGCGGCCGTGCAGCGTATGGACCGTTGGGGTTGAGCACAGGCGGGCGGGGGCGAAGGCGATGCTATCGACATGCGAGTGAATGACGTCGAATTCGTCGGCGCGACCATAGCAGACACCCAGCGCCATCGAGAGCGCGATCATGGGGTCGACATTGGTCCGCTGCCAGAGCGCCTGGGGCGCGACGGGAACGAGGTCCGCCGCGGTCCGGGAATCGCCGCTGGCAAACAGCGTGACGTGGTGGCCGCGCCGCACCAGCTCCTCCGTCAGGAGAGAGACGACACGCTCGGTGCCGCCATACCGGGGCGGCGGCACCGAGACGAACGGCGGGGCGAGCTGAGCGATACGCAGCATAGGACGTTCTCCCTAGCGCCATTTTCGGACCGTGACGCGAGCGTCCCGGCACCCGCCCGGATAGGGCGCGGACCGCACCGCGAGGGGCTCACGCGGTCGAGCCAGCGCGCGACAGGCGGGAGCACGGCATAGAGCGCCCAACAGGACGAACGCGACGAGCGCACGGCCGTGGCGATTTCGCGGCGGCGAGAAGCCGGCTCGCGGTCGGCGTGCCGACCGGATCAATGCCGACGAAGAAGGCAGGACCCGCACCCGGTGGCGGAATGCAGCCTATCCCCCGAGCGGTGCAACGATTTGAGTCGCGGACTCTCGCCCATTGCCGGCGGGGAGCAAGATGCATACCAGGCTCCACCGGAGGTCAGGCGGGGCGGCGCCTGGCATGGCATGGCATTTGCCCCGTCCTCGGCGAAGCCCCCGGCGAGGCGGCGAACTGCGGCCAGACGGGCGGGGGCGAGGCGATTATCAGGCCAAGGGAGGATCCCATGCCCGAGCTAGAGAACGTCCGCGTCGCCATCATCGCCACGGATGGCTTCGAGGAGTCGGAACTGACCGAGCCGCTGCGCGCCCTGCGCGAGGCGGGGGCGCGCGTCGACGTCATCGCGCCGCACGGTGGCGAGATCCAGGGCTTCCGACACGACACGAAGAGCCAGACGGTGCGAGTCGACCGGACGCTGGACGAGGCGCGCCCGGACGACTACGATGCGCTCCAGCTACCCGGTGGGGCCCTGAACGCCGACGCGACCCGCATGAACCCGAAGGTGCAGGCGTTCGTCCGCAGCTTCCAGCAGGCCGGCAAGCCCATGGCGATCATCTGCCACGCGCCGTGGCTGCTCGTCTCGGCGGATCTCGTCAAAGGCCGCACGCTGACCAGCTACCACACGATTCAGGACGACGTGCGGAACGCCGGTGGACACTGGGTGGACCAGGAGGTCGTGTGCGACGGCAACTGGGTGACGAGCCGCCAGCCGAGCGACCTGCCGGCGTTCAACCGTGAGATGGTGAAGCTCTTCGCGCGCGTGCCGCACGCGGCGCGGCGGTAGCGGTGCGAGGCGTCCGGGACCGCATAGACGCGATGAAGGGCCTCGCGTATATGCTGGGCCGGGCGCGAGGCGCCCGGCCGGACGGCGCCGGACGTGGGAACGGCGCCGACTTCGGATAGACTAGGTAGAGGGGGCGTCGGCCCATTTGCCCCCTTCAGACGCGCGCGGCTGCTCCGCGCGGAAGAACTCGGGAGGCTAGGTCATGGCGGTAAGTCAGCAGGCGAACGCAGGCACGGGCGCGGCGCTCCCGAAGGGGCCCTACAAGGTTCACGATTTCTCGAACCTGAAGGGGCTCACGGGCATCTCCGACACGCAGATCGAGGTCCACCTGAAGCTGTACGAGGGGTACGTCAACAACACGAACCTGCTCACCGAGCATCTGTGGCACATGATCAACAACGGCCAGCAGGGCACGCCGGAGTACGCCGAGCTGACCCGCCGCCTGGGCTTCGAGTACGACGGCATGATCTTCCACGAGTACTACTTCGGCAACCTGGTGAGCGGCGCGAAGCAGCTCGACCCGAACTCGGCGTTCGGCAAGGCGGCCGCGGGCAGCTTCGGCAGTGTCGATACCTGGATGAAGGACTTCCGCGCGCTGGGGAGCATGCGCGGCATCGGCTGGGTGATCACCTTCCAGGACCCGGTGACCGGCTGGCTGAGCAACTTCTGGGTGGCCGAGCACCAGAACGGCGTGCCGGGCGGCTTCAAGCCGATCCTGGTCATGGACGTCTGGGAGCACGCGTTCATGATCGACTACCGGCCGGCGGAGAAGGGCAAGTACATCGACGCCTTCTTCCAGAACGTCGACTGGGCGGCTATCGAGAAGCGGCTGCAGTCGCCGTCGGCGACGCGCCCGATCGGCTAGCGCCTCAGCCCCCGTACCGCGAACGGCCGAGGGAGGCGGCTCCCTCGGCCGTTGGCTTGCCCGCCGAGGCGCGGGGCGGCCTGGGACGGTCGAGCGTCCGGGGATACGACTGGTCGAGATCTTGCAGGGGGTGGCAGGAGCGAGCCGCGGGGGAGGAGAAGCAGATGCCCACCGTCATGGACGAGCGGTACGAGGAGTGGCTAGCCGCCCAGCCCGACATCCCGATGGCCACGATCGACCTGAAGCGCGTGTGGGGCGCGGCGTGGGAGGGCGCGCTCGCAGCGGTGCTCGCGCAGGCGCCGACCGATGACGCGGCCACGGACGCGCTGGCGGCGTGGCGCGACACGATGGCCTCGCAGGACCGGCCGGTGGCCCCCGAGCACCGCACCTGGCCGGTGCTGGATGAGCGGGACCGCGAGGTCTGGCACGCCATCGCCGCGCGGGCTGTCAGCGGTGCAGTCCACCGCGTGCGCGAGCGGCCGGAATCGACGGCCGCCTGAGGCGACCTCAAGGGCGCCGCCACCGACGCGCTGAAGAAGTGCGCGAGCGGCCGGAATCGACGGCCGGCTGAGGCGGCGCTGCGTGGCGGCCGTGGGGAGCGAGGCGATGGACGCCGGCGGGCGCGCGGGCGACGCGGAGGAAGCGGCGGCGCGACACTAGACCGGAAGAGCCATGGACCATGCGCCGACCGGCGACGCCTTCGCCCCGGGACTGTTGGCGCGGCTGCCGGCGCCGCGGCGGGTGGCCCTGGTGCGCGTCTCGCGGCTTGGCGACTTCATCTGCGCGACGCCGGCTTTTCGGGCGCTGCGCGCCGCACTGCCCGAGGCCGAGATCACGTTGATTGGCCTCCCGTTCGCTCGTGAGCTAGTGGCCCGGTCGCGGCAGCTGGACCGTTTCGCGCCCTTCCCCGGCTTCCCGGGTATGGCCGAGCAGTTCTTCGACGCCCGGCGCGCGGCGGCCTTCCTACGACGGATGCAGCGAGAGCGGTTCGACCTGGCGGTGCAGATGCACGGGTCGGGCGTTTACTCCAACCCGTTCACGCTGCTGCTCGGCGCGCGGGCCACGGCCGGCTTCGTTCGGCCAGGCGATCCGTCTGGACGGCTGGACGCGGCGCTGCCGCTGCCGGACGAGCTGCCGGAGATCGAGCGGCTGCTGGCGCTCGTGACGTTCCTGGGCGCCCCGGCGCACGGCGCTACGCCTGAGTATCCGCTCTGGCCAGCGGACCACGCCGCGGCGGAGCGATTGCTGGCCCGGCTGACCCGGCCGCTCATCGGGCTGCACCCGGCGGCGCGACACCCGACCAAACGGTGGCCGCCGGAACGCTTCGCGGCCGTCGGCACGGCACTCGTGGAGCGATTCGGCGGCACTGTCGTGGTGCTGGGCGGCCGGGAGACGCGACCGTTGGCGGAAGCAGTGGCGGCGCAAGTCCGTGCTACGTGCCGGAACCTGGCCGGGCGGACGGGTCTCGGGTCGCTGGGCGCGGTCGTGGCACGGCTGGCCGTGCTGGTGACGAACGATACCGGGCCGGCGCACATCGCCTATGCGCTGGGCACGCCCACGGCGACGGTCTTCGGCGGGACCGATCCGGCGCAGTGGGGGCCGCCAGACGGGCCGCACCGCGTGGCGCTGCATCCCGTAGCCTGCCGGCCGTGCGAGGAGGTGCCCTGCCCGGTGGGTTACAGCTGCCTCGCGGGGGTGACCGTCGGCCAGGTGGTGGAGACGGCGGAGGCCGTGTGGCGCCCCGCGGAGCCGGGCTAGCGGGGAGGCTGTCGGGCAGCCTCCCCGCGGCCGGAGAAGTGGCGGGACGACGGGCGGGTCGGACAGGAGCGGCTATTTGGCGAGCAGATCGTCGATCCGCGTGCGGTCGAAGCCCATCACCACCTGGCCGTCGATGACGGTGACGGGGGTGGCGCGGGCGCCGAGCGCGAGCAGCTCCTGGAGCGCCGCCGGGTCGTCGCGGATGTTCTTCTCGGTGAACTGGATACCCTTTTGAGAAAGATACTCTTTCTCGCTATGGCACGGCGCTCACCCGGTCTGCGTGAACAGCGTTACCTGTTTGGCCATCACTCCTCCTCGCCGCGGCTCCCTCGGCGCGTCCGGCGGCCGGGCCGGCCGTGTGGCGGGAGTCGCGCCCTGATCAACGTCTTTCAAGCCGCGTGCCAGCGTGGGCCCGTGGCTCGCTGCGCCGGCATTATAAACCGCGTGGTATGGCGACGGTGGGGAGTAGAATGCGCGGGGACATTGCCAGGGCGCCGGCGCGGGCGCGCCGGCGCGTCAAGGGAGGCATCCATGCCACAGGTTACCGCTATCGGTCGTCGCTTCGTGGGCGTTGCCCTGATCGCGCTCGGCATGACAGGAGGGCTCGGGCTCAGCGCGGCCCGCGCCCAGGACACCGATCAGCTCGCGGGCGGCCCCGTCGTCGCGCTGGCGAACGGCCAGGCCATCGTCGCTACGCCGACCGGGCCGGTAACGGTGCAGCTCGAACCCGACACCCGCTACGAGATGGACAGCCCCGGCACGCTCGCCGACGTGCAGCCGGGCGAGGTCGTGGGGGTGACGGGCCACCCGGAGAATGGCGAGTTGACCGCTGTCGAGATCCACGTCTTCCCGACGCTGCTGAACATCCGCCAGGCGCAGACTCAGATGACCGGCGCGAACGCCGGGAACCTGATGACGAACGCGCGCGTCGAGAGCTTCGCCAACGGGGTGTTAACGCTGAACCTGGCGGGCCAGCTGATTCCGATCAACACGTCGCCGGCGACCTCGGTCACGCACCCCGTGCCGGTCGGCCCGGACAGCGTGCAGCAGGATAGCCGCATCGCGGCCAGCGGCCCCGTGGGGCCGGATGGGGTCATTCAAGCGCGGGTGGTGTGGATTCCGGCGCTCCACTGACGGCGCCGAACGGGCAGCCGGCGCGCGGGCGCGGGTCAGCGCAGCGCGACGCCAACGGGCGCGGGAACCTGAACGGCGGCCGCGCCGCCCGCCCACTGCGCCGCGCCCCCGGCGGCCACCGCCGCGAGGACCAGGCTCAGGATTATCGCGTGGCGGGCCAGTCGCGCTCGCATCGTCGTGCTCCCTTGCATCGCCCCAGGCGGGCGGCGCGTCGCGCGACGCGCCGCCGGGCCACCCCGCTGGTGGCAAGGCATTACTTTTGCAGACAGCGTGCCAACGTGAGCGCTGAGAAGGCGATGGGCTCAGGAATCAGGACACCATACTGGGAGGGGACATGGACGGGTTCGCGGAGTTTGGGCTGCGGCGCGAGCTGACGCGCGCGCTGGCCGAGATGGGCTACGAGGAGCCGTCGCCGGTGCAGCGCCAGGCGATCCCGCTGCTGCTCGAAGGCCGCGACCTGATCGCGCAGGCGATGACTGGCACCGGCAAGACCGCCGCCTTCGGTATCCCGATCGTCCAGCGCGCGGACGCGCGGCAGCACGACCCGGAGGCGCTGGTCCTGACGCCCACGCGCGAGCTGGCGATCCAGGTAGCGGGCGAGATCACGCGGCTGGCTCGTTTCCGCGACCTGTGCATCCTGCCGATCTACGGCGGCCAGCCGTATGACCGGCAGCTGCGAGCGCTGCGGCAAGGCGTGCAGGTGGTCGTCGCCACGCCAGGCCGCCTGCTGGACCACATCCAGCGCGGCACCGTGCGGCTGGAGCACGTCAACTTCCTGGTGCTCGACGAGGCCGACGAGATGCTGAACATGGGCTTTCTGGAGGACGTGGAGGCCATTCTCCAGGCGGTGCCCGCCGAGCGGCAGACGGCGCTGTTCTCCGCGACGATGCCCGAGCCGATCGTGCGGCTCGCCCAGCGGTACCTACACGACCCCGCCCGCGTGACGCTGTCGCAGCCGCGCGCGCTCACCGTGCCGGCGATCGAGCAGTTCTACTATCAAGTGCCGCGCGGCCATAAGGTCGAGGCGCTGGCGCGACTGCTGGACCTGAAGGCGCCGACCTTGGCGCTGGTGTTCTGCGCCACCAAGCGCATGGTGGACGAGCTGGCCGAGGAGCTGCGCGCGCGCGGGTACCGGACGGAGGCGCTGCACGGGGACTTGAGCCAGGCGCAGCGCGAGAAGGTGCTGCGGGCGGCGCGCGCGGGGAAAGTCGAGGTGCTGGTAGCCACCGACGTGGCGGCGCGCGGGCTGGACGTGGAGCAGATCAGCCACGTCGTGAACTTCGACCTGCCGTACGACGCCGAGGTGTACGTCCACCGCATCGGGCGCACCGGCCGGGCCGGCCGGGCGGGTGAGGCGATCACGCTGCTGGCGCCGTGGGAGCGCAACCAGGTGCGCGCGATCGAGACGGCGACGGGCGCGCGCATCCAGCGCGCCGAGGTGCCGACGGTGGCCGAGATGGAGGCGCGCGAGCGGGAGATGGTGGAGGAGCGGCTGCTGAAGACGCTCCAGGGGGGCACCTGGGGCGGCTACCGGGAGCTGGTGGCGGAACTGGCCGAGGAGCACGACCCGCTCGACCTGGCAGCCGCCGCCATCGCGCTGGCCGTTGGCCCGCGGCGCGAGCTGGTGGAGATTCCGCGGGTCACGGAGCTGCCGCCACGCGCTGCGCGCCGGCTGAGCGAGCCCGGCCGGGGCGCCCGCGGCGCCGCCCGCGAGCGCCCCGGCCGATTCCGCCCCGAGGCGCGTCCCGGCCCACGGCCGCACCGCGCCCGCCCGCAAGCCCCGGGCGGGGCGCGGGCACGGCGCTCGCGGCCGTAGGTCGGCGGCACGGATGGTACCCCCGCCACTCCGCCCCGCGAGACTACGCGGACACGGCCGGACGACGTCGCGGGTATCCTCCAGGTAGCGGTGCCCGCGGCGGTGATCGGCTGGCAGGCGAACGGCGATGCCGCCGGGGCGAAGGCCGCGGCCGCGAGAGGGAGAGAGGGCGATGGCGAGCGACGGCGCGGTGCGCTTCACGCGACAGGGCGGCATCTGGACCGCGACTCTGGAGAATCCCGAGGCGGGCAACGCGATCACCCGCACGATGCTGGAACAGCTCGCCGAGGGGCTGCTGGAGGCGGCGCGCACGCCGGACTGCGCGGTGCTCGTGCTGCAGGGCGCCGGGGAGCAGTTCTCGCTGGGGCGCATGCGGGGCGCGGGCCACGAGCGCCTGACGCCCGTAGGCATCCGGACGGAGCTGGAGGTGATCACCCGCGCCAACGCTCTGCTGGTGGAGGCGCCGTGCGTGACGATCGCCGCCGTGCGGGGCCAGGCGCTGGGCGCCGCCTGTGGGCTCGTCGCGCGCTGCGACCTCGCCGTGGCCGCTGCCGACGCGCGCTTTGGCTTCCCGGAGATCAAGGCCGGCATTCCGCCGACGATCGTCATGTCGTACGTGGCGAAAGCCTTACCGACGAAGCAGGCGTTCGAGTTGATCATCACCGGCCGCGAGCTAAGCGCCGTCGAGGCGCAGGCGCTGGGGCTCGTGAACCGCGTCGTGCCCACGGAGCAGGTGTTGCAGGAGGCGATCGTGCTGGCGCAGGCGATCGCGGCGGGCGACCCGCTGGTGGTGCGGACCTGCAAGCAGTTCTTCCGCGAGGCGCAGGAGATCAGCTACGCCGCCGCGGCCCGCTACGGCGTGAACTTGCTCGCCACGATCCAGGCCGACCAGCAGGCCCGCCAGCAGTAGCCGCCGCCTACAGCGGCTTGCAGCCAGACTGAGCGATCGGCTGGCCGGGGGGTGGCGGCAGTGGCGCTTGCAGTATTCCGCGCCACAGGCCGCGGGCGGCCACGAGAGCCGCCCCTACGAGACGCTGGCCGCTCATCTTGCGCGCAAGGCGCTCTAAGCCCTTGGCCAGGGATATGGTGGTGGTCTGGCTTCGCCAAACCACACCCCAAGCTGGGCCGGCCGCTTAGAGCGCCCGCTGGCGCACGAGCGCCTTGCCCGCCAGGTCGACAATGACGGCAAGGACGATCGCCCCGACCAGCGCCGGCAGCAACGGGATGCTGAACAGCACCGGCCCGATCCGGTGCCAGCCCAGCATTGCGAATAGGCCAACACCGAGCCAGCTTCCGACGAGGCCGGCCGCGATCGCCCCGAGCCATCCATAGGCATGGCGGCCGGGCATGACCTGGGTGATGATCCAGTCCGCCAGCCAGCCTACGAGGCCTGCCACGAACAGCATCAGCAGTAACTGTACGACGGCCCCGACCATCCAGAAGAACACCGCAATTGCGAGGATCACCAGCACCGCCAGCAGCACTAACGGCATGGCTCGTTCCTTTCCATGAGTACCCCGCGCCCCTCCCTGACGAGCGAGCACGGCGGGAGCAGGCCTGCTGCCTGTCCCCAGGAGTAGTGTAGCAAGTGGCGAAGCGGGCAGCCGGGATTATCGGCTCAGTGGCCGGTCGGCGTCTCGGGGTGAAAGCGCGGCCAGAGCCGGTCGTAGGTCTGCTCCAGCGACTCGGGCAGCACCTTCGTGTCACCCACGACCGGCATGAAGTTGGTGTCGCCGTTCCAGCGTGGCACGACGTGCAGGTGCAGGTGATTGGGCACGCCGGCGCCCGCCGCCTGGCCGAGGTTCATGCCGACGTTGAAGCCATCGGGATGATACTCGGCGCTCAGCGCGCCGACCGCGCGCTGGGTGAGAGCGAATAGCTCGTCGGCCGTCGGCGCGGGCAGCGCGACAAGGTCGCCGCCGTGGGCGTAGGGGGCGACCATCAGGTGGCCGGAGTTGTACGGGTAGAGGTTCATCAGCACGTAGGCGCGCGGGCCGCGATACAGGATCAGGTTCGCGTGATCGCGCGCCGCGCCCTCCGCCGGCTTCGCACACAGGAAGCAGGCCGGCCGCTCCGCCGGGGCGGCCGCGCTCGCCTGCTCGATGAACGCCATCCGCCACGGGGTCCACAGCCGATCCATCCATCCCCCTCGTGCCCTCGTGGATACCGAGCGAGTCTGTCGCCTCACCAGCTACAGTATGGTACAGGCAAGTAGACGCGCGCCCGTGGCGCGGCCCGCGCAGGGGAGACGACGATGACAACGACCGATACACGCCCGGCGGAGGACTTCCGGGCGATCGCCGCGCGCATCGAGGGCGAGGTGGCGCGGCGGCTGGTAGGCCAGCAGGCCGTGCTGCGCCACGTACTGATCTGCCTGATCGCCGGCGGCCACGCGCTGCTGGAGGGCGTGCCGGGCCTCGGCAAGACGATGCTCGTGCGGACGCTGGCCGACGTGCTCGACCTGCGCTTCAGCCGCATCCAGTTCACGCCCGACCTCATGCCCGCCGACATCGTGGGCACCAACGTGCTCACCGAGACGCCGGAGGGCGGGCGCCGCTTCCAGTTCCAGCCCGGCCCGGTGTTCGCCAACCTCGTGCTGGCCGACGAGATCAACCGTGCGACGCCGAAGACACAGTCGGCGCTGCTGGAGGCGATGCAGGAGCGCACGGTGACGGTGGCGAACACGATCCACAGCTTGGAGCCGCCGTTCTTCGTGCTCGCCACGCAGAACCCGATCGAGATGGAGGGGACGTACCCGCTGCCCGAGGCGCAGCTCGACCGCTTCCTGTTCAAGCTGCAGGTGGACTTCCCGCAGCCCGACGAGCTGGTGGAGATCCTGAACCGCACGACCGGCGGCGACCTGCCGCCGGTGGCGCGGGTGACCGACGGACCGACGCTGCTGTGGATGAGCCAGCTCGCCCGGGACATCACGCCCGATCCCGCTATCGTCGACTACGCCGTGCGCCTGGTGGTGGCGAGCCATCCGACGAGCGAGCTGGCGCCGTCACTGCTGCGGCGGTACGCGCGCTACGGCGCGAGTCCGCGTGGCGCGCAGGCGCTGGTGCTGGCGGCGAAGATCGTGGCGCTGCTCGACGGGCGGCAGCAGGCGGAGATCGACGACGTGCGCGCGGTGGCCCCGGCGGCGCTGCGCCACCGCGTGCTGCTGAACTTCGAGGGCGAGGCCGAGGGCATCACCGCCGATGCCCTGGTCGCGGACCTACTCCACGCCACTCCCGCCGGCGTCTAGCTGGGCGGCGCTCACCGCCGCAGGCCGTCACCGCGCGAGGAGCTGCCGCGCCCGCTGGATGTAAGTTGGGTCGCGCCACTGGCTCGCCGGCGGCATGTCGGTGATCGTCCCCTCGTCCTGCAGGATGCGCACGACCGAGTCCACCGGCTCGGTGCGGAGATCGTCCACTCCCATGATGCCCGGATCGGTGACGATGTAGAAGTTGTAAATGCGCTCGGCCACCGCTTGGGAGGCCTTCGTCTTGTCGACGATCAGGTCAATGAGCGCCTGCTTGTTGGCGGGGTCCTGCGCCCAGCGGCTGGCCGCCGCCTGCGCTACCTGGAAGCGCACCAGCACATCGGGGTGATCGCCCTGACTGAGCCAGTCATTCGTCACCCAGTCGGAAGCGAACGAGTACTGGGGCACCACCTTCGAGAAGTCCATCAGGTCGCGGTAGCCCTCGATCATCGCCTCGAAGTTGGCGGGGTCGGAGAGCATCGCCGCGTCGACGCCGCCCGACTGCAAGGCGGCGTAGCGCTGAGGATTGCCGCCGGCCTGCACGAGCGTGTAGTCCGCGGGCTGCAGTCCCTGCGAGCTGAGCATGATACGCGCGAGCGAGCCCGAGCCGGTAGTGAGGCTAGACACGCCGATCTTCTTGTCGCGCAGGTCGGCGAAGCTCTGGATCTCTGGGCGGGCCATGAGGTTGTAGGGCGCCTGGGTGAGGTAGTCGTTCACCATCTTCATCTGGGCGCCCTTGGCCACCGCGGTCACGCAGGCGTCGGTGGGGCACATGAGCACGTCGAGCGAGCCGCTGACCGCCGCTGCGACGGCCTCGTTGGTCTGGAGCGTGGTGAGCTGGATGTCAAGGCCCTGCTGGGCGCCGAAGCCCTTCTCGGCCGCGATCCACATCGGATAGAAGTAGGAGACGAAGGCGACCACCCCGAGATCGAAGGGGCGGGCCGGTCCGGCGGTGGCCGGCGGCGCGCCTGCGGCGGGCGCCGGCGCGGCGCTGGGTGCGGACGTGGCGGCGCCGGCGGCCGGGGCGGCGGTCGCGGGCGCGGCGGGCGGCTGCGCGGTCGGGCCGCTGCACGCGGCCAGCAGGCACACCACGACGAGGACGAGGAGCGGGGCGCGGTGGGCGCGATAGGGATGGCCCTGCATCGTTCACCTCCGCCAGCCTGATTGGTTCGGATGGCCTCTATACTAGCGCGATGGCGCCGCGCCCGCGCGCCTCGGCACCGAGAGCACGGGCCGTCCCGCAGGTTGCGCCTAGGATACACTGGTTCGCACCCGCTTGCGTTCAGTATTGCCAACTGGTCATCGTTTCCCGCGGCGCCCTTCTTGTTTCGACTCAGTTAGCAGATTAACCTAACAGGAGATTGTTCCACACGAGCCCTCCGACGGGAGAGCGCCTATATGAACGGTCAACAGGGCATTCGCACTCGCCTGCTGACGAGTTTCGCGGTGCTGCTCGCGCTCCTGTTGCTCGTCGGTCTGATCGGCTGGAAGAACACGACCGATCTCACGAGCGAGTTCCACGCGCTCTACGCTGACGGCCTGGAGCCCTCGCTGCAGCTCGCCGACATCGAGCAAGCGCTCGGGCAGCTCCGCATGGGCAGCCTGCTGTACGGCATCGACGACGCGACGGAGCGGGCGCAGGTGCGTGCCGACGAGGCCCGCTGGCTGAAGCAGATCGACGACAACACGCGGACGTACGCGGCGACCAATCTCACCCCCGACGAGCAGGCGGGCCTGCAGCGGTGGAACGAGCTATATCCCCAGTACGTGGCGGCTCGCAATCGCTACATGGCGCTCCAAGACGCGGGGCAATCGGCCGAGGCCGACGCCGAGCGCGCAGGCACCGCCGCGAACCTCTTCACTCAGGCTAGTCAGGCGATCGACGAGCTGCAAGACCTACAGCGCCAGAAGGGCATCGCGATGAACAACGCCGTCGCGGCCCGGGCGTCCATCTCGCTGCCGTTGCTGGGCGGTGCGCTCGCCCTCGCGCTGCTGCTGGGGCTCGCGGTCGCCTGGTGGGTGACGCGGAGCATCACGGCGGGGCTGGCCGCACGCATCCGCGAGAACGTCGCCGCGCTCTCCACCTCGACGGCGGAGATCGTGGCCGCCGTGGCCCAGCAGTCCGCGGGCGCCACCGAGCAGTCGGCCGCCATCGCCCAGACGACGGCAACGGTGGACGAGGTCAAAGCGTCGACCGAGCAGGCGGTACGCATGGCCGAGACCGTGGCCGACTCGGCACAGCAGGCGAACCGCGTGGCGGGCGAGGGGGTAGCGGCCGTGGCCCACGCCACGGCCGGCCTGAGCGCCATCCGCGAGCAGGTGCAGTCGATCGCCGACAATATCCTGGCGCTCTCGGAGCAATCGCAGCAGATCGGGGAGATCATCGCGACGGTCAACGACCTGGCGGACCAGTCCAACTTGCTGGCGCTGAACGCGGCGATCGAGGCCGCGCGCGCCGGCGAGCACGGGAAGGGCTTCGGCGTGGTGGCCGGCGAGATCCGCACGCTGGCCGAGCAGTCGAAGGGCGCCACCGCACAAGTGCGGACGATCCTCTCGGACATCCAGCGGGCGACGAACGCGGCCGTGATGGCGACCGAGCAGGGCACCAAGGGGGTGGACGCGGGCGTCCACCTGATTGAGCAGGCGGGGCACACCATCGAGGACCTGTCGGGCATCATCGAGCAGACGGCGCAGGTGGCGCAGCAGATCGCCGGCGCGGTGCGCCAGCACGCCGCCGGCATGGAGCAGATCGCGGCGGCCATGCTGAACATCAACCAGGCCACGGGCCAGAGCCTCGCGGCCACGCGCGACACCCAGCAGGCGACGGAGCACCTGAACGACGTGGCCGGTCGCCTCAAGCTGATCGTGGCGCAGTCGCAGGCCTAACGCCGCGCTGACGAGCGGACGCGCTCAAGCGCGCCGTACAATGGGGCAACGCCGACGCGCTGCCGGGCGGCGGTCCACGACGGCGGCGCGCGACGCACAGCGTGGAGGGACGAGGCATGGCCGTGGAGACGAGCCTGAGCTACGGCAAGCAGCTGGTCGCGGAGGCGTGGCAGACGCATCCCTGGCTGCACCACCCGTTGTTCCAGGCGATGGCCGCCGGGCGGCTCAGCCCCGCGCAGCTTCGCGAGGTCATCAAGCAGCAGGGAGCCTTCTTCCTCGACACGGTGCGCCACGCCGCCGTGCGCCTGGCGGCGATCGGCGGCACGCGGCCGAGCCTGGACGACCTGCGCCTGCAGCGCGCGATCATTCCGGTGCTGCTCGAAGAGGCCGGGGAGGACCTGGTGGGCGGCAAGGAGTCGGCGCACGCCCTGCTGTACGTGCGGCTGGCCGAGGGGCTGGGCATCGGCGAGGCGGAGCTGTTCGGGACGACGTACCTGCCACACGTCGTGATCGAGAAGAACGAGCTGTTCCAGCTGCAGCGCGATGGGCTGCTGGAGGCGCTGTGCGGCGGGGCGCTCGCTACCGAGTCGATCAACGCGGAGGCATCGCGCCGCCTATACGAGGCGTTCCGCACGCACTACGGCATCGCCGACGAGTACCTGGCTTTTTACAGCGTCCACGCGGGCGTCGAGGAGGAGCACGGGGCGAAGGCAGTATTGCTCGTCGACCGCCTCGCGCAGACGGACGAGGCCCGAGCGCGCGGCTGGCTGGCGCTGCGCCGCGCCATCACGGTGCGCTGGCTGGCCGCGGACGGCATTGCCCAGGCCATCGGCCTGCACGCCTAAGCACTCGGCCAGGCATAGTGTGTCCGTTTGGCGAAGCCAAACCCACACACCGGCCTGGGCCGCGGCTCCCCCAGCCGGCGCGGGCGCGCATCGGGGGACCGACCGCGCGGCGGGCGGGCAGACGAAAAACCGGGGCCTACCGGCCCCGGTTCGTCGCAGGTTTGTGGCCGCGCCTGGGCGCGGCTAGATTGTCGACCGCCGCGGGCTCACCGCGCGAGCGATGGCGATGACGATGATCGCGCCGACCACCGCGATAACCAGGCTCGTGACGTTGAAGCCGGTCACGTCGATGCCGAGCAGCGCGCTGCTGATGAAGCCGCCGACGAGCGCGCCGATGATGCCGAGGATGATGTCGCCGATGATCCCGTAGCCGCCGCCGCGCATAATCAGCCCGGCGAGCCAGCCCGCGATCAGCCCGAGGATGATCCAGCCAATGATACTCATCGGAACCCCTCCTTACCGCTCTCGCATCGGCCGTTGCGAGTTTCGGCCGACTGCTTCGTCATCCCCGCTAATGCAAGCGGCGTGCCATCCCCCCGGCGCACGCCGCGAGGAATATTGCCCGGGGCGCGCAGCGCTAGGTTTGGCGAGCGGAGCCGGAGGGGTGGGAGCCGGCGACGGTCTCGATGGACAGGGTCAGGCACGGCGCCAGCGCAGCTCGCGCACGACGATGAACGTGCGGGTGGACTCGACCATCGGCATCGCGTGCAGGCGGTGGAAGACGAGCGCGTCTAGCTCGTCCTGGCCGGCGACCTCGGCCCGCGCGATGATGTCGGTCTCGCCGTAGATGACGCTGGCCTCGGCGATGGCGGGTATTGCCTGCAGCTCGGCCAGCACGGCTTCGACGTGCTTCGCGGGGGTCTTGAGCAGCACGTAAGCTTCCATAGACGACGCCTCTTCTCCCGCCGCGGACGCGGCCGCCCCGCGCTCCACCCAGCGGGCCACGTGGAGGACGAGCGGCGCGGCCACCACGGCGCGGCGGCTCACCAGGCGGCTCAGCGCCTCGTACACTTCGCTCTCGGCGGCAACCTCTAGCTCGGCGAGCGCGTCGACGTCGGCCCCGTAGAGGAGGCACGCTTCGCGCACCTCCGGCAGTCCGCGCAGCGCGGCGAGCGTCGCGGGGCCGTCGTGGGAAGGCACTTGCAGCAGGGCGTAGGCGCGGTGCCGTGGCCGGGCGACTAGCTCTTGCGCCGCTTGCAACGAGTAGCCGCGCTGGTAATAGCGCCACAAGTCGCGGATGCGCTGCACGTCGGCCTCGGCGTAATCGCGGCGGGCGATGCGGCGCTTCGGCACGCGCGTAGGGCGGATGTAGCCGAGCGATTCAAGGTAGTAGACGAACCGCTTCTCCAGCCCGGGAACCCGCGCCAGCAGCTCCTTCAGCTCCACGGGCTGGCCCCCCTTTCCGGAGTGACCTAACCCCCCTACCCCCCTTCCCTCCGAAGGAAGGGGGGTAGATGCCGGGGGCGACCTACGTAGTATCCCACGACACGGGTTGGAGGAGTGGGCCGCGGTTAGTTCGGGTAGACGCCGAGCACTTTCAGGGCATTCTCGACGTAACTTGTGTCGACGATGCGATCGAGGTCGACCGGGGGACCTTCCAGTAGGCCGAGCGCGGCGAATTCTCGCTGCTGCTCCTTCAGGTTGTCCACCTGCAGGTGGCCGTTCGGGTTGACCCAGGACATCTCCATCTTGTCGTAGAGCGCCGGGTCCTTGATCGAGGTATGCTTGATCAGGGCCGCGACGACCTCGGGCCGGTTGGGCCGCATCTTGAACATGCCATCGTTGTACTCGCGCACGCCGCGTAGGTAGGCAATCATGAAGCGGTTTGCGGCGTCGGTGTGCTGGGCGAAGCCCTCGGAGTAGAAGACCTGGGCGATCTCCAGGTCCGGGAAGGTGTCGATCGCGCGCTGCCAGCGCACGGCGATACCGCGCTCGACGCTGGCCGTGATTAGCGGCTCGATCATCACGCCCATGTCGAGGGCGCCCGAGCTGAGCGCCGGCACCATGTCCGAGAAGCCCACGATCTTCTGGTCCACGTCGTCCAGCGTCAAGCCGGCGGAGGCGAGCCCACGGACCAGCGCCAGCTGGGCGCCCGTGCCGGTGCCGTTGTTCGCCACCGGCCGCCCTTTGAAGTCCTGCCAGCCGGCGATCTGCCCGCTGTCGATCAGCTCCTTGCGGACCATGAAGCTGAGCGCGCCGTTGACGAGTGTGGCGCGGTCGGCCACGATCTTCAGCCGTACGCCGCGACCGATCGCGTTGAGCAAGCCGGCATTCAGCGACCCGACGCCGACGTCGAGTTGATTGGTGCCCAGCGCGCTGACCTGCAGGGCGCTCGTGTCGAACGGCGTCATCTCGACGTCGAGCCCCTCCTCGGCGAAGTAGCCCTTGTCGAGCGCCAGATAGAAGCCGCCGTCGGCGGTGGACTTGATGTCTGCCAGGACGACCTTCACGCGCGGATTGAGCGGGGCGCTCGGCTGGTAGGACGCGGGCGTCACCGCGTCCGGCCCGGGAGCCGGGGTGTTGGCGCCGCTGATGGCAGCCGCGGTGGGCGTGGCCGGGGCGCTGCTCGCAGGTGGGGGGCTAGGCGCGCGGGCGCCGGGCGCCTGACAGCCGACCGCCGCGGCCAGAAGCGCCAGCACGATCGTGTAGGAAAAGCGGGAGCCTCGCATGCACGTCTCCTGCGGGAATTGGTGCCATGAAGCGGGCGAATCTGCCGGCGGGCGTCGAGCCGGCGATCCGAGACCATCAGTCGGACCAAACCGGCGGGGGGCCATCCTACCCGATCGCGCGCGACGTGAACACGATGGATCGCGCCGCCACGACGGGCGCGGCGGTAAGTTGCAGCGCGCCCGCGGGCTGCTGGCCGCGCCGCCCCAGTATAGCCGCTTCCTACGCGGGGCCGAGGACGCGCCGAACCACGCGCTTACTGGACGAAGGCACGCAGGCTGGGCAGCGCGGCGACCAGGGCGCTCTGGTGGTCGAGGCCGGGCAGCAGCTCGAGACGGATCTTGGCGCCGTCGGCCTTGAGCGCCTGGGCGAAGGTCTCGGCGCCCGCGGCCGGGGCCTCACCGTCGTTCAGTCCGTGGACGAGCAGGAAGGGCGGCGCGCCCTTTGCAACATAGTGCAGCGGCGCGGCCAGCGCCCAGCGCGTCGGGTCCTTGCCGAACGCGGCGTAGAAGATCTGCGCCAGCGGCGACGCGGCGTAGCGCGCGTCGAGGTCGTAGCCCGCGCCCGAGACGCCCACGACGCTGCGAATCACACTCGGGCTGAGGCCCTCGGCGCCCAGGAAGGCGTCGTCGAGGGCTACCAGCGATGCCAGGTGCGCGCCGGCCGAGTGGCCGCCGATGTAGAGCCGCTGCGGATCGCCGCCGTAGCTCGGGCCGTTACGATACAGCCAGGCGACGGCGCGGGCGACATCCTGGGCGTGCGCGGGGTGCTGAACGGCCGGCGAGAGGCGGTAATTGGTCACGGCGACGAGGACGCCCTGCTCCGCCAGCTTAGCGCCGAGCCAGCTTAGCTCCGTCTTGTCGCCGATGCTCCAGCCGCCGCCGTGGACAAACAGCAGCATGGGCGCTGGCCCGCCGCCGCGCGGCTCGTAGAGATCGAGGCGCTGCAGTGGGTCGCTGCCGTATGGCAGATCGGCCAGCAGGGTTCCCCACCCGGGCGACGGCGCGCCCGGCATGGGGGCCAGCCCCGGTCCGGCACCCGGCGGGGTGAGCGGCAGCATCGGGCTACCGGGAAGCCCCGGCGGCTGCACGGGGCCGCCCGGCAGGCTCGGCGCCAGGCCGAAGCCCCCCGGCGGGACCGGCAGCGTTGGCGGCAGGCCCGGCGCGGGCGGGAATGGGATGCCTGGTCCCGCGCCCGGCGGCAGCGGCGTCTGCGGCCCCCCCGGCGGCAGCGCGCCGCTCGGCGGGAAGGGCCCCGGCGCGAATGGCGGCTGGCCCGGCGATGCCGGTGGGGCCGGCGGCTTGGCCGCCTCGGGCGGCGCGGGCGCGGTCGGGCTGTCCGGCGGGATCTTGGCGTCGGGGGGGGTGCCGGTGTCGGGCGCCAGCGCGGGATTGGTCAGGCCCGCAGCTGCGTCCGGTCGTGGCGCCCACAGCGTCTGCGGCGCCCCCGAGCGGATGCTGGCGACGAGCATGGGAAGCTGCAAGCCGATCACCACGCCAAGGCCCAGCACTACCACGCCAACGAGCGCTCGCCACCTGCTTGCCATGCTCCCTCCAGTGGCCCCGCGGGCGGCTGGAGCGGCTGGCCCCTGGCCCGCCGCCTGGCTCCCGCGCCGGATACGGGCGAGCGCTGCACCCGCCCGCGAACAGTTTCCGTTACGAGCGCGACCGCTCACAACAAATTGTCCGCGCAGTGACGAGCGAGCGGCGAGGAGGCCACCCGCCGCCGGCCTGGCGCGCGGCGAGTAGCCTGCCCCGCCCTAAGCTGCCGGCCCAAGTCGGTGTGTAAGTCTGGCTTCGCCAAACTTACACACCATCTCTCTCTGGCCGAGTGCTTAGGGAAAGCACGGCGCCTCGACGATGGCGCGGAGCCGCGCCAAAACAAGCTGCCGCTGCAGGAGCGTCACCAGCTCCGAGAGCTGAGTGTTTTGGTCGCTCAGATCCTGCACCAGGTCGATCAGGGCCTCGATCTCGTCGTCGCGGCCGGCGGTCGTGACCAGCTCGGCTGGCCGGGTACGGATCTCTTCGTACATCGTGTCACCCTCTTCGTACGACGGGCTCCGTGGCCGTCTGTACTGTGAGTCTAGTCTGCGGGCAGGCCGCCGGCTCATCACGGTATCGCCACACGCGGAGCGACGAAGCCATCGCGCCCTGACGGCGACGGTGATGATCGGATGCCGACCGAGCCTACAAGCTCGGGGGGACTCCCGAGCAAGTCGTCGCCGGCGGCGCGGGCGGGGCCCTCATCTTCACGGCGCCGCAGCTCGCGGCGCTGCGGCGCGTCGCCGTCCATCGGCGCGCCCGGGGCGATCTCTGCCGGACCGTCTCCAGACCTGTTCACTGGCATAGCGTCTGCATTCCCGCTGCATGCTGCCGGCATCATTTACAGAAGGCGCAGGACCGGCGGCGGGTTGAAGGAAGTACGGGCCTGCAGACTACCGGCTAAGCACTCGGCCGCGGAAACCGTGTAAGTTTGGCGAAGCCAAACCTACACACCAACCTGGGCCGGCAGCTTAGGAGAAGCCGGCGAGCATGAGGAGCAGCAGCCAGAGGTCGTAGCCGGTGTGGGTGACGGCGGACACCGTGGTATTGAAGCGCCAGCGCACGACGCCGAGCACGAGCCCGGCGAGCAGCACGGAGATCAGCCCTTCGGGGCCGTACTGGAAGGCGTGCATAGCCGCGAAGCCGACGGTCGCCGGGACCAACCCGTAGCGGGGCTGAATCACCCCGCGCCAGATCAGCTCCTCGCCCACTCCCGCGCTCACCGCCGCCGCCAGCGCCCCGCCGACGCCAAAGGAGTGCCCGAAAAGCTGCTCGATCCACGCGTTCGACGTGGGCTGGAGCCCGAGGGCCTCGACGGCCGCCGCGGCCAGGTGGTCGACCCCGATGAACACGGGCACCATCATCAGCGAGATGAGTATGCCGACGCCGAGGGCGCGCCAGCCCGGCCAGGTGAGCCCCAGCCGCGCCAGGGCATGCGGCAGCTTCACCCAGACGGGGAAGCCGACCGCTACCAGGCAGAGCAGGACGGTCCAGCCCACGCTGTAAATGAACTCGTACCAGAGGGAGAGCACCGGCCCGCGCTCGGCCTGGCGCTGGAGCACCGGCTGGAGCTGGGTGACCACCTCGAACGGCGCGCGGCCGTCGAGCACGGGCAAGGGCGTGAGCGGGATGAAGGTGAACCAGAACAGCGCCACGAAGCCCAGCCAATGGCGAAAGTTATCGGGCTCGACGGCGTGGTAGCGAGCCAGCCACGTGCGCACGGGCCGAATGAGCAGCAAGAGCGGCGCCGCGAGCAGTCCGAGCAGCACCCAGATGAGTGGCTGCAAGACTGGCTTCACGCGCAGCACGGTCTCGGCAGGCAGCGGCCAATGCCAGTTCTCGGGTCCTACGAGGTAGAGCGCCACCAATGCGAGGACTATCGTCACCAGCGCCTCGCCGGCGGCGTAGAGTAGCAGCAGCGCGCCCACGCGCGCGAAGCGCGAGCGCGGCGCCTGCCACGACAGCAGCGCGAGCGCCAGGAGCGGCAACTGGCCGAGGCTCAGCGCCGCCTCCAGGAACGCGCCGACCTGATGCGCGAGCACCAGACCGACGAGCAGCGCCAGGCCGGCGGCGACCGCGATGGCGCGCACCACCCGCGCCCGCTGATGCGGTGGGGGCGGCGCAACCGAGGCCGTCGAGGTGCTCATGGGGCCATCTCCGCGGGGCGTGGCGCGAGCCGGCGCGCCCCACCGGCGCATTCTCGTCTCGGGAGCCATCCCCTTGCACGGTTTAGGCCGGCTTCAGGCGAATCGGCAGTCGAGGTGCAGCGCGCGTGCCAGCAGCCGGTCGTACTCGGCGGCCGAGACGTAGTAGGCGCCGAGGCTGGCGAGGTGGTCGGTCATAAACTGCGTGTCGAGCAGGAGGTAGCCGCGCTCGCGGAGCCGCGCGGCCAGGTGGGCGAAGCAGACTTTCGACGCGTCGGTGACGTCGTGGAACATCGACTCGCCCATGAACGCGCCGCCGATCGCCACGCCGTACAGACCGCCGACCAGCGCGCCGTCCTGATACGCCTCGACGCTGTGCGCGAAGCCGCGGGCGTGCAGCGCGCCGTACACGCGCTCGACCTCGGGCGAGATCCACGTCTCGGCCCGCGCGGCGCAGGCGGCGATCACGGCGGCGAAGTCGGCGTTGATCCGCACGTCGAAGGGCCCGCTGCGCACGGTGCGCAGCAGTCGGCGCGACAGGTGGATGCGGTAGGGGTCGAAGATGGCGCGGGGATCGGGCCGAAACCACTCAATTGGGCCGCGCCGGCTGCGGGCCATGGGGAACAGCCCTCGGCAGTACGCCCCCAGCACCAGCTCGGGCGTCAGGCGTGGCATGGCAGCGTGCGGAGTGGGGTGCTCACGCGGCGGCGATCTCCACAGCGAGTGATTAGCTGTCAGCTGTCAGCTGTCGGCAGGGAGGATACCCCCGGCTGATGGCTGATGGCTGATGGCTGATGGCTGACGGCTACTCCCGCTCGTTGCTCGCGGCGATCCGCACGTCGAGCACGGCCGGCTGGCCGGCACGCACGGCCGCGACCGCGCGCCGCACCGCCGGGCCGACCTCGGCCGGGTCGGTCACCCGCTCGCCGTGGCCGCCGACCAGCGGCCCGAGCGCGGCGTAGTCGGGTGGCGGGGCGATGCCGGCACCGTGGTAGGTGCCCGTCTGCGCCGACCAGCCCTCGGGGTAGAACTTCTCGATGCCGCCCTTCATCGACGCGTAGGACTGGTTGGTGAAGACGATAGCCAGCACCGGCAGGCCGTACTCCTGCTGGTAGCCCATCGCCGCGAGCACCGGGTTGTAGTTGAACGCGCCGTCGCCCAGGATGGCGACCGTCACGTCGTCGGGCCGCGCCGTCTTCACGCCGCAGGCCACCGACAAGCCCACGCCGAGGCCCGCCGTCATGCGCGCGAAGTAGCGGCCCGGCTGGCTATGGGGCAGGTGGCGCTGGAGGAAGACGCGCGTGCTCGTCGTCTCCTCGACGACGTTGACATCGGGCGGCAGCGCCTGGCCGATGGCGTAGGCTGCCCAGCGCGCGTCGATCGGCGTGGCGCTCTGAGCGCCCCGCGCCGCCCGCTCCCACTCGGCCTGCATGGCCGCGTGCTGCTCGGCCCAGTGCGCCCGCCGCCGCGCCACCGTGTCGGCGTCCAGCTTGCGCTCGCGCAGCCGCGCCAGCAGGCCGTCGAGCGTCGCGGCCAGCGAGCCGGCGGCGTACTGGTCGACGCGGTAGTGCCACGTCGGGTAGTGCAGCTTCTCAGGGTTCTCGTCGGCCAGCAGGATCGTCGCGTCGGGGTCTGGCCCGCGCGAGGCGGGGTGCCACGAGCCGCGCGCGGCGCAGAGGAAGACGACGTCGGCCTCGCGCAGCAGCGGCCGCGCGCCGTAGCCCAGGTGCAGCGGGTGGTCGGCGGGGAAATTGGTATAGCCCATCGTCTGGGCCTCGGACACCGGGGCGCCGAGCAGCTCGGCGAGCGCCACCAGCCGCGCGACGTTGGCGGGATCGCGCCCCGCCTCCTCGGCGAAGATCACTGGCGCCCGCGCGCCGGCCAGCGCCTCGGCCATCGCGTCGAGCACGGACGGATCGGGCAGCAGGCGGGGGCGCGACACGGGCGTGCGCGGCAGCAGCCGGCCCGGCACCGTGCCCATCATGCGCTCCATGGGGATCGAGAGGTAGGCCGGCCCGCGCGGCGGCGCGAGCGCCACGCGGCACGCCTGCTCGACCATGCCGGGCAGGGCCTCCTGGCTGGGCACCATGTCCGACCAGCGGACCAGCGGCGTCATCAGCCGGGCCGCGCCGCCCCGCTCGGCCAGCGAGCGCAGCCACTGGCCGCCCGGATCGAGGCCGTCGCGCTCGCCCCAGGTGACGCTATCGCCGGAGAAGATCACGAGCGGCGTCTGCTCGCGGTCGGCCATCTGGATTGGCATGGCGCCCTGAAGCGGGCCGACCGAGCTGTGCAGGAACACGGCCGGCAGCTCGCCGGTCGCCTTGTGATAGCCGGCCGCCGCCGCCACGGTCAGACTCTCGTGGCGCGTGTTCAGGTAGCGCAGTGGCCGCTCGCCCTCGCGCGGGGGCCGCGCCAGCGCGTCCCAGATCGCGGGCCACTCCGAGCCCGGCGACGAGAAGATCGTGCTGATGCCGTTCAAGCGCAGCACGTCGAGAATCGCCTCGGCCGCCGGCACCGCCTCCGGCACCGTGCCCACCGCGCGTCCATCTAGCGTAATCATGCGTAGCTCCTCACGCGCTGTCAGCCGTCAGCGATCAGCTATCAGCAGCTCGGCGCCTCGCCTGCTGACGGCTGATAGCTGATCGCTGACCACTACCGATTCCCGAACGCTCGGCCGAGGGCGAGCACCTGGTCACGGTCGCCGCTGGCCTGGATCGTGCCGTCGGCGAGCGCTTGCTCGAGGGCCACGCGGCCCCAGACGAAGCGGAGCAGCGTCTCCAGCGGCAGGCGGAGCGTCACGTCGGCCTGGCCGGCGGCGCCGCGCGTCACCTCGCACTGGCCGTTGCGGCAGGCGATCGTGATGGGACCGCCGCCCGGCCCGCTCGTCTCGCAGCGAAAGGTGGTGTCGAGCCCTTGCAGCGCGTCGGCCTTCGCCATGCGCGCCGCGTTGCCCAACACGTAGTCGGCGACGAGCGCCGCGCTCTCCGGGTCGAGCCGCGCGTCCGGCCGTGTAGGCGCCAGCAGGTCCCAGTGGTGCAGCAGCAGCTCGTTCAGGCGCAGCGCGGCGATCTGCGCGCCCGTGAGCGTGCGGCCCGGCCCGAGCGGCACGGCGGGGCGGCCGAGCGCCGCGTCCTCGCGGGCCTCCAGGTCGTCGAAGAACACTTGGTTGCGCCGCTCCAGCTCGGCGAGCATCTCGGCGGGCGGCATGGCCTTGACCTGAGCCCGCCGCGCGTTGCGCTCTTCGGGGCTGAACTCCGGGACGGGCTGGCCGTCGAGGCCGGCCCGCGTCTGCAAGTAGAACCGCTCGGTGCCCTCGGTCAGGTGCGAGGTCACGTCGCGCAGCGACCAGCCCTCGCACCAGCTGGGCGCGTCCCAGGCGGCCGCGTCCTGGCCGCGCATGTGCGCGGCGATCGCGCCCGCCTCGCGCCGCACCGCCGCGCCGATGGCGCGCACGCCCGCCTGCAAGCCTCCGTCCGCCATCGCCCCTCCTCGTCGCCGCGCGCCCCAACCCTGCGGCGGCGCCCGGCCCTCCTGCTCGCCCGGCAGTGTACACGGCATGGGCGTCCGCGGCCACCGCGCCGGCCGGGAGGCGCGGTCGGCCTGAAACCGGCGTGGGGGACGGCGCGCGCCCATGATGATTTGCCGAGGAACGATCAAACGATGCTCTCCGGATGATGAGATTTCGCGTTGGGGGTAAGCGAAACCGGCGCGCGCTCCGGTGGGGCGCGCGAGCGGGAGGGTGGCGGCTCCCGGCCCGGCGGGTCGGGCGGGCCGGGAGCGCGCCGCGCGCGGCGCGGTGGTCACTCTCCGCCAGCGCGGTCCGTCAGGCACCGGTGCTCCCGGCGGGGACGTCAGG
>DATGMD010000080.1:0-69705 GCA_035293805.1 Chloroflexota bacterium | reverse complement strand
GCGCGCTCGGCCTCGGAGAGCTTGACGGCGTATTTGGTGTTCACACGCAGCCTCCTTCACACGGGAGGCTACGCAGCATACCATGATCACAACCGCCTCGCAATTCACGCGTGACGGAGTACTAGAGCGATTTTCAAGACGCTGAAGCCACCCCGACGGCCCGGCGGCAGGGGACAAGCCCCTGCCCTACGTCCGCTTCGCCGGAAGAGGGAAACAGCCGCCGCGCCGGGCGGGCGGCAGGGGACGAGCCGCTGCCCTACGTCCGCTTCGCCGGAAGAGAGGAACAGCTTCTACGACGAGGTGGACGGCTATCAGGCCGCCGGCCAGCCCTGCGCCCGCTTCGCTGGAGGAGGCGAACAGCCGCAGCGCCGGCCGGGCGGCAGGGGACGAGCCCCGGCCCTACGCTACCGCCAAGGCATAGCGGCGCCATGGCCGCGACAACCGCTGCAGCACCTGGCTAGCCGGCGAGCTGCACCTCGGTGGCACCGTCGCCGCCGGCGCGGCGGTCGGCGGGCGCCCAGCTTCGCACGAGCGAGTGTCGCGACAGCAGGTCGCGTACCGCCTTGCGCACTGCGCCGGTCCCGTGGCCGTGGATGATCCGCACGGCCGGCAGCCCCGCCAGCACCGCATCGTCCAGGTAGCGCTCGACCGCTTCCGTTGCCTCGGCCGCGCGCTGCCCGCGCAGGTCCAGCTCCAGCGGCACCGGGCCGCTCGGCGCCGGCAGCGGCGGCGCAGCGGGCACGTAGGTCACCGGCGCGGGCTCCTCGCTCCCGGCCTCGACCGCGTCGGGCGGCGTCAGCTCCGCCGTCTTGACGCGCACGCGCAGGCCGCCCATCTCCACCTCGGCCTCGCGCCCGTCGGCGCTAAGCGAACGCACGACGCCGCGCGCGTTCAGCCGCGGCACGCCCACGCGGGCGCCCACGGCCACCGGCGGCGGGGGCGGCGGCGCCGGCCGCGCGCGGCGCCACTGGCGCGACTCGGGCGCCGCGACGGGCGCGAGCGCGGCCGCCCGGTCGGCGATCTCCTCGACGGCGGTCCGATCGGCGCGCGCGGCCCGCGCCGCGGCTAGCTCGCGCTGGACCTCGCGGCGCAGGTCGGCCAGCATCGCCTCCGACTCCTGGCGCGCGCGCCGCCAGATGGCCTCGCGCTCCTGCTCGACCGCCGTCACCTGGCGCTCGCGCCGCGCCAGCAGCTTCGCCGCGTCCTCGGCCGCCCGCGCCGCCCGCTCGCGCGCCGCCGCGGCCGCCGCCCGCTCCTGCTGAATCTCCGCCAGCAACTGCTCGACCGCGACGTTCTCAGGGGCGAGCAGATCCCGCGCGCCCTCGACGACGGACGCCGGCATCCCCAGCCGCGTCGCGATCGCCAGCGCGTTCGAGCGTCCGGGCAACCCCACGCTGAGGCGGTAGGTCGGCGACAGCGTGTCCAGGTCGAACTCCACCGAGGCGTTCTCGACGCGCGGCGTCAGATGCGCGTAGGTCTTCAGCTCCGAGTAGTGCGTCGTCGCCACGACGATGCAGCCGCGCTCCTGCAAGTAGCGCAGGATCGAGCGGGCCAGCGCCGAGCCCTCCTGGGGATCGGTGCCGGCGCCCAGCTCGTCCAGCAGCACCAGCGAGCGATTGTCGGCCGCTTGCAGGATGCTGACGATCCGCGTGACGTGGGACGAGAAGGTAGACAGGCTCTGCTCGATGCTCTGCTCGTCGCCGATGTCGGCGTAGACGCCGTCGAACACCGTGCTGAACGAGCCGTCGGCGGCCGGTAACTGCAAGCCGCACTGCGCCATCAGCGCCAGCAGCCCGATCGTCTTGAGCGCCACCGTCTTGCCGCCCGTGTTCGGGCCGGTGATCAGCAGCACGTCGAAGTCGCGCCCCAGCTCGACGCTGATCGGCACCACCTCGCCCGTCAGCAGCGGGTGCCGCGCCTCGACGAAGCGGAGGACGGGGGGGCGCGTGCCCTCACCCCCCGCCCTCTCCCAGGGGGAGAGGGCGCTAGACCTGCTCCCCGCACCACTCGCCTCCGCGCCTGGGGAGAGGGGGCTGGCCGCGCGCCCCTCGCCTCCTGGGAGAGGGGCCGGGGGGGAGAGCGCGCGCGGCGCCCGCAGGTCGGGGCGGGTCGCGCGCTGCTCTTCCGCAAGGCGGGCCATGGCGAAGTGCAGGTCTAGCTCGGCCAGCGCCTCGACGCTTGCTTCCAGCCCGTAGTGGTCGGCGCCAATCAGCCCGCTCAGCTCGGCCAGCACGCGCTCGACCTCGCGCTGCTCCTCGATCTGTAGCTCGCGCCAGCGGTTCGTGAGGTCGAGCACCGCCAGCGGCTCGACGAACACCGTCGCGCCGCTGGCCGACTGGTCGTGAACGATACCCCGCACCTGGTTGCGGTACTCCACCTTGATCGGCACGACGTAGCGGCCCTCGCGCATCGTGACGATCGGCTCCTGGAGCGCCGAGCGGTAGGCCGGCGAGCCGAGCAGCTCTTGCAGCTTGTCCATCAGCCGGCCGTAGGCGCCGCGGACCTGGAGGCGAAGCTGGCGCAGCGTGGGGCTGGCATCGTCGAGCACCTCGCCACCATCACCGATCGCGCGGTCGACGGCCTCCACGACCGCGCGGTGCTCGCCCAGCCGCTCGGCGATGCGCGCGAGCGCAGGCAGCTCGTCCGTGTGCTTGAGCACGGTCGTCTTGAGGATCGCCGCCGCCCGCCCCGTGGAGGCCACGTCCAGCAGCTCGGTGGGCTGGAGCACGCCCCCCACGGCCGCCCGGCGCAGCAGCGGCCGCACGTCGTGGGCACCGCCCACCGTCAGCGTGGGACGCTGCGCGCGCAGGGTCCGCGCCTCAGCGGTCGCGGCCTGGCGCCGGCGCGCCTCCGCCACGTCGGTCGTCGGCTCGAGTGCGAGCGCCAGCGCGTGCGACGCCGAGAACGCCGTGTGAGCGGCGAGCCGGGCAAGCACCTTGTCTAACTCGAGCGCCTCGTAGTCGCTACGCTTCACGGCTGAATTCGTCCCTCTTGCGCGATGGCCACGCCCGGCACCCAGTGGCCCACGTAGTCGGCGAAGTCGGGCGCCTCTTTGAACAGCGTACGCACGATGAGCGAGTCCTGAATCGCGTAGTGGACGGTCGAGCGCCGCGTACTGGACTCGAGAAATGGCCAGCGCCCGTACACGAGCACCTCGGCCACACCCACCGTGGCGATCATCAGCAGGACCCCGAGCAGCAGTCCAAGAAGCATGCCACCCAGGCTATCCAGACCTCGAATTGTACTGTCCGTTTCCTCGCCGAGCCGAGTGTAAGGATAGAGACGCCGGATGAGCACGAACCAGGTCGCCGCGACGAAGCACATCACGAGCAGATAGGACATTCCCTGGAAGAAGGCCGGCGTGCGCACGAGCGCGGCGTCGTTGAAGGCGCCGCCGAGCGGCTCGTAGAGCGCCTCGGCCACCATGAACGCCACCATCGCGGCGCTGACGGCCACGAGCTGGCGCAGCACGCCCGTCCGCCAACCCCAGATCATCGCCCCGAGCACGATGGCCGCTAGGAGCGCGTCGAACAGATTCGGCATGGCTCCCCCGCCCTCCCGCAAGCTGGTCAGGGTCCGATGGACGCCATTGCCCAGTACTTCGTGGCCCGGGAGGTGGCAAGGAGAACCACGCGCCGCCCTGCGCACGACGCGAGTACCAGACGCCTAAATTGTGAGCCTGGGGGCGCGCCGTGCGCTAGCGAGGGCGCGGTTAACGTCCCCGAATCGTAGCGCCGAATTGCTGCCGGAGCGCCGCCTCGACGGCCGCCTGGCGCGCCGCCGTCTCCTCGTCCGTGAGCGTCCGGTCGGGCGCGCGGTAGACGAGCGCGTACGCGAGGCTCTTGTGGCCGGCGGGGATCGGCGCGCCGCGGTACACGTCGAACAGCCGGACCTCGGCGAGCAGGGGCTCGCCCGCGGCCCGGATGGCGGCCGCCACGTCGGCCTCGGGCACCGCCTCGGCCACGACGACCGCGAGGTCCATCGCCACGCCCGGGAGGCGCGGCAGCGGCGTGTACGGCGGCTGCTCGCCCGCCACGCGCACCAGCGCGGCGAACTCTAGCTCCGCCGCGTACACCGCGCGGCCCTCCAGCTCGAAGCGCTCGGCCACCAGCGGATGCACCTGGCCGCACACACCCAGCCGCACGTCGCCGGCCCAGACCGCCGCGCTGCGCCCCGGGTGCAGGGCGGGATGCGTCTCGGGCACGAAGCGCACCCCCGACACCCAGAGCGCCCGCAGGACGGCCTCGATCGCGCCTTTCAAGTCGAAGAAGTCGCCGGGCTCGGCCGGCTGGTTCCAGGCCACCGGCGCGCGCGGGCCGGTGAGCACCAGCCCCAGGCGAAGCGCCTCGGCCGGCAGCGGGTCGAGTGGCGGCAGGTACACGCTTCCCAGCTCGAACAGGTAGACCCGCTCACGGTGCCGCACGTTCGCCGCTACCGTTTGCAGCAAGCTGCCGAGCAGGGTCGTCCGCAGGTAGGCCCGGTCCTGGCTCATCGGGTTGTAGACGGGGATCAGCGCGGCATCCCGCTCGGGGATCGCTGCAGCATCGATGGACCGCGCCTCGCCTTCGCCGGCGTTCGGGAGGGCCGGAGGAGGCCACACCGCCGCGCTGTCGAGCCGTCGCAGATCGTCGCCGTCCACGAGCGAGTAGGTGATGACTTCCTGATAGCCGCACGCCACCAGCGTCCGCTTCGTCGTCTCCGCCAACGCCCGCCGGGGGTCGGTCCAGGGCTCGGGCAGCCGCCCCGCGGGCAGCGCCGTGGGGATCGTGTCGTAGCCGTGGATGCGCGCGACTTCTTCGGCGATGTCCGCCGGCCCCTCCACGTCCCGCCGGAAGCTGGGCACACGGACGAGGAGAGCGCCCTCACCCCCGGCCCCTCTCCCAGGGGGAGAGGGGAGTACGGTTGATTCGCTCCCGGGGGGAGAGGGGAGTACATCTGGCCCCCTCTGGGAGAGGGCGGGGGGTGAGGGCACGGGCGCAGGCTCGACCTCGAAGCCGAGCGAGCGCAGCGTGGCGCCGATCACGTCGGCGCTGTAGTGTTGACCGAGCAGGCCGCTGACGCCCGCCGCGCTGACCCTGATCGTGTGCGGCGGCTCGGGCACGGGGTACTCGTCCACGTGGCCCGCGGCCGCCTGGCCGCCCGCGAGCTGCACGATGAGCGCCGTGGCGCGGTCGGCGGCGCGCGTCGTGCCGCCCGGATCGACGCCGCGCTCGAAGCGCCGCGACGCCTCGCTCGCCAGGCGCAGCGCACGGCCGGTGCGGCGCACGCTGCGCGGGTCGAAGTGCGCCGACTCCAGCACCAGGCGCGTCGTGGCGGCGCTTACCTCGGTGTCGGCGCCGCCCATCACGCCCGCCACGGCGATCGGCCGCTCCGCGTCGGCGATCACCAGCATATCGGGACTCAGGGCGCGGTCCACGTCGTCGATCGTGCGGATGCGCTCGCCCGGCCGCGCTCGCCGCACGACGATGCCGCCGCGCAGGGTGTCCGCGTCGAAGGCGTGCAGCGGCTGGCCCAGCTCCAGCATCACGTAGTTCGTCACGTCCACCACGTTGCTGATCGGCCGCATGCCGGCCAGGTACAGGCGGCGCTGCAGCCAGAGGGGCGACGGCCCGATGCGCACACCCTCGATCACCGTGGCGGAGTAGCGCGGGCAGAGATCGGGCGCCTCGATCGTCACCGTGATGAGCCGCTCGACGGGCGTGGGCCCAGTGGGCGGCGCCGTCGCGGGCGCGTGCAGCGGCGTGCCGGTGAGCGCGCCCACCTCGCGGGCCACGCCCACCACGCTCAGGAGATCGGGCCGGTTCGGCGTCACGTCCAGGTCCAGCACCACGTCGCCCAGGTAGTCGGCCAGCAGCGCACCCACCGGCGCGTCCGCCTCCAGCACGTAGATGCCCGAGCGGTCCTCCGCGATGCCTAGCTCGGCGCCCGAGCAGAGCATGCCCTCGGAGGCGACGCCGCCGAACGCGCGGCGCTCGATGCGGCCCGACGCCAGGACCCCGCCCTCCAGCACCACCGGCACGCGGTCGCCCGCCGCCAGGTTCGTCGCGCCGGTCACCAGCCTGCGCGTGCCCTCGCCCACGTCGACCCGCGCTACTTGCAAGCCCGGATTGCTCGGGTGCGGCTCCAGCGACTCGATGCGGCCGACGACCACGCGCTCCCACGCCGCGCCCAGGCGCTCGACAGCACCGACCTCGACGCCGGCCATCGTGAGGCGGTGCGCCAGGTCCTCGACCGGCACCTCGACCATGACGTACTCGCGCAGCCAGCTCAGCGGAATGCGCACGATAAGCCCTCAGCCGTTAGCTCTCAGCCATCAGCCGTCAGCTCTCAGCCGTCTGCTGATCGCTGATGGCTGAGAGCTGACGGCTCTTAATGAAATTGCTCCAGGAACCGGAGGTCGTTGCCGTAGAAGAGGCGGATGTCGTCGATCTGGTACTTCACCATCGCGATGCGCTCGGGCCCCATGCCGAAGGCGAAGCCCGTCACCCGCTCGGGATCGTAGCCCGCGCCCCGCAGCACGCGCGGGTGGACCATCCCCGCACCCAGCAGCTCGATCCAGCCGGTGCCCTTGCAGACGCGGCAGCCGCCGCCGCGGCAGATGTGGCAGGTGATCGACATCTCCATGCCCGGCTCGACGAACGGGAAGTAGTCGCAGCGGAAGCGGCACTGCACCTCGGGCCAGAACATCTGGCGGGCGAAGGCGGTCAGCACGCCCTTCAGGTCGGCCATCGTCAGGCCCACGTCCACCGCCAGGCCCTCGACCTGGTAGAACATCCACTCGTGCGAGGCGTCTTGCGCCTCGTAGCGATAGCAGCGGCCTGGCACGACGACCCGCACCGGCGGGTACTCGTCGGCCGCGCCGCCCGCCGCGCCCAGCGTGCGCTCCATCACCCGCACCTGGTTCGGCGACGTGTGCGTGCGCAGCACCACGTCGGGCGGGCGCACGTAGAACGTGTCCCACATGTCGCGCGCCGGGTGCTCGGCGGGGATGTTCAGGGCCTCGAAGTTGTAGTAGTCGGTCTCGACCTCTGGCCCCTCGGCCACCTGGAAGCCCATGTCGCGGAAGATCGCCAGGATGCGGTCGACCACCAGCGTCGTCGGGTGCAGGCCGCCGAGCCCTGCCGGCCGCCCCGGCAGCGTCACGTCCAGCCGCTCGCGCTCGAGCGCGGCGGTTAGCTCGGCCGCCTTCAACGCCTCGCCGCGCGCCCCGAGCGCCGCCTCCAGCGCCTCCTTGACGGCGTTGGCGGCCTGACCCGCGGCGGGCCGCTCGGCCGCCGGCAAGCTGCCCAGGCCGCGCAGCACCTCGTTCAGCGCGCCGCGCCGGCCCAGGTATTCGACGCGCAGCTGCTCCAGCGCGTCCGTCGAGGCGGCCGCGGCGATCGCCGCCAGCGCCCGCTCGCGGATCGCCGCCAGCCGCGCGGTGATGTCGGTCGGTTCTCCCTGCACCTTGGGGCATTCTCCCTGCATATGAAGGCCCCCCCATCGCTCCCCGCACGGGGAGTGGCCGGGGGGGCAGGCTCCTGCGTGGGCTCGGGTGGGGCGCTCAGGCCAGGGCGGGCGCCAGGCGCTCGCGCGCCAGGGAGGCCAGGCGCGCGAACTCGGCCGGATTGTTCACCGCCAGCTCGGCCAGCATCTTGCGGTCCAGCGCCACGTCGGCCTGCTTCAGGCCGTAGATGAAGCGGCTGTAGCTCAGGCCGTTCAGGCGCGCGGCCGCGTTGATACGAATCGTCCACAGGCGGCGGAAGTCGCGCTTGCGTTCGCGGCGGTGGCGATACGCGTACGCGAGCGCGCGCATGACCGCCTCGTTCGCCGTCTTGAACAGCTTGCGGCGGCCCCCCCGGTACCCCTTGGCCATCACGAGGATCTTTTTGTGGCGGCGATGGGCGGCCATGCCGCGCTTGACACGTGTCATCGGAAACTCACTTCTTCTTCGATGGTAGGGCGGAGACTCGTGCTCCGCCGCCACGACCCAGGGCCGTTGCAATCATCGGTCTGGGCCGGCTCAGCGCTACTTCGGATACTTCTTGGCGTAGGGCAGCAGCAGCCGCACGCGCGGCACGTCGGCCGCCGCCACCGGCTGCATCTCGTCGTACTCGCGCTTCGCCCGGTCGGAGCGATTGCGGCGCAGATGGCTCTTGCCGTGGCGTGTCCGCAGGAACCGCCCGGAGCCGGTCACCTGAAAGCGCCGCGCCGTGGCCTTGTGCGTCTTGAGCTTGGGCATCGTTCACCATCCCGAGAGCGGAATACAGAAAGGCGCGGCGCACGGGCCACCGCAGCAGTCCGGATTCTAGCACAGAGCTTCCCGTGGCTCCAAACGCGCGCCGCGCCGTCTAGTATCAGACGGTCGCAACGCTGGAGGCCTCGACGATGGCCCGCGAGCCCCTGCTGCCGGCACTTACATGGTGGCCGAGTGTCATGCCTTGCTGCTGGCCCGCCTGAACCGCCGCATCGCCCTACAGTTCCTCGATCAGAGGTGTCCGCTGTTCTAGCCTCTCCTCCCGCCACTCAAGCCGCCGGAACGCCTACCTGAACAGTTTACCTGCATGTTCTCGCCGACCCCGCGGGGCGGCGCGCTCACGCGGTCGACGGCGAACTCGGCCGGATGTTCTGGTTGAGATGGAAGAAGTTCGTCGGATCGTAGCGGTCCTTGACCGCCACCAGCCGGTCGTAGTTCGCGCCGTACGCCGCCCGGATCCGGCCGGCGCCTTCCTGGCCGCCTTCGAGGTAGTTGACGTACACTGCACCGGCCGCGAACGGCCGGATGGCGTCCCAGAGGTCGCGCGCCCAGCGCACGTTGCGCTCGGCGTCGGCCGGGTCCGTCCAGCGCGAGATGATCAGCAAGTTGTAGTCCCAGTCGCGGTGGCCGAAGGCGGTCGCGTCCGGGGCCACCCGGCGATAGGCGCCGCCGAACTGCTCTAGCACCACTGCCGACAGCGGCGACGGCGTCGCGGCGAACTGCTCGACGAGCCGGTCGATCGCCTCGTCCGGCAGGCCGGCCAGGAACTCGGACTTCCAGTAGTTCTGAAGGCCGAATGGGAAGCCCTCGTCCAGCAGGGTCTGCATCTGCTCGTAGCGCAGGGGAGCCACCAGATCGGCCATCGGCGCAGTGCGCTCCCGGAGCGGCCGGAGCTGCGCCTCTCCCTGCTCGATCGGGCCGTTATAGCAGACGATCAGGGCGAGCACCCGCTCGCCCTCGGGCGTGGTCATCAGGGCGGGGAACACCGACGAGGCGTCCGGCGCCGACGCGTTGTAGTCGCGGATGGTGCGCAGGACGTCCGGCGCCCGGTCGAGCGGATAGAGCAGCATGCCACCGAGGACCGGGCCGACCGGATGGAGGCGGAACTCGAACGAGGTTACCACCCCGAAGTTGCCGCCGCCGCCGCGCAGGCCCCAGAACAGGTCGGCGTGCTCGTCGGCGCTCGCGGTCACGACGCTGCCGTCTGCGAGGACCACGTCGGCCGAGACCAAGTTGTCGCTGGCCAGGCCGTAGCTGCGGCCCAGCCAGCCGAAGCCGCCGCCGAGGGTCAGCCCCGCGATCCCGGTCGACGAGACGGCCCCGCCCGTCGAGGCCAGGCCGAACGCCTGGCATTCGCGGTCGAACTCGCGCCAGGTCAGGCCCGCCTGCGCGCGCACGGTACGAGCGACAGGGTCCACCCGAATCCCCTTCATCAAGCTCAGGTCGATCATCAGGCCGCCGTCGCAGACGGCGTTGCCGGCGACGTTATGGCCGCCACCCCGCACGCTGACGACCAGCCCCTGCGCGCGCGCGAAGCGAACCGCCTTGACGACGTCCCCGGGCGCAGTACAGCGGGCGATGAGCGCCGGGCAGCGGTCGATCATCGCGTTGAAGATCTGGCGGATCGCGTCGTAGCCATCGTCGCCGGGACGGAGCAGCGGCCCACCCAGACTGGCTCCAAGCGCCTGGATCGTCGCCTCATCAATCGGCGCCGGCTCAGCGGGTAACTCTACCGACATGCTGTCATCCTCCGTTCACGCCGCGTAAGCGTTCAGCCTCCCGAATCGCTTAGGCCCACCTGCGGCGCCGGGAGCAGCGATGGCGGCGCGGAGCCCCGGAGCACTGCCTGGCCCGCAGCCATCAGGAAGTCCAAGAGCAAGCGTCCTTGCGATTGGCACGATGCGACCACCCTCAGCAGCCGCTCGACGAACCGACTGCCGGCCTGGCCGACCGATCCGAAGCTCCTCGTCCGCGATACCTCCGGCGGAGCGACAAGGCCGTCCTGACGTTGCGCCAGTTGTACCGTGCCGCGGGCCTCTTGGCAAGCGCTCAGTCGGGCCATCAAGGGTAGAAAGCGGTCGCCCCATGCGGCACTCCATCCTAGTCACAGGCCCGTCGAGCGGGCAGCGGCGCACGCTGTGCGCGTACTCTTGTGCTCGCCTCCGCGCTGCCGCTTGCGGTGGCCGCGCGGGCGTGCTACCGTCCGCCCTGAGAGCGGCCGGGCACGCCGCCCGATCCCCGGCCGGCCGCGAAGGAGAGCGTTCATGCAGCCCACTTCCGCCGACGAGCATCCCGGCCTGGGCCCCGGCCGCGGCCGTCTAGAGGGCAAGGTCGCCCTCGTCACCGGCGCCGACAGCGGCATCGGCCGCGCCACGGCCCACCTGTTCGCGCGCGAGGGCGCCCGCGTCGCCTGCGTCGACTACCGCGAGTCGGGCACGCCGCGCATCGACCGACTGATCCAGCAGGACGGCGGCGAGGCGATCTACGTCGCGGCGGACGTGCGCAACCGCGCCGACTGCGACCGCATGGTCGCCGCCGCGCTCGACGCCTTCGGCGACCTCGACATTCTCTTCAACAACGCCGGGCTGGGCGTTCGGGGCCGCATCGACGAGTTCAGCGACGACGACTGGAACCTCGTCATCGACACGAACCTCCACGGCGTGTACCACGGCTGCCGCGCCGCGCTGCCACACTTCCTCCAGAAGGGCCGCGGGGTGATCGTGAACACCGCCTCGACGTTCGGCCTGCTGGGCACGGAGCGCTACCCGGCCTACTGCGCCACCAAGGGCGCGATCGTCCTGCTCACCAAGCAGATGGCGATCGACTACGGTCCCGACATCCGTGTCAACTGCATCTGTCCCGGCGCCACCGATACGCCGCGGATGCGCCGCAACATCGCGAACTCCCCCGATCCCGAGGGCTACTACCACCGCGTGAACACCCTGAACCGGTGCATGGGCCGCCTCGCCCGCCCCGAGGAGATCGCCTACGGCGTGCTGTTCCTGGCGTCGGACGAGGCCTCGTTCGTCACCGGCCACGCGCTCGTAGTGGACGGCGGCCAGACGATCGACGCCTGAGTCGGCGGCGCGGACTAGAATAGAGCAATGGCTGCTCCGCGCGAGTAGCCTTTACCTTGGGCGCCGCTGAGGCCACCGTGCAGATCACGATCAACGAGGACACGAGCTTCTTCATCACCGACGAGCTGGGCGACGCTCTTCCCGGCAACGAGCAGGGCCTGTACTACGAAGACAGCCGCTTCCTCTCGGTGTACCAGCTGCGGCTGAACGGCCGGCGGCTGCGCCTGCTAGCGGCCCGCGCGCTGGAGCACTTCCACGCGGTCCACTTGCTGAGCAACCCGGTGAGCGACACGCTGCAGCCCGACAGCGTGACGCTGGTGCGCCACCGCCTCGTCGGCCAGGGGCTGCACGAGGACCTGGAGCTGACGAGCCACCTCGACGAGCCCGTGGTGCTGCAGCTCGACCTGCGCGTCGCCTCCGACTTCTTGCACCTGTTTCAGGTGCGGGGCCATGTCGATCCCGAGGAGAGCCGCGAGCCGCGCCGCCGCTGCGTCGTCCGCCCGGTGGAGCACGGCTGGGGCATCCACCTGGCTTACCGCGAGGACGAGCCATATCCGGCGACGGAGATCCGCTTCTCGCAGCCGCCCGGCTATCCCGAGCCGGACCTGGCCCAGTTCCGCGTGACGCTTGGAGCGCGGGGGAGCTGGCACATGTGCGTCGACGTCGTGCCGCTCACGCGCGACAACCAGCCGCGCCGCCCCAGCTACAGCTGCCAGCGCCCGCCCGGCACCGAGATTGTCGACGGTCGGCAGCGGCGCCTGCGGGAAGCGATCACCGCCGCCCCGCGCCTGGAGACGGATTATTACCCCTTGCAAGAAGCCTACGACCGCGCGCTGCGCGACCTGCTGTCGCTGCACTTCAAGGGCGAGGCGCTGGGCAGCGACGAGGTGGTGCTGGCGGCGGGCATACCGTGGTTCATGGCGCTCTTCGGGCGCGACTCGCTGATCACGGCGTACCAGGCGCTGCCCTACTTCCCCAACGTCGCGCCGGGGGTGCTGCGCGCGCTGGCGCGGCTACAAGGGACGCGGGTGGTGCCCGAGAGCGAGGAGGCGCCGGGGAAGATCCTGCACGAGTACCGCACCGGCGACGTGCCCGCGCCGCGCACCGTCATCCCGACGTTCCCCTACTACGGTACGATCGACGCGACGCCGCTGTTCCTCATCTTGCTCGCCGCGACCTACCGGCGCTCCGGCGACCGCGACCTGGTCGTGGAGCTGTGGGAGCATGCCGAGAGCGCGCTGGCCTGGATGGGACAGTACGGCGACCGCGACGGCGACGGCTTCCTGGAATACCTGCGCTCCACCGACACGGGGCTGGTCAACCAGGGCTGGAAGGACTCCTGGGACGCGATCCGCTTCCGGGATGGCCGCATCGCGACGCCGCCGATCGCGCTGTGCGAGGTGCAGGGGTACGCCTACGCCGCCCACCTGGGAATGGCCGACCTGTACGACGCACTGGGCCAGGAACGGTCGGCGCGCGAGCAACGCCAGCAGGCGGCGGCGCTGGCGGGACACTTCAACCGGGCCTTCTGGCTGCCGGAGCGCAACTACTACGCGCTGGCGCTCGACGCGACGAAGCGGCCCGTGGATAGCCTGGCGTCGAACGCCGGGCAGGCGCTGTGGACGGGCATCGTGGCGCCCGAGCAGGCGGCGCGCGTCGCCGACCAGCTGCTTGGCTCCGAGCTGTTCAGCGGCTGGGGCGTGCGGACGATGGGGGCGGCGGAGGGGGGATACAGTCCGGTCGGCTACCATACCGGCACGGTCTGGCCGCACGACAACTCGCTGATCGCCGCGGGGCTGGCCCGCTACGGCTTTCTGGACCACGCCTGCCAGGTCATCGAGGCGCAGCTCGCCACGGCGGCCGCGCTGCCCGCCTACCGCCTGCCCGAGCTGTTCGCGGGCTACGGCCGCGCCGAGTACGGCTTCGTCGTCGAGTATCCGGTGGCCTGCGTGCCGCAGGCCTGGGCCGCAGGCGCGATCCTCCTCCACGTGACGACGATGCTGGGGCTGCGCATCGACGTGCCGGGCCGGCGCGTCACCCTCCAGCCCTGTCTGCCGAGCAAGATCAACCGCCTGCGCCTCTCTGGGGTGCAAGTCGGCACGGACACCCTCGACGTGGAGCTGGTGCGCGAGCGCGGACAGGTGCGCAGCCGCGTACACCAGGTGCCCGCCGGCTTCCGCATCGAGGGCGCGCGGCACAGCGGCCTGTTCCGTTAGCGCGCGCACCCGCTCCCCGGCTGGGCGTCCGCGTGGCGGTGAAACCCAACGGCCGCCCCGCTCGTGTTGACTAGAGAGCCGCCGAGCGCCGAGTATTGGGGAGCACGTGATCGCAGCACTCAGCTCGCAGCACGCAGCGCTCGGGGACAGGATGGCGGCGCCAGCAGCGGCGACCGACGAGGCGCTAGCGGCGCGCTTCCAGCGCGGCGACATGCGCGCCTTCGAGCTGCTCGTCGCGCGGTACCACCGCCCGATCTATCACTTCGCGTACCGGCTGCTGGGCGGGGCGGAGGACGCCGAGGACGCGACGCAGGACGTGTTCATCCAGGTCTTCGGGGCGTTGCCACGCGCGCGGCTCGACGTGCCGCTGCGGCCCTGGCTCTACCGGATCGCGCGCAACCGCTGCCTGGACGTGCTGAAGCGCAAGCGCGCGACGAGCTTCTCGGCGCTCGCCGACGACGAGGACGAGGCCGGGGTGGCCGACGTGCCGGATAGCGCCCCGCTGCCCGACGAGCTGGCCGAGCGCGCCGACCTGCAGCGCCTGCTGACCGCCGCGATCGACACGCTCGCGCCGGCGTACCGCGAGGTCGTGGCGCTGCGTTACGCCGGCGACCTGGGCTTCGGCGAGATTGCGATGGTGCTGGGGATGCCCGAAAACTCGGTGAAAACGCGCTTCCAGCGAGCCAAAGCGGTGCTGCGCGTGGCCCTCCGCGATCTGGCCCGGGAGACGTAGGCCCCCGGCGGAGTGAGGGGCGAGGCGGTGCCCACGGCCATTCGCTGCCGTGAGTAAGGAGGCCGACAAATCATGCGAGAGCCGACGCGCCCCGACGCGGCGCCGCGGGACGACGTTGAGCGCCTGCTGGCGCGGCTCGACGCGACGCCGCCGCCCGACCTGGCCGCCCGCGTGCTGGCCCGCACGACGCGCCGCGCGCGGATGCGCTGGGGCCTGTGGGTGATGCTGGCGGCGCTCGCCGGGCTGTGCGCCGCGGCGCTGGCGGCCATCAGCGGCTACCTCACCGGCCAGGAGCTGGTGCAATCGGGCGCCTACGCGCTGGTGCTGCTCGCGCTCGAAGACTGGGAGCTGGTGGCCGACGCGCCGCAGGACTACCTCCTGCTGCTGGTCGAGACGATCCCCTGGCTGGGCCTGCTCGCGACCACCGCCTGCGTGCTCGCCGCCTACGTGGCCGCGCGGCTGCTCGCCCGCGCCCCGGGGCTCTTCCCGAGCGCGTCGGAGGCCGCATGAGCCGGCCGCGACTTGGCCTGTCGGGCGGCACACTGGCGGCCGCTATCGTCGCGCTCGCCATCGCCGGCGCCGTCGCCGGCACCGCCACGGGGGCGCGCGTGGCCGCGGAGGCCGCGCCGCTAGCCGAGACGGCGCCGCCCGCGGCGGCCGTGGGGGGGCCGGCGGCGGACCACGCCCTCCCGCCGCAGCGCCACCGGGTGCTGGGGCGCGTGATCGGCACACGGGGAGCGTTTCTCCGCGTGCGCACGCCGTCCGGCGAGGTCGTGCGGGTCCACGTCCTGCCGCGCGCGGTGATCCGCAAGGCGGGCAAGCCCGCGTCGCTGGATGCCATCCAGCGCGGCGACCGCGTGCTGGCCGTGGGACGCGTGAACCAGAACGGCGTGCTGCAGGCGGGCGGCGTGGTCGCGCGGCCCGGCCCCACGCCCCCGCCGCCCGCCGGGGAGATGCGCCCCGACGCCGCCCCGACCGCCTCGGACCTGCCGCCTGACGCCAAAGGCGAGGCGCTCGCCGTCCCGGCGGCGCCGCTAGCGCCCCTGGCCCCCTGACCGCCCCGGCGTGCGATAATGGCGAGCGGCCGCCCCGCGCGACCGGGAAGGAGACCGCCGTGCAGCGCACGCGCAGCGCCCCGCCGCTCACCCCCGACGACGTGCAGACGGCCGCGGCCGTCTGCCGTGCCGCGCTCACGCCCGCACTCGGGCGCGACTGGGAGACCCGCGCCGGCACACTCGAGTGGTCGTGCCGCCGCACCGTGGACCACATCGTCGACGCCCAATCAGCGTATGCCGCCCACCTCGCCAGGCGTGCCCGCGAGCGGCTGCCGCGCGTGCGCAGTGGCAACCCCGAGCTAGCCCCGGCGGAGCTACTCGCGGCGGTGGAGATCGCCGCGGCCATCCTGGCCGACGTGGTGCGGGCGGCGCCGCCCGACGCCCGCGGCTGGCATCCCGCCGGGCTGGCGGACGGCGAGGGCTTCGTGGGCATGGCCTGCACGGAGATTCTGGTCCACACGGCCGACGTGGCCGAGGGGCTGGAGCAGCCGTTCACGGCGCCCGCCGACCTGGCCGCGCGCGTCGTCGCCCGCCTCTTCCCCTGGGCGCCCGCCGACGGCGACGCCTGGGCGACGCTGCGCTGGGCCTGCGGGCGGGCGGCGCTCGGCGACCGCGCGCAGCTGGCCCCCGACTGGTACTGGCAGTGCGCGCCGCTCGCCGAGTGGGACGGGACGATCCGCAAGCGCACGATGCCACCCGGCTGGCGCTGAGCGGCCCGGGCGCCAGGCGCGAGAGGTGCCGGCCGCGGCCGATTCCGGTACACTCCCTGGACAGCTGTCGCACGAGAAGGGAGGCCCACCATGTGGAATGGCATCAAAGTCATCGACGTCCACGGGCACATGTCCACCCCGCCCGACTTCCGCGGCCACATCGCGGGTAGCGTCGCCCTGAACACACCGACCAAGCTGAACCTCTCCGACGAGCGGCTGGAGCCGGCGCTGCAGAACCACCTGAAGGTGATGGACGAGCGCAACATCGACGTGCAGCTCATCGGCCCCCGGCCGGTGGCCATGTGGCACTGGATGCGGCCGTTCCTACAGGAGAACTGGTCGCGCATCACCAACGACGTCATCGCCCAGTCGGTCAGGCTCCACCCGGACCGCTTCGTCGGCATGGCGCAGCTTCCCCAGAGCCCCTATGACGAGGACACGAAGCACTGCGCGGCGGAGCTGGAGCGCTGCGTGAAGGAGCTGGGCTTCGTTGGCGGCTACCTGAACCCCGACCCGGGCGGCGAGAAGAAGGTGCCCGGCGTGAACGACGAGTACTGGTATCCGCTATACGAGAAGGCCCAGGCGCTGAACGCCGTGCTGATGGTCCACCCCTCGGCCAGCTACGACCGGCGCCTGGAAGTCATCCCGCACAACTACCAGATCAACAACGTGACCGAAGAGTTCATCGCGATGATGCTCTACCAGCACACGCGGGTGTTCGACGACTTCCCGCGGCTGAAGGTCGTCATCTGCCACTGCGGCGGCGCGCTGCAGCGGTTCATCCCCACCGACCACCACATCGGGCACATCCGCAACGACAACCTGTTCTTCGACACCTGCGCCTACGACGACGACTTCCTGACCGCCGCCATCCGCCAGAAGGGCGTGGACCAGATGCTGTTCGGCACCGAGGCGCCGGGCTCGGGCGGGGCGAAGCGACCCGACACGGGCCGGCCGTCGGACGACGTGGTGCCCGTGATCGACAGCCTGCCGATCCTGAGCTACGAGGACAAGGTCAAGATCTTCAACACCAACCCCAAGAAGGTCTTCTCCCTCCTCAAGGTGGAGTAGCGCCGGCGCCGGCCGTGGGGACGCCGTACCCCACGAGGCCGTCCGTCGGGCGGCTCCGCCCTGCCTCTCGGGGGCCAGGGCGGAGCCGCCCGACGTTGGCACCCAACTTGCAGCAGCCGACGATTGGCTCACGCTGCCGCCCGGCGCGTGCGGGCGCCGCCCGCAGGCGCGGACGCGCGCGGGGTGGCGGGGCCGCAGAGTAAACGTGCCTGCCTGGATCGGGCAGGCGAGGGCCCGCCCGCGGACGGAGCGGGCCCGGGAGGAGACGGAGGATGACGTTCCGCATTGACCGTTTCGCCCGTCGGGTGGCGCTGCCGCTGGTCGCGCTGGCGCTGCTCGTCGGGCCACTCGCCGTCGCGTTCCCCGGGGCGGCGCTGGCCCAGAACACGGCCCAGGACGACTACAACAACGCGCGCAACATGCTGCAGCAGAGCGACTACACGGGCGCGGTCCAGGGGTTCACGGCGGCCATCAACGCCGATCCGTCGCTGGCCGAGGCCTACGTGGGCCGCGCCACCGCGTACATGTATCAGGGGAACCTGGACGCCGCGCTGCAAGACTACAACCAGGCGCTGCAGCTCCAGCCGAACCTGCCGGAGGCGCTGTACAACCGCGGCGTGGTGCTGGCGCAAAGGGGCGACTCGCAGGGTGCGATCAGCGACCTGCAGCGCGCGGCGGAGCTGTTCCGCGACCGCGGCGACCAGCAGACCGCCGACCTAGTGTCGAACGCGATCAACACCCTTCAGCAGGAGTAGACGCCCGGCACAGCCGGGCACGCGGGGCGCGGGCGCCTCTCGCCCGCGCCCGACCACCCGCGCCGAGCCCGCGCCGGGGCGCGCAGCCGCCCGCCCGGCCCGGGCTCGGCGTGTGTCTGCCGCGTTCGCGGGCAGCACATCGCGCCGGGGCGCCAGCCGAGCGCCGGGGCCACGTGGCAAGCAATTTGCATAAGGCAATCGAGTGAGAGCATTGCCGGCGCCAGAGTCGCCGCGCCACACCGCTTGCTCGGGAGCCTGTCATGCAGCTCGCTCTGCCGCCGCCCTCATCACCGGTTGCGCCGCGGCCGCCGCGCCCGGGGCTAGTGCGGCGCGCGCAAGTCGCGTGCAGCGCGGCCGCGGCGCTCGCGCCCCAGCCAGTCGCCGCCCTGACCGTCGGCGCGGACGACGACATGGCGACCCTGCACGCGCGGCTGGAGCGCGCCGCCAACCGCCGGCTGACGCTGGCCGTCGCGCCCGACGCGCGGGTGTTGCAGCGCCCGCTCGACTACCGGGTGCTGCGGCGGCTCGCCGAAGAGCTGTCGCTGGACGTAAGCATCGCCACGGACGAGCCGCAGCGTCGCCGGCTGGCGCGTGAGTTCGGGTTTGCCGTCGAGGCGCCGCGCGGCCGGCAGCGGACGTGGCGCCGCCGCGCGCGGCGCGCGGCCAGCGCGGCCGCCGTGCTGGCGCTGCTCGCCGTGACGCTGGTAGCCTTGCCCCACACGCAGGTGACGCTGGACCCGGGGGCGACGGCGCTCACGCGCGCGGCTATGCTCACTGTCGACCTGCGACCGGGCGCCCCGGGGGTGGGCGACGGCTGGGTGGCGAGCAAGGCGCTGACGACCACCTTCGAGATCCAGCAGACGGTTCCCACGACGGGCAGCCAGTCGATTGGCCGGACGCCGGCCACCGGGTACGTGACGTTCCAGGACCTACGGCCATACGTACCGCCCGTACCGCCCGTCGCCGTACCGCGGCAGGGCGCCCCGCCGAACGACAGCGCGAGCAGCGCGGCGGGCGCCGTCCTCATCCCGCTGCCGGTCGCCGCGGCGCCATCGCCCGCGCCGGCGCCACCCGAGCGCGTCATCCCAGCGGGCACCGCGGTCATGACGCAAGACGGCCAGCGGTTCTTCACGCAGGCCGACGCGCACCTGACGCCGAGCGGCTACGTGCAGGTGCCGATCGTGGCCGAGTTCGCGGGGAGCGGGGGCAACGTGCCGGCGGGTAGCATCGACCGCCTGGCGGACCCCCAGGCAGACGCCACGGACCTGCGCGTCGAGAACCGCCTGGCGACCTACGGCGGCACCGACCGGCAGGAGCACGTGGTCGCCGCCGCGGACCGGGAGAAGCTGGAGCAGGCGTTAAAGGACCGCGCGGCCGCCGAGGCGCCGGCACGGCTGTTCCAGGAGGCCGGGACCGACTTCGTCGTCGTGCCCGATACCGCCACATGGAGCATGGAGCCGCAGTTCGACTACGCGGTGGACCAGCGCGCCACCCAGCTCACGGGCCGCGCTGTCGTGCGCGTGCGGGGTCTCGGCGTGCCCAGCGAGGCGCTGGAAGCGATCGCCGACCGCGCCTGGCGCGAGCAGCTACCCGACGGGCTGGGAAGCCTCGGCAAGCCGCGGGTGGCCGGTCCGCCCGCGATCGAGGAGCGGACAGACGACTACCTGGTCGTCACGCTGCCCGTGGAGGGCAAGGTGGCGCCGAAGCTCGACGCCGACGCGCTGGCCGAGCAGCTTCGCGGGCTGTCGCCGGACGCGATTCGCGCCCGCGTCGCGAGCCTGCCCGGCCTGCGCGACCAGCCGCGAGTGGAGACGTGGCCAGCCTGGGCCCCCGCCGCCCTCCGCGTCGACGTGGCCATCGCCGCGGCGCGCTAGCGCAGCCCCGGTTAGGAGCCGGCACGAGGACAGGCCGATTGGTCCAGCGCTCGTGCCTACGATAGCGCTCTGCCACTTCGCGGAGCGGTGGGCTAGCGCCGGGGTTGCGGCCTGCAGCCGCGGGCGGGCATGAAACCCGCCCCTACGTCACCTTGACCGGTCGCGCACTTTGCAAAGCGCTCTATAGGTTCTCCCCCTGGTAGGCGCCGACGTAGGCCGCGCCGGGGGTGTCGAGCGGGAAGAAGACGAGCTGGCAGATGCGGGCGCCACGCTCGAGCCGCAGGCCGTGGGGGTTGCCGACAACCAGCAGCGCCTCCGAGCGGCCCTCGTAGCCAGCGTCCCAGACGGCGGTATGGAGCGCCGCGCCGCAGCGTAAGAGCGTCGAGCGCGGGCGCGCGAGCGCCATCAGGTCGGTCGGCAGGTGGACGACCTCCACGAAGCGGACGAGGTAGCTGCCCGGCGTCAGGAGGACGGCGCCCGCGTCGTCGAAGGGGACCGCTTCGCGGGCGGGCAGCGCGCGGTCGGCGCCGCCGGGGGCGTCGCGGCCGATGCGGCCCGCGCCGCTGAAGCGCCATAGGCTTTCCAGCCGGAGGTCGATGCCGTGCGGCTGCACCTGGGTGGCGACGTCGGCCAGCCCGCTCAGCAGCGGTGGGGTGGCGGCGAGGCGGGCGAGCAGCGCGGCGCGGCCGAGCACCCCGCTCACGATGACGGCTCGCGGCCGCGCTGCACCTCGGCGGCGATGGTGGCGAAGGTGGCGCCGGGCAGCGGCGCGCCGGGCTTATGGACGCGCACGGTCACGCGTTGGAGCGGGGGGAACGCCGCGAGCAGCCGCCGCGCGACGCGCTCGGCCACCGCCTCGAGGAGGTTGAGGGGGGGGCCCTCGACGATGGCGCGGACCTCCTCGTACAGGGCGGCGTAGTCCACCGTGGCGGCCAGGTCGTCGCGCTCGCCGGCCGCGCGCAGGTCGAGCGTCGCCTCGACGTCTACCACGAAGCGCCCGCCCAGCGCGCGCTCGGCCGGGAGCACGCCGTGGCGGCCGTAGAAGACCAGGCCGCTGAGCAGCAGGCGATCAGTCATAGCAAGTCGTTCGCCGCCGGTCGCGGGTCGGGTCAGGCGAGCGAGCACACGTCCTGGCACTCGCGGAGCGCGTAGTTGTCCGCGCCGTCGTACTCGCTGCGCAGGCGCGTGTCGTGGACAATGTGGGCCTCGTCCCAGTAGCCGCGAATGGTAGCTTGCTCCCAGTCGGGATCGGGCCAGCGGTCGGGCAGCTCGACGATCGTGCCCGGCTCGCGGACGGTTTCGGCCAAGGCGAGCGCGCTGCGGACCACCCGGCGCTGGCCTGCCGCGTCGTGGGGCCGGCCGGTGGCGTTGCCCAGCGGGAAGTTCAGGAAGGCCGCGCGGGGCGGGCGGATGCGCTCGGTGATGTCGATCGCGCTGGAGAGCGAGACGGTGGTCAGCCCCTCGCGCTCCAGCACGCGCGCGACCAGTCCGACGGACTGGTGGCAGGCCGGTCAGAGGGGTGTGTGCAAGACCAGGTCGGCGCCCGCCGCCTTCGCGTCGGCCGCCAGCCGCGGCGCCATCGCCGTCACGAGCTGGCGCAGCAGCTTGATCGAGCCGAGCATGCTCAGGTGAAACTCGGTCACCCCGCCGATCACCCCCTCGCGCGCTAGCTCGTCCAGCCGCTGGTAGGGAAAGACGACGTTGACGTCGGCCTCGCCGGGGCGGCGGACCGGGGTTGGGTGGGAGGGACGCAGCCGCTCGGGCGCGGTGGCGTGGGGGATGCGCCGAAAGGTCATGTCGTTGGGGTGCCGGAAGGGCGGATCGCCCTCCAGATGCACGCCGGCGCTGGTGAGGATCATCACCCGCGCCTCGCGCAGCGGCTTCCGCAGTGGCGTCAGAGTCGGCGGGCCCATCTCGGCCACCGGCAGCGGCGGCAAGCCGGTGATCTCGCCCATAAGCTCGGCGTATCGGATGGGCATCGCTCCTCCTCGTGCGACGCGCGTCGTGCGGTCATCACGGCGCGCCCGGCCGCGCCGCCCAGAGTCACGCGGCGGACGGGCTCGGATGATAGATGATCCGCGGCGGCCTGGCAAGCGGCGCCAGTACCCCGCCGGGCGGGCTCGCGGGAGCTCGGCAGGGGGCTCGCGCGACGTCCGCTGCCGGCGGGAGCACGGGCGCCCCGCCGGCAACGCGGGCCGGCGGGAGCGCCCGGCGCGGGGCGGGGCGAGCTGCGGCGGGGCGTCGTGCTCCCGTGGCGCGGCGCCTTGTGCTACCATGCTGCAATCGGTTTCGGGGCCGCGGCCGGGCGCCAGGCCGGCCGCGGGGCACGGGAGCACGGAGCTTCTGGCGGACGCGGCGGGCGCCCGGCCTGGCGGGGCGCCCAGCAAGGAGGTGGGCGGCATGTGGCGGTGCCCTCGCGCGTCCTGGCCGGCGCAGCTCGCGGCGAGCGCGCTGCTCGCCCTGGCGGCGTGCGCGCCTGGCGCCCCCGCCGCCTCCAAGCCGGCGCCGGCTAGCACGCCGGCGGCCTCCGCCGCCCCGGCCGCGCCCGCCGCGCCGGCAGTTACAGTGCAGCCCACGGCCCAGGCGGCGCCTGTCGCGCCCACGCACCTCCGCATGGCCTACCAGCGGCTGGCGGTCGACGTGGGCTTCTACATCGCGGAGGCGCGCGGCTACCTGACCCAGGAAGGGATCGACCTCGAGATGATCTACTTTGGCAACGGGTCGGAGGCGATGCCGGCCCTCGCCACCGGGCAGCTCGAGATCGGGGGCGGCGCGGCCAACCCGGCCACGTTCAACGCCATCGCCCGCGGCATCCCCCTGAAGGCCGTCGCCGACCGAGGCACCTTCCGCCCCGGCACCGCGGGTGACCAGTCCATCGTCGTCCGCAAGGAAGTGTGGGACCGAGGCCAGGGGCGCCGGCTCGAGGACCTGAAAGACCTGACTCTCGGGCTGGTGTCGCCCGGCAAGGGGACCACCAGCGGCTGCGCGCTCTCGGCGGGGCTACAGCGCGTCGGCCTGACACTGGACGACATGCACGTCGAGGGGCTGTCGTTCGCGGACATGGTGGGCGCGCTTGCGAACGGCGCCATCGACGCCGCGATGATCTCGGAGCCGTTCACGTCGCGCGCGCGGCGGCAGGGCACCATTGTCCGGCTCATGGGCGTCGAGGACCTGTATCCGAACTTCACGCTCACCACGCTCGGGCTGCACGACGACCTGTACAACAACCGCCCGGTGGCCAAGGGCCTCATCCGCGCGTACATCCACGGCATCCGCGACTACCTCGACGCGCGGGCCGGCCGCACGAGCGCCGCCGACCGCTCCCAGGTCGAGGACGTTATCGCGCGGGCCACGAACCTCGACGCGGCCACGGTCCACGAGATGGACCCGCCCAACTTCGACCCAAACGGGCTGCCGAACAAGGAGTCGATGGCGTACTGCTACCAATTCTTCCGGGACCTGGGCCTGGTGCCCCAGCCGATCTCCGACGCGGCGTTCGCCAACTACTGGGGCACCGACCTGGTCGAGGAGGTCCTGAACGAGATCGGCCGCCGCCCCGAGGAGTAGCGGGAGGACTAGCAATGCCGATGGAGCTGGGCCTGGCTGGCAAGGCGGCGATCGTTACCGGCGGCAGCGACGGGCTGGGACGCGCGGTCGCCGAGCGGCTGAGCGCCGAGGGCGTCGGGGTGACGATCTGCGCGCGGCGGGAGGAGCACCTGCGCGCGGCGGCCGCGGCTCTCGAGGCGACGACGGGCCACCCGGTCCTGGCCGTGCCGCTCGATGTCGGCGCCCCCGACGCGCCCGCGCGCCTGGTCGCGGCCGCCGTCGAGCGCTTCGGGCGGCTGGACATCCTGGTCAACAACGCGGGCAGCAGCGCGGGCGGCAAGTTCGAGAGCCTGTCCGACGAGGTGTGGGCGCGGGACTTCGAGACCAAGCTGTTCGGGGCCGTGCGCTGCGCGCGCGAGGCGGTCCCGCACATGCGGCGCCAGGGCGGTGGGCGCATCGTCAACATCTTGAACAGCGGCGCAAAGGTCGCGCGGGCCGGCAGCCTGCCGACGGCGGCGGCGCGCGCGGCGGGGCTGGCCGTGACGAAGGCGCTCTCCCAGGAGTACGCCCCGGAGAACATCCTGGTCAACGGCGTCTGCATTGGCCTCGTGCGCTCGATGCAGTGGGAGCGGCTGCGCCAGCGCGAGTCGCCCGAACTGGACGAGGAGGAGTTCTACCGGCGGTTCGCGGCACAGCGGGGCGTGCCCGTCGGGCGCGTCGCGCACGCCAGCGAGCTAGCCGACCTCGTCGCCTTCCTCGTCTCCGCGCGGGCGAGCTACATCACGGGCGTCGCGATCAACTTCGACGGCGGCGCGACGCCAGTCCCATAGCGGTTACCGACGCGGCGGGCTTCGCCGGCTTGCCCAGACAGGAGAGGTGCCGTGCAAACGACCCGGCGCCTGGCTCTCGGGGCGGCGCTCTGGCTCGCCGCCGCGTGCGCGCCAGCCGCGCCGCCCGCTAGCGCTCCCGCCGGCAGCGGCGCGGCCCAGTCCGCCGCGGTAAGCGCCCCGGCCGCCGCCGCGCCGGCCGCCCCCGCCCCGACCGGCGGCGCGGCGCCTGGCCCACCGATTCATCTGAACGTGGCCACGCAGCACCTGACGTCCGACGTGGCGCTGTACGCCGCGCAGGAGAAGGGCTACTTCACGGAGCAGGGGCTCGACGTCGAGCTGGTGGACATCAACACGGGCCAGGGCTCGGTCCCGGCGCTGGCGGCGGGGCAGCTCGACGTGGGCGTCGGGGCGGTGGGCTCGGGGCTGTTCAACGCCATCGCCCGCGGCATCGACGTGAAGCTCGTCATGACGAAGGGCTCCGTCGGCACCGACCCCCAGGGCCCCTTCACCGGCGTGCAGGCGATGGTGCTGAGCGCCGACCTGGCCGCCAGCGGCGCGGTCCGCGACTACCGCGACCTGAAGGGGCGCACGATCGGGCTGTCCGACCGCGGCTCGGGCCTGGAGATCATGGTGGACCGCGCGCTCAAGGAGGTCGGCCTGACGCTCGACGACGTCGAGTTCAAGAACCTCACCTATCCGGACATGCTCGCGGCGCTCGCCAACCGCAGCGTGGACGCGGGCATGGAGCTAGAGCCGTTCATCGCCCAGGGCCAGGCGCGCGGCATCCTGACCCGCTGGAAGACGGGGGCCGAGCTGTATCCGGGCGACCAGGCGGCCGCCGTCGTCTACGGGCCGACGATGGCGCAGATGGGCCGGGACGCGGGCAACCGGCTGGCGGTAGCCTACACGCGGGGCCTGCGCGACTACCACGAGGCGTTCGGCCCCGAGCGGCGCAACCGCGCGGAGATCGTCGCCATCCTCACCCGCAACACGACGGTGAAGGACCCCGCCCTCTACGACCAGATGGGCGCCGCCTACATGAACCCCGACTGCTACCTGAACGCGGACGCGATGGCCTGGGACCTCGACTGGTACGTCGCCAACGGCTACGTGCCCCAGAAGCCCGACCTCACCCAGGCCCTCGACAACGGCTACTGCGACTACGCCGTGCAGGTGCTCGGCCGCTACCAGCCCTAGTACCTCGTCACGGGTGATTTGTTAAGTGTTGGCAGTTGCCCACACTTAACAATTGACCATTGACAGACCACTAGCGCCCGCTTGGCCGCGGCCCGCTCGCGGTCCGATGAATCTAAGCTCACGGCGTTCGCTCGCTGCGCTTGCCGGGCAGTGCGGGCGCCCCGACGCGCTCTCAGCGGTCGAACACCGACCAGCAGATGGCGTTCCGCAACCGCTGGTCGTCGAGTACGAGTTCGCGAATCGCCGCCGGGAGCTGGTCGCGCTGCCACCGGCACTCGCGTCGCCCGGCGCTCTCACCCTCGCCTGCCGGCGCCGCAGCACGTGCGGCCTTGATCGCATAGGCGGCCGCCCCAAGCTCGTGCGCGGCGACGTGCGCGACAACAGCAGCCTGGCCAGCAGCATATGCTGCATGGCGTGGTGCTCCTTGTAGGTCTCTGGCGGCAGCCATTGCATGGCCACCCACAGCCCGCGCCTGCATCATCTTTATTTCACCACGAGTCCAAGCACGAGCAGCTTCGATCGCCTGACGTGGTCGCGGGTCCGAAGGCTTTGCCGACTCAAACAGGTACAGAACGTGTTCTGCACACGTTGCGGCCCACAGGGCGAGGAGCTGATGATCCGAATCGGTGAGCGTCCCACCGCGGCGGATGGTGATGAAGCGAGGGTCGCGCTCTTTGGGGAGGATCACCGCTAGCACCCCTTCTGCTCGCATCTGCTCAGCATCTGGCTCAAGTAATCTCGTCAACGGAACCTAGGGCGAGCACGACCCAGGAGGCCGGATGCCCGATACTGCCACACCCAGCGTCCCTTCCGCGGCCGCGGCGATCTGGTGGCGGGGACACCCGAGGAGTAAAGTTGGCAGGCTGGCGCGGCTACTGACGGTGCGGGACCGGACTACGGCTGGCGTTGTCCGGCGGACACGACCAGCTCGCGCGATACTTCGATAGGTTCGTCTACCTGCTCCGTCTGGGCTTGCAGGGTGGGATCGCTCATCCCGACTGGCCAGATGTGGAACCCGCCGCGCATGCTCGGCGGGATGTCCCACACGCCCCAGATACCCTTGCCCTCGTTGTAGCCGCGGTAGACGACCGCGTGCCGACCGATGTATTGCTTGATCCAGTGGCAAGTCCCGTCGCGCAGGTGATAGCTCCCGCTGAACGTGAACGCGCCGATGCGGTCGCGCCCCTCGCCGCGAATGCGCCCGTTCGCGAAAGCCAGCCGCAGCTCCATCCACTGCCGGCCCGGGTGGCAGCGCTCCAGATAGAACCCTGTCCAGGGCCCAGAGGGGAAGCGGCCGTCCAGCTCACTCAGCGCCCCCGGCGGACTTGCGTCCCTCTGCAGCTCGTCCACCCTGTCCGCTCCTCTCGCTCGTCCGCGCGAGCCGGGCTTGCTCCGACGCGCCTACAGCCCGTAGAAGCGCCGCGCGTTGTCGCTCACGATCTTGGTAGCGACGGTGGGGCTGAAGCGGCCGGCTTGCGCCATCTCCAGAATGACGCGGTGCGCGCCTAGCTCGGCCGACTGGTCGACGTGGCTGTAGTCGGTGCCCACCATCAGGTAGTCCTCGGCGCCGTAGTTCAGCAGGTAGGCGATGTCGTCCTCGGTGTCGCAGGTGACGTAGAAGCGGTTATGCGCCAGGAAGCCGGTCTTGAAGTCATAGCCGGCCTTCGCGGCCTTGCCGCGCATCCCGACTTGCTTGATCACGTAGGGGATCCACGAGGCGCCCGTCTCGATGAAGCCGAAGCGCAGGCGCGGGAACTGGTCGGGCACGCGGGCGTCGGCCAGCGAGATGCACGCCGAGATCACGTTCACCTCGGCCACGCGGGCGCTGTCGGCCGTGTTCGAGACGTGCGGGTCGCCGACGCCCTGGTGCAGGCAGATCGGCAGGTCCAGGCCCTCGGCCGCCTCGTAGAGCGGGAAGAAGTAAGGGTCGCTCGCCGCGCGCTCGCCGCACTCGGCGCCCTTCTTCATCACGCCGCAGGCGCCGTGGTCCTTCGCCCAGCGCAGCTCCTCCGCCACGCGGTCCATGCTCAAGAGCGGCGCCTGCGCCACCCAGCGCAGCCGCCCGCCCGACGGCGCCGTGCGGTCGGCCAGCCAGCGGTTGTAGGCCCGGCACAGCGCCAGCTCGGCGTCGGCGCGGTCGGTCACGGCGTGCAGGAACGTCGTCGGGAACAACACCTGCGTCTCGATCCCCAGCGCGTCCATGTGGCGCAGGCGCGCGTCCACGTCCAGCAGCTCGCGCGTCTCGACGGTGGTGCCGGTGGCCTGGTCGCTGCGGAAGCGGCGCAGCCGCGCGTTCCCCGTGATCAGCCAGAGCCGGTGGCGCCGGCCGTCGGCCGGGCCGATCGGCTCGCCCGCCGACAGCTCGAAGCTGATCGGGCGGAACCGCCGGTCCGCCTCGGCCAGGTACTCCCAGGTCTGCTCGTTCTCGTCGATGTGGGCGTCGGCGTCGATGGCGCGCATGGCCTCTCCCTCCCGCTCGTCCGGCCCGCTGGCGACAGTCTAGCAGCCCGCCGCCCGGCGCTCCACCCGCTTGCCCTCACCGGGGGCTGACTGGTAGATAGTTAGGCAATCTAGGAGGTGAACAGCCATGGCCACCCGCGTTGCCACCCGGGTCGTCGACGGCGACGGCCACGTCTTCGAGGACCACGAGGGCATCCTCGCCCACATGCGCTCGCCCTACCGCGAGATCGCCCAGCGGCGGGGCAGCCTGTGGCCGCCACTGGACCACCTCCACGACGGCCGCGCGGTCGAGACGCCACCGATGCGCGACCGCCGGCCGCGCGTCGGCCCGGAAGGCTGGCTGGCGTTCCTCGACGACGTGGGCATCGACTGGACGGTCCTGTATCCCACCGTCGCCCTGGCCTACGGGAAAATCGTCAGCCTGGATTACGCCGTCGAGGTGACCCGCGCCTACAACAACTGGCTGCACGAGACGTACTTGCAGTTCAGCCCGCGCTTCAAGGGCATGGCGATCATCCCCATGCAGGACCCCGAGGAGGCCGTGAAGGAGCTGCGGCGCGCGGTCACCGAGCTGGGCATGCTGGGCGCGATGATGCCGTCGAACGGCCTGCCGCAGCCGCTCGGCTCGAAGCCGTACTGGCCGATCTACGCCGAGGCCGAGCGGCTCGGCTGCGCGCTCGCCATCCACGGCGGCTGCCACGACCGCTTCGGGCTCGACCACCTGAACATGTACGTGCCGGTCCACGCGCTCGGCCACCCGTGGGGCCTCACGATCAACTGCGCGAGCGTGGTGTACAACGGCATCTTCGACCGCTTCCCCGGCGTCCGCCTGGCCTTCCTGGAGGGCGGCATCGCCTGGCTGCTGCTCTGCCTGGAGCGCTTCCACTCGTCGCACGAGACGCACTTCCAGCACATCCCCGCCGACCAGTACGGCCCGCGCGAGGGCGAGCGGCCCGACCAGTACATCGTGAAGCACATCCGCGAGGGGCGCTTCTACGTCGGCTGCGAGACGGAGGAGCTGACGCTGCCGTTCGCGCTGAAGGTCGTCGGCAACCAGCCCTGGCTCTACTCGTCGGACTTCCCGCACGAGGTCACGAACCAGAGCTGCAAGCACGACATCGAGGAGCTGCTGGAGAGCGACGAGCTGACCCAGGCCGACAAGGAGGCGATCCTCGCCCGCAACGCCGAGCGCTTCTACCGCCTGTAGCTATTGCGCTCACCGGGCAAGGGAGTACCGTGCAGCGCGGGCTCGCTTGGCGACGCCAAGCGAGCCCGCAGCCGTCCAACACCTGCGCGGTCGCAGCTTGCGATCCGCCCGCTCCAGATAGTCCCATAGGTGATCTGTCTCGATCACGTGCGCGGCGGCGTCGATCGCGCCTATCGCGGCCTCCCCCGGTCTCGCGGTCGTCCTGAATGTAGGCAATCACCCGCGGTATGACCAGCACATCGGGGTATTGACAACGGCGGAATGGGTGCTATAGTGGGCCTAGCATGGACATCTACTTTGGAGTGTCTCTCGTACCGCTGTTCGTAGACAGGCCTCGTAGCGCCGCTGGTAGCGCCACGGTACCAGGTATGTCGGGCCTGTCGACTAGTCTGATGTCCCACATCAGACCAACGAACGCGGTGATGCCTCATGCGTAACGAGCAGCGCGGTGGCATCATGATCCGCCGAGAGACCGCCAGGCCCCATGATCGGGGTCTCCCCCTCTCGGTCAGCAAGTAGTTGTAGGCCCGCAGCCGGGTGTACGACCACGAGGCTGACAATGAATACGTTACAGTCCCTTCCGGCCCGGATCAGAACCCTCGTCGATGCCAAACTGGGGCGCTGCCCACGGTGCATCCGGTCAGCCGTGCTTGGCACTATCGCGAGCTGGGCCGGATTCGCGATGGTAACTTTGGTCTGGCCGCATTCGGTCGCGCCGCTGGTGGTTGGCCTCCTCGCCGCGAGCTTTACCCTGCTGCTGCTGCTTCACGTCGTCGCGCTGAGTGGACGGGTAGCGGCAGCACTGCACGAGTTCGAGCGTTGCCAGCCGGCCGACGGCCGCGCGGAGCGGGTTTCCGGGAGTCGGCGGGCCTTCGTGGTGACCGTGCTCCAGGTGAGCGCAGCCGCGCTGACGGCTGCCCTGTTCGGTCGGTGGCTCTTCCAGCCAGGGGAGGCCGTCGCGCAGGCCGCGCGCTGCGGGGGCGGGCCGCAAAATATCCCCGCGAACAACGCCGCGGCGCAAGTTGGCCCGATAACGGTCAACATTACCGCGAATGTCGCCCGGGCAGCCGAGGCCGAAGCCGACAGGAGCCCGGCCGCGATCACGCAGGCGCGGACTTTCGCCGAGGGGTTCTGTGCCAGCATTGCAGCCTGCCCTGCCGACGCGCTGTGCGCCCTCAAGAACTTCACGGTCTCGTTTCAGGGGGGGTGCGCGCGAATTGTCCCACCGCCCGCCGGCACGCCCGCCGGCCTCATCCCATTCAGCTGCACGGGGCGGGTCACTTCCGTGCAGTGCGACTGTGACAAGTGTCAAGGCGAGCATCGTGTGCCGCTCGGAGCGCCGAACCAGCTAACGGCGACCATCCCGGCGGATACAGCCCGGGACGCCGTGAGTAAGTTCGAGAGCCTAACGGACCCGGCGTTGCAGGCGGCGGCCAACGCCGTCGTCGCCGCGTTCTGTGCAGCGTTCCCTCCCTGCATACGGGGTAACGCGCGGCCACCGTGTCGCATGCAGAAAGTCGATAAAGTGATTGCCGACAGTTGCACCGGGCCCCGCCAGCAACAGGTGCCGGGGTACCTCACGGGCACGACTGTCACAATCAACGTCTTCGACTGCACGGGCCACGTGGACAGGGCGCACTGCCAATGCTAGCCCTGCGGCAGCTTCGTGCACGGCTGGCCGGTCTTAGTCTCCGAAGTCTGCCGGGGACCTCGGGTCCGCGAGCGACAGAACCACTCGTCTCCTGTATCATGCCAACCTACAACCGTCCAGCGTTCGTCCGGCAAGCGGCGCACTACTTCCTGGGCCAAGACTATCCGAATCGGGAATTAGTGGTGGTCGACGACAGCGACCGGTCGGTGAGGGAGCTCCTGCCGCGCGACCCGCGGATTCGCTACTTCCGCTTGCACGGGGGGATGTCACTCGGCGCGAAGCGGAATGTGGCCGTCGCACGGAGTCGCGGCGAGATCATCGTCCACTGGGACGACGACGACTGGTATGCTCCGTGCCGGATCAGCTACCAGGTGGGCAGCTTGCTCGAAACCGGTTCTGTCATCGCGGCCCTGGACATGCAGGTGGTCTACGACGTGCCGCCCGACCGCTTCTGGTCAGTGAGCCCCCAGCTGCACAAGCGGATCTTTAGCCAGGATATCCACGCTGGGACGATTGCGTACCCCAAGTGGTTGTGGCGGTACTTCGACGGCTTCAAGCCACTTGCGAGCGCCGAGGACTTTGCGTTCGTGGAGATCGCCCACTTGTGTCACCAACCGGTCCTGAAGCTGTCCAGCGCGGGTGTGTATATCTACGTCCGGCACGGGGGGAACACCTGGCAGTTTCCATGCGGCGAGTATCTCGATCCGCAAGGTTGGACAAGAATTGAGGCGCCCGCGTTCATGCCGACCGAGCACCGCGCCTTCTATCAGATGCTGCGCGCGAACAGTGCTTCAGGCGTCCGTGCGGGCGCTGCGACCGAGACTTCGATTCATCACACCGTGCTGGGGTCTCCCCAGCAGCCGTGATAGGCACGGGCAGATATCGTCAGTACACGTGCAGCTCGCGGCGGCGCTGCGCGACGCGCTCGGCGAAGGTCAGCTCAGTCGCGCTCATGTCTGCTTCCTGGAATACCGTACCTCCTGCAACACCCAGGTGTTGCCGTCGGGGTCGGCGAAGTCGGCGAACGAAGCGTAGTCGCGATGCTCGGGGTCCGCGCCCGGCGTCCAGGCGCCGGCCGCGAAGTGGCGGACGTCGCTGACGGCCACGCCGCGGCCGACCAGCTCCGCCCGCGCCGCCTCGATGTCGGCGACGATCAGATGCGTGCCACGCACGGAGCCGGGCTGGGCGTCGGTGATGCCGACGCCCACGGTCACCGAGCACGCCGAGCCCGGCGGCGTCATCTGGACGACGCGGAACTGGTCGCCGGCGCGGTGGTCCACGTCCAGGTGGAAGCCGACCTGCTGGGTGTAGAACGCCTTGGCGCGGTCCACATCCGCGACGGGCAGCAAGACCAACTCGAGCTTCATGTCCACGCTGAAGTCTCCTAGAGCGGTTGCCACGACGCTTGAGCCACCCCGGCCACCGGGCGGCAGGGGACGAGTCCCTGCCCTACCTCGCGTTTACCGGGATTGCGGGTGGCACCCCCGGCCGGGCGGCAGGGGACGAGCCCCTGCCCTACGACGCGACGGACGTATAGTGGCTCAACAGCCGCGATAACTGCTGTATGTGAGTGGTTCGCTCCGCGTCAGCTCCCCCTGCCCATACAGGGAGGGGCTGGCGGTAGTCCATTCAGCACCGCCCCTACGATTGTAACGGCTGGTGAGGGAACGGCGGGGGCGGCGGCGTGGCCGAAGCCGGCAGCCGGGGGTTGGGGGTGCGCGAGCCGGTTTGCTGGTAAGATAGGCCCATCAGTAGCCGGGGCGTTCGAGCGCGCGGAAGCCGTGGAGGTATCCAATGGGAGAGATACTGGGGCTCGGCATCACCCACTATCCGGGGCTGGCCTACAAGGGCAACTTGTCGCGGCGCATCAACCTGCTGCTGGCCGACCCGGCGCTGCCCGAGCGGCTGCGCTCGCCCGCCAACTGGCCCGCCCCCATGCGCGAGCAGTGGGCCGACGACGAGGGCGCCGCTCACTCCACGCAGCACCGCCAGGACATGATCGACCAAATGCGCCGCGCGCGGCAGGAGCTGGATGCCTTCCAGCCTGACTTCGTGGTCATCTGGGGCGACGACCAGTACGAGAACTTCCAGGAAGACTGCGTGCCGGCCTTCGCCGTGATGGCCTACGACACGGTGGAGATCCGTCCCTGGGAGCACGGCAGCGACCGCGGCGCGAACTCCTGGGACGAGCCGCGGGACACTACCTTCACGATCAAGGGCCACCGCGCCGGCGGCAAGTTCATCGCCGGCTCGCTGCTGCACCAGGGCTTCGACATCGCTTACGCTTACAAGCCGCTCCACGGCCCCGGCCTGGGCCACGCCCACGTGAACTCGGTCCTGTATCTGGACTGGGACCGCCAGGGCTTCCCCCATCCCATCGTGCCGATCAGCGTGAATGCCTACGGCCGCAACCTCGTCCGCGCCCACGGGCGGCCGCAGACCCCCTCCGAGATGCAGGCGCTGGGCGACGAGCTGGACCCGCCCGGGCCGCAGCCGTGGCGCTGCTTCCAGCTCGGCGCCGCCGTGGCGCGGGCGGCGGCCCAGAGCCCCTGGCGCGTAGCGCTCGTCGCGTCGTCGAGCTGGTCCCATTCCTTCCTCGTGGCCAAGCACGCGCTCATGTACCCCGACGTGGAGACCGACAAGCGCATGTACGAGGCGCTCGTCGCGGGCGATTGGGACGTGTGGCGCAACGTGACCATCGAGCAGGCCGAGGACCGCGGCCACCACGAGCTGCTGAACTGGTTCTGCCTGGCCGGCGCGATGGCCGAGCTGGGCCGCAAGCCCGACTACGCGGTGTTCCTGGAGTCGTGGATCACGAACTCCGACAAGGTGTTCGCGGCCTTCCGGCCCTAGCCGCGCGCCCGGTCACGGGCGGGTGCGGGCCAGGCTGGCCCGCACCCGCCCCGGTAACGCTATCATTGGGGGCGCCCCCGCCCCCGCTCGCGGGCCGCGGCGCGAGGAAGAGCATGGTGTCCACGAGCCAGCCGCCGCTCCCGCCCGCCCCGCCGAGCGCGCCCGCCGTGCCGCTCGGCAGCCTGTTTCTCGGCTTCTTCGAGCTGGCCCTGTCTAGCTCCGGCGGCGCGCTCGCCCCGGCCCACCGCGTGCTGGTGGACAAGCGCGGCTGGCTGACGAATCGCGAGTTCACGGAGATCCTGGCGCTCTGCCAGGTGCTTCCCGGGCCCAACGTCGTGAACCTGGCGATCTACGTCGGGGGGCGCTACCACGGCGCGGCCGGCGCCGCGGCGGCCTTCGCCGGCCTGCTGCTCGCGCCGCTGCTGGTGATCGTGCCGCTGATGGTGCTGTACGCGCAGAGCGGACAGAACGAGCTGGTGCGCGGCGCCTTTCGCGGCGTCGCGGCGGCCGCGGCCGGCCTGATGGTCGCCACGAGCCTCAAGGTCGCCCTGCCCTACCGTCACAGCCTGCGCGCGGTGCTGCTGGCGGCCCTGGCCTTCGCCGGCGTGAGCCTGCTGCACTGGCCGCTACTCGTCGTCGTGCTGGTGCTCGCCCCCTGCGGCGTCGTCGCGGCCTGGCGAGGCTGGCTGTGAGCGACTGGCTGCTGCGTATCCTGGCGGACCTGGTGGTCATCCTGGCGCCGCTGTCGCTCGTCTCGATCGGCGGCGCCAACACGATCCTGCCCGAGGTACACCGGCAGGTGGTGAGCGTGCGGGGCTGGATGACCGACGCGCAGTTTGCGGACCTGTTCGCGCTCGCCCGCGCCGCGCCGGGGCCGAACGTGCTGCTGTACAGCCTGGTCGGCTGGAAGGTGGGGGGCGTGCTCGGGGCGCTCGTCGCCACGCTGGCGATGTCCGGCCCCTCGTCGCTGCTCGCCTTCGCCAGCCTGCACGCCTGGCGGCGGTTCTACGACGCGCCCTGGCGCCGGCCCGTGCAGGCCGGCGTGGCGCCAGTGGCGGTGGGGCTGATGTTCGCCAGCGCTTACACGCTCGTCGGCGCGGCCGACACCACCGTCGTGGCGTATGCCGTCACGGCAGCCGCCGCGGCGCTCACCCTCTGGACGCGGGCACACCCGCTCGCGCTGTTGCTCGCGGCCGCGGCGGTGGCGCTCACCGGCTGGCTCTGATATCCGATCCGGCCCTGGGGGTTCGCCGACGGAGGCGGGCCCTCACCCCGCCCCTCTCCCAGAGGGAGAGGGAGTAAGGGAACGCCACCCCCGGATTCGGTATCAGGAGCCGACCAGCGGCGCGGCCACCCGTTCCCCTGGAGGCGCGACGACGTCGGTCGCCTCGGCGCCGGTCAGGGCGCGCGGCAGGTAACGGCGCAGCACGCCATCCAGCCCGAGAGCCAGGCCGGCGCCTGTCAGGAAGAACAACAGCTCGCAGACGAACCACCACGTATCGAAGTAGTATGACTCCAGATTGCCCCAACCCTTGAGCAGGTGGAAGTTCCAGCTCATCCACATAGCGATCAGCGCGCCCGCCCGCGTGCCGAGCCCGAGGAGCAGCAGGATGCCCGCGGCCAGCTCCCCGGCGACGATCAACGGGCCGAACAGACGGTAGTGGTCGGCCACGAGCTGGAACCAGGCGGCCGTGAGCGGGTCGCGCCCCCCCAGCTTAGCGTAGTTCTCGAACGAGCCGAGCACGAACTGCGGATTGGTAGCCGTGTCGCGCATGATGAGCCCGGTCGCGCCCACTAGCCAGGAGAAGCCCAGCCCGATACGCAGCAGCGCCAGGTAGCTGAGTGGCGCGGCGAAGCCCGACACGCCGAGCCCGCGGAGGGGACCCACGGCGTGCAGCTCGGCGAGCGGGAAGCGCCGGGGCGATCCCACGAGCCAGGCCGGCGCGCGGCCCAGCAGCCGGCTGTCCAGGCCCCAGACGACCCCGGGCACCGCCAGGAGCACGACGATCTCCATGAAGAGGTAGGAGCGCGGCAGGTTCGATGGGCTCATCACGCCGCCCGCCAGCCAGTAGCCCAGGCCGAGGAGCAGCGCCGCCGCGGCGGCCAGGCGCGTACCTAGCCCGAGCACCAGCAGCAGGCCCACGAGAGCGTTGGCGAGCGTGACCAGCACCGCAAAGACGCCGGCGTTGGGGAGCACCACTCCCTGGAGAAACGCCCGGAAGACCGGGTCGGGGAACGGCGTGCGGAGCAGGCCGTCGACGTAGCGGCTGAGCCCGGCGCCATCGCGCAGCCAGCCCTGCGCGACGCTATTCGCCGCGTAGAGCAGGAACCCGAGCCCTACCGTGATGCGAAGAATCGCGAAGTACTCCAGTGGAATCCGCAAGCCCTGGTTGAGCCACCGCATGACCGCCTCTCCACCCCCGTTTGCATCCGACTCGCGCCCAGACACCAGGCCCGGCGTCGACGCCCGCGACGTCAGCGGCGGGCGTCGCCACGTCGGCATCTGGCGCGCTCCAACACCCTATACGCGGCGAGGATACGAGCGGCGGCCGCGGATTCGCGCTACACTGGGAGCCCGGAGGGCGCCATGAAAGTGTCGCTGTTCAACCTGATGCCCCACCCGCCGCTGCGGGCGCTGCCCACCCGCTGGCCGACGCCCCACGCGCTGTGTGACCCTGAGCAGGCCGTGTGCCAGCTCGCGGCCTACCTCGACCAGTTCGCGCTCGCCGACGAGCTAGGCTTCGACTGGGTAGCCTGCGCCGAGCACCACTTCTCGGCGAACAGCCTCTCGCCCAACCCGAGCGTGGTCGCGGGCGCGCTCAGCCAGCGAGTGCGCCGCGCCCGCATCGCCATCCTCGGCGCGCTGCTGCCGATCAACAACCCCGTCCGCGTCGCCGAGGAGTTCGCGATGGTGGACGCCTTCAGCGGTGGGCGCCTCGTCGCCGGGCTGCTGCGCGGCGCCCCGTACGAGTACGCCGTCTACAGCGTCGCGCCCGCCGAGTCGCGCGGCCGCTACGAGGAAGCCTGGGAGCTGGTCCTGCGGGCCTGGACGGAGCCCCAGCCCTTCGGCTGGGAGGGCGAGCACTATCAGTTCCGGACCGTCTCGATCTGGCCGCGGCCGGTGCAGCAGCCGCACCCGCCGATCTTCGTTTCCGGCTCCAGCCGCGACTCGGCGGCGTTTGCCGCCCGCAAGCGCGTGGGCGTAGGGCTGGCGTTTACGAACGTGCCGATGGCGGCCGACGCGGCGCGCTTCTACCGCGAGACGGCGGCCGCCGCCGGCTGGGAGCCCACGCCCGACCACGTCGTCTACCAGGCGCCGATCTACGTGGCCGACAGCGACGAGCGGGCGCATGCCGAGATCGCGCCCCACCTGGCGTACACGGCCGCGCTCATGGCGCCCACCCTCCAGGTGACGCGGCTCGCGGCCGGCAGCGGCTTCTTCGGCGCCCGCGACGCGCAGATCAACGCCCGCTTCCAGACGCAGGTCGCGCGCGAGCAGCAGCACTCGCTGGCCGAGCGCATCGCCGTCGGGCAGCTCTTCTGCGGCGGCCCGGACAGCGTGGTAGCGCAGCTCCAGCGCCTGCGCGCGGAAGTGGGCGCGGGCGTGGTCAACCTCATCTTCCAGATCGGCTCGCTCCCGCCCGCGGCCACCACCCGCTCCATCCAGCTCTTCGCGAAGGAAGTGCTGCCCCGCATCCGCGACCTCTAGGGAATAGGGGTTAGGGCGATCCGCCATTCCCTATCCCCTACTCCCTATTCCCTACTCCCTATCCCCTACTCCCTAGCTCCCCGCAAGCGCCGACTGAGCAATCGCCGCATCAAGGTCGCTGCTGCCGCTGCCGCAGACGCCGATGCCGCCAACTACCCAGCCGTCGCGCGCGATCGGGAGCCCGCCGGGCACCGTCGCCAGCTTGTGCCGCGTCAGCGCCTGCACCTGCGCGAGCTGCGCGTCGCCGAAGCGCTGCGCGACGTCGGCGGTCGGGCACTGGAAGCTGAGCGCGGTGCGCGCCAGCGCCTCCGCCAGGTCGGGCCAGAGCAGGCCCGCGCCGTCCATGCGGTCCTGCTGCACCAGGCGGCCCAGCTCGTCCACCACCGCCACGCCGACGCGGACGCCGCGCGTCGCGGCCGCCGCAAGCGCCTGGTCGGCGTAGCGGCGCGCGACCGCGAGGGTGCGCGGCCGGTCGTCAGGCGCCACCGTCACGCGCCGCCCCACCAGGCGCTCCACCTCCGGGTGCTGGTTCTGGTAGGGAATGCCGAGCGCCACGGCGATGATCAAGTCCTCGGCGTTCACGGGCGCCCCATTCAGCGTGAGGGCGCTCGCGTCCAGCCCGGGAATCTCCGTCCACGGCCCCAGCCCGCCGCCGGTCGAGACGGCGCCCACCACCTGGCCGTCCCGCTCGATCGGCATGGCGCCCGGCCCGGCGAAGATCTCGTCGCGCATCAGCCGCTGGAAGGCCGAGAACCCGGTCGCGTTGCGGTGCCAGTTGGTTGCGCGGCGGGCGCTCGGCTCTTGCTGGATGGCCGCGACGTACGCCTTCGCGCGGGAGATCCAGACCGACGACCCGACCGCGCCCTCCATCACCGAGACGGTCACCACGTTGCCGCCCGCGTCCATCACCACGAACGCCCCGGCCTGGTACAGCTTCCGCGCCTTGGCCACCGCGCGGTCGACGATCGCCCGCGCCTCGGCCAGCGTCAGGTATGGTTGCCCGTCACGCATCGCGTCCTCCTTCGTTCGCACGGTGCACTTCGCCGCGCGCCGCATCGCCATCGTCCGCTCGCAGTTATACCGCGGTCGCCACGTCCAGCCGACCGCCTTGTACGGGACTGGGTAGCGATGCGCTCGCTTGCGCCGGCCGACTCGCAGATGGGTGCGCCAATTTATCCGAGGAACGATCAAACGGTCCTCCTCTCAGGCGATTTGGCAGGCCGGGCGCGGGTCTGCGCGTGCTGGTCGGGCGCGGAAGATCGCATCGTTTGCCCCGTACGATACTCCCTGCCTGTCCTGCCGCGGGCCGGGCCGGCGGGGGCATGCCCCGGCATGGGCGCGGGCGGCGGGCGCGGGGGAGGCGTGTACGGCGTACGATAGGCGACCACGTCGCGCCGGACGGCGGGCGCTCTCCCGCGCGCCTCGCGGCCGGATATCAGAGCCGGGCCGGCGGTTGGGCTAGCGGGGCCGGACCTCACCCCCCTGCCCCGCTCTCGCGTAGGAGAGGGGGAGGGACGAGGGACCGCCCTCACCCCCGCCCTCTCCCAGAGGGAGAGGGGGAGGACGATTGCCCTCACCCCCGCCCTCTCCCAGAGGGAGAGGGAGTCCGGGAACGCCCGCGCCGGATTCGACGTGACGCCCGGCCGGGTGGCGACCGGCAGGGCGCTGCTTGCCGCGCCCCTCCACAGTACCGGGTTGGCGGGCGGCAATCGTCCGGCTCAGGCGGCGGGAGCGCGGCGCGCGGGGCCAGACTATTGGTGGCCCCGTACGGTGGTGGCCCCGTACGGGGGGCGCGACGGTAGTCGGTCATCTCACCTGCTCCCACGCGCACGTGGTGGTACGGTACGGGGGGCGCCCTCGGTCGTGGCAGGGCGCCCAGCGCGGGGCGTGCGCTATACTAGGCGCCTAATAGAGCGGCGCGCGGGCCAGGCGCACGGCCGAGCAGGACGAGGAGCGAGTTACGGCGGCCGGGTAGATCGAGGAGCAGGTCACAGCGGCAGCGCGGACCAAGGAGAGGACCACGATGGTAGCGATCGAGCCGACTAGGGCGCGCGAGCGCCGCACCCCGGATCACGCCGACTTCGCCCGCACGGGGCCCGATACCCAGGCCGGCCGCTACCTGCGGCTGTACTGGCAGCCGGTCATGAAGAGCGCCGACCTGGAGCCCGGGCACGCGAAGCCAATCAAGATCATGAGCGAGGACTTCACGCTGTACCGGGGCGAGGACGGCGCCCCGCACGTGGTGGCGTTCCGCTGCGCGCACCGGGGGACGCAGCTCTCGACCGGCTGGGTGGAGGGCGACTGCCTCCGCTGCTTCTACCACGGCTGGAAGTACGACAGCACCGGCCAGTGTGTCGAGATGCCCGCCGAGGATCCGTCCTTCCCGCCCAAGGTGAAGATTCGCGCCTACCCAACCGAGGAGTACCTGGGCCTTATCTGGGCGTATCTGGGCGAGGGCGAGGCGCCGCCGCTGCGCCGCTTCCCGCAGCTCGAACAGGAGCGCCCGAGCGAGGGCGTGATCCGCCAGACCCTTGGCGGCAACGTGCTGCCCTTCAACTACGTGAACAACCTGGAGAACGACCCTGCCCACGTGCCGTTCGTCCACCGCTCGACGGCCTTCTTCCAGGACGTGCCGCAGGTGGAGAGCGAGGAGACGGAGTACGGTTCGCGCGAATCCGTGATGACGGATTCGCGCGGCTTCATCGGCTACGTCCACCGCATCATGCCGAACACCCGCCTGTTCACGATTCCCGTGCCCGACGGCGGCTGGGCGGAGTTCTTCCTGTGGCTCGTGCCCGTGGACGACGAGCACCACATGGGCTTCGGCGTGCTGATGAACCACCTGACGCCCGAGGCGCAGGCGAAGTTCCGCGAGCGCGGCGCCGGCAAGCGCTGGCTGCCGCGCAACGCCGCGCAGCTGGAGGAGACGGCAGCGGCGGTGCTGCGCGGCGACCTGCGCATCGACGACGTGGAGGACAAGAGCACCATCGAGCTGGTGCAGGACATGGTGTCGCAGTGGGGGCAGGGGACGATCCGCGACCGCGAGCACGAGCGGCTGGGCCGCTCGGATCGGGGCGTGATCCTGCTGCGCGGCCTGTGGGAGCGTGAGCTACGCGCCCTCGCCGAGGGCCGCCCGCTGAAGGAATGGACCATCCCGGAACGCATGGAGCTTTCGCCGACGTACCATGGCTAGCGTGTTGCGGCAGCGCCAGTCTCCCCGGGATCGTCGCGCGGCGCCACGAGGCGGACGGTAAATTCGCCGTGTAGAGTAGCGTCGGCAGCAACAGGGGACGCATGCAGCCCATTGAAGAGCAATATATTGACGCGGCGGTGCGGCACGCGCACATTCAGTGGATACCCGACGACGAGTGCTACTGGGCGAGTACGATGCGGCCCGCGTGCGGTAGCATCGCCGGTGAGTCCCCGACGCACTGTCAAGAGCGCCTCCGGGAGTTTCTCCGTGGCTGGATACGTCAAGCGCTCGAAAACGGCTGGCGAATCCCACCAATAGACGGGATATCACTTCACCCCGAGCGCCGGGACGGCGCCTGATAGGTTGGGTAGCCCGTGGCCTTTTGGGGCAACAGCGGATTTCGGGCAAAGCGGCGCGCTGTATCGCACGGCCGACCGGCCCGGCCAGTGCCAATGCAGCCGGCCGCCGCAAGCGGCATTTGATGCGGGCGATCCCACCGAGGGGGCCTGAGAATGCATATTGACGTACACGCGCACTATTTCCCGCCGGAATACTTGAACCTGCTCAGCCGGCTGGCCGGGGGGGCGAGCGAGACGGAGCATCGGCTGCCGGCGGGGCGGCTGCCGCTCGATGAGCGCGCGGACCTGTTGGCCGAGGTCGGCGTCGACTTCCAGGTGCTCTCGGAGGGGCAGCGGCAGCCGTACCTGTCGCGCGAGGCCGACGCGGTCGCCGCCGCGCGCCTGGCCAATGACCTCTACGCCGACGCCTGCCGCGCCTATCCCGACCGCTTCGCCGCTTTCGCCACGGTACCGCTGCCCCACGTGGACGCCGCGCTCCGCGAGCTAGAGCGCTGCCTGGACACGCTCGGCATGGTCGGCGTGGGCCTGGGATGCTCCGTGGCCGGCCGCCCGCTCGACGATCCGGCGTTCGAGCCGTTCTTCGCCGAGCTGGACCGCCGCGGCGCCGTGATGTCGCTGCACCCGGTGGGCGCCGGCGTGCTGGAGGGCGAGGACCCCTATGGGCTCGCCTGGATGGTCGGCGCACCCTTCGAGGACACGGTAGCCGCGCTGCGCCTGGTGCTCTCCGGCCTCACCACCCGCTACCCGCGCCTGCGGGTGATCGTGCCCCACCTGGGCGGCACGATCCCGTTCCTGTGGGCGCGTATCGACGGCTTCGGCCAGAGCCGCGGCATCGCCCCCGCCATCGATCTCTCGAACGGGCTGGGCGTCCACCTGCGACGCCTGTGGTACGACACGGTGAACACCTATCCCGACGCGCTCCACTGCGCCTGCGACGCTTACGGCACCGACCGCCTGCTCATGGGCACCGACTTTCCCTACCTGGGCGGCCCGAAGCTGCGGCGCTGCGTCACTTATATCGAGGAGGCCGGCCTGTCCGCCGCCGAGACGACGGCCATCCTCGGCGGCAACGCCCAGGCGCTGCTCGGCCTCCCGGCACGGGGCTAGTCGTCGCGGCAGCTCTCCCTGAGCAGCGCCCACAGCCGGGTCCCCTTTGGGAAGAAGGATCGCGTAGGGTCGGGTCTCGTGCCCGACCGCGGCCGTCGAGGCCGCAACCTCCGGACGCGCGAGGCTGCAACGGATATGCTGATGCCTGGTGAGCAACCGGCAAGTTATCGTGGCCGCGAGGCGAACGATGAACCACTGGCCCGCTAGCGTCCTGCTCCCGCTCCTCCTGGCCGCCTGCGCGCCGGCCACGCAGCCGACCCGCGCGCCCGCCGACGCCAGCGCCGCCCCGGCCGCGTCCGCTATGCCCGCGCAGACTGCGCCCGGCAGCGCCGCGGATAACGCTGCTGCCGCGGCCGCCGCGGCGCCCCCGCCGCTCGTCCACCTGAACGTGGCCACGCAGCATCTTACGTCCGACGTCGGGATGTACGTCGCGCAGGAGCGCGGCTACTTCGCCGAGCAGGGCCTCGACGTCGAGTTTGCCGACATCAACACCAGCCAGGGCTCGATCCCGCCGCTCGCCGCCGGCCAGCTCGACGTGGGCGTCGGCTCGATGAGCCCCGGCCTGTTCAACGCGATCGCCCGCGGCATCGACGTGAAGCTCGTCGCCACGAAGGGCGCGGGACCGCCCGACCCGAGCAGCCCCTTCGCCGGCTCGAACGCGCTCGTCGTGGCGGCCGGCGTGGCCGCCCGCGGGGCGATTCAGGACTACGCCGACCTGCGCGGCAAGAGCGTGTCGCTGCCCGACCGCGGCTCGACGATGGAGATGACCCTGACGCGGGCGCTAGAGCGCGGCGGCCTGACGATCGACGACGTGGACCTCAAGCTGATGCCCTTTGCCGACACGCTGGCCGCACTGGCGAACGGCAGCGTGGACGCCGCCGTGCAGCTCGAGCCGTACATCGCCCAGGGGCAGGCGCGGGGCATTCTCGTGGTGTGGAAGCGCGGGGCGGAGCTGATTCCCGGCCAGCAGGCGACAGCGGTGGTTTACGGCCCGACGATGGCCCAGATGCCGGACAACGCGGGCGGTCGGCTGATGGTGGCCTACACGCGCGGCCTGCGCGACTACAACGACGCGCTGGGGCCGAAGCAGCAGGGGCGCGAGCAGCTCATCTCGATCCTGATCCAGAACACGGCGCTGAAAGATCGCGCCGTCTACGACCAGCTTGGCTGGGGCTACTTTAACCCCGACTGCTCGCTCAACGCCGACTCAATTGCCGAGATCCTGGACTGGTACGTCGCCAATGGGTACGTGCCGCAACGCCCCGACCTCGCCCAGGCCATCGACAACCGCTACTGCGCCTACGCGGTGCAGCAGCTCGGCCCCTACCAGCCCTAGACAGCCACCCACGCTCCCGCGGAAGTCCACTGCCAGAGCGTGTTCGACAACGCGGGCGCCGTGTCGAGATGCGCATGAATAGCGCGTGCCGCGAGCAGCGCGCCGCCCATCGGCCCCTGTCGAATGAGCAGAATCCCGTGATGTATCGGAGCGGGAACCACCTGCCACTCGGCGGCCCACTCGCGCCAGGCCGCGTGGAGAGCCAGGAAGTCAAGATCGTTGGTAATCAAAGTGGCTAGACGCCGTACCGCCGTGAGGAGGTGCGTCGCATCAGTAGCGCCCGCCAGGCCAAGCTGGCGGGCGCTAACGGCCTGGTGTCCAAGCGCGGTTAGCTCTCGTGCGACGCCGGTAGCTACGTTGTGATCTAGATAGAGCTGTGCCACCGTGGCTAGGCGGCATTCACGGCGATGCGGGCGTCGATGATGCCTTTGTGGGCCTTGTAGTAGGCAAGCGCCGCGTCCACTGCCTCAGCGGGAAGCTCATAGTCGCGGGCCACCGTCGCCTTGTCAAAGTCCACACCGTACCAGTACTCAACCAAGGCCCAGACGGAAACTCCGTGGTCGCGAAGCCTCGCCTCCGCCTCCCCAGGCTTGTGCGGGTTGGGCTCAATGTAGCGCTCGATCAGAGCGGCTGGCCCGTGCGCTGTCGTAGCCATCCTGCCGGCCCTCCATACCTCCGCACAACTACCTGTCTTCATTCTATGCTACTCCCAGCGCCGAGCTGCCGCCGGCTTACTGCGGATACGCCCCGAGCTGCTGGACGGCGTACTGGCAGTAGGTGTCGTCCACGACCTGCTGGACGTCGAGGAGCGGCACGTAGCCCTTGCCGGCGTACCACTCCAGGTCGTTGGCCAGGGTCTGGAGGTTTACGGAGCAGTTCGGGTTCACGTAGTTCCAGCTCATGTGGTCGTAGAGCGCGGGGTCCTTGACCGCCGTGTTGTTGACCAGGATCGAGACGATCTCGGCGCGGTTCTGCGCCTTCGGGCCGAACGCCTCATAGTAGTCGCGCAGGCCGCGCGTGTAGGCGACCGCGAAGCGCTTGCCGGCGTCGGGCCCCGCGGCGTCCATGGTCGTGCCGTACAGGAGCGCCGCGATCTGCGCGCCGGGATAGATCTCCGTCGGGCTCTTCCAGCGCACCCAGATGCCGCGCGCTTCGCCGAGCGCGATGAACGGCTCGACGCCGAGCGCGAAGTCGACGCTCTTGTTAGCGACCGCCTGGGGGAGGTCGGCAAACGTCATCGTGCGGGTGTCGATGTCGGCGAGCGTCAGGCCGGCGCTCCGCAGCGCCCGGTCGAGCACCAGCTCGGGCGTCGAGCCGCCGGTGCCCGTGGTGCCGTAGGTCTTCCCCTTCAGGTCGGCGAAATCCCGGATGCGGCCCGAGTCGATCGTCTCCTTCGCGGCCATGAACATGAACGCGGACGAGAAGCCGTTGGCGGGGTCGGGGCTCACCTGGCCGCTGTCGGCCACGAGGTGGATGCCGGTGCCGCGCGCGATGGCGTTGAACGTGCCGCCGAGCAGGCCGACGGCCACGGCTTCGACCTGGCCGGCGGCGAGGGGCGGGATCATCTGGGTGGTCAGCCCCACGTCGACGTACTGCACGTCGAGGCCTTGCTCGGCGAAGTACCCCTTGTCCTGGGCGATGTAGATGCCCGCGTTGCCGGCGACCTGCTGACTGCCCACCCGCACGGTAATCGGCGCTTGAGCGGCGCCGGCGGGCGCCGCGGCGGTTGGCGCTGCCGCGGCCGGGGCGCTGGCGGCGGGCGAGGCGGCCGCTGCGCCCGCCGGCGCGTTCGGTGGCGCGGGCGCCGGCCCCGCGGCGGAGGGCGCACTGCAGGCGACGGTCCCGGCCCCGAGGAGGGCGACGAGCAGAGCGGCGACGCGCCGGCGCATCATGGATCAGCCTCCTTGCGGGCAAGCGGCTCTCTGGTGGTCCGTATCATAGCATCGGGCTGCCGGGGGCGCTCGGCGATCGATGCGGTGACTGTGGCGGGGGGGCTCCGATGCTGGGAGGCGGGGCGGCGTGAGGCGAGGAGCGAGGGGTTAGGAGAAGCGCCAGCGGCGCCACCAGGGGCGGGTGCTGGGGTGACCATGTGGCTCGCGGCCGTCGAAGCGGGTGCGCAGGCGCAGCCAGTGGAGCTGCACGGCGAGCGTCTCCAACACGACCTCGCCATCGGCCGTCGCGCGCACCTCGGACTCGTGGGAGGCGCTGCCAATGCGGGCCTCGATGCGGCAGGCGGCGACGCGCTGCACGTCGAGAAGCTGACCCGCCGTGCGCAGCAGCACCGACCAGCGCGTCAGCGACCACGCGTCGGGGTTGTGGCGCGACGGCTGCCCGCGGCCGTAGTGGAGCTGGGCCCGCGAGAGCCGGGCGACATCGCCCCAGGGGTAGATGCGGCACTGGTTGTCGTCGGGGGTCTCGACGGTCACGCCCAGGCTGTCGAGCGTCAGGTAGGCGCAGCGCGGCCGGCGCACCTCTAGCACGCGCCCGACGGTGCGCAGGGCCTCCTGCAGTGACAGGGCTAGCGTCGGTTCTTGGCTTACCATCAGGCGCGTACCTGCCGTGCGGTCTGACTCGCCTTGCGCAGCCGGCCGAGAGCAATTTCCTCGGCGCTTGAGGCACCCGGCCGGGCGGCAGGGGACGAGCCCCTGCCCGACGTCGAGGCGGCTGGACACTGCTCAACTAAGCTGCCGGCCCAGGTTGGTGTATCAGTTTGGCTTCGCCAAACTGATACACCAACCTGGCCGAGTGCTTAGGCGCTCAGCGCGCCGTCGCCACGTGAACTATACCGGTGCCGGGTTTAATTGCGCGAGAGGCGACGTACCGCTTCGGCGGCGCGGGCGGCGGGCAGACAGGCTGCCGAGGCCTGCGCCGCGGGCAGGAGCCTAAGCGAGCACGACGACGCTGGTCCGGAACTCCTGCACCACGCCGGTGGCCGGGTCGTACTGGTGACGCAGCCGGCCGTTCAGGTCGCCGCCGTAGACGTGGATCGAGCACGATGGGTGCGGCGCCTGGTTCGTGATGCGGTGGATCTCCTCGTCGGGCGGCAGCAGGTGGGTGACGACGCCGGGCAGGTTGACGACCGCACCCGCCGACCGCAGGGCGGCATAGTCGGGGCGCGTGCGGTCGTCGGTGCGCTTGAAGCGCTCCTCGTGCTCGGCGCCGCGCCAGACGCCGACGAGGCCCCAGGTCGTGTGGTCGTGGATGGGCGTCGCGTAGCCCGTGTTGAAGACGACCGAGACGATGCTGTAGGCGTCGGCGGGGTGCTTGTGCAGGAGGTACTGCACGGAGCCACCGCGGGGCTCGGCGTAGCGCGCGTCGAGCCAGCGCATGTCGGCGAGCAGCCGCGCGAGCAGCGGCTTCGCCCGCTCGACCACCGCGCGGTGGTCCGCGCCCTCCTCGGCCACGACGGCGTCGAGATCGCGCGCGAACGCGGCCACATCGTAGGTGGAAATCATGGCTGCTCCTTTACGAGGTTCTCTTCCCACGTCAGGTAGTTCTCCATGTCGGTCCGGGTGCGCTGCAGGGGACCGCTCCAGAGCGTGTGGCCGAAATCGCCCTGCGCCTCGGCCACCGACACGTCAGCGCCGTCCAGCCCTTCCACGACGGGCAGACCCGCCGCCCGCCAGGCTGGCACGCCGCCCGCCAGGTAGCGCGCGTCGCCGTAGCCGAGGCCGCGCAGCGTGGCCGCCGCCAGGGCCGCGCGCAGGCCCGTGTCGCAGACCGTCACGACCGACGTGGCGCGGTCGGGCACCAGCGCGGCGATCCCGAATTCGAGCTTGCCACGCGCCAGCCAACGCGCCCCCGGCAGGTGGCCCATGCCGAACTCGCCGCTGCCGCGCACGTCGAGCACTGCCACGCGGCCCGCCCGAAGCGCGTCGGCCAGAGCGGGGGGCGCGATGGCGGGGGCGGCCTGCTGGGCGGCCGCCAGACCGAAGACCGTGGGCGGGGCGTCGCCGGTCGCCAGCGCCTGGCCGTCGGCCGTCCAGGCAGCTATGCCCCCCGCCAGCACGCGCACGTCGGCGAACCCCAGCCGCTGCAACAGCGCGGCGGCCCAGACCGGCCGCACGGGATCGTCGGCGACCACGACGACCGGCAGCGAGGGGATGGCCAGCCAGTTCTCGTAGTGCAGCGCGAGCTGGCCCGCTGGCAGCGCGATCGCGCCGGGCAGGTGGCCGGCGCGGTACTCCTCGGGCAGGCGCACGTCCACGACGTAGTGGGGTTGGCGGGTCTGCAGCGTGTCGGGCGCGACGAAGCGGATGCCCGCGTCGCGGCTCAGGCGGGCGGTGGCCGCGGCGGTCCAGTCGGCGTGCGTCTCGGGCGCCACGGCGGGGCGGCCGCGGCCCGGCCCCTCCTCCAGCGCGTAGCCGGCCAGGCGCCAGCCCATCGCGCCGTTCAGCAGCGCCTGTACGTTGGGCAGGCCGGCCTCGCGGAGGAGCGCCGCGCCGAGGATGCCGCGCGTGCGGCCCGCGCACGACACGACGACTGGCGCGTCGGGGCGGTCGAGCAGGGCGGGCACCTCGCGGACGAGCTGGCCGCCCGGCACGTGGTAGGCGTCGGGCACGTGGCCGCGCAGGTACTCCTCCTCCGTGCGCACGTCCACCACGGTGAGCGGCTCGCCGCGCGCCCGCCGCGCCGCCAGCTCCTCGGCCGTCACCTGCGGCACGCCGGCGGCCGCGACGCGCTCGCCGTAGGCCTTGCCAGGGACGCCCCAGCCCTCGATCACCAGGCGCCCGCTCGCGCGCCAGACGTCCAGCCCGCCGGCCAGCACCCGTGCGTCGCGGTAGCCCATCGCCGCGAGCGTCGCGGCGGCCAGCGCGCTGCGCCGCCCATCGTTGCAGTACAGGACTAGCGGCCAGCCCGGATCGGGCACGACGGTCGGCAGGCGCAGCTCGATCAGGCCGCGCGGCAGCGGGGTGGCCCCCGGAATCTGCCCCAGCGCGAACTCGCCCCGCTCGCGCACGTCGAGCAGCACCGGCGGGCGCTCGCTGGCCCGCAGCCGCTCTAGCTCCGCCGCGTCAATCTCGTGCATCGTGCCGTTCCATCATCTCACTCCCCCTTCCCGCATCGGGAGGGGGGCCGGAGGGGTAGGTCCGTGGCTCACCAGGCCGGCGAGGCGCCGCCGTCCACGTTGATCGCGGTGCCGCTGATAAACGCCGCGCGGTCCGAGAGCAGGTAGGCGATCAGGTCGCCGGCCTCCTCCGCCTCGCCGACACGGCCGAGCGGGATGGCGCGCTTGCGGGCCACGTCGGCGTAGAACTCGTCGCGTGTCAAGTGAGGAAAGTCGTGCTCCCACTCGGGGTCGTGCTGGCCGCTGCGCACCGTGCCGATGCACACGGCGTTCACGCGCACGCCGTCCGGGGCGAACTCCTTGGAGAGCGCCTTGGTGAGCGCCAGCCCCGCCGCGCGCGTGACCGTGCTCGGCACCGAGCGCGCCCCGGGCGCCTTGCCGCCGATCGCCACGACGTTCACGATCGCGCCGCGCGTAGCGCGCAGGGCGGGCAGGCAGAGGCGGACCGTGCGGATCGCGGCCATCAGCTTGATGTCGACGTCCGCCTGCCAGTCGGCGTCGCTGACGTCGAGGAAGGCGCGCGCGCCGCTGCTGCCGGCGTTGTTGACCAGGCCGTGCAGCGTGCCGAAGCGCCCCAGCGCCGCATCCACGAAGCGCTGCACGCCGTCGGCCGTGCTCACATCGGCGGGGACGGCCAGGAGGTCGCCGCCGGGCGCCGCCCGCAGCTCGGCCGCCGCCGTCTCCAGCCGGTCGGCGTTGCGCGCGCAGATCGCCACCCGCGCGCCCTCGGCCAGCAGCCGCGCCGCCGTCGCGCGGCCAATGCCGCTCGAGCCGCCCGTGACGCACACCACCTTGCCTGCCAGCCCGAGGTCCATCCCGCCTCCCGCGGCCCGCCGCTTCCCGGCCAGCCGCCCGCCATCTCCGCCGGCCCGCCCCCGGCCGCCCCGGCGCGTCGCCCTTTACTATACGCGGAACCCCGGCGCGCGGGAACCCGGGCCGCTGCGGGGGCCCGCTAGTCGGCGACGCAGGCGCGGCGCACCAGGTCGCGGCTCACGTCGGCCAGGCGCGCGACGCCGGTGTTGGCCATGGCGATGCGCAGCTCCAGCGCCAGCAGCTCCAGCACGCGCACGACGCCCGCCTCGCCGGCGGCGCCCAGCCCCCAGCCGGCCGCCTTGCCGATGCAGACGGCCCGCGCGCCCAGCGCCAGCGCCTTGAGCACGTCGGTGCCGCGCGTGAAGCCGCCGTCGACCACCACCTCGGCGCGCCCGGCCACGGCGTCCACCACCTCGGCCACGACGTCGATCGGCGCGGGCGCGTAGTCGAGCTGGCGCCCGCCGTGGTTCGAGATGTAGACGACCGGCACGCCGTGCTCGACCGCCAGGCGCGCGTCCTCGGCGGTGGCGATGCCCTTGATGACGAGCGGCAGGGTGGTGGTGCGCTGGAGCCACGCCACGTCCTTCCAGGTGAGCGACGCCTGCCGCGCGTAGGTGTTGGGAATGTCGAGGCCGCGGCGGGTGGCGTGGCGGTTGTAGCGCGCCTCGATGTCGCGCTCGCGCCGGCCGTAGGCTGGCACGTCGACCGTCAGGCAGAGGGCCTTGAAGCCCGCCGCCTCGACCCGGCGGATGAGCGCCTCGCCCCAGGCGTTGTCGCCGCGGAAGTAGAGCTGGTAAACGAGCGGCCCGGTCGCGGCGGCGGCGACCTCCTCGGGCGTGTAGACCGAGACGGTGGTGAGCCACTGGATCGTGCCCATGCGGCCGGCGGCGCGGGCGAGCGCCAGGTCGCCGTCAGGGTGGACCTGGTCGGTCGAGCCCATCGGCGCGATCATGATCGGGAGGGCGAGCGGCAGGCCGAGGAAGGTGGTCGTCGTGTCGAGGTGGCTCACGTCGCGCAGCACGCGCGGCCGGAAGACGTAGCGGCCGAGCGCCCGGCGGTTGTTGCGCAGCGTGGCCTCGGTATCGGCGCCGCCGACGAGGTAGTTCCAGGCGCCCGTGGGCACGGTGCGCACCGCCGCCCGCCGAATCTCCCCCAGCGTCACGAACTCGTCTGTCGCCGCCATCTCGCCCCTCCGCGCACGGCCCGGCGCCGCGCTGGACGCTCGGGCCGTTTGCCTGATGGTATAGCCGAGCGGTTGTCGCGGCAACGTCATCCGCCCTGGGGGCGCGTGCTATGATAAACCTGCTTGCAAAGATGGTGGAGCTATGGCAAGAGAGATTCAAGTCGACGTGACCGGTACCCCTGACCTGCTCCGGCTCGCCGAAGAGGTTAGCGCGACCCGAACCCCCCGCATTCTTAGCCGCGATCACGAGCCGCTCGCGGTGGTCGTACCTATCATCAAGACCCGGCGCGGCAGCACGCCCTCGGATGCCGACCTGGCTGCTACTCTTGCCTCGGCTGGAGCTTGGAAAGGGCTCGTAGATGCTGAGGCGCTGAAGCGCGAGATCAAGGAGGCACGAGGCTCCAGCCGTCCTCCCGCTGAGCTATGAGGTATCTGATCGACTCGGATCTCGTGGTTGACTGGCTCAACGGACATCCGTCTAGTGTTACCTTTCTGACACCGCTATTCTCCCAGGGAATGGCGCTGAGCATCCTGACGTACTCGGAGATTTTCGAGGGCATCTACGGCGGGCAGGACCCTAGGCGAGAGCAGATCGCGTTTCAAGCCTTCCTCCGCAGTCTGAAGGTGCTCTCCATCACCCGTGCGGTGGCTCGCCGCAACGCGCAACTCCGCCGGCACCTGCGAGATCAGAGGCGGCCGCTCGTTCATCGAGCGCTAGATTTGCTCATCGCGGCCACCGCGCTGGAGTATGGTCTGGTACTTCTCACGCGTAATCGGAAAGACTACACCGACGTTCCTGGGCTGACTATCCTCAGCCCGTAGCAGGCTGCAAGCTCGCTCGGCGTGCGGACGAAATACGGCCGTCCTCATTGATGATTAAGGCGAGGCGGTATAGGCGCGGAAGGCGCAGGCCGGGCGGAAGCCCAGGCAGCGGTAGAGGGCGGCGCCGACGGGGGAGGGGTTCAGCGCGGCGGCTGCACAGTCGCGTGTCGCGTCCCAGCGGCCCGGCTCAGTCTATGCCGGCGCGGGGCGCGGGGCCAATCAATGGCCCGGGGACGCGGGGGGCTAGCCAGGCCCCCGCGTCCCCGGGCGGCGCGAAGACGGGATCAGTAGGGGCCGAGGTAGCTGGCGGCGTAGTCGGCGAACGAGAGGTCGACGACTTGCTCGGCGTCGACGGGCTGCTTGAGGAGGCCCTCGTCCTGGTAGAAGCGGATGTCGGAGGCCACGCCGGCCACGCTGAACTTGCCGTTCGGGTCGAGGCCGGGCGCCACGATGCGCGCGTAGGCCGGGGCGTCGATCCCCTTGATGTTCTTCACCAGGATGTCCACGACGGCGTCGCGGCCCCGGTTGCGCTTAAAGGCGTCGTTGTAGTCGCGCACGCCCTTGAGGTACGCGATCATCCAGCGCCGCGCCGCCTCGGTCGGCACGAAGGCGGGGCCGTAGAGCACCGCCGCGGTCAGCTGCTCGGGGTAGATCTCGTCGCTGCCGTGCCAGCGGACCGCGATGCCGTCGTCCACCATCTTGGTGATGAAGGGCTCGATGCCCAATGCCACGTCGATGGAGCCGTTGCGCAGGCCCACCATCTGGTCGGGGAAGGCCATCTCGACGATGTTCACGTCGGCGAGCGTGAGCCCGCCCTTCGCGAGCGCCATCGCCATGGTATGGTGGTCGGTCTGGCCCTTCGCCACGATGGCCACGTTCAGGCCGCGCAGGTCGGCGTAGTCGCGGACCTGGCCGCTGTCGATCAGATCCTTGCGGACCATGAGCGCCATGTAGCCGTTGCCGGGCGGCTGCGAGCCCTTGTCGGCGACGACTTTGATGGCGATGTCGCGGTTCCAGGCGTTGAACAGGCCGGCGCTGGTGGCGCCCGCGGCCACGTCGATCTGGTCCTGGGCGAGCGGCGCGATCATGCGGGCGCCGGCGTCGAAATTGACGTAGTCGACGTCGAGCCCCTGCTCCTGGAAGTAGCCGCGATCCTGGGCGATGTAGATGCCCGCGTCGGACATGCTGGCGCCAAGCTTGATGGCGAGCCGCACCGGCACGGCGGGGCTGAGCGGCGGCAGCGGTGCGGGGGCGCTGGCGGCCCCGGCTGGCGGCGCGGGCGCTGGGGCGCTGGCCGCGGCGGGCTGGCTGGGCGCGCTGCTGGCGGGCGCCGGACCACCGGTTGGGGCGGCCGGCCGGGCGCAGCCGCCGACGACGAGGAGCAGGCCGCCGAGGATCAGGCCGAGCGACCGACAGGCATTCATGGCTCACCCTTTCAGCGCGGCCGCGAGGGCCGCGAGCGCCGCCTCGCCGACGGCGGTGTCTTGCTCGCCGTTGCCGCCGCTAACGCCAATGCCGCCCACCACCTGGCCCTCGACGCGGATCGGAAAGCCGCCGACGAAGATGGCGAAGCGACCAGGGTGCATGGCGTGGATGCCGAAGGCCTCGCCGCCGGGCAGGGCGGGGCCGCCCGGCTGGTTGAAGGCGTGAGTGGGGCGCTGGTGGCCCGCCGCGGTGAACGCCTTGGCCATCGCGATCTCCACGCCGGTGATGCGCGCGCCGTCCATACGGTGCAGAGCGATGGCGTGGCCGCCATCGTCGCAGACGCAGATCGTCTCGGCCACGCCGAGCTGGCGGGCGCGGCGCTCGGCGGCCTCGATCAGCACCAGCGCATCGGCCAGTTGCAGACGCTTAATCGTGATCACGCGCGGACCCTCCAGCCGCGGCGCGCGGGCCGAGCACGATCACGTCGCCCTCCACGCGCACCGGATAGGTCGCCAGGCAGAGCGTTGCCGAGCGCGGCATGACGGGCCGGCCGCTCGACGGGTCGTAGGTCCAAGCGTGCCAGGGGCAGACGACGTGGCCGCCGCGGATGCGTCCCTCGGCGAGCGACGCGCCGCGGTGGAGACAGGTGTCGGCCAGCGCGCGGACCTGGCCGCCGATATTCGCCAGGACTACTGGCTCGTCGCCGTAGGCCACGCGCTTGAGCGCGCCGGGCGGGAGGTCGGCGGCGCGGGCGACCACGATGTAGTCTGGCCCCCCCGGCCCCCCAGTGGGGGGAGAAGAGGGGGCCGTGGGGGACACCCCCACACCCCCGGCAGGGTGTGGCGCGGAATACTGCGAGCGCCACTGCCCAGGCACCCCCGAGGGCGAGGGGGTAGGTCCCGCGGCGGGGGAGTGGCCCGGTGCCCCCGAGGGCGAGGGGGTAGGCTCCGATGCCATTAGAGCCGGTCCTCGCCCTGGACGAAGTGGCGGTAGAGGCCGCCCATGTACAGCCAGCGCATGCCGGTGGCCTCGCGGACGGTGCGCACGGCGAGGTCCTGTAGCTCGGGCGTCGTGGCGTGGCGCTCGACGATCTGGTAGCCGCGCTCGCCGTGGTCCTCGTCGGCGGTCATGTGGACGAAGAAGAACTCGGCCTCCTGCTCGGTGAAGCCGTACTTCTCCAGCAGTGGCGGCGTGTTGCGGCGGTAGATGCCGGGGGTCTGCGACTCCAGGCCCACCAGCAGGCCGGCCGCGCCCTCGAGGAAGGAGTGGCCCTGCGCGATCTCGTAGCACCAGGCGGTGAGCCCGCGCGTGGTGGGCAGCACCTCGGCGTTCAGCACGTCGTCGCGGGTGAAGCCGCAGGCCTCGGCGAAGCGGATGAGCAGGTCCGAGTGGCGGTTGCCCATCTCCTCTTCCCACATGTTCTCGAGCAGGAAGTCGCGGGCGTCCTGGTCGGGACAGCGGGCGTAGACGGCGCCGCACCACTGGGAGAAGTGGCCGACGTAGTGGTAGTGCTGGCGGGCCCACTCGCCCAGCTGGCGGCGGGTGAGCTGGCCGTTGACCCAGGCGTCGGTGAAGGGGTGCATCTGGCTGTGCCCGCCGCGCACCGCCTCTTCGAGGCGCTGGCGGAAGGTCTGGGCAGTCGTAACCACGAGCGGCTCCTTTCGCGCCGGCTGCGGCCGGTGTATCATGTAACGGCGGTTACTAGTTACAGCCGTTACAGTAACACGCGGGCGACAGGCTGTCAATACCTTTTGGCGCCCTATTCGGCAGCGTGTTATGCTGGCGGCGCGGCAGGAGGATGACGCGGGATGCGAGATGGCGCGGCGGACAAGCAGACGCAGGCGGGGCGCTGGCTGGTGCTCGTCTACAAGATGGCACCGGAGCCCGCGCGCCAGCGCATCGCCGTCTGGCGGCGGCTGAAGGCGCTGGGGGCCGTGTACTTGCAGCAGGGTGTGTGCGCGCTGCCCGAGACGCCGGCCCACCGCCGCGACCTCGCCGAGCTAGCGGCGCGCATCCGCGCGGCGGACGGCGAGGCGGCGCTGCTCTCGTCGGTGCTGGAGGACGCGGCGACGACCGCCGGCGTGCGGGCGCGGTACGATGCCGCGCGCGACCACGAGTACGGCGAGATCACGACGGCGGCGCGGCGGCTGCTGCGCCACGTCGAGCTGGCCGACCCGGCGGAGCACGAGGTGAACGCTGCCGAGCTGGAGCGGCTGAAGCGCTGGCACGCGCGGGTGGTGGCGCGCGACTTCTTCGGCGCGCCCCTCCAGCAGCCGACCGCCGAGCTGCTAGAGGCGACCGAGGCCGCCTTGCGCGGGGGGCGGGTGGCCGCCGAGAGCGAGCGCGAGTAGGCCGCGGCCGCGCGGCCGCGACAGGGGCCAGCCGTGAAGCTGAAGGACGTGAAGCGCTTCCACCCCTGGGAGCCGGCGGACGAGGAGGAGCTGCCGGAGCTGGTACACGCCGTCCACGACTGCCCGCGCTGCGGCGCCCCCGCCCCGGCGCGCGGCCTGGCCGGTACCGCGCCCACCCCCGACGTCGTGTACGAGTGCGCGGCCTGTGGCGAAGTCACCCTGCACCATTGCGCGCCGTAGCGGCCCGGCTGGCCCGCTGGCCTTCCGCAGTACCTGGCGTTCGCCAGGCGCCGCCGCGGAGCGGCGCTGCTGCCTCGTCCGCACGGCGCGGCGGGCTCAGGTGGAGGCCGCGGGGGGCGCGCCGGGGGCGGGCGCGCGGGGGCCGATGGCGATGGTGTCGCCGTCCACGCGCACGGGATAGCGGCCCAGGCAGAGGCGGGTCGACGGGGGATTGACGAGCCGGCCGCTGGGCAGGTCGTAGCGCCAGGCGTGCCACATGCAGATCACGGTGCTGTCTCGAAGGAAGCCCTCGGAGAGCGGCACGCCGTAGTGCAGGCACTCGTCTTCCAGCGCGTAGAACTGGCCGTTGACGTTCGCCAGCACGACCGCCTGGTCGCCGTAGGCCACGCGCTTCAACGTGCCGGGCGGCACCTCGTCGCGCCGCGCCACCACGACGTAGCCGGGCTCTCCCGCCCCGCTCATCGCGGGGGAGACAGACCCATCCTCCATGACACTGCTCCTCGGGCGGCACGCGCCGCGGTTACGCACGCTACAGGTATACGGGATTTTGCTGGCGCAGCCCCATTTGCCGCGCCGGTCCTGGGGCGCTGCGGCGGTTGACCGCCTATTTGACCGCCTTTGCGACCGGATCGGCCGTCAGCAGCGCCCCAAGGCGCTCCAGCGCGTCCGTCTGGAGCCCTGGCATGACAGCGGATCACGATGGAGCGCAGCCCGGACCTGTTCGCGCGGCTGCCCCGCGAGCAGCAGCGCGCCATCTTAGGGCCAGCGAAGCTCGCCGCTTACGAGCAGGGGCTCATCCATCTGGAGGACCTGGTACATCGCACGCACGATCGGCGCTGCGGTACGATGCGGCGGGAGGCGTCGCTACATGAGGCCGTGGGGCGACAGGAGGCGCAGCGATTGGCGGCCAGCATCCGGGGCGGTGGCCCGGGCGGCGGTGGGAACCGCCGGACGTCAGGTGGGAGCGGCAGGGGGCACGACCCCGAGCAGCGCCTGCTACGCGAGTTGCTCACGACGGGACGGCAGGCGACCGACGCGGAGGTCGTGCAAATCCTCGACCGTATAGCCACAGCACCGTTCAGCGGGCTAGTCCGGCGCGTCCCCGCGAAGGATCGCGGCTACAGCTATCAGGGCCACCGGCTCGGCGCGCGCGAGCTGTCGCTCACCTACCACCTGACCAAACGCGTGGCCATCGAGGAGCAATGGAGCCCGGGAACGACGGAGACACAGTATGTGGCCGACCTCCAGACTGCCGCCCGGGCCGCCTCCTATCTGGCCGTCTACCATTACGGCTCGGATGTCGCCGCCGCGGCCCTGGCGGAGCGCGCCGGGATCATCCCGGCGACCCGACTAGGGAGGCAACCCCAGGCTCTCATCCTCGTCTTATATTCCGCTGACCAGGGACGCCTAATCACGGGCTATCAGGTATCATCTGTGGCAGCGACGACGATTCCGCAGGAGGCTCTATGGCTGCGCCATCCCATGACTCCGCTGTAAGCGAGCGCATGGAGAGCTTCCTCACCTATCTTCTCGCCGAGTGGCGCGCGATCCCTGAGCTAGCGCAGGAATGGGCCGAGTGGTCGGAGGCCGAACGGCTCGACTATGCCAGCGACTGGGCTATCCGTGAGGATCGGCTGCTCGAGGTCACCGCGGCGGCCCAGCAGGGCCGGCTCACCCCCGGACAGCAGCAGCGCTACGTACAGGTCCAGCGGCTGGTGGCCCAGCATCGCCCGCTGCTCGACCGCCTCTTTCACGAGGCGGGCCTGCCTCTATCCAGCCCGCAGGGCGCGACGCTCCCTCCCGCTAAGTAGCGCTGGGCGATGCTGCCGCCGCTGACCGATCCCGAGCGTAACCTGCGTCAACTGGCCTGCGCTGTTCGGCGGCACAGTGTCGTAGCGCTGCGCGCCCCATCCCGGCGCAACGAGGCGGCGATCAACGCCTCAAGCTGCGCGCGCTTGGTCGCCTCCTCGGCGCGCTCAAGGGGCTGCAGGTCCCCCGCAGCGACGTCACCTTCGCCACGGCTGGGCCGCGCTCCACGCGCAGCCTGCAGATCATGCACTCGAAGATCATGGCGGTGCGCGATCCCGACGGCGGCTCCGCGCACCGCTGGAGGGGAAGCGTGAACTTTAGTGTCTCCGGATGCCTCCAAGCTAATTGCGTGACGCTTTTCCGGAGCGACGAGTGGGCCGAGGCCTTCCGCTACGGGATTTTGCTGGCGTGCGGGGACTCGCCGTCACTATGATTCCTCTTAAGTGGTTATCTGGCTCCCGGGCCGGAGCCGGGATCCCGTGAGGAGGACGATGCGTCGATGGCGAAGCTCCCGGGGAGACTAGGAGCGGTACGCGGGTATCGGCGATGGCGGGCGGGCGCGCTCGGCGGGCTGCTGCTCGCCGCCAGCGCGCTGCTCGTCGGGAGCAGCCTGGTCCAGACGGGAAGCAACACGCCTTGCCCCGCGGCCCCCGCGACCGCGACCGCGGCGGGCGGCACGCCGACGGACCCGCCGGTCCCGCCGCTGGCCGACTACTATTTCACGCCGGTGCCCTCGCCGGTCCTCCCCAGCGCCGAGCCCATCCGCCGCATGCCCGGCCCGTCCACCGTGGAGGTGCGCGGGGAGCCATATCACTACACGTATTACGTGAACGGCACGCCCCAGACGATCCACGGCATGGGCTACAACGTGGCATACCGCCTGTGGGGCTGGGACTGCGAGGCGCGGGCCCGCCGCTACGACCGCGACTTCGCCGCCATCCGCGCCGCGGGCTACGACACGCTGATCGGCTGGGACGAGGGGGAGTTCGACGACCTGACCATGGAGAAGGCCGAGCAGTACGGCCTCGGCGTGGTGCTGCCCTACGACTTCCCACGCGACGTGGACTGGGACGACCCGGCCGTGCGCCAGGTCCACCAGCAGCGCGTCGAGACGCTCGTGCGCCGCTACGCGAACCATCCGGCGCTGCGGATGTGGGGCCTCGGCAACGAGGTCGTGTTCGCCATCGGCGATCCGAACAGTGCCCGCGCCCAGGCGTTCGCGGACTTCTTCGCCGGCCTGGCGGCGCGGGTCCACGAGCTGGACCCCCACCACCCCGTCGTCTACCGCGACGGCGAGGACGTGTACTATCCGCCCATCCGCGACGCCCTACGCGCCCGCGGACTGGAGCAGCCCTGGATGGTCTACGGCATGACGGCCTTTACCTTCCGCCTGCAGGACATCCTCGACGACTGGCCGTCCGCCGACTTCCACGTGCCGCTGCTCGTCTCGGAGTTCGGCCTCGTGGACTACCCGCTGCCGCAGCGCGCCAGCGGCCTGGTGCGCATGTGGGACATCATCCGCCAGCACAGCGACTACGTGATCGGCGGGGCGGTGTACGCCTGGACCACGCAGGGCATCGAGGTCACGGACACGCAGTTTGGGCTGGTGGACGGGGCGAACCACCCGATCGACGGGTCGCTCGACGCGCTGCGCGCTGCCCTCACCGGGGCACCGCCCGCCACCGCGACGCCCACCGCGGCGCGCTAGCCCGCCCCCGAATCCATTGGCTCATCTTAAGTAACGTCTTATAATTGGATGCGTGGCGCATTGGCCACCGACCCTGCTCCCCGAGGAGGCGCCTGCATGGCTTCGTCGTCAGGGCGGACGCGGCGACCGCTGGCCATCCGGCAATTCCACCTCCCGCACCGCTCCCCTGGCGGCTGGCGCCGCTGCCTCCCCCCCCGCCGCTGGTCGTTCGCGGCGCTCCCCTCGCCGCTGCCGGCGCTACTCGTCGCGAGCCTGGCCTACTTGCTCCTGCGGCCCCTGCTGGCGCTGCTCCATTCAGTCGTCGTGCTGGGCGTCGCGGCGGGGCTGCACGGGCTGGCCACCTCGGGGGCGGTGGCCTGGCTCGCCAGCAACGGCCCCGCCGATCCGGTCTACAAGTCGGTGATGCTCTGGACGCTCACCGGCATCGAGCCGGTCGGGCTGGCCGTCCACGATCCTCTCGGCAGCTGGCTGGCCGCGGTCTACCCCGCGGTCTTTGCGCCGCCGGCGCTGCTGCCGGGCAACGCGTGGGTGGGCGCGGTGGTGAGCGACGGCGCCACGCTGCTCGCGCAGCTGGCCGCGCGCCTGGTCGGCCACCTGGCACTGCTGGCGGTCGGCGGCCTGGTGCTGCTCGGCAGCGGCTACCGCCCGCGCCACGGCCTGCGGCCCGGCTGGCGGGCGATCCTGGCCGCGCTGGTGCTCTTGCAGGGCGGTCTCGGGCTGGTAAGGGTGGTGCTGAGCCTGTCGCCGCACGAGATCGAGATCCTGGGGCTCGCCCAGGTGCTCAGCAAGCTGTTCCACTGGTCGCCCGCGGAGTATCGCGCGCTGCTGCCGCGCCTGCCGTTGCTGGCACTGGAGGGCGCGACGCTGGTGCTGCTCGCGCTCGTCGCGCTGCTGGCCGGGCGCCGCATCGTGTCGGGCCTGCGCGGCCATCCCCGCTCGGCCGCGACCGCGGCGCCGCACGCGCGGCCCGCGACGCAGGTGCAGCTGGCGCGGGGCACGATGGTCGCCGTGTGGCTGGGCTGCGCACTGCTCGCCCCGCCACACGGGCTGGCCGAGGACGAGCCGATGTACGAGGCGCCCGTGACCACGGTGACGACCGACGTGGTGCCGGACGCGGCGGCGCCGGTAGCCGCCGCGGGGCCGTCGGTGGTCACGATCGAGGGCGAGCCGTTCCACTACGTGTACAAAGTGAACGGCGCGCGGCAGGTGTTACGGGGCATCGGCTACAATGTGCCCTATGCGTCGCGGAGTCGCGAGTGGCGCGCGAAGCGCTACGACCGCGACTTCGCCATGATGCAGGCGGCGCAGTTCAACACGCTCATCGGCTGGGACGAGAACGAGTTCGACGACCTGACGCTCGACAAGGCCCAGCAGTACGGCCTGGGCGTGATCTGGCCCTACAACCTGCCGCCGGACGGCGACTACGCCGACCCCGCCTACTGCGCGGCGCAGCGGGCGCGCGTGCTCGACTTCGTGGCGCGGTACGCCAGCCACCCGGCGCTGCGGATGTGGGGGCTGGGCAACGAGGTGCTGCACGACATGCCCGAGCAGGACCACGCCGCGCGCGCCCAGGCGTTTGCCGCGTGCTACGCCGATCTGGTGGCCGCCGTCCACGCGGCCGACCCCAACCACCCGATCATCTACCGCGACTCCGAGGACGTCTGGCTGGACCCGGTGCGGGACGCCCTGGTGAACCGGGGCCTGGACCAGCCGTGGATGGTGTACGGCGCCAACATCTTCACCTTCCGCCTGCGCGACCTGGTGGCGGGCTGGCCGGACCGCGGGCTGAAGGTGCCGCTCGTCATCTCCGAGTACGGGCCGACCGGCTATGCGCCCGCCGACCGGCCGGGCGCGCTGGTGGCGATGTGGAACATCATTCGCCAGAAGCGTGCGCGCGACTACGTGCTCGGCGGCTCGATCTACGGTTGGACGACCGACGGGATCGAGGCGATTGACCGTGTGTACGGCCTGACCAACGCCGACGGGCAGCCGGTCGACGGGGCGCTCGCGGCGATCGCCCGGCGCTTCGCCGCATCGACCGGCCGACCGTGCGAGCTGGCGGCGTGCGCGGCGGCTAGCGCGGCGGCGGCCGCCGCCGCGCCCCACTGAGCGCTCGGTGCAGACGCGCCGGCACGCTTCGCGCCGCCCGCGATGGCTGTCCGCCGGGTGAGTACATGCACAGGATTCATCGCTCTCATTGGCGGATTCTCGCGGCGCTGCTGTGCCTCGCCGGCCTGGTTGCGCTGGTCGTCGCCGTGCCCAACCCGCTACGCCGCACCGTGCGCCAGGTGTCCGCGCCGCTGCTGGCGGCGGGCACGACGCCGCCGCACTTCGGCTGCGACCCCGGGCCGTCGAAGCCCGCGCCGCCACAGAACGAGCTGGACCCGATCCGGCCGGTAGCGCTCATTTCCGACGCCACCTTGCTGGTCGACGGCCGCCTGGCCGGCCGGCCGATCGCCGGGGTCGGCTTCAACATCGAGCCGACGCTCTGGACCTGTCCGGCCGCCCGCCCGCTGATCGAGCAGCGCATCTTCGACACCTTCCACCCCGACCTGGTCCGGGTGGGGCTGGCGCAGGCCCCGTGGGCGCCCGAGGACGCCGACAGCGTGGACGACCTGACGTGGGATGCGTACCAGCGGGTGCTCGACTCGCCGGCCTTCCAGCCCAGCTGGGACTTCATCGCCATGCTGAACCAGCGCGGCATCACGCCCATCGTGGCGCCCTGGGGCGTGCCGGGGCTGCTCACGGAGAACGGCGAGCCGACCGGCACGCTTAAGCCCGAGTACTTCGAGAAGTACGCCGAGTACTATGCTGCTGCCATCGACTACCTTGTGAACCGGCGCGGTCTGAAGATCGGCCCGGCCAGCGTGATGAACGAGCCGGACTGCGGCGACGGCAGCCACATCAGCCCGCGCGACTTCCCGAAGGTGGCGCGGCTGGTCGGCGAGCGCCTGGCGCAGTACGGCGTGAAGCTGTACGGCCCGGACACCTGCAACGCCGACTCCGCCACGCATTACCTCGACTACCTGCTCCGCGACGGGCAAGCGCTCGAGTATTTCGCGGTCATCGGCACCCATCAGTACGCGCCGGGCGGCGAGGTCGCGGAGCTGCTCCGCGAGATGCGCGAGGGCGGGCTATCGCTGCCGCTCTACGTCACCGAGTACACGACCTACCGCTACGGCAACCTGGACGACGGCCAGGAGGCGCCCGCGGAGATGCCCTACCTGCTGGAGATCGCCTCGGTGCTGCAATCGCACCTCACCTCGGGCGCCGACGCCGCGCTCTACTGGGACGCGGTCGACTACTACTGGCTGCTGCACGACGCCATCTCGAAGTGGGGAGTGCTGCGCGGGCCGCAGGTGGACCCGCCGCTAACGCCGCGCAAGCACTACTACGGGCTCTTGCAGATCCTCCCCTACTTCCCCGCCGGCGCGCAGATCATCAGCACGTCGCAGCGCGGGCCGACGACGCTCCTGCCGCTCGCCGTGGAGCGGCCGGGCGATGGCGCGCTGAGCATCGTGCTGATCAACCGCGGGCGCGAGCTGAACCTGGAGATCGACCTGGAGCACCTCGCGGCGCCGGCGACGCGGTTCCACGTGTACCGCACGAGCGCGGACGAGGACCGCGCGGACCTGGGCGAGGTCGCGGTGGAGGACGATCAGGTGCGGCTGACGGTCGCACCGCGGTCGATCACCACCCTCGCCGCGCCGTAGCGACGTGTCGATTCGGCCGCTCCGGCAGGGCGCAGCGAGCAGCGCCCCTACACCGGGCCGGGGTATCGACGGCACCCAGGCGAGGCCTCGGTCGGGTGCTATAATCGCCGCAACTCCGGCGCGGGCGGCGAGGGCGGCTCGCCGCGTGCCGGGAGCTATAGTGGCTGGCGGCGAGACTGACGACCGCTGACAGACCACTAGGCCGAGAAACGGGCGCTCGCGGCGATCGCCGGGGCGCGCGTCCGCGGCGCATGGCGGGTGCCGCCCGCCGCCCTCGATGAGGAGGAGGGGATGTCCGAGCTGCTGATCTCTGCCGACTCGCACGTGCTCGAACCGTCCGACCTGTGGACGAAAGGGCTGCCGGCGGCGATGCGCGACCGGGCGCCGCGCGTCTTCTACAATGAGCAGCGGGGTGTCTGGATGTTCGGCTGCGACGAGGTGACGCCGCAGCCGATCACGTTTAGCTTCGTGGCCGGCGTCGATCTGGACAACCTGCCGGCGATGCACAAGGCGGGCTACGCGGCGGCGCGGCCGGGCGGCTGGGACCCGAAGGCGCGGCTGGAGGACATGATCACCGACGGCGTGAGCGCCGAGGTGCTGTATCCCAGCCTGGGGCTCGGGCTGTACTGGATCCAGGACCCGGCGTTTCAGGAAGCGTGCTTCCGCACGTACAACGACTGGCTCATCGAGTACTGCGCGGCCATGCCCGACCGGCTGATCGGCATCGCCATGATCTCGATGTGGGACCGCGAGCACGCGGTGGCCGAGCTGCGGCGCTGCAAGGACGCGGGCCTGCGCGGGGCGATGATCTGGCTGCGCCCGCCGGACAGCCACTCTTTCCTGAGCACGGACAACGACCCCTTCTGGGCGGCGGCGCAAGAGATGGACATGCCGGTCGCGCTGCACATCCTGACCGACTACGGCTGGACGAAGTGGCGGGTGGAGACGGGGCCGACCGGGCCGATGCGCTACAAGCCGACGGTGATGATGCAGCACGAGATCGAGCTGGCGCTGTTCGACCTGATCTTCTCGGGCGTGCTGGAGCGCTTCCCCGACCTGAAGATCGTCTCGGTGGAGAACGAGTACAACTGGCTGGCGTCGCTGCTGGTGCGCATGGACAAGGGCTACGAGCGCTTCCGCCGCGAGATGCCGCTGTCGCTGACGATGCGGCCGACGGAGTACGTGCGCCGGCAGGTGCGCGCGACGTTCTTCAACGACGCGATCGGGCCGATGACGCTGCCCTACATCGGCGCGGACCTGCTGATGTGGTCGAGCGACTACCCGCACCAGAACTCGACCTGGCCGCACTCGCGGGAGGTGATCGCCCGCGACCTGAGCCACGTTTCGGCGGAGGACCGCGAGAAGCTGGTCAGCCGCAACGTGATCGAGCTGCACAAGCTGGCGGTGCCGGAGGCGCTCGCCGTCTAGCGGGGGTGGGGACTAGGGGTTAGGGGCTGGGGGATAGGGGGTAGAGGCTCCAAGCGTGCCGGCCTCGCCGGGGGCCGGCGCGCTCCCCTAACCGGGGCGGAGCCGGCTGCTCGTACGCCCTGGCCCCGGCCCTCCGGTCCGTAGCTCCCAGCCCCTACCCCTATTCCCGACGGAGGACAGGCACATGGCCGCCACCATCTCGCCCATCGGCGCGTCGATCCCCCGGCTCGAAGGCCCGGACAAGGTGACGGGCCGGGCGCGCTACACCGCCGACGTGACCCTGCCGGGCACCCTCTGGGGCAAGGTGCTGCGCAGCCCGCACCCGCACGCGCGCATCGTGCGCATCGACGCGACCGCGGCGCGGCAGATGCCGGGCGTGCGCGCGGTCGTCACCGGCCAGGACATCCCGGGCCACTACGTGGGCAAGACGCTGCGGGACATGCCGGTGCTCTGCTGGGACCGCGTGCGCTTCGTGGGCGACCGGGTGGCGGCGGTGGCGGCGGACACGCCCGACGCGGCCGACGCCGCGCTCGACGCGATCGAGGTCGAGTACGAGGTGCTGCCCGCCGTCTTCAACCCGCTAGAGGCCATGCAGCCCGACGCGCCGCTGCTGCACGACGACGTGACGGCCTACGACGGCGCCCCGCGCCAGTGGCTCGCGCCCGACGTGCACAACGGCGTGACGCGCCTCGCCTGGAGCAAAGGCGACGTCGAGCAGGGCTTCCGCGAGGCCGATCTGGTGCTGGAGCACACCTTCTGGGTGCCCGCGCGCCACGAAGGCTACATCGAGCCCCACGCCTGCCTGGTCGCCATCGACGAAGATGAGCGCGTGCAAGTGTGGATCTCCGCCAAGGCGCCCTTCCGCGTCCGCACGCAGCTGGCGAAGGCGGTGGGCGTGCCGGAGGAGCGCATCCGCGTCCACACGATCCAGGTGGGCGGCGACTTCGGCGGCAAGGGCGACGCGGTCGACGCGCCGATCGCCTACTTCCTGGCGCGCGCGGCGGGGCGCCCCGTGAAGCTCGTGATGAGCTACGCCGAGGACCTGACGGCCAGCAATCCGAGCCACCCGACCGCCATCACTATCCGCTCGGGCGTCATGCGCGACGGTCGCATCGTCGCCCGCACGGCGCGCACCGTCCACGCCAGCGGCGCCTACGCGGCGCTCAAGCCGAACGCCGCGCTCTCGACCTGGCACTACGTGGGCGGCTGCTACCGGGTGGCGAACGCCAGCTTCGAGTTCCTGCAAGTGGCGACGAACACCGTGCCGGGCGGCTACTTCCGTGCGCCGGGCGCCCACCAGTTCACCTTTGCCCTGGAGTCGCACACCGACCTCATCGCCCAGGCGCTCGGCATCGACCCGGCGCAGTACCGGCTGCAGAACGTGATCGCCGAGGGCGAGGAGGACGCGGTCGGCAACCGCATGCGCGGGATCAAGGCGCGTCCGGTGTTGGAGGCGGCGCTGGCGGCCGCGAGCTGGGGCGCTCCGAAGCGCGCGCCCAACACGGGCCGCGGCATCGCGCTCTTCGGCCGGCAGATCGGCGGCGGGGCGGGCGGCGCGGTGCTGACCGTGGAGCCGGACGGCACGCTGACGCTGCTCAGTCCGACGATCGACCAGGGCTGCGGCACGCACACGATCATGCGGCAGCTCGTGGCGGCCGAGTGGGGCGTGCCGCTGGAGCAGGTGCGGGTGGTTGTGGGCGACACCGACACCGCCCCCTACGACGAGGGGCCGCGCGCCAGCCGCGTGACGTACACCGAGGGGCAGGCGGTGCTCCGGGCCTGCCGCGAGCTGCGGGCGAAGCTCGTGGAGCACGCCGCCGAGCTGCTGTACTGCCGCGAGGCGGAGGTGGCCTACGAGGACGGCGCGTTCACGGGCGGCGACCGCACGCTGTCGCTGGCGGAGGTCGCGGCCCGCGCGGGGCGCGGCCGGCCAGTGACCGTCACGGTGGCGCACGACGCGCCGCACGTCGAGGACGTGTCGTACTTCTCGGCGCAGATCGCCGAGGTGACGGTCGACCCCGAGACGGGCCAGGTGCGGGTGGACCGGCTCATCACGGCGCACGACGTGGGCACGATCATCAACCCGCTGCAGCACCAGGGGCAGATCGACGGCGGCGTGGCGACCGGCCTCGGTCTGGCGCTCACCGAAGAGCTGGTCATGGAGGACGGGCGCATCACGACGGCGAACCTGGGCGAGTACAAGCTGCCGAGCGTGGCGGACATGCCGCCGCTGGAGACGGTGCTGGTGGCGTCGGCGGGCGGCACCGGCCCGTACGAGGCGAAGGCGATCGGCGAGTTCGCCAACAACAGCCCGCCCGCCGCGATCGCCAACGCCGTGGCCGACGCCGTGGGCGCGCGCCTGTTCGAGCTGCCGATCACCGCCGAGCGCGTCTACCGCGCGCTGCCGACGGGCGTCGCGAGCGCCAGCGGCGGCCCGGGGCGCTGAGGGGCGCGCGGCGGAGGCTAGGGTGGAACCGAGTCGCTCGGTGGTCCTCGTGGTGGAGGACGACGTACCGACCGTCGATCTGCTGTGCCGCCTGCTCGCCAAGGCGGACTACACGGTCGAGAGCGCCGCGACCGGCGCCGCCGCACTCGCGCGCCTGACGCGGGGCGGGGTGGACGTCGTGCTGCTCGACCTGATGCTGCCCGACTGCAACGGCATCGAGCTGTGCCGGCAGGTCCGCGTGCAGACCGGCGGGGCGCACCTGCCGATCATCATGCTCACGGGCGCCCGTGGCGACGAGCAGCGCCGTGCGGGCTTCGCCGCCGGCGCGAGCGACTACGTCACCAAGCCGTTCCACGTGGACGAGCTGCTGGACCGCGTCCGCGTCTGGGCGCAGACGCAGCAATACCTGAAGGACGTCTCGGATCGGCCGCGCGAGCTGGCCCTGCGCGAGCAGCTCGTGCGCGACGAGGCGATCCTGGCGATGACCCAGACGGCGGTGCAGGAGTGGGCGCGGCTGTCGGCCGTGCTGCTCGACGTGCTGCGGCTGTGGGAGCAGCACGTCTACTCGCCGGTGGGGCTCGCGCGGCTGCGCTCGGAGCTGCAGGACACGGCGAGCGACCTGGCGACGCGGCTGGCCGCCCTGCGCGAAGACCTCGCCAGCGGCGAGCCGCCGCGGAACTGAGCTGGTCCCCGAGGCTGGCGTGCAGGTTGGGCTGCGGCCGACCTGCACGCTAGCCTTGACCCGATGCTCAGCGGCGGGCCGTGTGGTAGCTCTGCCAGAGGTTCCAGCCGAAGGCGGCGACGGCGATGGCGTCGAGGAGGCCGGAGAGCGCGAGCACCGGCGCGGGCGGCGGGGTGGGAGGCGCGCCGCCGAGCACGAGCAGCCAAGGCCAGAGCAGCGGGCCGACGCGCAGCAGGGCGGCGGCGTTGCCGAGCCAGAACGTGGCCCACACCAGACGCGCGCTCACCAGATGCTCGCGGCCCTGGAAGCCGGGCAGCAGGCGCGCGCCCATGCCGAAGATGAGCAGCGTGATGAAGCCCGCGCCCAGCGCGTGACGCTCGGCGTCGAGCGGGGGCGCGGGGGCGCCGGCGAGGCTCAGCGCTGCGCCGACGAGCAGCAGCGCGGCCGCGGCGACCAGCCAGGCGTAGGCCGAGCGCAGCAGCCCGTCGGCGGCACGCCAGTCGCTGGCGGGCGGCAGCACCGGGCGCGGGGCGCCGCCGTGCTGGATGGCGCGCGCCTGGGCGGCGGCGAGCACGGCGGCACGCGTGCGCAGGAGCGGCACGTCGATCACTGCCGCGGCCGCCACCAGCGCCGCGCCCTCCAGCAGCCGGCCGAGCGCGTCGAGGACCAGCGGCCCGCCCGCCAGGGCGGCCAGGCGCAGGACGAGCCCCGCTAGCAGCGCGGCGAACGTCGCCCGCAGCGCCGGCGTGCTCGGCACCTTGACGCGCAGGTAGAGCGGGAACGTGCGCACGGACATGGCGAGCGAGATGGGCACCAGGAACCCGATGAGGCCGAGGTGGACGAGCAGCGGGTCCCACGGCGCCGGCACGAGCGGCTGCCAGAGCGCCCCGGGCGCGGGCGCGCCCACGACGAGGAGCCCCGCCAGGTTCAGGACCAGTGCCACGAGGAGGCTCGTGAACGCCAGGACCAGGTAGGGCAAGACGGGCAGCAGGCCCGTCGCGTCGCGGAGCGGCCGGCCGCGCCGGCCCGTGGCGACCAGCATGCCGACGGCGAGCGCGGCGCCCGCGATCTCCAGCGCGCCCGAGAGCGGCAGCAGCGGCCAGACGGCGGGCAGGAACGCGGCGAGCGGCTGCGCCACGAGGCGCACGACGAGCCCGCTGGCGTAGAGCCCGAGCACCCAGGGCACCAGCCCGGGCGCGACCAGGCGGGCGCCGCGCAGGCGCGGCAAAAAGTGCAGGCCCACGCCGAGCACGAGCAGCCCCGCCCAGCCGAAGACCTGGACGTGGCCGTGGGCCTGGCTGGCGGGGAAGCGCCAGGCCGTCTGGTGGAGGAACAGCGAGCCGCCGAGTGCGAAGCCCCCCACCAGCGCCAGCACGACGGCCGTCCACAGGAACGGCGGCAGTGGCGAGTCGACGCGGGGGGCCGGGGCACGAGCGGTGCGCGCGGGCTCGGCGACTTCACGGCGGGGCAGGCTGGGCTCGCTCACGGCAGTCCTCACGCTAGCCGGCTGGGGAGTAGCGCTCGCTCCGGCTCGGGGGTGCGCCTACCGGGGCGCGCCCTCACCCCGGCCCTCTCCCAAGGGGAGAGGGGGAGGGACGAGTAGGAGGCCCTCCCCCCGACCCTCTCCCAGGGGGAGAGGGGGAGGGACGCGGGAAGGCGCCCTCCCCCCGCGACGCGGAATACTGCGAGCGCCGCTCCTCTCCAGAGGGAGAGGGGAGGGACCGGCCCTCAGCCCCATCCGCTCCCCCTGGGCGAGCGAGTGCGGGAACGCCGCCGGCTTCGGTATCGAGCACCGCCCCCTCCATGCTATCGGAGTTTTGCTGGCACGACCCGTGCAGCGCCGGGCATGCAGCCCACCGGCCGCTCGCCTTTCGCCGTATACTGAGCGCGGCGCGGGCGCTGGGCGGAGCCGCGCCCCAGGGAGGACAGCATGGCAGCGCGATACGGCCTCATCGGCCTCGCGGTGATGGGCGAGAACCTGACGCTGAACATCGAGCAGCACGGCTTTCCGATCGCCGTCTTCAACCGCACGGCCGAGCGCACCCGCAGGTTCGCGGAGGGGGCGGCCAAGGGGAAGCAGATCACGCCGACGTACAGCATTCCCGAGTTCATGGAGGCGCTGGAGCGTCCGCGCCGCATCATCCTGATGGTGCAGGCCGGGCGTGCCGTGGATGCCGTGCTGGACGAGCTGCGGCCGTACCTGGAGCCGGGCGACGTGGTGGTCGACGGCGGCAACTCGCTGTTCGTGGACACGCGGCGCCGCTGCGAGGAGATGTCGGCGGCAGGCATCAACTACTTCGGGATGGGCGTGAGCGGCGGCGAGGAGGGCGCGCGCTGGGGCCCGAGCATCATGCCGGGCGGCCCGCGCGAGGCCTACCCCGAGCTGGAGCCGATGCTGGTGAAGATCGCCGCCCAGGTCGAGGACGGCCCCTGCGTCGCGTACATCGGGCCGGGCGGCTCGGGCCACTACGTGAAGATGGTCCACAACGGCATCGAGTATGGCGACATGCAGATGATCTGTGAGGCCTACGCGTTGATGAAAGGCCTGCTCGGCCTGAAGCCGGCGGAGATGTCGGAAATTTTCACCGAGTGGAATCAAGGCATCCTCGACAGTTTCCTGATCGAGATCACAGCCGATATTTTGAAACAAAAAGATCCGGCGACGAAAAAGCCGTTCGTCGACGTGGTCCTCGATACCGCGGGGCAAAAAGGAACCGGCAAATGGACCTCGACCAACGCGCTCGATATGGGCGTGCCCGCCCCGACAATTGCCGAAGCGGTATTCGCGCGCTGCATTTCCGCGATCAAGGAAGAGCGCGTCGCCGCGTCGAAAATTCTCAAA
>DATGMD010000079.1:0-93965 GCA_035293805.1 Chloroflexota bacterium | reverse complement strand
AGCACGGCGGCGCCGGCGAGCACCTCGTAGAGGTAGTACATCTGGATGTTGCGGGTGAGGAGGGTGGGGCCGAAGTAGGCGGCGATCCAGACCAACGGCAGCAGCAGCCGCCACCGCGCCCCCCGCCCCGCCCACAGCGTGATCGCCGTGAGCACCAGAAACCCGCCAAGCAAGGCGTGGTCTACCCAAGGGGCCGCTGCACGCAGGCGTGTGGGCAGCCAGCCGACGGCAACGCTCAGCCCGCCTGCGCCGGTCACATCGCTGCGCCCATACGACAGGTTCGCCATCGTGGAGGCGAGCACCAGCAGTTTAGTGCTGGTGATGTCAGGCGAAAGCTGGGGCGCATAGGCGGCGTGCTCGGAGACGCCGCTCGGATCGGCAGGCGGGACCAATCCTACCGCGCTAGCCCGTGCGCCGAGGTACGCCACCGCGACGAGCAGCAGAGGCGCCAGGCGGATGCCCCACCATTTCGCCGTCGCGCGCCACGTGGCCGAGGAGGCCGCGGTGGTTGCCGCCAGCGCGGCCAGCACGGCAAGGATCGCCAGCCCGTAGTCCTTCGTGAAGACCGCCAAGCTGCCGCACAGCAGGCCGAGCGCATAGTCGAGCCTCCGTCCGTACGCACGATAGCGCAGGAAGCAGAGAAGCGTCGCGAGGAGCAAGGTCAGGCTCTGGATCGACTCGAAGACCGTCACGTAGCCGATCGCCGTGAAGTGGACCTTAGAAACTATGAACAGTGCAAGGCCGGCGACGCGCCCCGCCCGGCTGCGGACGAGATAGGTAAGCACCCGTGCGAGGAGCAGTAGGTTGAGGATGGTCAACGCCAAGTTGCGCGCGTGGTAGAGCCAGGGGTCCAGCGGCGTCCAGAGTTCCCACAACAGGCCAGTGGCGGTGAAGAAGGGCCGAAAGAACACGTCATCTGTCGGGCTGAAGACCGCGCGCCAGAAGTCGTCGCCGAAGGCGCGATACTTCCCGACGTACAGGAAGTTCTCGGCAAAGAAATACGCCCCAAATGCGGGCAAGGTCATCGTCAGCACCACTAGGCCTCCCACGGCGACTAGGACCGCGCTCTCGCGCCAGTGCCCAGCGCTGTCGAGAGGAGTAGTCGGGGGCGAGCCTACCGCGTCGCGCGGCCCCAGAGACCCTGGGCGCAGGTTAGCCGGCGCGGCAGTGCGCGGGGCGCACGCGGGCGGGGGCGCCGAGCCGGCCGCAGAGCGTAGCCGCACGGTGGCCTCAGCACGATGGCGCGGCCGACCAGGGCCGCGCGTCGGTTGTCTGCCGCTCTAGCTCGCAGCGGATGGGAAAGCGCAGCAACGTGACGACGGGAACTTCGCCCAGCAGCTCGAGGGTGAGCGCGTTGTCGATCCAGTCGTTCATCGCGTAGGCGTCCAGGGTGCCGTCGGCGGCGGTGACCGAGAGGGCGTAATAGCCGGGGTGCAGCAGCGGCGGCTCGCATCGGAAGCGCACCGTGTAGACGTCCCCCGGCCGCGCCGCCGGCAGCGGGTAGCCCTCGAAGGTCGTATTGGTGCTGGCGAGGTCCGTGCCGAGGCGATCGCGCAGCACGAAGCCGACCATCGGCCGCGCGACGGGCCGGCGAAACGCGACCTGGACATGGAGCGCGAACGGCCGGCCGTGGCTGACGCTGCCCGTCGGCAGGTCGTTCTCATCGAACAGGCCAACGCCCACTATCTCGGCGTCGCCGTTGCCGAAGCGCCGGTCGACGTGCGGTGGGTTTAGCCCGCGGCCCAGCGGGACGGCGGGCGCGGGTTCCGCGGGCGCGCACGGCTCGGGCTGTTCGGGCTGGTCAAACACGGCGGCTAGGTAGCGGGCCACGACGCGCTCGGGATGGCCGTCATCGATCATCCGGCCGGCGTCCAGCCAGATGGCCCGCTGGCAGAGCCGCTTGATCGCGGCCGCATCGTGCGACACGATCACCATCGTGACGCCGCGGCGCTGCAGGTCCGCCATCCGCAGCATACAGCGGTGCTGGAATTGCGCGTCACCGACGGCCAACGCCTCGTCTACCAGCAGGACGTCCGGCTCCACGCTGATCGCCGTGGCAAAGGCCAGGCGCACGTACATCCCGCTCGAGTAGGTCTTCACCGGCCGGTCGAAGAAATCGCCGATCTCCGCAAACTTGGCGATCTCGCCCAGGCGCTCCCGCATCTCCGCCTCCGGGATGCCGAGGATCGCGCCGTTCAAGAGGGCGTTCTCACGCCCGGTGAACTCCGGATTGAAGCCGGCCCCCAGCTCCAAGAGCGCCGCCACGCGCCCCTGCACCTCCACCCGGCCCCGCGACGGCGTGAGCACGCCCGCCAGGATTTGCAGGAGGGTACTCTTGCCGGAGCCGTTCTGCCCGACGATGCCGACCGTCTCACCGCGGCGAATGCGGAAACTCACGTCCTGGAGCGCCCAGAAGTCGCGGTGGTAGGAACGCCGACGGACCAGCTCCTTGAGCCGGTCGAGAGGTTGTCGATAGAGCGTGTACTTGCGCCCGGCGTCCTGGACGCGGATTACGACATCCACCCAGTCGGTCCCCTCGTCCTGCCGGCTAAAGCACGTCGGCAAAGCCGGGCTCGTTGGCGACGAACCAGCAGTACCCCAGGTAGGCGGCCAGCGCGGCGAGGGCCGTCCAGACGGTCCAGGCCGTCCAAGGAAACGCCGGGTCGCCGAGCAGCGCGGCCCGGAAGCCGTCCACGATCGTGGTGAGCGGGTTCAGCGCGAACAGCGGACGCAGCCACCCCGGTGCCGCGCTGACCGGGTAGAAGATCGGGGTGAAGAACAGCAGCACTTGCGCCAGCACGCCGATCGCGTGGCCGACGTCGCGGAGATAGACGCAGAGCGCAGCCAACAGCCAGGTGGTCCCCAGGGCCAGCAGGACGAGCGGCAGGTACGCGAGCGGAAGCAAGAGCAGCGTCGGCGGCAGCGACCGCAACAGGATGACCTCCGCCAGCAGTAAGACGCTCACGCCGATCAAGGAGTGGATGCACGCCGAGCTGACCTGGACCACGGGCAGCGTCTCTAGCGGGAAGACGACCTTCTTCACGTAGTTGGGCACGGCGACGACCAGATTCGGCGCGCGGGTCAGACACTCCGCGAAGAGGCTGAAGGGGATGAGCCCCGCGAAAAGAATCAGCGCCGCCTCCCCGGTCGCGGCCGGCTGGTTGCCGATGGACCAGCGGGCCTGGAAGATCACGGAGAAGACGAAAGTATACGCCGCCAGCATGAGTAGCGGGGTGATCATCGACCAGGCGATGCCAAGGAACGAGCCCCGATAGCGTTGCTGCACCTCGCGCCGACTGAGCTGGCGAATCAAATCGCGGGATCGCCAAAGGTCGCGCGCTGCTGCCAGCGGCGACAGCGACGCGGCCCCGCGGGGGGCCAAGCCCGCGCCGCTGGTCACGTAGCCTGCCACAGCGTCACCTGCCTCCGCGTCAGCCGCCGACGTCTCGGACCGCCGCGCGCCGGCGCGCGGCGGCACGGGCGAAGCGGCCCAGCCCGGTATTGTACAAGCGCGCCGCGCGGCCCGACCATTGTAGCGGCCGCGGCGGGCGGCCGTGCGGTCCCCGACGCGGCAAATCCGCCAGCCCCCCGTCGCCCCGGGCACCTAGTCCGGTGCCCCCACGCGCTGCTCATAGTAGGCTCGGTGCGACGGATGGTCTCGGAGCCAGGCGGCGAACAGACGAAACCCGTCCTCGAATCCCATGCGCGGCTCCCAGCCGAGCGCCTGGCGTGCCTTGCGGTTGTCGCCCACCCACACCTGGGTGTCCCAGCGGCGGTCGGGCATCGAGCCCCAAACTGGCTCCTCGGGAATGTGTAGCACCCGCCGCGCCACGTCGACCGCATCGCGGATTGTCGTCTGCGCACCGCTGCCGATGTTGTAGACGGCCCCTGGCTCCTGCTCGGGCCGCGTGGCGGCCAACAAGTAGGCGTCGTTCACGTCCTCGGCGTACACGAAATCGCGTCCGACCGCGGGGTTGACGAGGGGCGGCAAGCGTCCCTGGAGCCCGCGGACGATCAGCGTCGGGAGTAGACGCGTGGGCTCCTCCCAGGGGCCGTACACCGAGTATAGCCGCAACGTGGGCAGGCGGACGCCCTCGCTCTGGGCCGTGTAGCGGCAGAACAAGGTGGCCGAGGCTTTCGTGACCGCGTAATGGCTGTTCGGCTCGATCAGCTCCGACTCGGCTGGCGGGTGGTCCTGGTAGCCGTACTCGGAGGACGAGCCGGTGTTGACGAAGGCCTCAAAGCCGTGGCGCAGGCCGGCCCGCACGAGATTGATGGTCCCCAGGACGTTGGTCTGCAGCATCCGGTCGAGGTCGGTCTGTGATGAGTACGCCCCATAGGCGGCCAGATGGAACACCCAATCGGGTCGAATACGCCCCAGGGTCTCGGTGAGCGCTGTCAGGTCGCCAAGGTCGACCAGGTGCAGGCGCACGTCGGCGAGGATGTCGGCGATGCGCCAGCGCGCGTGTTCGGGGCGGACCAGCAGGTGGACCTCGTGGCCGTCGCGCAGAAGCCGCCGGGCCAGGCTAGCGCCGACGAAGCCGGTGCCGCCCGTCAGGACTGCCCGCTTCACGGCCTAGCTCCCCAGGAAGCCCTTGTAGTCGAACGTCTCTAGGTACTGCCAGGCTCGGGCGCGCACCTCGTCGCGCTCGCGCGGCGACAGCTCTTCCGCGGTGGCCCGGTTGGCAGCGGGCGTGGGCGTGCGGATGGTGCCCCAAGGGTAGATCTCGTTCAGCGGCGTGCCGTTCCAGGTCGGCGTCTGCAGCGTGTCGGCCGGCTCCAGGCCCAGCTTCTCGCACACCGCGCCAAGCGTCCGGCGCGGGTCGGCCATGACGTCCTCCGCCCGGACGACGTGCACGCGGCCGGGGAACTGCTCGCGGAACAGCAGCGCGTGGTACTGGTTCAGCGTCCAGCCGAGCAGGTAGACCGCCAGCGGCAGCGGCACCGGCCGCTTCTTCGTGTCCGCGTAGGCGGACCACGGGTTGCGGACGACGTGGAGGACATGCGCTTGGGGTAAATCCGTCAGGATCTTGTCGGCGTCCACGCCGATGATCGGACTGTAGCCGACGTAGACGAGCTGCTCGCCGGTGCGTCTGTAGTCCTTCCAAGCGTCGAACGTCGCGCGGAAGAACGCCGCCATGTTGTTCGCGCGCGACCGGCCGGTCTGCCCGACGTACTGGCTGTAGATCGCGCAGCGCTCGTCGTCCGAGAACTCGAACGGCATGTGGCGGAACTTGCTAACGTCGGGCGTGCGCGCGCGGACCTTGCACTCCTCGTCGATAATCGCCCGGTAGTCCTGCTCCGGCGTCGCGTCGAGCGCGAACACCGGCCAGCGGTACTTCACCGGAAACATCGATGCCAGATGGTCGCTCACCATGCCGGTGCCCACCTGCGACTCGAACGGATACACGTACATCTGCGGGTGGCCGTCGAGGAAGCGGTGAGTGGTGTTTCCCCCGTTCTCGTACATCGCGCCGAGCATCAGAAAGCGAAAGTCCTGGCTCATCCAAACCTCTTTTCCGGAGCTGCCGTGTTGGCCTCTCGTGCCCGTGCCATTGCTCACCGAGGCTCGCTCGGCAGCGGCGACTGAAACGCGTAGAACAGGTGCTTCGTCCGCTCGGGGACGCGCTTTGGCCCGGCGCGGAAGGGGAACCCCGAGGTCAGATGATTCGGCATCCAGTCGATGGCGAAGATCTGATTGCCCGCGGGCCACAGCAGGCTGCCAAGCACCTTGCCCGACGCGACAGCGACGGCGTGCAGGCCACAGACCGAGGCATCGACGTCGAGCCCGGGGGCGTATTGCCGGAAGCGCGGGATGACCCGCGAGGTGCCGACGAACGCCACGTCGCCGTGGAAGCACAGCCCGCGCGTCCAGCCGGGCAGGCGCGCGACAGGCTCGAACCGGCCGCGATCGGCGGTGCCCAGCTCGCCATAGCCGCTATTGTCTACCCACACGCGCCCGCGGGCCAGCCGGGCCGAGTGGGGGCGGGTGAGGCCGCGCGCCACCGGCTCCCGCGTGGCGCCCGCGAAGATGACGCCGCGTCGGTCCACCGGGAAGTTGCGATGGCCGGGCCGGCGCCGCGAGAGTGTTTCCGCGGAGGCCGAAAAATACGATGCGGCGAGATCATCGCCCGCGGCGATCGAGTTGAGCTGGATGTAGTTCTGCTGGAAGGCGGGGCCGTCCGGCGTGTCGATACACCGCGGCCACCAGACGTACTGGTAGCCGCCGTTGGCATCGAAGCGGATGACCGCGTTGTGCCCGACGGCGTTGGCGTGCAGCGCGCCGCCGATGAGCGCCAGATCGTGCAGGTACAGCGAGCCCGGCAGGAACCGTGACCGTAGCGGCACGAGCGGCCGGCCATCCAGCCGCGCTCGCGGAATGTCGTGGCGAGCCACGAGCCCGTTCACGGAGCCCAGCTCGTAGATCTGGTTCGGGTTACGGGTGCTGGCGACGTAGACTAGCCCCCGGTCGCGGTCGGCGACGAGCCCCGAGGGATGCGGCAGCCGCAGGTAGCTGATCTGCGGCTGGCCGTCGGCGACGCGGAGTGCCATCACCAGGTGCTCGTACTCGCGGGTGACGAGCAGGGTGGCGTCGGTCGCGCCCACCGCCTCCCACCAGGCGCCGCGCACGCGGTACTGCAGCAGGGTCGGGTCGGTCGCGGCCGCTTCCTGCCACTGGCTGGCGATCTGAGCGGGGTCGCGCCACTCCGCGTGATGGCGGGCCCAGAGCGCCTCGAGGTCGTCATCGGACGGCGCGCTCGTCGCGCGTTCGCCTAGCTGCGTCGCCACAGTTGGTAGGCACCCCAGTACATTTTCACCGCGGACCGATAGTTGGTGGTGGCTGTGCCGCCGTGCCGCCGGCTGGCGAAAATCGGCACTTCGAGCATCGGATAGCCCTCGCGGCGGCACACGACGTTGAACTCGGCGTCGATGAGGTCGTCGTCGCGCGTCAGCGCCAGCAGCTTGTCGAACTGGCGCGGGAAGACCTTCGGCGTTCCATTGATGTCCCAATACGAGAGATCGAAGAGGGCGCGACATTCCAGGTTGTACAGCAGGGAGCCCATGCGGCGCCGCCAGTTCTCGCGGATCTTGCGGTTGGCCTTCACCACCACGCCCGGGTTGACCACGCCGTAGAGCAGCACTAGCACCAGGTCCTGCGCGCTCGTCCGGGCGGAGTTGGTGTAGCACAGCACGTCGCCCCGCGCGGCGCGCAGGCCGAGCTTGACGGCAAGTCCCCAGCCCCCACGCTGGCTGTGCTGCACGAGGACGGTCGGATATTCCGCGGCGAGCGCCTGGCAGACATCGAGGGACCGGTCGCGGGAGCCGTTGACGACGAGGATCATCTCGTGTGAGTACGGAACCCGGGCTAGTGCTGCCTCGTAGTCTCGGACGACGTCCCCGATGTGGTCGGCCTGGTTGTAGACCGGGAGGACAATGGAGATGTGGGGCTCACTCATGTTGGCGCCGAGGCTAGCTCTCCTAGCGCCATCTGGACCAGCGTCTCGCAGGAGATGCCGTGGGCTCGGGCGAGGTACTGCTCACCGCCGCCGGGCAGATCCAGCGCGGTCCGCAGGCCGCAGCGCACGACCCGACACGGCAGCGCACGCTCGGCGACCACCTCGGAGACCAGCGACCCGAGCCCGCCGATCACATAGTGCGCCTCGGCCGTGACGGCCAGACGGTAGCGGCTCAGCAGCGCGACCAAATCCTCCACGGGGGGCGGGCTGAGGCTGGCTACCACCACGACTGCGGCGCTCACGCCCTGCTCGCGCAGCGCGTCGGCGGCCGCGACGGCGTCGCCGGCCAGGGCTCCCATGGCCAGCACCACTAGGTCGTCGCCCTCGCGCACTTGCTCGGCTCGGCCCAGCATGAAACGCCCGTCGAGGCCCGGCACGGTCGACCGCTCGTCCTTGCCGAGTCGGTAGTACACGGGCCCGGGCAGGTCCCAGGTCGCGCGGAGAGCGGCGGCCGCCTGCTGGTAGTCGGCCGGGCACACGACGGCCAGCCCGGGCTGCAGTCGCATCACGCCCACGTCCTCGACCGCGTGATGGGTCGGCCCCGCCGGCCCATACTCGAACCCGCCGCCCACGCCGACGATGCGCACCGGCAAATGGTGCAGGACGGGCCCGTTGCGGATGAACTCGTAGGGCCGCAGGCAGGCGAAGGTGGCGATGGAGTAGACGAAGGGGATGAAGCCGCTCTCTGCCAGGCCCGTCGCCAAGCCTACCATGTTCTGTTCGGCCACGCCCACGTTGAAGAAGCGGTCCGGGTGGCGCTCCGCGAAGGGCTCGACCACCGTGTAGCCGAGATCGCCGGTCAGGAACACCACGCGGGGGTCACGGTCGGCTAGCTCGCAGAGGGTGCGGACGAAGGTGCTCCGCATGTCAGTCGCCAACCTCCGCCAGGGCCTGCGCGTACTCTTCGTCGTTCATAGGCCAGTAGTGCCACTTGATCTGGCGCTCCATGTACGAGACGCCCTTGCCGAAGACGGTATGAGCGATCAGCACGTGGGGCGGGCCGTCGTCGGTGGCGAGCCGCGCGATCGTGGCGACTAGCTGGGCGGGATCGTGGCCGTCGACCTCGTGGACGTCCCAGCCGAAGGCCCGCCACCGCTGGGCCAGCGGGGTGAGCGACAGCACCTGCTCGGTATGGCCCAGCGCCTGCTGGCCGTTGAGGTCGACGATCGCGATGAGATTCGCCAGCCGATGGTGCGCCGCGAACATGACGGCTTCCCAGACCGACCCCTCGTTACACTCCGCGTCGCTGAGCAGCGCGAACACGCGGCGCGGCGAGCGCTGGAGGCGCGCGGCGAGCGCGGCCCCGGCGCCGACCGGCAGGCCCTGGCCGAGCGAGCCGGTGGAGAAGTCAATGCCGCGCAGTGCGGATTCAGGGTGGACGCCCAGCAAGCTCTCGTCCGCGCAGTAGGTGTCGAGCGCGCTCATCGGCAGCCAGCCGCGCAGCGCCAGCGCGGCGTACAGCGCTAGGGCGGCGTGGCCCTTCGAGAGGATGAAGCGGTCGCGCTCGGGGTCTTCCGGGCTCCGCGCGTTCAGCACCTGTCCGTAGAGCGCGGCCAGGATATCGGCGATCGATAGGGCCGAACCGATGTGCCCGACGTGCGCGCGCTTGGATTGCTCGAGGACGATACGGCGGATGCGCTGCCCGGACAGGCGGCTCGGGCCTGAGAATAGCTCCGCGGGAGAGCCCGAGCCGGCGGGGGAAACGAGTGCCACGTGCGCCTCCGTGTCCCGAACGATCTACTCGCTACCGGGGCGACGGCGCCTATCCGTGCGCTCCCGGCTACGCTGCCCGAGCCGAGGGGGCCCCGCGGACAACGCGGCTATTCTAGCGAGGGCGGCTCAAGATGGTCAAGGCCGTCTGCTCGGGTATGTGAATGGCGGGTCGTAACGAAATTGTGACGAAGCGGGCCTGTCGCGGCCTCGTCCAGTGCCGGTACGCCGACCGCCGGGCCGCGCGGGGGCCGCTCACTGCCCGTTCGGGTGGAGCATGACGCGGATCGCGCCGTCCTCGCGGGTGCGGGACATCTCCCAGGCGCGCGGGAAATCGGCGAGCGCCAGGTGGTGGGTCAGGAGGGGGCGCACGTCGACGAGCCCCTTCGCCATGAGCGCAACGCCGCGGGCGGAGACGCCTCGCGGGTTGGCCACGGAGCCCAGCACATCGAGGTGGCCGCGCACGATCACGCTCAGATCGACCCCCCTTAGCTCCCGTCCAGGGCCGGTCGCGCCGCCGAGCACGACTCGGCCGCCGCGGCGGGCCATGTGCAGCGCGTCGCGTGCCGCCTGCTCGCTGCCGGCGAACTCGACTACCACATCGGCGCCGCGCCCGTCGGTGAGGTCGCGCACCGTTTGCACCGCGTTTACGCGGGAGGCGTCCACGAGCGCGTCGGCGCCCAGGCCCTCGGCGACGCGCAGGCGCTCGGCGCGCGTGCCGACGAGAATGAGCTGGCCCGCGCCCATCGCCCGCGCGACTTGCAGCGCCAGCAAGCCGATGGCCCCCGGCCCGATCACCACAACCGACTCGCCGGCCTGGAGCCGCGCGCGCTCGACCGCCCAGAGCGCCACGCCGACGTTATCGGTCATCGCTCCCTGGTCGTAATCCAGGTTCGGCGGCAGCTTGTGCAGCGCCCGCACCGGCACGGCGCAGTAGTCGGCCAGGCCGCCGGGCACGGTGAAGCCGATGTGGGCGTGGCCCTTGGCGACGTTGCCGTAGTTCTCGCAGAGGTTGTAGAGCCCTTCCAGGCACCGCGGGCAGCGGCCACAGCCGATGTGGACCTCGACGCCGACGCGGTCGCCGGGCGTCACCTCGTCCACGACGGGGCCGACCGCCACGACATCGCCGCTCCACTCGTGGCCGGGGATGTGGGGGAAGCGCGTGCCCGGGAACTGGCCGGCGAACACCTTGAAGTCTGTGGCGCAGATCGTCGTGGCCCGCACCCTAACGAGCGCCTGGCCCGGCCCCGGCGCCGGCTCGGCCACGGCGCGCAGCTCCATCTCATTAGGCTGCGGATAAACGACGGCCTGCATTACTGGTGGTCCTCTCAGTGCCAGCTAGCAGGAGAGCTGGCCGGATTCACTTGGTGACCAGGTGATGAAACAAGAATAGCGCACAGAAGATGCACCAGTAGCCTATGCCAATGGTCCCGTATCGACAATACCGCTCGGTTTCGTCCTCCCAATCCCACCCCATCTGCTCTTTGCACCAGTCGCGCAAGTCGCGCATGCAGGGCCTGTTGAACAGGACTAAGCCCGCTCCGACCCCGAAGGTCAATAGGACCCAAGCTACCGCACCGGGAATCTCGGCAAGCCAATGCGTCATGAGCGGCACTCGCACCCGGGGCCTGGAGACTGTCGAAGCGTCCCCGCTGCGCGCGGAGCAACCTCATTGCTCCGGGCGGATGAGCACCTTGAGGGCGCCGTCCTTGCGGGTGGCGAACGTCTCTAGCGCCTCGCCGTACTGCTCCAGCGGGAAGGTGTGCGTCACCAGCTCCCTTACGCGGACGCGGCCCGTCTCGATGAGCGGCAGCACCTCCTCCATCGCGTTGGGGTTGGCGCGCACGCCGAACAGGTCGATCTCTTCGAGCACGATCTTCTGCATGGGCAAGGAAACCGGCTCGTTCGGGATGCCGGTGAACGACGCGCGGCCGCCCTTGCGCAGCACGTTCACCGCTTGGAGCACCGAGTCGACGGTGCCGCCCGTGTCCACCGCGACGTGCGCGCCCTTGCCGTCGGTCAGGCGGCGAATGGCCTCGACGGGGTCCGCCTCGCGGTAGTTCACCACCTCGAAGCCCATCTGGCGGGCGCGGTCCAGGCGCTCGCCCGCGCCGGTGATGACGACGCGGCCGGCGCCCAGCGCGTAGGCGCAGTCGGCCGTCAGGAAACCCATCGGACCGGAGCCGACGACCACCACGACCTCGCCGGGGCGGATGCCGGGGCGCTTCACCGAGTGCAGCGCGATGCTGGCAGTGTCTACCATCGCGCCGTAGCGCAGCTCGAAGTCGGCGGGCAGCTTGAACACGGACTTGATGGAGTGGACGACGTACTGCGCGTCCGCGCCCTGGCTGTAGTGGCCGTATTGATGGTGGATCGGCTCCTTGCCGTAGTTCTCGCACAGGTTGTAGCGGCCGATCAGGCAGTTGCGGCAGTAGCCGCAGCCGGCGTGGGAGGTGCCGGCGACGCGGTCACCGACCCGCCAGCCCAGCTCGGCCGCGCCGGGGCCGACCTCGACCACGGTGCCCGACCACTCGTGGCCGGGGATGAACGGGTAGCTCTTGGGCCAGCGGCCAGGGAACTTGCCCTCGTAGATGTGCAGGTCGGTGCCGCAGATGGCCGTCGAGTCGACCTGGCAGAGCACTTCCATGGGGCCGGGGTGCGGCGTGGGCACCTCGCGGACCTCGTGGGCGTTTGGCCCGGTGAGCACCACGGCCTTCATCTGGCTGGGAATCGTCTGGTCGGCCGCCTGCCGCGCGGCATTGCTCACAGCCATCTCGTCGCCTCGCTTCCTGTCGTCTGGGCCTGCGCCGGCAGATCGCGCCCTGGCTGGCGGTAATCGGGAAGCCAGCGAGCGCGCAGCCCCCGCTAATAGCTTACGCGGTCCGAGCCTTCGGCCATGATGCGGGCCGGCGTCGTGTGCGCGTCGTGCTGGCGCGGCTGGGCGCCGGGCGGCGTGCTGCCCTCGACGCCGGGTTTGTCGAGGTCGAGGAAGGCGGCCACGCGGCAGATACAGCCCTCGCCGCCCACCCAGCGCCAGGGAAACGCGCCGAGCAGCACCCGCATGCCTGCTACCTCGGCGATCTCGCCGCCCAGGTTCTCCAGCATGCAGACGTTGCTGCGCGCCGTGCGGTAGTGGACGTACTCGAAGTCGCGCTCGGGCAGCGCCTCCTCGACGGGCTTGCCGTGGAGCTGTTCGAACTCCTTGACGAGATCGGGCCGCATCCAGCGAACGCGCGTGTAGAAGGAATGGTCGATGGAGGCGAGGTCGGCGCCGATCCACTTGATCTTGCGGTCCTCGATCAGCCAGTCGATCACTTCGGGGCGCGGGCCGGGGTGGCGGTCGAAGTACATCACGTCGTCGCGCGTCGGCTTCGTCCAGTTGTACTGGTCCCAGCCCGTGTAGAGCACGACGATGTCGCCCTCACGGATCTCCTCGCCCTTCGGCACGCAACCCTTTACGTCGTCGAGCGAGTAATAGCTCCAGGGCTTGGTGATCGGGCGCAGGTCGATAACCAGCCCCGTGCCGATCAGGTCGGCCAGCGGAATCTCGCCCAGGTGCTTGCCCGTCTCGGCGTAGTGAACCGGCGCGTCGATGTGGGTGCCGGTATGCATGTTGGTCTCGACCAGCACGGTGCTCTTACGGTCGCGGTGGTGCGTCGTGATATCGGTCACTTTGATCGACGCGAACTGCGGCCAGGTGGGCATCCGGTCGCCCCAGGGCTGGGTGAGGTCGACCACACGCATCGGTTCCTCCAGCGGTCAGCTGTCAGCAGTCAGCTATCAGCAGTCAGCTATCAGCAGTCAGCTAGCGTCTGGCGGCCGGGGCCGGAAGGCTGGGCGCGAGCGCATCGGTTGGCCCGTCGCCCGAGCTGATGGCTGACTGCTGATAGCTGATGGCTGATGGCTGACGGCTTATTCTTCATCGATTTGGCGTAGCCAGGGGGCCATACGGCCCTGGAGCTGCTTCAGCGCCTCCATCAGCACGACGCCCAGGACCATGAGCACGACGATCGGCACGAACAGCTTGTCGGTCTGAAAGCTGTTGGCGTACTTCACGATCATGTAGCCCAGGCCGGCGATGGACGTGTAGAACTCGGCGATCACCAGCCCCACCAGCCCGCGGCCGATTGCCAGGCGCAGTCCGGCGATGATGAACGGCAGCGCGGAAGGAATGATGAGATCGCTCCAGAGCTGTGCTTCGCCGGAGCGGAAGGAGCGCGCGACCTCCAGCAACCGCGGATCGACGCTCTTCACGCCCTGGTAGGTGCTGATCAGTACCGGGAACAAGCAGAACAGGAAGACCACGACCGTCTTCGCCTTGAGGTCGAAGCCGAACCACAGCACGAGCAGCGGCACGATGGCGACCATCGGCATGGAGTAGAGCGCGTTGATGTAGGTGTCGATGGCGTAGTCGAGCCACTTGTAGCGCGCCATCGCCACGCCGAGCGGGATGCCGACGAGTACGGCGCTGGCGAAGCCGAACAGCAGCACGAGGATGCTCTGCTGCAAGTACTGCCACAGCTCGCCACTGGTCGTCAGCTCGACGAACGCTTGAAATACCGCCGTGGGATACGTGAAGAGGACCGGGTTCACCGAGCGGCCGTAGATCTCCCAGACCACGAGCACCACCACCAGCGAGCCGAGCCGGATCAGCGCCGGCGTGAGGTGGCCGCGGCGCCTCGGCGCGGCGCCGGTGGCTGTCGCGGGCTGGGGGGAGGCCGCGGCGCTGTCGCCCACCGCGCGGGTTTCGGCCAACCTGTCCTCCGGCTTCCGGCGTCGCCGCTCAGGCAACGCGCTCGGCCGCTTCGGCCTGCTGCTTGAGCTGGTCCCAGATGTACGCGCGCAGCTCGGCGAAGACGGGCAGCGCGCGCACGGCGTCCGGATCGCGCGGGCGCTCGATCGGCACGTCCAGGATCTCCTTCACGCGCCCTGGATGCGCCGACAGGATGGCGACGCGGTCGCCGAGCAGGACGGCCTCGTCGATGCTGTGGGTGATGAAGAGCATCGTCTGGCGCTGCTGCCACCAGATGCGGAGCAGCTCGGCTTGCAGGATCTCGCGCGTTTGCGCGTCCACCGACGCGAACGGCTCGTCCATGAGCAGGATCGACGGCCGCACGGCCAGCGCCCGCGCCAGGCCCGTCCGCTGCTGCATCCCCCCTGAGAGCTGATACGGATAGCGGTTCTCCGCGCCTTCGAGTCCCACCAGACGAATGTACTCGTCAACCGCTGCCAGCTCGGCGCGCGAGGCGCGGCGCAGCCGCAGCCCGTAGGCCACGTTCTCGCGGACGGTCTTCCAGGGGAACAGGCCGAAGTGCTGGAAGACGACCGCGACCTGCTCGCTCGGCTCCCGCACCTCCTGGCCGTCGATGCGGATGCGGCCGCTGGTGAGCGGCATCAGGCCGTCGATACAGCGGAGGAGCGTGGTCTTGCCGCAGCCGCTCGGGCCGACGATACACAGCACCTCGTTAGCCTGCACCGCGAGCGACAGGTTCTGGAAAGCGACCACCGCGCCGTCCGTGAACGTCTTGGTGGCGTTCTCGACCCGGATCTTGGCGCCGCTCTCCACGCTTCGCTCCGGTTTCGGCGCGCCCGGCTGGCTCAGTACCACCGCGGGTCGCCGGTCCAGGGGCCGCCGTTGCGCTGCACCGCCTCGTCGACGATGGAGCGGTCGACAAGCTGCTCGTAGGTGGGCTTCTCTTCCGGCTTGATCGAGCCTAGCTCCACCTGCTTGTCGATGGTGTACTCGATCATGTCGCGCGGCATGCCGTCGTTCACGGCCCAGATGCCGCCGGTCGCCAGGTCGTCGTAGGCGCGCTCGACCACGTCCCGCGGCTGGTTGGTGTATTGCACGCCGATCTCGACCGTGCGCGCCTTGTTGTCGTACATGAAGCGGCCGGCGCGCACGATGGCCGTCTCGAAGTCCACGAGCCGCGGCCGGTCCTGGCGGATCTGGTCGTCCGTGGCCATGTAGCCGGAGTACCACCACTTCGGCAGCACGTCCCACAGCTTGTCCACGACGGTGAAGTTTGGATTCGTCTCGACGGCGCGGTAGTACTGGTCGATGTGGAGGATGGCAGCATCGATCTGCTTCGACACGAGCCCGGGAACCCGCCCGGCCGTGGAGACCGTCACGTACTGCACGTCGTTCGGCGTCAGGCCGGCCGTCTGAAGCACGGCACGGCTCATCACCTCGTTGAAGCCGCCGACTTCTTGAATGCCGATCTTGCGCCCCTTGAGGTCGGCGGGCGTGTGGATGTCCTCCTGTGCGGTCATCACCACGCTGAGTTTGGGCGCGTAGGTGCCGATCGCCTTGACGCCGACCTTGCGCGCGGCCGCCGCGATGATCGGATCGCTGCTCGTGCCGGCCACGTCCAGGCCGCCCGCGATGCTGCCGCGCAGCGATTGGACGCCGCCCTCGAAGTTCTTGAACTCCACGTCCAGCCCCACGTCGCGGAAGAAGCCCTGCTCCTGGGCGACGTAGGGCGCCAGGTGGACCATGTTGGGCGGCGTGACGGGGACGCCCAGCGTCAGCTTGCGCACCTGCAGGGCCGTGGGAGCAGCGCTGGCGCCGCTCGCCGGCGCCGCGGTGCCGCTGGGCGCGGCCTGACCGGGGGGCGCGCTGCCCGTGGCGGTCTTGCTGGCCGGCGCGCCGGTCCCGCCACCGCAGGCGAGGGCCAGGCCGACCGCGAGCAACAGTCCCAGGGTCGCGCTGACTGGTCTGGTTCGCGGCATCGCCCTGCCTCCTTACGTCCCTGCCACCGCGTCGCCCACGGTCGGCCGGCGCGGGCCGCTCGGCCCCCGCGTGGGCTGCTGGCAGTGTAGCAACGGGTCGCGCTTATGGTCAACGCGGACTTGGCGGGCATCGTGAGGCGCCGCAGCCGCCGACGGACGCCGGGGGCGTTCGCCGCGCGGGCCGCCTACTTCAGTCGGACGTCCCAGCCATAAACGTGCTCGTCGGTGCGCGGCGTCCAGTCGAGACGATTGTTGACCCCGTAAGTGTCCTCGTACATGAACAGGAACGCCACGGGCGCCCGCTTGAGGATCTCGCTCATGCCCTCGTGTAGCGTCTTGATGCGCTCCGCCGGGTCGAAAATCGTCCGCTCCTGGTCCAGCAGGGCATCCACCGTCGGGTCGGAGAAGCCGATGCGCTTCGAGACGCCCGTGCGGAAGTACTGGTGCAGGTACTCGTCGGGGTCGATGATGCTGCCGCGCCCCCCGAACCAGAACGGCACCTTGCCCTCGCCCACGGCCGGCCAGAAGATGCCCCAGTCCTGCGCCGTGAGCTTCGCGCGGATGCCCACGCGCGCAAGCTGGCCCACGAGCGCCTGGGCTAGCTCCTTGTCCTTGATGTAGCGGCCGTTGGGGGCGAACATCTCGACGTCGAGGCCGTTGGGGTAGCCGGCCTGCGCGAGGAGCTGGCGCGCGCGCTCGGGATCGTGCTGGTACGTCGGCCCGATGTCCGGCGAGTAGCTGAACTGCGGCGGCCCGATCGGCGCCTCCAGCGGGTAGGCGTGGCCGTCGAGCACGCCGTCGATCAGCTCCGCGCGGTCCACCGCGTAGCTGACCGCCTGGCGCACCAGCAGGTTGTCCCACGGCTTGTACTGCGGGTTCATCGCCAGGAACATCATGCGCTGACCGGGCGTGCGGGCCACGCGCACGTCCTGGCGGCTCTGCACGCGCGGCGCGAGCTGGGGTGACAGGTAGGTGATGATGTCGGCCTCGCCGTTCAGAAGCGCCGTGACCCGCGCCTCGTCCTCCGGGATGGCGCGGAAAACGATCTCGTCGATCGTCGCGCGGTTTGGTCCGTCGTAGTCCGGGTTGCGCTGGACCACGAACCGCTGGCCCGGCACCCACTCCTTGAACTTGTACGGCCCCGTCCCGATGGGCTGCGCGTCGGCCGCCTCGCGGCCCACCCGATCGTAATACGCCTTGCTGGTGATGACGCGCTCCCAGAGGATGTCGAGCAGCGTGGCGTCGGGTGCCTTGGTGCGGATGTCCACGGTGTAGCGGTCGGGGGCCTCCAGCGCCGCGACGCTGGACAGCTCCCCCTTCTGCTTGCTGTCGGGATCGTTCAGGATGCGGCCGAGCGAGTGGACCACGTCGGCGGCGGTCAGCTCGCTGCCATCGTGGAACTTCACGCCGTGCCGCAGGTGGAACCGCCAGACGTCGGGCCTCGGGTTCTCCCACGACTCGGCGAGTAGCGGCACCATCTGCCGATTCGCGGAGTCCCAGTGGACGAGCGTCTCGTAGATGTGCTTCCAGGTCGCGTAGGTGATGCCGGCGCTCTGCGCGTAGGGGTTCATCGACTCGATGGGCTGGGAGCCGAAGACGACGGTGATGCGCGAGGGGCCGCTGGCTTGCCCCGACGCCCCCGCGGCCGGCCCCGCCTGGGGGGAAGGCTTGGGCGCCGGCGCGCAGGCCAGCGCCACCAGGCACGTCAGGATGCTCGCCACGACCGCTCGCCGCATCGCCGTCTCCTCCGCGTGGAATGCCCGGCTGAGAAATCGCTAGCTGGGCAGGACCGAGCGCCCGCCGAAGCGCTGCAGCCACACCGGGATCACGTCGACGTTGTACACGTTGTCCGGCACCTCGCCGCGGAGCGCGCGCAGGACGGACCGCGTGGCCCAGGTGATGCCCGGCCCCAGGCCGCTGCCCACGTTGCTCGACACCATATGGGGCGACAGCAGCACCTTGTGCTTCAGCTCGCGCAGCGGGCTGTCCTGCGGCAGCGGCTCGTCCTCGAAGACGTCGAGCGCGGCGGCGGCGATCCGGTTCTTCTCCAGCGCATCGGCCAGCGCCCGCTCGTCCACCACGCCGCCGCGCGAGGTGTTGATGAACACCGCCGAAGGCTTCATCAGCGCCACTTGCTCGGCCCCGAACATGTGCCGCGTCTCCTTCGTCAGCACGACGTGGAAGCTCACCACGTCGGACTCGCGCAGCAGGGTCTCGTAGTCCACCGGCTCGACGCCGGTCAGCGCGAAGCGGCTGGGCGGCACGTGGGGGTCGTACGCGATCATGCGCACGCGCCAGGGCCGCAGCAGGTCCGCGACGCGGCTGCCGATGCGGCCGAGGCCCACCAGCCCGATCGTGATGCCGGGATAGCCGTCCATGCGCCGGCCCAGGTAGGTGCCCTGCAGCTCGTCCGCGCGCCAGCGGCCGCGCTTCATCGCCTCGTCGCGCTCGCGCACCTTCTTGAGCAGCGCGAGGATCATGGCGATCGTGCCCTCGGCGACGCCGCCCCAGTTCGACTCGGTCGGCCCGTGGGTGACCAGGATGCCCAGCTCGGTCGCCGCGTCCACGTCCACGTCGTCGACGCCGATCGTGTACTTGGCGACGATGCGCAGCTTGTCCGAGGCCTCCATGATGCCGCGCGTGATCGGCGAGCTGCGGATGGACGTGCCGGCGAGCGCGTCCGCGTTCCGCGCCAGCTCGCGCATCTCCTCTTCGTTGTTGCCCTGCGGGGTGTGCCAGCCGGCCTTGCCCAGCGTCAGCTCGCAGCCGGCCTGCTCCAACTGCCGGTGCGTCTCCCCGGTCTCGTCGGCCGGGGCGAAGATGAATACCTTGGCGTTTGCCATCGGGTGGCCCTCCTCACTGAGCTGCTTGCCGTACCGGGGCGGCGGTCACGGCTGCCCGGTGCGTGGAGCGTACGCCCCAGACGGTGCCCTGTCAAGCGCCGACGGAGGCCGGGGGCGTTGTTGCGGCGTATAACAGCGGCACGCGCGGTCGCGGTCGCAGCCCCGCCGGCGAGTGCCTCGGTTTAGCCGAGGAACGGTCAAACGATGCTCCTTTACCGGGTGGTTAACTGCTAGGCCGGGCGCGGGTTGGCGCGTGCTCCTCGGGCGCGGAAGGTCGCATCGTTTGCCCCGTACGATACTCCCTCGATGGCTCGCGGCGGGCCGGGCCGGCGGGGAGGCCCCGGGCCGGGCGCGGGCGGCGGGCGGGGCGGGAGGCGTGTACGGGCAGGGACGGCGACCACGTCGCGCGAGCTGGCAGGCGCTCTCCGGCGCGCCGCGCGGCCTCTCTACCTAAGAATGCATTGGCGGGAGGCGACCGTCCGGCGCACCCGCCGGGGCTGCGCGCCCGACCCCAAAATACTGCTGGCGAAGTCCGCGCCGGTCTGAGACTTTCCGTGTGGGCGGCGCCGGGGCTGCGGCCTCGAGGGCCGCGGGCGGGCATGAAACCCGCCCCTACGTCAGCCTGTCCGCTCATACCTGAAGGTCTCTAGCCGCGGACGGGCACCAGACGCGCCCCCTTACGTTACCCGACTGCTCACCGGCGCGTTCGCCAGCAGCCTCAAGTGTTGGGGGACACCCGGCTAGCGGCGGCGGGGGCTGGGGGGTAGAATGCGGGGCGGCCCGCGCAAGCTCGGCCGGCGCGGCGGTGCGCGGCGCGCGCAGCCGGCTGAGACACCAGCGCGCAAGGAGGTAGCTCGATGGCCTCGCCCCTCACGCCCGAGCAGCTGGTCGACCTGCTGCGCACGATGCTGCGCATGCGGCGCCTGGAAGAACAGGTGATGCACTTTGGGGAGGAGCACGAGGGCTTGCTGCGCGGCCACTACCACGTCTACGTGGGCCAGGAGGCGGCGGGCGCGGGCGCCACGGCGGCGCTCGGCCCCGACGACTACGTGTGGACGACGCACCGCAACCACGGGCACGTGATCGCGCGCGGCGGCGACCCGGGCCGCACCCTGGCCGAGATCATCGGGCGCGCGGACGGCTACTGCAAGGGCCGCGCGGGCACGTTCCACGTCGCCATCCCCGAGAAGGGCATCCTGCACACCTCGGCCATCGTCGGCGGCTGCCTGCCGCTCGCCGCGGGCGCGGCCTACGCCGCCAAGGTGAAGCGCAGCGGGCAGGTCTCGCTCGTCTTCTTCGGCGACGGGGCGATGGAAGAGGGCGTGTTCTACGAGACGATCAACATGGCGCAGCTGTGGCGGCTGCCGGTGATCTTCTACATGGAGAACAACGCCGTCTCTCCCAGCGAGCGGCCCGGGCGCGGCTCGCCGACCTCCGAGCACGCCGCGACGGCGCTCTCCGACGTGCCGCGCGCCTTCAACGTGGAGACGAAGGTGGTGGACGGCACGGACGCGGAGCTGGTCTACCAGACGGTAAGCGACTTCGTGGCGCGCGGGCGCTCGGGCGAAGGCCCGTACTTCGTCGAGTCGCGGACCACCCGCTGGCCGGGCAACTACGGCTCCTTCCCGCGGCTGGTCGGCGGCGACACCGACATCGCCTGGACCTGGGCGCCCGAGAACGCGCCGGAGGTCGTGCGGGCCTGGGAGAAGGAGAGCGACCCGGTGCTGCTGCTGGCGCGGCGGCTGCTGGAGCGCGGCACGCTCAGCCGGGAGGCGCTGATCGACCTCGACCGGCAAGTGCGCGAGGAGGCCGCCGCCGCGGCCCAATTCGCGCTGAACAGCCCGCTGCCGGCGCCCGAGACGGTGTTCGAGCACGCCTACGCCTGACCGTCCGGGGGGCGGGAGCTAGCGCCCCCTCTGGACCGCGTGCCGGGGCGCTGCTGGCCGGGACCACGTTGGAGAGTGAGATGCCAAAGATCAAGTACGCGCAGGCGATCGCCGAGGCGCTGGACGAGATTCTGGCCGAGGACGACCGCGTCACGCTCATCGGCGCCGGCTTCGCGGGGCTGACGCCGAGCGCGACCTTGCTGAACCCCGTGCGGGAGAAGTACGCCGCGCGCATCAAGTACCCGCCCATCGCCGAGCTGGCCTACTGCGGCATCGGCATCGGGGCGGCGATGGCGGGGCTGCGGCCGATCATCGAGCTGAGCACGGCGACGTTCTCCTACGAGGCGATCCCCCAAATCGTGAACGAGGCGGCCATCGCCAGCTCGAACTCGGCCGGCCAGACCTCCGTGCCGATCGTCTTCCACATGCTGTACGGCATTCGGGGCGCGGGGGCGGTGCAGCACTCGGGCAGCCCGCAGGCGTGGTACTGGAACACGCCGGGCCTGCAGGTGGCGATGCCGGGCACGCCCGCCGACGTGAAGGGGCTCCTGCGCTGGGCGGCGCTCAAGAGCCGCAACCCCACGGTGTTCATGAACCACCAGAAGCTAATGGAGACCGAGGGCGACGTGCCTGATGGCCCGTTCGACATCCCGTTCGGCCAGGCGGAGGTCGCGCGGCCGGGCGGCGACGTGTCGATCGTGGCCTCGTCGATCCAGGTGCCGCGGTCCTTGCAGGCGGCCGAGACGCTGGCGCGCGACGCGGGCATCGACGCCGAGGTGGTGAACGTGCGGACGCTGGAGCCGCTGGACAAGGCCACGATCCTGGCCTCGGTACGGAAGACGGGCCGGGTGGTCGTCACTGACGAGAGCCACGACGACTGCGGCGTGGCGGCGGGGCTGGCGGCGATCATTGCCGACGAGGGCTTCGACCTGCTGAAGGCGCCGATCCGCCGTGTGAGCATCCCGCCGGTGCCGATTCCCTACGCCGCGACGATGGAGGACTTCGTCACGCCGAGCCCCGAGCGCATCGTCGCCACGGTCCGCCAGCTCGTCGGCAGCCGGTGACAGCATGCCCGACTCCTTGAGCCTAACGGTGGTGTACCAGCAGGACGGTCCCTGGATCGTGGAGATGCCCGCGGTGATGCGCCAGGGCGCCACGCTAGAGGAGACGCGCGGCAATATGGTCGATGCGCTGCGGCTCACGCTGGGCGCCTAGCTCACCGCACCTCGCCCGCGAGCAGCAGCCGCTCGGCGAGCACGAGGAGATCCGTGGGCCAGAGGGTGCGCGGGCGCGGATGGGGGGCCGTCGGCGGGTCGGCCGTGGGGCGGCAGGAGAGCACCATCTGGCGCCACTGGGCTGGCACGGCGTCGCGGCCGTGGACGGCGCCGAGCAGCGCGCCACAGATGGCCCCGTTGGTGTCCGTGTCGCCGCCGGCCCGCACGGTAGCGACGACGCCCGCTTCCAGCGAAGGCGCGTGGAGTAGCTGGTAGAAGGCGTTCTGGAGCGCGACGAGCACCCAGCCCTGCTGGCGCTCGTAGTCGGCCGGCGGGGCGGCGCGGGCGGCCGCCAGCGTTTCGAGCACTGCCGTCTCGGCGCAGCTCTCGCGCGCCCAACCCAGCGTGGCCGCGTACGCGCCGGCCGCGTCGGCGCCGTGGCGAATGGCGTGTCCGATCGCCACCGTGAAGGCGGCCGAGGCCTCCTGGCAGACCGGGTGGGGATGCGTCAGACGGGCGTCGGCGCGGGCGGCGTCGGCCACGGCGGCGGGCTGACTGGCGCCCCAGACGCCGATCGGGCTGACCCGCATGAGGGCGCCGTTGGCCTGCGACGACTGGCTGGCGGCAGCCATGGCCGCGCTGGCGGCCGTGCCGTCGCGGATCGAGGCTGGCGTGATGGCGGAGAGCGCCCGGGCGGTGGTGCCGCCCACGTCGAACGGCGGCGACCACGCGGGGCTGACTCCGTGGCCCGTGTCGCCACGATACCACCAGGCATACGCCGCGGCGATCTGCTCCGGATCGATGGCTCCCCGGGCGACGATGCTGCGGGCCAGCAGCAGGGCCAGCTCCGAGTCGTCGGTCGGCTGGCCGGCAATGATGTTGTGCGGGCCGCCATCGGCGAGCAGCCGCGGACCGCTGTCGGGATACCTGGCGGCGATCTGTCGCGCCGATGCGAACTCGACCAGCGCGCCCAGCGCGTCGCCCGCCACCTGGCCGAGCAGGCAGCCTTGCACGCGGGCGAGCCGGCCGGCGTCGGCGACGTTCTCGCCCGGGGCGAGGCGCAGGAAGTCGAACGGCAGGGTCGGGTCGGGCCAGGCTGGCGCCGAGCCGCGGAAGATCGGGTCCCAGGCGCGCGCGGCGAGCGCGGCGCAGATACGGGGTGGGCCGCCGAAGCAGTAGCCCACGCGGCTCGCGCCGTCAGAGCCGTAGGCGACCGCCGCGCCCGTCTCGTTCACGAACACGCCCCCGGCGCCCCGGAGCAGCGCGTGGCCGCCGCCGTAGTCCCAGTCGCCGGGCGTGTGCAGCGAGGCCGCGGTCCCCTCGCCCGCCGCGGCGAGCGCGAGACGATAGGCGATGCTCGGCAGGGCGCGGAAGCGGGCCGGCGCGATCACTTGTAGGTTGTCGGCGGCGCGGCGGTCGGCGCCCTGCGAGAGCAGCACGACAGTGTGGGGGCCGAGCGCGGCGTCGGCATCGAGGCGGGGGAGCGGGGCGCCGTTGCGGCGCGGCGGGCCGCAGCCCTCCGCCCAGGTGAAGAGATCGCCCCCGTCGTCGGGGGCGCAGGGCGCGTAGACGACGCCCAGCACGGGCTGGCCGCCGCGCACGAGGCCGATCGAGACGGCACTGCCCCGCTGGCCGCGCAGGAACGCGGACGTGCCGTCGTTGGGATCGACGAGCCACACGTGGCCGGCCGCGTCCCGCGCGGGCTCGTGCGGGCGCGTCTCCTCGCCGCGGTAGCCCCACTCGGGGAAGGCCGCGCGGAGCCCGGCGCGGATGCGATGCTCCGCCTCGTCGTCCACGGGCGCGTGGGCCTTCGCGCCGCGCGGGCCGCCGGGGCGGTGGAACTCCTGCCGCAGGAGGGCACCGGCGTCTTGCGCGAGGCGGACGGCGAGGTCGAGCGCGCGGGCGTAGCTCTCGGGCATCGGGTTCCTCGCGGGCGGCGGCTGGCGGGACGGGGCGGCCACTCTTCACTCATCGTAGCGGGCGCCTCGGACCGCGGCAAGTGCAGGCCGCACGGTCGGGGAGCCGGCCCCTCTTATAATGAGCTATGCAGCGACGTTGATGGAGAGAGCACCGTGCGCGCAATCATTAGCGTTTACGACAAGACCGGAGTCGTCGACTTTGCCCGCGGCCTGAATGAGCTGGGGATCGAGTTCTACTCGACGGGCGGCACCGAGGAGCTGCTGCGGGGGGCCGGGGTGTCGGTCCGTCCGGTCGAGGAGGCCACCGGCTTCGCGGAGATTCTCGGCGGCCGCGTGAAGACGCTCCACCCGAGTATCCATGCCGGCATCCTGGCGCGGCGCGAGGACGCGGCGCACATGGCCGAGCTGGAACGGCTGAACATCACGCCCGTCGACCTGGTAGTGGTCAATCTCTATCCGTTCGTGCAGAAGGTGTCCGAGCCGGGCGTGACGACCGAGGAGGCGCTGGAGAACATCGACATCGGCGGGCCGACGCTGCTGCGCGCGGCGGCGAAGAATTACCCGTCGGTGATCGTGGTCTGCGATCCCGCCGACTACCCCGACGTGCTCGAAGGGCTGCGGCGGCCTGGCGGCGTATCGCTGGAGACGCGGCGTCGACTGGCGGCCAAAGCATTCCAGCACACGGCCTTCTACGACACGCACGTGGCGAGCTACCTGCGGCCCTCGGATGAGCTGTTCCCCCCGGAGATCACGCTGGCGCTGCGCAAGACCATCCCGCTGCGCTACGGCGAGAACCCCCACCAGCTCGCGGCGTTCTACGCGGATTCGACGGTGCGGGCGCTGCCCTACGGCGTGATGGGCGGGGAGCAGCTGCACGGGAAGCAGCTATCCTTTAACAACACCTACGACCTCGACGCGGCCTGGCGCACGGTCAGCGACTTCGCCGCGCCGACCGTGGCGATCATCAAGCACGGGAATCCCTGTGGGCTGGCCACGGGCGACGACCTGGCCGAGACGTACCGGCGCGCCCTGGCGTGCGACCCGCAGTCGGCGTTCGGCGGGGCGGTGGCGGTCAATCGGCAGGTCGACCAGCCGCTGGCCGAGGAGATCGCCCAGGTCTTCTTCGAGGACTTGATCGCCCCGAGCTACAGCGAGGAGGCGCTGGCGATCCTGCGCCGCAAGCGGGACCTGCGGATCATGGCGGCCGGCGGGCGACTGCCCGCGACCGCGCCGTGGGAGCAGGGGGTCTACGATCTGGACTACAAGCGCGTGGTCGGCGGCTTCCTCGTACAGACGCGGGATGCGCTGTCGGAGACGGACCTGGTGCGCGACGTGGTGACGGAGCGCCACCCGACGCTGGAGGAGCTAACCAGCCTGCTGTTTGCGTGGCGGGCCGTGAAGCACGTCCGCTCGAACGCGATCGTGCTGGCCAAGAAGCTGGCGCTGGTCGGCGTGGGCGCGGGCCAGATGAGCCGCGTGGACAGCGTGGACCTGGCGGTGCGGAAAGCCGGCGAGCGCGCGGCGGGCTCGGTGATGGCCTCGGACGCCTTCTTTCCTTTCCCCGATGGCATCGAGCACGCGGCCGACGCCGGCGTGACGGCGGTGATCCAGCCCGGCGGCTCAATCCGCGACGGGGAGGTGATCAAGGCGGCGAACCGTGCGCACATGGCGATGATCTTCACGCACCAGCGCCACTTCCTGCACTAACGGGTTTACCAGCCCCCAGCGGCTTGCAGGCTGACCGAGCCGGACAGCATCATGGGCTGGGCGGCAGGGGACGAGGCACTTTGCCGGCATTCTGCTGGCGCAGGCTCGTGGCGGAAGGGGGGCGGCATGCGGATCGTGGCGAGGGGGGCCGAGAGGGCTGGCGCTGGCGCCGACGACGCGGCTGCCTCGCCGCTACCGATTCCGCGCGTCGTCAAGCGCAACACGCTGTTCCTGGCCGCGGCTCAAGCGTGCGTCGGCATCGGCAACCAAATGACGCCGACCCTCGGCGCGCTCATGGTCATCCACCTCCTGGGCTCCGCGACCTTTGCCGGCGCGGCCTCGGGCATCATGGGCGGCTGCCGGCTCATCTCCTCCTACCCCACGGGCCAGATCAGCGACGCGTACGGGCGCAAGGCCGGCCTGTTCGTGGGGCTGGTCTTCAGCATGATCGGCTCGACGATCGTCGGGCTCGGGATGACGCGCGAATCGCCGGCGCTGTTCTTCGCGGGACTGGTCGTGTTCGGCATCGGGGTCGGCGCGGTGCAGCAGCTGCGGATCGCCGCCGCCGACATGTACCCGCCCAGCCGCCGCGCGGAGGGGCTGGGCTACGTGCTGACCGGCTCGCTGATCGGCGCCTTCGGCGGCCCGGCGCTGATCAGCGCGGCGCAGGCGAGCGCGCCGTCCCTGCAACTCGCCCCCGAGGCGCTCGCCTGGTTCCTCGTGCCGCTCGTGCTGGTGCCCACCGCGGTGCTCGTGTTCCTGGTGCGGCCCGACCCGCGCGAGATCGCGGCGCACCTGGAGCGCTACTATCCGGGCTATCGCCCGCCCGAGCGTGCACCTGGCGGGGCGGTCGCCGCGCCGCGGGTGAAGGTGCGGGAGTACTTCGCGCACTACCCAAGGCGCGTCGCGTTCGTGACGAGCTTCGCCCTGTTCGGCAACATGAGCATGATGATGGCGATGAACGCCGTGGCGCTCGCGCACCACGGGCACGGGCTGCCCGCGATTTCGCTGTCGGTGGCCATTCACATCATCGGGATGTACGGCTTCTCGCTGCCGCTCGGGCGGCTGGCCGATGCGGTGGGGCGGCGGAACGTGATGCTCCTGGGGCTCGTCGCGGCGGCGACCGGGGGGACGCTGGTGCCGACCGCGGCGGAGTACTGGATCGTGACGGCGGGCACCTTCCTGGTCGGGTTCGGCTGGTCGTGCGGCAACGTTGCAATCGTCGCGCTCATCGCCGACACGACGCCGCCGCTGGCCCGCGGGCGTGCGGTGGGCGTGAACGACATGATCGCGGGCTCGGCGTCCATCAGCCTACCGGTCCTGGCGGGACCGCTGGTGGAGCTGGCCGGCCTGCCGTCGCTGGCCGTCGTGAGCGCCCTGCTGATGGTGGGGCCACTGCTCTTGCTGCTGCGCCTGCGCGAGCCCTCGCCGGGCCACTACGCGCATAGCGTAGCCGACCACGCCACCGCTGCACCCCGCGCCGCCGTCCGCGTCCCGCCGGTCGAGCGGCTGTAGGCGCCAGCTTCCACGCTGAGCCGAGCATCAACGGACGGTCGCGACGGCTCGCCACTCGCCTCCATGCCTGGCGCTAGCCAGCGAGTAGGGCACGCAGCCGCCGCGCGTCGTTGATGGCGTGTCCGTGAGGATCGTTGTTGAAGTAGGCGTAGATGGCCAGGTCCCGCGCGCGGTAGGCCGCGAGCCGCTCGGCCCAGGCGCCGAGCTGGCGATCGGTGTACGCCCAGCCCTCCCCCGAGCCACCGTGGAAGCGGACGTACGTCCACGTGGCCGTGATCTCCAGGGGCGACGTGCCGCCGGCCCGATCGGCGAGGCACAGCGCGGCATCGTGGGCGGCCAGGAGGTCGTAGACCGGCTGCACGAACCACGAGTCGTGACGAAACTCGAAAGCGTGTTGGCACCCAGGTGGCAGCGCTGCCAAGAAGGTGGCAAGGCGGTCGACGTCGCGGTGGAACTGCGGTGGCAGCTGCCAGAGGACGGGGCCGAGCGTCGGGCCGAGGGCGCTGGCGCGCTCGAAGAAGCGGCCGACCGGCTCTGCCGGGTCGCGCAGGCGCTTCAGATGGGTGATGAAGCGGTTCCCCTTCACGGCGAACAGGAAATCGGCGGGCGCCTGGGCGGCCCAGGCGGCGAAGCTCTCGCGCGACGGCAGGCGGTAGAACGAGTAATTGATCTCGACCGTATCGAAGCGCTCCACGTAGTAGGCGAGCCAGCGCGCCGGGGGCAGGTCGCGCGGGTAGAAGATGCCGCGCCAGTGCTGGTAGTTCCAGCCGGACGTGCCGATGCGCGGCGGCGTTGCGCTCATTAGCCCCCTCTCCGGTCCAGCGAGGCCCTCGGACTCTCGCGTCGGCGCTTACCTAATGTAGCAGGTGGGGGGCCGAGGGAGTCGCTCCGGCCCGCCGGTCGGCCCGCAAACCGTGTAACTTGACCTTGTTGACGGATAGAACGGAATAGTTCTATACTGCCCGCGATGTATCCGAGATTGACGAGCTACATCATCAACTACTGGCCGCAGGTCGGCCGCGGCCGCTTCTGTCGCTAGCCCCCGCCCAGCCCGGCGGGGGCTCCCCCCGATTGGTGCGGCGGGCTGCTCGGCTAGCTCGCGCCCGCGCGACCTCGGGCTACGTGGCGCGGGTGTGCTGTCCGCGGGCTGCCCGCCGATCGCTCCACGGCATCGATTTCCCTCGGCGGCGCGGACGCGTGCATGCAGACTAGCCACACCGATGATCCGAGAGACCGGCAGCGGCACGAGCGGGCCGGCGGCAGGCGCGGCGAACGGCGGCTGAGCCCACGGCCGCACTAACTGCCGGCAGGTCAGCCAGAGGAGGCGCGATGACTCTCGACGCGGCGCGGAACGGTACGGTGCCCCCCAAGCGGTCGGGCGTCGAGGTCCTGAAGGAGCAGAGCGACTACCTGCGCGGCACGATCCCGGCGACGCTGGCAAGCGATGCGTCGCACTTCTCGCACGACGAGTACCAGCTGTTGAAGTTCCACGGCGTCTATCAGCAGGACGACCGCGATGCCCGCGCCGCCGCGCGCCAAGCCGGGGGCGACAAGGCGTGGATCATGATGGTCCGCGCGAAGATTCCCGGCGGCCGGCTCACCGCCGACCAGTACCTGCGCTTCGACGAGCTGGCGACGCGGTACGGCAACGACACGCTGCGGGTCACCACGCGCCAGTGTTTCCAGCTGCACTACGTTGGCAAGCGCGACCTGCAGCGGACGATTCGCGGCATCAACGAGAGCCTGATCACGACGCTGGGCGCGTGCGGCGACGTCGAGCGCAACCTGGTGGCCTGCCCGGCGCCGGACTCCGCAACGGCCGCGGCGGTGCAGCGCTGGGCGCGCTATCTCAGCGACCAGACGCTGCCGCGGACACGCGCCTATCACGAGATCTGGCTGGACCACGAGAAGGTGGTCTCGACGCAGCAGCCCGACGAGGAGCCGCTGTACGGCCCGACCTACCTGCCCCGCAAGTTCAAGTCGGGGCTGGTGGTCGAGGGCGACAACTGCATCGACGTGTACGCCCAGGACATCGGCATGGTGGCGCATCTCGACGGCGGCCAGCTGGCGGGCTTCACGGTGCTGGTCGGCGGCAGCATGGGGATGACCCACAACGTGACCTCGACGTATCCGCGCGCCGCCAGCCCGATCTGCTTCGTGGAGCCGGACGCGCTGCTGGACACGTTCCTGACGATCATCCGCATCCAGCGCGACGCGGGGAACCGCGCCGATCGCCGCCACGCGCGCATGAAGTACCTGCTCGACGCCTGGGGGCTGGACCGCTTCCGCGAGGAGATGGAGCGGCGCCTGGGCGCCCGGCTCGCGCCACCCCGGCCCCTGCGCTGGCAGCACACGGGGGACCATCTGGGCTGGCACGAGCAGCCCGACGGCCGCGCCTACCTGGGCGTGTGGATCGAGAACGGGCGCATCCAGGACGCGGACGGCCGGCGGACCAAGACGGCGCTGCGCGCGCTGGTGGAGCGCTACCAGCCGGCGATCTGGCTGACCGCCCACCAGAACGCCATCTTCGGCGACCTGCCCGCCGACGAGCGGGCGGCGATCGAGGGGCTGCTGCGCGCGCACGGCGTGCTGCTAGTGGAGGAGGTACCGCGGGCGCTGCGCCACGCGATGGCCTGTCCCGCGCTGCCGACTTGCGGCCTGGCGGTGGCGGAGTCCGAGCGCGCGCTGCCGGGCGTGGTGCGTCAGATCGACGGGGTGCTGCGCGACCTGGGGCTCGCCGACGAGCGCCTGAGCATCCGCATGACGGGCTGTCCCAACGGCTGTGCGCGGCCGTATCTGGGGGACATCGGCTTTGTCGGCCGCAGCCCCGGCAAGTACCAGATCTACCTGGGGGGCGACTTCGAGGGCTCGCGGCTGAACCAGCTCTACGCGGACCTGGTGCCGGTCGAGGAGCTGCCGGAGCGGCTGCGTCCGCTGTTCGCGCTGTTTCGGGCGGAGCGCAGGAGCGGCGAGGGGTTCGGAGATTTCTGTCACCGCCTGGGCGTCGCACGACTCAAGGCGGCGGCAGAGGAGGCTGTCGGCGTCGCGCCGTAGGCGCCGCGCGGACTCGCGGCCGCAGCGACGTGCTGGGCCGCGGTCCGCCCGACCTAGACGCGACCGCCGGCGAAGCTAGGAGGCAATCATGGTTGCCGTCGGCCATCGACCGGCGCCTCGTCTGTCCAGCCCCGCCCCGGGGCGTTGGGACGGAGAGGCGCCGCCGACTGCGGGCGTGCCCGTGCTGCGGTGGCGCTGGCTGCCGTGGACCGCGCCGCGCCTGCGGCTTGGTCCCGCGGTCCGGCCGCAGACGCGGCTGGAGATCGGGCTGTGCGCGCTGTTTCGCTGTCGGCGGGAGTGGCCCGCCAGGGCGCTCGCCGAGCGACTGGCGCGAGCGCCGGCCGGCAGCGACGACAATCTCGGCCCCCTCGGACGGGACGCCACTGTCGTCGCCCGGCCGCTGGGTCGCGGCGCCGCCTGGGAGGCCGTCGGGGACTGGGTGGAGCGCGGCGTGCTGGTGGAAGCGCCAGCGGTTGGCCCGGCGCCGGCGCGGACCCGGGTGCCCGTCGCGGAGTCGCCCGTGGCGGCGGCCGAGCCTCGCTCCTGGCCGGCGCGCTCGCCCGGCTGAGCCCGACCGGCGCCCCGTCCCCGGTACTGTCGTTCGCGGCGGCGCAGCGCCTCCTTCTCATGGGTGATTCCCCGGCCCTGCCGTGAGCACGCCGGCGGCTGACGGCGCCCCGCGAAAGCGGTATCATGGCTGCGCGGCGGGCGCCCGCCCGCCTGCCGGCTGGCCGTGCGGCCGCCGCTCACGGGGGAAGGACGCCGCTCATGCAGCTCGTCACCGCCCGTCGCCTGCTCGACGGCAGCGGGGCGCCAGTCGTCGTGGACGCGGCCCTGCTGATCGACGACGCCGGGCGCCTGGTGTACGCTGGTCCGCGCGCGGCGCTGAGCGCGCTGGCGCCGGGCACCCCTCGGACCGACCTCGGGGACCGCACACTGCTGCCTGGCATCGTCGACGCGCACGTCCACCTCGCGTTCGACGGCGGGCCGGATCCCGTGAGCGCCATCCAGGCGACCGACGACGACGCGCTGTACGCGGCGATGGCGGAGCGCGCCGCCGCGATGCTGCGCGCGGGGATCACGGCCGCCCGCGACTGCGGGGCGCGCGGCTGGCTGGACGTGCGGCTGCGCGACGCGATCGCGGCGGGCGAGCTGCCCGGCCCCCGGCTCGCGGTGGCCGGCAGCCCGATCACCGTCGCCGACGGCCACTGTCACTACCTGGGCGGCTGCACGGCCCGCGGCGTGGCGGCGGTGCGCGGCCAGGCCCGCCGCCAGCTCGACGCGGGCGCCGACTGGGTGAAAGTGATGGTGAGCGGCGGGCGCATTACCGCCGGGAGCGACGCCACGCGCCCTCAGTTCGACCGCGACGAGGTGCGCGCCGCGGTCGACGAGGCGCACGCCGCCGGCCGGCGGCTCGCCGCCCACGCGCACGCTACGGCCAGCATCGGCGATGCGGTGGCCGCCGGGGTGGACAGCGTCGAGCACTGCAGCTGGGTTTCCCCGGACGACGACATCGCGTACGATTCTACCGTCGCGGCGGCGATGGCCGCGCAGGGCGTCTACGCCTGCCCGACGCTCCATTGGCGCTTCCCGATGATTGCCGCCCGCCGCGGCCCGGACTGGCAGCAGCGGCGCCTGGAGACGATTGGCGCGATGCACGCGGCGGGCGTCCCGATCGCCTTCGGCACGGACTGCGGCATCCCGCTCGTGCCGCACGACCGCTGGGCGGGCGGGCTAGTCTGGCTGGCCGCCGCGCTGGGCTCGCCGCTCGCCGCGATCCGGGCGGCCACGAGTGGCTCCGCCGCTTGCGTGGGCCTGAGCGACGTGGGAACGCTTGCCCCCGGCAAGCTCGCCGACGTGATCGCGGTGGAGGGGGACCCGTCGGCGGACCTTGGCTGTCTGCAGCGGGTGGTCTGGGTGATGCAGGGCGGGCGCGTCGTTCATTCGCCCGAGCAGGCGAATCGCGTGGGGTGAGCGGCCGATGATGGAGACGCGCGTTGCCGTCGTGGGGCTGTCGCTGCTGGCGGCGTTCCTGCTGGCGGGCACCGGCATCGTGACCAAGCTGGGCCTCAAGCGCTCGGACGTCCAGCGGTCGGTGGTCGTATGCTTCGGCGCGAACGTCCTCGTGCTGAGCGTGACCCTGCTGCTGACTCGTCCTCCGCTCGCGCTCGCGCCGACGAGCGCGGGGCTGTTCGTGCTGGACGGCGCGCTGGGACTGTTCGCCGTCTCGCTGCTGTTCGTCGGCGTGGACCGCGTGGGGCCGGCGATCAGCTACCCGATCAAGAGCGCCTCGCCGATCGCCGCGCTCGTGTTCGCCGCGCTGTTCCTGCGTGAGGTCGCCGCGCCGATCGTTTACGTGGGCGCGGTGCTCGCGGTGGCGGGTGTGGTGTTGCTGTCGGCGCAGCGCACGGCCGGGGGCGTGCGCTGGCAGCCGGCGGTGCTGTTCCCGGTCGGCGGCGCGCTGTTCTTCGCCGCCGACAACGTCGTGCGGAAGGCGGCGCTGCACGGCGTGCCCAGCCCCCTCGTCGGCGTGACGATCGCCATCGCCACGTCGTTCCTGCTGGCTCTGGTCACGCACCTCGTGCTATCGCCGCCGGGCAAGCGGCGCGTGCTGGACGCCGGCACGCCGTACTTCGCGGCGGCCGGCGCGCTGCAAGCCGCCGCCCTACTCGCCGTGTACGCCGCACTGAGCATGGGCATGGTCGCGGTCGTGGTGCCGCTGTACACCTCGTCGCCGCTGTTCGTGCTGCCGTTGTCGGCGCTGTTCCTGCGCGGCGTCGAGCGTGTCACCCCGCGCATCGTGCTCGGCGCGGTGGCCGTCGTGGTCGGCGTGGTCCTGGTCGCGCTGTACTGATGCGCCTGCCGCGAAGCTGGGGCTGCTACCTCATCCTGACGACGCTGAGCCTGCAGCAGGGCACCCAGCTCAGCCTGCTGGCGCCGCTGCTCGACGAGCGCGGCTACGCGCCCGTCCTGATCGGCGCGCTCGTCTCGGCGATCTCCGTCGCCTCGCTGGTGGCGCGGATGCCCGCGGGCCTGTTCTATCGCGGCGACCAGGCGCGCCGGCTGCAAGCGATCGCCATCCCTTTGCTGGCCGTGCTGCTCTTCCTGCACCCGCTGGCGCCCGATCCATTGTCGTTGCTGGCGATCCGGATCGTGGATGGCCTGCTGTACGGCATGGCGACGACGATCAACCAGGCGCGCTTCATCGACGAGCAGCCGCTGGGGCCTGGCCGCGCGCGAGCGATGGGCTACTACGTGGCGAACATCGCCATCGGCTACTCGATCGCCTCGCTGCTGGTCGGCTACCTCGTGGAGTGGGCCGGGTTCGTGGTGGCCTTCGGCGCGGGGGCAGCGCTCCAGCTGCTCGGCCTGGTCGGGCTGCTGGACCGCACGCCGATGGTGGCGACGTCGAGCGCGGGGGCGGCCGCCGAGCGCTTCACCTCGCCCGGCGTGGCGCGCCCTCGCGTCGCGCTGTCCAAGCAGGCGGTGCAGGCCTGGCAGCTCCTGGCGGCACCCACCCTGCTGGTGGCCCTGTTCGAGGGGCTGCTGCTGAACGCGCAGTGGGCGTTCTGGAACGCGTGGCTGCCGCTCTACACGCTGGCGGTAGGGATCGGGCTAGCGCAGACAGGCGTGATCCGGACCGTCTACGGCATCTGTAACGCGGCCGCGCGCCTGGGCACCGGCGATTTCGTGGCGCGGCTGGGCGCCGGTCGCCTGGTGTTCCTGAGTCTCGTGGTGCAGTCGCTGCTGCTGATGCTGCTGCCCGCGGTGCCGTCGATGGCGCCGCTGCTGGTGATCTTCGTCATCATGGGCGCATTGCGCGCGCTGGGCATCGTGGCGAATACTGTCGCGGTGATCGAGGAGGGCGAGGCGCTGCGAATGGGGCGCGGCCCGCAGGTCGGGCTGCTGAACACCGTGACCGACGTGGGCCTGCTGGCGGGACCGGCCCTTGGCGGCCTGGTCGCGGAGCGCGCCGGCTCCATACAGCTCTTCGTCGTGTGGCCGCTGGGCATGCTCGCGTGCTACCTGGTGGTCCTCGGCGCGAGCCGACTCGCGACCGCGCGCTGACGGCGAGGAGAGACGACATGGCGAGGGACAGCCTACCGCGCGTGCGTCTGCTGATCGGGCCGGGCACGCTGCATAGCCAGGGGAAGGACCGGCTGGACCTGCTGCGATACAACGAGCTGCTCAGCGGCCGGCCGCGGCTGACGGGCGAGCAGCTGCTGGAAGCGGTGCCCGAGATCGGGCGGGTGGCGCGCGTGGAGGTCGACCCCGGCAACCCCTTCGAGATGGCGACGCCCGCGAACCTGAAGGCGCTGGCGCTGCACGTCGAGGCGGCGCTACAGGAGCCGGAGGTCGACGGGCTGGTGTTCGTGCAGGGCACCAACAGCATCGAGGAGACCGCGTATTTCCTGAACCTCACCGTTCACACCGACAAGCCGGTCGTCGTGACGGGCGCGCAACGGCCGTTCACCGCGCTGAGCAGCGACGGCGCGCTCAACTTGCTGAACGCCATCCGCGTCGCGGGGGCGCCGGTGGCGCGGGGCCAAGGCGTCCTCGTCGTGACCAACGATGAGATCAACGCGGCGCGCGACGTAACGAAGACGCACACCTACCGCCTGCAGACCTTCCGCAGCCGCGACCTGGGGGTGTTGGGCTACGCCGATGCCGACCGCATCGTGTTCTACCGCGCGCCCACCCGCCGCCACACCGCGGCCAGCGAGTTCGACCTGCGCGGCGTCGAGGAGCTGCCGGCGGTCGACGTGCTCTATGTCCACGCGGCGGCGCGGCCCGAGCTGGCGCGGGCGGCAGTCGAGCTGGGCGCCCGCGGCCTCGTGATCGCGGGCAGCGGGGCGGGGTCGACCGGCCCGTACCGCGAGGCGCTGGCGGCGCTGGTTCGCGACGGCGTAGCCGTGGTTCGGAGCGCGCGCGTTGGGGAGGGGCGCGTGGTCCGCGACGACAACTGGCAGGAGCCCGGCATGGTGGCGGCCGACAACCTCAACCCGCAGAAGGCCGCGCTGCTACTGGCGCTCGCGCTCACCCGCACGCGCGACCCGGACGAGATCCAGCGCATGTTCGACGAGTACTAAGCTGCCGTCCCAGGGATAGTGTGTAGGTTTGGCGAAGCCAAACCTACACACTATCCCTGGCCGAGTGCTTCGGTGCGGGGCGGGAAGCTTAGCTGGCCCCAGTCGGCACCTCGGCGCCGTCGACCGCGCGCCGGATCAGGTCGGCGACGAGGGGCGTTAGCTCGGGGTGGGCGCCGAGGTGGGGGGCGAGCACGACGTCGAGGCCGGGATGGGCCGCGCGCGCCTCGGCGACCAGGCGCGGCACGTCGCGCTGCAGATGGCGGCCGGGGTGCAGGAAGACCGGCACGACGACGACGCGCTCGGCGCCGCGGGCCGCGCAGGCGGCGACGGTCTCGTGGAATGACGGGCCACACAGCTCGAGAAACGCGGCCTCCACGAAGGCGCTGCCCGACGGCCCGCGGACCGCCTCGGCCAGGTCCAGAAAGTACTGTCGCGCCTCGGGCGCGCGGCTGCCGTGTCCCAGCAACACCACGGCGGTTCTCATGGCTCGTCTCCCTCAGCGCCGGCCCCGCGGCGCTCATCCCCGGTATACCGCGCCCATGCCGCCGGCGCCAGCACTGCACGGCGTCAATACGCGGTTCGACGGCGCTGCCGGCCGCCGCTGGCGGCGGGTGCCGGCAGCCGAAAAATTGCCCCCCAAGCTTGTTCAGGCCGCCGTCAGGGGGTACAATGACGAAGTAAGCAATCCAGTACTCGCTTGCGGAAGTGGCTCAGTGGTAGAGCATCTCCTTGCCAAGGAGAGGGTCGCGGGTTCGAATCCCGTCTTCCGCTCCCAAACTTAGCCCCGGTTTGGCGCGCGTCCGCAGATGGGCTCTCTCGTAGAGCCCATTTTTGCCGGATGAGGGGGCGGCGCGGTGCCAAGCGTTGTGGATCGGGCGGAAAGGTAGCCAGCGGCGGTGAAGGTCAGCACGCAAGAGATCGAGAAGAGCCAGGTCGTGCTCGAGGTCGAGGTCGAGCCCCCGCGGCTCGAGCGGGCGATGGACCAGGCGTACCGCCGGATGGCCGGCCGGCTAAAAGTGCCCGGGTTCCGCCCCGGCAAGGCGCCGCGCCCGCTCGTCGAGCGGATGGTGGGCCGCGAGTCGCTGCTCGAGGACGCCATCGAGCACCTGGTGCCCGAGGTGTATCGCGAGGCGATCGACCAGGAGAACCTGTATCCGATTGAAGAGGCCTCCTTCGAGGTGGTCGAGGCCGAGCCGCTGAAGTTCAAGGCCACCGTGCCGGTGCGGCCGGCGGTGCAGCTCGGCGATTACCGCGCGCTGCGCCGCGAGCTGACCACGCCCGAGGTCACCGACGAGCAGGTGGACCACGTGATCAACCAACTCCGGGAGTCGCACGCCACCTGGGTGCCGGTCGAGCGCCCCGTGCAGCTCGAAGACCGGGTGGCGATGGACGTCCACGGGGCGGTGGACGAGAAGGTCATCCTGGACCGGCAGGACGTCGAGTACGTCGTGCGCGGCGAGAGCGACCGGCCGATGCCGGGCTTCGCCGAGCAGCTCGTCGGCATGGCGGCGGGCGACGAGAAGACGTTCACGCTCGCGGTGCCGGCGGACTTCGAGGACGCGGAGATCGCCGGCAAGCAGGCCACCTTCACCGTGAAGGTGCACTGGGTGAAGGAGAAGCAGCTTCCCGAGCTGGACGACGCGTTCGCCTCCAGCGTCGGCACGTTCAGCACGCTGGACGAGGTGAAGCAAGAGGTGCGCGGCGAGCTGCAAGCGCGCGCGGAGGCCAACGCGCGGCAGGAGCTGCAGGAAGGCCTGATCAACGAGGTCGTGGAGGGCGCGACGCTGGAGCTGCCGCCCCAGGCGATCGAGAAGCAGGCGGAGCGCCTGCGCCAGCAGCTGGCCAGCTCGCTTGACAGGCAAGGGATCACGGTAGAACAATACCGACAGTTGACCGGCAAGTCGCCGGCCGAATTCGAGGCGGAGCTAGAGGCCGACGCGCGCCGCGAGCTGACCCGGCTGTTCGTGCTGGACGAGATCGCGAAGGCGGAGCAGATCGAGGTCGATCCGGTCGAGGTCGAGACGGAGATCCGGAAGGCGGCCGGCGAGGGGCCGGAGGCCCGCCGTCTCGTGCGCGAGGCGCTGGCGCGGCGCGAGACGCGCGCCCGCGTGGAGGCCGCGATTCGCGAGCGCAAGACGATTGCGCGCTTGGTAGAGATGGCGACCGGCGCGACCGACGGCGAGACCGCCGAGCCGACGGCCGCGCCGTCTGAGGCGGCCGAGCCGGCCGCCGAGGAGCCCTCCCATGCTTGATCCCCGCGCCCAGGTTCTCGTCCCGATGGTGGTCGAGGCCACCAACCGGGGCGAGCGCTCGTACGACATTTACTCGCTGCTGCTGAAGGAGCGCATCATCTTCCTGGGCTCGGCGGTCGACGATTACAGCGCCAACCTGATCGTTGCCCAGCTGCTCTATCTCGACCGCGAGGACCCGGAGCGGGACATCTCCCTGTACATCCACTCGCCGGGCGGCAGCGTCACGGCGGGCCTGTCGATCTACGACACCATGCAGCTCATCAAGCCCGACGTGAGCACGATCTGCGTCGGCATGGCCGCGAGCATGGGGGCGGTGCTCCTGCTGGCGGGCGCGAAGGGGAAGCGCTACGCGCTGCCCAATTCGACGATCATGATTCACCAGGCGGCGGGTGGCTTCGAGGGGACGGCCGCGGACATCGAGATCCGCGCGCGTGAGATCCTGCGGGTCCAGTCGCGGCTGCGGGACATCATGGCGCTGCACACGGGCCAGCCCCTGGAGCGCATCGCGCGCGACTCGGACCGCGACTTCTTCCTGACGCCCGAACAGGCGCGGGATTATGGCATCATCGACGAAGTGATTGGGCGCACGCCGGGCATGGGGGAGCCGGCTCCCTCGGACGGCAGCTAAGCGCACCAGGGCACGGAGGACCACAGGTATGACGAACTCGCGGGGGACGCGCGGGCAGTACCACTGCTCGTTCTGCGGCAAGCCGCAGGATCAGGTGCGCCGCCTGATCGCCGGGCCGGGTGCGGTCTACATCTGCGATGAATGCGTGGAGCTCTGCCGCGAGATCATCGACGAAGAGTCGCCGCCGCCACCGCGCGCCAAGCTGCCGCTGGCCAAGCTGCCCACGCCCAAGAAGATTTACGAGCAGCTCAACCAGTACGTGATCGGGCAGGAGCGCGCGAAGAAGGTCCTCTCGGTCGCGGTCTACAACCACTACAAGCGGGTGAACGCGGGCATGCAGGTCGACGACGTCGAGCTGCAGAAGAGCAATATCCTGCTCGTCGGCCCGACGGGCTGCGGCAAGACGCTGCTGGCGCAGACGCTGGCCAAGATCCTGGACGTACCCTTCTGCATCGCCGATGCCACGGCGCTGACCGAGGCGGGCTACGTAGGCGAGGACGTCGAGAACATCCTGCTGCGCCTCATTCAGGCCGCGGATTTCGACATCCCGCGCGCCGAGCGCGGGATCGTGTACATCGACGAGATCGACAAGATCGCGCGCAAGAGCGACAATCCGTCGATCACGCGCGACGTATCGGGCGAGGGCGTCCAACAGGCGTTGTTGAAGATCCTCGAGGGCACCGTGGCCAACGTGCCGCCGCAGGGTGGCCGCAAGCATCCCCATCAGGACTTCCTCCAGATCAACACGACGAACATCCTGTTCATCTGTGGCGGCGCGTTCGAGGGGCTGGACAACATCGTGGGCCAGCGCGTCGGCAGCAAGCGCCGCATGGGCTTCCGCTCGGAGGTGCTGACGGACCAGGACTCTGCCGATTTGCTGCGGCAGCTCAACTCCGACGATCTCCTCAAGTACGGGTTGATTCCCGAGTTCGTCGGCCGCCTGCCGGTGGTGGTGAGCCTGGAGGCGCTTGACAAGGGCGCGCTCATGCGGATCCTGGTCGAGCCGCGGAACGCCATCACCAAGCAGTACGGCAAGTTCCTGGCGCTCGACAAGGTCGAGCTGGTGTTCACCGAGGATGCCCTGGAAGCGGCCGCGGAGCGAGCGCTGCGCTACAAGACGGGCGCTCGCGGCCTGCGCACGCTGATCGAGGAGATCTTGCTGGACGTGATGTACGAGATCCCGTCTCGCTCGGACGTCCGGAAGTGCGTGATCAGCGCCGACACGATCTTGCAGGGCAAGAGCCCGCTGCTGCTCACGCGCAGCGAGCGGGTGGTCGAGATGGACGACCAGGCGGAAGCTTCCGCCTAGCTCTGCTTTCGCGACCGACAAGAAGGCCGGCGGCCACGTGGCCGCCGGCCTTCTTGTGCATCCGGGGCGGCGACCGCGCCGCGGCCCCGGGGTCTGGCTCGCGCGGTCGGCGCTAGCCGTCGCGGGACCGTCCGGCTTGGGCGCGACGGGTCCGCCGTGGTCGGCACTTGAGGGCTACGCCGGCGAGCAGCCGCACCGCATCCTGCGTCACCGTCACAGGGGAGGAGAATCGTTTTGCCGCCGCGGGAGTGGTTGGCCGCTTGAAGCGCGGCACGGAGCGTGCATTGGCCAGGCAAAACATATTACGGGCGTGTAGTTACAAAAGGGTTACCTCGCGCGCTCGGCGCCGCTGGCTGGCCTGAAGAGGTACGTCGAGCGTGTGCAGCGGTTGCCGATTGGTAAGAGCAGGCTTAATATCTCTGCGGGCGCGAGCGCGACGCGGGCAGGAGTGAGGGGGCCTGGGAGACCACCGACGTGGCGGGGAAGCAGCTCTGGCGGAGGCCGCCGGCGAGGCGGCGATGGCGCTGGCTATTCGGCGCCCTGCTGCTGCTCGCCGTGGCCGCGCTGGGCGCCGTGCGTGCGCTCCCCTCCCCGGCCGGGGGTAGTCCCGAGACGTTCTGCGAGCGCGCCCGCGGGTCGTTTGAGCGGACCGGCAAGCTGGCGCGCGAGCTGGTGGCGGCGCTGGAGGGGCTGGACGCCGAGGGCCCGGCAGCGACGGCAGAGCGGCTGACGGAGATCCGCCAAGGGTTCGCGCAAGAGGCGCAACTGCTCAAGAGCGGGCCGGTCCCGCCCGGCGCGGAGGAAGTCCAGGCCCGGGGCGCCGCCACGCTGGAGCTACTAATGCAGATCGCGGACCCGCGGCTAGTGGACGCCGACGAAGACGACCGAGCGGACCTGGCGCAGCACCTGCGCGACCAGTTGCTGGCCGCACGCAACGAGGCCCGCGCCGCAGCGGCCGCCATGCGCCAACCCGACGGCGGCTGTGCCGCGCCCCGCGCGGGCGGGCTGATGCACCTGCTCGGCCGTCGGACCCGGTGATCTCGGGTCGCGCGCTAAAGCTCGTCGGTATTCAGCCAGAGGGTGACGGGGCCGTCGGCGACCAGTCGCACCTCCATCATCGCGCCAAATCGTCCCGAGGCGACCCGCAGGCCGTAGCCGGCGATCGCGGCGGCGAAGTCGCCGACGAGCGCGCGGGCGAGGTCCGGGGGCGCGGCAGCGCCGAAGAACGGCCGCCGCCCGCGGCGCAGGTCGGCGTAGAGCGTGAATTGAGAGACAACGAGCGCCTCGGCGGCAACTTCTAGCGCCGAGCGGTTCATCTTTCCCGCGTCGTCGGCGAAGGCCCGCAGATGCACGACCTTTTCGGCTAGCGCCCGCGCCACGTCCGGCGTGTCGTCGCGTCCCACGCCGAGTAGGACCGCCCAGCCCGCGCCGATGCTGCCGACGACTTCCTCGTCGACGCGGACCTCGGCGCTCCGCACCCGTTGCAGAAGGGCGCGCACGCTAGTCGGACTTGGCGCTGCTCGCGGCCGGCTGCGCTTTCTTCTCGCCGCCGTCGGCCTTGGGCGCCGCGGACTCGCTCTTCTCGCTCTTCTCGCTCTTCGTGCCGGTGCCGTTCTCGCTGGTGGCGCTGCTGCCGTCCGCGCCGTCGGCGGCGGTCTTCTTGCTCTTGGCGCCGTTGCGGTAATCGGTCGAATAGAAGCCGCTGCCCTTGAAAATGACGCCCGCCGGCTGAAGCACGCGGCGCACGCGTCCGCCGCAGCTCTCGCAGGTGGTGAGCGGGGCCTCGGAAAAGCCCTGGCGCTTCTCGGTCTCCGCGTCGCAATCGGCGCAGCGATAGACGTAGATTGGCATAGTTGGTCGTTGCCTCCAGACTCAGGACGGCCGGCGGCAGTCTGACGTAGCCCGCCGCGTGGCGCCCGTGTAGGGGAAGTGACTCGCGGTAATTATACCCGGAGCGCGTTAGAGGGGTATTAGAGCGGCTGGCGGAGGTTAATCTTTCGCGCCGGCCTTGGTGCTCACGCGCTGAACGAGCGACTCGCCATCCTCGGGCGAGACCCAGATGTAGGTGTACTGCTGCACGAGCAGGCGCAGGTCGCGGCCGCTGGGCAAGGCGACGCCACCGAAATGGGGGGTCTTCATGACTGTGTTGATGAACACGTCCGTGTGGACCGAGACGACCCGCTTGCGGGGATCGTTCGGCGCTGGCTCCGGGTCGCTCGTGACGGTGCCGACGGCGTACAGCGAGAAGGGGCCAAGCGCGAGGTAGATCAGACGGTCGCCGTTGGTGATCTCCAGGGCGGCGGGGCGCTCGGCCACGGCCTGGGCCGTGGCGCGTCCAGCCTCGGGCGTGCGCGACGCCGGGATCGGCGGCAGGCTGATCTCACCTACCGGCATGCGGTGGGCGGCCCGCTCGTCGCCTCGGAAGTAGCCCGACGGCGAGAGTACCTCGCGGGCCGGCGGCGGCTGGAGGAACCCTACGACGCGCACCCAATACTGCCCAGCCATTCCTGCCTCCTCTCGCCCCGCGACACTTGGCCTCACTGACCCCAGTATAGCGTAGCGTGCCGCCGGGTCCGTGCCGCGGAGCCGGCGACCGGCGGTAGACTGGGGAGGCGAGGATGGAAGGAGCGAGCAGCATGGCGGGGGGCCTGCGCGTGGACGAGGCGCGGCTCGCGGCGACCATCGAGGCGCGCGCTGACGAGCTGGCCGCGCTGCTGCGTGATCTCGTCCGGGCGCCGAGCGTGAACCCGCCCGGCGACACGCGGGCCGCGGCCGCTGTCGTGACAGCGTGGCTGGCCCACCAGGGGCTGCGTGCCGAGGTCAGCGGGAGCGCGCCCGAGCGGCCGAGCGTTGTCGCGCGTCACACGTTTGGGATGGCTCGCGGCGCGGCGCCGACCGCGGGGCCGCGACTTCTGTTCTTGAGCCACCTGGACACCGTGCCGCTCGGGGATGCGGCGGGCTGGACGGTGGACCCGTTCGGCGGCGAGGTGCGCGACGGGCGGCTATGGGGCCGGGGCGCGGCAGATGCGAAGGGCAGCGCCGCGCCGATGCTGCTGGCGCTCAGCGCGCTCGCGACGACAGGGGCTGAGGGGCACGGCACGCTGACCGTCGCGCTCGTGGCCGACGAGGAAACCGGCGGCGCCGGCGCGCAGCACTTGCTCGCGGCCGGCGCGCTCGCCGCCGATGCGGTCGTGGTGGGCGAGACGACCGACAACCAGGTGGCGATCGCGGAGAAGGGCGTCGCCTGGCTGCGGCTCAGCACGCGTGGCCGCACGGCCCATGCGAGCGTGCCGCACGCTGGCGCGAATGCTGCCGCGCACCTCGTGCGGTGGCTCGGTCGCATCGAGCGTGACGTGACGACGCGGCTGCCGGAGCGGCGCCACCCGCTCGTGACGCCGCCCTCGCTGTCGGTGAGCGCCCTATCGAGCGGCGTCGCGCCAAACGTCGTGCCGGACTACGCCGAGGCCGTGGTCGACCGGCGCACGCTGCCGGGCGAGACGCTCGACTCGGCGCGAGCGGAGCTGTTGGCGGCAGCCGCGGCGCTGGAGGCGGACGACCCGGCCGTGCGCGTCGCGGTGGACACGCTGATCTGGGCGGACCCTTTCGAAACGCCCGAGAACGCGGCGGTGGTGCAGGCAGCGCTCGCAGCCCGCCGGGCGCTCGGCCTGACGGCCGACGCCGTGGGCTACCAGCAGGCGAGCGACGGCCGCTTCTTCGGCGCGCGCGGGGTGCCGACGCTCGTGCTCGGCCCCGGGGTGCCGGAGGGCACGCACGTGCCCGATGAGTCGGTGCCGCTGGCGCAGGTGGTGGAGGCGGCGAAGCTCTATGCGCTGACGGCGTGTCGCTACTTGCGCGCGCCGCAGGCTTGAGGGCGGTGGGACGACCCGCCGCCTGGTGCCCCGGCGGGTTGGCGGGTACGGTGGTATCATCCCGACGGGCGAGCGCGCGGCGCGGGGAGGAGTGGCATGGTCCAGCGGGGGGACGAGCATGGCCACGAGCACGCCTATGAGGAGATCGAGGGCACCGAGAACATCAGCGCGTACGAGGAGACCACGCACCACCTGATCACCTTGCAGTTTCACGAGCGCGGGCTAACCCTGACGCTGAACTACGAGGAGGCGCTAGAGCTGGCCGACGCGATGCAGAAGGTGGTGGGCCACATCGGCCAGGGCCGCCCTCGCAACGGCAGCTAGCGGGCGAGCGGAAGCGTGCGCGAGCGGCCCAACGACATTCCGGCTGGAGAGGGCGTCTACTCCGATACCGTGATCGACCACGCGACCCGACCGCGCAACGTGGGGACGCTGGAGGGCGCGGATGGGGTGGGCGCCGACGGCGATCCGGTCTACGGCAATCAGGTGCGTATCTCCATCCGCGTGGCGGCGGGGGCAGTGCAGGCGGCCCGTTTCAAGGCGTTCGGGTGCAGCGCCACGATCGCCGCGGCCAGCATGGCGACCACGCTGGCGACGGGTGCCACCCTGAGCGCAGCACGCGCCGTCGACGCGGCCGCGATCGAGCGCGCGCTCGGCGGCCTGCCCGCCGAGAAGCGCTACTGCGCTACCGTGGCCGCCGGCGCGCTCCACCGCGCCCTCGACGCTTGCCAGGGGCTGAGCGGCGAGGGCTAGGTCGGACGCGGCCGGCGGTGGCCGGCAGGAGAGACGGGATGGACCTGGAAGCGGCGCTCGTGCAATGGATGGACGAGAACGAGGTGGAGATGTTCCAGCTCCTCAAGGAGGAGGAGGGCCGCTTCCGCGCGCTCCATCCAGGCGGGGACGCAACGGAGGTCATGATCCACGCGACCGCGATGGCGAATCGGCGCTTCGTGGCACGCGCGCTGGGCGAGGTGCTGCCCGAGTATCTGCGGTCGGTACAGGCGCCGGGCGGCGGGGCGCCGCCCGCGCCGTAGCGTCGCCCGCGCCGGCGGCGGCGCGGAGACTGCCCCGGCCAGGAGTGAGGAACGATGGCGGAAGCGCGCGCGACGCGAATGGCGCTGGTCGTGAAGAGCGATACGTTCGAGGACTTCCTGCTGGCGCTGAGCTTCGCGGGCATCGGCGCCGACTCGGACATGAACGTGAGCCTGTTCTTCACCAACCGCGCCGCGCGCCGCCTGCACCGCGACGGGTTCGCGGACCTGGCGCAGGCCGCGCCCGACGACCCGGTGGGCGCGGACTTCATCGACCGCGCCGAGCAGCTTGGCTTCACCGATCTGGGCGCGCTGCTGCGCCAGGTGAAGGAGACCGGCCGGGTGCGCGTCTACGTCTGCTCGCGGGGCGCGCGCATCTACGACCTGCGCCCGGACAACCTGCGCCCGGAAGTCGACAGCGTGCTGGGGACGGCGTCGTTCCTGCTGAACGAGGCCCAGGGCGCGGACATCCTCATGACGATCTGATGGCGCGGGCGTAAGGACGCGCCGGGCTCAGCCGCCGCGAGCCGCCGCCGCGCGCCAGGCGCCCGCGGCGGCGACCGCCCGGGCGGCCCAGCTCTGGATCTCCTCATTGGCGCCGAGGGCCGCCAGCTCGTCCAGCGCGTACCAGCCCGTGCCCGGCTCACGGGCGTCCTCGGCGGCGAGGGTGGCATCGCCGCCCTCGGGCACCGCGAAGTAGACGAGGTCGATGTGCTGGTGGCCCGGGCTGATGTCCTCGAGCTGGATGCCCGCGGGACGCACGAGCTGGCGCGGGTAGGCCAGCGGGAGGGCGCGCTCGCCGATCAGCACCGCGCGCACGCCGGTCTCCTCGGCGACCTCGCGCACCGCCGCGTCGTCCGGTAACTCGGCCGGCTCGATGTGCCCGCCGGGCGGCAGCCACATGGCCAGCTTGCGATGATGGTGCAGCAGCACGCGGTCGTCGTGGACGACGAAGACGGCGACCGTGAATTCGCGAGTCAGCTCCATTAGCCACCGATGTGGGACATCTCGACCTTGGGGCGGGGCGGCGTCGCGGCCGAGCGTAGCTCCGAGTAGCGGTCGGCGCGAGCGTGCCAGATGCGGCGCAGGAAGGCGTCGATCTCCGCGTCGGACTGGCCGCTCCGTAGCAGGCGGCGCAGATCGTGGCCCAGGCTGGCGAACAGGCAGGTGTAGAGCCGCCCTTCGGCGGAGAGGCGCGCACGGCTGCAGTCGCCGCAGAAGGGCTGGGTGACGGAGGCGATGACGCCGATCTCGCCGCCGCCGTCGCGGTAGCGGTACCGGTTCGCCACCTCGCCACGATACGCGGGCTCGACCGGCTCCAGCGGCCACTCGGCGTCCACGGTTCGGACGATCTCCGCGGCGGTGACCACGTCGTCCATCCGCCAGCCGTTCGTGTTGCCCACGTCCATGTACTCGATGAAGCGCAGGATGTGGCCCGTGTGCCGGAAGTGCCGCGCCATGTCGAGGATGGAGCCCTCGTTCACGCCGCGCTTGACGACCATGTTCACCTTGATCGGCGCGAGGCCCGCGGCGTGGGCGGCGTCGATGCCGGCGAGCACCCGCGCCACCGGAAAGTCCACGTCGTTCATCGCCTTGAACACGGCATCGTCGAGCGAGTCAAGGCTGACGGAGATGCGCCGGAGCCCCGCGTCCCGCAGCGTCTGGGCCTTCTGCGGCAGCAGCGAGCCGTTCGTGGTGAGGGTGAGGTCGCGCAGGCCCTCGATATCGGCCAGCATCGCCACCAGCCGCTCCAGGTCGCGCCGCAACAGCGGCTCACCGCCCGTCAGCCGGACTTTCTCGACGCCCATGCGGACGAAGATGCGCGCCAGCCGCGTGATCTCCTCGAAGGTCAAGAGCTGGCTGGCGGGCAGGAAGGCGAAGTCCCGCCCGAACACTTCCCGGGGCATACAGTACACGCAGCGGAAGTTGCAGCGGTCGGTTACCGAGATCCGCAGGTCGTGCAGTGGCCGCTGGCGCGAGTCGAGGACGGGGAGGCGGGCGGGCTGCAGGTTGGTCATGGCGCGTCCTTAAATATGCTGGGCAGTGAGCAGCGCGAGGCGGTTCCTTTGGCCCGATGCTACCGGATCGCGCGCATATCGGTACAGGCAGGTCGAGAATACTCCACACCTAGAGTATAGCCAGGCGGCTGGCGCGGGCGCAAAGCGATGCCGCTCCAGACGAGTTGCTGGCCCGCGGCCTGCAAGGACTACGACAGCGACGGGACGCCGCGCATAATACTTGTAGCGGTCGGAATGGTGGGCGGCATTAGCGAAGGAGCGAGCGATGCGCAGATTCATCCTAAGCCTGGCAGTAGCGTGTGGCCTGGCGGCGCTAGCGCAGCCGGCCGCGGCCCAGACGGACGCGAGCTGCCCCGGCGTGTTCACGGACGGCGCGTGCTACGTCGGCGGCACGAACCAGGCGACGACGTACTGGCCCACGAACAACGAGACGGCGTACAACTACGGCCCCTACGCGGTAGCGCCGGGGTTCGGCCCTTACCTGCGCCTCGGCGGCGAGAGCGGCTGGGACCCCAACATCGGCACGACCTATAACTCCTACCCGCCCGGCGACTACTACTCCGACTACGGGTTCCCGACGCTCATCACCGCGTTGCCGAGCCCGCTCGTGGTGCGCAGCTACTACGGGATTCCCTACGCCGCGTATCCCTGCTGTCCGCCCACCTTCGTGCCCTGGCGCTAGTGGCGGCCAGGGCGACGCGAGCGGCCCGTGCGGTTGAGCTACACGAGCCGCTCGGCGTGCCGGCCGATCGTGACGGCCTGCCCCCTGCCGGACGGCGCCGGCTGGTCAGGCCCGGCCGCGAACGGCGGGGCCGGCGCCAGCTGATGGGACGCGGGCTGCTCGCCCTCGATCCACCGGTCGAGCATTGGACCGATGGTCAGCACCAGCGCGACCACCAGGATGAACAGGATAATCACGATGATCGGTCCGGCCGGGCTGTCGCGGTCGAGCAGCCGCTCCCACCATGGGCGCCGATCCATGATCCTCTCCGCTGGCGCGCGATCCCGACGGCGGCGCCCGGCTCATCATACCATGGAGTTCATCAACGGCCGGTTGGCTCAGGGCTTATCGCCCGCCGGCTCGCCGCTCCGCAGGTCCTCCGCCAGCAGCTCGGCTAGGTGCACCACCCGCAGGGGCATGCCGGCGGCGTCGGCGGCGCCGCGCAAGTGCAGCAGGCAGCCGGGGTTGTCCGTGACAAGCAACGTTGCGCCGGTAGCCGCCACGTTCGCGAGCTTGCGCGCCGCGATCTGACGCGCGACCGCGGGGTGCTCGAACGAGGTCGAGCCGCCAAAGCCACAGCAGGTATTGGCCTCAGGCAGGGACCGCAGCTCGACCCCGGGCAGGTCCGCGAGCAGGTCCCGCGGCTCGGCCGGCAGGCCGAGGACGTTCAGCGATTGACAGAATGGATGATAGACCGCCACCTGGCGCCCGCCCGCGGGGCTCGGGGCCGCGGCAGTGTGGGACCGCGGAGCGCCCACGCGGGCGACCTCTCGCAGATAGGTCGCAAGATCCAGCGTGCGGGCGCCGAGCGCCCGCGCTCGCCGCTGCCAGCGCGGCTCGTCGGCGAACAGCGACGGATACTCCTCCCGAATCGCCACCACGCAGCTCGGCGCGGCGGTGACCACGTAGTCCGCCGCCGCAGCCTCGAGGGCGGCGATGGTCTGGCGGGCCATGCGACGCGCCGTGGCAAGCTCGCCGGCGTCGAGGGCGGGCAGGCCGCAGCAGTGCTGGCGCGGCGGCACCGCCACCCGCGCGCCGCTGGCCTCCAGCACCCGCACGGTCGCCATCGCCACCTCCGGACAGCAACGGTCGGTCAGGCACTGCAGAAAGCAGGCGACGGTGGGCGATGGAGGGCGGGCGGCAGCGGCTGGGAGATCGCGGCTAGGAGCCGCGCCGGGCTCCCTCTTCGCCCGCGGCGCAGTCTGCCGCCCGCGAAGCTGGTCCCGAGCGGGCACCCGCGCGAGCGCGGGCGGCGTGCGCCAGCGCCAGGCGGCGGGCAGCGGGGCTCGCAGGAACGGCCCGGTGGCCAGCGGCGCGGCGAGATGCGCGGCGATGCGGCACGCCGCATCGGCCAGGCTTGGCCGCGCCCACAGCGCGAGGGCGGCGCGCTTCCAGACGGGCAAGCCGAGGCGCTCTGCCGCTCGCGCGCGCACGCTCAGGATCTGGCGCGGCAGGGGGATGCGGACGGGACAGACCGTCGCGCAGGCGTTGCAGCTCACGCAGAGGCTTTGCGGGCCGGCCGCGTGGTCGAGCCCGTGGTGGAACGGCGTGTTGACCAGCCCGATGGCGCCCGTGTAGATGTAGCCGAAGACATGGCCGCCAACGACCTGGTACGGGGGGCACACGTTGGCGCAGGCGCCGCAGCGGATACAGCGCAGCGCCTCGTGGAACTCCGGGTCCAGGCGCATGCGCAGGCGGCCGTTGTCGACGAAGACGATGTGCAGCTCTTTGTCCGGCCGATCAGGCCCGGTGATGAACGTGGTGTAGCTGGTGATGGGCTGCGCCGTGGCGCTCCGGGCCAGTAGCCGTAGTTGGCGCATGGCGTCGGCGTAGGACGGCACGAGCTTCTCGTAGCCGACCAGCACGACGTGGACAGGCGGCAGGGTCGTCACCAGGCGACCGTTGCCCTCGTTCGTGACGAGCATCACCGTGCCGGTCTCGGCGATGAGCGCGTTCGCGCCGCTGATGCCGACGTCGGCCTCGAGGAACTTGCGGCGTAGCTCGGCCCGGGCGACTGCTACCTGCTCGGGAATGGCCTCGCGCGAGACCGCGCGGCCGAGAACGCGGCTGAACAGCGCGCCGACCTGCTGGCGGCTTTTATGGATGGCGGGCATGACCATGTGCGACGGGCGCTCGCCGGCCAGTTGGACGATCCACTCGCCCAGGTCGGTCTCCACCACCTCGATCCCGTGCGCCTCCAGGTGGTGGTTCAGCTCGATCTCCTCGCCGACCATCGACTTGCTCTTGACGACCAGGCGGGCGCCGCGGCGGCGCGCGACGTCGGCGACGTAGGCGCACGCGGCCGCCGCGTCGACCGCCTCGACGACCGTGGCCCCCGCCGCCGCGGCGGCCGCGCGGAAGCGCGCGAAGTAGTCCGGCAAATCGGCAATTACGGCATCCTTGGCGGCGGCCATCTCGTCGCGCAGGACCGCGAACACGGCTTCGCCGTCGCCGCGCGGGGGGCGGAATGCGGGGGGCGGGGTGGTGTCGGCCGGAAGCGCCGCCCAGGTGTCGCCCAGCTGGGCGAAGGCGACCGCACGAGCGGAGCGCCACGCCCGCTGGAAAGCCAGGAGATTGCGCGCCAGCTGCGGGTCGGCCAGCGCTCGGTGGTAGCGGCGCCGGAAGTCGGCGGCGGCCGCCTGGAGCGCGCAGCGGCCCGGCGAGCGCGCCAGGCTGGCGGCGAGGGCAGAGGACCCCGTCGCAGCCAGCAGCAGCCAAGCCGAGCGGGACGACGGAATGAGGCGCACGGCACTACTCGTCGTCGAGGAGTAGGACATGCTGCGCGCGCGGGCCGTGGACGCCGATGGTCAGGACGCGCTCGATATCCGAGGTGCGGCTGGCGCCGGTCACCAGCGACACGTAGGGCTGGCGGGCGGCGCCCGCGGTCCACGCGCGCAGGCGCGCGCCGGCAGCGTCCAGGTCGGCGAGCAGGTCGCTTTGGCGCAGCAAGACCAGGTGGAGCGGTGGCAGCATGCTCACCAGCCGGTCGCCGGGCGCCGGGCTGGCCAGCGCGACCGAGCCTGTCTCCGCCACCCCGAAGGCCGCCCAGGACACGCCGGCGTCGGTTGCCGCCAGCACGGGGGGCGCGGCGTCAGCCGGCACGACGCCGAGGCCCGCCGCGCTTAGCACCGGCACTAGCTCCGAGAGGGTTTCGCGGGCGGCGGCGTCCAGCGCGACCGTGCGCGCCGGGTGGGCGTCTAGCAGCTTGAGGACACGATCACACGCGCCCGCGCGCGGCGTGGCGTGGACCGCCGTGCCCACGCTGGCGGCCCGCTCGGCAAACAAGGCTACCAGCGTTGCCTGCGCGGCGGCGCTCACACCGCCTCGGGAGAGGCGAGCGGCGTCTGCCGGTAGTGCCAGCGCATCAGGAGGTCCAGCAGCTCCCGCCGAGCCACGTGGGGATCGGTGACGGGCAGCACCTCGCGGGTCATCCAGGCGCGATGAGCCAGCATGTCCTGCTCGCTGTCCCAGGCGTTGCGGATGAGGAACTGGTGCGGCTCGTCCTCGCCCTGATAGACGCCTGTGGCCAACAGGCCGGGCCGGTCGCGGAGGCGGCGGTGCAGTTGTTCGCGCATGACGCGCGCGAACTCGTCCTCGCTGCCGGCCTTCACACGCACCAGGCCCACGCCGACAGCCTTTGGCTCGCGGCGGTGCACCCGCACGATCTCCAGCGGCCGATAGACGCGGACGTGAGCCGTCCGCAGGAATTGCGCGCGGAACTGCTCGTCGCGATCGCGGAGCTGCTCCATCGCCTTCTGGAAGGCGCGGCGACTCTCCCACTCCACCAGCTCGACGTAGAGGTTCGACTGCGCGCGCCCCTGGAGCACCTGGTACGTGCGGATGCCGCGGTGCTCCTGCGTGGCGCTTTGGGCGGAGGTGCGGAGCAGCTCGCGAACCTCGGCCGGCCGGCCCGGCTGTGCCTCGCGGACGAACGCGACGAGTACCGACATGGCGCTCTGCCTCCTCGCGCGGCTGCCCACCCCACCAGGGGCCGCGCCCGGCGGAGGGGTGCCGCAATTATAGCATCGTTGCCGCGCGCGCCGGTCCTTGCTAGACTCGCGGAGAACCCCTGTCAGCGAACCGGGCGCCGCCGTGAGCGGGCGGCGCGCGATCGGCTGACGGCGCATAGCTAACCGCTAGGAGCTGCCGATGCACGCCACGCCCTACGCGCCAGAGAGGCGCCGGCCCCTCAGCCGCCCGATGGCGCTGGGCACGCACGGCGTCGTGTCCACCGGCCACCCGCTCGCCTCGCAGGTTGGCCTCCGTGTGCTCGAGGAGGGCGGCAACGCCGTGGACGCCGTGCTGGCCGCGGGCGCCGTGCTGACCGTCGTCTTGCCCGAGGCGAACACGATTGGCGGAGACCTGTTCGCGCTGGTCCACGATGGGGCCAGTGGCGAGGTGGTGGCCGTCAACGCGAGCGGCCCGGCGCCGCAGGCCGCCACGGTCGATTGGTTCCGCGCGCACGGCCATGAGACGGTCCCGGCGCGGGGCATCCTGTCGGTCGAGCTGCCGGGGCTGGTGGCCGGGTGGTCACTGCTCCACGAGCGCTTCGCCACCCGCGCGCTTGCCGACCTGCTGGCGCCGGCCGTCGCGATCGCGGCCGAGGGCTTCCCGGTGCATCCGAACCTCGCCCGTCAGAGCGCGCAGTTCGCCGACTTGCTCGCGCGGGACGCGGCCGCCGCCGCGCTGTTCTTGCCGGGTGGGCGAGCGCTGCGGACGGGGCAGCTGCTGGTGCAGCGCGACAAAGCCGAGTGCTTGCGGGCCATTGGCGCGGAGGGGCCGCGGGCGTTCTACGGCGGCCCGATCGGCCAGGCGATCGGCGAGCACTGCCAGCGGCTCGGGGGCCTGCTGGCCCCGAGCGATTTCGCCGCGCCGGTTGACGCGTTCGCCGCGTTCCGCACGCCGCTGCAGACCGATTACCGGGGCTACACCGTCTACGAGACGCCGCCTGTCTCGCAGGGCTTCATCCTGCTCGAAGAGCTGAACATCGCCAGCGGCTTCGACTTGGCTGGGATGGGCCACAACAGCGTCGACGCGATCCACCTGATGGTCGAGGCGAAGAAGCTGGCGTTCGCGGACCGCATCGCCTACCTGGGCGACCCATCGCGCGTCGCCGTGCCGCTCGACACGCTGCTCTCGCCCGAGCACGCCGCGCGCCAGCGCGCGCGCATTGACCCGCGCCGGGCGGCGCGCGAGCGGGTCTCGGCGCTCGACCTGCGCCCGAAGGGCGGCGACACGACGTATCTCTGTGCCGTGGACGCGGCGGGCAACGCCGCCTCGCTCATCCAAAGCGTCTACAGCCCGTGGGCGTCCGGCATCGTGGTGCCGGGGACGGGCATCCTGCTGAACAATCGCCTGTCTGGCTTCTGGCTGGAGGACGGCCACCCGAACCAGCTCGCGCCGGGCAAGCGCACGATGCACACGCTCAACGCCTTCCTGCTGAAGCAGGGGCGCGAGCTGTTCATGGTCGGCGGCACGCCGGGGGCCGACGACCAGGTGCAGACGAACTTCCAGCTGCTGGTGAGCATCATCGACCACGGCCTGAACGTCCAGGAGGCCATCGACGCCACCAAGTGGTCGAGCCGGCCGGGCACGGTTGAGCGCGAGCAGCACGACGGCTACTCGCTGGCCGTGGAGCCGCGCCTGGACGCGTCGGTGGTCGAGGCGCTGGCCGCGCGCGGCCACGACATCGTCCGCCTCCCCGATCTCAGCGTGGGGGCGCACCAGGCGATCGTGCGCGACCCGGCGACCGGCGTGCTGATGGGCGGCGCGGCGCCGACGCGTGATGGCTTGGCCTTGGGCTGGTAGGCCGCGAGCGCGGCGTGCCGCGTGCCGAATCCGGGGCAAGGGCGGCCAGGACGTCTCTCGCCCGGCTCTGACGAGGGAGCACCGCGCCGGATCGAGGGGGGCTGCTCGCGGCGTGCCGGGGCGGGCATGACGCGACACGTGATGGGGGTTGAGTGAGAGCCGAGGAGCGCGCCGATCGGCGAGGGACCGAGGTGGAGGACCTGGCGCCCGCGCTACGGGTGGGGCTTATCGGGCTCGGGGCGATTGGGCGCCCGCTGGCGGAGGCCATCGCGGCTGGCGCCGCGGGGCCGGTCGCCGTGACCGCCGCGCTGGTGCGTGAGCCGTCGCGGCACGGGGCCGTGCCGGGCGGCGGCGTGCTGACGACCGACCTGGCCACCTTCACCGCGCAGCCGATGGACCTGGTCGTGGAGGCCGGCGGCCATGACGCGGTGCGGCAGTACGGCGAGGCGATGCTGGCCGCCGGGCGCGATCTGATGGTCGTCAGCGTCGGCGCCTTTGCCGACGAGGCGCTGCTCGCGCGGCTGCGAGCGGCCGCGCGGGCAGCGGGACGACAGATCCTGGTGCCGTCGGGCGCGATCGCCGGGCTCGACATCATCAGCGCCGCCGCCGTGGGCGGGCTCGACGAGGTGAGCATCACCACGCGCAAGCCGCCGGCAGCCTGGCGCGGCACCGCCGGGGAGGCGCGGGCGCTGACCGCGACGGAGCCGGTGTTGCTCTACGAAGGGCCGGCGCGGGAGGGCGTCGCGCTCTTCCCGCAGAACGTCAACGTGGCGGCTGCCCTGGCGCTGGCCGGCATCGGGCTGGACGCGACCGCCATGCGGGTCTACGCCGACCCGACAGTCACCCTCAACACCCACGAGGTGCGCGCCCGCGGCGCCTTCGGCGAGCTACGGCTCGTGTTGCAGAACGTGCCCTCTGTAGAGAACCCGAAGACGGGTCGGATCGTGGCGATGAGCGTGCTGAAGGCGGTTCGCAACCGGCTGGCTCCGCTAGTCGTCGGCCTTTAGGGGCGCCAGCCGCCGCGACTACTCCTTGACGTAAGCCGCGCGCGGGCGCGGGGTCACCAGGCGGTCTTCGCGGTACAGCGCCAGGATGCGGCGCAGCTCCGGCAGCGGGCGTGGCGCGTCGTCCACGCGCACGTCGACGTAGGGGAAGGGATCGCCGCGGACCACGGCCAGCGCGGCCGATTGGCGTCCGCGCCGGTCCCCGCCCGCGGCGTCGCCCGCCTCCAGGGCCGCCAGCAGGCGCGCGGCCAGGTCGCCGTCGGCCGCACGGTAGGCCGCGGCCATCTCGGTCAGCACGGCCGGGCCGACAAGCGTGTTGCCGGCCACGGAGAACGTGCCGCCGGGCAGGTGCCCGTGCCAGTCTGGCACGGCGTCGCCGGTCCACGAGGCTGTGCGTCCCGCGCCGTCCACGAGATGGAGTTGCCGGAGGTGCGGCGCGGGATCGATCGCCAGCGCGGCCCGCAACGCGGACTCGGCCGGCAGTGCGTGGCCGAGGGCGTCGAGCGCCGCTACACCCAGCCAGGGATTGCTCACCGCTTGCGACGCGACGGCGCCCGCGCCCGCGCGCACGAAGGGGACCCGTCCACCGACGGCCGGCTTGCAGGTGGCCACGCCCACGCCCAGCTCGCCGGTTTCTGGCAGCCAGGCGACGATGGAGAAGGTCATGCCGAGCCGTCCTCAGGAGCCCTCGGGCGGGTGCGCTCGCCGGCCGGAGTCAGCGGCGGAAACGCGAGCGCCCGGCTGCGGGCCGGGCGCTCGGCAATTCCGTGGATGGCACCCGCTAGCGGATGACGACCTCGTTGAAGGAGTTGCCGGCGTTCGTCGGCGTGAGGCTGATGCGGCCCGCGGCGGAGAGCGGCAGCACGGTCAGGCTCGTAGACACGTTCGGGAAGCCCGGCAGGCCGTTCGGCAGCAGGCTCGTATTCGTCGTGCTAATCGCCGTGCCGAACGGCGCGTAGTTCAGCGAGTTGAACGTGAAGCCGATGCCGCCCTGGTTCCCGTAGATCGGCGGGGTGCCGAACGGGTAGCCGTAGGGATACTGGTAGCTGCCGGGGAAGCCGTAGCCATATGGGTCGGGGATCGTGCCGTATGGCCCGCCGCCGTAGCCCGGGCCGAACACCGGGCTGAACCCGACCCCGGGGTAGCCGTTGAAGTTCGGGTAGCCAAAGGGCACCTGCGCGGACGCCGCGCCGCTTGCCGCGACGCTGAGGCCCGCCGCGAGCACCACGCCAAGAACGAATCGGCGCATGTTCGACCTCACCTTTCTCCAGCCGGCCGCCCCGGTCGCGCATGGCAGCCTGAGCCGAGGCCCCGTAGGGCTACACCCAATCAAACGGATACCGCCCGCGAACGTTACAGCTTAGACGGGCATCAATCCGTGTTTCTTCGGCGGGGCGGACTGCTCCTTGGTCGCCAGCATGCGCAGCGCCTGGATCAGGCGGCGGCGCGTCTCGGGCGGGCGCAGGGCAGCCTGCGCGAAGCTCTTCTGCAGCGCGTCGAAGGGCCCACTGAATCGCTCGCTGAACTCCTCGATGCGCTGCTGGCGCACGGCTTCGGGGTCGGCGGCCTGGTCGATCTCGCGGCGGTAGAGCACGTTCACCGCGGCCGGCGCGCCCATGACGGCTAGCTCCACCCCCGGCCAGACGAACACCTGATCGGCCCCCATCTCGCGCGTACACATCGCCTGCTTCGCGCCGCCGTAGCCCTTGCGGAGATAGACGGTGATCTTCGGGACCGTGGCCTCGGCGTAGGCGTAGAGCATCTTTGCACCGTGGCGGATGATGCCGCCGCGCTCCTGCTTGGTCCCGGGGAAGAAGCCGGGCACGTCCACGAGCGTGACGAGGGGGATGTTAAAGGCGTCGCAGAAGCGGATAAAGCGGGTGGCCTTGTCGGCGGCGTCGATGTCGATGGCGCCGCCGAGCCAGTTGGGCTGGTTGGCCACGAAGCCCACGCTGTCACCGCCCAGCCGCCCGAAGCCGATGACCATGTTGCGCGCCCAGCGCGGCTTTAGCTCCAGGAAGTCGCCATCGTCGACGATGCGGCGGATGACCTGCACCATGTTGTACGGCTTGCGCAGATCCTCGGGCACCAGCGCTTCCAGGCCCTCGACGTCGCGGTCAGGCGAGTCGTCGCTGGCGCGGTGGGGCGGTCGCTCGCGGTGGCTGGCCGGCAGGTAGCCGAGCAGCTTGCGAATCTGGGCCAGACAGGCCGCGTCGTCGTCCGCGATCAGGTCCGCGACGCCCGACTGCTCGCTATGGACCTTCGCGCCGCCCAGGTCCTCCATCGTTACGTCCTCGCCCAGCACCTCCTTCACCACGGGCGGGCCGGTGATGAACATCTGGCTGGTGCCGCGGACCATGAGGACGAAGTCGGTGAGGGCGGGCGAATAGGAGCCCACGCCGATGCACGGCCCCATGATGGCCGACACCTGCGGGACGGCGCCCGACGCCTGGACGTTGGCGTTGAAGATCCGCCCGATGGCCCGCGTGACGTCGAGGCCCTCCTGAATGCGGGCGCCGACCGAGTCGAGGAGCCCCACCACCGGCGCCCCGACGCGCTGCGCTAGCTCGGTGACGTAGGCGATCTTCTCGCCGTGCGCGCTGCCCACTGCCCCGGCGAGCACGGTACGGTCCTGGGCGTAGACGAACACGAGGCGCCCGTCGACCGTGCCGTAGCCGGTGACCACGCCGTCGGTGGGCTGGCGGCGCTCGGCCATGCCGAAGTCGGTGACGTGCGTCTCGGAGAGCATGAACTCCTCGACGAACGAGCTGGGATCGAGCAGGGCGGCGATGCGCTCGCGCGCCGTGAGCTTCCCCTCGTCGTGCTGTCGCTTGACCGCCCGCTCGTCGCCCGCGCGCACGCCGGCCTCGACCGCGTCGAGCTTCGCGGCTAGCTCCGTCCGCGTCTTCGGCATGTCGTCCCCTTATCCGTAGTGCCCGCCGGCCGCACCGCCGCGCTTGCAGGTGGCCGAGCCGATCGCGCTGCCGACGGCGGCGTCCTGGCCGGGAGCTGGTTCGTGGTGCGCCTGGTGGTCAGGAGGCGGCTGCCGCCGTTTCGCGCCGCTCCTCGCCCGCCTCCCGCGCTTGGAAGTAGTCCTTGGCGATCTCGGGGAACAAGGCCCAGGTCAGTACGTCCTCTTCGCTGCGCGCGAGCCCTGCGGAGTCCTTGCGGGCTTGTTCGAGGCCCGGCGGGAGCAGATCGGCCGGGCGGCAGGTGATCGGCTGGCGCTTGCCGAGGACTTTCGCCTTCATCTCCTCGCTCAGCGGTCCGGGCGGCTCGCCGTAGTGGCCCAGCACGTAGTTGCGCGTCTCGTTGCTCACGACGGCGTAGCGCTTGCCGGTCACCACGTTGAGCGCCGCCTGCGAGCCCACGATCTGGCTGGTGGGCGTGACCAGCGGCGGATAGCCGAGGTCCTTTCGGACGTGCGGCATTTCGGCCAGCACCTGGTCGAGCTGGTGCTCGGCCTTCTGCTGGCGAAGCTGCGCGATCAGGTTGGACAGCATGCCCCCGGGGACCTGCGAGGTCAGGATGTCCGTCTTGATCCGGTTGTTTACCGGGCTCTCGAACTCCGCATAGTTGGCGCGCACCGCGTAGAAGTACTCGGACAGCTTCTCCAGCTTGGCGAGGTCGAGCCCCGTGTCGTGTGGCGTGCCCATCAGCGCCGCGACCATCTGCTCGGTGGCCGGCTGAGAGGTCCCCTGCGAGAACGGCGCGAGCGCGGTGTCGATAATGTCCGCCCCTGCCTCGATGGCCATGATGTAGCTCATCTGCGCCAGGCCCGCGGTGCAGTGCGAGTGGAGGTGCAGCGGCAGGTCGATGCGGGACTTGATCTTGCTCACGATCTCATAGGCGGCGTACGGTGCGAGCATGCCCGCCATGTCTTTGATGCAGATCAGGTGTACGCCCATCTCCGCGAGCTTTTCGGCGACGCCGAGAAAGTAATCGGGCGAGTGCACCGGGCTGATCGTGTAGCAGACCGCGCCCTCGACCAGCTTGCCCGTCGCCAGCGCGGCTTCGATCGCCGTCTTCATGTTGCGGATGTCGTTCATCGCGTCGAAGATGCGGAAGACGTCGATGCCATTCGCCGCGGCCCGGGCCACGAAGGCCTGCACCACGTCGTCGGGATAGTTGCGGTAGCCAACGACGTTCTGGCCGCGCAGCAGCATCTGGAAACGCGTCTTGGGCATCGCGGCGCGGAGCTTGCGGAGCCGCTCCCAGGGATCTTCGTTCAGGTAGCGCAACGTGGCGTCGAACGTGGCCCCGCCCCACGTCTCGAGCGACCAGTAGCCGACGTCGTCCAGCTCCGCGGCGATCGGGAGCATGTCCTCCGTGCGCATTCGGGTGGCCACCAAACACTGGTGGGCGTCGCGCAGAACGGTCTCCATGATTGCGATCTTGCCTGCCATAGTCGGTGGCTCCTCCGTCTGATCCGTCCGCACCGTATCGCCGACCGAACGATGTATTGATCCGCGGCTAGGGCCGAGCCCAGCGCGCGTCGGCGCACGTGCTCGGCCGCCAACGGCGTTTGCGCGTGGCGCGTTGCCGCGTGGCCAGGTGGCCGAGGCGTCCACGCGACCCGCGAGCGATCGGGGCGTGCTAAGCGTTCGGCGGTCCGCCCGTGCAAGGTTCGTGCGGGCGGCCACTGCTACCCCGCGCGAGCGCCAGGCACGCCGCCCGGCAGACGATCACTCGATCTCCGCCAGGACCTGGTCGGTTTCCACCGCGTCGCCCGGGGCGACGCTGATTGACGTCACGCGGCCGCCAACCGGCGCGACGACGTTGATCTCCATCTTCATGGCCTCCATCACGACGACCGTGTCGTCCTCCGCGACGGTGTCGCCGACCTGGACTAGCACCTGGAGGACCTTGCCGACCATGGGCGCCTCGACTGGCGTGGCCACAACCTCTCTCCCTCGTCGGTGTACACGGCCGGTCGGCACTGGTGGCCGACGCGGGGCACCTGTTTCGGATGCTCATCGGTCACGCGCGTGCCGAAGCATGTGATGGGGTGCAGAGGCGATCATATCGAACGCGCGGCCATAACGTCAACGATGCGAGGGGCTGTCGAAAGGGACTGCCCCGGGCGTGGGTATAATCCGGCGCCGGTAGGGCAGGCGGGAGTGGCGATGGATGACGTGCTGACATTTCTCGCGGCGCAGCGCGCTCGCTTCCTAGAGGAATTAATCGCATTCCTGCGCATCCCCAGCATCAGCAGCGCCGAGGCGCACCGTGGCGACGTGCAGCGCTGCGCGGAATTCGCGGCCGCCCACCTGCGGCGTATCGGCTTGCCGCGCGCCGAGGTGCTGCCCACGGGCGGCCACCCCGTCGTCTACGGCGAGTGGCTCGGCGCGCCCGGCGCTCCGACCGCCCTCGTCTACGGTCACTACGACGTGCAGCCGGTGGACCCGCTGGCGCTATGGCAGACGCCACCCTTCGAGCCGCAGGTGCGCGATGGCCTGCTGTTCGGCCGCGGCGCCGTGGACGACAAGGGGCAGGTGTACATGCACTTCGCGGCGGCCGAGGCCTACCTGGCGACCCGGGGGCGGCTGCCGCTGAACCTCAAGTTCCTGATCGAGGGCGAGGAGGAGATCGGCAGCCCGCACCTCGACGCCTTCGTCGCGGCGCACCGGGACCTGCTGGCCGCAGACGTGGGCGTGATCTCCGACACACCCATGTACGACGCCGACCACCCGTCGCTCTGCTATGGGCTGCGCGGCCTGGCCTACCTCCAGGTCGAGGTGGAGGGGCCGTCGGGCGACTTGCACTCCGGGACCTGGGGCGGCATCGTCGCGAACCCAGCGCTGGCGCTGGCCACGATGCTGGCGCAGCTCAAGGACGCGCAGGGGCGGGTAACGGTGCCGGGCTTCTACGACGCGGTGCGGCCGATCAGCGCGGCGGAGCGGCAGGCGCTGGCGGCGCTGCCCGTCGACGCCGCGCGCCTGGCGGCCGACCTGGGGGTGCCGGCGCTCGTCGGGGAGGAGGGCTTCACGCCGCTGGAGCGCCTCTGGGTGCGGCCGACCTTGGACGTTCACGGCGTCTGGGGCGGGTTCAGCGGGGAAGGCGCCAAGACGGTGATCCCGGCGCGGGCTGGCGCGAAGCTGAGCTGCCGACTCGTTCCCGACCAAGACCCCGACGCGATCGCCGCGCTCGTGGCAGCGCACCTGGAGCGGCTGGCGCCGCCCGGCGTCCGCGTCAGCGTCCAGGTGCTTCACGGGGGGCGGCCGGTGGTCACGCCCCTGGACCATCCGGCGCTCCAGGCGGCGGGCCGCGCGGTCGAGCGCGGGTTCGGCCAACCGCCTTCGTTCATCCGCGAGGGCGGCAGCATTCCGTTCGTCGCCACGCTGGTACAGGAGCTGGGGCTGCCCTGCGTGCTGCTCGGCGTCGGGCTGCCCGACGAGCACACCCACGCGCCCAACGAGTTCTTCCACCTAGCGAACTTCTACAGCGGGATGCGCACGGTCGCGTTCCTCTGGGACGAGCTAGGCGCGCTGGGTCAGCACGAGGGGTAGAGGCAGCGGGTGGGGCCGGCCGCCGGAGCGGCGGGCGCGACGTACGGGGTGGCTGTGGGCGCGATGGATGGCCGGTTACTGGCCACGGTCGGACGCACGACCGGGGCAGGTTGCCGCGCGGGCGGCTGCGTCGGCACCGGCGTCGGCAGTGGCGGCGGCACGGTGGGCAGCGGCGTGGGCGGCACGGGGGTCGGCGGCAGCGGCGTGGGCGGGACGCGCGTGGGCGGCACCGGGGTTGGCGGGGGCGGCGTCGCCGTGACCACGACGACGGCCGGCGTTGGCGGCAGAGTGATGGTGCGCGCGGTCGGCGTGTCCTCGGGAACGGCCAGGCCCTGCACCACGGGAGGCCGCGTGGGCTGGGGCTCGGGCGCACGCTCCGGTGCCCGCACGACCGGCTCGCGGACGATGGATGGGCGGACCGGCGCGGGCTGAGTGACGACCGTAGGCCGGGCTGGGACGCTGGGCGCAACCACGGCGGGCCGCGGTGGCGCGACGGGCGCATCGAAGCTGCTGAACACGTCGCTGGGTTCGGGCTCCGCGGGCGGCTTGGCGGCGACGGCATCCGCGTCCGCCGCCTCGTCAGGCGTGCTTTCCGGCGAGGGTGTGCTGGTCGCGGCCAGCGCGAGCACGGGCGGCGCGTGCCGTAGCAGCAGGACGGCGCTGTTCGCGGGCGTGCCGGGCGCGGCCGCGAGGGCTCGCACGTCGCGGATCTGGTCGTCTTTCCAGGCGAAGCCGGCGGCCTGCGTGTCCCCGCTGGCGACCGGCGCCTCCAGGCGGACCGCGGCCGGGGCTTCCTGCTCGCCCGCGCGCAAGACGCCGATCGCGACGGCCGCCTGCCCGGCGCCTAGGCCGCGCAACGTGAGATCGTAGCTCTCCACCGGGCCCGGCACGCTGAATACCTGGGTTCCGTCGTCGTTGCGGACCAGGCGAGCGCCGGGAATCTGTGTGACGTAGGCCTCGGAGTCGGGATGGTAGCCGACACTGCGGCCGCGCGCGTCGGTGAGCAACGCTCGGACCGGACCCTGCACGCTGATCTGCAGTGTGGCGGCCGGCTGGGGCGCGGGCACCGGCGGCTCGGGCGCCTGCCCGGGCTGCACGCGGGTCGTGAAGCCGCTGGGCACGTCGACGTCGCCCGCATCGGCCCGCCCGAACACGCCGCCGTCGACCGCGGTCACCGTCATCGTGCCCTCGGGCGCCACCTCGGTCAGGAACTGGCTCCCGCGGGCGAAGAACCGGGCAGCCGTGCTGGCGAGCAGGAACCCGGAGAACTCGTGGCCTGTCGCGGCCGCCTGCGTCCAGGTAGTACCGAGTGGTTGCTGGACGATGATCGCCGTGGCCCCGGTGACCGGGTCGCGCTCGAAGCGCTGCAGGACTAGCTCGCTATCCGGCCCGAGCGCCGTGGAGGAGCCGTCGAAATACACGACGGAGGCGTAGCCGCCCGGGCCGGTCCGTACCCGGTCGCCGACTTGAAGCGTTCGCTGGCCGGTCACTGGCTCAAGCGTAGTGCCGCCCACGGGCTGCACGCGCACGTCGCCACCGAGGGGCAGCAGGCTGGTGTTGTCGACGAGGTAGAGGGCGCCGGTCGCCACCGGGGGCGCGACCGGCCGCGCTAAGAACTGCGCGGCGACAGCGGCGCCGACCAGGACGAGCGCCAGCCCGATCGCGAGCCAGTGGCGTGGGGTCATCGTAAATCTGCGTTGCTGTGCGTTCACCGCTGCGCCTCGGTATGTCTGAGCGGTCCAGGCCAGCCGCGTGAACAGGCCGACCAGGGTAGCTTGCGGCCATGGGGCCTTGCCTGTCAAGCAATCGAGCGCGACGGGGCGCCGGGCGCGTCCGCGCTGTGCCGCGATTGGAACGAACTGCGCCTGGGCCGTAGCGGCTTCGAGATGCTTGAATGAGTGTGGCGGCAGCCCTCGATTTTTGGGAGACGGAGCGCGGGGCGACGCGGTACAATGCGCCGTGCCCGCGATCGGCGCGGGTGGGGACACTACACACCGGGGAGAACGACGCATGCGCCGAGCCGTGACGATGCTGCTACTCGCTGTTGCCCTGCTGGCTGTCGCGCCGCCGCTGGCCGCGCAGGAAGAGGGCGACGAGGCGGTGCCGCCCGCCACTCCGCCGCAGCCACTGAGCGCGCAGATCCGCGCCGCCGGCTACAACGTCACCGACCAGGAGGCGGCTTACCTGGATGCCGATGCTCAGTTCACCGATCAGTTCGTCGCGCCGATGCTGACGGTTGAACTCCACGCTCCGTACATTAACGACGATTTCTCGCGGCAGGTCGTCCTGGCCGAGCTGCAGCAGGTGGCGAACCTCGATCCGAACGGCAACACGGTGCAGCCGCCCCCCACGCTGGTGGACCTCGACCGCATTCAGGTCGCTCGCCGCACAGCCATACGGCAGGCGGCGCAGCAGTGGCTGGCGGCGCTCCAGGCAAACGATCCGAACTGGGTGATGGCAGGCTCCGACGCCTACGGCGCGGCTCGCCAGAGTGAGTCTGATTGGTACGCGGCGCTGCGCCAGCGTCTCGCGGGCGCGCCGGCGGGCGCGCCCGCCACGGCACCCTAGCGGCCGGTCACCGATGCCCTGGGCGTTGTGCGCACACAACGCCCAGGGCAGAGGCGTCCGTCCAGGTCCGTAGACCCATCCCAGCGCGAGCGCGTCCGGTTTAGGGGCAGCGGCCTGCTGTCGGAATCGGGCAGGCTGGTTCGCTGCGACCGGCGCTCGCCGGTGGCCCGCGCCCCGGGCCGTAGCACGCGTTGGTGGACTAGAATGACCCTATGCGAATGACGCGCTGGATCCCCCTGCTCGCGCTGGCGGCGCTTGGCGTCCTCGTGGTGCGGGCGCTGAGCGCGGGCGCAGCGCCTATCCAGCAAGACCTGAGCAGCGCGACCCCGACGCCGGTGGCCGAGACGGGCTGTGAGCCGCGAGCGCTGATCGAATCGCCCCCCTCGGATCACACGCTCGTGGGGGTGGTGCCGGTCGGCGGCTGGGCGGTGGACCTGAGCAGCCCCGCCGGAACCGGCGTGACCGACGTGCACGTGTACCTGGACGGGTATGGCATCGAGCCAGGATACACCTTCATCGGGAAGGCCGAATACGGCAACTCGCGCGTGGACGTGGCGCAGCAGTTCAACGACGTCCGCTTCGCCCGCTCCGCCTTCAGCCTGTCGTGGGATGCCTCGACGGCGGGCGCCGGGCCGCACACGCTAGTCGTGCTCTACCGCACCCGCTGCGGTTGGGCGAGTGTCACCGAGAGTGTCGAGGTGGACGGCCCGACGATCCGCCTGGACATCGACGCGCCGCCCCAGGGATCACCGATCGAGGGCCCGGTACGGCTGCAGGGCTGGGCCGCCGATCCGCAGGCGACCTCGGGCACTGGCGTCGACCGCGTCGACTTCTACCTCGACGGCGAGGTAACCACGCGGGGCGAGCCGTTGGGCGAGATTCCCTACGGCGATAGCCGCCCCGACGTTGGGGCCGCCCTTGGCGGTCCGAACGAGGACGAGCGCGCCCGCTTCACGCGGAGCGGCTTCTCCGGCTTCTGGAGCCCGGTGGGCATCGCCGCGGGCACGCACAGTCTGACGTTCTACGCGCGCGGCCCCAGCGGCGCGGTGGCGCGCTCCCTCACGATAGAGATCCGTCCTGGCGCCTCGGGCACCTTGGGGCTGACCCCGCAGGCCAGCCCCGCGGCCACCCGCTCCAGTGACAGCTTTGGCGTCGGCGTGAGCGGCACGACGCCGAACTCGGTCGGGTTGACCTGGGCGCCGGCGAATGGGGCGGCCACCTACGACGTGTATGAATCCGAGGGGGTAGCCGCGTTCTTCCCGGCGGCAACCGGCCTCACCGACACCCGCGCCACCATCTCCGCGCTAGCCCCCGGGCGCTCGTACCGCTTCTACGTCCGCGCGCTCGACGCACAGGGCAACGAGGTGGCTCGCTCCAACACGGTGAACGTGACGACCGGCACCGCGACCCTTGCCCTGCCGACTCTGATGCCGAGTCCCACCCTGCTGGGGCGGCCGACGGCCATCCCTTGATGCCCGGTCCATCGCCACGTCTCGTCGCGGGGCTCTAGCCAGTCGCTTGCGCCCACCCCCTATAATCTGTGTGAGAAGGGTGAGCGCACCGAGCGCGGCTGACGTAGCGCCGGCGGCAGGCTGCCGCGCATCAGCCCGAGCGGCGGGCCCGACCCATGGGGAGGCGATGCTGAGATGTCCGTGCACCTGCACTGCCCGCTCTGTGGCGAGTTGTTGGCCGAAGACCAGTCGATGGTCGTCATGTCGACTCGCGAGGGCACGCGCCAGGAGACGTATGACCTGGCTTGTCGGTGCGGAACCCGTCTGCGACTGCAACTGCCTCCCGAGCGCTGGAGCCCACCCCGCCGGCGTCGCCGCGGGCGGGGTCGCGCGAAGCCGCGCCGCGGGGTGTCTCGCGTCGAGGTAGCCGCGGCTTCGGACGACAAGACGCTGCCGAGCCCGACGGCGGAACGCCCGTTTCCCTTCACGCCCTGGCAGTACGCCCGATTGCTGGTGCTGCGCGGCCGGGTGCAGGACGGGGAGATGCGCGAGCCGGAGGAGGAGTCGGCCGACGGCGGAGCCACGCCGCCCTGAAGCTCCGCCCCGGCCCAGGTGATACTCAGCCGAGCGGTGGGCTCCCCGTAGCGTCAGCGGGTCCGTTCGATGCGGGTGCTGGGCGCGGCGCCGCGTGGCTCTGTGCGACGCCGGTCGATTGTCGCTTCGCCAGCCAGCGCGTGAACTGATCGACGAGCGCCATCGTGGCGGCCGCGGCCGCCGCCCCCACCAGGCGCTGCGGGAGGGTTGTCTGCTGTTCCTTCACGCGCTCGCGCGTTGTCTCCTCGTGGACTTCCTCCGGCTCGCCGCGCAGGGCACGGCCGACACGCCGCGCGCGTGCGCCGGCCTCCTCCGCGACGGCGGCGGCTCCCTGACGCAGCCGGTTGATGGGGCGACGCGCCTCCTGAGCGCGTCGGTACGAGCGATACCACAGCAGCAGGACCGTGACCGCGGCGAGGAGTGCCGCGCCACCGCCCAGCACCATCACGAGTGGCCGGTGCGCTTCGACCTGGCGCTGGACGTCGAGGGCCTGGCGGGCGCGTCCCTCCAGAGCGTCCAGCAAGCGCTCGGTTTCGCCGCGCAGGGCGTCTAGCTCGCGGGCGGTGTCAGCCGCTGTCTCACCCACTCCAAGTTCTCCTTCGCCTCGGCGCGAGTGCGGCCGAGCGGGCGTAGCTGGAGCCGCTGCTTGCCGAGAAATGCCGCGCCGGCGCCGAACACGGCGAAGATCACGAACCAGACGACCGCGCAGACCCAGAGCGGCCAGCTCAGCACCGCGCTGCTAGCGGCGACCAGCGCGTCAAGCAAGCAAATGACGGCGAACAAGAAAAGCACCGCGCCGATAGCGAGCAAAACGGCCCCGCGCAGATTCTGCTGGAGATCCTCGCGGGCCTCCTGCTTGGCTAGCTCGATCTGCTTGTGGACCAGCTCCGAGGTGGTGTCGGCGAGCCGCCGGCCCAGCTCGCCAATGCTGAGCTGGTCGTAGTCGGTGATCGACACCGTCACAACTCCTCATCTGGCACGCCACTGGTCCGCGGGCCGCGGTAGCTCGACCCGTTCGCGGCGGCTGGCACGCCGGGCGATTGGCGAGCGCCCCGCCGGCTCCTGCGACAATAGGCGGGCGGCTGCGCTCTGCACTACAACAATCGTGCCAGCGTTTTCACCGGGCCAGCACACCGCCGCCCTACGCCGCACGGCGCACCGGCGCCCGCGGGATGTGGTCCAATGAGTCGTCTCCAGTATAGACCACCGCGGGCGCTAGCGTGCGCGGCGAGCGCGAGAGCTTAGGCGCGGGCGGCGTCAGTGTCGCGCAGCGGGAGCGTGGCGCCGTGCGCGAGCGCCTCGCCGGCGAGGAACAGCGAGCCCGCTACGATCACCAGCGCATCGGAGGTGGCGCCGGCCGCCGCGATCGCGGCGGCGACGTCGGGCGCGACCGTGACCGTGGCTCCGGCGCCTGCCGCCGCGGCGGCTACCGCCGCGGCGGGCGCGGCGCGGGGGTGCCGCGCCTGCGTCGCGATCACGCGTCGTGCGAGTGGGACGAGCGCATCGACGATACCGGCCAGATCCTTGTCGGCGGTGCAGCCGAGCACCAGGACCATACGCCGACCGGGGAAACAGTCCTCCAGGGTGGCGCGCAGGCTGGCAGCCGAGGCGGCGTTGTGGGCGCCGTCGACGACGAGCGGGGGCCGGGTCGGGAGCACCTGCACGCGACCGGGCCAGACGACCCCGGCGAGGCCTCGCGCCACGGCCCCGGGGCTCAGCCGGATGCCGCGGCCGCGCAGCGCGTCGGCCGCGGCGACGGCGAGCGCCGCGTTATCCCGCTGGTGCCGGCCGAGGAGGGGCAGCGTGAGACCGGCGTACGCGGTCGCCGGGCCGCGCAGGGTGAAGGCACTCGCGGCGGCGGGGGCCGCCTCGGGCTCCCACCGCCAGTCGCGGCCCACCCGGGCGAATGGCACGGCGAGGCGCCGGGCCGCCGCGCGCAACACGGCCATGGCTTCTGGCGGCTGCAAGCCCAGGACGGCTGGTCGGCCCGCCCGGAGGATGCCGGCTTTCGCGCGGGCGACATCCGCGAGGGTGGGACCGAGCGTGTCCAGGTGGTCCGCGCTGATCGGCGTGATGACGCTCACCAGGGGGTCGAGCACGTTGGTCGCGTCGTGAGCGCCGCCGACGCCGACCTCGACCACCGCCAGGTCCACGCCCCGTCGAGCGAAGTAGAGGAAGGTGAGCGCGGTGCCGACCTCGAAGGTGGTGAAGTGGCCGAGGTCGGGCGATTCGCGTTCGGCCGCCGCCACCAGCGGCCGTAGCTCGCGCGTGAGCTGGGCCACGGCACTGGCCGGTATGTACTCGCCGTCCAGCCACGTACGCTCGCGGTAACTCACGAGATGCGGCTGCGTGTAGCGGCCGATCCGCAGGCCAGCGGCTTGCAGGATGGCCGCCAGCATCGCCGCCGTCGAGCCCTTGCCCTTCGTGCCGGCGACGAGCACCGCCGGAAAGCGCTGCTGCGGCTGCTCGCAGAGTGCGAGCAGGCGCCGCATGCGCGGGACTTTGCGGGGCTGATCGGCGCGAATGGCGGCGGCCGGGCGCGGCGTAGCCGACAGGCCGTACAGGTAGTCGAGCGCAGCAGCGTACGCCGGGTCGTCAACGGTTTCGTCGGGTGGCGGGAGGCCCCAGGCGGGCGGCTGTCTGCCGGGAGCTAGGGAGCGTGCTTGTTCCACGGTGCTCCTGATCCGGCGCGGCGAGTGGCCGGTGGTCCTCGCGTGTGTCGCCTTATACTACCGCGCAGAGGGGAGCGAGCATGCGTGTCGTCTGGCTGCTCCTGGCGCTGTTGCTCACAGCGTGCAGCGTGCGCGGGCCGTGGCAGGACGGCGATCCCTGGCTCGATGACCTGAACGAAATGGCCGTGGCGGCCTTCATCACGGAACGGTCGGAGAGCGGGTTGCCGCCTGGCCGCCTCGAGTTCCGCGCGGGCAGCATCTATAGCACGGAGCCGACGGCGGGACCGGGAGGCGAGTGGGTCTGGCAGGTGCGATACCCGCGGGCTGACGCCATCCGGCTGCCGCTCACCGCGCGCGATCGTCTGGCCGGCGTGGAGATCAGCGCGGACACGGTGATTCGCTTCGAGCAGCGCTACTGCACGCTTGCGGAGGGGGCCAAGGGGGGAGTGCGCTGCGAAGCCTGGCGAAGCGCGACCTGCTGCAACCTGGTATGGAAGCGCAGCCGAGGTGGTTGGCTGGCTAGCCAGCCGTGAGCCGGACGGCGCTGGCACCCGCCGTTCGGCCGCGGGCTGCGCGGGGGTTGTCGTGCGGACGGTTCAATCGTATACTGCCCGTAGTCCGCGGTGGGCGAACCCACCGCGCCAAATGCATAGGTGTCCGGTGTCGGGAAAGGCGGTGAGAAGCCGCCGCGGTCGCGCCGCTGTAAGCAAGCCTCGGCTTGCGAGCCAGAACGCCGACCCGGGCAAGGGACCGTTGCTCTTCGCTGCAGAGAGTAGGCCCACGGCCCGGCCGCTGGCCGTCGCCGCGCAGGGGCGCCTCTGGTTGCGAGCAGCAACCAGAGGTGTTTTGGTGTGAGGATCGGCACGCGGCGGGACGACAGCGACGTGGTCGTGCTGGCGCTGGCCATTGCGGCCGATGCTCTACTGGGCGAGCCGCCGGGCTGGTGCCATCCGGTCGTGGCGATGGGGCGTATCATCGGCGCGGCCGAGCGGTGGGTGCCCCCCTCGCCCGTGGTCTCCGTCGTCTACGGGGGGGTAATTGCGCTCGGCGGCGCCGCGGGCTGCTGGCTGGGGACGCGGCTGGCGCTCCGCTCGCTGCGCCGGCGGGCCGCGCCGCTCGCGCTGGCGGCGAGCGTGTTCCTGCTGAAGAGCACCTTCGCCATCCGGGCGCTGGACGATGCGGCGAGCGCCGTGGCCGCGGGGCTCGCCGCCGGCAGCCTCGACGGCGCGCGCGCGGCGCTGCGCTCGTTGGTCAGCCGCGATACCGCGGCGCTCGACCCCCCGCTCGTCGCCGCGGCCGCGGTCGAGTCAGTCGCGGAGAATCTGAGCGACAGCTTCGTCGCGCCGTTGTTCTGGTTTGCCGTGCTCGGCTTGCCCGGCGCCGTCGCCTACCGCTTCCTGAACACCTGCGACGCGATGCTTGGCTACCACGGGCGCTACGAGTATCTCGGCAAGGCGGCGGCGCGACTGGACGACGCGGCGAACTGGGCGCCCGCACGGCTGACCGCGCTACTGCTGGTCCTGGCGGCTTGGGGGCGAGGCGCCGACGCCCGCGCCGCGTGGCGCGTGGCGCGGCGGCACCATCGCCGCACGGCGAGCCCGAACGCGGGCTGGCCGATGAGCGCGGCGGCGGGCGCGCTGGGGGTGCGGCTGGAGAAGCTCGGCCACTACGTGCTTGGGGAGGGGCCGCGACCACCGGCCGCCGCCATCCCGGCCGCGATCGCCCTGGGGCGCACGGCGGCGGCGTTCGGCACGGTCGGCTACGTCGTCTGGGCGCTGGCGCGGGGGCACGATGCAGCCCCGTCCTGAGCTGCTCGACCTGCCGCCCGCCGTCCACGGCAGCGCGCCCCTCAGCGCAGGCGCCGTGCTGGACTTCAGCGTGAGCAGCAACCCGCTAGGCCCGGCCTCCAGCGTGCTCGCCGCCGCGCGCGCGGCCCCGATCGGCCGTTACCCCGAGCCGGACGCGGCCACGCTGCGCACCGCGCTGGCCGCGGGCCTGAACGTCGCGCCCGAGCGCCTGGTAGTCGGGAACGGCTCGGCGGAGCTGATCTGGCTGCTGGCGCTGGCGTATATCGAGCGGGGGCAGCGGGCGCTCGTCGTCGGGCCGACGTTCGCGGAGTACGCGCGCGCCGCGCGGCTCATGGGCGCGCGCGTCGCCGAGTATCGGGCGTCCGCGGCCGACGGCTTCCGGCTCGACGTGGCGGCGCTTTGTCGCGTGATCACGGCGACGCGGCCGCGCCTGACGTTCCTCTGCAACCCGAACAACCCGACGGGCGTGTATCTCGGCCGGGCGGACGTCGAGCGCCTGCTGGCGGTCGTCCCGGGCCTCCTCGTACTGGATGAGGCGTACGCGGGCTTCGTGCCCGAGCCGTGGGACGTGCGGCCGCTCCTGACCGACGGCCGGCTGGTCGTGCTACGGTCGCTGACGAAAGACCACGCGCTCGCCGGCCTGCGGCTCGGCTACGCCCTCGCGGCCCCCGCGGTGGCGCGCGCGCTGCAGTGGGCCCAGCCGCCGTGGTCGGTGAACGCGGTCGCGCAGGCCGCGGGGCTCGCGGCGCTCGCGGCGGGCGACCACGTTACGCGGGGCCGGGCGCTCGCGCGCGAGGCGACGGCGTACCTGGCGAAGGGCCTGCGGGCGCTCGGCCTGGAAGCGCTGCCGTCGGCCGCCAACTTCTTCCTGGTCGCCGTGCCCGACGGGTCGGAGGTTGCGAGCGCGCTGCGCGCTGCGGGCATCTACGTGCGCGACTGCGCGTCCTTCGGCCTGCCCGGCTATCTGCGGCTCGCGGCGCGTCCGCTGGCGGAGTGCGACGCGCTGCTCGCCGCGCTCGAGCGCGTGCTCACCACCAACGTCTTGACGGGCGGAGCGCGCCGATGACGCAGCACTCCGGCGCGCCGACGCTCATGATCCAGGGCACCGCGTCGGGCGTCGGGAAGAGTGCGATGGTCGCGGCGCTGTGCCGGCTGCTGCGGCGGGAGGGCCTGCGCGTCGCGCCGTTCAAGGCGCAGAACATGTCGAACAACGCCGCGGTGTGCGCGGACGGCGGCGAGATCGGCCGCGCGCAGGCGGCGCAGGCGGAGGCCGCCGGCGTGGCACCGTCGGTGGACATGAACCCGATCCTGCTAAAGCCCGAGGGCGACGCGCGCTCGCAGGTCGTCGTGCGGGGCCGTGTCTGGCGGCGCCTGACCGCGCGCGAGTACCACGCCGCGAAGCCTGAGCTACTGGGTGTCGTCGCCGAGAGCCTGGCGCGGCTGCGGGCCAGCCACGACGTCGTCCTCATCGAGGGCGCGGGCAGCCCGGCCGAGGTCAACCTACGGGACGGCGATCTGGTGAACATGGCGGTCGCTCGGCTGGCCGATGCGCCCGTGCTGCTGGTCGCAGACATCGACCGGGGGGGGGTATTTGCCGCGCTCGTGGGCACGCTAGCGCTGCTGGAGCCTGCCGACCGGGGGCGCGTCGCTGGCCTGCTGATCAACCGCTTTCGCGGCGATCGGGCGCTCCTAGAGCCCGGCCTGACCTTTCTGGCGGAGCGCACCGGCTGCCCGGTGCTCGGCGTCGTGCCGTACCTCCGCGACCTCCGGCTGCCTGAGGAGGATTCGCTGGGGCTGGATCGCCGTAGCGCCGGGAGTGGCCCTCCCCCCAGCCCTTTCCCAGGTGGAGAGGGGGTAGGACGCGCTCAGTCGAGCTCGCCGCCGGGCGGCGAGGGAGGCCAGGTCGAGATAGTGGTGGTTCGCCTGCCGCGCATCGCCAACTTCGACGACTTCGCACCGCTCCAGGCCGAGCCGGGCGTGCGGCTGCGCTACGTCGCGGCGCCTGACGAGCTGGGCGTGCCGGACCTGCTGATCCTGCCCGGCAGCAAGAGCACGCTCGCGGACCTGGCCTGGCTGCGTGTGAGCGGTCTGGGCGCCGCGCTCCTGCGACTGAGCGCGGCGGGCGTGCCCATCCTGGGTATCTGCGGCGGTTTCCAGATGTTGGGCACCGAGCTGGACGACCCCGACGGCGTCGAGGCCGAGGCAGGCGCGCGGGCCGGGCTCGGGCTGCTCGCCGTGCGCACGGTGTTCGCCGCCGACAAGGCCACGCGGCAGGTCCGAGGCGAGATCAGCGCGGCAGATGGCTTCTTCGGCTGCCTCGCGGGCCTCCCGCTCGACGGCTACGAGATTCATCTGGGCCGCACGACGAGTGCGCTGCGTGCGTTCGCGCGGATAAGACCTACCCCCCCGGCCCCCCTCCCATTGTGGGAAGGGGGAGCGGACGGGGATGAGAAGGCCGGGGTGGCCCCGCGCGTCCTTCCCGGGGAAGGGAGGCCGGGGGATGCAGGTTTGCTCCCCGATGGCGCCGTGTCGCTCGATGGGTTGGTGGCGGGAACCTACGTCCACGGGCTGTTCCATAACGATGCCATTCGGACGACACTGGTGGGGGCGCTGGCGCGACGGCGTGGTATCGTGCTGAGAGGGGCGGCGCGGGCCGAGGACCCCTACGATCGTCTGGCCGATGCGGTCGCCGCCCACGTCGACCTGGCGCGCGTGTTCGCGCTGTGCCGCGTGCCGGCACGAGGGAGGGCATGATGGCCGCGGAGACCGCGCCGCGCACGCGCCCGGCGCCGCGCAAGCGGAAAGGGCTCGTGATCATCAACACGGGCAACGGGAAGGGCAAGACGACCGCCGCCATCGGCCTGGGCGTCCGCGCTGCCGGGAACCGCATGCGCGTGCGGATGATCCAGTTCATCAAGGGGGTGTGGAAGACCGGGGAGCAGCGGACGCTGCCGCTGCTGGCGCCCTACTTCGAGCTAGAGCGGGTCGGGCACGGCTTCACCTTGGACGGGCTGCGCGACGAGCGCGTGCCGATGGACGAGCACGAGGCCCGCGCGCGGGCCGGCTGGGCACGCGCCGTGGAGACGGTGCGCGCGGGCGAGCACGACGTCGTGATCCTCGACGAGATCATGGCGACCATCCACGCGGGATTCGTCAGCGTGGACGAGATGCTGGCGCTCATCGCCGAGAAGCCGCCGATGATGCACCTGGTGCTCACCGGCCGGAACGCGCCGCCTGAGCTAGTCGCCGTGGCCGACCTCGTCTCGGAGATCCAGCCGGTCAAGCACCCGTACAAGGACCAGGGCATCAAGGCCCAGAAGGGCGTGGAGTTTTGAGCGATCAGCGGTCATCCTGCCGTCTGCTGATGGCTGACGGCTGATGGCTGAGGGCTGAGAGCTTAGGGTGATCGTTTTTCTGACCACTGCCGACACGGAGATCCTGGCGCTGAGCCGCGCCGCGCGTGACTTGCCGCCGGGCTTTCCGCCGGTGCGCGCCGCAAATCCGGCCGCCCTCGGCGATCCGGCGGCGCTGGCGGCCTTCCTCGACGCGGCGGCCGCCGCGCGAGTGGTCGTCGTGCGCCTGCTGGGCGGGAAGCGGGCCTTCGAGCCGGGCTTCGCCGCGCTGGAAGCGCGCTGCCGGGCGGCGGGCGTGCCGCTGATCGCCTGCCCCGGCGATCAGCAGCCGGACGTGGACCTGGCCGCGGCCTGCACGGCACCGGCCGACGTGGTCCAGACGGTGTTCGCGTACCTGCTCCACGGCGGCGTCGCGAACCTGCGAAGCCTGGTCGCCTACCTGGCTGACCGCCTGCTGGGCATCGCCAGCGCCTATGACCCACCGCGCGAGCTGCCCTGGGAGGGCCTGTATCACCCGGACGAGCCGGACGGCGTCGCGCTCGCCGACTATCTAGCCGCGCGGGTGCGGCCTGGCCGGCCGACGCTGGGCCTGCTCTTCTATCGGGCCCACTGGATGAGCGGCAACCTGGCGTTCGTGGACGCGCTCGTGCGCGCCGCGGAGGCGCAGGGCGCCAACGTGCTGCCAGTCTACTGCTACAGCCTGAAGGACGAGACGGCCGAGGCCGCGGGGGCGCCGCGCGTGTTCCGCCGCTTCCTGCTCGACGAGACTGGACGGGCGCGCGTGGACGTGGTGATCAACACGCTCAGCTTCTCGATGGGCAAGGTCGCCGTGCAGGGGCCGAGCCTGGCGACGGGCTGGTCGGTGGACTTCCTGGAGCGGCTAAACGTGCCGGTATTGCAGGCGGTCGTCGCGACGAGCGCCCGGGCCGCTTGGCAAGCGACGGCCGGCGGCCTGAGCCCCATCGACACCGCGATGAACGTGGCGATGCCGGAGTTCGACGGCCGCATCGTGACCGTGCCGATCAGCTTCAAGGAGACGGTCGAGGCCGCGGAGGCCACCCCGGGGGGTGCCTTCGGCGTGCTCGGGGCGGCGGTCCAGCGCTACGTGCCCGCCCCCGATCGGGTGGACTATCTGGTTCGCCTGGCGATCCGCTGGGCGCGGCTACGGCACGTGCCGAACGCCGAGAAGCGCGTGGCGGTGATCCTGGCAAACTACCCGTCGCGCAACGCCCGCCTGGGCAACGCGGTGGGCCTCGACACGCCCGCCTCGGTGATCCACATCCTGCACGCGCTCGCCGCGGACGGGTACCGGGTGGAGAACATCCCGGAATCTGGCGACGCACTGATCCACACCTTGATCGACCGCTGCACCTACGACCGCGAGTTCCTGACGGACGCGCAGGTGGCCGCGGCGCCCGGGCACGTCCCCGCCGCGCAGTACGCGGGCTGGCACGCGGCCTACCCGGCGGCCGTGCAGGCGGGGCTGGCCGAGACGTGGGGCGAGCCGCCCGGAGCGGTGTACGTCTACGACGGCACGCTGATGATGCCGGGGCTGGAGCTGGGCAACGTCTTCGTGGGCATTCAGCCGCCGCGCGGCTTCGGCGAGAACCCGATCGCCATCTACCACAACCCCGACCTGCCGCCGACGCACCACTACCTGGCGTACTATCGCTGGCTGCGCGACGTGTGGGGCGCGCACGCGGTCATCCACGTCGGCAAGCACGGCACACTAGAGTGGCTGCCGGGCAAGGCGGTCGGGCTGTCCGCGCAGTGCTATCCGGAGGTGGCGCTGGCCGACCTGCCGCACTTCTACCCGTTCATCGTGAACAACCCCGGCGAGGGCGCGCAGGCCAAGCGCCGCGCCCATGCCACAATCGTCGATCACCTCGTGCCGGCGATGATGCGTGCCGAAAGCTACGACGAGATCACCAAGCTCGAACAGCTCATGGACGAGTACTACCAGGTGCAGACGCTCGACCCGAAGAAGCTGCCCATCATCCAGGAGCAGATCTGGCAGACGGTGCTCGCCGCGCGCCTGCACGAAGACCTCGGCGAGGCGGAGCGCCCGGCCGACTTCGACGCTTTCCTCCTGCACATGGACGGCTACATCTGCGAGCTGAAGGACGCGCAGATCCGCGACGGACTGCACGTGCTCGGGCAGGCGCCGGAGGGCGAGCAGCTGCTGAGCCTGCTGCTGGCCCTGACACGTCTGGACAACTACGACGCGCCCAGCCTGCGCGCCGCGCTCGCCCGCGCGCTGGGACTGGACTACGCCGCGCTGTTGACGGACCTGGGGGCGCCGCTGGGGGCGCCCGCGCCGCGCCTGCTCGCGGATGCCGTCGAGACGCCGATCCGCAGCCGCGGCGACGCGCTGGAGGCGCTGGAAGCGCTCGGGCGGGCACTGCTGACCCGCCTCGGCGCGGCCGACTTCGCGCCGCACGCGGTCGACGGCATCGTCGCGGACGCCTTCCCCCGTGATGGCCGTGAGGTCGCGGCCGTGCTGCGCTACGCGGCAGAGCGACTGGTGCCCGATCTCCGGCGCACGTCCGACGAGCTGGGCAACCTGCTGCGCGGCCTGCGCGGCGAGTACGTGCCGGCCGGACCGAGCGGCGCCCCGACGCGCGGCATGGCGAACGTGCTGCCTACCGGGCGCAATTTCTACTCCGTCGATCCGAACACCATCCCCTCGCCCGCCGCCTGGGAAGTGGGGCAGGGGCTTGGGCGCGCGCTGCTCGAGAAGTACCTCGCCGAGGAAGGCCGCTACCCCGAGTCGGTCGGCATCGTCGTCTGGGGCACGTCGGCGATGCGCACGCACGGCGAGGACGTGGCCGAGATCCTGTACCTGCTGGGGCTGCGGCCGGTATGGCAGCAGGAGAGCCGGCGCGTCCGCGGCCTGGAGGTGATCCCGCTCGCCGAGCTGGGCCGGCCGCGGGTGGACGTCACGGTGCGTATCAGCGGCTTCTTCCGCGACGCCTTTCCCAACCTCGTCCACCTGCTCGACCAGGCGTTCGAGCGGGTGGCGCGGCTCGACGAGCCGGCGGAGGCCAACTACGTGGCGGCGCACTTTCGCGCGGATCGTGCGGCAGGACTGGCCAGCGGGCTCGCGCCGGGGCTGGCCGAGCAGCGCGCCCTCTACCGCGTCTTTGGCTCCAAGCCGGGCACCTACGGGGCGGGTATCCTGCCGCTCCTGGAGGCGCGCAACTGGCAGACTGACGACGACCTGGCGGCGGTCTACACGGCGTGGGGCGGCTATGCTTACACGCGCGAGGTCTACGGCGAGGCGGCGCCCGGCGAGTTCGGCCAGCGCTTCGCCCAGATCGCCGTCGCGGCGAAGAACCAGGACAACCGCGAGCACGACATCTTCGACAGCGACGACTACATGCAGTACCACGGCGGCATGATCGCCACCGTGCGCGCGCTGACGGGCCGCAATCCGCGCCAGTTCTTCGGCGACAGCGCCGACCCGCAGCGGCCGCGGGTGCGCGACCTGGCCGACGAGGCGCGGCGCGTGTTCCGCTCGCGCGTCGTCAACCCGCGCTGGCTCGCCAGCATCCAGCGGCACGGCTACAAGGGCGCTTTCGAGCTGGCCGCCACCGTGGACTACCTGTTCGGCTATGACGCCACGGCGCAGGTCATCGAGGACTGGATGTACCAGCGCGTCACCGAGGCGTACGTGTTCGACGAGCGGCTCCAGCGCTTCCTGGCAGAGAAGAACCCCTGGGCGCTGCGAGCGATCGTGGAGCGGCTGCTGGAGGCCGTCGATCGCGGCCTGTGGGAGGCGCCCGAGGCGGGCACGGAGGCGCGACTGCGAGCGATCTATCTGGAGCTGGAAGGCCAGCTCGAGGAGCGGGGCACGCCATGAGCCGAGAGGCGCCCACGTCAGCCCGGCGCGCGGTGTTGGACCGCCGTCCGGTCTTTCCGTTCAGCGCGCTGGTCGGGCAGGAGCGCATGAAGCGCGCGCTGCTCCTGAACACGATCAACCCGCGCATCGGCGGCGTCCTGATTCGCGGCGAGAAGGGCACGGCGAAGTCCACCGCGGTGCGCGCGCTCGCCAACCTGCTGCCCGAGATCGAGGTGATGCCCGGCTGCGCCTTTGCCTGCGACCCCGCCGCGCCGGACACCTGGTGCGACGGCTGCCGGGCAGCGGGGGCCAGTACGGTATCCACGCGTCGCGTTCCCCTGGTCGAGCTGCCGGTGGGCGCCACGGAGGACCGCGTGGTGGGGACGCTCGACCTGGAGCGCGCGATCAAGCAGGGGGAGCGGCACTTCGAGCCGGGGCTGCTCGCGGCGGCGAACCGCGGCATTCTCTACGTGGACGAGGTGAACCTGCTGAACGACCACCTGGTCGACGTGCTGCTCGACGCGGCGGCGATGGGCGTGAACTACGTCGAGCGCGAGGGCGTCTCGGTGCAGCATCCCGCGCAGTTCCTGCTCGTCGGCACGATGAACCCGGAGGAGGGCGACCTGCGCCCGCAGCTCCTCGATCGCTTCGCGCTCGCCGTGGAGGTCGAGGGCCTAGGGGCGCCGGAGGATCGCGCGGAGGTGGTGCGGCGGCGGATCGCCTTCGAGGCCGACCCGCTGGCGTTCGCCGCGCGCTGGGCCGATGCCGAGGCGGCCGAGCGCGAGCGCATCCTGGCGGCGCGCGCGCTGCTGTCCGACGTGCGGCTCGACGACCGCATGCTGGGCCTCATCACCCAGCTCTGCTGCGACTTCGAGGTGGATGGCCTGCGCGCCGACATCGTGATGTACAAGACGGCCCTCACGCTCGCGGCCTACGCGGGCCGGCGGCTGGTGACCGAGGGGGACGTGCGCGACGCGGCCGAGCTGGCGCTGCTGCACCGCCGGCGCCGCCAGCCCTTCGAGCAGCCCGGGCTCGACCGCGACCGCCTGGACGAGCGCATCCAGGACTACATGCAGCGCACGGCCGACGAAGCCGAGGACGAGGCTGGCGACGCGCCGACTTCCTCTACCAGTCAGGATGAGGGCGAGGGCTCCGACGAAAACCCCCAGCCGCCCGATCAGGTCTTCGCGCCAAGTCGGACTTCGGTGCCGCCGCACCTGGCCGCGCCCGCCCCGCGGCGCAGCAGTGCGCCACGCGGGCGGCGCTCGAAGGCGATCGTGCTGCCGTGGCAGGCGCCGGTCACGCCGGTCGGCCCGTACGTCCGGAGCCTGGTCCCCCGCGAGCCGCGCCCGCGTGACTGGGCGTTCGACGCGACGCTCCGCGCGGCCGCGCCGCACCAGCGTGGCCGCCGCGCCAGCCGCGCCGCGGGCACGCAGACCGCCGTCCTGCTCGAACGGCAGGACCTGCGCGAGAAGGTGCGCGAGACGCGGCTCACCAACCTGATCCTGTTCGTGGTGGACGCCTCGGGCTCGATGGCGGCGCGCGACCGGATGGCTGCCGCGAAGGGCGCCGTCGTGTCCCTATTGCTCGACGCCTACCGCAAGCGCGACCAGGTGGGGCTCATCGCCTTCCGCGGTCGCTCGGCGGAGCTGTTGCTGCCGCCGACGAGCAGCGTAGACCTGGCCGAGGTCCGCTTGCGCGAGCTGCCTACCGGCGGCCGGACGCCGCTCGCGCACGGCCTCGACCTCGCCCGTCAGACGGTCGAGCGCTACCTGCGCGGCCGGCCTGGCACGCTGCCGCTGCTCGTGGTCGTCTCCGACGGCCGGGCGAACGTGCCGTTGGCGGCCGAGCAGCGCGACTGTCTGACGGAAGTGCAGACACTCGGCGCGGACTTGCAGCGGCGACAGATCGCCGCGGTCGTCATTGACAGCGAGGCCGGCCCGCTCCAGCTGGGCATGGCGGCCGAGATGGCGGCCGCGCTGGGCGCCCGCTACCTGCGGCTCGACGATCTGGACGCCGAGCGTCTGGCGGGTGCGGTGCGGGAGGCGCGGGCATGAGTCACCGCTGGCAGGCGAGTTGCCTGGCGAGTCCGGCCGGGCCACTCCCAGACGGGGGGGTGGTACTGCTCGGTCACGGCAGCCGGGACCCGGTCGGCGCGGCGGAGTTCCTGGCGATCGCGGACGCGGTGCGCCGGGCGCTGCCCGATCGGCCCGTCGAGGCGGGGGTGCTGGAGTTCGCCGGGCCGGTGGCGCCCTCGATCCCGGAGGCGTTCGCGCGCTGCGTGGCGCGCGGCGCACGGCGGATTCTCGCCCTGCCGGTGCTGCTGCACTTCGGCGGCCACGCGACCGCGGACATGCCCGAGCAGGCTGCCGCGGCCCGCGAGCGCCACCCGCACGCCGAGATCCGCCTGGCGCAGCCGCTGGCCGGCCACCCGGCGCTGCTGGACGTCGTGGCGGACCGGTGCGCCGCCACCGCGCTCGGCCCCGCGCGCGACGCGACGGTCCTGCTGGTGGGACGCGGCAGCACGAGCCCGCGCGCCAACGCCGACCTCTTCGCCAGCGCGCGGCTATTCGAGGAGCGAGGGGACTACGCGGCTGCCGAGGTGTGCTTCGTGAGCCTGGCGCCACCTGACGTGCCCGCCGGCCTGCGGCGCTGTGTCGCGCTCGGCGCGCGCCGGATCATCGTGGCGCCTTACTTCGTGAACACGGGCCTGCTCGTCCACCGCATCGCGGCCGAGGTCGAGGCCGCGCGCCGCGTCTATGCCGACACCGAGGTCGCCGTGGCGGCGCACTTCGGCCCGGACCCGCGGCTGATCACCGCGCTGCTCGACCGGGGCCGTGACGCCTGGCCGGAGCTGATGTGGGAGCCAGGGGCCAGGGGCCAGGGGCCAGGGGACGATGCCGGCCCTCGATTTCCGGCCCCTGGCTCCCGCCCCCTGACCCCCGTGCCGGCCCCCGGCCCCCGCCCCCTGGCCCCTGCCGGAGGCCCGCGGTGAAAGCGGTGGTGATCGCGGGGGTGGCGAGCGGCGTCGGCAAGACGACCGTCGCCTGTGGTCTCATGGGCGCGCTCGTGGCGCGTGGGCTGGCCGTGCAGGGCTTCAAGGTGGGGCCCGACTACATCGACCCCAGCTACCATGGGCAGGTCACGGGCCGCCCAGCGCGGAATCTCGATAGCTGGCTGCTCCCGCCTGCCACGCTGCGGGCGCTGTTCGCGCGCGCGGCGGGCCGCGCGGACGTGGCGGTGGTCGAGGGCGTGATGGGGCTCTACGACGGCCGTCACGGCGGCGGGGACGAGGGCAGTACGGCGGCGGTCGCCAAGCTGCTCGGTCTGCCGGTGGTGCTGGTGGTGGACGTGAGCCGCCAGGGACGCAGCGCCGCCGCCACTGTGCTCGGCTTCCAACGACTCGATCCGGTCGTGCGGCTTGTCGGGGTGATTCTCAACCGGGTGGGGAGCGAGCGCCACCGGGAGACGGTCGCCGAAGCTGTTGAGGCGGCTACGGGGCTCCCCGTGCTGGGGGCGGTGGACCGTGAGGCCGGGCTGGCCGCGCCCGAACGGTACCTGGGGCTAGTACCCTGCTTCGAGAACCCGTCCGGCGCCGACTATTTCGCTCGGGCCGCGGCCGCTATCGCCCGCGGCGTCGATCTCGACCGGCTGCTCGCTCGCTGCGAGGCTACGGCGACTGGCGTGAACGGGGATGACTCGCCGCTCCCCGCTCCGGCGACGGCCACGCGGGCGCGTCTGGCCGTGGCCCGCGACCGCGCCTTCGGCTTCTACTATGCGGATGCGCTGGACCTGCTCGCCGCCGAGGGGCTAGAGCTGGCGGGGTTCAGCCCCCTCGCGGACAGCGCCCTGCCACCGGATGCCGACGGCGTCTACCTCGGCGGCGGCTTCCCGGAGCTATTCGCCGCCGAGCTTGCGGCGAACCGGCCGCTGCTACGGCAGCTCCGCGCGCTCGCGCGGCGAGGGCTGCCGATTTACGCCGAGTGTGGTGGGCTGATGTACCTGGCACGCAGCCTCGTGGACGCGGCGGGCGCGCGGCATACGCTGGCCGGGCTGGTGCCGGCCGAGGTGTCGCTCGCGGGCGCGCGGCTGACGCTCGGCTACCGCGAGGCGACGGCAGCAGCCGACTCATTGCTGCTTCGACGAGGCGAGCGGGTGCGCGGCCACGAGTTCCACTACTCGCGGCTGGAGCCCCGAACGGGACAGCGGGCCGCCTACACGATCGCCGGTCGTCAGCCGCCCGCCGAGGGCCATGCTAGCGGGGCGCTGCTGGCGTCGTACGTCCACCTGCACCTGGCCGGGGCGCCTCACCTGGCCAAGCGCTTCGCGACGGCCTGCGCGGCGTGGCGCGCGCGTCGTGCGGCTTGACGTGATGAGCACACTGCTGGCCCGCTACGCACTGCCACCCGCGGCGATCGAGACGCGCAGCCTCGCCCACGTCGAGGCGCGGCTCGCGGATCGGCTCCCGGCCGACCCGGCGGCGCGCGCCGTGGCCGCGCGCATGGTGTACGCGGCCGGCGACCTGACGCTCGTCGACGCGATCCGCATGAGTCCCGATTTCGTGGCAGCCGCGATGAGCGCGCTGCGCGCCGCCCGGCCGGTCGTCGCGGACGTGCGGATGCTGGCGGTCGCCGTGGAGAGCGGTCCGCTCGCACGGCTGGGCTGTTCGGTACAGGTTGCGCTTGCGGCACCCGGCGCGGCAGAGCGCGCCCAGGTGGAGGGGACCACGCGGACGGCCGCGGGCCTGGCGCTGCTTGCCGATGAGTGGGCGGGCGGTATCGTCGCGATCGGCACGGCGCCCACGGCGTTGCTGGCGCTGCTCGATCTGGTGGACGCCGGGTATCCCGCGCCCGCGGCCGTGGTCGGTATGCCCGTGGGCTTCGTGGCCGCGGCCGAGTCGAAGGACGAGCTGATCCGGCGGACGATCCCGTACGCGACGGTTGTTGGCACGCGGGGCGGCGCGGCACTGGCGGGGGCCGCCCTCAACGCGCTCGGCCGTCTGGCGCTGGCGTAATCGGCGACTGGTCGCCGTTCGCTGGCGGCCGAGCCGGAGACGCCGCGGGATGCCTACAATCCAAGCGCGCGTAACGGAGCGCCAATCGGCTCCCGGCTGGCCCGCGATTCACCGCTGTTGGCTGATAAGTGTCGATGGACGACGACGCGATCCTGACGCCCGTGCGACGGCGCAAGCTGCGCCGTGGCTACACCACCGGCTCGTGCGCGACCGCCGCGGCGGCCGCGGCGACGCGCGCGCTGCTGGCGCAGCAGCCGGTCGAGGAGGTCACGATCCACCTGCCGGCCGGCAGCGACGCGACGTTCCGGCTGGAGCGCTGTCGCTTCGGCGCGACGGGGGCCGAGTGCGCGGTTATCAAGGATGCGGGCGACGATCCCGACGTCACGCACCTGGCTGAAGTGGTCGCCCGCGTGACGATGCGCGACGAGCCCGGCCTGGAGCTAGCGGGCGGTGTGGGGGTGGGCACGGTCACACGCCCCGGTCTGGGATTGCTGGTCGGCGGCCCGGCGATCAACCCGGTTCCGCGCCGAATGATCACGGAACACGTGAGCGCGGTGGCCACTGGCCGCCTGAACGGCCGCGGCCTACGGGTCGAGATCGCGATGCCCCGCGGCGAGGAGCTGGCCAAGCGCACGCTGAACGGCCGGCTGGGCATCGTCGGCGGGTTGTCCATTCTCGGCACCTCGGGGCTCGTGATCCCCTACTCGACGGCCGCCTGGCGCGCGAGCGTCGAGCAGGGGGTGGACGTGGCGGCGGCCAACGGCGTGACGCACGTCGTGCTCAGCACGGGCAGCCGGAGCGAGCAGTACGCGCAGGCGCTGTTCGACCTGCCGGAGATGGCGTTCGTCGAGATGGGCGAGTTCACGGGGCACGCGCTGAAGCGCTGCTTGCGGCGCGGCGTGCGACGGGTCACGCTCTCGGGTATGGTGGGGAAGATGTCGAAGCTCGCGCAGGGCCACATGATGACCCACGTCGCCGGCAACCAGGTGGACCTCGGGTTCCTCGCGACGGTCGCCGCTGCCTGCGGTGCGTCCGTGGAGCTGCAAGAGGCCATCCGCGCGGCGAACACCGCCCGCCACTTCCAGGAGCTGGTGCTGGGCGCCGGTCTGGCCGGCGTGTTCGACCACCTGGCCGAGCTGGTGTGTCGCCAGTGCCGCGCCGTGGTGGCCGACGCGCTGGCCGTGGAGTGCCTGATCTTCGACTTCGACAGCACGATCCTCGGTCGCGCGGCGGTAGCGTAAGATGGCGGACGTGCGCTCGCGCTCCCGCTCCGCCGCCGGCCGCGAGGACGCTCGGCCGGCGGCGCTGGCCCCGGTCCTCGTCGTCGGGATGGGGGACGACGGCCCGGCGGGCCTCAGCCCGGCGGCGCGCACGGCGGTAGCGGACGCTACGCTGCTATGCGGCGGCGACCGTCACCTGGCGTTCTTCCCCGAGCATCCGGCGGAGCGGTTCGTCGTGCGCGCGAACCTGGCGGAGCTGGTCGACCGGCTAGCGGCTCGCGATGCTGCCGAGCGACCGGTGGTGCTCGCCTCGGGCGACCCGTGCTATTTCGGCATTGCGCCCTACCTGGCCGCGCGGTTGGGCCGCGACCGCGTGCGCGTCGAGCCGCACGTCAGCTCGGTGCAGCTTGCGTTCGCCCGGCTGTGTGTCGGCTGGCACGATGCGCTGGTGCTCAGCGCCCATGGCCGCCCGCTGGCGCCGCTTCTGCCGCGCGCGCTCGGCGCGCCCAAGGTCGTCTTCCTGACCGACGAGCGGAATACCCCGGCGGCCATCGCCGAGGCGTTGCTTGCTGCCGGCCAGCCGGACTGCGAGGCGCACGTGTTCGAGCACCTGGGCGGCGCGGCCGAGCGCCATACAGCGTGTCGACTGGTGGACCTGCCGCCTCAGCGCTTCGCGGCCCTAAACGTGCTGGTACTGCTCCGCGACGCCAACGGCTCGCCGGCCGCCGGCTTCGGACGTCCCGAGAGCGCCTATGCGCACCGCGACGGGCAGATCACGAAGGCCGAGGTGCGCGCCGTGAGCTTGAGCAAGCTGCGGCTGCGGCCGGGCGCCATCGTATGGGACGTCGGCGCTGGCTGTGGGTCGGTGAGTCTCGAGGCGGCGGCGCTCGTGCCTGGCGGCCGGGTCTACGCGGTCGAGCGCGACCCGGCGCAGCGCGCGCTGCTGCAGGCTAACGCCGTCGCCCATCCGACGACGGCGCTCGCGGTGATCGCGGGTGAGGCGCCCGAGGCGCTGGCAGCACTGCCCGACCCCGACGCCGTGTTCCTCGGCGGCAGCGGCGGCCGGCTCGCTGCGCTGCTAGCCTGCATTGCCGACCGGCTGCGGCCGCGCGGCCGGCTGGTGGCCAACTTCGCCACCGTCGAGCACGTCGCCGAGGCGACGGCCTGGCTACGCGCCGCCGGGTGGGAGCACGAGCTAGTGCAGCTAAGCGCGGCGCGAGGCGCGGACCTGGCCGGGCTGACGCGCCTCGCGCCGCTGCCGCCGGTGTTCGTTCTCACCGGCTGGCGGGCGCGCGACGACGGAAGCCGGGAATGAGCGACCACCTGCTAGGAGCCGACGGCGACGTGGCGGGGGCTGGCACACTCTACGGGATCGGGCTGGGGCCAGGCGACCCCGAGCTGATCACCGTGAAGGGCCTGCGCCTGCTGCGCGCCGCCGAGGTGGTCTTTTTGCCCACGCGCCGAGCCGGGGCGCCGAGCTACGCCGGCCATATCGCGGCGGAGTATCTCGATCCCGCGCGCCAGGCCGTCGTGCCGCTGGTGTATCCCGCGGGGTGGGCCGACCGCGCGACGGAGTGCTGGAACGCGAACGCCGACGAGATCGCCGCGCGCCTGCGGGGCGGCCGACCGGGCGTCTTCCTGACCGAGGGCGACCCCCTGCTGTACAGCACGTTCGTACACGCCCTGGTGCCGCTGCGTGAACGCCATCCCGAGGTTGCCGTGCGCGTCGTGCCGGGCGTGTGGTCCGGGAGCGCCGCGGCGGCGCGGCTCGCGGAGCCGTTGGCGGACGGCGACGAGCGCCTAGCCGTGCTGCCGGCGACGTACGGGCTCGACGAGCTGCCCGCCGTGCTGCGGTGCTTCGACACGGCGGTGCTCTTGAAGCCTGGCGACGACCCGCGGGCGCTGCGGGCGGCAGTCGCGGCGGCCGGGGCTACGGCGGTATGGGTCGAGCGCGTCGGCCGTCCGGAGGAGCGAGTTGTCCACGATCTCGCCACCTTGCCGGACGATCGCCCGGACTACTTCTCGCTCGTCATCCTGCGAAGCGGACGGCGCGTGCGTGACGCGCGGCACAGCGAGCGCTAGTCGGCCGCGATCATCGGCCCTCGTTGGCGAAGCAAACGGCGTGGCGCCACCGAGGCCAATTGCTCAGCAGGAGAAGGAGGCGGCCCGCTCGTGAGTGGCAAGGTGTACTTCATCGGCGCGGGGCCTGGCGATCCGGAGCTGCTCACGCTGAAGGGGCGGCGGCTGATCGGCGAGGCGGACCTCGTCATCTACGCGGACTCGCTGGTCCACCCGGGCATCTGCGCCTTCGCCCGGCGGGATGCGGAGGTGGTGGGCAGCTCGGCCTTGACCTTGGAGGAGGTCTGGGAGCGTGTGCTCGCGGCCTGCCGGGCCGGACAGACCGTGGCCCGCGTACACAGTGGCGACCCGTCGCTCTACGGGGCGATGCACGAGCAGATCGTGCGACTCCAGGCCGCCGGCATTCCCTACGAGATCGTGCCCGGCGTCAGCTCGGCCTTCGCGGCCGCGGCCGCGCTGGGCGCCGAGCTAACGGTGCCCGACGTCGCGCAGACGGTCATCTTCACGCGCCGTCCCAGCCGCACGACGCGCCCGCCGAACGAGGACCTGCGCGCGCTCGCCCAGCATGGCGTGACGCTCGTGATCTTCCTGAGTGTGGCCTCGATGCGCGCCGTTGTGGCGGACCTGCTTGCCGGTGGCTACGCGCCGGACACGCCAGTGGCTGTCGTCTATCGAGTGACGTGGGAGGACGAGCGGGTGCTGCGCGGTACGCTGGCGGACATCGCGGCGCAAGTGCGGGCGGCGAAGATCGCCAAGCAGGCGCTGATTCTGGTCGGGCCTGCCGTCGAGGTCGCGCTGCGGCGCGGCGCGACCGACCGGCGCTCCCACCTGTACTCGGGCGACTTCAGCCACCTGTTCCGCCAGGCGCGGCCCGCGGGAGCCGAGGCTCGCCGGGCGCGCGATGCCGCCGACATGAGCCTGGGATGAGCCCGGACCGCGCGCACTCCGCCGTCATCACAGCCGCGCGCCCACCGACCGTGGCCCGCATGTTCGGCCACATCGCGCCGCGCTACGACTTGCTGAATACGCTGATGACGTTCGGCATGGACGCCGGCTGGCGCCGACGCGCGGTCGCCGCCGCCGCGCTGCCCGCGAACGGCCGGGCGCTCGACGTGGGCACCGGCACTGGCGCGCTGGCGCTCGCGCTGGCGCGCGCCGCCCCACGCGGCCGGGTGGTCGGCGTCGATTTCGCCGCGCCGATGGTCGCTCGCGCACGAGGCCGGGCCGTCGCCGCGGGGCTGGCGGAGCGCGCCCGGTTCGCCCTCGCCGACGGGCTGCGGTTGCCGTTTCCGGACCACAGCTTCGACTGCGTCACGTCGGCGTTCGTCGTGCGCAACGTCGCCGACGTGGGCCAGGCGTTTCGCGAGCAGGCGCGCGTCCTACGGGCCGGCGGGCGCGTCGTCTGCGTGGAGCTGACACGCCCCCGCCTGCCCCTCTTCCGCCAGGTGTTTGGCTGGTACTTCCACCGTTGGGTGCCGCTGTTGGGCGCGCTGGTGGCGGGCGACGCGGCCGCGTATAGCTACCTGCCCGAATCCGTGGACCGCTTCCCGGCGCCGCCGGCCCTGGCCGACGTGATGCGCGAGGCGGGACTGGTGCAGGTGCATTACGAGCTGCTGGGGCTGGGCACGGTCAGCCTGCACGTGGGGCGGGCGCGCTGATCCGCGCGTGGCTCAGCCGCCGGTGCTCAGCAGGCTATCGCGGAACACTTTATAGTGCTCGAGCGCCTTGCCCGCGCCGATGGCGACGCAGGATGGCGGGTCCTCCGCCAGATAGGCGGGAATGCCCGTTTCGCGCGTGAGCAGCTTGTCCAGGTTCCGCAGCAGCGCTCCGCCGCCCGTCAGGATCATCCCCTTGTCCACGACGTCCGAGGCCAGCTCCGGCGGCGTCTGCTCGAGCACCGCGCGCACCGTGCCGACCATCGCGTTCACGGCCTCGGCCGTCGCCTCGGTGATCTCCCACGTCCCCACGGTTACGGTCTTGGGCAGGCCGCTGACCTGGTCAATGCCGCGCACCTCGCCGGTAGCGTTCTCGCTCTGCGGCAGGGCGCTGCCGAGCTGCAGCTTCACCTCTTCGGCGGTGTGGCGCCCGACGAGCAGGTTGTAGCGCCGCTTCAGGAACGTCGCGATCAGCTCGTCGATCCGGCTGCCGCCCTGGCGCACGGTGCTGCTGACGACGATGTCGTTCAGCGACAGCACCGCGGCCTCCGACGTGCCGCCGCCCAGGCTCACCACCATGTTGCCGCTGGGACTAGCTAATGGGATGTTCGCGCCGATCGCGGCGGCCAGTGGCGCCGCGATCAGGTGCGCTTCGCGGGCTCCCGCGTACAGCGTGGCGTCGAGCACCGCGCGGCTCTCGACGTTCGTCACGCCGGCGGGGATGGAGATCATCACGGCGGGCCGCGCGAGATTGACGCGCCCGACCACCCGGCGCAGTAAGTGTCGCAGCAGCAGCGCGGTCACGCCGTAGTCCGCGATGACGCCCGCCCGAATCGGACGCGTGAGGACGATGCGCGCCGGCGAGCGCTCCTCCATCTCGCGCGCCTCGCGGCCGATCGCCAGCACGCGATCGTCCGTGGCGGAGTGCGCGACGACCGTGGGCTCGTTGAGCACGATCCCCCGGCCGCGCACGTACACGCGGATGTTGGATGTGCCGAGATCAATCCCGACCTGTTTGGCAAACACTGTACTGTCCCAGCCGCTCCGTGCCCTCGGTCTCAGCGGCCGAGCGGCGGAGGGCTGCCAGGTCGGGTGCCGGGCACGGCGGCGACGCGCGGCTGGCCGCTCATTCGGGCCAAGCCGGCACGCGAACGAGCTCCTCGGCTGCCTCTGCGGAGTTCAGGCGCCGGATACGGGCACCCAGGCGGGCGAGCGTGCCTACCAGATCCTCATAGCCGCGATCGAGATGGTACGCGTGGATGATCATGGTGGGACGGTCGTGCGCCGCCAGCGCGGCGAGGACGACGGCAGCGCCCGACCGAATGTCGCGCGCGTACACCAGCGGCGCACCGCGCAGGCGACGTGCCCCGAGAATCGTCGCCCGCTGGCCGCTCGCATCGACCTCGATGTCCGCTCCCAGGTTGCGCAGGTCGGCCGCGTACTCCAGCCGGTTCTCGAACACCCGCTCGTGGATCACGCTCTTGCCCTGCGCCTGGGTGAGGAGCGCCGCGAACGCCGCCTGAAGATCGGTGGGGAAGCCGGGGTAGTGAATCGCCTGCACGTCCACGCCCTCGAGCGCGCCGTTCGCGGCGGCGCTCACCCAGTCCGGTCCCTCGTCGACCCGCGCGCCGGCCTCCGCGAGCTTGTAGGTGACGGGCTCCAAATGCTCAGGCACCACGTCGACGGTCCGCACCTCGCCTCCCGAGATCACTCCCGCGATCAAGAATGTGCCGGCAGCGAGGCGGTCGGGGATCAGTCGGTAGTCGGCGCCGTGCAGCCGCTCGACGCCTTCGATCTCCAGCGTGCTCGTGCCAATGCCCTTGATGCGGGCGCCCATCGCGCGCAGGAAGTTGGCCAGGTCGCCGACCTCGGGCTCCATCGAGGCGTGCCGGATGATGGTCGTGCCCTCGGCGCGGCAGGCGGCGAGGAGCAGGTTCTCGGTGCCCGTGTGGCTCGGATAATCGAGGTAGAGCCGCGTCCCGCGCAGGCGGGGCGCCTCGATGGCGTAGCGTACCTTGCGGTCGTAGCCGCGAGGGTCCGCCTCCCCGTCCGGATCGGCCTCCTGAACCACGCGCGCCCCCATCGCCTGGAACCCGCGGACGTCCACGTTCACCGGGCGCATCCCGATGTCGCAGCCGCCGGGATGCGGGGCGATGGCGCGCCCCAGCCGGGCGAGCAGCGGGCCCACGGCCAGGAACGAGGCGCGCATCCGCGTGCCGAGGTCGCGCGGCACCTCGTCGCGGACCAGCCGCACGGCACGTACCGTGACCATGTGCTCGCCCGGACGGTGGTCCACCTCGGCGCCCAAGGCCCGCAGCACATCGAGCATCGTGTAGATGTCCTCGATGTCGGGCAGGTTGCGGATCGTGCAAGGCTCGTCGGTCAGCAGCGCCGCCGCGAGGATGGGGAGCCCAGCGTTCTTGGAGCCGCCCACGGCCACGGTGCCGCGCAGGGGATAGCCACCCTCGACCAGGATCGTGCCGCCGCCCAGTGGTCGCCCCGAGGCCGAGATCACGTCGCCGGTCGCGCTCACGGGGCCGTCCGCCGCTGGCGTCGGCGCACGACCTGGAGCCGGACCAGGGACCGTCGCAGCGCCAGGCGGGCGGCCTCGGCCTGGAGGGCCGCATCCCCGCCGCCCCGCTGCTGCAAGGCCGCCAGCGCCCGCTGCCGGGCGCTCTCGGCGCGCTCCTCCTCGATCTCCTCGGCGCGCTCGGCCGTATCGGCCAGCACCAAAACGCGGTCGCGGTAGACCTGCATGAAGCCACCGCTGACCGCCAGATACGTTTCGTCGCCGTCCTTCTTCAGCCGGAGCACGCCGGGCTGCAGCGTCGTGAGCAGCGGCGCGTGGCGAGGCAGGATGCCCACCTCGCCTTCGCCGCCGGGCGCCACGACCATGTCCACGTCGTCCGCGAAGACCTCGCGTTCAGCGGTCACAATCTCGAGTCGGAGCTTAGCCATACGTGCTCCATCATGTTCACAGAGGAAGTTGAGCTGCCACACTACACAGCGCGGGGGCGGCCGCAGGCGGCGCGTTGTCGGCAGGTCGCCGTCGGCCTTTCCCAGTATAAGCGTTCGGCGGTCTGCGTGGTAGGCAGCTCAAGCGCTGGGCGCGGATCCCAGCGCGGTTAGGGCATCGCCCGCAAACGATCGATCGTCGACTCCCACATAGCGATCGTCCGCGCCGGATCGCCCGCGAGCCGCATGGTGAACCCGCTCGTCACGACGGCGATGGCCTCGCCGTCCTCGAGGACCTCTTCGACAGTGGCGTCGAACGTTGCCAGGCCGGCTAGCTCGGGGTCCATGACCGCCAGCTCGCGCGCCGCGGCCTTGACGTAGTAGCCGAAACCGTCGTTGGCGAGAGCTAGCGTCAGCTTTCCGGCACGGCGCAAATTGGCCGAGGCGGTGCTGCTGCTGTACAGCGCCAGCCGCAATTCCCTCGGGCCGCGCGCCAGCACTTCGCCGACCGAAAGCATGGCCGGACGCGGGTAGCCGTCCGCGTCCGGCGTGACGAGCAGGAAGACTTGGTGGGCTTTGTCGCGCAGGGCCGCGCCGTCGAGGAGCGCGACCACTGCCGCCGGCAGCCGGTCGCCCAGCGAGCGAGACATGCCCCCCCTCCCTTCTGGCGCGGCTTATTCCTCGGCGCCCAGCTGCTCCAGCTCCTGGCGCACCCACTCCAGCGCCCGGTACACGGGCGAGAAGCCGAGCCCTACGCCCAGACAGAGGAGGACCGCCTGGCGGATCTCGGCCGGGGTTGCGCCGGCTTGGTACGCCCGAGCGCTATGGGTGCGCGTGCCGCCCTCGGCACCGACGGTGGCGTACACCGCTGTGTTGATCAGCTCCTGCGTCTTCACGTCGAGCGGGCCGGCCTCGCGGATAGCGCTCCGAGCCGCCTGGAAGCCGTCCCAAACCTTGGGATACTGGTTGATGAGGTAATCGCGCTGCTCATTCGTGGTTCGTGCCACAGGACACCTCCTCTTCGGCTCGCCGGGGATGTGGACGGGCGTGCTCATCCCTGGCCCGCGACCTGGCGAGGTATAGCGGCGCAAACCGGCCGGCGTCAACGTCGGTCCGCGCCGGGAACCCAGCGCCACGACTGCTGCCGGACAGCCCTGCCGTGTCCGGCCCAATGCCCCGCCGAGTGCCCCCGCGCCGGGCCGGGTGGGGGCTCACGAGCCAGGCGGCGTCTCCTCCGCGGCGGCCGCGACCTCGGCGGACGAGGTCATCTGGGCGACGCGGCGCAGGAAGGCGCCCAAGTCGGGGCTTGCGTCCCGCAGCGTCTGTATCTGACCGTCCAGCGGGCTCACCGAGGCAGGGCTGTCCCCATAGCTGCCGTGGAAGGCGAAGTACGCTTGGTTCAGCTTCCGAATCGGATAGCCCGCCGCCACGAAGTCCTGCTGCCGCCGCGCGAGATACTCCTCGGCCTCCGCGATCTGGCCGCTCGCCAGCAGCGCGTCGAGCTGCTGGCGCGTGTCGCGCATCTGCCGCCGAAAATCGAAGCCCCCCGTATCGCCCGTATCCGCGGTGGGGGCGGGCGTATCGGCGGGGAGGCCAAAGGCCTCCGCCAGCAGCTTGCCCAGCTCGCGGCCGCCTAGCTCGGCGACCGTCTCGTTGACCATCCGCGCGTCGTAGCTCGTGAAGTACGCGCGACCGAGCGGCCGGAAGAAGAGGTAGCCGTGCAGCCACTCGTGCGACACTGCCGTCAGCGTCTCCAGGGGGCTGGCTTGGAGCGGCACGATGGCCGGATAGGTGGCGATGCCGCCGATCGTGACGACCAGCCCTGACATCCCCAGACTGTCCACGTGCTGCTCCAGCTCCTCGGCCGCGGACAACGAGACGTCGGGCCGGAGCAGCACCGACTGCGCGACCTCGATCCGGTCGCGGGGCGAGACGACCAGCACGCGCGGCGGCTCGGTCAGCTGAAAGCTGACCGGCGGCAGCAGCCAGGTACCCAGCGGAGTGTCGGCGGTGAGCCCCTCCTGACTCGCCAGCGCGCTCAGCGCCCGCTCGATGGCTGCTCCCGCCGCGTCGCGCTGGCTCTCCCACGCCGCTCGAGCCGCGGCCACGCTCTCGGCGGAGCCGCCGGTCGCCCGCGCCGTACGCCACCGCGCGACCGCCGCGAAGAACTGATCCACGGTGGCGGCGTCGTCCGTCGACGTCACGGGAGCGTCGGCGGGTGGCGGCTCGCGCAGGCGCCCGATCAGCGAGGGCAGGTCGTCGTGCAGCTGCCCCGCCTCCCAGGCGATCAGGTCGAAGTCGTAGGGACGCGCGGCGGCACGGATGCGATCTTCGACCGCGTACGGACGAAAGCTGACCAGCGCCGGCACCAGCAGCGCGCACAGGCACAGAGCACGGACGACGCGCGCTGGCTTGCTGCGCCGTCGCCAGGACTGCCGCCGCGCCACGGAGGCCGCGGGCGAACCGACGGCCGGTCGGGAGGAGGCGAGCGGTGTGGTCACGGCGATACGGGCCTCGGCTCCGTGAACTGTCCCTATAATACCAGCCGGGTGCGCGGGCGCTCGACGAAATAGGGATGCCGGCCGCTGTCACGAGCGGCAGATCGGCCGAGCCAGGTAGGAGGTTGCTCGTGAGACTAGGACTGCCGACCAGCCGACGGATGGCGGCGCTGCTCCCCGTGCTGGCCGTCTGCGTGCTGAGCGGAGCATTCGTAACGACCGCGGCGGCGCAGACGGACGCCTCGAACCAGTCTACGATCACGGTGACCGGTGAGGGCGAGGCGAGCGCCCCGCCCGACGTGGCCTACGTGACGGTCGGCGTGCAGATCCAGGACGCGACGGCCGCCGCCGCGGTGGCCGAGAACAGCCGGCGACTGACGGCCGTGCTGGACGCGATGCGCGCGCGGGGGCTTAGCTCGCGCGACCTGCAGACCAGCGGGCTGAGCGTGTCGCCGCAGCTCGACCGCGAGCAGCAGATCACCGGCTATCAGGCGACGAACAGCGTGACTATTACCGTGAACGACGTCAACCAGGCCGGCGACTTGCTCGACGCCGCGCTGGCCGCCGGCGCGAATCGCGTGGGCGGCCTTCACTTTGGCATACGCGATACCGCGGCGCTGCACGAGCAAGCGCTGGCGGACGCGGCGAACGTCGCGCGCTCGCGGGCGGAGGCTCTGGCCGGATCCCTGGGGCTGCGGATCGTCGGCGTGCAGAGCGTGACGGAGAACACCGCTACGACGCCGCAGCCGCGCGCGGCCGTCGCCTTCTCGGGCGCCGCGGCCCCGGCGCCCGCGCCGCCCCCGCCGGTCGAGAGCGGCGAGCTGCGGGTCAGCGTGCAGGTGCGCGTGGCGTTCCTGTTCCAGCCCTAAGCGGTTCGCGGGCTGCGGCGTTAGCCGCTACTGTGGCGTTGGCTCGGACGGCTCATCGCCCGCCGGCTCGGTCGGCGGCGGGCTCTCCTCGACGTCCGGCGGGAGGCCGTGGCTGCCGCTGACGGTCGGGATGGGCGGCGGTAGCGGCACGCCGCGCGCGGCCAGCGTCGCTGTCGGCGTGGGCGGGAACGGCGCGAGCGTGGCGGTCGGCAGCGGCGTGTTAGTCGGCGCGAAGGTGGCCGTCGCCGTCGGCGTGCGCACGATGGTCGGGGTGACGGGCGGCGTCGGCGGGGGCGTCTCGCCCGGCAGCAGGGTGCGCGTGGGCGACGGCGTGGCCGTCGGGCTCGGCGTCGGCGTCGGCGTGAGCGTCAGCGTGGGCGCGGGCGTGACCGCTTGCGTCATGTCCTCTACGATGATCGATGGGCTGCCGCCCACCAGATACAGGGTCCGGTCGCGGGGGTCCGAGTTGTTCCGCGACGGCTCTAGATTCAGCTGATAGTAGCCGTTAGTGGCGGCCAGTGGCTGCTCGCGGCCGTACTTGTCCACGATCGTGGCGGCGCGGCTGTACGCCGGCAGCGTAACCGTGCCCGCTTGCGGCGATACATTCCAGATCACCGTGATGCGCTGCGGTGACTTGTCCATGACGACGACGTTCACCGCGCCGGGCCACGGCCATTGGAAGCGATTCGCGTTGGACGTCAGCTCGTTGGTCAGCTCTTGCTCACTGGGCGGCATGTTCGCGCCCCACCAGTAGTAAAACGCGCTGCGCACGCCCTGGAAGTACTTCACCCCGGTCTGAAAGGCGACGTACGACGGCCGCGTCGAGCCGTCGTCGCGCACCAACCCCCAGTACTGATCGCCGACCTCCGGCGCCTCGTCGGTCATTTTGTACACGCTGTAGCGCTGCACGCCGGCGGCGATGGCCAGGGCCATGTTTTCGATGGTATACGAGGCTTGCTCGTCCATAGTGGCCCGAAAGCTGGGGTCGTTGGTCGGCGTCTTGGAATCGTCCTTCACGAGGACGTTGCTCTCGGTGATCCAGATCGGCTTGT
>DATGMD010000078.1:0-11202 GCA_035293805.1 Chloroflexota bacterium | reverse complement strand
GCCCAGGTGCCGCTGCTCACTACCGGCGCGCTCCTCCACCCCCCGGACCCGCTCGGCGAGCCGGAGCACAGCGGCTGGCGGCTCGAGCTGCCGGATGGGCGGGCGTTCGCGCTCACCGAGCCGCTCCGCCGCCTGGTGGCCCTCGTGGACGGGCACCGCTCGGTGGGCGAGATCGCCGCCCGGCTGGGCGAGGAGCTGGACCGGCCGGTGAGCGCGGCGCAGCTCAGCGGGCTGCTGCACGACAAGCTGGCGCCGCTGGGGGTGCTGGAGCCGGATGCGCGCGGCGAGGGCGGGGAGGACGAGTCGGGCATGACCGACATCCTCATCCGCTGCTACGAGCCACACGACCGGCTGCGGGCGCTGCTCGACAACCTCACCCGTGTCACCCGCAGCCCGTACAACTTGATCCTGTGCGTGGGCAAGCGCTCGGCGGTGCTGAACCAGAACGTGGGGCTGGACCGCGCCCGCACCCGCTACGCCGTCTTCCTCGATGACGACGTGATCCTCACCGAGGGCTGGCTGGAGCGCCTGCGCGAGACCATGGACCGCACCGGCGCCGGCATCGTGTTCGCGCGACAGCTCCGCATGGACGGCTCGCTGCTCTCCACGTCGGCCACCTGCCCGCACGGCGAGATCGCGGAGGCGCTCAGCGGCGGCGCCTGCTTCATGTTCCGCAACGACCTCGGCCTGCGCTTCGACGAGCACTACGTGAAGAGCCAGTGGGACGACATCGACTTCGCGTTCGAGTTCTACGCGCGCGGCTACAAGTCGTACCTGGACGGCCGCGCCGATTTCTACCACCACAACGACCCGAAGATCTGGCGCGCCCAGAATCTCTGTTACTTCGTCGACAAATGGACCCGCAGAGGCCTGTTGCGCGGCTGGACGATGTACAAGTACGAGAACGGCTCGGCAATCTGGCCGTGTTTCGGCCCCGATGTCTGGGCGCCGTAGGGAGCGACGACCCATGGTCATGGAGCAGGAGCGCCCAACTGCGGCAACGCCGCAAGCGCCGACGACGGGCGAGCAACAACCGATCACGCTGGAGATCGACGGCCAGCGGGTGTACGCCATGTATCACCCGCCCACCGGCGCGCCGCCGCGCGGCCCGCGCGTGGCCGTGCTGGTGCTGGAGCAGCTTGGCCCGCACCGCATGAACTTCCGGCTTGCCCGCGCGCTGGCGGCCGCCGGCTATCCGGTGCTGACGGTCGACTTCCGCGGCCGCGGCGAGAGCGAGGGCGAGGGCGACCCCTACGGTCAGCGGCACACGGTGACGGACGACATGATCGCGGACGCGCGAGCGGCGCTGGCCGAGCTGCGACGCCTCGCCGCGCCCGAGCGCGTGGTGCTCTTCGGCTCCTGCCAGGCCGGCCACGTGGCCGCGCAATGCGCCGTGCACGACCAGGTCGACGGGCTGATGCTCGCCGGCACGATCATCTTCGACGACTTCTTCCGCGAGCACTTCCGCGGCATCCTGCCCGGCATGCCGCGCACCAGCGACGTGCCGACGCTGGACTTGTTCGAGACGCTCAAGTCGTGGCAGGGCGCGCTGCTGCTGATCCAGGGTGGCTCGGACCCGTACATCGAGCACACGCGGCTGCTGGAGCTGGCCGAGGCGTGGCAGGGTAAGGCGCCCGGCCGCCACCTGGAGATGCGCATCGTCGACGGCGGCGACCACACCTTCAGCTCGCACCCGCGCGAGCAGGTGCTGATCCGCGAGGCCGTCACCTGGCTGGAGCGGCGCTACGGCCCCGGCTACCCGCGGGCGTGGCAGGGCCCGCCGCCGAGCCAGGCCTTGCCTGCGCGGCCTGAGCGCGACGCCAGCCCAGCCGCCCAGGTGCCGCTGCTCACCACCGGCGCGCTCCTCCACCCCCCGGACCCGCTCGGCGAGCCGGAGCATAGCGGCTGGCGGCTGGAGCTGCCGGATGGGCGGGCGTTCGCGCTCACCGAGCCGCTCCGCCGCCTGGTAGCCCTCGTGGACGGGCACCGCTCGGTGGGCGAGATCGCCGCCCGGCTGGGCGAGGAGCTGGGCCGGCCGGTGAGCGCGGCGCAGCTCAGCGCCTTGCTGCACGACAAGCTGGCGCCGCTGGGGGTGCTGGAGCCGGATGCGCGCGGCGAGGGCGGGGAGGACGAGTCGGGCATGACCGACATCCTCATCCGCTGCTACGAGCCGAACAGCGACCGCGTGCGCGCGCTGCTCGACAACCTCACCCGCGTCACCCGCAGCCCGTACAACCTCATTTTCGTCGCGGGCAAGCGCTCCTGCGTGCGCAACCAGAACCTGGCGCTCGACCGCGCCCGCACGCGCTACGCGGTGTTCCTCGACGACGACATCCTGCTCACCGAGGGCTGGCTGGAGCGCCTGCGCGAGACGATGGACCGCACCGGCGCGGGCGCGGTCTCGGCGCGGCAGCTGCGCATGGACGGCTCGCCGCTCGCCAGCGGCGCGGCCGTGGAGAAAGGCGAGATCGCGGAGATCTGCTTTGGCGGCGCCTGCTTCATGTTCCGCAACGACCTGGGCCTGCGCTTCGACGAGCGCTTCGTGCGCAGCCAGTGGGACGATTTCGACTTCATCTTCCAGTTCTACGAGCTGGGCTACAAGTGCTACATCGACGGCCGCGTCGAGTTTTACCATCACGCCGATCCCAAACACTGCGTGGACCAGAACTATCACTACTTCGCGCAGAAGTGGACGCGGAAGGGCCTGTATCGAGGCTTGATGTTCTGCCGCTATCCGAACGGGCACCGCGGTTATCTGCCCAACTTCGGCGCCTAAGCACTCGGCCAGGGGTCGTGTGTAGGTTTGGCAAAGCCAAACCTACACGGCAACCTGAGCCGGCAGCTTAGGGCGCCCGCCGGAGGCGGGGGGATGCTCGCAATTCCCGCTCCGTCGGACCGGGAACGGGTAGACTGTTCGGGAGTAGCACAAGCGATTCGCCAGCAACGTTCACGGAGTCACAATGCTGACCAGCCAGAGCCAGCCCGCGCCCCTCCCCCGGCTGCTACCGGGGGTCGAGCTGGGCGAGCTCGATAGCGGCTCCACCGAGCAAGCGTACCTCCTGACGCTGCCCGACGGCCGCAACTACCAGCTCGCGCGGCCGCTCTACTACCTGGCAAGCTTGCTCGACGGCGAGCGCACGACGGCCGAGGTAGCGGAGACGCTCTCCGACCGCATCGGGCGACCGATCAGCGCCGAAGAAGTTACCGCTATCGTCGAGCAGAAGCTGGCGCCTCTCGGGATCCTGGCGCCGCCCGAGGACGCGGCGACGTGGGGCTTCGACACCCCGTTTGGCGCGCCGTCGTTCGGCGCGCCGGGCTTCGGCGGCTTCCCGGGCTTCGGCGGGCCGAGCGGCCACGGCGCCGACGCCTCGCTCGGCATCATGGGGCGGCTGCCCGTCTTGCCTGCGCGCTATCTCGAGCCCCTGGCCAACACCGTGAAGTACTTGTATGCGCCCGCGGTGGCCATCCCGGTGCTCGCGCTGATCGCGCTGGCCCACATCTACGCCTATCGCGCGCTGGCGCCGCGCCTCGCCGAGTTCAATCCCCTCACCATCCCACTGGCCGTGCTGCTCCTTGGCCCGCTGGCGGCGCAGCTCACGACGCCCTGGCACGAGCTGGGTCACGCCGCGGCCGCGCGCTACTTCCGCGCCCGCCACGGCCCGCTGGGCGTGGGCCTCATGGGCCTGATGCTGGTCGCCTACGTGGAGGTTACGGGGATCTGGCGCCTGCCGCGCCGCCAGCGGCTCGTCGTCGACCTGGGCGGCGTCTACTTTCAGTCGATGGCAGTCATCCTGCTCGCGGCGTTCGCCTGGGCCACGGGCGACCACACCGCGCTCTGGATCGTCCTGTTTCTGGACTTCGCCATGCTGCTCAACGTGAACCCGCTGTTCAAGCTGGACGGCTACTGGGCCGTGTCCGACGCCACGGGCATCCCGAACCTGCACCAGCGGGTGGGCGAGCAGCTCCGCAAGGCCACGGCGAACGCGCTGCTCCAGCTCGCCACGTGGTTCCACATCAGCCACCTGCGCGATAGTCCGCGCCTCCACGAGGCCGCCGCCGGCAGCCGCGCGCTCGACGCCTATGGCGCGGGCGGACGCGCCGCCATCGCCATCTACTCGACGCTGTTCCTGCTCTCGGCGGTGTATTTCTCGTTCTTGCTCATCATGTTCGTGCCCATGTTGGTCATCTCGTACCCGATGCTGGCCGGGCTGGCGCTGATGGCCGTGATGGGCCTGTTGAGCGGCGGCACCGATCCGGGCATGAGCGTGATGGTCCTGCTGCAGTTCGCCTTCGCCACTCTCATGCTCGTGGCGCTGGTCGGGATGCTGTGGCCGCTGCTGCTGATGGCGCTGCGACGCGGGCCGCGCCCGCCGGGCTTCGGCGATCCTGGCCCGTGGGGCCGCGGCTAGCGCGGGGCCGCATGGGACGCCTCGCCGGCAAGGTCGCGCTCATCACGGGCGGCGCCTCAGGCATCGGCCGCGCGGCCGCGCTGCTGTTCGCGCGCGAGGGCGCGCGCGTGATGATCGCGACCGCCCACAACGCCGCCGGCGCCCAGGAGGCCGTCGCGCAGATCACGGCGGCTGGCGGCACCGCGACGTTCGCGCTCGGCGACGTGACGCGCCCCGACGACGCGCGCCGCCTGGTCGCCGCCACCGTCGACGCTCACGGCAAGCTGGACGTGCTGCTGAACAACGCCGGCATCACGATCCCCGGCAGCTACACCCACGACGTGCGGGACGACGACTGGGCCCGGATCATCGCCGTGGACCTCACCGGCGCCTTCCTGATGATGAAGCACGCCATCCCCGCCATGCTTCAGGGCGGTGGCGGCTCCATCGTCAACGTGTCCTCGGTGCTGGCGCTGGCCGGCATCCCCGGCTGCAGCGCCTACGCGGCGGCGAAGGCGGGCCTGATCGGCCTGACCCGCACGGCCGCCATCGAGTACGCCCAGCAGGGCATCCGCGTGAACGTGCTGCTGCCGGGCTTCATCTGGACGCCGCTGCACCAGGCCGCCGACCCGGCCGCCGCCGATCCCAGCCAGCCGCCCAGTAGCGACTACTACGCCTTCGTGGCGAACACCGTCGAGCCGATGGGGCGCTGGGGCACCGCCGAGGAGGTCGCGCAGACGGCGCTCTTCCTGGCCGCCGACGAGTCGTCGTACGTCACGGGCAGCACGCTGGCCGTGGACGGCGGCCTGCTCGCCCGGTGACGCCATGGCGATGATCCTGCCCAGCCTCCGCGTGGACGGCAAGGTGGCGCTGGTCACCGGCTGCGGGCCGGGCATCGGCCGCGCCGTGGCGCTCGGACTGGCGGCCGCCGGCGCCGACGTGGCGGCCACCGAGCTAGAGGACCGCCTGTGGCTGGCCGAAGAGAACGCCGCGGCCGTGCGCGCGCTGGGGCGTGAGGCACTGACCGTGCCGCTCGACGTAACGAGCCTGGACAGCATCGCGGCGGGCGTGCAGGCCGTCGAGCGCCACTTCGGCCATATCGACGTGCTGGTGAACAACGCGGGCGTGAACGTGGTGAAGCCCGCCTTTGACATCACGCCCGAGGACTGGGACCTCACGCACAACATCAACCTGCGCGGCCTGTTCTTCGTCTCCCAGGCCGTCGGCCGCGTCATGGCCGCGCAGGGGCAGGGCAAGATCGTGAACGTGGCGTCGCAGTTCGGGCTGGTCGGCTATCCCAACCGGGCGACCTACGGTGCCAGCAAGGGCGGCGTCGTCGCGCTCACGAAGACGCTGGCCGTGGAGTGGGCCGCGTATCACATCACCGTGAACGCCATCGCGCCCACCTACACGGCGACGGTTCACAACGACGCGCTGCGCGAGGATCCCGCGTTCGTGCGCGAGTACGTCGAGCGCATCCCCCTCGGCCGCCTGGGCATCCCCGAGGACCTCGTCGGCACGGTGGTCTACCTGGCGAGCCCCAGCGCCGACATGGTCACCGGCCAGACCATCGCCATCGACGGCGGGTGGACCGCATGGTAGATCGGGGGGCCAGGGGCGAGGGCTGGAGAATGGGGATTACGGATGGGGAGCTGTCCCCCGCCCCCGATCCTCGATCGCCCAGCCCCTACACCTGGCGGCTCGCGCCTGGCGTGAGCCTGCTAGCTGGCACGCTGGTCGGCGGCGACCAGAGCGGCGTGCAGGTGTACGCGCTGGTGCTGCCCAACGGGCAGCGCTTCCAGGTGAGCGAGCCGCTCTACCGCCTGGCCGAGCTGCTGCGCAGCCGCCTCCCGCCTGAGGAGATCGCCGCGCGCCTGAGCGCGCGGCTCGGCCGGCCGCTCGGCGTCGCCGAGGTGGCAAGCCTCGTCGCCACGCGCCTGGCGCCGCGGGGTGTGGTCGCGGATGCCGGACCGGTGCTAGAACAGTAACCAGTGCCCGCGCACGCGTGGGCAAGCGAAGCGCACCCACGAAGAACAGCGTAGGGGAGACGACCGTGCAAGGTCCGCCGCCAGGCAGTATCAAGGTCTCGGTGATCAACGCGCCGGCCGACCAGCTCGAAACAAGCCTCCGCGACTGGATGCAGCAGAATAAGGCGCGCATCATGGGCACGTCGCAGTCGAGCGCCTCGCACAACGGGCAATTGATCGTCACGATGACGATCTTCCACCAGTAGCGCGCGTCGCCCCGCTCCCCAAGCACAACAAGCGAGCCCCTGCCGTGTCCGGCAGGGGCTCGCTTGTTGTGCTCTCGCGCCAGCCGCGCCGTGGCTCAAGCCGGCGGGCGGCGCCTTACGGGTTGCCCTGCGGGGGCGGGTAGCGGGCGGCCATCTCTTGCTGCCAGCTCTGGAGCGCCTGGTTGGCCAGCGTGAGATCGGCCGCGCCCGCCTGCCACCAATTCGGGTCGCCCGCCTGCAACGCCGCGAGCCAGGCCTTGGCCGCGCGCTGCGTGGCCTCGCGCTGCTGCACGGCCAGCGACCGTAGCGGCTGCAGCGAGGGCGGCGCCTCGGGCGCGGCCTCGGGGTCGAGCGCGATGAGGCGCTGCAGCACGGCCTCGAGGGCGGGCTGCATGGTGCTGTCCGGCAGGCCGGCGTTCGGGCCGCCCAGCGCGACCACTTGCATGAGCGCCGTGCTCCATTGCTGACCGATGGGCTGGTCCGCATCGAGATAGGCAGCCTCCGCATCGGTCAGCGTGTAGCCCGCCTGGCGAATGAGCTGGCTGGGCGACATGGTAGTGACCGTCGCGTTGTCCGCCCCTTGGTTTTGGCCGCTAGCCCAGGCCGTGGGCTGGGTGACGAACACCGCCGCGAGCAGCGCGGCGGCAAGACCGAGCTTCCGCATATACCCTTGCTTCTTCCTCTCCCATGGTGGGGAGCCAGCGACCGTCCGCCAACTACCCTCCGGAAGCAGCTTACCGGCCCGAGAGCGCAGCAGACAAGGTATTGTCCGCACCGGGCCAGCCGTTGATATGGGTCCGCGCACCGCTTCTTGGTGGCTCGCCGCGCGCCACGTACCGCCTCGAACGGGTGCGCCGCGCCCCGCGCGGCACCTCCCCGGATCACAACCACGAGATATTAACCGCTCGTTCTGGCGCAGCGTAAGCAGAAAGTATAGACACTTCGCCGCCGCTCTGGTAGTCTTATAGTGGTCGTAGGGTGTGCTTCCCCATAAAGGGATTACCCGGCCATGGGGAGTCCCCACCGGGGGTGGGGGCGGGTAGCCGCGCACAACTCGGCCCGGGGGGGCGCGGCGTCCGAGCGCTTCCAACACGCCAACCGACCTTTGGGATCTTTGGAAGGAGGGGCAGTTGCACGAAGAGTTCGACCTCGACCAGGCGTTTGAGATCGTCGAGCTAGAGCCGCGGCGCGCGGCCTCGCCGGACGCTCAGGGCAGCGGCGGCAGTGGTGGCAGCGGCGGCGGCAGTGGTGGCAGCGGCGGCAGCGGCGGCAGCGGCGGCGGCAGCGGCACGTAAGCCACTATCTGCGTCAGCGCGTGTCTTAGCTAACCCTGGGCCAGCAGGCATTCCACAGCACCGGGCCCACTTCCGCAAGGGATGGGCCCGGTGCTGGCGTTTCGGCCCCCTGCGAACGCTTCCCTCCGGGGGCGCAGGAGCTTTTTCCCCCGCACATCCGCCTGGGAGTCAGCCGATGATCACGCTCAGCGGCGTGAGCCATGCCTATCGCATGGGGCGCGGCGCGGTCCGCGCTCTCGATCGCGTCGCGCTGAGCATCCCCAGCGGGAGCGTGACAGCGCTGCTCGGCCCCTCGGGCTCGGGCAAGAGCACCCTGCTCCATCTGATCGGCGGTATCGAGCGCTGCCAGGCCGGGCAGGTTGTCGTGGACGAGTGGCCCGTGTCCAGCCTCGGGGCTGCCGACCTCGCGCGCTATCGGCGCGCCTACGTGGGCTTCGTCTTCCAGGCGTTTCACCTCCTCCCGACGCTCACCGCCATCGAAAACGTGGAGGTGCCGTTGGTGCTGGCGGGCCGGCCGCCCGCCGAGCGCCGTCGCCAGGCTCTGGCGCTGCTCGAGCGCGTGGGCTTGGCCGAGCGCGCCGCCCACCGCCCCGACCAGCTTTCGGGCGGCGAGCAGCAACGGGTCGCCGTGGCCCGTGCGCTCGTACACGGCCCCCGCCTGCTGCTCGCCGACGAGCCCACCGGCAACCTGGACAGCGAGACGGGCGCGCGGATCGTCGAGCTGTTGTTGGCGAGCCAGCGCGAGCAGGGCTGTACCGTCGTCATCGCCACCCACAACGAGGGCCTGGCCGCCCTCGCCGATCAGCGCATCGGCTTGCGCGACGGCCGGCTCGTCGCGGGAGACGGCGATTCGGGGCCAGGCGCCCGCGCGGGGGCCAGGGCTCAGGGGCCAGGCGACGGGGAGAGCGCCGACGCGGGCGCCGCCCCCAACCCCGCGGCGCGGATCACGGCGAGCGAGGCTCCTCCGCCCTCCAGCGGAGGCTCCCTGTGAGGTTCGCCGACTACCTCGACTACACCCGGCGCAACCTCACGCGGGCGCAGCTGCGGGTGATCCTGACCGTGCTCGCGGTGGTCATCGGCGCGACGCTGATCGTCGTCATGACCTCCGTCGGTGGCGGCATCCAGCGCAACGTGCTGGAGAACGTCCGCGCCTCCGGCGGCCTGAACGAGATTCTGGTTTCGTCCACGGGCCGGGCGCCGACCGCGCCGGGCGCCGGCGCGACGCCCGGCGGCATCCTCGACCAGCCGGCGATCGAGGCGATCGAGACGCTGCCGGGCGTGATCGCCGTGCTGCCCGAGCAGCTCCTGCTGTTCTTCCCCGCGGAGGTGCAGGCCGACGGCCATAGCGCGCGCGCGCTGCTCGTCGGCGTGCCGCCCGACCGCCTGGCCGCCTACGGCTTCACGCCCGTCCAGGGCAGCGCCGCGCCCGAGCCGGGCCAGATCGTCCTCGGCGCCCGCGTGCCCGAGAGCTTCTTCGACCAGCAAGGCCAGCGCGTCCCCCTGGAAGACCCGCTGGGGCAAACGCTCAACCTGGTGGCGCGGCGAGTTCAACAGACGCCGTCGGGGCCGGGCGGCGGGCTGCCGGGCCTCAGCGGCCCGGCCGCGCCGCAGATCCAGCAGCGCGAGCTGCCGGTGACCGTCGCGGGCATCCTCGCGCCGCTCGGCACGCAGGACGATTTCACCATCTGGCTGAACCAGAACGACGTGCTGGACACCCAGGAGTGGGTCACCAACCGCCGACCCGACTTGGCGACCGACGGCTACCAGGCCCTCCGCGTGAAGACGGCCTCCACCGACCTGGTGCGCTCGGTCCAAGACCGGATCACCGCCATGAACCTGCAAGCCACCTCGCCGCTCAGCGTGCTCGACGAGGTGAACCGCGGCATGCTGATCTTGCAGCTCTTGCTCGGCACCATCGGGCTCATCGCCCTGATCGTCTCCGGCCTCGGCATCGCCAACACGATGCTCATGGCCACCTTCGAGCGCACCCGCGAGATCGGCATCCTCAAGGCGGTCGGCGCCACCGAGCCGCAGATCGTTCGCCTGTTCTTGCTGGAGGCGAGCCTGATCGGCCTGGTCGGCGCGCTGCTGGGCCTCGCCGTTGGCTGGCTGGCGGTCCAGCTAGGCAACGCGGTGCTGCTCTCTATGCTGGCCAGCCAGCCCGCCGCGGGCCTCATGCCGCCGGCCGCCGTGCTGGCCACCCCCGGCTGGGTGCCCGCCGTGGTCGTCGTTTTCGCCTGGCTCATCGCCGTCGGCGCCGGCCTCTACCCGGCGCTCCGCGCTGCGCGCCTCAACATCGCCACCGCCCTCCGCGCCGACTAGCCGCCCTACCCCCGGGCCCCCCTCCCAATGTGGGAAGGGGGAGTGGGACGAGGCCGGGTGGCGCCCCCCTTCCCTGATAGGGAAGGGGGGCCGGGGGGGTTAGGTTTCTGTGCTACACTGCGCTTACGGGAGCCGCCGCGCCCGCGGGGTGGGGCGCGGGCGCGTTCGGCGAAGGAGGAGCACCATGGTCGCGCAGGCGACGCCCAGCACGCAGTTCAACGTCGGCGGGATCCTACTCCAGCAGCCGTTCAAGATCCGGCGCCTAGGGCACTTCGGCTTCAACGTGGTCGACATGGAGGGCGCCCTCCACTTCTACACCGACTTGCTCGGGTTCCGCATCTCGGACGAGCTGGACTTCTCCAAGCGCGTCGAGGACCCGTCGGTTCTGGCGGGCATGGGCGACCCGAAGGGCTATTTCACTCGCTACGGTGGCGACCACCACGCCTTCGTGCTATTCAACCGCCGGGTGCGCGAGGCGCTGGACAAGACGCGCCGCTTCAAGCCGGGCGTCACGACGAACCAGATCACCTGGCAGTGCGGCAGCCTGGGCGAGGTCGTGCGGGCGACCAAGTGGTTCACCGAGCAGGGCATTCCCCTCCAGCGGTCGGGCCGCGACATGCCCGGCTCCAACTGGCACACCTATCTGTACGACCCCGACGGCCATACCAACGAGCTGTACTACGGCATCGAGCAGATCGGCTGGGACGGCTACAGCAAGCCGAAGCCGATGTACGAGCGCGGCTTCCACCACACCCCCGACCTGCCCCAGATCTCCGAGTTCGCCGAGGTGCAGCAGGCGATCGAGCGCGGCGTCGACCTGGAGTCGGGCTACCGCTACGTCGAGAAGTTGCCGGCCACCTACGACGTGGACGGGGTGCTGCTGCCGCGGCCGTTCAAGATCACCAAGATCGGCCCGGTTAGCCTGTTCGTGCAGGACCTGGAGGCCGCCGAGCGCTTCTACCGT
>DATGMD010000077.1:0-50760 GCA_035293805.1 Chloroflexota bacterium | reverse complement strand
CGTCGATGGCGTCGAAGTACCAGTTGTTGGCCGGGGCCGTCGGGTCGCCGCCGAGCGCGTCGAGCACGCGCTGGATATAGAGCGGCCGGCGGTTCTCGTGGTCCCACCAGTAGGTAAAGCCGGCCATGACGATCGTGGCATTGGGGTTCACCGACTTGGCGGCCAGGTAGGCGACCTTCAGGACCTGCGCGTAGTCGGCCGGCGTGCCGGCGAAGGTCCGGAAGTCATCCGGGTCCTTGTACACGTCCGGCTCGTTCAGGATGATCCAGGTATCGATACGCCCCCGGTACTTCGCCACGAGACGCTTGACGTAAGCCGCCCAATAGTTCTGCGGATCGTCGATCGACAGGTTCAGGTTGCGGGGCACGCTGCGCGCCTCTTGCTGCGGGTCGCGTGCCGCCCAGGTGGGGGTGTAGACGGTGATACCCACGACCTGGATGCCCCGCGCGATCTCCCCATTGATCTGGTCCTCGGTGAACCAGCCTTGATTGAAATCGCTGGGCCCGTCCGGCTGGATCTCGTTCCAGGGGAAGATGAGCCGCTCCCATTTGACGCCCGCGGCCGCGGCTGCCTGCGGCCCGAAGATCGCCTGCACGGCGCCAAAGCGCGGATCGCTGTTCGCCACGGGCGGCAGCGTCGACACGGGGGTGGGGGGTAGCGGCGTGGCGGTGGGCGACGCGGGCGGCCGAGTCGGCGTGGGCGTGGCGGGGCCGGTCTGCGCGCCGACAGGCACGCCGCCCAGCAGGAGGCCGCCCAGCGTCAGTAGCGCCGCGATCGTCTTCAGCCGTCCCCAGTCCATGCCTACCCCTTCATGCAGAGGCGGCGGGGGCGCCCGCGCGGTCCTAGCCGCGCTGAGCGCCCGCGCCGCCTGGTTCGACATCCCGAATCATCTTAGCAACGGCCGGAGCGGTAGGCCAAAGGAATTGCTGCGCGGAAATCTCCGGCGGCCGGCCGGCCGTCTGCTAGAATAGCCCGGCCGCCGATACCCCGGTAGCCGCGTCCCCGCGGTGCGCCGCGCGGCCAGGCCGGTCCCGGGCCGCGCACGGAGCGTGCCGCGCTCGCGGCCGCAGAGCTGCCGCGAATCTCCTCCGTCGGCTGCCGGCGCGCGCGGCCGAGACAGGCAGGTAGCATGATCGTCCGCTGTTCGCGCGGGACCATCGGCCGGCTGGCGCTCGGCTGCGCCCTGGTGCTGCTGCTCGTCGGCGGGACGTCCCCGCGGGCGGTCGTCGTCGCACAGGACCCCTCGGCGCTGCTGCCGTTCCCCGTGGCCATTGCGCCGGGCAATCAGCACCGACCGGCCGCCTACGGCGACTGGGTGGTGTGGTTCGACGAGATGGCGCGCCTGCCGGTCATCCGCGGCAACGACCTCCGCACCGGTGAGGAGATCCCGCTGTCGCCAGAGGGCGCGGAGCCGTCCGGCGCCCCGGCGATCAGCCGAGACACGGTCGTCTGGTCGGACCGCCGCGGCGAGACGCCGACGACACCCTGGGCCGACCCCCACGTCTACGTCTACGACTTGAAGACGCGTCGCAGCATGATTGTCGCGCCGGTCCAGGGCGCGCAGGTCGACGCGCGCATTGACTGGCCCCTCGTAGTGTGGACCGACTACCGCGACGACCCCGCCCGCGGCGACATCTATGCCTATGATCTGAGCACGCGGCAGGAGATCCCCGTCGCCGTGCAGCAGGGCCACGAGGGACAGCCCGCCGTGTCCGGACGCGTCGTGGTGTGGCAGGAGGATGACTCGTCCGGGTCGCGGATCTACGCCCGCGACCTGACGGGTGGCGACGCCTGGGCGCTCACGCCAGACGCCGGGCCTTACACGCGCCCGCTAATTAGCGGCGGGCGCGTCGTGTGGCTGGACAGCACCGGCGGTGTGCCGAGCATCGCCGTGTACGACCTGGCCACGCGCACCGCGCAGGCACCGGTGTCGGGGCGGCTGCCGCTGGCGCTCGACGGGGATACGCTGGTGCTGCAGAGCGCCGCCGGCGACGCGCTCCTGCTCTACAACTTCACCACCGGTGCCACGACCTCGCTGGCACCCCTGCCCGCTGGGGCGCCCGAGGTGTGGGCGTCGCTGGGCGGCGGGACGGTTACCTGGACGGACTACCGTAACAGCGAGCTACAGTGGCAGCCGGCCGGCACGCCCGTGACGAACGAGGACGTGTTCGCGGCCCGCCTACAGGCTCCGGCGATTCCGACCGGTCCCCGCCCGAACATTCCGTACCGCGCCGAGAGCCCCGAGTACGGCGTCAACATGTTCATCTGGGATGCGCCGGCCGTGACCGCCGCGCAGCTCCGGAAGGCAACGGCCATCGGCGTCGGCTGGCAGAAGACGCGCATCCCCTGGGCGGAGGTGGAGCCGACCAAAGGCGAGTTCCACTGGACGGAGACGGACCGCGTGATTCAGGCGTCAAACAACGCCGGTCTGAAGGTGATCGCGCGGGTGGACGTCTCCCCGCCCTGGGCGCGTCCGGACGCCAACCCGCACGGTCCGCCGCTGAACTACTCCGACTACGCCGACTTTATCTACGCGCTGGTCAATCGCTACCGCACCGGCTCCACGACCGGGCGGCTACACGCGATCGAGGTGTGGAACGAGCCGAACCTCCACAAGGAATGGGGCAACCAGCCGGTGAACCGGCAGCAGGCCGCGGACTACACGCGCCTGCTGCGCGGCGCCTACGAGGCGGCCAAGCGCGCCGACCCCAACGTGATGGTGATCAGCGGGTCGCTCAGCCCAACCGGCTGGAACGACGATACGGCTCGCCCCGACGACGTGTACCTGAACTGGCTGTACCAGGCGGGGGCCGCGTCCTGGTTCGACGCGCTGGGCGTCCACGGCGCGGGCTACGGCTCGGCGCCCGAAACCGTGCCGATGTCGGTCGACCGCTATCCGCACCCGTCGTTCTACTTCCGGCGTGCCGAGCAGCTTCACGACATCATGGCCGAGTATGGCGACGGCGACAAGCAGATCTGGATGATGGAGTTCGGCTGGACGACCGATCCGATCAACCCCTCCTACGCCTGGTACCGCGTGACCGAGGAGCAGAAGGGCGACTACCTTGTGCGCGCCTACAAGCTGGCCAAGGAGCGGTGGGCGCCGTGGATCGGTGTGATGGCCTTGTGGACGATGCCCGACCCCCGCTGGACCTCGCAGCAGGAAGAGTACTGGTGGGCCATCCTCGACCCGGACGGCACCGAGCGCCCGTCATATCAGCGCCTGCTGCAAGCCCACCTGAACGGCGAGCTAGGGCGATAACCGCGGGCGGCCCGGCGCGAGGGTTCCAGGCTCGCGCGGGCCGCCTATTGGCTTGCGCGTCGGAAAAGCCTGCGCGGTTGGGCTAGACGAGCCCTAGCACTCGGCGTGGGTTGTCCACCGTGATCATGCGCAGCTCGGCGTCGCTGAGACCATAGGCCCGGCCGTACCGCACGAGCGTGTCCAGCGCCTCCACCGCCCCCGGCAGCAGCGGGTTGCCGCCGTCGCTGGAGAACGTGAAGTGCTCGGGGCCGATGGCCTGCACGGTGCTCATCATGTCCTGCGGGTCCACGCCGAGCAGCGGCGAGATCTCGTCGTAGGTGAAGTTGAACCAAATACCGGCGTCGGCGAACGGCTTCAAGTCCTCGAACTCGAGGCCCACCTGGGGACCGTAGGGGTGGTCGATGAACGCCTGACGGTAGCCGAGGCGGCCGCACTCCTCGGCCAGCGCTTCCATCTCCGGCTTCGAGCTGTGCGCGAACGACACGGCGACCCCCCGGTCCGCCGCGAGCCGTAGGATCTCGCGCACAACCGGCTTCAGCGTGCCGCCGTCCTCGTCGAGCAGGTACTGGCCGGCCCGCAGCGCCTCGTCCCACGGCAGGGGGCCGACGACGGGCTCAGTGTAGTCGCCCTTCACGAATCGGTTGGGGCAGCCGACGCGGTAGATGTTGTGCGCGCTGCTGATGACCGGGAACCAGATCACGCTCGCGCCGGCGTCCACCGCGCGGCGCACTTGCTCGAACTCCAGGCCGCCGTGCATCGGGTCGGTCTGGGCGCCGTGCAGGCACTGCACGGGCGCGATGCCCTCGGCCTCGCACCAGCGCTTCAGTTCTTCCTCGACCTGCCGGCGCGTTTCTGCCGGGGGCCGGTCCTGTGGCAGGTTCTTGAACACCAGCGTGCCCATGCCGGCCCGCGAGGCGTTCTTCGCCATCGACAGCGGGTTCTCCGTGCCGGTCTGGGCGTGGGCATGGAGGTCGACCGCGTCCGTGAGGCCCGGCGGGTTGGGGCCGATCAGCGTCTGGAGCTGAAAGCGCACGTTGTACGACTTGACGACCCGCGAGGGTACTGGCTGCATGTCGCCGTTCTCCTTCTCGGTCACTACGCCGGCGCGCCCGCCCTGAGCTGGCGCGCCACAAACGCCTTCATCAGCGCCATCGCGCGATCGGATTCCGGGCCTGGCTGGTTGCCGAAGCCGTGCGGCATGTCCGGGAAGATCTCCATCTCGATCTGGCCGCCCGCGGCCCGGTACGAGGCCACGAACCGCTCGGACATCTCGACCGTCAGGTTCGTGTCCGCGGTGCCCTGGAGCAGCAGCACGGCGGGTAGCTCCGCCGCCTCGCCCCGGTCGAGGATGCGCTGCGGGTTGCCCTCCTGCATGGCCTCCTCGGTCAGGAAGAAGCCCTCCGTGCGCGTGACTAGCTGGGCGCGGCCGGTTTCCTGGGCGAACAGGTAGCGCGCGTAGGGGTCGAGGATCGGCCAGCAAGCGAGCACATAGGCCACCGTCGCATCCACGTCGGGTGCCCCGGGCAGGGTGAGCGCCGCGTACCGCGGGTCGCGCGGCCGCATCGCGCTCAGCATGATCTGGTGACCGCCGCTAGATGAGCCGAGGGCTCCCAGGTGGCGCGGGTCGGCGCCGAAGTCGGGGGCGTGCGCTTTCACCCAGCGCGTCGCGTAGTTCACGTCGGCCAGCGACGCGGGGTAGGGATGTTGTGGCGCCAGCCGGAAGTCGACGGCCACAACCACCATGCCGCTGGCCGCCAGCGCCTCGTCCATGGGCGCGTCGTTGAGACGGTCGCCCGCGCTCCAGGCGCCGCCGTGGACGTCGAGCAGCGCGGGAAACGGTCCGCTGCCCTGCGGCCGGTAAACGCGGGCGAGCCAGGCGGTCTCGCCGTCGCGGCGATATTCGACGTCCTCCGTGGTCACCGCGTAGTGCGCGGCGGGATCGTAGCGCGGAAACTCTTCGGCCCGTCCAACGCTCGTCTGCATCACGCTCTCCTCTCCAGTACGCGCATGTTACCACCGGCCGCTAGTCGCCAGCTATGCGCCCCGGACGCGCCATTGGCCGGCTACAGCCGTCTTCCGGGCACGGCGAATCCCTGCTTCCCTGGTGCGGCCCGAGGGCCGGTTGATGGGGTGCGCGGGGGCCCTCTAGGCCAAACGCAAGGGCCGGGGGCTTCCTTTTGGTCACGATTTCAGGTATGATGCCGCCCGAGATGTGTGCGCTTCGAGCCGATCCCCGGCTTACTGTGTTTCGGCCGACGCCGTCCCTGGCCCCCCGTCCCCTGCGGGCGCGCGGGCCCCGCTTCACTATCCACGTGGTCCCCCAATGGCGGCCGCTTCGTGCCCGCTCGCCCTGGCTGGGCGCCGTCGGGCACTGCGCGCTGCTGGCCCTGCTGGGGCTCGGGCTGACGTTGCGGCCACCGGCCAACGTGCGCGTGGCAGCGAGCGCGGCCGGCCCGGCCGGCCCCAACCCGTTCGGGTTGCTCGCCGAGCGCCCCCAGGTGGCGCTGGAGCCGTTCGGCCTGTGGTGGGGCCTCATGGGCACCCCCTCGGTCGCCTTCGCCGATCCCACATTGGACGCGGTGGACGCCGCGCCCGCCGCGGCCCCGGACGCCGTGGCCGACAGCCTGCCCGCGCCGGCGGGGGAGATCACCGTCCCTTGGCGCACGCAGCTCGACGGCTCGCGCTTCGCCGGCGCGAACTGCGGCCCGGCCTCGCTGGGCATGGTGCTCGACGCTTTCGGGACAGATAAGGGCACGGACGAGCTGCGCTACCGGTCGCATACTTATCAGGGCACCTGGGGCTCGTACACGGGCACTGCGCTGGAGCACCTGGCGCACGTCGCCGAGGACTTCGGCGTGCCGACCCGTGGTCTGTACGACGGCCGGCACTTCCATACGTGGACGACCGACGAGCTGCGCGAGGAGCTACGCCAGGGCCACCCGATCATGATCCTGGTCAAGTACCGCCTCCTGCCGGGGCACGAGGGGTCGCGCGCCAGCGACGATCACTACATCGTGCTGTGGGGCCTGGACGGCGACAAGTTCGTCTACAACGACCCCGCGTTCACGCGCGCGCGCGACGGCTTTGGTCGCCGGATCAGCGCCGCGGGCCTCGCGGCCGCCACCAGCAGCGCGATCATCCCCGGGCAAGCCGTGGCGTTCCTCGCGCCCAAGGGCTAGAATACTCGGGTTGAGTTGGCCCCGGCGCCGTTCCCCGCCGACGCGACAGGAGCGTTCTGTCCCATGCCGATCGTCACGTGCGCGCGGTGCGGCCAGGAGGCCGAGGCCCTCGACCGGCCGCCCCTCGCCGGCGCGGTGGGCGCCGCAGTGCAAGCGCACACCTGCCCGGCCTGCTGGGCCGAGTGGCAGCAGGCCGCGGCCTCGTATATCAACCACTACGGCCTGCAGATGGCGCAGCCGGCCGGCCGCGCGCGGCTCTACGAGCTGATGCGAGAATTTCTGGGCATTCCGGCGGAGGGTTGAGGTGGTGGTAGGGCTCCCGCCGCCACGCGGTCAGCGCGGCCAGAACGCAGAGCCGATCCGCGGGCGACCCGGCGCCCCGCGCGGCGCCTCGCTGGTGATCGCTCTCGGGCTGGTGGGGCTGGCGCTGCTGGGGTGCGTTGCCTGTCAGGCGCACGCCCAGACGGGCGTGCAGCAGGCGCGTGGCCTGGTCGTGAACGTGCAGGCCCGGTCCATCGCGGTGACGGAGGCCGTGACGGTGCGGACCGACGACGGCCGCGAGCTGACCTTCCGTGTAGACCCCGGCGTGGACGTCACCCCGGGGCACTTGCGCGAGCACATGACGCTTGCCCAGCCGGTCCTCGTCACGTATGAGCAGACGCCGGACGGATTGCTCGCGACGCGGATCGACGACGCGTAGGATTGCCGCTCAGCTCAGCAGCGCCTGGAGCGCCTGCTCGATCTCCTCGCCGGCCGTAATGCCGTCAAAGCGGTCGGCAATGTGGCCCGTGCTGTCCACGACGAACGTCCACGGCTCGCTCGGGAGGTTCCATTCCTGGACTGTCGAATTCACGGTCCGGGCCTGCGGATCCCTGAAGATCTCGACGTGAATGAAGTTTGCGCGCCCGCGGTAGCGCTCCGCGACCGACTGCAGCACGTCGAGCTGCGGCCCGCAGGTCTGGCTGGTGCAGAAGCCCGGCGTCGCGAACAGCACGACGAGCGGCTTGCCCTGGTCGATCGCGTCCGCGATAGTCAGCTGGCGCAGGTCGCGGGTCGCCCGACACGTCTCCTCGGTCGCCGTACAGAGCTCGATCGGGTCGACGTTGTCGGCGATCGTCAGGTTGTGGCTGCGCGGCGCCAGCGCTCCGACGGCCGGGGCCTCGCTGCGTGCCTTCACGTCGAAGCGGGTGCGGGCGACCTGGGGCGCCGCGCCGGATGTCGTCACGACCGAAGCCTGCACGCCGTAGGGGCCGGCGCGCTGGAACGTGATGTCGGCCTTGTACTGCCCGCGGTTCCACTCCGAGCCGGGGCGGCGCCAGGTGGGGGTCGCGTCGGTCAGGGGAACCGGCTGCTCGCCGCTCAGGTCGAAGAAGCTCAACTGAACGGGTGCGTCGGCCACCGGCTGATTCTTGTCGTTCAATAGCGCGAGGCCGAAATGATTCGGCCCCACCGCGAGATCGGATGACGTGACGATGGCGGTGAGCGGCGGCGTGCCGCCGCTCGGGCTGGTGCTGCCGCTGACGGGCGGCGCCGCGCAGCCGCCGAGCAACGCGAGCGTCAGGAGCAAGGGTAGTCGTCTCACGATGGCACCCCAGGCGGAGGTTGGCGCCGTGCGCTTGTGGCAGACTATATGGGCTGCCGTTGCAGAGGGTCAAAGATTACGGTGACACGAAAACGCCACGGGCTGGGAATTCCCAGCCCGTGGCGTCTCGCGGATGAGCCGACTGGTTGCTAGGCGGCGGTCGGCACCGGGGCGGGCGCGAGCGAGGGCGACTCCACCTCGAAGGTCAGCCCCTCGCTCCCGGCGTCCACCCGCACGCGGTCGCCGTCGCGCACCTCCTGCGCGAGCAGCCGGCGGGCCAGCACGTTCTCGACCTCGCGCTGGATCAGCCGCCGCAGCGGCCGGGCGCCAAACGCCTCGTCGTAGCCCCGCTCGACCAGCCAGTCCGCCGCCGCGTCGGAGAGCGTGAGCTCCACGCCCCGCTCGGCTAGCCGCCCGCGCACGTCGCGCAGCATCTTCTGCACGACCTCGCGGAGCTGCTCCGCGGTCAGCCGGTCGAAGACGATGATCTCGTCGATGCGGTTCAGGAACTCGGGGCGGAAGGAGTCCTTCACGGCCTCCAAGACCCGCTCCCGAAGCGCCTGCCGCTCGCCGTCGCCGCTCGCGCCACCGAGCTGGAAGCCCAGGTGCGCCTTGCTCCGTGACGTCAGCAGCCGCGACCCGGCGTTCGACGTCATGATGATCACGGTGTTCTGGAAGTCCACCGTGCGGCCCTGACCATCCGTCATGCGACCGTCGTCCAACACCTGCAGCAGCGCGTTGAGCACATCCGGGTGCGCCTTCTCGATCTCATCGAAGAGGACCACCTGGTATGGGCGGCGCCGCACCGCCTCGGTCAGCTGGCCGGCGCGGTCGTAGCCCACGTAGCCCGGGGGCGCGCCGTACAGCCGCGACACGGTATGTGGCTCGCGGTACTCTGACATGTCGATGCGGAGCAGCGCCGTCTCGTCGTCGAACAGGAACTCGGCCAGCGCCTTGGCTAGCTCCGTCTTGCCGACGCCCGTCGGACCGAGGAACAGGAACGAGCCAAGCGGCTTGCGCGGGTCGGCGAGCCCCGAGCGCGAGCGGCGCAGCGCGTCCGAGACGGCCGCCACCGCGGCGTCCTGGCCGACGAGCCGCTCGTGCAGGTGCTCTTCGAGATGCAGCACCCTCTCCAGATCCTGCATGTAGATCTGCGCCACCGGGATTCCCGTCCAGCCGGCCACGACGGCGGCGACGTCCTGCGCGGTTACCCGCGCGGGCCCATCGGCGGGCGCCGGCAGCTCGGGCTCGAGCTGCAGCCGCTCCTGCCGGTAGCGAGCCGCGGCCTCGTAGTCGCGGTCCTGCCACGCCTGGTCCTCCTGCCGCTGGAGCCCGCGGATGCGCTCGCGCAGCGCGCGCTCCTCCGGCGGACCGCCGAACTGCCGCAGGCGTACCTTCGAGCACGCCTCGTCCACCAGGTCGATCGCCTTGTCGGGCAAGCGCCGGTCGCGCAGGTAACGGTCGCCGAGGGTGACCGCGGCCTCCAGCGCCTCCGGCTCGATCGTCAGCTCGTGGTGCTGCTCGTAGCGCTCCGCGAGGCCCTGCAGGATCTGCAGCGTCTCTTCCGCCGACGGCTCGTCGACGTAGATCGGCTGGAAGCGCCGCTCCAGCGCGGCGTCCTGCTCGATGCGCTCGCGGTACTCGTCGAGCGTCGTGGCGCCGATGCAGTGCAGCTCGCCACGAGCGAGCAGCGGCTTCATCAGGTTGGCCGCGTCCATCGCGCCCTCGGCCGCGCCCGCGCCGACCAGGGTGTGCAGCTCGTCGATGAAGCAGATGATCTGCCCCTTCGACTCCGTGATCTCGGCCAGCACGCTCTTGAGCCGCTCTTCGAACTCGCCGCGGAACTTCGAGCCCGCCACGAGCCCGCCGAGGTCGAGCGCCACCAGGCGCTTGTCGCGCAGCGGCTCCGGCACATCGCCCGATACGATGCGCCGCGCCAGGCCCTCGACGATCGCGGTCTTGCCCACGCCCGGCTCGCCAATCAGCACCGGGTTGTTCTTGGTGCGGCGGACGAGCACCTCCATCAGGCGCAGGATCTCATCCTCGCGCCCGATGACGGGGTCGAGCTTGTCCTGGCGAGCCAGCTCGGTCAGATCGACGGCGTACTTCTCGAGCGCGCCCGCCCTGCTCTCGGCCCGCGGGTCATCCACTGGCCGATTCTTGCGCAGCGCGGCAAACGCCTCGGCCACCGGTGCCGGCTCCAGGCCGGCGTCGCGCAGCAAGCGCGCGGTCGGGCCCTCCGGCTCGTTCAACAGGGCGAGGAAGAGATGCTCGACGCTAACGTAGGTGTCGCCGCGCCGGTCGGCGTCGGCCATCGCGGCCTCCAGCACGCGCCGCGCCCGCGGCGTCACGTACAGCGACGTCACTGGCCCGCTCGCGCTACCCCGACCGCCGAGCGCAACGCGCACCCGGCCCAGCAAGCTCGCGGTGTCCACGCCCAGCCGGGCGCAAACGTCGGCGACGAGGCCACCCGGTTGCTCCAGGAGGGCATAGAGCAGGTGCGTCGTATCGAGCTCGCGCTGGCCGAGGCGCAGCAAGGTCTCCTGCGCTCGGCGCAGCACCTCCTGCGCCTGCTCGGTAAAACGTTCAATGGGTATCATGTGCCCCAAACCTCCGGCCGGCCGCGGCTCGCCGCTCGCCGGCACTCACAACGTCATTATAAACGTTTGTGCGGGAAATTGCTAATCTAAAGTGAGCGAGGAGCGCTCCGCCCTGCGCCCGACCGCACGGCCGGAGCAAGGCTCGGGCAGAGGGCGGGGCGGGCGTCGGGGCTCCGACAGGCGTGCGGCCATCGCGAGAATCCGCGGCTGGCGGATAGCCTAGCGCTCCAGCCGCAGCCAGCGAGTGCCGACGAGCGTGGCCACGACGAACGCCGCCAGCACGAGGTAGCCCGCCGCGAACGAGCCGGTGGTCTCCAGCAGCGCGCCGACGATGGGCGGCCCGAGCAGCACGAGGAATGCGCCTGCCCAGCCGACCAGCGCCTGCGCCGACGCGGGGCTCTCCGGGACGCTGAGCGCGGCGCCGTTGAACACCGCGGCGTAGGGGAGGCTAGTGCCCAAGCCGACGACCAGCAGCCCCAGCACGGCGCCCGCCAGGCCGGCCCAGCCGAGCGCCAGCCAGATGAGCCCGCCGATGGCGACCACCAGCGACAGGCGCATCAGCCGGAGCGAGCCGATGACCCGTCGGTCGACGAGCGCGCCGCCAAGTGGGCGCCAGGCGACGCCGCCCAGCAGCACCAGCGACCCGAGCAAGCTCGCCTCCTGGAGTGGCAGCCCCCGGTCGTGGACGAGGAACACTGCCGCCCAGGTGGCCATGACCATCGCCAGGCCGAACCCGCACATGTGGACGAAGGAGAGGATCCAGGCGTCCCGGCTGCGGAGCGCGTAGAAGATCCCGCCCGGCGTTGGGATGCCCGGGTCGCCCGGGGCCAGCACGGCGTAGACGACGCCCAGCGCGCCGATCGCCAGGCCCGTCAGCAGGAGGGCACCCCGCCACCCGAGCGGCGCCGCCAGCGCCGGCATCAGGTAGACCGTGCTGCCGGAAACCGCCAGGTAGGTACCGCCGAACAGCCCCTGAGCCAGGAAGCGGCGCCCCGGTGGGGCCATCACGCGCGTGTAGCTGAGCCCCGCGGTGAAGCAACCGCCGGCGCCCAGGCCGGCGATGAACTTCGCCAGCAGCAGCAGCCCCAGGTTGGGCACGAAGGCCACCAGCAGGTTGCCGGCCACGAGCACCGCGAAGCTCGGGACGAGCACCCGCTTGCCGCCGTCGCGGTCGATCTGGTAGCCGACGACGAGCGCCGTCAGCAGGAGCCCGGTGAAGAAGGCCGTGGACATGAGCCCGGCCTGCGCGGCCGTCAAGCCGAGGTCGGCCGAGATCAGCGGTATCAGCGGCCCGTGGTTCGTGTAATTCGAGGCCGGGCCGACCACCGATAGGCACATGAGGGCGATAGCGCCCCAGCCCGCGCCGGGCGGAACGGCGCGGGCCGAGTGGGGTGCGCTTGGCGCCAGGTGCACATCCGGAGATGGTGCCTCTGGCAGTAAGGGGCGAGCGGCAGGGCGGTTAGCCATTCAGGCGGTACCTGCCGCGCGGCATAGTTATGAAAGCTTGCAATCTCACTCAGCGCTCTCGGAGGGGGCTGTAGCTGTCGCCCGGTCGTATCCTGGTATTCTATCAATTGGTCCCACGACCCGTCGCCCGCGCGAGCCGCGCGAACAGGAGCGCAAGGTGACTGGAGTGCACGATCTCGCGCCCGCGGACGAACTGCTCGCGGTCTGCGACGAGTGCGGCCGGCCGCTGCCCGCCGGGCGCCCTCGTGGCCTGGTCCACCGGGAGGGCCTGTGGCACCGCTCCTTCCACTGCTGGATCGTGCGCGCGGGGCGGCGCGGGGCGGAGCTGATTCTGCAGCGGCGGGCGCGCACGAAGGACACGCACCCGGGCGCCTGGGACGTGAGCGCCGCCGGTCACTATCGCCCCGGCGAGAGCGTGGCCGGCGGGCTGCGCGAGCTGGCAGAGGAGCTAGGGATCGTTGCGCCGGCCGAGGCGCTCGTCTGGCTGGAGCGGCATCGGGAGATCATTCGTTATCCCGATGGCCTGCGGGACCGCGAGTACCAGGATGTGTACCTGCTGCGCTGCGACCAGCCGCTCGACGCTTACCGCCCTGACCCGGCCGAGGTGGATGGTGTCGCCGCGCTGCCTGCCGCGACGCTGGCCGCGCTCGCCCGCGGCGCCGTGCGGCACGCCCGAACGCGCGGTTGGCTGCTGGGTGCCGCTGGCTGGCGGGAGGACCCGGTGGTGCTCGCCCGCGGCACGCTCGTCCCGCGTAGCGGGCGCTACTACGAGCGCGTGGCACGCGCCGCCGCGCGGTTGCTCGCGCGTTCGGCGCCAGTCGGACCGTGGGCAGCGCGCCGCTAGGGCGCTCAGTCGGGGGGCGGGGGGCCATCGCGGCGGCCGCGCCGGGCGCGCCAGCCCCGGCGGACAGTGGTCAGCAGCCCCGGCCCGACGAACCCGCCCGCGATGGCCGCGGCGACGATCGTCTCCTTCTCGCCGCCTAGCGCCTGCGCGATGACGGCACCCGCGAGGGCTCCCAGCGCCGAGCCGATTAACTCGCGGGTCATGTTCACCGGCGGCGGCCCCGGCGGCCGGCCGCGCGGCGCGTCGTCCGTCGGGTCGCTCATTGGGCCGCCGCTGGCGCGGCGCTGGGTGTCCACCTGCGTTCCGCCATGCAACGCCTCCCGCGACCTGCAAATCCGCCCCATTATAGCCGTCGGGAGTCGGCGACCCGCGGTCCCGCGCGCCGGCGCGCGCACCGCACCGGCCGCGTGCGCCAGCGCGCTGGCACGCGCGTGACCGCGGGTCGCCGACTCCTGCTCGTCGAGCGCTAGTAGTTCAGGCCCTCGTAGGTCGAGGAGGCGTCGCCGCCGCGGGCGTAGTTCACCTCGTTCACGATGGCCACGAGCCGCTGGCCGCCGGCGATGTTCTCGACGACGGCCGAGCCAACGGACCCAGCCGGCAGGTCCTGGTTGTCCGGCTGATAGAAGGTGTACGAGCCGCCGGCGGGCACCACGGCGAAGTCCACCGCGGTCGCGCCCGTCGAGAGCGTGTAGGTGATGCGCGCCTGGGCGTCGGTGTTGTCCACGTTCTGGACCTGCACACCGGTGTTGAAGCCGTTCCGGTCCTTGAAGATCAGCGGCACGCTGATGCGGGGGGTGGCCCCGGCCGGGTCGAAGGCGTTGTAGGCCATGCCCGTGTTGTTGCCGAGGTTGTACTCCGACACGACCGCCATAACGTTGCCGCTGGCCTGGACCTGCGCGGAGGCGACGAGCCCGGGCGCCAGGTCGGGCACGTCCGTGGGCCGGAAGGTGTAGGGGCTATTCGGGGCCACGGTGACGGGCGCGGTGGTGATTTGGGCCCCGCCGCCCGTCGGCTGCACGCTCACGCGGACCGTCACGGCGCCACTAGTCGTGTTCTGGACCCGGATCTCGCTGTCCCAGCCGTTCCGGGCCTTGAACAGTAGCGGCGCCAGCTGGGCGGTGGACCCACCGGTACCGCCGGTCGAGAGCTGGAAGATTCCGGTGCTGCTATCGTAGACGTCGCCGATCGCGACGATGGGCTGGTCGGAGAGCAGGACGGCGGCGGCATCCATGTTGCCCGGTAGCTCGGGGCGGTCGGAGAGCGCGATGCGCCGCGAGGCGAGGGCGGGAATGAACACCTGGAAGCGCCCCGCCAGGCCGTCCGGCGTGAAGAAGCGTGCTTCGACGCTCGCCGGCGCCGTGCCGGCGTTCTGCACGGTGATCGTGCTGGAGCGGCTGCCGACTTGCTTTACGGCGTAGGGCACGAACACCGAGGTGGCGGGCGTGCGCGGCGCGTCGAAGGTGCCTACGTAGAACGGGCTGGCGTCGGGCTGGGTCTGCTCATTCACGATGGCGCCGATGGGCTGGTTGGACTGAACGACCGCCGAGCCGACGAAGCCGGCCGGTAGGTTCGTGTTCGCCGGGGTGTAGAAGGTCGTCGAGGCGTTCGGCCCCACACTCGCGGAATCCACCCACTGCGGTACAGTGCGGCCGTCCTGATCGTAATAGGTGATCGACACGGTGGCCGTGGCGCCGCTCAGGTTCTGCACCTGCACGCCGGTTTCAAGCTGTGCGGCGCGGTTCAGGATCAGCGGGACGTATACCGTGTTGGCGGCCGGGACCGTCCCGGGAGTCAGCGTCGGGCCGGCGGTGGGAATCGCGGTCGGCGTGGCCGTGCCGGTCGGCGCCGCGGTCGCGGTGCTCGCCGCCGTGGGCGTCGCCGTCGCCGGCTCGGTGGGCGTGGCAGTGGGCGTTTCGGTCGGGGCAACGGTCGGCGTGGCCGTTTGCGCGGTAACGGGCGGGGTGGGCGGGGCCAGAGCTAGCGCCGAGAGGGTGACCAGGATGAACGCGAGCCACAGGCGCCGGAGAGCTGGCATCGTCATCTCCCACTCAATATGCGTCTGCTGCAGACGGCGGGCCGTGCCCGCAGGTTCTGTGCCACCGTCAGTGCCGTGCCGGGAGCCGCGAGCGCGCGGGGGGCGCGCGCCGGGCGCCCCCCGCGCGATGCTTGACATAGCGAGGATATCGCGCCGGCGGAGGCCGTGGGGAGAGGGGCGGCCCCCGCTTTCGCCAGGATGCTCCCCCGTTGCTTACTGGGGCTAGCCCCCTTGTCCGCGCCTTCACGGTCGCACGTCGCTCCCTGGCGTGGGCGTAACCGGATGCCCGGACGGGGAGGCCGGCGCGGCCGCCGGCGAACTGCTGGTCCCGCGCGCGGTCCGTCTCGCGGCCAACGGGCGGACCGGCGCGCGGTCCGCCCGTTGGCCGCGAGGGCGTTCGGAAGGCCGACGCCGATCGCGCGTGGCTAGTGGACCTTCTTCCGTTTGTTGTCGACGTAATCGACGAGGATATACTCGCCGAGGCGCTCGGGCGTCGCGTAAAAGGCGCGGCCGCGGTTGATCTTCGTCATCTGCTCGACGAAGTCGATGAGGTAGTGGCCGCGCTCCAGCATGAACGTGTTGATGACGACGTTCTCGCGCGTGCAGCGGCCCACCTCGCGCAGCGTCTCCTGGAAGGTGCGGTAGGTCGGCGGGTAGGAGAACTCGATCTGCCCGCCTTCGAAGTAGGCCGTCGGCTCGCCGTCCGTGATCAAGATGATCTGGCGGGTGCCGCCCTTGTGACGAGCGAGGAGCTGGCGCGACAGCATGAAGGCGTGCTGCATGTTCGTGCCGTAGCCCCACTCGTTCCAGGTCAGGCGCGGTAGCTCCTCGGGCTTGATCTCGCGCGCGTAGTAGGAGAACGGCACGACGTAGAGCGCGTCGCGCGGGTACTGCCCGCGGATCAGCGAGTTCAGGGCGATGGCGACCTTCTTGGCGGCCGTGATGCAGCCGCGCAGGAACATCGAGCGGCTCATGTCGAGTAGCAGTACCGTGGCGCACTGCGTCATCAGCTCCGTGCGGTACACCTCGAAGTCGTCGGGCGTCAGCTTGACCGGGCTGCCCGGCCCCTGCCGCATGACGCCGTTCATCACCGTCCGTTGGAGGTCGAGCAAGAACGTGTCGCCAAACTCGTAGACCTTGCTCTCGTCCATCCGCTCGCCGCCCGTGCCCCGGAAGCGGCTCTCGTGCTTGCCAAAGTTGTCCCGCTTGAGGTGCTGGAAGATGTCGCGCAGCGCCTTCTGGCCGATGCGGCGGATGCCGCGCGGCGTCAGCTCCCAGCGGTTGCCCTTCTTGACGATGTAGCCGGCCTCTTCGAGCATCTTGGTGAGCTGCTTGAGCTGCTCGAGCGAGCGCGCGGCCTCCTCGCCCAGCAGCTCGCGCACGCGGTCGGCGTCGATCTGGTCGAGCGCCTGGGGATCGCGCGCGCGCTGAAGCTGCTTCTCGAGCTGGTCCATCTCCTGCAGCTCTTGCATGAGCCGCATGGCCTCCATGAAGGACAGCGAGTCGTCGCCCTGGAAGGGGTACTGCCGCCGCATGGAGCCCATCGGATAGAGCTGCTCCAGGTTCATCGCCAGCTCGTCTAGCTCCTGCTGCATCTCCTGGTTCTGGAACAGGCTCTCCATGAGGTCTTGCAGCTCGCGGCGCTGCTGGGGCGTCATGCTGTCCAGCAGCGACTGCATGGCGGCCATCCGCTGCTGCAAGTGCTGCACCAGGTCGTCCAGGTTCTCCATGCCGGGCGGGAAGAACTCGCCGTACTTCTCCATGAAGTTCTGGAAGTCGGGGTTGCCGCCCTCTTGCCGCTCGCGCAGCATCTCGTTCAGCTCGCGCAGCATCTGGTTCGTGCGGCGCAAGTCCTCCGGGGTGATCTGCTGCAAGCCCTGCTGCATTCCCTGGAAGTAGGACTGCATGACCTGCTGCTGCAGCATCTGCAGCAGCTCCTGGAACAGCTGCTGGGCCTCGGGGTCCATGAACTCGTACTCTGTCAGCGCCTTTACGGCGCCGCCCAGATCCTTCGGCAGCTCGTCGAGGAACTGCTGCTTCTTGGCCGCCATGTTCTCTAACATGCGGCGCAGCGTCTCGGCGTCCAGCCCTCCGTCCTGCTCGCCGCCCGGCTGCCCCTCGCTGCCCGCCTGCGCCTGGCCGCCCGGCTGCCGCTGGCCCCCCTGCTGCCCCTGCTGGCCGCGTTGGCCGCGTTGCCCTCGACTGCCCGGCGCCTGCTGCCCTTGCCGGGTCTGCTGGCCGCTCGGCGCCCGGTCCCCGTCTGGGCCCTGCTCGCCCTGCTCGCCGGCCTGGTCCGGCTGGCTCTGCTGTCCCCCCTCCGCGCGCTGACGCGCTTCGGCCAGCCGCCGGTCGATGCCCGCGCGCTCGGTGCGCAGCACCTCGTCCAGCTTCTCCTGGATCTCTTTCATCACGTCGTTGAGCTGGAAGCGGTTGAGCTGCTGCTGCCGCTGCTGGCGCAGGCGCTCCAGGAGCTGCTGCAGGCCCATCATGCGGTCGCCGGACGGGCTGCGGTGGCCCATCTGCATCAGCCGCTGCAGCCCGCTGCGCAGGTCGCCGTCGGCCAGCAGATCGTCCGAGAGCTGCTCCAGCAGCTCCTCCGGGTCGAACGGCTCGATCTGCTGTGTGCCGTCCCAACGCGAGTAGCGATAGTAACGCATGTCTCTCAGCTTTCAGCTCTCAGCTTTCAGCTCTCAGCCAGCTCAGACCGTCGGTGGTCGGCTGTTACAGAAGGACGACGCAATCGACCAATCGGCAATCCATTCATGGCTGACGGCTGAGCGCTGATCGCTCGTTAGCGGCGATACCGCACGCGGCCCTCGGAGCGGTCCTTGTTCAGCCGGCGGTTGAGGTGGAGGCCCTCGAGGATGAACTCGAGGGCCGACGCGATCGTGGCCGGGTTGCCGCCCGCCCCGAGCTTGGCGATGGCGTCCTTCAGGCCCGGCATCTGCGCGGCCTGCAGCGCGTAGTCCATCGACGCCAGATTGTCCGAGGTCTCGACGGTCAAGCCGTTGTCGAAGGCGCGGACCATCTCCTCGAACTCCTGGACCACGAAGTAACGGTTGAAGGTGTTGACGATGGCGCCCTGGATGAGCCGCTCGACGAGCTTGTCCTCCTTGGCGTCGCCCACGGCCTCTAGCTCGACCTTGCCCAGCGTCGAGGCGACGACGGCCGGCAGGTCGCTGACCCGCGGACAGACCTCGCGCTCGCCCAGGCGGATCGCGCGGCGCATGGCGCTGGACAAGAGGTTCTCGTAGTTGCAGATGGAGACGCGCACGCTGACACCCGACCGCTGGCTGATATCCGGGCTCTTGCGCGCCAGGTGCGTCAGCTCGGCGATCACCTCGGTCATGTAGAAGGGCACCCCGATTTCGTGGCCATCGGCCGGGAACGGGAAGCGCTCCTGCTCCATGATCGATATCTCGTGTTCGAGCGTCTTAGGATAATGCGTGCGAATCTCGGAGCCGAAGCGGTCCTTCAGCGGTGTGATGATGCGCCCGCGATTCGTGTAGTCCTCGGGGTTCGCGCTAGCCACGATGAAGAGATCGAGCGGCAGGCGCACCTTGTAGCCGCGGATCTGCACGTCGCGCTCTTCCATGATGTTTAGGAGGCCGACCTGAATGCGCTCGGCGAGGTCGGGCAGCTCGTTCAAGCAGAAGATGCCGCGATTGGTCCGTGGCAGCAGCCCGTAGTGGATCGTCAGCTCGTCCGACAGGTAACGACCCTCGGCCACCTTGATGGGGTCCACCTCGCCGATCAGGTCGGCGATGGTGATGTCGGGCGTCGCCAGCTTCTCGCCGTAGCGGCGGTCGCGTGGCAGCCAGGCGATCTCCGTCAGGTCGTCGTGCTCGGCCACCTTCGCGCGGCACTCCTGACAGATCGGCGCGTAGGGGTTGTCGTTCACGTCGCAGCCCGCGATGACGGGCGTCTCCTCGTCGAGCAGGTTCACGAGCGCCCGCGCCAGGCGGGTCTTTGCCTGGCCGCGTTCGCCCAGGAAGATGACGTCCTGGCCGGACATCACGGCATTCTCGAGCTGCGGTATGACCGTGTCCTCGTAGCCGACGATGCCGGGGAACAACTCCTCGCCCGCGCGGATCTTGCGCGCGAGGTTGCGGCGCATCTCCTCCTTCACGGAGACCACCTGATACTCACTCTGACGCAGCTCGCCGATCGTGCGCGGCTTGGCCATCGTTCCTCCTGCTCGCGCGCCTGGGCTTCGGCGGCAGGCGCGGGGACTCCCTACTATACGCACCGGGCGGACGGAAAAGTCAAGGCTGCCCCGCCGCCCAGTAGGCGGCGAGGGCGGCCCGAAACGCCGCCGGGCCGATCTCGCCCGCGGCGACGCGCTCCCGCAGCCAGGCCGCGCGGGCGGCGTGGGTGGCCAACAGCTGCTCGTCAACCATGCCTAAGCGCGCGGCGAGCGCGGACGCCGGCCGCTCCAACCGCAACCGGTGTGTATCCGTCGCCGCGTCCCAGCGCGCCAGCAGCTCCGCTCGGACGCCGCCCACGTCCTGGTCGAGCAAGTACACGCCGGCGACCCGGCGACGCAGCTCGCCGCCCCGCCGCGTGACCGCCAGGACCAAAATCAGCGTCACGGCGGCGAGTAGCTCCGAGGGGATAGCCAGCGGCCGCGCCGCCAGGAAGGATAGCGTCGCCGCGACGCTGGCGGCGTGGAGCGTCGCGCCCAGCGCGAACCCCTCCCGCAGCAGCTCGAACGCGCGTTGGGCGCGTCGACCCCAGAGGTAGATCGGCAGGTGATCGCTGATCTCGTTGGCGAGCAGGTAGGTCGTCGTCGGGTCCACGTCCGCGACGAACCCGAAGTCCTCGGCCATGCCCTGGAGGTGGATGCGGCGCACAGCCGGGGGCAGGAACTCCAGCAGCGCGCTCAGCGTCACCGTCTTGCCGGCGCCGTTCGGCCCCGCCGCCACGATCACCGAGGCGCGGCGCTCCAGGGCTACCCACAGCAGCGCCGCCAGCGGGGCGTCCAGGCTCCCGGCCGCGATCAGCTCGGGGACGGTCAGCGGCCGCGGCAGGCGCCACGGCCAGCCCCACCAGCCCGGGGGATGCTCGCGGAACAGCGCGACGCGCGCATCGTCGTCGTTCACGGTCCCTCGCCGCGCGCCGGGGCCACCGTGCCCCAGGTCGCCGCGCCTCGGCTCACCTAACCCGGCCGCTCGCCCGACGCGGGTAGCGTGCGGCCCCGCACCAGGGAGGCGACGACTCCGACCACCACGACGGCGGCCGTGATCAGGTAGAAATCGTGATACGCGCCGACAAACGCGCCGCTCGCGTCTAGCCCATCCGCCTGGTACGCCGCCACCCGCGCGCTGAGCACAGTCCCGGCAGCGGCCAGGCCCAGGATCATCCCAAGGTTTCGCATCATCGCCAGGATGCCCCCCGCTACCCCCAGCTTATCCGACGGCGCGGCACTGACGATGGCGCTGTCGTTGGGCGAGATGAAGCTGCCCATGCCGAACGTCAGCACCAGCACGCCGACGAAGACCGCGGGATAGCCGGTCGCGGGCGTCACCTGGGTCAGTAGCACGCAGCCGACTGCGCACACCGCGAGCCCCGCCGGCGCGATGATCTGCGAGCCGATACGGTCGGAGAGCGGCCCCATGATCAGCGAGGCGGCCGAGAGCGCGATCGGGATCGGCGTCAGGCCGACGCCGATCTGGGCTGGGGTGAAGCCGAGCGCGCGCTCCAGGTAGAACGGCAGGGTGAACAGCGTCGCCATCATCGCGAAGTAGCCGCACATCTTGGCTGCGTTCGCGGCGGCGAACACGCGGCTCCGAAACAGCGTGAGGGGCAGCATCGGCTGGGGCACGCGCTGCTCCACGGCCAGAAAGAGCGGCAGCAGCACCAGCGCCAGGGCGAGCCCAACCGTGACGATCGGAGCGTCCCAACCAAGCGTGGAGCCGGCGGTGAGGGCGATCAGGAAGCTGGCCATGCCCGCCACGAACAGCGCCGCCCCAAGGAAGTCGAAGGTCTCGCGCTTCGGGGCACGCTCGCCGTCCCGCAGGATCATCGCGCCGAGCGCGAGCCCGACCAGCCCGCTCGGCCAGTTCACAAAGAAGATCGCGCGCCAGCTCAGGTGATCGACCAGTACGCCGCCGACGATCGGCCCCAGCGCCAGGGCGGCGGCGACGCTCGTCTCCATCGCGCCAATCGCCGTGCCGCGCCGGTTGGCCGGGAAGTCGGCGCCGATGATCGCCACGGAGTTGGCGATCAGCATGGCCGCGCCCGAGCCGACGACCACGCGGGCGGCGAGCAGCCAGATGAAGTTCTGCGCCAGCGCGGCCAGCAGGGAGCCGGCGATGAATACCCCGTAGCCCAGGAGGAACACCCGCTTGCGGCCGACCATGTCGGCCCAGCGGCCGTAGATCGCGAGCGACGACACCGTGGTGATCATGTAGGCGATGCCGACCCAGCTAATCACGGCAACCGGGACGCCGAAGGCGTCGGCCAGGCTGGGATAGGCCGCGTTGAGCGCGCCGGTGTCCAGCGACACGGTGAGCATGCCGACGCAGACGGCGGCCAGCACGTACCACGGATAGCGACGAGCGGTTGGGTCAGTGCGAGGCAGGGACGAGAGCAAGGGGTATCCAATCACGGACCGAGTTACTTAAGGTTACTCATTGCCTGGCCTTGGCGGCAAGCCAGCCCGGCGCCGCGGCTCGGTGCGCGAGCGCCCGCGCGTCCGGGCGGCGCCTGCCAAGAGGCGCGGGCGGTAGAATCGACAGAGGCAGGGAGGCCGCAAATGCGGGTAACGGCCGAGGCAGAGCGCGCACTGATGCGCGACGTGCTGGCGGCGCTCGGCGCGTCAGTCGAAGAGCAACGCTGTGTGGCCGACGCGCTCACCGAGGGCGACCTGCGCGGCTACGCCTCGCACGGGCTGCTCCGCTTTCCGCTGATCGTGCGGCGCGTCCAGGCCGGCACCGCCCGCGTGGGGGCGGTGCCGCGTGTCGTCAGCCGGCGCCCGGCGGCGGTGCTGCTCGACGGCGACCTCGGCCTCGGGCCGTTCGTCGCCACGCGCGCGGTCGACCTGGCGGCAGCCCTCGCCCGCGAGCAGGGCCTGGGCGCGGTAGGCGTGTACAACAACAACCACATCAGCCTGGTCGGCTACTACGTGGAGCGCGCGGCACGCCAGGGATTGGTCGCCATCGCCACCACGACGGGCGATGCGGGCGTGCATCCCTATGGCGGCATCGACCGGCTATACGGCACGAACCCGCTGGCGATCGCCATTCCGACGGCGGACGAGCCCTTCCTGCTGGACATGGCGACGAGCGAGGGCACGTTCGGGCGCATCTTCGGCGCCCGCCAGCGAGGCGAGCCGATCCCGCCCACCTGGGCGGTGGACGCGGCGGGCGAGCCGACCACGGACGCCGAGCAGGCACTGGCGGGCTCGCTGCGGCCGTTTGGCGGGGCCAAAGGCTACGGCCTCGGCTTGTGCTTGGCGATCCTCGCCGGCGCCCTCGTCCGGGCCGCCTCCGGACCGGACGTGATCGGCACGATCTCGCCCACGGACCCGACGACGAAGGGCGATCTGTTCGTCGTTCTCGATCCGGCCGCCCTCGGCGACGCGGCGGCCATCCGAGAGCAAACGAGCGCCTACCTGGCGCGCGTCCGGGCGTCGCGGCGGGCGCCGAGCGGCGAGGCCATACGGGTGCCGGGCGAGCGCGCCCTCCGGCTACGAGCCGAGCGGCTAGCGTCCGGTATTCCGATGGACGAGACGACGTGGGAGAGCGTGCTGGCCCTGGCGCGGGAGGTGAGGGCGCGCTAGTGGTGGGATCCCTGACTGCCGCGCACGCGCTCGGCGTCGCCGCAACGCGTGTGTTCGCCGTGATGCCTCAGTCTTGCCGGATGAGCTGGAAGCCTTCGGCGGCACCCAGCCCGTGGAGCGCCCCGAGCGCGCGAGCCCGTTCCCGCACGGCCGCCTCGACGCCGGGCCGCATCTGGCTGGCGTGCGCCTGGAGCGCGGCGATCTTCGTGTCCAGCGTCTCGCTGATGTCCACGATGACGTCCGGGTCGCCGCTCTCGGTGACGTAGATCTCGGGCGCGATCCAGGGTTCCAGGCCCTCGCGCAGTAGCTCGGGAAACAGGTGTGGGCTTGACGCCGACGGGTAGACCGCCGCCAGCGCCGCCGCGCCCGCGGCCATGTGGTCGGGGTGGTGGCGGCGTAGGGCGTTGGCCGCAAGCACCCGCAGGGGCGACTGGCAGATGACGCGCAGTGGGCGCCAGCGGCGCACTTCGCGCGTCAGGTCCCGGCGCAGCGCCAGGGTGGGTTCCAGCAGGCCGTCCGGGTAGTGCAGGAAGACCACCTCCGACACGCCGAGGACGCGCGCTGCCGCCCGCTGCTCCGCCTGGCGGACGCGCGCCACGTCGGCGAGATCGGCGTGCGGGTCGTGGGTGCCCTGCTCGCCACGCGTACACAGCACGTAGACGACGCGCCAGCCGGCGCGCGCCCAGAGCGCGACGGTGCCGCCAGCGCCAAATTCCGGGTCGTCCGGATGGGCGGCGATGAGGAGCGCCGTGGCGGGTGCGGACGTTGCGTCCAGCGTCATCGCAGTCTCTGCTCGCACATGCCGGTGCCGACGCACGGGGCAGGAGCACGGCGGCCACTGGGTCCGCCCAGACGGGTCACGCCAGGCGTTACGAGGTTTCTGGCTGAGACACGCGGCGCGCCCGCCACCCCGCGGCCGCCCAGGCGAGTTGTAAGCCGCGCTCGGTGGGACAGGCTAGAACGGCGAGAGCAAGTGTAGCGCGCCGAGCGCGATCAGCACCGCGCCGGCTCGGCACACGAGATCGGCGAGCGTCATGGGGCGGCTCCTCTTACCCGCTGCTAAATGATCGGCGTCGCTCACCGTTTCTTTAATGCACGGCGTGTGCCATCCGGGCAGCGAGCGCCGGAGGTCGTTGTCCGGGGTCAACGCAGCCCCCAGCGTAGCGCCAGTCGAGCCACGGCGGGCAGGTGCAAGGCTTCCGTCCAGGCGAGGACCAGCGGCAACAGATCCGCGGCCAGTGGGCGTTGATGCATCGGCGATCGGGCGCGGCCCACCTGTGGCGAACCGGCCGCTCCTTTCGAGGATTCGAGCGGCCCCCGGGGAGCGCCGGCCCCGCGGCAGCCACGGACGGGAGTCTATCCCGCCGGCGAGCCAGGCGCCCAGCGCCACGGCATCACGGCGGCATCACAACGAAGCGGGCGGCAGCGGCCCTGGCGCCGCCGACGTCCCGGCTGTCACAGTGCCGTCACAGACCCGGCTCGTGCCCCGCCGGCGGACAGCGGTGGCACGATTCTGGCAGGAACGCTACTGTCGATTGCACAGCAGGAGGACCCCGTGGCCCCGAATCCGTCGTCGCCCAGCCCGCGCACCTGGTTTTGCCGCTCCGTCGCGCTGACGCTGGCCGTCGGGGCCTGTTTGCTGGCGCTGCTCGCGCTCCGGCCCGGATATGGCGTCTTCTTCGTAGCCTCCACCCTGTCCTTTCTGGTCGCGGGTATCCTCTGGGTGCCAAGCGATCCTCCGCACGGCGGCCGGCGTCTCCGTCGTGCTCGGCGTCCCATGGTGCTAATCGCACCCCTCAGCCTGGCGCGCAGCTACCGCGTCACCACTACCCGCTAGGCACGAGCGCCTCGGACGAGCCCGTTACGAATGGCTCTGGCCGGGGCGCCGCACGCGGAGGCCGATGCGGAATAGCGGCCCCTGACAGACCGGACAGGAGCCTTTCAGAACTGGTCGTCCGTTGCGCAGCACGGTACGCTGCGCACGCTGCAGCGGCCGCAGCGCGCGGCACCGCATACAGTACACGCCGTCGTCGGTCGAGCCCCTCCGGTCTGGCGGCTCGGGTTTGGTGTTCACGCGCCCCCTCCCCACGGTGCTCCCTCGCACGGTGCGTTCCAGCAGGCGAAGGCGAGCGGCGCCGGTAGGAACTCTTCGGCGCGCCCGCGACCTCTCGGGTGCGAGCGGAGCGGCGGCTGTCCACGGAATGGTAGCGGACCCGGTCCGCGGCGGTAGCCGCCGCCCCGGCGCTACGGTAGAATCCGGAAAGCTCAGCGTGCGACCCGCCAGGGCGCGCGGTGCCACTGCCGCCGCCCGGGGCCAATCGGAGGTCCCATGTTTGCGCGCATGGTGGTCGTCAAGTGCCAACCCGGGAAGGAGAACGCCTTCGGCGAGCGCGCCCGCGCCGGCTTGCGGTTTTACCGCGAGCAGCCCGGCTGTCGCGGCGTGCAGCTTCTCTCGTGTCGGGCGGACCGCACGCAGCTCATCGCGCTGTCGTACTGGGATCGCGAGAGCGATCTCATTACGGCGCGGGGCAAGCCGGAGTACCGGCAGGCGATGGCCGGCTTGACCGAGACGTACTCCGAGCCGCAGTCGGTTGGCGAGTGGGACGTGGTCGAGATCTGAGCGACGTGAGAACCGTTCATATCGGCCTGGGAACCATCGGGCTTGCCTGTCTGAAGGTCGCGGCGGAGCGCCCCGGCGTGGAAGTCGTCGCCGCGGTCGACACAGTGCCCGCGCTCGTCGGGCACGACGCGGGCCAGTTGGCGGGCCTGCGCCGGCCTCTTGGCGTTTGCGTGGCGCCCGACTGGCCGAGCGTGCCGCCGGCCGACGTGGCGATCGTGTGTACTACCTCGCGCCTCGCGGATCTGCGGCCCGTGGTGGCCGCAGCCTTCGAGCGCGGGCTGGACGTCGTCTCGACCTGCGAGCCGTTGGCCGGGCCCGCGGCGGATGATCCCGACGCGGTCGCGCTCGACGGGCTAGCGCGGGGCTGCGGCCGACGTCTGCTGGGCGTGGGCGTCAACCCGGGCTTTGTCATGGATGTGCTACCGCTCGTCCTGACCGCGACACAGACCCGGATCGACGCCGTCCGCGTGCGTCGCGTGGTCGACGCGGCAACTCGACGCCCGCAGCTTGCCGCCAAGGTGGGCGCTGGCCTCACGCCGGCCGACTTCGCGGCCGGCGTGGCGCGCGGGGAGCTTGGGCACGTCGGGCTACCCGCCTCCGCGCGCCTGGTCGCGAGCGGCCTGGGCTGGGCGATCGACGAGGTCCGCGAGACGATCCGCCCGGTGGTGGGGGGGGACGGGCGATGCGCGGGGGCGCGGCAGCGCCTCCGCGCATCGGAAAGGGGCAGCCTCCGCGTGCTCCTCGATCTCACGATCGCGCTGGGCGCGCGGCCGAGCGGCGATACCATCCAGCTCGACGGAAGTCCATCGCTCTGCTGGCGCACGCGGCCAGCTACCGCGGGCGACGAAGCGACGGCCGCGCTGGCGGTCAACTCGGCCCTGGCGATTGGTGGCCTGCCGCCGGGGCTGCGGACGATGGTCGACCTCGCGTGCCTGCGCTATCGGACCGTTGCGGTGAGTGCGGCGCTCGACTAGCCGCAGCGCGCCGTGGGCCACTCGCCGAGCGCCTGAGGCACACTGGCCCTTTCGCGCGCCCGGCGCCAAGGCCGCGCGACCCCCGCGCTGCGCCGCTGCCTGCGGCCGTCGCATTGCGCGCGGGAGGGGTGCTGCCTATAGTGAGAGCGGCGCGCTAGCCGGAGAGGTGCAGCATGGCTGAGCAGGCGCAGGGCGGTACGGACGGAGTCGCGAACGAGGCAGCGAGCGCGATCGGACGGGCGCCGATCGCGTGGCGGCCTACCCCCGAGCAAGCCGGGGCCAGCCAGCTAGGGCGCTTCATGGCTGCTCACGGCATCGCCACCTACGAGACCCTGCTGACTCGGTCGACCGCGGACCCCGAGTGGTTCTGGCAAGCCGTGGTCGACGAGCTGCGCCTCCAGTGGTTCACGCCCTACGAGCGGGTGCTGGACCTAAGCGAGGGCATCCCCTTCGCCCGCTGGTTTCCAGGCGGTCGCTACAACTACGTCCGGAACGCCGTCGATCGCTGGGCCGCGTCCCCCCGGGCCAAGCAGCCGGCCTTGATCTGGGAGGGCGAGGACGGCGCCACGCGCACGCTGTCCTATGCCGAGCTGGACGACGCGGTCTGTCGGCTGGCGAACGGGCTCCGGGCGCTCGGCATTGGCGCGGGTGATCGCGTCGGCATCTTCATGCCGATGACGCCCGAGACGGCCGTCGCCACGCTAGCCGTGTCGAAGATCGGCGCGATCTACACGCCGATCTTCTCGGGCTATGGGGCCGCGGCGGTGGCGGCGCGCCTCGCGGACTGCGAAGCGCGCCTGCTGATCACTGCCGATGGCTTCCCTCGGCGCGGGAACGTCGTGCCGATGAAGGAGACTGCCGACGAGGCGGTCTCCCAGGTGCCAAGCGTCGAGCGGATGATCGTCTTTTCCCGCCTGGGGCGCGACGTGCCGTGGACTCCGGAGCGCGACATCTGGTGGGAGCATGTGGTGCGCGACCAGCCGGCCGAATGTCCGACCGAGCCGACCGCCGGCGACGACCCATTCATGATCATCTACACGTCGGGCACGACGGGACGGCCGAAGGGCGCCCTGCACGTGCATCACGGCTTCCCGCTGAAGGCCACGCAGGACATGGCCCACTGCTTCGACGTCGGCGCCGGCGACCGGCTGTTCTGGCTGACCGATTTGGGCTGGATGATGGGCCCGTGGGCCATCCAAGGCGCCCTCACGCTCGGCGCCACGTTCGTCATGTTCGAGGGCAGCCCCGATTTCCCGGGGCCCGACCGCCTCTGGGACATCGTCGAGCGGCACGAGGCCACGCACGTCGGCATCTCCCCGACCGCCATCCGCGGCCTCATGCGGTACGGCACGGAGCCGGTCGAGCGCCACGACCTGAGTCGCGTGCGGGTGCTGGGCGGCACCGGGGAGCCGTGGAACCCGGACCCGTGGTGGTGGTATTTCGAGCACGTTGGCGGCCGCCGCTGCCCGATCATCAACTATTCGGGCGGCACCGAGGTGTCGGGCGGCATCCTCGGCTGCACGTTAGTCCAGCCGATCAAGCCGTGCTCATTCAGCGGACCGATCCCGGGCATGGCGGCCGACGTGGTGGACGATGCCGGGCGGTCGCTGCGTGGCCAGGTGGGCGAGCTGGTGATCCGTGCGCCCTGGCCGGGGATGACGCACGGCTTCTGGCGCGACCGCGAGCGCTACGTCGAGACGTACTGGTCGCGCTTCGAGGGCGTGTGGGTCCACGGCGACTGGGCGCTGATCGACGATGACGGCTTCTGGTACATCCTGGGCCGCTCGGACGACACGCTCAAGGTCGCGGGCAAGCGGGTTGGCCCGGCGGAGGTCGAGTCGGCGGCCGTGGCGCATCCCGCCATCGCCGAGGCGGCTGCGATCGGCGTGCCGGATGAGCTGAAGGGCGAAGCGATCGTCGTGTTCGCGGTGCTCGGGCCGGACTACACCGCGAGCGACGCCCTGCGCGCCGAGGTCGAGGAAGCGATCGTGCGCGAGCTGGGCCGCCCGCTGCGGCCCAAGGCGGTGCTGTTCGTGCGCGACCTGCCGAAGACACGGAACGCCAAGGTCCTGCGCCGGGTCATTCGCGCGAAGTACCTGGGGCGCGAGGACCTTGGCGACCTCACCTCCCTCGAGAACCCGGCGGCCGTCGAGGAGATCGGACAGGCGGTGTGAGCGGCGCGCCCTCGGGCACGAGCCCGTCCGCGTCGCTCGCCGCCTCCGCGGGCCCCGCCACCGGGGTCTGGCGGCGGGGCGCTTGCGCGCTGGCCTGCCTGGTGACCTTCACGTCCTGGACGGCAGGCTACGTCCTGTTAGGCACGCTGGCGCTGTACGAGGTGCGGCTCGGCGTGCCCGAGGCGCGGGTCGGCGGGTATCCCGCGTGCTGCAGCGCCTTCGGCCTGGTGGCACGGCGGCGCTTCCCTTGACCGGCGGCGCGGCCGATAGCTGACGCCTAGCGGTCGAGCGCGCTTGCGCCGACCACTAGCGCTTGCATGCCGCCCAGATAGAACGACACCCGCAGCACCTCCATGATCTCGCGCTCGGTGGCACCAGCGTCCCGTGCCCGCCGCGCGAACGACTTCACGCCGCCGGGATGATTGGCCTGCGCGTCGAGCGCCATCGCCAGCAGGAACTTGTACTTCACCTCAAGAGCGCCGGGTGCGAATGCGTCGGCCGCGGTCGCAGCCAGGTCGTTGAGAAACTCCGGATCGTGCTCCTCGATCTTGCTGACGCCCGCCGGAACCTGTGCCATTCCCAACTCCTCCCGGGCCGCCGACGGCGACCGCGGCGCGGCCGGGCGGCGCTGTTTGGCGGCGGCTCACCGCCAGGTTGCCTATTATACGCTATCACCCGCTCGGTGGCGCCCCGCCGCTTTGCGGATTCGCACGGCTTGGGGAACTGTCGGGCCGTGCGCCAGGCGCGCTCGCTACATACGCGACCACAGGCGGCCGCGGCGCCGAGCGCCCGAGGCGCTGGTGGCTCGCGGTCAGGCGACCGTGGGGCCAAGAGGCGCGGTGGCGGCCGGTTTCGGCTCACGACGACGCAGCCGCGCGTAGGCGGCGAGCGCCGCGGCGCCCAGGCCGAGCGCCAGCCAGCCAACTACTCCGCCCTCGGGGCCAAACGCGCCGCCCATGACCCAGGCCGGCCCCAGGGTGTCTAGCGACAGTATGCCGTGGGCCGGGTGCCCGCTAATCGGGAAGCCGTAGAGCGACTGCGCGAAGTTCCAGCTCGTGTGCCACGCGACGGGCAGCCACAGACTGCGCGTCAGCAAGGCCGCCAGGCTCCAGAGCACGCCGAGAAGCGCCAGCAGGCACAGCGCAAGCGCCACAACCTGGGGCTCTCCAGCTTCGCCCGCCAGGTTCGGGACATGGAACAGCGCAAAGACGACCGACGAGACAGCCACACCGGCAGGGACGCCCCAAGCGCGGGCGAGTTGGCGTAGCAATACCCCGCGCATGACCAACTCCTCGCTGGCGGCCACAAACAGAAGGGTTAGGGCGAGTAGCAGCAAACCGCCAGCATTCGCGGTGCCCGGCACAACCCGTAGGTACCCGAGGGTCAGCTCCGCTCCGAGCACCACCGCGAACTGTAGCGGGCCGAGCAGGAAGCCGAGCGCGAGCGTCGCCGGCCAATCAGGTGGTGGGTAGGCGCCCAACGCCCGCAGGCTAGGCCCGCTCAGCCAGCGCTGCACGGCTAGTACGCCGACGATAGCTGCCAACAGAGCGCCGACGGCAGCGGCCAGGTCGTCCAGTCCCAGCCTGGCCAGCGCGTTCATCAGTGGTGGCGCGCTAGCGACGAAAGAGGCGACCAGCCAGACCAGGATGAACGCTGCTAGCTGCCAGAGAATCTGGGCCACCATCGTCCTCCCTGCCAAGATCGCGGCCGCCAGGCCCACTCGTGACCCCGCGCTGCTCCGATGGACGTGCACCGCGCCACAACGCAGTTCGAAGCGAGCGGCCGCCGCGTCCGGGCCACGGCTCGCGCCCGCCGTTGATGGTTGCGCGGCCCGTGTGCCGCGGTGCTGGCCCACCTGAAGCTTACCGCCGCCTATGGTAGCTGTAAATACCCTTCGGCGGATACGTTTGGGACCTGCCACCGGCCGTCCGGGTGTCGCCGCGAGCGGCGCGCTGCCCGCGCGTCGTGACTAAGCCGGTCCGCTGCTTCCAGCCGGTTCCCGGCGATGCTACTACTCGTCCAGCGGACTGGCGTCGCGACGGCGCGGCGTGCCGTTGAGGAAGGCGTGCGCGAGGGGGACCAGGCGGAACAGAACCCAGACGTCGACGGGCGCGGCGGCGCGGATCACCGCGCTGATCTCCGCGGCCAGGCGACCGCCGTAGCGATAGAGCTGCTCCTCCGAGCTAAGCTCGATCCACACCTCGACGCCCGGATAATCGCTCTCCGCCACGATCCGGCGCACGACCACGTTCGCCGGCGGCGTGCGGAACGCCGCGGCCACGTGCGCCTGGATCCCCGCCATGGTGGCCCGGAACACCTCGGCGGACCCATAGAAATCCACGAACAGCATGGTCAGCCGGCCTCCGCCAGACGCGCTTTCAGGTAATCTATCGCGGCGATGCGCGTAGGGTCCACGCCATCCAGCAGCGCGAGGTAGTAGCTCGTCCAGTCACCGTACACCACGGCCGACAGAAGATGCGCCAGCGCGCCGTCGCCCCAAGTCTGTACAGTCGTGTGGGGGATGCGTGAGCGGTCGAGCAGCTCGGCCGTGGCAGTACACCGCAGGCCGACACGCGACGGCAGCAGCGCGGAGCAGAGAAGGACCACGTGCAGCGTGGTGGCCGCCTGGGGCGGGAGCTGATAGCCGACGACGGCATTGTGGTTTAGCTCGGGCAGCTCCTCGAAGAAGGCCCAGCGCTTGCCGTTCTCGTTCCACTGCCCCTTCCAACGGCGCGCGACGGGCGCGAGAAAGCCGGCGCCGTAGATTACGGCAACGCGGTCCTGGAGCGTCGACGCCAGCTGCTTGGCGGGGTTGGCCGCGCGAGGGACGGTCGGCCCGAAGCGGGACGCGGCCTCCTGCACGACGGCAATCGCCGCCTCGACCGCGGCCGCCTGGTCCGGCAGGTAGTCCAGCCGCGCCAAAAGGCCCAGGACGAGCAGCAGCGAGTAGCCGATAGCGGCCCGCGGCTGGCCGTCGTAGCTGAACTGCAAGACTGGCTGGCCGGCGTCCGCGAGCCGCGCGGCCAGGCGACCGCCGGTGGTAAGGCCGACGACTGGGGCGCCCACGGCGAGCGCCCGCTCGACTGCGCTCAACGTCTCCTCGGTCGCCCCCGAGTTGCTGGAGGCGATGACGAGCGTGCGTCGCCCGACGAACGCGGGCAGGCCGTAGTCGCGCCACACGACGAGCGGCACGCCAAGCTGATCGGCGCACAGGCCGCGTACCAGGTCGGCGCCAATGGCCGAGCCGCCCATCCCGGCCACCACGACAGCCTCCGCCCGCCCAAGCGTTTCGGGCGCCGGGAAGGCGGTTACCAGCCGCCAGGCCTCGCCGAGCTGCGCAGGCAGCGCCTCCAGGTGCGCCAGCATGTTCGCCGCATCAACCGCGCGGTACGTCTCCGGGCGGTCAAGATCGATAGGGGGCGCGGCACCCCCGCCCCCGGATCCAGCGGCTCGTGGCGCGCGCGATGGGTCCACTAGACGCCCGCAATCTGGTGACCGGCGTCCAGAATGGCGCGCACGCGCTCGGGACTGGTCGTCTCGGTGTAAATGCGGAGCAGCGGCTCGGTGCCAGAGAAGCGGATCAGCAGCCAGCTACCGTCCTCGAGATAGAATTTGCGGCCCTCCATGTCATCGATATGCTCGACCTTCAGCCCGCCAATCGAGCTCGGCTCGGCCGCATTCACCCGGTTGACGATCGCCGCTCGCTGGTCGGCGGGGAAGTGTACGTCGTCGCGATCATAGTGGGAAGCGCCGGCCACCTCGTGCAGGTAGCGCACGATCTCGGACAGCGGCTGCCCTTTCTGAACGCAGAGGTCAAGGAGGTACAGGCCCGCCAAGATGGCGTCGCGCTCGGGAATGTGGCCCTGGAAGCCGTAGCCCCCGCTCTCTTCGCCTCCGAGGATCGCGTTCTCCGCGAGCATCTTCGGGCCGACGTACTTGAACCCGACGGGCGTCTCGTAGACGGGGATGCCGAAACGCTTTCCCAGGCGGTCGGCCATCGACGTGGACGTTAGCGAGCGGACCGCCGGTCCCCGCAGCCCACGTACCTCCAACAGGTAGAGCAGGAGGAGCGCGTAGACCTCGAGCTGGTTCACGAAGCGGCCCTGCTCGTCCACCAGGCCGATGCGGTCGGCATCGCCGTCGGTAGCCAGCCCGACGGCGGCGCCGCGCTCCCGCACCGCGGCCAGCAGCTCGTCCACGTTCGGGGGGATGGGCTCGGGGCCGTGCAGACCGGGGAAGTTGGGGTTCACCACGTCGTGCAGCCCCTCGACCGTCGCCCGGCCGCCGGCCAGCACCTCGGCGAAGTAGCCGATCCCCGCGCCGTACATCGCGTCGTGGACGACCCGGAGTCCGCTGGCGCGCAGCCGGTCGAGATCGACCAGGCGCCCCATCTGCGTCATGTAGGGCGCGCGCGCATCCACAGACTCGACACGGCCGCGCCGCCGCGCGTCGGCCAGCGGCACACGGCGCACGCTGCCGGCTTCCTGGTGGACGCGAATGCGCTCTTCCAGTCTCGCGACGATCTCCGGCGAGGCGGAGCCGGCATATTCGGGCTTGTATTTGAATCCGTTGTACGGAGCGGGGTTATGGCTGGAGGTGATGACCACGCCGCCGCCGGCCTTGCGGTCCAGCACCGAGTACGACACGACCGGCGTCGGTTCCGGCCGGTTGCAGAGATACACCGTGATGTCGTTCGCCGCGGCCACCTCGGCCACCGCGGCGGCGAAGCGGTCCGACGCGAAACGCGTGTCGTATCCCACCACCAGGCCGTTGCTCGCCTGCCCCGACTGGTGGAGATAGTCGGCCACGGCCTGGGCGCAATAGCGCACGTTCTCGAAGGTGAAGTCCTCGGCGATGATGGCCCGCCAGCCATCCGTGCCGAACTCGATCTTGGTCGGCATGGCGTTCTCCGGGTAGAATCAGCGCCCGGCCATGGCCGCTAGGGCGCGGCGGAACAAGTCAGTATCAGCGTACCACGTGGCTAGCCGGGCAGGGACGCCCGGGAACCAAGCGTCCCTGCCCGGCTAGGGCCGGTTGCCTAGGCCCGCGCGGGCTCGGCCTGCAGCCCCGCATCCGCGCGCAGCGCGTCGGCCTTGTCGGTGGCCTCCCACGGCGCGTCGATATCGTCCCGGCCAAAGTGGCCGTACGCGGCGGTGGGGCGGTAGATGGGCCGCCGCAGCCGTAGGTCGCGAATGATCGCCCCCGGGCGCAGGTCGAAGTGCTTGGCGATGAGCTTGTGGATAACGTCCTCGTCCACGTGGGCCGTACCGAACGTCTCGAAGTTCACGCTGAGCGGGGTGGCGACGCCGATCGCGTAGGCGATCTGGACCTCGAAGCGATCGGCCAGGCCGGCCGCCACCACGTTCTTCGCCACGTAGCGCGCCGCATACGCCGCCGAGCGGTCCACCTTGGTGGGGTCCTTGCCGCTGAAGGCGCCGCCGCCGTGCCGAGCCATGCCGCCATAGGTGTCCACGATGATCTTGCGGCCGGTGAGCCCGGCGTCGCCCATCGGGCCGCCGATCACAAAGCGACCCGTCGGGTTCACATAATACTTCGTGGATCGGTCCAGCAGCTCCGCCGGGACGATGGGCTGGATGACGATCTCCCGGATATCCCGCTGGATCTGCTCCCAGCTCACTTCTGGGTCGTGCTGCGTCGAGATGACGACCGCGTCCACGCGCTTCGGCCGGCCGTATTCGTATTCGACGGTCACCTGGCTCTTGCCATCCGGGCGCAGGTAGGGGAGGCTGTCGTCTTTCCGCACCTCGGCCAGGCGGCGGCAGAGCTTGTGCGCGAGCGAGATCGGCAACGGCATCAGCTCGGGCGTCTCGTTGCAGGCGAAGCCGATCATCATGCCCTGGTCACCCGCGCCGACCTTGAGGGTTGCGTCCTCTTCCATCTCGCCCTGGCGCACCTCGAGAGCGGCGTTCACGCCCTGGGCGATGTCGGGCGACTGCTCCTTGATCGCGACGAGCACGCCGCACGTCTCGTAGTCGAAGCCGTACTTGGCGCGTGTATAGCCGATGTCGCGTACGACCTCGCGCACCAGCTTCTGCATGTCCACGTAGGTCTGGGTCGTGATCTCACCGCCGACGATCACCGTGCCGGTTGTCGCGTAGCACTCGGCGGCGCAGCGGCTCATCGGGTCGTCCTTCAGCACGGCGTCCAGGATGGCATCCGACAGCTGATCGCAAAGCTTGTCGGGATGGCCCTCCGTGACCGATTCCGAGGTGAAGAAGAGCTGCGGGTTCTGCATGAAACTCGTGGTCATGTTCTCTCCAGTGCTGCGTGCCGAGTGGGGAGCGCTAAGCCATCCGCACGCGCTCCGCGTTCGTCGCTCGGCGGCTAATCACGTCCCCTCGTCCCAGGATTCGAGGTACTTCGCCTGCTCGGCGGTCAACGTGTCGATTTGGACGCCGAGCGACTCCAGCTTCAAGCGGGCGATCTCGCGGTCGATGGGCTCGGGCACCGCGTAGACGGTGCGTTCTAGCTCCTTGCTGTGGCGCAGCATGTACTCGGCCGCCAGCGCCTGATTGGCGAAGCTCATGTCCATCACGGCGGCCGGATGGCCCTCGGCCGCGGCCAGATTGATCAGGCGCCCCTCGCCAAGCAGGTAGACCCGGTGGCCGTCGGGGTAAGTGTACTCATCCACGAACTCGCGCACGTGGCGCTTGCTCTTGGCGGCCCGCTCCATCGCCGCGATGTCGATCTCGGCGTTGAAGTGGCCAGAGTTGGCGACAATCGCGCCGTCCTTCATGGCCGCCAGGTGGTCGCCGCTCAGCACGTTCTTGTCGCCCGTCACAGTCACGAATAGGTCGCCCTGCCGCGCGGCCTCCGCGACGGGCATCACGCGGTGCCCGTCCATCAGCGCTTCTAGCGCTCGGATCGGGTCGACCTCGGTCACAATCACGTTGGCGCCCAGGCCCTTCGCGCGCATCGCCACGCCCTTGCCGCACCAGCCATAGCCACAAACGACCACGTGGCGCCCGGCGAGCAGCACGTTGGTCGCCCGCACGACCCCGTCGATGGTGCTCTGGCCGGTGCCGTAGCGGTTGTCGAACATGTGCTTGGTCATCGCCTCGTTTACGGCGATGATCGGATACTTCAGGACGCCGTCCCTCGCCATGCTGCGCAGGCGAATGACCCCGGTGGTCGTCTCCTCCGTGCCGCCGACCACGTTGGCGAGCAGATCGGCGCGCTTCGTGTGCAGCTGGCTCACCAGATCGGCGCCGTCGTCCATGGTGAGCTGCGGCTTCGAGTCGAGCGTGGCATTCAGGTGCTGGTAATACGTCTGCTCGTCCTCGCCCTTGATCGCGTACGTGGGTATGCCGTAGTGGGCGACAAGCGCGGCGGCCACGTCGTCCTGCGTGCTGAGCGGGTTGCTGGCGCAGAGGGTCACCTGGGCGCCACCATCCCGCAGCGTGATCGCCAGGTTGGCGGTCTCGGACGTCACGTGCAGGCAGGCCGCCAGGCGCACGCCCTCCAGCGGGCGCTCGCGTTGGAAGCGCTCACGGATCAGCCGCAGCACCGCCATCTGGGCCTCGGCCCACTCGATGTGCAGCTTGCCCTCGTCGGCCAACGCCAGGTCCTTTACGTGGTGCGGGGTATTCGCCAAGTTGGTCCTCCTCTTCTTGCCGGTCGGAGGCGGCGCCGCCGCTCGTCGGGCCGGTGGGGCGCTCAGGCGTTCGCCTCGAACGTCATCAATTCGCGGAATTGCTCAAAGCGCTCCCGAAGCTCCGCCGGCTGCAGGCGTACTAGGCGGTTCACGCTGAAGTCCTCGACCGCAAACGACGCGATCGTGCTGCCGTGGATCATCGCCCGCTTGATGCTGGCCAGCGACACGTCGCCGACGCCCGCGAGATAGCCGACGAAGCCGCCGGCAAACGAGTCGCCCGCCCCCGTCGGGTCCAGCACTGACTCGAGCGGGAAGGCGGGCGCGATGAAGATGCCCGACGACGAGATCAGCACGGCGCCGTTCTCGCCCTTCTTGGCGACCAGGGCGCTCGGGCCGAGGTCGAGCACCTTGCGGGCGGCGGTGTACAGGTTATAGGTGCCGGCGTACTCGCGCACCTCGCCCTCGTTCAGCAATACGACGTCCACGTTCGACATCGCCTCGGTCAGCTCGGGGCGCTTGCTCTCGATCCAGAAGTTCATCGAGTCGAGCGCGCGCAGCCGCGGGGAGCGCATCTGGCGCACGACCTCGAGCTGGAGCACCGGGTCGATGTTGGCCAGGAACACGAAGTCGGCGTCGCGATAGTGGTCGGGCAGCTCCGGATGGAAGTCGGCGAACACGCCCAGCTGTGTATCGAGCGTGTGCGCGGTATTGAGGTCGTAGGTGTATTCGCCCGACCAGCGAAAGGTGCGCCCGGGGCGGCGCTGCACGCCGCTCACGTCGATGTTCCGGCTCCGTAGGAGATCAAGATGCTCCTCCGGAAAGTCCTCGCCCACCACCGCGACGACCTGCACCTGCGTGAAGTTGCTGGCGGCCAGCGAGAAGAACGTCGCCGCGCCTCCCAGCACCTCTTTCACTTCGCCGAACGGCGTTTTCACGGTGTCGAGCGCCATCGACCCGACGACTACCAGACTCATAGCCGTATCCTCGCGCGAGAGTGGGGCGCGCGCCTCACAGGGTCGCGCCCTGGAGCGCGTGGCCGCAGGGGCACGAGCGCTCGCTCGGAATCCGCGGGATCAGCGCGTGCAGGAGATCACGCAGGCGCGCGTTGTTCTCGTTGAACACGCGCACCACGGCGTCGGCGCTCACCGCCTGGACGCCCGACTCCGCCGCGACGCCGGCGTCGTAATCGGTGATCAGCGAGACGTTCGTATAGCACAGCTCCAGCTCACGCGCGAGCGCGCATTCCGGGTACTGGGTCATGTTGATCACCTCCCAGCCCTGGCTGGCGAACCAGCGGCTCTCCGCGCGGGTGCTGAAGCGCGGCCCCTGGATCACCACGACCGTGCCGCGCTCGTGGACCGGGATGCCCAGCCCGCGCGCGGCCTCGACCGCCAGCGGACCGACCTCGGGACAGTACGGCTCGGCGGTGCTGATGTGTACAGCGTGCGGGCCCATGTAGAACGTGTCGGCGCGTCCGCTCGTCCGGTCCACGAACTGATCGCAGACGACGAAGTCGCCGGGCCGCACGTGCCGCTGCAAGCTGCCGGCGGCGCACGGCCCCAGGATGCGCGTCACGCCAACTTCTTTCATCGCCCACAGGTTGGCGCGATAGTTCACCACGTGCGCCGGGTACTGGTGGCGCGCGCCGTGGCGCGGCAGGAAAGCGACCCGGCGGCCGCCGATCTCGCCCAGGTGCAGCGCATCGCTCGGCTCGCCGTAGGGCGTCTCGACGCGACGCTCCTCGCGGTGCTCCAGCAGGCTGTAGAAGCCCGAGCCGCCGAAAACCCCGATCTCCGCTAGCTGCTCCGCCATCCTCGCTCCCGCGCTACCGACTCGGCGCCGGATTAGCCCTGGCCTCGCTCGCCCGCTCGGCGGCGCGCACGGCCGCGGCCAGCGCGGGGCCGAATGGCGGCCGCAGCACCCCCTGCTCGGACACGATCGCGGTCACGTAGCGGTGCGGCGTCACGTCGAACGCGGGATTGGCCACCCCGATGCCCTCTGGCGCGACGCGCCGCCCGGCGAAGTGCGTCACCTCGTCGGCACTGCGTTCTTCGATCGGGATCGACTCGCCAGTAGCCAGGGAGAGGTCCACCGTCGAGGTGGGCGCCGCCACGTAGAACGGGATCCCGTGAGCATGCGCCAGGACGGCTAGGCTGTAGGTGCCGATCTTGTTCGCCACGTCGCCATTGGCGGCGATGCGGTCAGCCCCGACGACCACCAGGTCCACTTTGCCCTGCGCCATGAAGTAGCCGGCCATGTTGTCGGTAATGAGCGTTAGCGGGATGCCGTCGGCCTGCAGCTCCCAGGCGGTCAGCCGCGCGCCCTGCAGGAAGGGCCGGGTCTCGTCGACGTAGACGTGCAGCCGCTTCCCGCGCTCCACCGCGCCGCGCACCACGCCCAGCGCCGTGCCGTAGCCGGCCGTGGCGAGTGCGCCCGCGTTGCAGTGGGTCAGCACGCGCGCGTTGTCCGGCACGAGGTCGGCGCCGTGCTGGCCAAGCTGCCGGTTCAGGGCCACGTCCTCTGCGCGGAGCCGCTCGGCCAGGTCGACTAGCGCCTCGCGCGCCGCCGGCACGCCCGCCGCGAGCGCAGCGTCGGCCACCGCGAGCGCGCGCGCCACCGCCCAGAAGAGGTTCACGGCCGTGGGGCGCGTGGCCCGGACCTCGGCGGCGACGCGCTCCAGGTGGACGCGAAAGCCCGACGGGTCGTCCCCGGCATACTCCCGCGCGCCAAGCGCCAGCGCGTAGGCGCCGGCCACGCCGATCGCCGGCGCTCCGCGCACCCGCATGGTGCGGATCGCCTCGGCCACGTCGGCCGCCGCCCGGCACTCGTGCTCCACGACCTCGGTGGGCAGGCGCGTCTGATCGACGAGCCGGACCACGCCGGCGGTGTAGCTGATCGTATCGGTCAACTCGGCTCCTGGGCCGGCACAGGCGCTGTCGCGCGGTTGATGGCCCTCGCTCCTGGGGCTGGCCTCACACTGCAGGGAGCCGCTGGGGCTGTCGCAGGGCACAAAAAAACTTCTCGGTTGAGAAGTTCTGGCGCGTGCGCACGAGTACCCGAGGACGTCTCTCATCTCTCGGAGCGCCATGCGCTCCGTCGGAATTGGCACCCTCACCTCCGCGCGCGTGGCTCAGCACACGCGTCGCCAAGGGGGTTGCCGGGCTTCGTCGGGCCAGTCCCTCCACCTCTCTCGATAAGAGCAGCGGCATCTGCAATTGTAAAGGCGCGTGCGAATCGGGTGAGTATAGCACAGTTATGACGCCGCGCCCAAGTCCACCGGGGCCCCGCGCTAGAGTGCGAAGTCGGCGACGACCGGGGCGTGGTCCGACGGACGCTCGCCGCCGCGCGGCGCCCGGTCGATCCAAGCGCCGGTACAGGCCGCGGCAAGCGGCGGCGTGGCCCATACGTGGTCGATGCGTAGCCCGAGGTTCCGGCGGAAGGCCGCCTGGCGGTAGTCCCACCACGAGTAGTGGCCGGGCTCCGACTCGTGGAGCCGGAAGGTATCCACGAGGCCCCAGGCCGCGACCGGGGCGAGGGCCGCGCGCTCGGGCGGCGTGAACAACACCTGTGCGGCCAGGGCGGCCGGATCGTATACGTCGCGCGGCTCCGGCGCGACGTTGAAGTCGCCACAGAGGACTAGCAGCTCGTCCGGCGTATGCCGCGCGTCCAGGTACGCGCGGAGCTGCGCCAGCCACGCCAGCTTGCCGCTGTACCGGTCCGATCCGAGTGGCGCTCCATTCGGGACGTACACGTCCACCACGCGGACCGGCCCAACCGCAGCGGCGATCAAGCGGGCCGGGCCGTCAGGCTGGCCCGGAAAGCCCCGCTCCACCTCGACAGGCGGCTGGCGCGCGAGAATCGCCACGCCGTTGTACGTGGGCTGGCCGAAGACGGCGGCGTGGTAGCCCAGCTCCGCGAAGGCGGCGGCGGGGAACCGCTCCGCCACGCACTTGATCTCCTGCAAGCAGAGCACGTCTGGCTGCTGCTCCAGCAGCCAGGCGGTGACGGCCGGCAAGCGCGCGGCGATGGAGTTCACATTCCAGGTGGCGATGCGCATCAACAGGCTCCGGGCGCGGGTGGTTCGTGGCCGAGTCGATGGAGACGTGCTCGATCCTGCGCCGGGCGGGGCGAATCGGGCCGGCCGCGCCGGGGCCCCGCTGGCAGCGCGCGGCGGGGGAGTGCGGCGTGGGCCAGAGACGCCAAGCGGCGGGTGCCGAGGCACCCGCCGCTTGTTCCTTGCTCGGTTGGCTGTCAGTACGGCTTACCGATAGCTGCGCACTCGCTCGAAGCAGCTCGAGCAGTAGACCGGCTTGTCGCTGCGTGGCTGGAACGGCACGTGCGCCACCCCGCCGCACTCGGAACAGACGGCGTCGAACATCTCGCGCGGGCCGCGCGAGTAGCCACCGCCGTAGCCGCCACCGCTGTAGCCGCGGTCGCTGTCGTAGGCCATGCCTCCGCCGCCGCCCATGCGGGCCTTGCGCGCGGAGCGGCACTCGGTGCAGCGCCCGGGCTCGTTGGTGAACCCCTTCTGGGCGAAGAACTCCTGCTCCCCTGCGGTGAAGGTGAACTCCTGCCCACACTCCCGGCAAACGAGCGTACGGTCGACGAAACTCACGAATGTCTCCTTGAGACTCTAGGATGGGTAAAGGCTGAGGCATCGTGAGCGGGGGAGCGGGTCTGGACCTAAGCGGCGGGCGCTTCAGGATTCGACCGCGTCTTCGCAGCGCGAGCTTGACCTTTCCACTGGACCGATTGTACCCCATCGGCACGACAACGCGCAATAGTCCCGGACCACGACTTTCCGGCGGACCGGCCCGCCGCCCGGTATAATGCCGACAGGGCGCCGGACCCATCGTTCGGGATGAGCAACGCATGTCCAGACAGCCCGACTTGCCGGAAGATCTGCGCAAGCAGATCGAAGACGCATTAGCGCGCGGGCACGTCGATCGCCTGCCGGCCGAACCTGCGCCGCGCCGGCTGCCCCCGCCGCGGCCAGCGGGCCTGCATTTGCCCGATTGGCGCCCGCACTCGCCCAGCGAGCTGCTGTTGGCGGGGGCGCTGATTGCGCTCGTGGGGTGGATGTTCCGCTTTCCTTACAGCTCGCAAGTGTTCCTGGCCGGGCTGGTCTGCATCGCGCTCGCCGTCCTCACGCTGCTCCTCGGCCCACGCGGCCGCTCGCAGCACTACTGGCGCGGCCGCCCGGTGGAGCTGCCCCCGGAAACCTGGGCCGACCGGCTCTATCGGCTGCTGTACCGTGGCTGATCCCCGCGCGTTAGGTAACTTGCCCCGGTTCTTGCCCCTCGTGGCTGCCCGCCTCGTATAATCGCGCCCGGGCGACGCGCCGCCCGCGGAGTGAACGATGGGCAAAACGGCGTTCGTGTTTCCGGGCCAGGGCTCGGCCAGCGTCGGCATGGGGCGCGACATCGTCGCCGCCTCCCCGGCCGCCGCAGCAGTGTGGGCCGAGGTGACCGCCGCCGTCCCCGACCTGGAGCGCCGTTGCTTCGAAGGCCCCCTGGACGAGCTGGTCGAGACCGCGAACGCGCAACCCGCTATCTTCGCCGTGGACTGCGCGTGCTTGGCCGCTCTGCAGGATGCGGGCTTCGACCCGGATATCGTAGCCGGGCACAGCCTCGGAGAGTACGCCGCGCTCGTGGCCGCGGGGGCGCTGTCACTCCAGGATGCGTTGCCGCTGGTGCGGGCGCGCGCCGAGGCGATGCAGGCCGCGTGCGCGCGCCCCGGCAGCATGCTGGCCGTGACGGGCCTCCCGGATGAGCAGGTCGCGGCGCTCGTGGCAGCTTGGGACGGTGCCGGGGTGCTGGCGGTGGCGAATTACAACAGCCCCGGGCAAGTCGTCATCGCGGGCGACACGGCGGCTGTTCAGGAGGCGGCCCCTCGGTTCGTCGCCGCCGGGGCGCGCGTGACGGAGCTGGTTGTTGGCGGCGCGTTTCACTCACCGCTCATGGAGCCGGCCGAGGCGCGCTTCCTGCCCGCACTGGAGGCTGCGCCCATCCGGGATGCGCGGCTGCCGGTGGTGTCGAACACGACGGCCCGCCCGGCGACGGACGCGCTGGCCTTGCGTGCCGCGCTGCGCAACCAGATCAAGGGCGGCGTTCTGTGGGAGCAGTCGGTGGAGGCGATGCTCAGTGCCGGCGTGGATACGTTCGTCGAAGTCGGGCCCGGCCGTACGCTGCTCGGGCTGATTCGGCGCACCGCGCAGAAGCGCGACGCCCGGCCGCGACTACTGAACGTCGAGGACGCCGCGTCGCTGGACAAGACGATTGCGGTGCTGCGCGGCCGGGCGTAGGTGGCGTCCCGTGGTAGGTCGGCCCCGAGGCGGAGAGGGAATATGTGAGCTGCTTCACGGAAAAAATTGCAAATGTGACGCAGTTCACAGACAATAAGCCTGGCGAGCAGCTAAGCTAGGCAACGGATCGACCGCGCCGCGCGGTGCGACCCGACGGGGCCCGGGAGCAGGGCTGCCGCAGAGAGATATCAGGAGGGCACGATGGCTGACTTCCCCAGCGATTCCGAGCGCAAGGCGTTTGTCGAAAAGCTGGCGCAGTTCCGCAGCACTCTGCCGGCGAACGAGCAGCGAATGCTTGATGCTATGGCGGCGGCCGCTTTCCAGCCGCGCGATCAGGGCGACGTCCAGGGGTATGGTTACTTTGCCCCGGTCGCGCCCCCGCCGGCCCCGGGGCTGCCCGCCCCCGTCGCGTACGTGCCGAGCTTCTACCAGACCGGCTACACGTATCAGTGGGTGAATACCCCCTTCGGTCTGGCATGGCAGGCGGTCCCGACGGGCTTCTACCAGTAATTCGCCGGCGAGCCAAGCGAAAAGGGGTGGACGCAACCGCGTCCACCCCTTTTCGCTTGGCTCGCCGGCAGCCAATTTCCTGCCGTCGCACGCGCTACGTCTCGGCGCGGACGCCCCGTTGACCTGGCGCCGAGGCGCCCTCGGCCGGATTGGCGATCGCATCGGCGGGCGTCCGGCGGTTGCGGACGTTCCAGGCTGTGGCGCGGAGAATCGTCTTCACCTGGAATGGCGCGAGGCCCGGGTGCTTGGCCAGAATCAGCGCCACGATGCCGCTCACATGCGGCGCCGCAAAGCTGTTGCCCGTGGTGCTGATGTAGCCGCCGCCACGCCACGGCACCTGCACGTCGATCCCCGGTGCGCCGAAGTCCACCGGCGGCGCGGGGTTGTAGTAGAAGAGGAACGGGTCCTTCTCCTCGTGGCTGGCCACCGAGATGACCGACGCGTACATCGACGGGAAGCTGGGCTGGGGAAAATTGTTCGCGGCGGTGACCAGCACGGCGTTCTTGAAGTACGCCATGTCCGCAAGCTCGTGTAGCACCGCGTAGAACTCCCGTTTAGTTGTCCCCAGGCTCAAGTTGAGCACCTGCATGTCGTGCTCGATCGCCCAGCGCAAGCCGGCCGCGAACATGCCTCCCGTGCCGCTGAGGGTTGCCCCCAGCACCTTCACGCTGTACAGCTCGGCCTCGGGGGCGATGCTGTGAATGATCCCGGCGCACGCTGTGCCGTGCCCGAACGCGTCGCCGTGCGGCGCGTCGTCATAAGTACACTGGCCGTCCTGCTCGACAACCGTCACGCCGCCGCGCACCATCCCGCCGAGCGCGGGATGGTCGGCGTCGATCCCGCTGTCGACCACCGCCACGCGCACGCCGCGGCCCGTGCTGCCGCCCCACGCCCAGTCAGGGGTCAGCTGGTCTAGCACCGGGATGGGGTCGGGATAGCGTAGCGCTTCGGGCGAGAACTCGGCGCTCCAAGCTGGCTTCACGGCGCCTCTCCCGCCGGCTCGCCGCTGTCACGGGTGTACTCGGCCACGCTGTTCAGCAATGCCTGACACAGGTGGCGCCCCTCCGGCCCCTGCCGACTGATCTCCGTGACAAGCTCCGTGATGCGCTGTGCATCGCGATATTGCGCGCTCGCCGCGGTCCGCTCGGCGAAGCCCCGGGCGTGCGCGGCGAGCGTCGCCCGCTCTGCGCGGTCGCCGTCCGGGACGAGCCCCTGCAACACGACGCCGAACAGTTCGCAGACGTCGCGAACGGCGCGTGATTGCTCAATCGCGACCGCGGCCTGGACCGCGAATTCTTCCAGCAACGCTTGGTCCTCGGCTGTGAAGGGGGCACCGCTCGCCTTGTCGAAAAGCTGCACGACGCCGATCACCGCCTCGTCGGCGCGCAAGGGAATGCAGAGCACCGACTTCGGGATGTAGCCGATGCTACGCGCGATGTTCACGGCAAACCGCGGGTCCCGCGAGGCGTCGGGGATTAGCGCCGCCTCGCCCGTCTGGGCGACCCAGCCCGCGATCCCCTGGCCGACCGGCACCCGGAACTTGCGTGCTTGGGCCGCCGACTCGCCCAGCGCGACCTCGAACACCAGCTCGTCGGTAGCCCGGTCGATCAGGTAGAGCGAGGCCGCTTGCGCCCCCAGCACTTGCGCGGCCGTGCCGACGATCAAATCGAGCACGTCCGTGTGGGCAACCGGCGCCGTGAGCTGGCCTGCCGCCGCCATGCGGATGAGCGCCTGCCGGAGCTGTTCGGCGAAGCTAACGTCCACCGGGTCGAGGGGCGTAGGCGGCGAAGCAGGCTCAGGCGCCGGGCGGCCGTGCTCGGGCGACGGCGTCCCGCTGCCTGGCTCTTCCTGCCGACTGCTCATGGCCGTGGCGCTCCTTGCCGCTTGGTCCCTGCGCGCAGCGCGCCCTCCGCCAGGGTCAGGCTACTCGATGCTACGACTCGGCGCCAAGAAGCTGTTCTTGCTGGGCGAGGCGGCCCTGCATGGTCGGGGCGAGACGCTGCGCGACCCCGGGCAGGCGCTCCACGAGCTGGCGGAAATCGGCCTTGCTCAAGCTTAACAGTTGCACGGGGCCGAGTGCAGTGACACTGGCCGTGCGGGGGATGTCGAGCAGCAGCGCGATCTCGCCGAAGTAGTCGCCCTCGTGCAGCGAGTTCAGGCGCTGCTCGCCCATCGGGCCATTGTTGACGGTCACCTCGACCTGGCCACGGTCGACGAGGTACAGCTTGTCGCCGAGATCGCCCTGCCGAATGATGGTATCGCCCGGCGCGTAGCGCTCCAGCTCGAGCCGACTGGCGATCGCCGCGAGCGCCTCGGGCGGCAGGTCGGCGAACAACGGCACACGCCGCAGGCGGCTGGCCTCCACGGTGGTCGCCACGCCCGCCAGCGCGGCGCCCTGCTGCTCCTCGTACAGCCGCGCGTACAGGCCACGCGCCGCCATCAGCTCCGCGTGCGTGCCCTGCTCGACCAACACGCCGCCATTGAGCACGAAGATACGGTCGGCATTGGCGGCGGAAGCCAGCCGGTGGGTGACCGCGATCGTAGTTAGCTGCTCGGTCACTTGGCTCAGCGTCGCTTGAATTTGTGCCTCGGTCTCCGGATCGAGGGCCGAGGTCGCCTCGTCCAGTAGCAAGATCGCCGGATTGCGGAGGAGCGCGCGGGCGATCGCGAGGCGCTGCCGCTGGCCGCCCGACAGGCGCGCGCCGCGCTCGCCGACGACGGTGTCGTAGCCCGCGGGCAGGCTGAGGATGAAGTCGTGAATCTCGGCCTGGCGCGCGGCCGCGATGATCTCCTCGTCGGTCGCGCCCAGGCGGCCGTAGGCCAGGTTCTCGCGGATCGTCGTGTTGAACACGAAGGTATCCTGGAACACGACCGCCATCTGGTCACGCAGCGACCGTTGGGTGCCCGCGCGCAGATCCACGCCGTCGAGCAGGATCTGCCCCTGCTGCGGGTCGTAGAAGCGCAAGATCAGGTTGATCACGCTGCTCTTGCCGGCGCCCGACGGGCCGACGATGGCCACGTGGCTGCCCGCCGGAATCGACAGGCTCACGTTCTGCAGCGTTGGGCGGTCGCCCGTGTAGCTGAACCACACGTTGTCGAACCGTAGCTCGCGCTGCAGGCGGGGCAAGGGGACCGCATCCGGGGCGTCGGCAACCTCCTCGCGCTCGTCCAGAATCTGTACCACTCGCTGCATCGAGCCGGCGGCTTGCTGGAGCGCCTGCAAGAGCTGCGTGAACTGCTCCACCGGGCTAGTGACCGACGAGAGCAGGCCCGTGAACGAGAAGAGCACGCCGAGCGTCAGGCTGCGGTCGGCGATGATCAGGTAGGCGCCGAGGCCCAGCACGAAAATCTGGATGAGCGACGTGATGAGGCCGCTGCTCAGGCCGAACAGCGAGCCCAGTCGCACCAGCCGTACCGCGCTCCCGAACAGGTGGTCCAGCTCGGCCGCGAACTGCTCGATCATCCGCGACTGGAGGCCGAACGCTCGGACGACGGCCTGGGCGTTCAGCGTCTCGGAGAGCGCGTTCGTGACCTCGGCCAGCCGCTCGGAGCGATCGCGGCTGGCGGCCACGACACGGCCGCTGAGCAGCGTTGTCGCGACGAACAGCAGCGGCAACATGACGACGACGACCAGCGCCAGGCGCCAGTCCAGCACGAAGAGAACGATCGTGCCGAGCGAAAAGCTCAGCAGGTAGAAAATGCCGGTAAGCGCGGCCTGGCTCAGCGCCATCTGCACGACCACTAGGTCGTTCGACAGGCGCGACACGATGTCCCCGATCCGTGCCCGCGCATAGAAAGATGCCGAGAGTCGCAGCAAATGCTCGAAGAGCGTTAGCCGCAGGCTCAGGAGGATCTTCTCGCTGACCCAGGCCGTCAGATACGCCCGCGCAAGGCTCAACAGCGCGTTGAGGACGAAGGCGACCATCAGCACGGCCAGCAAGCCGTAGAGCAGCGACAGGTTCCCCGGCCCGATGACGTTGTCGATCAGGAACTTCACGCTGAGCTGCAGCCCAAAGGAGAAGGCGAGCGAGATCAGCAGGCAGAACATGATGGCGACAACTTGCCAGGGGTACGGCTTCACGTAGGGCAACAGCCGCCGGAAGAAGTCCGTCAGGCTGACCTGGCTTCCCACCAGGCGCGCGACGGTGGCGATCCATTCGTCATTGAGTGCCGCGACCGGTTTGCGGTAGGCCACGTCGGCCGCGGCGTCGGGATTGTGCAGGTCGTAGTTGCCGAGGTACGCCTGCAACGCGGCCACGCCGTACTGCGTGGCCAGGAAGGTGAAGAACGAGAGCGCTAGTCCGACGTGCTCGCGCTGGTTCACCGCCGAGCGCTCGACAAGCCAGGGGAAGATGACGAACGGCTCGCCGCGTTCGAGCATCTCGCGCGGCACGCGGTGAACGCGCTCAGCCGACGGCGGACCGCGCCGCACCAGGCCGTCGCCGATCGCGTGCGCCATGATGTACGCGACGAGCCCTTCTCGCAGGAAGGGCACCTCGCCCGCGCCCGGCGCATACGGCTGGAAGACCAGCAGGTGCCCGATCGCCTCTTCCAGCCCCTCGGCCGGCGACTCCGGTCGGCACACCGCCCAGATCTCGCCGGTTTTCACGTCTGCATACGCGCCGCGCGCGAGCTGCTCGCCGGGCTGCTCGGGGTGGGGCAGCAGGAGGAGTAGGTACACCTTGATCGGCGGCGGCGCGGGCATGTCCTCGCCCACGAAGGCGCGCAGGTCGCGCCAGGCGCGCTCGGCGCGCTCGACGAGCCACGGCAGATGGTCGCTGGCGTAGGAGTCGGGGAGATAGTGGAAGATGAAGTGCGGCGTCTCGCGCACGCGCCAGTCGAAGCCCTGCACTGGTCGTTCCCCGTGTGGCTGCCGCATCGCGGGCGCCAATACGCCCGCGTGTTCGGCGGACCGGGGTATTGTGCCGGACGTCACGCCACGGCGCAAGGCGAATGGCTCGAACCGCGGGCTTGCTGGTGAAGACGCTATGCGGCCGTGGCGCTCAGCAGGGCGTGGACGCGGCTCGTCAGCACCACCATTGGCGCGCTGGCGCGGAGCGCCTGGTAGGAGTCGCTGCGCCAGTAGAGCGCGCTGCTCGCCCGGTGCAAGCGCCCCAGCAGCGCGCGCGAGCACTCGCCCCACAGACCACCAGCCGCCCCGAGCCCCTCGCCAGTTGACGCGCGGAGCAAGTACCGCGGCGTCGCATCTAACCGGCCGGCCATCAGCGCGCGCGCCGTCGCGTCGATGACCGCCATGGTGCGTCGCTCATCCGCCGTCTCATGAGCGGGGGCGCAGCCGCTGCGGTAATGGAACCACGTCGCGAAGGAACGGTCCTCGACGAGCCCGAGTCGCACCAGGCTGCGCGCGTAGGCAAGCGCCAGGTCGGCGGGAGAGAGATCGGCCGCCACGGCAATCTCGACGCCACGTCCGGATACGATGCCAAACGCCTCCAGCGCCGCGAGCCCCTCCTCCAGGCGGCACTCGACGCCCCATTCCTGAAGTGCGCGGCGCAGCAGCTCCGCGCGCTCGCTAGCGCCCGGATCGCTCGTCTCGCCGCTGAGCGGCACTGGCAGCGCCGCGCGCAAGCGCCGCAGCGCGGGCGCGACAGATGCGATCAGGAGCGGAATGTCCATTGTCCGCTGCTCTCTCATGACGCCCACTCCGGATCCGTGTCTTCGAGGCCCAACAGGTGCCACAGCAGGCGTCGCCGTACCACTATCTGATCGGGGAGCGGTAGGCTGCGTGTGTGCCGCAGCGTGGCGTCAATCGCCATCAGATCGGTAACTGCCCAGGGGAGGCGAAAGCCGGCCAGGCCCAGCAGCTCCTGGAACGCGGGCGCGCTCAAGCTCTCGCAGCAGAGCGCCCAGCCGACGAGCCGCTCCAAGGTCAACGGTGCGTCGACGAGTCCCTGCTCGTAGCGGCACACCGACGACTGGGAGAGCCGATAGCCCAGGTCTTCCAGGTCGCCGGCCAACACCGCCTGGCTGCGGGCCCCGCGCAGTCTGCGCAGGCGCCCTCCCACCGGACCACGGATCGCCTCCCAGCGGGCTGCCTGGACCGTGTCGCGCTCCGCCACTCGCATCACTCCGCCGCAGGACTGGCATGGGGCCGGACCCCGAGCAGGCGATTAGCCCGCCGCGGCCGTCACCGGCCGGCTGTGGCCCTCTCGCTGCCGCGAGCGTACGCCACCCGCGCGCCCATTGCCAATGCGCCAGGCGCATCGCGCCGGGTGGGCACCCGAGCCTGCGCTGCCAGCCTAGTGCCCGCCCGGCCGTAACCCCTCGGCCGTGAACGGGCCAGCGCCCAGGATCTGGTGGATCTCCCACTCGGTCAGCTCAAAGGTCGTGCAGCCGGCGGCGGTGTACGGGTCGCTCGCGGCGATTTGCTCGGCCTCCTCCCGCGAGCCAGCCCGGATGAGGTACATGCCCACCTTGCGGTCCGGCGTCGGGCCGGACAGGACGATACGGCCGGCCTCGTGTTGCTGCTTCATCCAGGCCAGATGCTGGTCGAGCGTAACCGTCCACTCGTCCCGCGGCTTCACCCCGCGGCGCTGGCAGAGAAACCACATGGCCTTTGCCCCCTCGGCAGTGTTCTGCTGTGGAGTTATAGCGGACGGCGTTGCCTGGGCCCATGCGCCCGACCTCAGGTGCGGGCGGGACCCGGGCCGACGCAGAGCTTGACGCCGTGTGACCGCGAGCTATGCTGGCGCCGCCGGATCGCTACCGGTCGCCGGCCGGCGTCGGGCCGGCCGGGGCAGCCGAGTGCCTGAGGAGGATGCCATGCGTCGGGACCGACGAGACCCGCAGTCGCTGCGAGCGGCGGCACCCTCTGGGCGACCGTCAACGGGCGCGATCTGCTGGGCGATGACGCGCCGCCCGATTACGTAAGCGAAGTGCACGCTGGCGATCATTTCGGCTGGCCGTTCTGCAACGTCGGCGTGCCCGACCCGGATCTGGGCCAGCTGGGCGACTGCGCACAGACGCGGGCGCCCACCTACTTCCTACCGGCCCACAGTGCCCCGCTCGGCGCGGCCTTCTACACGGGCCACCAGTTCCCGCCCGAGTACCAGGGCAACCTGTTCGTAGCCCTGCACGGCTCGTGGAACCGGTCGCAGCCGCAAGGCTACAAGATCATCCACATCGGGATGAACGGCGCCAGCACCGGCAGCGTGCAGGACTTCGCCACAGGCTGGCTGCCGGCCGACGCCAGGTGCAACAACCGACCGGCTGACAACGAGCGTAGCACGGGTATCTGCCGCGCGGATGCCTGGGGCCGACCCGTGGGTCTCGCGGCGGGGCCAAACGGCGCCATGTATGTCTCGGACGACACCGCCGGCGCGATCTATCCAATCACGTACGCACCATAGGCTGGCGCGCTGACTGGTAGATGCAGCGCCTCGGCCGCGAGGCCGGGCGCTGCGGACCGACCCGGGCGCCTCGCGTCGGCGAGGCAAGCAACCCAAATTCCTTGTCGTCCCCTGGGGGCGGCGACGTAAGATCAAGTGTGCCCCGTGCGCCCGGACCGGATGGTCGCCGACGGGATAACCGAAGTGGACGGCGCCCGGGCGAACCTGATACAATAAGACTTGTCAGCGCATCGGTCCCCGTCCGCAGGGGCGGGGATTTCTGCTCAGCAGCCCGGACGAGAGCAAGCTCGCAGATCCGGGGATGGCTTGACACGGGGGAGTGGGGGGAGGTATCCTACTTGGTGCGCGCCCGGGCGGCGAGAGCGGTCGGGGCGAGGGGACCTTAACAAGCGAAGAGTGAAGGGGAGCGCGGATCACCCTGTCGATTCGGCGAGGCCGGGGTAC
>DATGMD010000076.1:0-23361 GCA_035293805.1 Chloroflexota bacterium | reverse complement strand
ACAGCCAGGACCTGGCCGACCAGCTCGCGTGGTTCCGGAGCGTGGGCTACTTGCAGCACGATCTCAGTCTGGACGAGGTGGTGGACAACCGCTTCTGCGAGCGCGCGGTGCAGGAGCTGGGCCGCTACCCGAGCTGAGCCGGGCCGGCTGTCGTGTCAGCACCACACCGCAGGCGCCCAGGCGTCGCGGCGATGCTGGTACAGCTACGTTTGCCGCGCCTAAGCTGTCAGCCCAGGTTGGTGTCTAGGTTTGGCGAAGCCAAGCTTACACAGTATCCCTGGCCGAGTGCTTAGGGCGAGTCACGGGGATCGGGAGGGCTGCATGCACACTGTCGTGAGCGCGGTTGGGCGCGCCTGCCGGGACGGGCTTGTGGTGGTGCTGGCGGCGAGCCTCGTTGGCGGGCTGGTCGGCGGCATAGCAGCGACCCCGACGCTGGCGCAGCGGGACCGGCCCCTCCACTTCGAAGCCGGCATCGTAGCGCTCACGGCCTTCGAGTGGCCGTGGTTCGTCATTCGCGATGGCCCGATCGGCCCCCAGAACACTGTCACCATGGACGTCGACGTCTTCGACACGGACGCACGGGCGCTCCAGGCGCTAGTTAGCAGTTCGGTGGACGTGGTCGAGACCTCGCTCGATGCGGTCGCCCGTGCGGTCGAGAAGGGCGGCGACGTCGTCATCGTGGGGGCCGAGGTCAACCGGCCCCCCTATGCGCTGGCCGTCCGAGACAACATCCAGAGTTACGCCGACCTCCGCGGCCGTCGCATCGCCGTGACCGACCTCGTCGGCGGTAGCACCGTCGTCCTGCGCCTGATGCTGCAGGCCAATGGGCTCTCCGCAGACGATGTCGACCTAATCCCCCTCGGCGGCACGCCCAACCGCTACACCGCGCTGACTTCCGGTGCCACGGATGGGGCGATCCTCGCACAGCCTGCCGACTTCCGCGCGCAGGACGAGGGCTACCGGCTGCTGGACTACACTACCGCGCGGGACTACCAGTTCACGGTCTACGCCGTGCGACGGAGCTGGGCCGAGCAGAATCGCGAGCAGGTGGTCGGCTTCATGCGGGCCGTAGTCGACGCGCACCGTTGGCTGCACGAGCCCGCGAACCGCGACCAGGCCGTGGCCCTGGCCGCGCAGGCGCTGCACCAGCCAGCCGAGGTGATGGGGCGGACCTGGGACCTGTACTTCCGCGACAACCCGGGCCGCATCATCCCGCGCGACGCCGAGCTGACCGTGGAGGGCTCGCAGACGGTGTTGGATGTGCTGGCCGCCGAGGGGCAGGTGCCGGATGGGAGCAGCCTGAGCCGCTACGCCGACGACCGCTACCGGCAGGAAGCTATGGCCAGCCGCTAGCAGGGCGGCCCCTCGCCGCCGACGGTCGGCGTGCGGGATGCGGAGGACGAGACCGGTCAGGCGCCGTCGCTGGCCGCTCACACCTATCGCTGCTCGCGACAGGACAGGGAGCCGCGTGCTTCCCCGCGGTCTCCCTGATCATCGCTGAAGAACGGCCTCAACCCGGACGGCGCTTCCGCACTGGGGTACAATGATGAGCGCCAGTTTCGTGGCCGAGGTGCAGCATGTCCGTCTTGGACGCGGATGCCCACGTTGAGGAATGGGACCAGACCTTCGACGATTGCTATCTCGCCCCCGCCTTCCGGCGACGCCGTCCGCGAATCGTCGGCGCGGGCCACCGCGCCTACTGGCTGATCGATGACCAGCTCTTCCCGCGGTTGGTCGGCCGCGGCTGCCATATCCTTGGCACGCCGACCGGTTATGGGACCGTGCCAACCGAGTACACCACCGCCAAGGGCGAGGACGTCGCCAGCATGGAGCTGCGCTCCGTCGAGGCCCGCATCCAGCAAAACGTCCGCGAAGGCATCGACCTCCAGGTCCTCTACCCGACGCTCTTTCTGGCCTACCCGCTGACCGCGGATCCCGCCCTCGCGGCGGCACTCTGTCGCTCCTACAACAACTGGATCGCCGACGTTTGTCGCCAGCGGAGCGACAAACTCAAGTGGGTGGCAGTCGTGTCCCTGGATGACGTGCCGAGCGCGGTGGAGGAGATGCGGCGCTATCGCCACGATCTCGACCCGGTAGGCGTGGTCATTCTCGGCACCGCCGGCGAGACGAATTTGGACCATCCTCGTCTGGCGCCGTTCTGGGAGACGGCTGCGGCCCTGGACCTGCCGGTGGCGATCCACGTCGGCTGGCCCTGCCCGCCTCTGTCCAACCTGTACGATCGGCTCTACGACTCGATCGTCATCCCCTTCGCACTCCCGACCCTGATGGCCTTCAACGCCGTGCTGAGTGGCGGGATTCTCGATCGTCACCCCAACCTGCGGGTCGGCTTCTTTGAGCTGGGCTCGCAGTGGGTGCCGTTCTTGATCGACCGCATGAGTCACTACTACCAGTTTGTTGCCGAGCGGGCACCCGCCGCCCGGCCGGCCGCGCAGCGCCCGCCCCTGGAGTACCTGCAGAGCGGACAGGTGTACATCACCTGCGAGGTCGATGACCGCTTGCTGCCTCAGGTGATGGCGCTGATGGGCGAGGACCAAATTTTCTTCGCCTCGGACATCCCGCACGGCGACCGCGAGCCGGACGCTGTCAAGACCTTGTGGGCGCGGACCGACCTCACGGAGCCCGCAAAGCGCAAGATCCTCTATGACAATGCCGCGCGGTTCTATCGGCTCTCTTGATCTCGACACCAGAGCCGCGTTTCCGTGTCCTAACTCCCGGACCGGGCGGCCGACGACCCACGGGCGCTGCTACTGTCGTGCCGCTGGCGCGATCGATGGGAGAGCGTTAACGGCCGTGTAGCACCTCTTGCAGGTAGCTGTCGTCTACGAACCGCTCGACCTCCCCGGCATCGCGGATCTCGCCCGCTTCCGCGAGCGTGCGCGCGACAGTCGTGATCCCTGGACGATTGACCTCGAGGTCACGAGGCATCACGCGGCCGGCGTTCTGCTGGAAGTAGAGGTCCCAGGTACGCTCCATCTCGACCGGCGAGGAGTGCAGCACGGTCACTCCCAGGTCGACCGCCTGCTCGCGGTTGGCCGGATCGTGCAGCCAGCGGTGCGCCGCCACCATCGCCTGCAAGAAACGCGCGATCTTCGCGCGATTGCTGTCTGCCCAGCTCCGACGCATTGCGTAGACTGTGAACTGGTAGTCCAAGTCGGTGCTGTAGGCCAGGATGCCGTAGCCCTCGTCGCGCGCCCGGAAGTCCGCGGGCTGGCCCAGAATCGCAGCGTCCGCCACTCCGGTGGCCAGCCCGGTGAACCGGTTCATCGTGCCACCCAGGGGCAGCAGCTCGTATTCGTCCTCCTTCACGCCTTTCGCCTGCAGGAGCAGCTTCAAGATCACCGTGCTACCACCCCGTAGGTCGCTGACGGCGACCGTCTTGCCGCGGATGTCCTCGATGCTGGTTAGCTCGGGGCGAGCAGCAATCCCGTAAGTCGGGCGGTTGATGTGGCCACCGATGGCGACCACGTCCGCACCCTGGTCGACGGCGCGGGCAAGCGCGTCCAGCGACAAGAGCGCGAAGTCGGCAGAGCCGCCCAGCAGCGCCTGCATGGATCGGGCATCGGTATCGACGACCGTCCAGTCGAGGTTCAACCGCTGTTGGGTCCCGATCGGTCCGTCGCGCACCACGACGAACGGCCAGGCGAACGCGTCCAGCGACGGAATGGCGATCTCGGTGGTGATGAGCGGGGGCTCGCTGGCGGCGGCCGCGGCGGGGGAGGTCGACGGCGCTCCGACGGGCGGCGCCGGCGGGGCGTTAGCGGGCCCCGTGCTGGGCGCGACCGCGCCTGGAGCGGTAGCTGGCGCGCAGGCGGCCAGAAGTGTACATACCACGAGGCCGAGCCACTGGGCAGCCTTCTTCATCGTGCCTCCCGGGATAGTGAGGGCCCAGGAGCCACGGGTGCTCCTGCTCGACCCGACTCCAGCGTGCGAGCCGCGCCTTACACGACGCTGTCCTCTCCAGCGGCTCAGGCAGCACCACAGCTACTGCTCAGACCGAAGGCGGTCCGGTCAGAGAATACCCCAGCTCGTAGTGAATGTAGATGCCGTCGAAATAGAACCACCGCATCCGCGCGCTCTCTCGCGCGTAGTGGATGGCCAGCTCTTGTAACTCGCGCGTAGTGCAGTGGCGCTCGAGCAGCTCGAAGCCGCGCCCACCGTGCTCGCTGTCGGCGTCTACGTGCAGCCAGAAGTGCTCGATCTCTTCCTCCGGAAACCGGTAGATGTCCCGCAGTGCCGGCAGGACCGTGCTGTACAGGAGCGGGGACTGTGATTCCGTGCCGATGTGCGCTGCCGCGAAGCCCGCGATCCAGGGCTGTTCCTTGGCCGTTTGCACGAGCCAGTTCACCCAGCACTCGGTGCTCGGCAAGCCGCGCCCGGCCTTCACGGCCGGGAGATCGGCGCCGTTGGCTCGGGCGAAGCGGAGGACGATCTCGAGGTGCGAGCGGCTCTCGTCCGTCTCCTCATGGTAGTTTGCCAGCTCTGCGGCCACCACGTCGGGCGGCGCCTTCGCGCAGATGTGGAAGAACAACGGATTAACTCGGCTGACCCAGTGCCAGTGCTCCACGGCCCAGCCCATCAGCGCGTTGCGGCTGAGCTCGCCGCGCTGCCATTTCTGCGTCAGCGGATGGTGCGCGCAGTGCCGTTCCAGGACTGCTGCCTCAAGCTCCTGGCGGAACGTACTGACCGTCGTCATGTTGCCCCCCCCCAGTCGAGAGATTGCGTCCTCGCGACGAATCGCTGTCGAGCCGGCGGGGCCTGTCCTCGTCTGGCGCGGCCGCTCCCGCCGCCCGGCTAGCGCCGCGCGCCCGGGCCTGTGGACGCCACCGGCGCCGAGTGCTGTCCGGCGAGGTAGGCCAGCACTTCCTCAAGGCCCCGCACGTCCGCGTACTTCTGGTCCAGGTCGAACAGGCTTTGCGCGTGCGCCGCTGCATCGCGGTCGCCCACAGCTTCCCGGACCACGATGGGGCGGATCCTGAGCTGCACGGCGTCGACCGCGGTGGCGCGTACGCAGCCGCTGGTGGTACAGCCGGCGATGAGCAGCGTGTCGATCCGCCGCGAGTTGAGACGCGAGATCAAGTCGGTGCCGAAGAAAGCGCTAGCGTACTTCTTGAGGATGAGGATTTCGTCCGCCCGCCGCTCCAGTCGGCGATCCAGCTGGACGCCCCGCGTGCCCGCCTTCAGGGAGGTGATGCCTCGCTGCTTCAGCAGCCAGAGACCGGCATCGCGGAAGTCCTCCTCGTCATAGTGGACGACGGTGTAGAAGATGGGGAGGCGCGCAGCCCGCGCGCCGGCAAGCAGTGTCCGGGTCTGCTCGATCTCGCCGTCCAGGTTGGCCCCGAGCGGCAGCGCTGGATCGGTGAAGGCGTACAGAAAGTCGATCACGACGACGGCCGGCCGCTCGCCGAAACCGAGGCGGCCGCCGAAACCCCGCCGCGCGAAGAACTCGGCTGCCTCCAGTCGCGCGCCGCCCTCCATGCTGCTCTCCTTTTATGGTCCACCGGGACCACAGCCCGCCATTCTACCAGCACGGCCCGCCAGTGCCTCAATCGTGCCGCCGCATCCTACGACATGGCTGGTAATCGTTCCGCCCCCTGCCGTGCCGGACAGAGATAGCGGCGGGCTGCCCACACTGCGGCCACGAGAAACGCCAACCAGTGGCCGCTCCTGCTGGCGGCCGGATGCTACCACCGTCGTCTCTCGGGCTGCTTTGCGGCACCCGCTAGCAATGCGGCGGCTTGCCCCGTTTGAGCCAGACCAGTATCCTGGGTGCGCCGAGTCCGGCGTGGAGGAATCTATGCACCTCACCGTCTCCGACGTTGTCTCCCCCTCCTATTTTGTCGCCACTGCCGCCGTCGAGCTGGGGTTCTTCCGAGCAGAGGGGCTGGATGTGGAGTTCGTCCCCACCCCTGCGGATACGCCCACGGCCTTTCGCCACGGGGAGATCGATTTCGTGGGCGGCTCGCCGTACACCACGCTGATGGCCTTTCCCGGCTGGAAAGGCGCCAAGCTCCTCTGTGCGCTCTCGCAGTACACGTACTGGTTTCTCGCCATGCGCGCGGACCTCGGAGCGAAGCGCGGCGACCTGAGCGCCGTGAAGGGACGGCGCATCAGCGCGGCGGGACGGCCCGGGCTCGCGCTCAAGCGGGTGCTCGAAGCTGCGGGGCTGGACCTGGAGCGCGACCAGATTGAGCTGGTGCGCGCGCCAAACCCACCCGGCAGCTGGGCACGGATCGGAGCCGATGCCATCGAGCAAGGCCGCGCCGACGGGTTCTGGGGCAACGGGATGCGGGTCGAGTATGCGGTGCGCCGCGGTCTAGCGACGGTCCTGCTGGACATCCGGCGCGGCGATGGGCCCCCTGCGGCGCGGCGCTACACGTTTCCCGCCCTCATCACCACCGATCACTTGATCGAACAGCACCCGGCGGCCGCTGCAGGAGCAGTGCGCGCTATCGTGAATACCCAACGGGCGCTGAGGGCGGACCCGTCACTCGCCACGCGAGTAGGGCAGCGCCTCTTTCCGGCGGAGGAGGCGGCGCTCATCGCCGAGTTGATCGAACGAGATGCCGAGTTCTATGACCCTGCTATCTCCGTGGAGTCGGTCCGGCTCGCGAGTACGTTCGCACAAGAACTCGGGTTGCTGTCGGGGCCGGTGGCCTACGCGGACGTCGTCGCGACGCAGTTCGCTGATCTCTGGAGCCAGTAGCCAGCGGCAAGGGATGCATGCTTACCAACCGACTATCATTCCCCGTCCCGTTGGGGAGTGCGGACAACAATTCTCAAAGGCCCGCCGAAGGAGCGACCTGCCATGCAGCACAGCACCGAGCGAATCCTGACGACGCACACGGGCAGCCTGCCGCGGCCGCACGCCCTCCTCGATCTGATGAAAGCGCGGGCCAGCGGCGAGCCGGTGGATGACGCGACGTACGACGCGCGGCTGCGCGCGGCTGTGGCCGCGATCGTGCGTCAGCAGGTCGAGCATGGCGTCGACGTGGTGACCGACGGCGAGCAGAGCAAGCTCGGCTTCGCCACTTACGTCAGGGAGCGGCTCGCCGGCTTCGAGCCGCGACCCCGCGAGCGGGCGGGCTCGTTCGCCGCCGAGATGGCCGCGTTCCCCGAGTATTACGAGCAGTATTTCCAGCGGGCGATGACCGGCGGACGCGTCGTCGCGCGCGTGGAGGCGCTCACTTGCGTCGGGCCGATCAGCTATCGGGGCCAGGAGGCGATCCAGCGCGACATCGCCAACCTTCAGGCCGCGGTCCAGGGGGCGGGTGCCACCGAGGTGTTCATGCCCGCCATCGCGGCATCGCACATCGGCAACAACGAGTATTACCGCACCGAGGAGGAGTACCTCGCCGCGATCGCGGACGCGATGCACGAGGAGTATCAGGCCATCGTGGACGCCGGCTTTCTCCTGCAAGTCGACGATCCGGGCCTCGCGGGCATCTTCAGCAATCCCGCCCTCGATCCCGCCGAGCAGCGGCGCCAGGGCGAGGTCGCGGTCGAGGCGATCAACCACGCGCTGCGGGGCATCCCGGTCGAGCGCGTGCGCTTCCACACCTGCTACGGCATCAACGAGGGGCCGCGGGTTCACGACGCGCCGCTGAGCGCTCTGGTGGACGTGATCCTGAAGATCAACGCCGGCGCCTACTCGTTCGAGGCCGCGAACGCCCGCCACGAGCACGAGTACCACGTGTGGGAGCGCGTGAAGCTGCCCGCGGGGAAGATCCTGATCCCCGGCGTGATCACCCACGCCAGCAACATCGTCGAGCATCCCGAATGGATCGCCGAGCGCATCACGCGCTATGCCGAGCGCGTCGGCCGAGAGAACGTCATCGCGGGCACCGACTGCGGCTTCTCGTCGCAGGCGACCTACACCCCCGAGGTGCATCCCACGGTCATGTGGGCCAAGTTCGATGCCATGGCCGAGGGCGCGCGGCTCGCCAGTGAGCAGCTCTGGCGATGACGCGCCCACCACCGGTATCGAAGACACTGCGGATCATGAGTTCTGCAGTCTACAGCGGCGGGTCGGCGGCGGGGGCGTGGCCAAGGGCGGCGCGCGCCTCGGCGACGACGTAGAGGGAGCCGGCGACGACGACGAGGTCGCCGGGGCGGCGCTGGAGGCGCGCGAAGCGGATGGCGGCCGCCACGTCGGGGATGGTCTTGACGGGGAGGCCGAGGGCGCGAGCGGCGCGGGCCACGGCCTCGCGCGAGGCGGAGCGGGGGTGCCGCGCCTCGGTGGCGTACACCTGGCTGACGGCGGGCGCGAGCGCGGCGACGATGCCGCCGAGGTCCTTGTCGGCCGAGACGCCGAGGACGAGCAGGCGGCGGGTGGCGGGGAAATCGGCTGCGAGCGCGGCGGCGAGGGCGGCGGCGCCGGCTGGGTTGTGGGCGCCGTCCACGAGGACCGGCGGCGGGCCGGGCGCGAGCAGCTCCAGGCGGCCGGGCCAGCGCGTCTGCGCGAGGCCGGTGGCGACGGCGCCGGGCGCCAGCGCGAGGCCGCGGTCGGCCAGCGCCTCGGCGGCGGCGACGGCGACGGCGGCGTTCGTCCACTGGTGGGCGCCGAGCAGGCCGAGGCGCAAGTCGGCGTAGGTCGCGCGCGGAGTGAGGATGCTCGTGCCCTCGTAGCGGCCGGCATCGTTGCCGACGAGGCGGAGGGGGGCGGCGCGGGTGGCGGCGGTCTGGGCGATGACGGCAAGCGCCTCGGGGGCCTGGGGCGCGCAGACGGCGATGGCGCCGGGCTTGATCACGTCGGCTTTCTCGGCGGCGATGGCGGCGAGCGTGTCGCCCAGGACCTCGGTGTGGTCGAGGCCGATGGGCGTGATCACGGCGACGGGCGCGGCGACGGCGTTCACGGCGTCGAGGCGGCCGCCGAGGCCGATCTCCAGCACGGCGGCGTCGACCTGCTCCGCGGCGAAGTGGAGGAGCGCGAGCGCGGTAGTGGCCTCGTAGGTCGTGACCTGGCCCAGCTCGGGGGCCTCGGCCTGGAGCCGGTCGATGGCGGCGCGGACGGGGGCGAGGCGGGCGGCGAAGGCATCAGGGGGGATCGGCACGCGGTCGACCTGGATGCGCTCGCGGTAGGTGTGCAGGTGGGGCTGGGTGTAGAGGCCGACGCGGTGGCCGGCGGCGCGCAGGATGCTCTCTAGCATGGCGGCCGTGGAGCCCTTGCCGTTGGTGCCGGCGACGACGGCGACGGGGCAGCGCGGGGCGGCGACGCCGAGCAGCTCGAACAGGCGGCGGGGACGAGCCACGTCCTGGCGCGGGCGCTGGCCGGGCGCCGCCGTCTCCCAGTTGGGCAGGCCGTAGAGGTAGCGCAGCGCCGCGGCGTAGTCAGTGCTGAGCGCTGAGTGCTGAGTGCTGAGTACCGGCTGCTCGCTCATCAGTGGACGCTCTCCCCACGCTGTCCTGTCGCGATGCGGATTAAGATGCGATGCCCCTATATGTAACTCTACTCAGCACTCAGCACTCGCTACCCAGCACTCCGTAGGATAGCATCGCTCAGGCGGGCGACGAGGGCCATGCTGCGGACGTCGTGGACGCGGACGACGTCGGCGCCGGCGCGGATGCCGAGCGCGACGGTGGCGGCGGTGCCCTCGACGCGCTGGTCGACGGGCAGGCCGAGGGTGAGGCCGATCACCGACTTGCGCGAGGTCCCGAGCAGGAGCGGCCGGCCGAGCGCGCGGAACTCGCCGAGGCGGGCGAGTAGCTCCAAATTCTGCTCGCGGGTCTTGCCGAAGCCGATGCCGGGGTCGATCCAGAGCTGCGCGGGGGGCACGCCGGCGGTCTCGGCCCGCGCGACGGCGGCGCGCAGCTCGCGCAGCACCTCGCCGAGGAGATCGGCGTAGGCGACCGCAGGGTTGTGGGAGCCGAGGGGGCCGCGCGCGACGGCGGCGGGCCGGTTGTGCATGAGCACGAGCGCGGCGCCGTGCGCGGCGGCGACTTCGGCGATGGCGGGGTCGGCGCGCAGGGCGGTCACGTCGTTGACGACGCAGGCGCCGGCGGCGAGCGCGGCGGCGGCGACGGACGCCTTGTAGGTGTCGACGGAGATGGGCAGCGGGACGGCGTCGCGCAGGGCGGCGATGACGGGGATGACGCGCGCTAGCTCCTGGTCGGCGGGGAGGGGCGGGGCGCCGGGGCGGGTGGACTCGCCGCCCACGTCGAGGAGGTCGGCGCCGGCCGCGGCGAAGGCGCGCGCCTGGGCGACGGCGGCAGCCACGTCGGGCAGGCCGTCGCCGCTGAACGAGTCGGGCGTCAGATTGAGGATGCCCATGACGTAGGTGCGCTGGCCCCAGGCCCAGGTGGCGGTGCCGACGCGCGTGGGCGGGGGCGGCGGGCCGTACTGGTGGGCGAGCGCGGCGGCGATGGCCTGGCCGAGCGCGGCGTGGGCCGGATCGGCGGCGAGCGCGGCAGCGAGCGCGGCGTGCTGGGCGCGCGTGGCGGCGACGAGCGCGCCCGCGGGGCCGAGCACGGCCCGGGCGCCGACAGCGTCGGCGGCGGCGCGCAGGACGGCGGCCGCGGCGGACGCGAGCGCGTCGAGGCGCAGGACGGGCGGCGCGGCGGGGTCGGCCACGCTGGCGAGGAAGCGGGGGTTAGCGGCCCCCCCGGCAGGGGCGCTCCCCTGCACCCCCGGCGGCTCAGCACTCATCGCTCAGCACTCAGCACTACGCGGCGGTAGACGCGCTCGACGGCGCGACGTAGCTGGTCGGCGGTGGCGCCCGCGCGCAGGGTGGCGGCGACGGCGGCGCCGCCCGCGCCGACGCCCTCTTTGACGAGGAAGTCTTCGTAGCGGCGTAGCGGGGCGTGGCGCGCGGCGGCGAAGCTGAGGCCACTGCCGAGCACGGCGTAGGGGCCGCGCTGGGCGACGAGGCCGGGCAGATCGGCCGTCGGGTCGGTCAGCACCCAGCGGGTAGTCGCGATGGCGACGCGGCGAGGATCGAGGGCGCGGCCCTCAGCGGCGCGCAGGGCGTGCATGAGCGCGAGCACGGCGGCCATCTGGGTGCCGCCGGCCAGCAGCACGGGCACGCGCTCGCTGGCGGCGAGGGCAAGACCGGCGACGGCCGCCTGCATCGGGTCGCCGACGGCGGCGACGGCCCGGAGCGGCGCGCGGGCGGCGACGGCGGGATCGACGTGGGCGAGACCCTGGCGGGCGGTGGCTTCCTTGAGCGCGTGTGCGTTGGCGGCCATCGAGCTGCTGACGCGGCCGACGGCATCGAGGCCGAGGGCGAGCATGAGCGCGAGGGCAGTGGTGGTGCCGCCCGGGACGCTCTCGGCGAGGACGAGGTAGTCGGCGCAGGCGGCGAGCTGCGCGCCGAGCAGGCGGCCGCGCTGGTAGAGGTCGTCGGCGTGGGGCACGGCGCGGCCGGTCGTGATGCAGGCGCCGGGCGCGTCGCCCAGGCGGATGGCGGGCGCCTGGGGTCGCACGCGCGTGCCGGCGTCGACGACGAGAAAGGGGATGCGGGCCAGACGCAGGGCGGCGATGGTGATGATGGCGGGGCCGGGCGGGCCGAGCGGGTTGGCAGGCACGCCGTGCAGGCAGCGGGCGCTGCCGTAGTACAGCGCCTCGGCGTCGGCGGCGGGCGTTAGCTCGCGCAGCTCAGGCGTGGCGCCGGCCGCGGAGATACCGTCGATGCGAGCGGTGTCGGTCTGAGCGATGGTGCAGACGAAGAGCGGCCGGCGCCCGCGCAGGCGCGCGGCCCAGGCGCGGCCGCGGCGCGGCGCGTGGGCGTAGAGCAGCGGCTGGGCGGGCGCGGGGGCGGTTTGGGGCACGGCGTCTCTCTCGGCAGGCATCTGGGTGCTACGCCAGCGCTTCACTCGCCCGAGGGTACGGCGGGGGGCGCGGCGGCGTCAACCGGTGCGTTAGGGGCGCTCGGTTGGTGAAGCGGTGCGCGCCGGATAGCGGCTCAGCTCGGCGCGGAGGATGCGGGAGGCCGCACGGAGTTGCTCGGAGGTAAGGTTGAATTCAAGGAAGACATCGCTCAAGTCGGCTACGGGACCGAGGCGACCGGGCGGATATAGTTCGTAGCCGAAGTACACACGGAGCTGCGCATCGCCATTTGGAAGTGGGGCGGCGCGGAAGGCCAGGCACGGCTCGAGGAAATCTCGCGTCGCCTTCACCGTGCGCCCCTGAGCCAAAGCTTCCAGCCAATCTGCCAGCCATTCCACTTCCCAGGTGAGGAGAGCGGTATCCTCGGCTGACCAGGCAATGTCCGCGTTCCGGACTGCAATGTGGATTCTTAGCCAGTTCCAGTCTGTGTCATGCGGGGTTACTCTGTGCAACACGAGGCCAGGGCGCGATGAGTAATCTGGATGCCAGGGATCGGGGAACTGATAGCCGACGATAGATAGCTCCAGACGCTGCCGGCCGTCAGGGGATTCGAGGATGAGTGGCATGGTGAATGTTACCAGGGGCGGACGGGGTAGCGGCGGAGGTCGTCGGTGATCTGGTGGGCGGCGGCGCGGAGCTGGTCGGGGGTGAGGGCGAAGTCGAGGTAGACGTCGCGGCGGCCGACGACGCTGCTGCGGCGGCCGGGCGGGCGCAGCTCTAACTCGAAGTAGACGCGCAGGCGCACGCGGCCGTCGTCGAGCGGGTCGGCGCGGAACTCCAGGTTGGGCTCGACGAAGCCGCACCAGGGGTGGTCGATGCGGCCGCCCCGGGCGAGGCGGCCGAGCCAGCGCGCCAGGCGCTCGACCTCCCAGGTGAGGAGCGCGGGGTCCTCGGCTGCCCAGGCGGTCTCGCCGTCGCGGGCGTCGATGCGGATCAGGAGCCAGTTGGAATCGTACTGCTCACCCTCGGCGTCGGGCGACTCGTAGCCGACGATCGCTAGCTCGAAGCGCTGCTGGCCGTCGGGCGACTCGAGGAGCAACGGCATGCCCGGCTCACCGCTCGAAGATGTGGGCGACGGGGAGACTGAAGCCGGGGAGCAAGGGCGAGGTGAGGGCGTCGTCGCGCTGCAAGGTTTCCACGAGGCGGAGCCGGGTGTCGTGGCGGCGATAGACGGCGACGGTTTGCGCGCGCTGATCCACGATCCAATATTCGTCTACGCCCTGGTCCGAGTACAGCTGGAGCTTGATCTCGCGGTCGCGGCGCTCGTTGGCCGCCCCAGGGGAGAGGATCTCTACGACTAGCTCGGGTGCGCCGTGCAGGTGGCCGTCATCTTGCCGTTCGACGGCCGCGCGCCGTTCGCGGCTGATCCACACGATGTCCGGCGCCACGGCGTCATGGTTGCTGAAGATGAGCCCTGGCGTGTGAAGAACGGAGCCCAGGCGGGTTTGGTGGTTCCAATTACCCAGGCCAATGATGATCTCGCCGCTGGCGTCCTGGTGCTCATCGCGCGGCTGCCTCGACACGAACAGCTCTCCGTCGATGATTTCATAGCGGTTCCACTCGTCGTATGGCAGCGCCTCGACGTCAGCCACCGTCCAGCGCTTCGTCTGCGGCTCGGCCATGTTGTGGCTCCTGTAGTCTCGTCCTGCTTCACTCTGGTCTCAGTATAGCGGGCGCACCCGGACGATGGGGGCCGCGAAATCGCCTTTATATATAGAACAAACGTTCTGATAGGAGGGGCGATGGCGCGGGCAGGGTACGCCAACGTCGTGGCGGACAGCTTCGGCAATCGCGTGGCCGGGGCCGCGGTCGAGGTGCGGCAGCCGGGGACGGCGACGCCGCTGGCCGTGCCGCTCTACCAGGCGCCGACGGGCGCGGCCGCGCTGGCGAACCCGCTCACCACGGACGGCCAAGGCTTCTTCAGCTTCTATCTGGACGTGGCGCAGACGGTGGACCTGTACGTCGCCGCGAGCGGCTACGGCGCGCACACCGAGGCGGGCGTGGCGGTGGCGGTGGGTGGGCCGGTGCTGGACGGCGCGCAGCTCGTGGCAGGCTCGGTGACGACGGCGCAGATCGCCGATGGGACGCTCACGGACGCCGACGTGGCGAGCGCGAACAAGGACGGGGCGGCGGCGACGCCGAGCCTGCGGACGCTCGGCACGGGCGCGCAGCAGGCCGCCGCGGGCAACCACGGCCACGCGGCGAGCGTATCGTCGGTGGCGCTGACGCTGCCGAGCGAGTTCAGCGTGAGCGGGTCGCCGATCACGACGAGCGGCACGCTGGCGGTGAGCAAGGCGAACCAGAGCGCCAATCAGGTGTACGCGGGGCCGGCGAGCGGGGGCGCGGCAGCGCCGGGCTTTCGGGCGCTCGGGCTGAGTGACCTGCCGGCGATCACGCAGGTGGGCTACGCGGCGGGCGCGACCGCCGGGCCGACCACGACGAGCACCAGCAACGCCGACATGCCGGACATGAGCGTGACGCTCACCACCGCGGGCGGCGACCTGCTGGTGTTCTTCTACGCGATGTGGTCGATCAACGCCGCGAACGTCCAGGCGCGGTTCTACTTCCAGCTCGACGGCGGCGCGGAGCAGCTCATCGGGCTGCCGCACGAGGTCAGCGCCGACTACCAGCTGCCGATCTTCGGCGTCACCCGCTACACGGGCCTGAGCGCGGCGAGCCACACCGTCAAGGTGCGCTGGTCGACCGTCTCGAACACGCTGACGGCGCGGGACACGTCGCGGGCGCTGCTGGTCGTGGAGGTGCGCAAGTGACGATCCTGCTGACGCCGGCCTGGGGCTACTCGGTCACCCGGGCGCAGTGGCGGGCGCTGGTGCGCGCCGAGCTGGGCGACGCGGGGGCGACGCAGCTGTGGTCGGACGTGCTGCTCAACGAGTGGCTGAACGAGGCGATTCGCGACTTTGGGCGCGTCGTGCCGCGGGAGGAGGCGACGACGCTGATCACGGTGGCGGGCCAGGCGGCGTACGCGCTGCCGCTGGGGCTGGTGGAGGTGGTGCGGGTCGAGCACCCGGCGAACACGTTTCGGGTGTTCGCGCCGCGGGTGGGCGGCGAGGGGGGCGCCGCCCTCACCCCTGCCCCCTCTCCCAGGGGGAGAGGGGAGTGGAGCTACGACGTGTGGGAGGGGCAGCTGGTGCTGGAGCCGGCGCCGGGGGCGAGCGGCGAGCGCGTGGCGGTGCGCTACACGACGCGGCGGGCCGAGCCGACGACGGACGCCGATCCGCTGCCGGTGGAGGGCGGCGACGAGGACTTGCTGCTGCTCTACGTGTGCGGCCGGGCACTGACGTGGGTGTCGGCACAGGAGGGCAAGCGCCAGGCGTTCGAGCGCGACCGGGGCGCGAGCGCGGCGCCGCTCGCCGCTGCCTACGAGGCGCGCTACCGTGCCGCGCTGGCCAGCCGGCAGCGCACGGGCGGGCGGGCGCGGCGGCTGGTCGTCAGAGATTAGCGATCAGCGGTCAGTTGTCAGCTATCAGCAGACGGCCGCGTTCCCGGCTGATAGCTGACGGCTGATAGCTGACAGCTTGGAAAGGAGTGGTCATGAGCGACGAAGGGAGCCCGAGCGGACCGGGGGTGGGCGCTGAGCCCACGGTGGCGGAGAGGAGCGCACCGTCGATCGTCGAGGGGAGCGGGCTGGAGTCGAGCCTGGTGGCGCTAATGGCGGAGCGCGACGCGGCGCGGCAGGCGCTGCTCGCGGCCCACCGGCGCGCGCTGCTGGCCGAGCACCGCGGCACGATCGTAGAGGCGCTGGTGCAGGGCGACTCGGTGGAGGCGCTGGACGCCTCGGTGGCGCAGGCCCGCGAAGCGCACGCACGCATCGCCGAGCAGCTGCGCGCCGAGGCGGCCGCCGCCGTGCCGGTGGGCAACCCGCCACGAGCGCAGCCGAGCCTGGAGGGGCTCAGCCCGCAGGCGAAGATCGCCGAGGCGCTACGACGCAAGTAGCAATTAGCGCTCAGCCGTCAGCTCTCAGCAGACGCGGGGCGCCCGACTGATAGCTGACGGCCGAGCGCTGACAGCTTGGAGGAGACATGGCACTAACGCTGGTGGACGCGGCGCGGCTGACGACCGATATGCTCGTGCGGGGCGTGATCGAGACGGTCGTCGAGGACTCGCCGGTGCTGCAAGTGCTGCCCTTCGAGAGCGTCGAGGGCAACAGCCTGAAGTACAACATGGAGGTCTCGCCGGGGACGGCCAGCTTCTACGCGGTCAACGCCACCTGGACCGAGGGCGCGGCGACCTTCGCCACGCGCACCGCCAACCTGGCGATCCTCGGCGGCGACGTGGACGTGGACAACTTCCTCCGCCGCACGATGAGTGATCAGAACGACCAGCGCGCGACGCAGATCGCCATGAAGGCGAAGGCGGTGCGGCGCGCGTTCGAGACGGCGTTCGTGACGGGCGACTCGGCAACCGACCCCAACAGCTTCGACGGCCTGCGCAAGCTGATCCCGGCCAGCCAGACGCTGGACGCGGGCGCGAACGGCGCGGCGCTGACGCTCGCCATGCTGGATCAGCTCGTCGACCTGGTGCGCGGCGGCAAGCCGGACCTGCTGCTGATGAGCCGCCGCTCGCGTCGCAAGCTGAAGAGCCTACTCCAGGCCTCGACGCACTACGTGGAGACGGGCGATCAGTTCGGGCGCCGCGTGATGCTCTACGACGGCATTCCCGTGGTCCACTCGGACTTCGTGCCCGACGACGAGACACTCGGCAGCGGCACGGCGCTCAGCAGCATCTACGCGCTCAGCTTCGGGTTCGGCGACGCGCTGGGCGGGCTGCAGAACGGCGGTATCGAGGTGGTGGACGTGGGCCAGCTCGAGTCGAAGGACGCGGTGCGCACGCGCATCCGCTGGTACTGCGGCCTGGCGCTGTTCCGCGACAACGCCTGCGCTCGCCTGCGCGGGATCAACGCGAGTTAGCGATCAGCAATCAGCTATCAGCCGTCAGCTATCAGTGAGCGGCGTTCGCGTCTGCTGATAGCTGATAGCTGATCGCTGACAGCCTGGAGGGACGATGCCTGGACCGTGGGATGCGAACCTGCTCGCGTTCAACAACCAGACGCTGACGAGCAGCACGAATAGCGCGGGCTTCAACGTCGGCGAGGGCGCCGAGCTGCGGGTGCAGCTGGAGGTGGCGGGCACGGTGAGCGGCACCAGCCCGACGCTCGACGTGAAGCTCCAGGACTCGGCGGATGGCTCGGCGTGGGCCGACACGGGGGTGGCCTTCACGCAGGTGACGGCGACCGGCAGCCGCCAGCAGCGCGAGTTCAAGACCAAGCAGGGCCGCCCGTACGTGCGCGTGGCGACGACGGTGGGGGGCACGTCGCCCAGCTTCGGCGGCGTCTCGGCTCGCCTGGGCCACTGGAGCGGCCGCCCGACGACGGCCGCGGCCAGCTAGCTATCAGCTGTCAGCCATCAGCTGTCAGCCGTCAGCAAGGGCGTTCGCGTCTGCTGATAGCTGATAGCTGATAGCTGACCACTGACGGCTGACAGCTATGCAATACCATCTGACGCTGAACGGGCAGGGCTACCTGATCGACCTGGCGAGCTACCGTAAGGAGGCGGGCGAGCAGTTCGCCGGCAAGCAGGCGAGCGGCAACCGGCTGTACGCCGACCTGAAGGACGTGGCCGTGTGGGCGCAGACCGACTGGCGCGGCGGCCGCGGCTACCGGCGCTGGGACGAGCGGGCGCCCGGGCGCTGGCAGGCGGGCGCGGGCCTGGACACGCTGGGCGAGGGGCAGCTCCAGAGCGGGCCGCGCGCCACGGCGGTGAGCGCCTGGGCGCCCAGTCCGGCCGCCGCGGGGCTGCGGGGGTTCGTGACCTACCGCTCGGGACTGTTCTGGGCGACGGCGGTGAGCGGCACGCTGTACCTCTACCGCGCTGAGACGGAGGGCGTCGCGCCGGCCGTGTACAGCGCGGCCGGGCCGACGGCGGCCGGCGGGCTGGCGGCCTACAAGGACGCGGTGTGGCTGGGCAGCGGCTCGAACGGCCGGCTGTACAAGTTCGACGCCTCGGTCGGCACCTTCGCGCTGGCCACGACGGTCTCGGGCGCGCAGAGCATCGGGGCGATGGCGGTGTACGTGCCGAGCGGGACGACGCGGCTGCTGTACCTGGGCGTGAGCTATGACGCCGGCTCGCAAGTATACGCCTGGGACGGCACGGCGGCGACGAATCTGATCACCCTGGAGGGCGCGACGGCGGAGCACCTGTTCGTCTTCGACGGCAAGCTGTACGTCGCCGCGGCCGACGCGGGCGGCAACGGCCTGCTCTACAGCTACGACGGCACGGACTGGCGGCTGGTGGCGACGCTGGCCGAGAACTGGGTGCAGAGCGGCGCGGCGCTGGGCACGAGCTACTACTTGGGCTCGGGGCGCGACAACCGCATCTGGCAGTTCAACGGCCGCGACCTGGTCGAGGTGCTGGCAGGCTACGGCCCGAGCGGCGCGCGGGTGCGCGGCATGGTGGCGTTTGGCGGGCGGCTGTACGCGGGCCTGGCGTGGTCCGACAGCTTCCGCACGGTGGTGGCGAGCGCGGACGGCACGGCGTGGCACGAGCTACGGCCCGATGGGCTGACGGCGGCCGGCGCGGGCGGCCTGGGCGTGCGCCACCTGGGCGCGCTGAACGGGGACCTGTATCTGGCCGAGGAGCTGGCGACGGGGACGGGCGCGCGGATCTACAAGCTCGGGCTGGGCAGCACTTACAACGCGGCGGGCACGCTGGAGACGGCGCGCTTCGACGCGGGGCTGCCGTCGGTCGACAAGGCGTGGCGGCGCATCACGGCGACGCACGGGCCGCTACAGAGCGGGCAGAGCGTGGCCGTAGCCTACCGGCTGGACGGCGCGACGGGCTGGACGCCGCTGGTGAGCAACGGTGCGGCTGGCAGCACGACGAGCACGGCGACGTTCCCGCCGGCGACGACCGGGCGGGAGATCGAGCTACAGGTGACGCTGACGAGCGGCGGCAGCAGCACGGCGACGGTGAAGAGCGTGCTGGTGGAGTACGCGCTGGTGCCCGACGTGCGGCGCGCGTGGGAGTTCGACGTGCTGCTGGAGGGCACGGGGGCGGCGCCGCTGCGCACGCTCGACGGCACGGCCGAGCCGCTCACCGGCGCGCAGCTCAGCGCGGCGCTGTGGGCGGCGCGCGGGAGCAAGGGCACGCTGGCGTTCGTGGACCTGGATGGCGCGAGCTACCGCGTGTACTTCGCCGACCTGCGCGAGACGGTGGCCCGGCTGCCGCACCGCGACGGCTGGCAGACGCGGGCGCGAGCGAAGCTGGTGGAGGCGTGACGACGAGTGCTGAGTGCTGAGTAGGACGGGGCGAGCAGAATCCTACCTAGGTGGGAGGGTGAGATGGAAGAGGTCGCGGGAGTGGCGGGGGTGCCGCTGATCGTGGGGCTGGTGGAGGTGGCGAAGGGCGTGGGGTTGGACGCGCGCTGGGCGCCGGCGGTGGCGCTGGGGCTGGGCCTGGCGCTCAGCCTGGGCTACCGCGCGGCGCTCGGCGGGGTTGGCGGCGCCGAGTGGGCGCAGGCGACGCTCGGCGGGCTGGCGCTGGGCCTGGCGGCGAGCGGCCTGTACAGCGGCACGCGGGCGGTCGCAAATGCCGCGCGATAGGCGCCATACGGCGAGTGCCGCGGCCGCGGACGAGCGGGGGCCGCGGGTGGCGGCGCTGCGGGTGCCGTGGTTCGCGGCGGCAGCGCAGTGTCAGCGCGAGCCGGCGCTGGCCGAGCAGCCGCTGGTGTTGGGAGCGCCCAAGCAGGGCGCGTGGCGGGTGGCGGCGCTCTCGGAAGCGGCGGCCGCGGCCGGCATGCGTGTCGGCATGCCGCTGGCACAGGCGGAGAGCCTCTGCCCCACGCTCGTGCGGCGCCCGTTCGACCCCGCCTACCTGGCCCACGAGAGCGAGCGGCTGCTGGCCGCGCTCGAAGCCCACGTGGCCGTCGAGCCGGCCGAGCCGGGCAGCGCCCTGCTAGGGACTGGGGGCTGGGGTGTAGGGGATGGGAGACAAGGCAGCTTGCCTCATCCCTATCCCCTACCCCCTATCCCCCAGCCACAGCGGCGGCTTGCCTGGCTCGTCGACGCGCTGGCGGCCAGTACGGGCTACGTGGCGGCGGTGGGCGTGGCCGAGGGGCGCGGGGCGGCGTGGATCGTGGCGCGGCGCGCGGCGGCGGGCACGGTGGCGTGGGTGCCGCCGGGCGAGACGGCGGTGCATCTGGCATCGCTGCCGGCCGCGCTGCTGCCGGTGTCGGCGGAGATGCGGCGGCGGCTGGAGCTGCTGGGGCTGCGCACGATTGGCGCGCTGGCGGCGCTGCCGCTGGGCGCGGTGCAGGCGCAGTTCGGACCCGAGGGGCGACTCGCCTGGGAGATCGCGCACGGCCGCGACCGCCGGCCGCTCGCATTACGCACGCCGCCCTGCATCCCCAGCGCCGAGACGGTCTTCGACACGCCCTGCGCCGATCGCGCGCAACTGCTCGCCGCCGCCGAGGCGTTGCTCGACCGCGCGCTGGACGACCTGCCGACGGGCCAGGTGGCGGGTAGCCTGCACCTGATGTTGGAGCTAGAGGGGACCCGGCTGCCGCTCACCGTGGCGCTGCACGACCCGACGGCGGAGGCGGGGGCGCTACGCTTCGCGCTGCAAACGGCGCTGCTGCGCGCGATGCTGCCGGGGGCCGTCGTCGGCGCGCGGCTGGAGCTGCGCGATTTGGGAGCGCCGACGCCGCTCCAGCCGGCGCTGTTCGACGCGCGCGGCGCGATGCGGCTGGCGCTCGCGGCCGCCACGCGGAGCCTGCGCACGCGCTTCGGCGCGAACCCGCTGCAGCGCGTCGTCGCGCTCGATCCGCGGCACCGGCTGCCCGAGCGGCGCTACGCGCTGGTGGAGGCCTCCTGATGGCGCGCGGTGGCGCGGCCGCTAAGGTGCGCCCCTCGCTCGCGGGAATGGCCGGGACGCCGGCTCGCGCCGATCGCCAGGCGCGGGCGGGGGACAAGCCTCTGCCCTACGATGCGGCGCGCGAGCGATCGCGGTACGGACGAGCGGGACGCGAGCCATCACGGAACGGGCCTTCGGCGCGTGGCGTGGCGCTGCCCGCCGAAGGCCGGTGGCCGCCGACGCCGCTTAAAGCGCCGCGGCCGCTCGTGGTGGAGGCGACGGATGGCCCGGACGGACCGGTGCCGCGGTGGGTGGCGTGGCGTGGGAAGCGGCGGGCGGTGGCGTCGGTGGAGGACGATTGGCGCGTGGACGACGAGTGGTGGCGCGACGAGATCAGCCGCCACTACTTCGCCGTCACGCTGGCCGACGGCTGCCGCCTCACGCTCTTTCTGGATCGGATCATGGGAACCTGGTGGGAGCAGCGTTGCTAGCGGTTCGCGGAGCCGTATGTCTGCCACGCCGGAGTATGCCGAGCTACATTGCCACAGCAGCTACTCGCTGCTCGACGGCGCCTCGCAGCCGGAGGAGCTGGTGGCGCAGGCGAGCGCGCTAGGGCTGCGCGCGCTTGCCCTCACCGACCACGACGGCCTCTACAGCGCCCCGACCTTCTGCCGCCTCGCGGAAACCTTTGGCCTCCAGCCGGTCGTGGGCGCTGAGCTGACGCTGGCGCAGCAGGCGCCCGCCGATCCCTCGGCGCCACCTGCTCACCTCACCGTGCTCACCGCCGACGAGCAGGGCTACCGCAATCTCTGCCGGCTGCTCAGCCTGGCCCACGCGGAGCAGCCAAAAGGCCAGGCGGTGCTCGCTCCCGCACAACTGGCGGCGCACAGTGCCGGGCTGATCGTGCTGTCGGGCTGCCGCCAAGGGCCGGTGGCCGCACCGCTGCTCGCCGGTCAGCCAGAAGCCGCCCGCGCCGCCGCCGCCTGGCTGCGCGCGGTGTTCGGCCCCGACCGCTGCTGGATCGAGCTGCAGCGCCACTACCTGCCCGGCGAGCGGCGCCTCATCCGCGGGCAGCGGGCTCTCGCGCGTGAGTTGGGGCTGGGCGTCGTCGCCACCAACAACGTCCACTACCACGTGCGCCCGCGCCATCGCTTGCAGGACGTGCTCGTCAGCATCCGCCACCGCACGCCGCTCGACGCCGCGCACCACCTGCGCCGCCCGAACGCCGAGTACTATTTGAAGGATGCCGCGGCGATGGCGCGGCTGTTCGCCGAGCTGCCCGAGGCGGTGCGCAACACACTGGCGATCGCCGAGCGCTGCCAGGCGCGCGTGCAGCTCGCCGCCTACCGCTTCCCCGACTTCCCGCTGCCGCCCGGCGAAACGCCCGACAGCTACCTGGCGGCGCGTTGCCGCGCGGGGGCGCTGGCCCGCTACGGCCATGCCGACGGCGAGGTGGGCGCGAAGCTGGGCTACGAGCTAGAGCTGATCGCCCGCCACGGCCTGGCCGGCTACTTCCTCATCGTCTGGGACCTGATGGAGTTCGCGCGCCGCGAGCGCATCCCTGCCCAGGGACGCGGCTCGGCGGCCAACTCGATCGTCGCCTACGTGCTGGGGCTGACGAACGTCGATCCGATCCGCCACAAGCTGTTCGTCGGGCGCTTCCTGAACGAGGAGCTGTCGACGCTGCCGGATATCGACATCGACTTCTCGCGCGAGCACCGCGAGCAGGTGCTGCAGTACGTGTACACGCGCTACGGGCGCGAGCACGCGGCGCTCGTCTCGACGCACATCACCTACCAGGCGCGCAGCGCCGTGCGCGACGTCGGCAAGGCGCTGGGCCTGCCGCCCGACGCCCTCGATCGGTTGGCGCGGCAGCTGGAGCGGCCACACTTTCGTCCGAGCCCGCAGCCGGCAACGGGCCCTCACCCTAGCCCTCTCCCCCTGGGAGAGGGAACAGCCGCTAGCTCGCCGGCTCGCTCCTTGGGAGAGGGCGGGGATGAGGGCGCTCCCATCGGCCCTCCCCCTCTCCCCGAGGGAGAGGGCCGGGGTGAGGACATCGCTCCCCCTCTCCCTCTGGGAGAGGGCTGGGGCGAGGGCAAGCTATGGTCCCTGCTGCTGGAGCTGTGCGCGGAGATCGCGGACTTCCCGCGACACCTATCGCAGCACGTGGGCGGTATGGTGATTAGCTCGGTGCCGCTGGTCGAGCTGGTGCCGCTGGAGCCGGCGCGGATGCCGGGGCGGGTGGTCACCCAGTGGGACAAGGACGGCGTGCAGGACAGCGGGCTGATCAAGATCGACCTGCTCAGCCTCGGCATGCTCTCGCTGGTCGACGAGGCGGTCATGCTGATCGCGGCGCGCACCGGTCAGCGCCCGGACCTCGACGCGCTCCCGCTCGACGACCCGGCCGTCTACGACCTCATCGGCCGCGCGGATACCGTGGGCCTGTTCCAGATCGAGAGCCGCGCCCAGCAGCAGAGCCTGCCGCGCACCCAGCCGCGCACCTTCCTCGACCTGGTGGCCCAGGTGTCGCTGATCCGCCCCGGCCCGCTCCAGGGCAACATGGTGAGCCCCTACATTCGGCGGCGGCGCGGCGAGGAGCCGGTGACCTACCCGCATCCCAAGCTCGAGCCGGTGCTGGCAGAGACGCTGGGC
>DATGMD010000075.1:0-38208 GCA_035293805.1 Chloroflexota bacterium | reverse complement strand
CTGGCGGAGCGTTGTGGTAGGGGAGGCGCGGGCGGGCCGCTGAGCCCCGCGTGGCCGGGGCTCGGCACGAGCGAGGGGAGCACCGCCGTCGCGGCTAGAGGAAGGTGGTGGCCGTAGCGTGAGCGCGCAGCGTTCGGTGCTGCGGCCTCGCTTGCCCAGGCAGCAGAGAGCCTGGCTCGCCCGAGCCAGGCTCGCAAACGTTCACGCCCGCCTTCAGACGCCGCCGTGGCGGGTTTGCCCCACGAGCCGCGACCCGCTACAACCGCGGCATGAGCGTGAGGCTGCGGTGTGGGCAGGCGAGCCCGGACCACCTGCCGGCAGCAGGGGCGAGGGCTGCTGGACTTCCCGGTGGCGGCAGGCGAGGCGGCGCTGCTGAGAACCGCGCCGCCATCGCTGCTGCCGGCAGGCCAGGGGGCTGAACGCTGACCGCTGCTCTGGCGTCCGCCCCCTCAGCGCGCGGGGGCGTTGGGACGCGGGCCGGTGACGCTCGGCGGCCCGGCGGGGCTCGTCGGCGAGGTCTCAGCCGGCGGGGCCATACTGCCCGGCACGGGCCCACGTGGGTTGCCCGCGGGCGGCGGCGGCCCACCCACGAAGTCCCAGTCGCCCGTGAAGCCATTGCAGATGTAGATGTGGAGCTCCCCTTCTGAGTTTTTGAAAACGATCGTGTCGCCGCCAGAGTAGGTCCCGCTGCGGTTGAAGTAGTCATAGCACGTCTTGGTGCCGCAGGTGGCGGGAGTACACGCCCCCTGGTCCTCAGCATGAGCCTGCAAGGCGGTGACGCTCAGGCCAGCGAGAGTCAGCACCGAGGCCATCACGAGGGGCCGGCTGGACTTGCGAAGGTTCATGGCTCTCTCCTATCAGTTCAGTGTTCCAGCGCGAAGAACCCATCACAGGTGGGGCGAGCGGCCTGGGTGTCAGGCGGGCCAGAGGGGGGCGCGCGTAGCGCGTTACCGCCCCGGCACGCCCGGCGTGGCGTCACGTGAAGCGGCACGGATACCCTGACCATCGTGCATCCCCCAAACAGGCGGCTCGCCTCTCAGGCTGTCTGTGCGAGCGTCGTCGTGCTCCTCCTTGAACTACCGCATCCGGCGTGAACGCTCGGTACGCCCGCCCAATTCGAGCATAAGGCGGTCACCTACGATCGGTCAGTCCGAAAAATGGAGTAAGCTGGAATTACCAGTCCTGGGGGAGGTCGGTCATGCGCACGTAAGGCGGCTTCTGTCCGGTGGCGAAGGCGGGCGAGATTATCGCAGAGCGCTGGACGCCGCTCATCGTCCGCGAGAGGTAGGCGTGCCCGGCATTCCGCACTCACTGCTCGTGCAGCGGCTGCGCGTGCTGGGAACGGGCCGGCGTCGTCGAGGGTCGCACCGGCGCCAGGGGCAAGCACATCGATCTGCTTTAGGGCAGAGCGGCTGAGTTTACGAGCGGGGACGCCCCGGACGGAGGGACGGCGACATGCAACACGGACTCCGATCGTGGCTCGGCGGGCTGCTGCTCGCGAGCCTGCTGGCTTGCGCCCCCGCCGGTGCCGGCACGCCGTCGGCTCCCGCCGGGGCGAGCGCGCCCCTCGCCGCCGCCACCGTCCCGTCCCCGGCCGCCAGCGTGCCGGATGCCCCGCCCGCCGCGGCGCCGGAGCCGCGGGCGTTCCAGGTGGCGGTCTCGGCGCTCAGCGCGTCGGTCACGCCGCTGTGGGTGGCCGACGAGCAGGGCATCTTCCAGCGCTACGGCCTGGCGCCCGAGCTGGCCAACATGTCGCCGGCGGCCACCAGCCAGGCGCTCTCCGCCGGCAGCGTGCCCCTCGCCATCAGCGGCGGCTCGTCGATCGTCGCCTGGCTCAGCGGCGCGACGGATCGCGTGTTCATCGCCGGCGTGAACGACAAGGCGCTGCTCAAGGTCGTGACCAACACGCCCGACGTGACCCGCGTGGACGACCTGCGCGGCCGCTCGGTGGCGACCACCACGCCGGGCTCCGGCGGCTCGATGGCGCTGTTCGCCGCGCTGCGCCGCCTCGGCGTCGAGCCGGACCGCGACGCCGAGATCACCTACCTGCGCGACCAGCCGACCGTGCTGGCGTCGGTGCTTACGGGCGCCGTCGCGGCCGGCGCGCTGCCGTCGCCGTTCAACGAGCAGGCGATCGCCAGCGGCGCCCGGCAACTCGTCGACGTGGACGACCTGGGCATCCGCGTCGCGCTGAACCACGTCACGACCTCGCGCGGCGAGCTGGAGCGCGAGCGCGACATGCTGCGTCGCTTCGTGATGGCGTACATCGAGGGCTTGCAGTATGCCCGCGACCATCCCGACGCCGCCATCGCGGCCATCATGCACGGCACCCGCCAGGACTCGCGTCCCGACGCCGAGCAGGCCTACCAGCTCTACCGTGACGCCTGGAGCCCGTGGATCTCCGAGGACGGCATCCAGACGGTGCTCGACAACACCGACCTGCCTGCGGCGCGCACCGCCCACCCTGCCGACATCGTCGACCTCAGCCTCGTCCGCGAGCTGGAGGCGAGCGGCTGGCTCGCCGCGCACTACCATCCGTAGCCGCTCCCCGTCCGTAGCCGCGCTCTGGCGACGGCCGCCGGAGCCACGCCCGCGTTGACCCGCGCCCGGGCCGATGCTATAGTGCGCCCGAACCAACGCGGGACAATGAGGGGCGCCGCGCGCCCCGAGCCGAGCGCCGGGCCACCCGCGTCACCGCGTCGCCGGCGGCCACTACAGCGGCTTGCAGCTCGGATGAGTGACCGGCCGGCGCCGGGGCAGCGGCCTGCGGGGCGCGGACGACCACCGGAGCCGCCCCTACGTTAGCGGGCGGGCACGACGCCGCGGGCCGCGAGCGGGTTTCAACCGGCCCCTACCAGACGTTGGCCGCTCACCCGCTTTGCACGGCGCTCTAAGGCCGCTCGGCTCGGCCCACCCCCACGGCGCGGTAGGCGCGCGGCTGGCGCGGCGAGCGTGCCACCACAACAGGAGATGGAACGCATGATCATCGACATCCACGGCCACTACACCACGGCTCCCGCGCCGCTGCGCGCCTACCGCGCCAACCAGATCATCAATCTCGGCCGGCCGACGAAGGGCAAGCTGCAGATCAGCGACGAGCAGATCAAGGCCAGCCTGGAGAACAGCCAGATCAAGCAGCAGCAGGAGCGCGGCACCGACCTGACCATCTTCTCGCCCCAGGCCTCGGCGATGGGCCACCACTTCGGCGGCGAGCTGGTCAGCCGCTACTGGACCGAGGTGAACAACGAGCTGATCCATCGGGTCTGCCAGCTCTTCCCGGACCAGTTCGCGGGCGTCTGCCAGCTCCCGCAATCACCGGGCGTGAGCCCGAAGAACTGCATCGAGGAGCTGCGGCGCTGCATCCTGGAGTTCGGCTTCCTTGGCGCCAACGTGAACCCTGACCCCAGCGCCGGCATGGGCGTGACGCCCTCCCTCGGCGACGAGTGGTGGTACCCGCTCTGGGAGGCGCTGGTCGAGCTGGACGTGCCGGCCATGATCCACGTCAGCACGTCGATCAACCCGGCGCTGCACACGACGGCGGTGTACTACATCAACGGCGATACCGCCGCCGTGTTCCAGCTACTGGAGTCGCGCGTCTTCGAGGACTTCCCCACGCTCAAGATCGTCATTCCTCATGGCGGCGGCGCCGTGCCCTACCAGCTCGCGCGCTACCGTGGCATCAACGTCGTGCAGGGCCGCCAGCCGTTCGAGGAGGCGATCAAGAAGCTGTACTTCGACACCGCGATCTACAGCCAGGACGCGGTTGAGACGCTCATCAAGGCCGTCGGCGTGGACAACGTGATGTTCGCCTCCGAGATGGTCGGCGCCGTCAACGCCATCGATCCCAAGACGGGCCGCTGGTTCGACGACACCAAGCCCTACCTCGACGGCATCTCCTGGCTCACCGACGAGGACCGCCACAAGCTCTTCGAGGGCAACGCCCGCCGCGTCTACTCCCGCCTCAACCAACGCCTCGCGGCCCGTTCGGCATAAGGAGCACAGCATGGCTGACATCCCGCGGCTAAACGGCATCATCCGCGTGCTGGAGAGCGGCGGCACGCCCATCACCGCCTTCTCCAGTACTGATCTCGACTCGGCGATCGCCAACGCCACGTCGGCCTACGACGGCATCGTCTACGAGATGGAGCACGGCCCCTACGACATCCGCGCGCTGCGCGACGCGCTCCAGTACATGCTCAACCGCGGCCAGATCGTCCAGCGCGGCACGCTGGCCCCGGCCGTCACTCCCATCGTGCGCATCCCCCCGAACGGCGGCGAGCACAACCAGTGGATTGCCAAGCAGGTGCTCGATTCGGGCGTCTACGGCGTCGTGTGGCCGCACGTCAGCACCGTCGAGGACGCCTACAACGCCGTGGCGGCGTGCCGCTACCCGCGGCCCAAGGAGGCGCCGAACTACGAGCCGGAGGGCGTGCGCGGCGACGCGCCGACCGTCGCGGCCCGCTACTGGGGCCTCGGGCAGCAAGAGTACTACCAGCGCGCCGACGTCTGGCCGCTCAACCCGACCGGCGAGCTGCTGGTCATCATCATGTGCGAGGAAGTGCGCGCCATCGACGAGCTGCCGCGGATCCTCAGGGAGGTGCCCGGCATCGGCGTGGTGCTGATCGGCGAGGGCGACCTGTCGCAGAACCTCGGCTACCCGCGCCAGTACGAGCACCCCGTCGTCGCGGACGCCATGCGCACGATCCTGCGCATCTGCCAGGAGCACAACGTGGTGTGCGGCCACCCGCACGTCGACGCGCGCAACGTCGGCCGGCTGGTCGAGGAGGGCTACCGCTTCCTGATGGCCGCGCCCACCCGTAGCTACGGCGGCCTCGAAGCCGCTCTCCGCGCCACCGGCCGCGCCCCCGCGCCCTGAGGCGCGCGGAGTGTACGAGGCGGTTAGCCCGCCCCCGCCGCGGTCCGCCGACGCTACCCCCTGGCCGGCAGGGAGCCGCGGCGCCGGCATGGTATGCTTTGTGCATTCCCGCCGGAATGGCTCGCCGCCGGTCTGGTCCCCGGATCCCTCCCGACAGCGCGAGGCTCGCCGCGTTTCGGCGCGGCCAGCTGACGTGTGGCTGCCAGGCCGCCGCGGGACGGGCCGTCCGGGGGGTGCTTCGCGCGGGTCACGTCGCCGGGCGGGAGCGGGCAAGGTGCGGTCACGGATAGCCAGATGGCGCTAAAGACGGAGCTAGAAAGCGATCTCTTCCGCCTGCTCGTCGAGGGCGTGCAAGACTACGCGATCTTCCTGCTCGATCCCGACGGCCGCGTCCAGAGCTGGAACGCCGGCGCCCAGCGGATCAAGGGCTACCGCGCCGACGAGGTGATCGGTAAGCATTTCTCGATCTTCTATCCGCCGGAGGAGGCGCGTCGTGGCAAGCCCGCCTACGCCCTGCGGACGGCCCTGGAGGAAGGGCGCTGGGCAGACGAGGGCTGGCGGATCCGCAGCGATGGCTCGCGCTTCTGGGCCAGCGTGCTGATCACCGCCCTGCGCGACGGCCGGGGGCGACACGTCGGCTTCGCCAAGGTGACTCGCGACCTGAGCGAGCGCAAGCGGGCGGAAGAAGAGCGCCTGCGCCTGCTGGAGATGGAGCGCGGCGCGCGCACCCAGGCCGAGACGGCGCTCGACCAGCTGCGCGCGATCCAGACCGTGACCGAGGCCGCGCTGGCCCACCTGGAGCTGGATGCGCTGCTGGCCACGCTGCTCGATCGGGTCAGCGAAGTGCTGAACGTCGATACCGTGGCCATCCTGCTGCTCAACGAAGACGAGCAGGTGCTGATGCCCCGGGCGGCGAAGGGCATCGAGGAAGAGGTGGTGGCGGGCATACCGCTCCCGCTGGGGCAGGGCTTTGCCGGCCGCATCGCCGCCGAGCGCCGACCGATCACGGTGGACGACGTCGAGCAGAGCGACGTGCGCAACCCCATCCTGCGCGAGAAAGGCGTCAAGTCGCTGCTGGGCGCCCCGCTCATCGTGCGCGGGCGCGTGCTCGGCGTGCTGCATGTCGGCACCCTCTACTATCGTCGCTTCAACGCGAACGATGTCAGCTTCCTGCAGATCGTCGCCGACCGTGCGGCGCTGGCGATCGAGCACGCGCGGCTGTACGAGGCGACCCGGCTGGCCCGCGAGGAGGCCGAGGAGGCGATCCGCGCCGTGCAGCTCCGCGACGAGTTCCTCTCGACCGCCGCCCACGAGCTAAAGACCCCGGTCACCAGCCTGCGCGGGTTTGCCGAGCTACTCCTGCGCATGTCGGCGCGCGGCGGCGCGCTGGACTCGGCGCGCTTCCAGCGGGCGGTCGAGAGCATCCATCACCAGGCCGGGAACCTGTCGCGGCTGGTGACGCAGCTCCTAGAGATGTCGCGCCTCGATGGCGGCCACCTGGAGCTGGATCGGGCGCCCGAGGACCTGGCCCGACTCGTCAGCCGGGCCGTCGAGCAGGCGCAGAGCCAGACCGAGCGGCATACCCTCACGCTGGACGCGCCGCCCGAGCTGTGGGCGGAGGTGGATGCGTTCCGCTTCGAGCAGGTCGTAGCCAACCTGCTCGACAATGCGATCAAGTACAGCCCGGACGGCGGCCACGTCGAGGTCGAGCTGGCGCAGTCCCGGCCCGGCTGGGTGCGGCTGGCGGTGCGCGACGAGGGCCTGGGAATCCCCGCCGACCGGCAGTCGCACATCTTCGAGCGCTACTACCAGGCCCACGCGGCCAGCCATCGCTCGGGGCTGGGCCTGGGGCTCTACCTCAGCCGGCAGATCGTGGAGCGCCACGGGGGGCGGATCTGGGCCGAGTCGGCCGAGGGGCGGGGCAGCCGCTTCGTGGTCGAGGTGCCGGCACGCGTCGTGGCCGAGGCTCGGGCATGAACGGGACGCGTCGCCTCCTGGTCGTCGAGGACGACGATAGCATCCGCGACATGATGGAGATGGTCCTGGCCAGCGAGGGGTACGAGGTGGTGACGGCCCGCGACGGGGCCGTGGCGTTGGCTACCTTGAACCAGGAGCAGCCGGATCTCATCCTGCTCGACATGAAGATGCCCATCGTCGACGGCTGGGAGTTCGCGCGGCGCTATGCCGAGCTTCCGCCGCCCCGGCCCCCGGTAATCGTCATCACCGCTGCCCAGGACGCCTCGCGGCGCGCGGCCGAGATCGGCGCCCAGGGCTACCTGGCCAAGCCGTTCAGCATCGACGATCTCTTGCAGCTCGTCGACGACCACCTCGACGCCCGCTAAGGCCCGGCCGTCTACTGCTGGCAGCGGGGGCAGTAGTGAGTGCCGCGGCCGCCCACGCGGGTCTTCCGGATGAGCGTACGGCAGCGCGAGCAGGGCTTTCCCTCCCGCTTGAACACCTCGACCATCATCTGGTTGCGGCCGGGCTGGCCCACGGCGCCCAGGTAGTCGCGGAAGGTCGTGCCCTCGTTGCGGATGCCCTGCGCGAGCACGGCGCGGATGGCGCGGTGCAGGCGGCGGAAGTCGGCGTCGGTCAGCGTGTCGACCGTGCGCGTGGGGTGCAGGCGCGCGGCGAACAGCGCCTCGTCCACGTAGATATTGCCCAGCCCGGCCACCAGGTTCTGGTTCAGCAGCAGCGGCTTCAGCGAGCCGCGCCGCCCGCGGAGCGCCGCCGCCAGGCGCTCGGCGGTGAACAGGCGCGTCAGTGGCTCGGGACCGAGCGCCCGGTCGAGCGCGGCCACCTCCGCGGCGTCGGCCAGCCACAGCTTGGCGAAGCGGCGCATGTCGCAGAAGCGCAGTTCGCGGCCGTCGTCCAGCGTAAGCACGGCTACGGTGTGCGCGTCGGGCGGGGCGCCCGGCTCGCGCAGCAAGAGGTTGCCCGTCATGCGGCGGTGGACAATCAGGTAGTCGTCGGCCGGCGCCGCCTGCCCGTTTCGGCGGCTGGCATTCGTCCATACCTGGCCGTTCGCCACCGCGCCGCCAGCACTGCTTGCAGGCAAGGAGCGCGGCCGGCGTCTGGTAGCGGCGGGTTTCCCGCCCGCCGGCAGTCCGCCGAATATCGTAGGGGCGGGTCGCGTGCCCGCCCGCGGCCCGCAGGCCGCAACCCCGGTGTCAGCCGATCGTTCAGCCTGGCCACAAGTCGGAGTAAGCGGCACGATGAGGTACTTCGCCCGCCGCGCGACGGCCAGGACCGTCGCGCCGACGACGCGCGCAGCGAACGTCGCGGGATCGGGGCGCAGCAGGGCGCGCGGATCGAGCAGCGCCACCGCCGCCACCCGCGCGCCGGGCAGGTGCTCGGCCAGGTGGCGGCGCGTGGTTTCTACTTCAGGGAGTTCGGGCATGACCCCTCTCCCCCCCGGCCCCCCTCTCCCCCACGGGGGAAAGGGGGGAGAGCGCAGTCGCTGGCTCCGCCGGGAAGCCCCCTCCCCCCATAGGGGGCGGGGGTTGGGGGAGGGGGCCCGGCCTCACTCTTCCACCTCGACCGCCAGCTCCTCGCCCTCGCGGGCGGGCGTCATCTCGCCCCAGTGGCGGCCGGTCTTGATCTCCACCTCCAGCGGCACCGCCAGCGGGTAGGCGCCCTCCATCAGCCGCTTCACCACCGGCGCCAGCGTCGCCACCTCGTCGTCCGGCACCTCGAACACCAGCTCGTCGTGGACCTGCAGCAGCATCTTGGCGCGCAGGTGGTGCTCGTCCAGGTAGCGCTGGATGTCGATCATCGCTTGCTTGATGATGTCGGCGGCCGTCCCCTGGATCGGCGCGTTCACCGCCATGCGCTCGGCCGCCTGGCGCACGCCGCCGTGGCGCGCGGTTAGCTCGGGCAGGTAGCGCCGCCGCCCCTGCAGCGTCATCACGTAGCCGCAGCGCCGCCCCTCCTCCAGCACCCGCTCCTGGTACGCCCGCACGGTGGAGAAGCGCGCGAAGTACTCGCGGATGAACGCCCCCGCCTCGGCGGTGGTCATGCCCAGGCGGCTCGCCAGCCCGTAGTCGGAGATGCGGTAGAGCACGCCGAAGTTCACCGTCTTGGCGATGCGCCGCTGGTCGGGCGTCACGTCCTCCAGCGGCACGCCGAGGATGCGCTCGGCCGTGGCCGCGTGGATGTCCTCGTGGTGCCGGAACGCCTCGACTAGCGCCGGCTCGCCCGTGACGTGGGCCAGGATGCGCAGCTCGATCTGGCTGTAGTCGGCGCCGAGCAGCACGCAGCCCGGCGGCGCCACGAATGCCTGCCGCACGCGCCGCCCCAGCTCCGTGCGGATGGGGATGTTCTGAAGGTTCGGGTCCGACGAGCTGATGCGGCCGGTCGCGGCGAGCGTCTGGTTGAACGACGTGTGGACCCGCCCGGTCTCAGGGTTGACCAGCAGCGGCAGCGCGTCCACGTACGTGCCCTTCAGCTTCAAGAGCTGCCGCGCCCGCAGGATCAGGTTGATGATCGGATGACTGTCGCGCAGCTCGGCCAGCACCTGCACGTTCGTGGAGATGTGGCCCGTCTTCGTGCGCTTGCCCGGCGGCGGCTTCAGGCCCAGCTTGCCGAACAGCACGTCGCTGAGCTGCGGCGGCGAGTTGATGTTGAACGGCCCGCCCGCCAGGTCGTAGATCTCCTGCTCCAGCGTCTGGATCGCCCCGTACAGCTCGGTGCTGAGCCGCTGCAGGAACGGCACGTCGACCATGACGCCGTGCCGCTCCATGACGGCCAGCACCGGCACCAGCGGCAGCTCCAGGTCGAAGTACAGCGCGCGGAGCGCGGCGGCGTCCAGGTCGCGCAGCAGCACCGGCACCAGCCGCTCGATCAGCGTGACCTGCAAGCGCGCGTACTCGGCCGCCTCCGCGACGGGCACCTCGGCCATCGTGCGCGCCCGCTTGCCCTCGCCCAAGATCGTCTTGGCTGCCGGCACGTCGGCCTGGTCCAGCTTGGCCCAGGCCAGGTCGCGCAGCGTCTGGGCGCGCTGCGAGCTTTCCAGCAGGTAGGCGGCGAGCATCGTGTCGAAGCTCAGCCCCTCCACCGCCACGCCGTGGCGCGCGAGCACCACTAGCCCGAACTTCGCGTTGTGGGCGTGTTTCGGCAGCGTCTCGTCCGCCAGCACCGGGCGCAGGGCGGCCAGCGTCGGCTCGACGGCGAGCTGCGGCGGCGCGTCCTCGCCCACGTGGCCGAGCGGCACGTACCAGGCCCGCTCCGGACTGGTGGCGAACGCCAGCCCGACGAGATCGGCCCGCATGGCGTCCACGCCCGTCGTCTGCACCCCGAACGCGAAGCCCTGGCTCGCGCGCAGCTCCGCCGCCAGCGCGTCCAGCGCCTCCGTCGTCGTGACGAGGCCTTCCGGGGCCCTCACCCCCGGCCCCTCTCCCATAGGGAGAGGGGTGTCCTGGCCCTCTCCATGGTACCCATCCCGAGCGCGCCCATTGGCCGAGGGGGAGCGCGGCGCGCTCCCCTCTCCCTCAGCCGGCGAGCGCGCGCCACTCCCCTCTCCCTCTGAGAGAGGGGCTGGGGGTGAGGGCACGCCCCCTTCCTCCCCAAACAGGCTCGCCTGCCGCGCCGCGCCGCGCCCCTCGCCCCCTGAGACAGCGACTGAGGGGGCAGGCGGACCACTCCCCTCTCCCCCTGGGAGAGGGGCCGGGGGTGAGGGCGGCAGGCGGTCGATCAGGCTGCGGAAGCCCAGCTCATGGAACAGCGCCAGCGCCTTGCCACGGTCGTAGCGGCTGAGCGCGCTGCCGGCCAGGTCGAGCTGCACCGGCAGGTCGCTCACGATCTGCGCCAGCCGCCGCGCCTCGCGCACCTGGTCGGCGTAGGGCGCCAACAGCTTCCGCTGCTTCTCGGGCAGGTCGTCCAGGTGAGCGTACAGGTTCGCCACGTCGCCGTACTCGGCGACCAACCGCGAGGCCGTCTTGTCGCCGATGCCGGGCACGCCGGGGATGTTGTCGGAGGTGTCGCCGCGCAGCGCCTTGTAGTCTACCAGCTGTGGGGGCGCGAAGCCGAAGCGCTCGCGCACCGCCGCCTCGTCGTACATGACGGTGTCCGACAGGCCGCGGCGCGAGGTGAGCACGCGCACGTGCGGGCCGACGAGCTGCAGCGCGTCGAGGTCGCCCGTCAGGATGACGACCTCCAGCCCCTGCGCCACGGCTTGTTGCGACAGCGCGCCCAGCAGGTCGTCGGCCTCGTAGCCGTCCAGGCGGTAGATGCCCGCGCCGAAGGCCTCCAGCAGCTCGTACACGCGGTCGAACTGGTCGTGCAGGCCCTCGGCGGCCGGGCCGCGCGTGCCCTTGTAGTCGGCGTAAGCCTCGTGGCGGAACGTGGGCGCGGCCGTATCGAACGCGGCGGTCAGGTACTGAGGCTTCAGGTCGGCCAGGGCCTTCAGCAGCATCATGGCCACGCCGTAGACGGCGTTCACCAGCTCGCCGCGCGGGCTGGTCAGCGGCTGCTGGAGCGCGTGGAAGCCGCGGTGGACCAGCGCGTTGCCGTCGAGCAGCAGCAGGCGGCCGCTCGGCGCCACGGCGGGGCCGCGGCCGGCGCCTTCGGATTCACTCATCGCGGGCCAGCCGTTCGGCCAGCGCCCGACGGTTCGCGGCGAGCACTTCCTGGAAGTGGGGGGTGTCGATGTCCTCAGTCGTCATAATGTGAGCGTCCTCGCCGTTGTCGCTGTAGTAGCGGCGGCGCAGCCCCGTCTCGCGGAAGGTGTACTTGCGGTAGAGCGACTGGGCCACGTAGTTGCTCACGCGCACCTCCAGCGTGAGGCACAGCGCGTTCAGCTCGATCGCCTTGTCGATCAGCGAGGTCAGCAGCAGCTCGCCCAGGCCGCGCCCCTGGTACTCGGGCGCCACAGCGATCGTCGTGACGTGCGCCTCGTTCACCATCAGCCACAGCCCCGCGTAGCCCACCACGCGGCGCATCTCGACCTCTTCGGCCGCCGTCAGCGTGGTGCCGGGCCGCAGCAGCCGGGTCAGGCGCGACAGCAGCCCCGCGCTCGTCCCCGCGCCCGCGCTGGCGCCGACCTCGGCCGGATGGTCCACGTGCGCGTCGGCGTCGACGCGGCAGGCCACGATGTAATAGGCCGAGCGATTGTGCAGCTCGCTGCGATAGGAGTGGATCGGCCAGGGGATCGGATAGACGGCCCGGTCGATCGCGCTGATCGCCGGAATGTGCTCGGAGCGCATTTCCTCAATGGCAAAACGCATATTAGCCGTCAGCCTTCAGCAATCAGCTATCAGCTACGATTTGTCAGTTCTCGCGGACCAGCCGCTAGCCGAAATCTCGGCACTGACGGCTGATTGCTGATCGCTGATCGCTATCCGAGATAAATCGCGTCCACCGTCGCCGGGTCGCTACCGCCCTCGGCGGCCAGGCGGCGCCAGGCCAGCTCGGCCAGGAACCCGGCCCGCCGCAGCGCCGCCGCCGGCGAGGCGACCTCGACGCCCGGCGCCCCGCCTACCGTATAGTCTGCCGCGCCAGGCCAGTCCGTCGCCAGTCGCGTCCGCGCGGCCGCGTCCAGGTCGCCCGTAAGGATGACGGGCGGCTGCAGCAGCGCCAGCAGCCCGTCCAGGTCCACGGCCTGGATGGGCTCGGCCTGCACCAGTCCGTCGCCCTGACGCTCGTAGAGCGCCGTGGCGTAGCGCCGCCGCCCGGCGTCCAGCGCCGGACGCACCGGGCGCCCCGCGGCCACGAACGGCGCCGCCAGCACGTCCAGCGTCGTCACCCCGACCAGCGGCAGCCGCCGCGCCGCCGCCAGCCCCTTCGCCAGCGCCAGCCCGACCCGCACGCCCGTGTACGACCCCGGCCCGATCGCCACGCCCACGGCGGTCAGGTCGCCGGGACCGAGTCCCTGGTCCTGCAGCAGCCGCACGGCCATCGGCATGACCTGCTGCGAGTGGTTGCGCCCCGCGTACCACGTGGCCTCGGCCCGCAGCGTGCCGTCGTACAGCGCGACGCTGGCCAGCGCCGTGCTCGTGTCAAGCGCCAGCAGCATGTCGCAGCGCCTCGGCGAGTCGCGGGGCCACCAGCCGCGCGGTGATGCGCCGCGACTCCTCGCCCGTCAGCTCGAAGGTCAGCTCGTTCGCTCCCGCCCGCAGCTCCGCCGGCAACAGCGCCGGCCACTCCACCGCGCACACCCCGTCGCCGTAGAAGTACTCCTCGAGCGTTTGCAGCGTCGCCGCGTCCAGCCGCTCCAGGCGGAAGAGGTCCAGGTGATACAGCGGCAGGCGACCCTGATACTCGTTCGCCAGGATGAACGACGGGCTAGTGACCGCACCCTCCACGCCCAGGCCGGCCGCCAGCCCCTGCACCAGGTGCGTCTTGCCGGCGCCGAACGGCCCGTCGAGCAGAAACACGTCGCCCGCCGCCACGACGGCCCCCAGCCGCCGCCCCAGCGCCACCGTCTCCTCGGGGCTCGCGCTCACCACCTCGATCAACTTACCCCCGGAAATGCACGTAGCCGCCGCTGATCGGCAGCGGCGCGCCCCGCGCGTCGACCACCCGCACGCGCGGCCCCGCGGCCGGCGGCGCGACCAGCCGGCCGACCACCGTCAGTGGCGGCTCGCCCCGCGCCGCCAGCGCCGCCGCGGCCTCCGCCAGCACGGCGTCCGGGCCGGCGCACAGCAGCTCGTAGTCCTCGCCGCCGCCCAGCGCTAGCGCCAGCGCGTCGTCGGGAAACAGCCGCGCGAGCGCCGGCGCGACCGGCACGCGCGGCGCCTCCAGCACCACGCCCACGGCGCTCGCGTCGGCCAGCCGCCGCGCGTCGCCCAGCAGGCCGTCGCTGAGGTCCATCGCACAGCGGACGCCCTGGGCGAGCAGCACCGCCGCGGCGTCCACGCGGGGCGTGGGGCGCAGGTGCGCCCCGCGCAGCGCCTCGGCCGCCGGGAGATCGGGGCCTGCCGGCGCCGCGCGGGGCGTATCCCTCAGCGCGGCCCGCGCGGCGTCTTCCAGCAGCCGCAGGCCGCCCGCCGAGGCGCCCAGCTGGCCCGTCACCGCCACCGCGTCGCCCACTCGGCCAGTCGACCGCTGAAGCAGCGGCGGCGGCGCGCCCGGCGCCGCGGGCGGCGTCTCGCCGACGACCGTCACGCTGATCGTCGCACATGGCGCGGCCACCGTGTCGCCGCCGACGAGCGCCGTGCCGTAGCGGGCGCCCACGTCGGCGAGCCCGCGGCCAAACTCCTCCACCGCGGCCACCGCCACGTCGCCCGGCACGCCGAGGCTCACGACCGCGTAGCGGGGCCGCGCGCCCATCGCCGCCACGTCGCTGAGGTTCACGGCCAGGCTCTTCCAGCCCAGGTCGTACCAGCTCGTCGTGCGGAGCCGGAAGTGGACGTTCTCGATCAGGGCGTCGGTGGTGATGACGTTCCAGGTGTTCGGCGTCGGCGCCCACACCGCCGCGTCGTCGCCGATGCCCACCTTGAGCCCCGGCGCCAGCCCCGGGCTCGCGGGCCACGCCAGGGTGCCAGCCAGTCGCGCGATGAGCCCAAACTCGCCCAGCTCGGCGACGGAGGCGCCGCTGCCCACCCTGGCTCCCTCTCCCCGCCGGCACGCGGCGTGCGGCCGGACGGCGATGCGGCTGCTGATACGGCTATTGTACTCGTGCCGCCCGGCTAGACCAAGCAGCATGAAGCGGCCCCCGGAGCACCGAGGGCCGCTTCGGCTTTGCACGCGAGGGCGAGCCGCTAGGCGCGGCGGCGGCGGTAGAGCGCGACCGCGCCGACGGCCGCCAGGCCGCCGAGGACCAGCCCGAGGCTATCCGACTCGGGGATCACCGGCACCTCGGGGTACCGCGGCGGCGGCGCCGCGGCGCCCTGGAGCGGCTGGAGCTGACCCGTCGGCGGCAGCAGCGGCGCGGGCGCCGGCGGGATGAACTGCACGGGCGGCCGCGGCACCGCCGGGATCCCCACCTGCGGCACGGCGAACGGCAGCGCCGGATTCGCTACGGGCGGCGCGACCGGCACGACCGCCCCGACGACCCCGCCCGCGACACCCGGGCCGAACGCGTTGCCGACGAGATCGGTGAAGTTCGCCGGCGTGACTCCCGTGGCCGGGGTGCCTGGCGTGACGAACCGTACGCGGAACTCGGCGCCCTGGAGCACGTCGCCGTTCGTGCGACCCTGGCAGACCGTCGGGCCGCCGACGGCTACCACCGCCGAGCAGGTGAACGTCGGGTTGTTGATCTGGCTCTCCGTCCCGACCGTCGTGGAGACGAAGATGAAGGGGTTGCTGCCCACGATGGTGCCGGCCGGGGCGATGGCGGTCACGTTGAACGTGAACGAGCTGACCTTAGTCGTGTTCCCCGACGGACCAACGGTAGGGTTGATCGCGGCGCTAACGGTGCAGGTCTCGCCGACCAGCGGCGCGCACGGAACCCCCGGTGTTCCGGCGGGCACCGGCGTGGCCGCCGTGGCGATCGCCGTTAGCAGCGCGGCAGCCGTTGTCGTGGCGTTCGGCGTCGCCGTGTTCGTGCGGGTGGCGGTCGCCGAGGGCGTGAGCGTCGCCGTGCCGGTCGGGACGAGCGCCGTCTGCGTTGCCGCAATCGCGGTCTGGGTCGCCGGAAGGGCCAGTGCGGTCTGCGTCGCCGCCACCGCGGTGGCGGTGGCCCCGGCACCGGTGGGGGTCGGCGATTGCGTCGGGCTCGGCGTGGCCGTCGCGGTCAGTGTCGCGGTCGCCGTAGAGGTGTTGGTTGGCGTCTGCGCCCAACTCGAGCCCGCGCTCAGCAGCACTGCTGCCGCGGTCGCCAGGAGCGCCACGGCCACCTTGGCTCCCCAAGCGGAGGACCAGCTAGTCTCCTGCCACCGCCTCAACAAGCTCATCTGCAACGAGCCTCCCCGTCCTCACGTCGGCTTCCCGCCGCGTACTCTGGCTCTCAGTACTCGGACTTGACCTTGCGCGATTGCAGGCGCCGCCGCACCGGGCGCAGCCGGGCACGCGTGCCTACTGGATAGAACGATAAAGGCGCCAAAACGTTACACCCCCGCCGACAATCTTTCGCGCTCCTGCTCGCGGGGCGCGCGGCTCGCTCGGCCGCTCGCTCGCCCGGCCCTTTGCTATAATCCGACCACATCGACCGCTACTTACGAACGGATCAAGACCGATGAAAGTCGTGCTCCGCGAAGACGTGAAGGGCCTGGGCGCCGTCGGCGACGTGAAGGACGTCGCGGACGGGTACGCCCGCAATTTCCTCATCCCGCGGCGGCTCGCCGCCCCGGCGACGCCTGGCGCGCTGAAGAACGTCGAGGCGCAGCGCGCGTCGTCGGCGAAGCGGCAGGCGCAGGCCGAGGCCGAGGCGCGCGCCCTGGCGGCCCGCCTGAACAACACCACGCTCACGCTCAAGGCGCGCGTCGGCGGCCAGGACCGCCTCTACGGCTCCATCACCGCCAGCGACATCGCCACGGCGCTCGGCCAGGAGCTGGGCACCGCCTTCGACCGTCGCAAGCTGGTGCTCGACGAGCCGATCCGCGAGCTGGGCACCCACACGGTGCCCGTCCACCTCGCCCACGACATCACGGCCTCGCTCACCGTGCGCGTCGAGGCGGAGGAGTAGCAATTAGCTAACAGCTATCAGCCATCAGCTATCAGCTCCCCGGCGGCGCGGCTAAGATGTGGTGAGAGTGCAGGCCGTGAGATGGAACGAACCCGAGTGCCGTCGCTGACAACCCGAAAGCCGCCTGCTGATAGCTGAGCGCTGATGGCTATTGAGAACCTGCCGGCTGAGAACAGCCGGGAGCCGCTGCCTCCCCACAACACGGACGCCGAAGCCGCGGTGCTCGGCGGTCTGCTCATCGACCGCGACGCCATCGGGCGCGTCGCGACGTTCCTGCGTCCCGCCGACTTCTACCGCGAGCGCAACGCCACGATTTTCGCCGCGATGGTGGCGCTGTACGAGCGCCGCGAGCCCGTCGACTACCTCACGCTCTCCGACGAGCTGCAGCGCACCGGGCGCTACGACGAGGTGGGCGGCCTCGTCTACCTCTCCTCGCTGTTCAACGAGGTGCCGACCTCGCTGCACGTCGAGCAGTACGCCCGCATCGTCGAGCAAGCCTCGCTCCGTCGCCGGCTGATCCGTGCCGCCGGCCGCATCGCCGGCCTCGGCTACGACGAGAGCCTGGAGGCCGAGAAGGCGCTCGAAGAGGCGGAGCAGGTGCTGTTCGCGGTGGCCGAGCGGCGCCTCAGCCGCGACTTCCGGAAGCTGGCGGACGTGCTGCGCGAGTACTGGGAGCAGCTGCTGCTGGCCGCCGACGTGGACCGCCTGGAGCGCGGCATCCCCACCAGCTACAAGGACCTGGACAAGCTGCTCGGCGGCCTGCAGCGCTCCGACCTGGTCATCGTCGCGGCGCGGCCCAGCATGGGCAAGTCGTCGTTCGCGCTCTGCCTGGCGCGCAACGCCTCGGTCGACTTCGGCGCCAAGGTGGGCATCTTCAGCCTGGAGATGTCGCTCGCCCAGCTCGCGCAGCGCCTCCTGTTCAGCGAGTCGGGCGTGGACTCCAGCCGCCTGCGGCAGGGCCTTCTGGGGCAAGTCGAGCGGCGCAAGCTGGCCGATGCGCTCGGCACACTGGCGAGCGCGCCGATCTACCTGGACGACACGCCGAACATCGCGCTCTCGGAGCTGCGGGCCAAGTCGCGGCGCCTGCACCAGGAGCTAGGCGGCCTGGACCTGCTGGTCGTGGACTACCTCCAGCTGATTCAAGGCAACGGCAAGGAGAACCGCGTCAACGAGATCAGCGAGATCTCGCGCTCGCTGAAGGCGCTCGCCCGCGAGCTGGACGTGCCCGTGGTGGCGCTCAGTCAGCTCTCCCGCGCCGTCGAGAGCCGCTCGCCCCACATCCCCATGCTCTCGGACCTCCGCGAGTCGGGCTGCCTTACGGGCGATACCCTGGTGGCCCTCGCGGACGGGCGGCGGGTGCCGATCGCGGCGCTGGTGGGGCAGCAGCCCGAGGTCGTAACGCTCGACGGCTGGCAGGTCACGCACGGCCGCGCCAGCCGCGTCTGGTTGACCGGGCACCGCCCGGTCTATCGTCTAACAACGCGCAGCGGCCGGACCATTCGCGCCACCGCGAACCATCCCTTCCGGGTGCTGCACGGCTGGCGTGCCCTCGCGGACCTCGCGGTGGGCGAGCGCATCGCGCTCCCTCGCCGCTACCCCGAGCCCCCCGCCGCCCAACTGTGGGACGACGATCGTCTCGTCTTGCTCGCCCATCTGATTGGCGATGGCTGCTATGTTCGGAGGCAACCCCTGCACTACACGAGCGCCTCCGAAGCGAACCGCGCGGCGGTCGAGCAGGCAGCCAAACAGGTGTTCGGCGTGGTCGCTCGCCGCGTAGTCCAGAGTAGCTGGCAACACGTGTACCTGACGGCGGGCGGCAACCGATGGTCGCCAAATCCCATCCACGTCTGGCTTCGGGAGCTTGGCATCGACGGTCAGCACTCGTACGAGAAGGTGATCCCGGAGGCCATCTTCCGCCTGTCGAGCGCGCAGATCGGGCTCTTCCTCCGCCATCTCTGGGCCACCGATGGATGCACCCGCTTGCGCCGGACGGCACATGGCCAGACCGGCACCGTGTACTACGCGACGACCAGCCCCTACCTGGCGAGCCAGGTGCAGCACCTTCTTGTCCGCTTGGGTATCGCGTCGCGGGTCTATAGCACCCGGAAGGGGGACCAGCGTGTCGGCTATCAGATCCACGTGACAGGCAGTACCGAGCAACTGAAGTTCGCCCGAGCGGTAGGGGCATTTGGCGACCGGGTCGAACAGTTGGCTGAGATCGAGGACCTGTATCGCACCGTGGCGCCAAATCCGAATAATGACACCGTGCCCCTGGAAGTCTGGCGCGACGTGAGGACGGCGATGCAGGCGCTCGGCGTGTCGCAGCGCCAGATGGCCGCCCTGCGGGGCACCAGCTACGGCGGCACCAGCCACTTCTCGTTCGCCCCCACGCGGCAGACGCTGACCAACTACGCCGAGCTGCTACAGGATCAAAGGCTGCGGGAAGTGGCCGCTGCCGACGTGTATTGGGATCAGATCGTTGCCATCGAGCCGGACGGCGAGGCCGACGTCTACGACATGACGGTCCCCGGAACCCACAACTTCGTGGCGAATGGGATGGTAGTACACAACAGCATTGAACAAGATGCTGACGTCGTCATGTTCATCTACCGCGAGGAGGTCTACGACCGCGACACGGAGAACAAGGGCATCGCGGAGATTCACGTCGCGAAGCACCGCAACGGCCCGACCGGCCAGGTGTCGCTGCTCTGGCTCGAAAAGCTGACGAAGTTCGTCGACCTCGGGGTCGAGCGATGATGCGCGCCTTTCCCGGCTTTCCGGATCGGGCCGCGACGACGCGCATCCCGACGCTCTGGCTGCGCGCCGTGCTGGCCGAGGCCGAGAGCCTCGCCGAGCTAAAGGTCACCCTGCACGCGCTGCGCCTGCTCGACGCGAAGCGCGCCTACCCGCGCTACGTGCGCACGAGCGAGCTGCGCGCCGACGCGGCGACCGTCGCCAGCCTGCAAGCCACCGGCGGCCTGAGCCCCGAAGACGCGCTCGCGGAAGGCGTGCGCCTCGCCGTGGCGCGCGGCGTGTTTCTGGTGGTTCCGGTAGCTGCATCTCCAGCGGGGCAGGGGCGTGCGGTTGCTGGGCCGGCCCTCACCCCGACCCTCTCCCAGGGGGAGAGGGAGTCCGTCGCCCTCATCCCGCCCTGCTCTCAGGGAGAAAGGGAGAACTCGCCTCGGGGGGTGCAGGGGGGCTCCCCTGCCGGGGCGGTGGGGGTGTCCCCCCCGGCTCCCCTTTCTACCTCCCCCCAGGATTGGGGAGCCGCAGGGGGCGACCTCTTGCTGTTCCTGAACACGCCGGCGCACCGCCAGCTCGTGGCGCGGCTCGCGCGCGGCGAGCAGCGGCTGGACCTCGGGCCGGCCGCGCCGCCCGTCGTGCTGCCCGCGCGCCGCCCGACGATCTTCGAGCTGTACGAACAAAACATCGGCCTGCTCACGCCGCTCCTCGTCGAGGAGCTGCGCGAGGCCGCCGAGACCTACCCGCCCGAGTGGCTGGAGGAAGCGTTCCGCGCGGCCGTCGGCTACAACCGCCGCCACTGGCGCTACGTGCGGCGCATCCTGGAAAAGTGGGCGACAGAGGGGAGAGGGGACCGTGGAATCGCTGGGGGACGTCCTCAAGCGCCTCGAGATCCTCGGCGCTTTATCGAAGGACGCTACGGACACATCGTCCAGCACTGAGGCCGAGGCAAGTGAAGCGGCGCCCAGTTGCCCCCTCTGCGGGGACGCCGGCTTCGTGCGCCGCGACGTGCCGGTGGGGCATCCCGACTTCGGCCGGGCGATCCCCTGTAGCTGCCGCGCCGAGCAGGTTACCGACGCGCGCCGCGCCCGTCTGGAGCGCCTGAGCAACCTCGGCCCGCTCACGCGCCTCACCTTCGACACGCTCGTCAAGGACGGCCGCAGCGCGGAGCCGGCGCGCCGTGAGCGCTTCCGTCGCGCCTACACCGCCGCCGTCGAGTACGCCGCCGAGCCGAACGGCTGGCTGGTGCTGCTCGGGCCGTCTGGCAGCGGCAAGACCCACCTGGCCGCCGCCATCGCGAACGCGCGCATCGCGGCCGGCGCGCCCGCGATCTTCCAGGTCGTGCCCGACCTGCTCGACTACCTGCGGGCCGCGTTCCACCCTACCAGCGAGGTCACCTACGACGATCTCTTCGAGAACGTGCGCAACGCGCCGCTGCTGATTCTCGACGACCTCGGCACCCAGAGCGCGACGCCGTGGGCGCAGGAGAAGCTGTTCCAGCTCCTGAACCACCGCTACAACGCGCAGCTCCCCCTCGTCGTCACCACCAACCACCGCCTAGAGGAGCTGGACGAGCGACTGCGCGCCCGCCTGGCCGACCCGACGCTGGCGCAAGTGTGCGTCGTGGAGGAGTGGCAGTCCAGCGCCTTGCAGCGGTTGGGCGCGGGCCTGTCGGCCGACCTGCTGGCCAGCATGACCTTCGAGACGTTCGACCCGCACGGCATGGCGGTGGATGAGGAGGGCGTGCAAAACCTGGCCCGGGCGCTCGCGCTCGCGCGGACGTTCGCGCAGCAGCCGGACGGCTGGCTCGTCTTCATGGGCGACCCTGCCCGCGGCAAGACCCACCTGGCCGCGGCCATCGCCAACGCCTGCCAGAATCGCGGCCAGGCTGCCTACTTCGTGGTGGTGCCCGACCTTCTCGACCACCTGCGCGCCACCTACAGTCCCGACAGCCGCGTGACCTACGACGAGCTATTCGAGGCTATCCGCGCCGCCCCGCTGCTCGTGCTGGACGACCTTGGGGCGCAGAGCAGCACGCCGTGGGCGCAGGAGAAACTGTTCCAGATCCTCAACCACCGCTACAACGCCCGCCTGCCCACCGTCATCACCACCAACCTCTCGCTGGAAGAGTTCGAGCCGCGCATCAGCTCGCGGATGCAGGACCAGCGGATCACCACCTGCTTCTCGATCCAGGTGCCGCCCTACCGCATCGGCGACAGCGGCGCGCCGGGCTTGCCGCCCGGCCGCGCCGCCCGGCCCCGCGGCCCGTCGTCCGACCGGGCGCCCTTCCGCCGCGGCTCCCTCCGCGGGCGCTAGGCCGGTTGAGGTGGGTGTGGAAGATTGGCGCAGCCAACCGCACACACCCGCCTCGGCCAGCTCTTTAGTGATCCTGGCGCGCGCGAGGCGCCGGTGCTACACTGGGCCACTCGGCCATGTAACACAACGCGTCCAGGGAGGGTTATGATGCGGGGGTCACCGTGGAACCTCATCGGCAGCCTGCTCGGCATCGCGGGCATTGCCGTGCTGGGCGTCGTCGGCAGCGCGGCCGGGCCGGCGGCCCGCGCACAGCAGCCAGGTCCCACGTCGCCGGTGGAGGAGCTGGCCGAGCGCCTGCTCGCCATGCCCTACCCCGGGCCGACCGGCCAGCAGCCGGCGCCTACCGTACAGCTCCTGCCCGGCCAGGTGCCGGACGCGTTGCCGTTCACGCTCACGCTGCCGCCCGGCGCGCGCGTCGTTGGCAGCATGGTGCGCAGCGGCGGGCCGCTGGCGGGCACGACGGTGGTGCTGGACGCGCCGGGCACGCGGGAGGACGTGCTGGGGTTCTACGAGCGCGACCTGGAGGCGCAGGGCTGGCACGCGGCGTCAGTCGGGCCAATGCCCGCCGGCGGGTTCCAGGTCAGCGGGCCGAGCATCAGCCGGACCTACTGCCAGGATTCCGGAGGCCCGTCGCTCTCGGTCACCGTGTTTGCCCGGACCCCCGGGCCGAATGACGTGCGCCTCAGTACGAGCGCGAGTCCGGGACCCTGTAACGTGCCGGCGCCGCCCGCCGGCCCGCGGTCGATGCCGATGGCAGCCATGCTGCTGCCCCCGCTGACACCGCCGCCCGGCGTCGAGCTGCAGGCCGGCGGCAACAACGGCGGCGGCTCGAACCGCTGGTCGTCGGAGGCGACCGCCGAGACGACCCGCCCGCCGTCCGAGCTAGAGGCGCACTTCGCGGCGCAGCTGGCGGCGGCGGGCTGGACGCGGCAGAGTGGGGGGGCCGACGAGGGCCTGGCGTGGAGCGCCTGGGCGCTGCCGGAAGAGGGCGACTGGAGCGGCCTGCTGCTGGTCGCCGCGTGGCCCGAGGCCGATCGCCGCCTGCTGTCGGTGCGTGTCGAGTCGCCGACGCAGTCGCACTACGGCGTGGGCGGCATGACCACGGTCGGGGGTGGCCCCTACTACACCCCGCCCCCGCCACCGCCCGCAACCGCGCCGCCGCCGTCGCAGCCTGGGCCGGGGGGCGTCTTCCCTGCAGCGCCGGTGATCACCCCGCCGCCGCTGCCGAGCGGGATAGCCCCGCCGCCACCGCCCGACCTGCCGCCGCCGCCCGCCGGCGGCTTCGTGTCACCGCCGCCGTCGCCCGCGGTCGCGCCGCGCTAAGCAGGCGGCCGACGCGCCGGCGGGGCGGCGCGGGCGTCTACCCGCACGAGCGGCCCCGCCGCGGGCACCGGATACGCCGCCTGGCAGGTCGTGTAGGCGCCCGCCCGAAGGAAGCACAGGCGATCGCCGGGCGTGAGGCGCGGCAGCCGCGCAGCCGGGTCGACCACGTCCACGGCGCCGCCTGGCCCGAGCAGGACGCAGCGCTCCAGGCGCGCGGGCGAGTCCCGGCGCGGCCCGGCGCTGCCCGCGCCCTCCGCCTCCGGCACCCAGTAGGGATAGCGGATGCCCAGCCCGGCCTCCGGCAGCCCCGCGTAGCGGCCCACGTCGAGTGTGAGGCGGGGCCGCCATCCTGCACGCGCCTCGCGATGCACCACCGTTGCCACCAGTACGCCCGCCCCCGCGGCGACGTAGCGCCCCGGCTCCAGCCAGACCTCGGCGGGCGGCGTGGGGAAGTGCGCGGCCAGGGCTGCCCGGAGGGTCCGGCAAATGGTCGCCGGCGTCGGCACCGCCTGTCGGTAGCGCACCGGCAGGCCGCCGCCCAGGCTGAGCACGCGCGGGGCGCCGCCGGCCGCCTGTAGCCGCTGCCAGGCGGCGCCCGCCAGCGCCACCGCCGCCCGCCACGGCGCCAGCCGCTCGCACTGCGAGCCGACGTGGACCGCGACGCCCGCGAGCTGCACCGGCAGGCCGTGCGCGGCCGCCGCCAGCGCGTCAAGCGCCTCCAGCGACGCCCCGAGGGGTGCGGCCGGGTAGCGCAAGCGCCCCGCCGGCGAACAGCGCAGCGCCACCAGCACGCTCGCGCCCGGCGCCAGCGCCGCCGTCTTCTGCAGCTCCCAGACGGTATCGACGGTCAGGTGCCCCACGCCCGCCGCTCGGCAGCGCCGCAGCAGCGACGCGGGCGGCCCGGGCGTCACGCAGGCGATGCGCGCGCCGGCCACGCCCTGCGTCAGCAGCGCGTCCAGCTCGCGCTCGGTCGTCACGGCGAACGCCGCCCCGTCCGCGGCGAGCGCCCCCAGCAGCGCGGGATGCGGATTCGCCTTCGTCACGTAGCGCACCCGCAGCGGCCCCGCCGCCGCGGTCACCGCCGCGTAGTCTGCCCGCGCCTGCGCCACGTCCAAATACAGCACCGGGGAGCGTGGCTGTGAGTCCAGGGAGCTTGGGCCAGGTTGCGTCGAACTAGCGGTAAGCATCCCGTAACACCCGCCTTACGGCGTCTCGCGCACCGTGTCGCCAACATGGATGACGCCCTCGCTGACGATGTCGGCGCGCAGGCCGCCGCGATGGACGAGCGCGCGGCGCACGCCGGCCTGCGTCAGGCGCTCCAGGTACGCGCACGGCTCGCAGAGCCGCATGCCCCGCAGGCGAACCGCGCCGACGTAGAACTCGCGGTTCACCAGGTGGTTCAGCGGCACCCCGCGCGTCACGACGTTGCGGCGGCTCGCGCCCGGCGCCAGCTCGATACCCCCCTCGTCGAGCAGCGCCTCCAGCGCCTCGTCCTCGATCAGCGTCAGCGCGCGGCCGGTTCCCGCGAGCCGCGAGTAAGTGCCCGCTCCCGCGAAGTAGCGGTCGCCCTCCAGCCCCTTGCCCGGCACCGCCCGCGCGGCCTCGACCGGGGTGGGCGCGGCGCCCGCGGCGGGCGCGAGGTGGATCGAGACGACGACTCCCTCCCACATGGGGCTAGCTCCTCCGGACACTTTGACGCGTGGTGGGCGCACGCGCGTTGGCGGCTCCATTCCGCGTGGCGCGCCGTTGACAGGCGGGCCGGCTAGGCCACCTCCGGCGCCAGCGCCCAGACGAGGCGATAGCCGGCGCGGGTATGCTTGGGCACCAGTTTCACGAGCAGGGCGGGCGCGAAGGCGATAATCTGGGCGTCCTCCTGGCCAGCCAGGAGCCGCGCGGCCAGGCCGTCAAGGAACGGCAGGTGGCTCACCAGCGCGATGCCCCCCGCGCCGTCGAGCACGGCCGGGTCGAGGAGCCAGCGGACCACGGGCGCCACGGGGTCGTTCGGCGCCAGCCCCTCGCGCGCCGCCACCTCGGCGGCGCCCAGCGGAGCGCCGAGCAGCGCCGCCGACTGCTCGGCGCGCGTCAGCCCGCTGTGGTAGACGTGATCCAAGCGCACGCCAGCCGCCGCCGCGCGCGCCGCCACGCGGGCAACTGCCTCCGCGCCGTCGGCCGTCAGCCGGCGCGCGGCGTCGGGATACCCCGCCTCGGCCTCGCCGTGCCGCATCAGGTACAGTTCCACGGGCGCTCCGTCGCCGCCGCGCAGCCGTCGCGGCGCGAACCGCGCGAGTGCGCGAACGTCGTCCACTCAGTCAGATGGTAGACGCGGCACGGCGCCAACAGCAATTCCCTGCTTCGGGAACAGGAATGCACGTCGGGATCGACGGCCGCACCGCCGACTACACGGCCGGCGGCATCGCGCAGTACACGCGGCAGCTTGCCGCGTGGCTGCCCCGCCTCGCCCTCGGCGACCGTTTCACCCTGTTCCGCGCCCGCCATCAGCGCGCGCCGTGGTCGCCACCCGAGGCCGTGCGTCAGCGCCGGCTGGTCACTCCGCCGCACCACCGCTGGGAGCAGGCGCTGCTGCCGATCGAGCTAGCCGGCGAGCGTCTGGACCTGCTGCACGGGCCCGACTTCACCGTGCCGCTGCGCCGCCGCTGCCCCGCTGTCGTAACCATTCACGACCTCGCCTTTCTGCGCTACCCGGAGATCCAGACAGCCGACAGCCGCCGCCACTACGGCCAGGTGGCGCGCGTCGTCCAGCGCGTCGAGCGCGTCGTCGTCGACTCTGCCTGGACGGGCGCCGACGTGGAGGCGCTTCTCGGCGTGCCGCCCGCCCGCATTCGCGTCGTCCACCTGGCGCCGACGCCGGCGCCGCCGCCCAGCGCGGCCGGCGTCGCGGCCGTGCGCGCCCACTACGCGCTCGACGGGCCGTTCCTGCTCTACCTGGGCACGCTAGAGCCGCGGAAGAACCTGGGCACCCTGCTGCGCGCGTTCGCGCGCCTCGGCCCCAGCGAGCCGGCGCGGCTTGTGCTGGCGGGGCCGCGCGGGTGGCTCGACGAGCCGATCGTCGCCGCGGCCGAACGCCTGGGCGAGCGCGTCCGCTTGCTTGGTCCCGTGCCGCCCGCCGACCTCGCCGCGCTGTACGCGGCCGCCACGGCGTTCGTCTTTCCGTCGCTGTACGAGGGCTTCGGCCTGCCGCCGCTGGAGGCGATGGCCGCCGGCACGCCGGTCGTGGCGGCGAAGGCCAGTTGCCTGCCAGAGGTTCTCGGGGATGCGGCGCTGTTCGTGCCGCCCGAGGACGAGGCTGGCCTGACGGAGGCGCTGCGCGCGGTGCTGGCCGACTCGGCTCTGCGCGCCGACCTCCGGGCGCGCGGCCTGGCCCGCGCCGCCGCCTTCTCCTGGGAGCGCACTGCCGCCGCCACCCTCGCCGTCTACCGCGAGGTGCTCGGCCAGTGAGTCTCCCCTTCCTCATGCCGCAACTGCGCTGGCCCACGGGTATGGCCGGCGTGCAAGAGGTGTCCCCTTGAAAGTCCTCTTCCTGACACCGCAACTGCCCTGGCCGCTCGACCAGGGCGCCCGCATACGCAACTACCACCTGCTGCGCGCCGTGGCGGCCGAGCATACCGTGGACCTGCTGAGCCTGGACGTGGCGCCCTTACCCTGTGACGCGGAATACTTCGAGCGTCACTCCGCTCTCCCAGAGGGAGGGGGGGGCGGGATTGTCGGCTCGGATACTCCGCTGTGGCAGCTCTGTCGCCGCGTCGAGGTGTTCCCGGCGCCGGCCCGCTCGCGCGCGGACCGCCTGCGCGGCCTCCTGCGGTCGCCGCTCCCCGATCTCGCCCACCGCGCCTGGCTCCCGGCGCTGGCGGCGCGGGTGCGGGCGCTCACCGCTGCCGAGCCTTACAATGTGGTGCAGATCAGCAGCTTGGAGATGATGCCTTACCGCCGGGCGATTCACGCCCGTGGGCCACGCCGCCCGCTCGTCGTCTTCGACGACCTGAACGCCGAGTACCAGCTGCAGCGCCGCGCCTGCCTCACCGATATCGGCACTCCCGCGCGCGTGCACGCCGCGCTCTACTCGGCCGTCCAGGCGCACCGCCTGCGGCGCTACGAGGCGCGCGTTTGTCGGGAGGCCGACGCCGTGCTCGTCGTCTCGCCGCTCGACGCCGCGCTGCTGCGCCGCATCGCGCCAGACGCGCGCTACGTCCTCCTGCCGAACGGCGTGGACACGGCTGCTTTCGCCTGGCGCGCGAGGCCGCCGGGGGGACCGCCCGCACTGTTGTTCACCGGGACGATGGACTACCGGCCCAACGTGGACGCGATGCTGTGGTTCGGCGAGGCGGTCCTACCGCTGCTGCACCGCGTCCGTCCCGATCTGCGGTGTCTGGTCGTCGGCAAGGCGCCCGACGCGCGGCTGCGGACGCTCGCCGCCCGCCAGCCGGGCCTCGTCTTGACGGGCATGGTGCCCGCAGTGCAGCCTTACCTGGCGCGGGCGGCCGTCTACGTCGTGCCCATGCGCATGGGCAGCGGCACCCGCCTGAAGGTGCTGGAGGCCATGGCCGCGGGCGTGCCGGTCGTCTCTACCCGCCTGGGCATGGAGGGCATCGCCGCGAACGCCGGGGAGTATGCCCTGCTGGCCGAGACGCCGGCCGCTTTCGCCCGCGCCGTCCTGCGCCTCCTCGATACTCCGGCGCTAGGCGCTGACTTCGCCCGGCGCGGCCGCGCGCTGGTCGAAAGCCACTACGATTGGGCGCGCCTCACTCCGCGCCTGCCCGCGCTCTACCAAAGGCTCGCGGAGCACTCCGAGGGCGCGGACCTACCCCCCCGCCCCCTCCCTACAGGGAAGGGGGAGGATCTGGGCTGCCGGAGCCTGGTCCCTTCCTTACCCGGGGAAGCGCGGGGGGCAGGGGAGGACCGGCGTAAGCAGAGCCGGCTCCCCCCTGCCCTGGGAAGGAAGGGGGGCCGGGGGTTAGGTCAGCTGCGCCCCTGCTCCTCCAGCAGCACGTAGAGCCCCGAGTGGTCGAGATCGCCGAGGCCGGCCGCGACCATCGCGCGGTAGAGGCCCAGCGCCGTCTCCGTGCCGGGGAGCGGCTGGCTGGTGGCCGCGCCCAGCTCGGCGGCGATGGCGAGGTCTTTGACTTGGAGCGGGGCGCGGAAGCCCGGCGCGAAGCGCCCCTCCAGCATCCGGGCGCCGTGGAGGTCGAGCACCCGGCTCTGGGCGAAGCCGCCGAGCAGCGCCTCGCGCACCCGCGCCGGGTCCACGCCGGCGGCGCGCGCCAGCAGCAGCGCCTCGGCCACGGCGTCGATCGTGATCCCCACGACGAGCTGGTTGCAGGCTTTGGCGACCTGCCCAGCGCCCGTGTCGCCGACGTGGACGATGCTCTTGCCCAGCGCCTCGAAGAGCGGCCGCAGCCGCTCGAACACGGCCGCCGGCCCGCCGACCATGATCGCCAGCGTCGCCTCGCGGGCGCCGACCTCGCCGCCGCTCACCGGCGCGTCGAGCGCGGCCACGCCCTGCTCGGCCAGCCGCGCGGCGATGCGGCGCGTCGCCAGCGGCGAGATCGAGCTCATGTCCACGTAGGTCGCGCCCGGCCGCAGCCCCGCGGCCAGCCCCTCCGGCCCGAGCACGACCTGCTCGACCACTTCCGTGTTCAGCAACACGGTAATGACGACGTCGCAGCGTGCGGCCAGCGCCGCCGGCGTGGCCGCCGCCTCGGCGCCGGCGGCCTGTAGCTCGGCCACTGGCCCGGGCGAGCGGTTCCAGACGACCAGCGGGTAGCCGGCGCGCAGCAGGTTGTGGGCCATCGGCCGGCCCATGATGCCCAGCCCCACGAAGCCCACGCGCGGCAGCTCTGCCATCACCTAGCTCCGGACCTAACCCCCCCGGCCCCCCTGCCCTGGGAAGGAAGGGGGGAGCCCCCCCGGCCTCGTCCCTCTCCCCCTTCCCACAATGGGAGGGGGGCCGGGGGGGTAGGTTAGGTCGGTCCCTTTACTCGTAGTACGCGCCGGGGATTGGGACGCCCTCGACGTGCAGGTTCTCGGCCGAGTCGGCGGGCAACGGGTGGCCGTCGGGGGCGACGCGCAGGCTGCCGTCGCCGTAGCCCACGCGCAGCATGACCAGCGGCTCGTCGGCGCAGCTCTCGAAACGGTAGAACCACCCCGCCGGGATCAAGATGCCCTGGTTCCGCCCCAGCACGCCCGTCTCGCCCTCGGGGCCCCAGAAGCGCGCCTGGCCCTGGAGCACCACGAACACGTGGGGCTCGTCCAGGTGCGTGTGCAGCGCGTTCTCGCCGCCCTCGGCGTAGCACTTCATCGCCACGCTCATTGGGCCGACCTGGGCCACCACGTTGTGGACGCGCCCCTCCTTCAGCAGCGGGACACGCACCTGGAACTGCTGGGGCTGCACGCTCGTCTCGATCGCCATCTCTCCTCCTCGGCGCGGCGCCTACCGCCCGCCCTCGTCCTCTCGCATAGTAGGGCGCCGGCCGCGCCGAGACAAGCCGCCGCGGTACAGTATCCTGGAACGCGGCGGCGCGGCCCGAGCAGCATCGTCGCCCGCGCCGAGCCGGAGGGAGGCGATGGACCCAGCAGCTCCCATCTACCTGGACTACAACGCCACCACCCCGCTCGATCCAGCCGTGATCGAGGCCATGCGCCCCTACCTGGAGCTGCACTTCGGCAACCCGTCGAGCGGCCACGCCTACGGACGCGCGGCCCTGGCCGGCGTCGTGGCGGCGCGCGCCCAGGTGGCAGCCCTGCTCGGCTGCGCCCCCGACGAGGTCGTCTTCACCGGCGGCGGCAGCGAGGCCGACAATCAGGCGCTCATCGGCGTGGCTCTCGCCCACCGCGACCGCGGCGATCACCTCATCACAACGCGGATCGAGCACCCGGCCGTGCTGGAGACGTGCCGCTACCTGGAGCGCCGCCTGGGCTTCCAGGTAACGTACCTGCCGGTGGACGAGCAGGGCCAGGTGGACCCGGCCGCGGTGGAGACGGCGATCACGCCCCGCACGCTGCTGATCAGCGTGATGCACGCGAACAACGAGACCGGCGTCCTGCAGCCGATCGCCGCCATCGCCGCGCTGGCCCGGCGCCACGGCGTGCTGGTGCACACCGACGCCGCCCAATCGGTCGGCAAGCTGCCGGTCGACGTCACCGCGCTCGGCGTGGACCTGCTGGCCGTCGCCGGCCACAAGCTCTACGCGCCGAAGGGCGTGGGCGTCCTCTACGTGCGCCGCGGCACGACGCTCGATCCGTTCGTCCACGGCGCCGGCCACGAAGGCGGGCGGCGGGCCGGCACCGAGAACGTGGCGGGCATCGTGGGGCTGGGCGCCGCCTGTGCCGTGGCGCGGGAGCGGCTGTCGGCCGATCGGCCGCGGCTCACCCGCCTGCGCGACCGGCTGGAGCAGGCGCTAACGGCGGCCGGCTGGGTGCGGAACGGCCATCCGACGGAGCGGCTCCCCAACACCCTGAACGCCTCACTGATCGGCGCCGAGGGCGAGGCCGTGCTGCAGCGCGCGCCGACGGTGGCCGCCTCCACCGGCTCCGCCTGCCACAGCGGCCACACCGAGCCGTCGGCAGTGCTACTGGCGATGGGCTTGACCCGGGAACGCGCGCTCGGCGCCGTGCGGCTGAGCCTGGGGCGCTGGACCACGGAGCCCGCCGTCGACCGCGCCGCCGCGGCCCTCATCGCGGCCGGGCGCGCGGCGCTGGATAGCCATCAGGTATCAGCAGTCAGCGGTCAGCAGACCACGCCCTCCTGAGTGTACCCAGACCGTCGCTTGCAGCCCGGCCGCGCGAGGGTGTGGCCGCGAACTTGCGCAACGTACACTAGAGCAGGCTTGTCGCCGGCGGCGACGGGCACCGATACCTGATGGGGAGGCTGAGGGGCATGGCGAAGCGGGTCATCATGTACACCACCACCTGGTGAGTGTACTGCCGTACGGCAAAACGCCAGTTGGCGGAATTGGGCGTACCCTTCGAGGAAGTCGACGTCGAGGAGCACCCGGAGGCCGGGGCGATCATCGAGCAGCACACCGGCGGCTTTCGCACCGTGCCGACCTTCGACATCGACGGCAAGATCTACGTGAACCCGAACCGCGCGGAGCTCGAGCAGGCCGTGCGCGGCTAGCCCCTCGTCAACAATATGAGAGGCCACTAGCGCGGGGTTGCGGGCGGACGCGAGCAGGGCCCGGAGCGACTCCTACAGTCGCTCCGGGCCCTGATTTGAGTGATGGCGTGTGCATGCCGCGCCGCGCCATTGGTCCGTGCTGCTAGCTAAACGGCCCGGTGGGGAACGCGTCGCCAGGCACCGCCGGGTTGTCGAGCGGGCCCCCCTCCTGCTTGGTGATCCGCGCGTCCACGCCGAGCGTGTGCAGCGTCGCGCTGTCGCCGCTGCGCAGGGCTGCGTGCTCGTCGGGCGTCAGATCGTAGCCCGCTAGCGCGCCCGCCGGGTCGCTCTGCAGCCGCGCCCGGAACGCCGCGTCCGTGCTCGCGCGCTCGATCACCTGGTTCAATGCCTCGGACATCTCTATCTCCCTTTCTCCCTTCGCGCATCCGCGCTCCGTTAACGACATGATAGGTTCCGTTGCGGCGCGCCACTGTCAGCCCCGCGACAGTGGCGCTGTCAATTTTCGGACGTTGGGAGGACCGATCACGGCTGGTAGGGGCCGAGCTGCTGGAGCGCCGCGTCCAGCCACGTGTAGTCCACGTACTGGTTCAGGTCCAGCGGCTCCCGGTAGTTCAGGTAGCCGCGGTCGGCGAAGAACTGCTGCTGCTGCTCCAGGTGCGCCACATTGATCCTGCCGTTCGGGTCCACGTACGACGGCACCGCGCGCATCACCAGGTCGGCGGGGATCTTCGTGTACTGCGAGATGATCTCGACGTCGCTCGGGTCCTTGAATTCGCTGCGGGCCAGCTCGCGCAGCGCCCGCAGGTAGCCGACCATGAAGCGCCGGGCGCCCTCGGGGTTGTCGCGGATGAATTGCTCGCCGTAGAGCAGCACCTGCGACTGACCGTTCGGGTCGGCGCCCTCCCGCGCGATGGACACGGCGATGCCGCGCTCGGTCGCCTGTGCCACGGTTGGCTCGATGAGGTCCGCCGCGTCTACCGAGCCGCCCTGCAGGCCCGCCAGCATGTCGGGGATGCCCAGGATCACCATGTCCACGTCGTCTAGCGTCAGCCCGCCCAGCCGCAGGTGCCGGTCCGCTAGCCACTCGCCATACACGCCCTTGCCGTTCACCGCCACGCGCTTGCCCCGCAAGTCCGCCGGCTTCGTGTAGAGCCCCGAATCGTAATTGTCCTTGCGCACCATCAGCGCCGCGCCCGAGAGCCCGTCCGGCCGCACGCCGCCGAGCGTCGCCACCATGCGGCTGGTGACGCCCTGGCTGAGCGCGTTCAGGAAGCCGGCGCCCGCTGAGCCGCCGGCCACGTCGATCTGGCCGTTGGCGAGGAACGGCATCGCCTGGTCGCTGCCGCCGAACTGCGTCCCCTCGACCTCCAGGCCCAGCTCGCGCCAGTAGCCCTTCTCGAAGGCAACCATGAAGCTGCCGTGGGTCAGGAGCGGCAGGTAGGCGAGCTTCACCGTCGCCACCGGCGCGGGCGGCGCGGGCTGGGCGGCCGCGGCGGCGCCGCCCGCCGCGGCCGCATTGCTGGCCGGCACCGCGGCGGGCGCCCCGGACGGTGCGGCGGGCGGGCTTCCCGCGGGCGCCGCCGCGGTGCTCGCCGGCGCCGCGCTCGGCGCCCCGCACGCCAGGCCGACAAGCGAGAGGGCCAGATAGGCAGTCGCGAGCAGCGTGGCACGGTAGCGAGCCATGTCCTATACGCCCCTTTCCGGTGCGCGCCGCGGGCGAAAGGCGACCATCGGCAGCGATGCCGCGAACGCCCGCAGCGCGGCCTCCGACCGACCGAACGGAATGCCCAACAGCCGCGCGCCGATCCAGGCCGCTAGCGGATGGGCGCGCTCATAGCCGCGCAGCATCGCATACCGCTCGTCCGGTGTCAAGAACTGCTGGGCTGGCGTGTAACGCACCCCCGCCGTCTGCACGCGGAGGGCGGGCCGCGCCTGGATGTTGCGATACCAGTCGGCGCGGTTCTGCCACGCGGCCGCGACAATGCTCTCGCGCGTGGCCGGGTCGTAGTGGACCACCTCCAGCACCGTGCGGCGGACCCGGCCGGTCTTGCGCCCGCGATGCGTGAGCAGCAGGAAGCGGTGCCCGAGCAGCCAGCCCAGTCGCAGCCGGTACAGCCAGATCGGTAGCCGCAACACCAGGCGCAGCAGCCCGCGGGGTCGCCTCCGAAAGTGACTGGCCATACCGCCCCCGCGGCTATGTGCGTCCGACCACACGTCAGCAGCCCGCCGCGTGCCCGCCGCCCGGCTGCCGACTCCGCTGCATCGGGGCTATCTCTGAGCGTACCGAGATGAGAAGGGACAAGGACATGCCGGGTGCTTGTCACCACAAGCGCCCGGCACGTTAGCCGGGCTAGCCGGCCGCCGCCGCCGTTGGGCGGTTGGCGCGCGCGAGCGCGGCCGCGGCGTTGCCGTCCAGGATCGCTTGCTTCTCGGCGTCGCTGATGCGCGCCTCGGCCACCGCCCGCCGCGTCCAGGCCATGCCGAAGCTGGTGCCGTCGGTGCCGCAGACGATCTTCTCCGCGCCGTACACCGCGACGGCCATCTCGATCGCGCGCGAGCCGAACGAGTTGCAGTCCACCAGCATGCGGGTCGCGCGGATCCGCTTGGACGGCAGCTCCTCGTCCGGCCGATCCATCATGTAGCGATGATCGAGGCGTTCGATCTCGAAGGGGATGTTGCCGCCGAGGTTGTGGCTGATGACGGTCACGTTGGGGTAGGCGTCCAGGAAGTCGGTCATGCAGAAGGTGATCATGTTCGAGGAGATGCGGGCCTGCATGTCCAGGGTGCCGCGGCGCGCGGTCCCGTTGTCGGACAGGTCCAGCCGGCGCGGCTCCGGGTCGTCGGCGATCGGGCCGTAGTGGACCAGGAAGAGCGCCGCGCGCTTCTCGCCCGCCGCGAAGATCGGCCGGAACCGCTCCGCGCGGCGCAGGGTCAGGAAGCCGTCGCCGGGCAGCACGGCGCCCACCATGCCCGGTAGCTCCATCGCCCGCTCGAACTCGTCGATCATGGCGCCCATGTCCGCGCTCGGCAGGAGGGCGAACCCCGAGTAGCGCTCGGGGTAGGCGCTGCACGCCGCGGCCGTCGTGTCGTTGAACGTGCGGCACAGGGGGAGCGCCTCCGCCAGGGGCCGCGAGTCGACGCCGCCGACCGGGCTCAGCGACAGGACGCCCCGGGTGAAGCCGTGCTCGTCCATCTCGGCCAGCCGGGTCTCTGCCGTGTCGAACCGTCCGGTATCGACCGGAATCTTCGGCGGCTCGGTGCGCTCGCGGAGCGCGTCGTACAGCGCCTTGGGCATCCAGTGGGCGTGCATGTCGATCGGCATAGCGCTCTCCACTCCTCCGTAGCCGCCTACCGCCGTCGGGACCGCTCCGTCGCCAGGCCGCGCACCCGCCCGTCTCCTGACGAGCCGCACCGGCGCGGAATGCTAGCCCATGTGCTGGAACGTGTCAACGGGAACGGCCACGCCGAGCCGCACCCAACCGTTGTGCGCGCTTTATCCCGTTTATCCGTGTACTGGCCCGAGCTTGCCGAGGGCGCGGAGGACCTTCTCGGGCGTGAAGGGCACGGAGTCGAGGTACACGCCGATGGCGTCGGCGATGGCGTTGTTGATCGCGGGCGCCGTGCAGGGGATCGAGGTCTGCGACATGCCCTTCGCGCCGAACGGGCCGGGGCCGTCGCCGTGCTCCACGATGTCCACGTGGAACGCCGCCGGCACGTCGCGCAGCAGCGGCAGGCGGTACTGGAACGGGTCGGCGTTCAGCAGCTGCCCCTCCTCGTACCGCACCTCCTCGAACAGCGCGTTGCCCAGCCCCATGATCGCGCCGCCCTCGATCTGGCGCTGCGCCGACATATGATGGATCGTCTTGCCCGCATCCGACGCCGCCGCGTACTGGACGACGCGCACCTCGCCGGTGTCGGCGTCCACCTCCACCTCGGCCGCGGCGGCGCCCGGCGACCAGTGGTCGAGGCCGCCGAACGCCTGGTCCAGCGTGTGCGGCGAGCTGTACGAGCCGATGCCCTTCAGCATCACGTTGCCCTTGAAGGCGCGGCTGATCTCGGAGAAGCTGTAGCTCTCGTCGCCTCGCCAGACGCGGCCGTCGGCCACGCGCCAGTCCTCGGGCCGGCCGCCCTTCGCCTGGCTCGCGGCGTCGGCGATCTCGCGCTTGAGGTTCTCGCAGGCCGCCTGCACCGCCGAGCCCATCTGCACGGTCGTGCGCTGGGCGTTCGTGCCGCCGAACGGCAGGTCGTTGCTCGTGTCGGGGTCGCCCACGCGCACCAGGCTCTCGGGGATGCCCAGCGTGCGGGCCGCGATCACGGCGATGATCGTGTACACGCCGGTGCCCAGGTCGGGCGCGTTGTGGCTGATCTTCACACTGCCGTCGCGGTACAGCGTCGCCATGGCGTAGGTGCGCCCGACTCCTTGCGCCCCGTGGCGCAGCGACACCGCCAGCCCCTTGCCGCGTAGCAGGTGCGGCGCGCTGCCCCGGCCGGCGCGGCCCGCCCGCCCGTCCCAGCGGATCGCCTCGACCACCCGCTGCATCAGCTCGCCGAAGTCGGTGTCGATGGGCGGCGTGTCGGCCACGAACTCCTCGCCGCGCACGCGCCACTTGTCGGTCACGTACTCGCCGCGTCGCAGCAGGTTGCGCTCGCGGAAGGTGATCGGATCAAGGCCCAGCTTGCGCGCCACGCTGTCCATCGTGCTCTCGACGCCAAACGTCGTCTGCGTCTTGCCCGTGCCGCGGAAGGTGCCGGCGGGCACCTTGTTCGTGTACGCCGTGCGAGCGCGCACGCGGTAGTGGGGCAGGCGGTAGGCGCCCCAGGCGGAGATGCAGGCGTTATGCGTGGCGATGCCGCCGGCCGTGTGGTAGGCGCCGGTGTCCACGTCCAGCGTCACGTCGAGCGCGACCAGCGTGCCGTCGGCCTTCACGCCCACGCGCGCCCGGTAGGTCATCGCGTGGCGGGCGTTGGCGCGGAAGCTCTCCTCGGCGGTGGCGACGTACTTGATCGGCCGCCCGACGATGCGGGACAGCCCGAGCGCCGCCAGCATGACCGGCAGGAACTGCTTGGCGCCGAAGCCGCCGCCGACGTAGGGCACGCGCACGCGCACCTGCTCAGGGGGAATGCCGAGCAGCGTGGCGATCGGCTCGGCGATGCCGTAGGGCTTCTCGGTGGGCGCCCATAGCTCGGCCTCGTCGGGCGTGGCGTAGGCGACGAACGAACTAGCCGGCTCCATCGGGTGGTGGAAGATCGTGCTCGACTGGAACGTCTCCTCGAAGATGCGATCGGCCTCGGCAAAGCCCCGCTCGACGTCGCCCCACTCCAGGCTGTCTTCGAGTGCCAGGTTGTTGCCGCGGTCCTCGTGGACGAGCGGGGCGCCGGGCGTCAGCGCCTCGGCCGCGGAGAACACCGCCGGCAGCACCTCGTATTCCACGTCGATGAGGCTGACGGCGTGGCGGGCGGTGCGGAGATCCGTGGCAGCCACCAGGGCGAGCAGGTCCCCGTCGAAGCGCGCCTTGTCGGTGGTCAGCCAGCGCTGGTCGGCGGTGCCGCCAGCCGCGCCGGCCTCGTGGCGCACGGGCTCGACGCGCGTGTCGGGGTCCAGGCCGCCCAGGTGCTCGCGGTCGAGCACGCCGAGCACGCCCGGCAGCGCCAGCGCCCGCGAGGCGTCGATGGACACGATGCGGGCGTGGGAGTAGGGGCTGCGCAGCGCGGCGGCGTAGACCATGCCGGGCAGCGCCGGCAGGTCCTCGACGTACTTCGCCGCGCCGGTGACCTTGGCGCGCGCGTCCACGCGCGGCTGGTCCTCCCACGCCTCGACCGCCCGCGGCTGCCCTGCCCCGCGCCGTATCTCCGTCGCCATCGCCCACCTCCTGTCGCCCGGCCCCGGTGCCCGGCAGTGTAGCACAGCGCCCGCCCGCTCTCACCCCATCTCTCGTGGACGGGTGATCCGACGCTTTACCCGCAGACGCATACGCCAGCCGTTCAAAAGGGCACGCTAAGCGCTAAGGTAGGATGTCATGGGTGCTTACAGGCTCGTGGGGCGGGCGCCCGGTCGTCGCCGGTGCCCGCTCGCCTGGCCGATCTCTGCCAATAGGCTACAGGAGTGATTGCCATGCCCGGCACCGTACGTCCGGTCGTCGACGAGCGCGACGGCCTGCTCGCCTTCCTGGCACAGCAGCGCGATGGCCTCCGCTTCGCCGTCCACGGCCTGACTGACGAGCAGGCCACGTCCAAGCCCACCGTCAGCGCCCTCAGCCTTGCGGGCCTGATCAAGCACGCCGCCCGCGTCGAGCGGTACTGGATCGTCGGGATCCTGGCGCAGCGTCCGTTGCCCGAGATGCAGACCCAGGACTACGAAGCCGGCTTCCGGCTCGAGGCCGGGGAGACGCTGGCCAGTGTGCTCGACAACTACGCGGCGACGGCGGCGGAGACGGAAGCGATCATCGGCGCGATCCCCGATATGGGGCAGCCGGTGCCGGTGCCGAAAGGCGTGCCGTGGTTCCCCCAGGACGTCGAGGCGTGGTCCGTCCGCTGGGTGCTGCTCCACCTCATCCAGGAGACGGCGCGGCACGCCGGCCACGCCGACATCATCCGCGAATCGCTGGACGGCCAGACCATGTACGAGCTGATGGCGGCGTCCGAGGGGTGGCTGGACGACCTGAAGCGCTGGCAAGCCGAGTACGCGAGCGGCCAAGAATAACGCCTTGCCGCCGAGCGAGCCTGGACCAATCCCCGCCCGGGGGGCGGCTATCCCGCTCGCCCCGCAGGGACGGGCAAGACGCCCGTGATCCCAGGCGGACGGCCGGGCTAGTGCTGCCGGACCTCCATATGGTCGACGAGCCCGCCGCGCAGGCGGTAGACGTGCTGGACCACGGTGTCGGCCAGCAGCGCGCCGGCGTGGTCCCGCACTACCTGGTGGACCTCGACCGCCACCCGGCCGTCCGGCTCCAGGCGGAAGCGTTGCGGCTCGACGTGCGGGTCGATCATCGCGAACTGCCGCGCCCAGTAGTCGCGGACCGCGGCGTGTCCGTGCAGGCGGGTGCCTTCCAGCACGTTCGGCCAGTCGACCTCGGGGTGCAGCGTCGCCATCACGCTGTCGACGTCGCGCGCGTTGAAGTAGGGCTTTTCACTGCTCTAGTGAGATGGTAGAACAAGCGTCACCGAAGGGAGGTGGCGCGCGATGGAGTGGGGCGAGCCGGTCCATCCGCAGAGTGTGTTAGCGCGGCTACGGACGCTGCCGGATCCGCGGCGGCGGCA
>DATGMD010000074.1:0-51667 GCA_035293805.1 Chloroflexota bacterium | reverse complement strand
CGACTTCGGCATCGCCAAGATGCTGGACGTGCCGGCGCTCACCGCCACGGCGGCGCTCCTGGGCACGCCGCACTACCTGGCCCCCGAGCAGGCCAGCGGCGGCGCCATCACCCCGGCCACCGACGTCTACGCCCTCGGCGTCGTGCTCTTCGAGATGCTGGCCGGCCGCCACCTGTTCGAGGGCGAGAGCGTCGTCCAGGTCGCCATGCAGCACCTGCTCGCGGCGCCCCCGGACCTGACCAGCCTCGACCCGGGAGTGCCCGGCTGGCTGGCCGCCGTCGTGAGCCGCGCGCTGGCGAAGGAGCCAACGGCGCGATTCGCCAACGGCGCGGCGCTGGCAGCCGCCCTCGCCGCCGCCCCGGGGGCGCCGGCGCCCGCCAGCACTCCGGACGTCGAGAGGCAGCCCCCGGACGCGGGAAGCGATGCGGGTTGGGGTGCCACCACAAGGCCGGCCCTCGACGACGCCGGCGCCGGGGCGGGCGCCCCGGACGCCGCAGGGACGGTCGCTGCGGGCAGCGCCCGCGCTGGGGATGATCTGACGCTCGCCGCGAGCGCGCCCGCCGGGGTGGGCACACTCGCCGGCGCCCCGGGTGCGCCCCGCGCCGGCCTGACGCGGGGCGACCGGGCGCGAGCCGCAGGCCTGATGGCGATCGCGGGGCGGACGGCTGGCGGGACTGCCGCGGCAGCGCGCCCCGCCTGGCCGGCGCGGCGCGACCTGCTGCCGGCGGCTGCCGCGAGCGGCCTGGTCGCCCTGATGCTCGTCGGCGTGATCGCCGCTCGATCGCTGACGGGAGGCGGCGCCAGCCAACCTCCCACCGACCGCGCGCCCGCCACCGTCGCGCCGCAAGCCGACATCGGGGGCACGGGGCTACTGGTCGCGCCGGCGGCCACCACGGCGGCGGGGCCGGCCGAGACGGCGCTGCCCACGCCGTCGACGGACCAACCGACGGCTCTGGAAGCGGTGGGGATGGCGGCAGCCACGCCCGCGGCGGCTCGCTCCATGGCGCCCGATGCGGCAGCGCCACCCGGGGAGCATCGCCAGGCCGGCCTCGCGGCGCCCCTTCCCGCGCGAGCGATTGCGGCGCCGCCCGAGCGACCGGAGCCGGCCGAGTCGCCAACCGGAGCGCAAGCGCCGAGCGAGGGGGCCGCGGCCAGCCAGCCGGTCAGCGCGCGGGAGGCGCCGCGCCGATCGCGGGAGCCGGCGCCTGCTGCGGCGCCGACGCCCGAGGTGGCCCCGGCGCCCCAGAGCGCTTTGCTGGCGACCTCCCAGGATGCGCCGGCTGCACCCGTTGCGCCGGCACCGCCCGAGGCGGCGCGCGTCGCGGCCGCCGTGAGCGAGCCGGCGCCGACCGAGCGCCCGATACCGACGTTTCCGCCGGCTCGCCCGGCGCCGCTCGTCATCGCGCCCCAGCCTGCGCCCGGCGGTGGATCGGCAGCGGCTCCGCCGCGGGCCCCGTCAGGACAAGCGGCTCCCGCAGAGGGCGCGACGGCGGGCGGCGACCCGCTGTCGGTCTTCCGTGAGGACACGCCGAGCGCGCTGGCCGCTCCCGGCGTCCACGGGGCGCCCGCTCCGACCGCGCGCGTCGCGACGCCCACGGCCGCTGCGACCGCGCGCCCTACCGCGGGGCCGCACGACGGCGCTGGCGCACGCGCTAGCGCGCGCCATGGCTCGTCGCGGGCCGGTTCGCGGCAACTGGGACCGGCGGAATCGACGCCCGTCATTCCGCCGCTGGGCGCCCCGTGGCTGGCCCCGACAGCAGTGCCCGGGGCACGCCCCGCACAACCAACGCGGGCAAGTCGGCCGCCTTGGTCGGGATGCGGCGGCTGCTAGCGCGCGGGAGTGGGGGCCGGCCCGGCGAGCAGGCCCTGGGCGCGCAACAGCGCGGCGAAGGCGCCGTCCTGCGCTAGCAGATCGGCGGGCGGGCCCGCCTCGACCAGCCGGCCGCGGTCCAGCACGAGTACGAGGTCGGCGCGGCGAATGGTCGCCAGCCGGTGGGCGATGACGATGCTGGTCCGGCCGGCCATCAGCCGCGCCAGCGCCTCCTGAATCAACTGCTCCGTCTCGGTGTCGACGTTCGACGTGGCCTCATCCAGCAGCAGCACGGGCGCGTCCTTCAGCAGGGCGCGCGCGATGGCGAGGCGCTGCTTCTGGCCGCCGGAGAGGCGCGCACCCCGCTCCCCGACGACGGTGTTGTAGCCGTCGGGCAGGCCGGCGATGAAGTCGTGGATATTCGCGGCCCGCGCGGCGGCTTCCACCTGCTCGCGGGTCGCGTCGGGCCGACCGAGCCGCAAGTTCTCCAGGATGCTCACGTTGAACAGGTAGACATCCTGGGGCACGACGGCGATCTGATCCCGCAGGGCGGCCAATGGCAGCTCGCGCACGTCGACGCCGCCCAGGAGGATACGGCCCGCCTGCGGGTCCCAGAAGCGCTGCAGGAGATGGATGAGCGTGGACTTGCCGGCGCCGGAAGGCCCGACGAGCGCGGCGCACTGCCCTGCCGGCACCGTGAAGGTGACGCCGTCCGTGGCGGGCGACAGCCCGGGCGCGTAGGCGAAGGTCACGTCCTGGAAGGCGACCGTGCCGTCGGCGGGGCGAGCCGTCGAGGTCGCGGCGCGGTCGGCGACCTCGGGCTGCGCTTCGAGGATGGCGAAGATGCGCCGCGCCGCGGCGAGCGCCGGGTGCAGGCGCTCGAGCAGCTCGTTAAGGGCCAGGATTGGCTGGAAGAGCTGGATCGACAGGACGAACAACACGACGAAGCTAGAGAAGGACAGCGTGCCGCTCACGACCGCCACGCCGCCCGCGCCCAGGACCGCCAGCAGCGCTGTAGCCGCGACCAGCTCGGAGGCGGCGCTCTGCAGGCCGCCGAGGCGGGCCACCGCCACGCTCGCGGCGCCCGCGCGCCGACTGGCGGCGCCGATCTGCGCGGCCTGCGCCTGCTCGTGGCCAAACGCCGCCAGCGTCGGTAGACCCTGGAGGCTGTCGACGAAGAGCGCGTTCACCTCGCCCAGCTCACGGCGCAGCACGTCCGACTGGCGCTCGATGCGGCGCTTCACCAGCCGCGGCACGATGGCCGCGGCGAGCGCCAGCGGCGCGAGGAGCAGCGCCACGGGCCAGGCCAGCGCCGCCACGACGATCAGGATGGTCGTGGGCACGAACAGCGCCACGGCCGTGGCGGGGATGTTGTGCGCGAAGAACAGCTCGAGCGTTTCCACGTCGGCAATGGCGGCGGCCACCACGTCGCCGGTGCGTCGCTGCACGAGGTAGCCCGGGGCCAGCGCCTCCAGGTGGCGGAAGAGACGGCTGCGCAGCTCGGCCATGATGCCGAACGAGGTGTCGTGGCCGATCCGGGTGGCGAGATAGGCGAACAGGGCCTTCAGGCCAACGGCCAGGGCGAGGGGGAGAAGATACCAGACGGCGCCGCCGGCCAGTCCGTTCCGCAGCCCGCCCATGTAGCGGCCAGCGAGAATCGCGATCGCGATCCCGGCCGCGGCGTCGGCCAGCGCAACGGCCGCCGTGAGCGCCACGGCGCGGCGCTCGCTGCCCGCGAGCGCCAGCAGCTTGGCCGGCGTGGAGCGCGGCGTCCCCGATGCGACGGGCGGCGTCAGGGGCACTTCCAGACTACTCATCGGACGATTTCCTCACCGGTTGCACGCGGTACCCTCCGGCCGCGTTAGCTGCCGAGGAGAGACTACTCAGCGCTCACCGCCTCGTACTCGGCGCCGCTCTGAGCGGCCACGAGGCTGCTGTAGACCCGCTGCTGGCCAAGCAGCTCGGCATGGCCACCCGCCTCGACGAGCCGGCCGCCGTCGAGCACCAGAATCCGGTCCGCGTTCGCGACGGTGCTGAGCCGATGAGCGATAACGATCGTCGTGCGGCCACGCATCAGCTCAGCGAGGGCGCCCTGCACGGCTTGCTCGTTGGCCGAGTCCAGGCTGGACGTGGCCTCGTCGAGCAGCAGGATCGGCGCGTTCTTGAGAAAGGCGCGCGCGATGGCGAGGCGCTGCCGCTCGCCGCCCGACAGCCGGGCGCCGCGCTCGCCGATGCGCGTGTGGAAGCCATCGGGCAGGGCGAGGATGAACTGCTCGGCGCTCGCTGCCCGCGCGGCCGCCCGGACCTCGTCGTCGGTCGCGTCCGCGCGGCCGAGACGGATGTTCTCCAGCACCGAGGTATTGAACAGGTAGGTGTCCTGCGCGACGACGGCCATGAGCGCGCGCAACTCGTGTAGCGGCAACCTGCGAATGTCCTGCTCGTCGATCAGGACGCTCCCCTCCTGCGGGTCCCAGAAGCGCAGGAGCAGATTGACAACGGTCGACTTGCCCGCCCCGGACGGGCCCACGATCGCCACCATCTGGCCGGGCTCGGCCACGAACGACAAATCGACGAGTGCGGGGGCCGCGCCGCGCGCGTAGGCGAAGGTCACGGACTCGAAGCGGATGCGGGGGGTGCGACGTAGCCCCCCCGGCCCCCCCTCGCTGAAGGGCAGGGGGGAGCGAGACGCGTGGCGGGTAGGTTGGGCGTCTACGACGGCCGGCTGGGCGTCGAGGAGCGTGAAGATCCGGGTGCCGGCGGCGAGGGCCACGTCGGCGTCGTGGTAGACGACGTTCAGCTTGTTGATGGGCATGTACAGCTCGCGCGCGAGGACGTAGAGCACGACGACCTGCCCGGCGGCGAGCGAGCCGGCCAGCACCTGGTTGCCGGCGATCCACAGCGCGAGCACCAGGCCAGCGCCGACCGCCAGCTCGGTGAGCGCGGCGTGCAGCAGGCTCGTCTTGAGCACGTCCATGATGGCACGACGATAGGCCCGCGCGCGCTGCTCGATCTGGTCGGCCTGGGCGGGGCCGCGGTTGAACGACTTGATCACCGGCAGGCCTTGCAAGCTGTCGACGAACAGCGCGCTGATGCGGCCGCGCTCGCCCCAGAGCGCCTTCGAGCGGTCCCGTGTGGAGCGGGCCAGGACGCGCCGCGCGACGATCGACGACGGCGCGAACAGGATCAGGACCAGCGCGACGGGAGGACTGATCGTGAGGAGGTACAGGAAGATCGCGAGCGGGATGACTGTGGAGACGACAACCTGCGGTAGGTAGCGCGACAGCAGGATCTGGATGGACTCGACGCCGTCCACGGCGGTCGCCACCACATCGCCGCTGCTGCGGACCACGAGGAACCCCGGGCCGAGTCGGGCCAGGTGCTGGAATAGCTGGACGCGGACGCTCTCCGCCACCACGGCGGCCGTGGTCTGGCCGACGACGCCCTGGAGGTAGGCGAGCAGCGTTCGCGCGATGATGAGCGCCACCAGGGCGACCATGATTGGCGCAACCGCGTCCAGCGAGCGGGTCGCGGCGAGGGTGCCGATGCCCGCCGCGGTAAGCGTGACGGTAAGCACGCCGGCTGCGCTGGCGAGCAGCGCGACGACGACCGTGGCGAAGACCCAGCGCCGCTCGGCGCCGAGCAAAGCATAAATACGCCGCGCTTCGTGCATGTACCACCTACCGCACGGAGTTCTCGGCCCGAGCATACCACGTTCCGGCGGGCGAGAGTAGGATGCCGCGGGTTAGCGGCGGCGGGGCCGTGAGCGGGAGGGGATAAGCAGCAACGGAAGGTCTCGCCGACGCGATGACCGCTCGGGTCAGGCGTAGCGGATGACGCGGAATAGCTCGGCGTGGGGGATGCCCCAGAGCACGCCGTTCTGTGCCGTCTGGTCGCGGAGGTAGGCCGCGCAATCCATGTCCCCGACGTAGCTGGCGTGGGCCTGGAGCGCGGCGATGGCCTTGGGGAGCGTGGCCGTCACGTCGACCGCCACGTCGGCCTCGGGGTCGCCGCAGAGGTAGAGGCGCTTCACGCGCCGCCAGGGCTCGAACCCCTCAGCCAACAGCTCGGGGAACGCGTGGCGTAGCGAGGCGTCGAGAATGGCGTCGATGGTCGCCTCGGTCGTGGCACGGTGGTCGGCGTGGTTCACGACGCGGCCGCCCCAGAACAGCGTGCCCTGGTCGGTGGCGACCACCTCGGGGCGCACGCGGCGGATCTCGCGGGCGATGGCGCGACGTAGGTCAGGGCCATAGTAGACGGCGTCGTCGGGCCAGCCCAGAAACCGCAGGTCGGTGACGCCGACGGCCGCCGCCGCGGCGCGCTGCTCCCGCTCGCGCAGCGCACCGGCCTGCTCGGCGGTCAGCGCCGCGTCCTCGTTGCCGGCCTCGCCGCGCGTCACCAGCACGTAGCTGACGGTCTTGCCCTCCTCGACCCAGCGGGCGACCGTGCCGGCCATCCCGTACTCGACGTCGTCCGGATGGGCGACGACGACCAGCACCCGCTCAAAAGCGGCGGTGTCGGCGTGAGGCTCCATCAGCGCACCTGGCCCGTGCCGCGGATGAGCCACTTGTAGGAGCACAGCTCGCGCAACCCCATGGGGCCGCGCGCGTGGATCTTCTGCGTGCTGATGCCGATCTCGGCGCCCAGGCCCAGCTCGAAGCCATCGCAGAAGCGCGTCGAGGCGTTCACGAACACCGCTGCGGCGTCCACCTCGTGCTGGAAGCGCCGCGCCGCGGCCTCGTCGCGCGTGATGATCGCCTCCGAGTGACCGCTGCTGTAGCGGGCGATATGGGCCAGCGCGTCGTCGAGCCCGTCGACCACCTTCACCGCCAGGATTAGAGCAAGGTACTCGGTGGCCCAGTCCTCCTCGGTGGCTGGCGTGCCGTAGCCCAGGATGCGCGCCGCGGCCTCGTCCACGCGCAGCTCCACGCCGCGCTCGCGCAGCGCCGCGCCGATCTTCGGCAGCAGGCGGTCAGCCACGGCGCGGTCGATCAGCAGCGACTCGGCGGCGTTGCAGACGCTGGGCCGGGACACTTTCGCGTTCACTACGACCTCGACGGCCATCGCCTCGTCAGCCGTTGCCTCGACGTAGACGTGGCAGTTGCCCGTGCCCGTCTCGATGGTGGGCACGGTCGCGGTGCGGACCACCGTGGCGATGAGGTCGGCGCCGCCGCGCGGGATGGCCAGGTCCACCAGCCCGTTCAGGGTGAGCAGCGCGAGCACGCCTTGGCGGTCGGTGGACTCGACCAGCTGGATGGCGTCGGAATCAACGTACGGGGCGATTGCAGCCCGGAGGACGTCCACAATCGCCTTGGAGCTGCCGTAGGCGTCGCTGCCGCCGCGGAGCAGCACGGCGTTGCCCGCCTTCAGGCAGAGGGCGGCCACGTCAGACGTGACGTTCGGGCGAGCCTCGTAGACCACGGCGATCAGGCCGATCGGCACGCGCACGCGCTCGACCTGCAAGCCGTTCGGGCGCACGTCGCGGTCGAGGACGGCACCGATCGGATCGGGTAGCGCGGCCACGGCCTCGACGCCGCGGGCCATCTCCTCGAGCCGCTGGGGGGTCAACGTCAGCCGGTCGATGAAGGAGGCGGCCATGCCGGCCTCGCGCGCCCGTCGCACGTCCTCGGCGTTGGCGGCCAGGATCGGGTCGGCGTGGCGGCGCAGGGCCGCCGCCATCGCTCCGAGCGCCGCATCCTTCTCGGCGCCGCCTAGCAGGGCCACGCGCCGGCTGGCCGCCTTGCCGCGCTCCGCCTGGCGGCGCACGCTCTCTGCTACCGTGGTCTGCTGGACGGACATCGCTACCCCCTGGAAAGGCGGCGCTCGACGGGCGCCCCTCGGACTATAGGCGGCACAGGCACTGATGGCACGTGCGCCGAGCGATCGGGCAAACGGCCACTCTCGCCTGAGCGTACCATATCGAGCGGGCGGCTGGCCGCGCCGTGGTCGGCGCGCGGCCGGGCAGGCGGCGCGCCACGTTAGCGGAGACGGCGGGGCGCGCCTACGGCCAGAGGACCATGTTGTTGCGATGGATGACCTCGGTAAAGTCGCAGTCGGGGGGAAGGTCGTTCGTGCGCGTGCCGCGAATGGCCGTGAGCTGCGCGGCCGAGTAGTTCGTGAGGCCGCGGCCGATCATGGCGCCCGTAGGATCGACCAGCGTGACCAGATCGCCGGCCTCGAAGGTACCCTCGACGCGGACGACGCCCACGGGGAGGAGGCTGCGGCCGTGGTCGAGCAGCGCACGGCAGGCGCCCGCGTCGAGCACTAGGCGGCCGGTGCTGCTGAGCCCCGCCGACATCCACCGCTTACGGCTGGCGACGGGGCGCCACGACGGAGCGGCGCCGGCGCCCTGCGGCGCGAACAGCGTACCCAGCCGTCGGCCCGCCAGGATCTTCAGCAGCGCGTCAGGCTCGCCGGCGTCGGCGATGACGACCGCGCAGCCCGCCTGGGTGGCGACGCGCGCCGCCTGGATCTTCGTCAGCATCCCACCCACGCCGACTGTGCTGGCCGAGCCGCCGGCCATGGCGAAGACCGCATCGTCGAGGCGCTCGATGAAGGAGATCGCCCGCGACTCGGGATAGACGCGCGGATCCTTCGGGTGCAGCCCGCCCACATCCGACAGGATCACCAGTAGCTCGGCGCCGATGAGGTTGGCGACGAGGGCGGAGAGGTTGTCGTTGTCACCGAACTTGATCTCGTCGGTGGCAACGGTGTCGTTCTCGTTGACGATCGGCACGACGCCCAGGTCGAGCAGCGCGTTCAGCGTGTTGCGGGCGTTCAGGTAACGGTGCCGGTCGCCCACATCCTGGCGCGTGAGCAATACCTGGGCGACGGGTTGACCGGCTGCCCCGAAGTAGCGCTGATAACGCTCCATCAGCAGCACGTTGCCGACCGCCGCCATCGCCTGCTTGAGGGGGAGGGTGCGCGGCCGCTTCTCTAGGCGGAGCTGGCCGACGCCCGCGGCGATGGCGCCCGACGATACCAGGATCACGCGGCGCGGCTGCGCGCCGGCGGCTGGGCGGGGGGAAGTGGGCCCGTCGCCGTCATCGTCCGCTGGCCCCTGGCCCGCGGCCCCCGCGCGCGCCGCCAGCACCTGGCCGGCGATCCGGGCGAGCTTGTCGTCGGCTAGACGGCCGTGGTACGTCAGGCTGGACGAGCCCACCTTCACGACCAGCGTACCCACTTCGGCCAGCGCGGCGCGCAGCGCCAGCTCGCGAGCACGCTTGGGGGACGGACCTACCCCCCCCTCCCGCAGGGGAGAGGAGGAGAGAGACGAAGCCGCGTCTTGCTCCCCCTTCCCTTCGGGGAGAGGGGCCGGGGGGCTAGGTCGCTTCACGCGAGGCGTCCTAGCTCTTCCGAGCGTCGGGTCGCGGCGAGGACGGCGTTGATCAGCGCGCCGCGCACGCCGGACTCCTCGAGCGCCGCCAGCCCGGCGATCGTCGTGCCGGCCGGCGAGGCTACCATGTCCTTGATGAGGGCGGGGTGCAGGCCGCGCTCGAGGGCCAGGCGGGCGGTGCCGAGCACCGTCTGTGCCGCCAGCATCAGGGCCGTGTCGCGCGGCAGCCCGGCCGCCACGCCCCCGTCGGCCAGCCCCTCGATCACGAGGGCGACGAAGCCGGGGCCGCTGCCCGACAGCGCCGTCACGGCGTCCATCTTCGACTCGGGCAACACGAGCACCCGGCCGACCGACTCGAAGATGCGGCGGGCGACCGTCTCGTGCTCCGTGGTAGCGTGCTGGCCGCGCGCGATGACGGCCATTCCCTCGCTGACGAACGCAGGCGTGTTGGGCATCACACGGATAACCGGCACCTCGTCGGGCAGCGCATCTTCGAGCGTGGCGAGCTTCACGCCGGCGGCGACCGAGATCACCAGGTGGCCGGGATGCGTGCCGAGCTGCATGTCGGCGAGCAACGTCGGCGCGTCCTGCGGCTTCACGGCGATGACGGCGACCTCGGCGCGGTCGAGCGCCTCGCGGTTGCTGGCACAGGCGCGTACGCCTAGCTCGGTGCTGAGGTAGTCGAGCCGCTCGGGCCGGATGTCGCTGGCGAAGATGCGCTCGGGCGGCGCCGCGTTCGCGGTCAGCAGCCCGCGCATGACGGCCTCGGCCATTTGGCCGGCGCCGAGAAACGCAATCGTCGGTAGCTCGCGCATCGTCCCGCCCTTCGCACTCCGTGCCACTCGGCCGCCCGACGCCGAGGGCCGCGAGGCATTATAGCCAGGCTCCCGGGCCGCGAGCCACGGCCGGGCCGGCGACGCGGTCGGCCTGGTCCAGCGTAGGTGGCTGGTTGCGCGACGGGAGCGGGGACCGTACAGTGGATCCGAAGCTCGCCCAGCCGCGGTCGTGGGCTTGGCCGCGGGGCACGGGCGAGGACGCAGCACTCGCCCGCCAACGAGTCGGACAGCTAGGCTTGCCGCGAGCGAGGAGGAGGCGGCCATGGCGCAGGAGACGCTCACGAACGACGCCGCGATGCGGGCGCTTGCCACCGAGCTAGGCCAGCACCACCTGCGCGTCCACCAGCCCGACGACCCGCCACTGATGACCGCCGAGCCGCAATCCACGGTGCAACCATACATGTGGCGGTGGGACACGCTCCAACGCATGATCGGACGGGTCAGCGAGGTGGTGCCGCTGGAGCGGGGTGGCGAGCGGCGCACGCTGCGATTGGTCAACCCGGGCCTGCCGTACGGCGCCACCCACACGCTCTGGGCGTCGATCCAGTGCATCCTTCCGGGCGAGGTGGCCACGGCTCACCGCCACTCAGTATCTGCCTTCCGCTTCATCATCGACGGCGCGGGCGCCAGCACGACGGTCGACGGCGCGCGCTACCCGATGGAGACGGGCGATCTGCTGCTCACGCCGGGTTGGGCTTGGCACGATCACCGCCACGACGGCACGGCGCCAATGGTCTGGCTCGACGGCCTCGACATCCCCCTCGCGCGCGCCCTGCACGCGGTCTTCTTCCAGCCATACACCAGCGATCAGCAGGTGGCGGACCGGCCCGAGGCGGAGTCGCTCGCCCATTTCGGGGCCGCGGGCTTGCGGCCAGTCGGCGTGCCGCACGCGGGCCGGCCGTCGGCGCTGGCGGTGTACAAGTGGGACCGAACGCTTGCCGCGCTCGAAGGACTCGCCGCGACCGGCCCCTACGATCCGTACGACGACGTAGCGTTCGAATACCGCGACCCCGTGTCCGGCCGACCCGCGCTGCCGACGATTGGCCTGGGGATCCAGATGCTGCGACCGGGCATCCATACGCAAGCGCACCGCCACACCAGCAGCACGGTCTACCACGTCGTGCGCGGCACGGGCACGACGATCGTCGATGGGGTCGCATACGAGTGGGGCGAGCGCGACTTCCTAGTGGTCCCGCCGTGGGCCTGGCACGAGCACGTGAACCGCTCGCGGCGTGAGGCGGCGATCCTGTTCCAGATGAACGACCAGCCAACGATGCGCGCCCTGGACCTCTATCGCGAAGAGGGCCGCGCGCCCGAGCTAACGCCGTAACCGGACGGGATCGCGCGGCGCGGCCACCCGTCAGGGTCTCCGTGGAGGCCGGTCAGGGAGCGGCGTCGGCGGCCGGCGGCTGCCAGCCGCAGGCAGCCGCGTAGGCCAGGGCGGCCTCGTGGAGGGCGGCCTGGCGATCGCGGAGCATCTCCACCGTGGCGTGGCGCAGGGCGATCGCCGCGGCGACGTGGCTGTACTGGTTTGCCGCGCGGTATAGTTCGGCAGTCGCCGTCTCGCGGCTCGGCGGGGACTGGCCGGCGGCGTCAGGCATAACTGCTCCAGGCACTGGCGCCGCCGCTAGCGGCGGTACCATCTCGTGATCTGGCTGGGCGCCGGGCGCTCGCCCTGGCCGGCGCGACATGGATGGTAAACTCAGGATAGCAGGATGGCGCGCGGCGGGGCGCACCCGCCGCACGGCCGGGAGCGAGCGATGTCACAGGACCGCGGTCCCACGGAGCCTAGCCCGTCGGACCGCCAGCAGGCCCACGAGTATGTGGTTCAGCGCCTGGCGGCGCTGAGCGCGGGAATCTGGGCGCTTGGCTTCTTCGTGTTCATGGTCTTTGTCTTCCCCACCGGCGAGTTCAAGCCGACCGTCGGCATCGGCGTCGGCATGTGGTTGTTCGCCCTCGCCGCGCTCCCGTGGGTCGGCTATCGACCGTTCGTCGACCGCGTTGCCCGCCGCCATCCCTGGCGGTAACGGAGGCCGGCAAGGATCGCCGGTAGGCATGGCCGGCCCTCGGGCGCGGCGCAGAGTCAATAGGTCGCCGCAGTCAAGTGGCCGGCGCCGAGCTGATCCATGGCGCCGCAGATTGAGAGCACGTCGACCTCGAACGGTCCTGCCAGCGCGGTCCGCAGCTCATCGCGCCCCACGACGAGCCGCTCGACGGCCGGCAGCGTGTAGGGGAAGCTGGTGCTGCCGTAGTTCACGATAGCGTCCAGATCGGGGTAGTTGAACAGCGCCCCGCCCTCGTCGGCCGTGCCGGGCGACGACAACTCCCAGGCCAGCAGGGTCGTCCGCACCCCCAGCCCTTCCAGACGATGCGCCACCTGCGCCATGTCGACGTGCGGGGCGCCGCCGCCCGCCTTCGTCAGCACGACGCCATCGGCGCGCAGCGTGTAGGCGGCCAGATTCGCCGCCATCGTCACCGCGCGCTCGCGCTCGCCCAGCGTGTTGTGAGCGACCGTCACGACAACGCCCGCGAAGGCTAGCTCGCGGCCGTGGCGGCGATACAGGTCGAGAATCACCGGGTGGTTCTGGATCGAGTAGGTTTCCATGCCGATGGCGCGGTAGTTGCGGACGACGGCGCCGTCCAGCACCTCGTTGGGGTGGAGCACGGTTGGCAGCAGGTGACGCACATTGTCGCCGTATAGGACGGGCTCGCCCGGCTGCGTTGGATACTGGTGGGAATGGACCTGATAGACGTAGGCGACGCGGGGCAGCGCGGGATCGGCGACGGGGTTCAGCGCAAAGGTCTCCCGGGCGGCCGGCGCGGCGGCGCGGGCGGCGCGGGCCAGGTAGACGGCCGCACGCAGCACGGCGGTGCGCAGCGCGCCAAGCTGCCCTAGCCGGGCGAGGTCCGGCGCGGTGCGCGGCACCACCACGAGGTTGTGCGTAGCGCCGTAGCGGGACAGTTCGGCGGCGGGGCCGACCAGGTCGAGCACCCAGTTCTGGCCGCTGGCGCGGCCGGCCGGGTCGAGCACCACGACAGCGGCGCCGCGCAGCACGACCGTCTGCCCTTGCCCCGCGCCGGTGGCGGGGCCGAGCACGCCGGGGAAGTCGACGCCGTCGCCCAGCTTGGCGCGCGGCTCGACCACGTCGAAGATCGGCGCCAGGCGGCAGCTGTCCCCTGGCGCGGCCAACTCCAGGTCGACGGCCACGAGGCGGGGATCCTCTAGCAGGTGGCGGGTCAGCTCGTCGCGGGACACCGTTAGCGTGCCGTTGCGCAGGGCCGTGGACTCACCCCAGCGCAGCGCGGTCACCGGATGGACGAGCAGCTCTAGCTCTAGGTCGGCCATCAGCTCTCAGCTTTCAGCTCTCAGCAGGTAGCTCTCGGCGTACAGGGATGAGGCGGGTACGCCCGCGATTGTACGGGGGCTCTGGCGGAGCGCACAAGCGCTGCGGGCAGCGCTGGCGGCGCGGACCACCGAGCGAACGCGCATCCGTGGAGTGGTGGCTATAATCGGCCGGGCCGCGGCGCGGCCGCGGTCCTCATCCTGGCGTGGGAGGCCGCGTGTCCGCCTGGCTGGATCGGCTATTTTACGAGAGCGACTGGTCCGCGCCGTTGCTGGCCGCGCGGGCGCGGCGGGAGCGGCGGACGACGGTCGCGCTTGCGGCGCTCTTGCTGCTGTACGCGAACATCGACGCCTGGCTCGCCACGCGCCGCGAGCAGGAGCTGGCGAGCGGCAACCAGCTCGTCCACCTCGGCGCGCTGGCCGCCGCGCTGGCGTGGGCCAGAGCTGAGCGGATTACCCCGGCCGAGCTGGGGGTGGCGCGAAGCGGGCTGGGGCGGGGGCTCCTGTGCGGTGCCGCCATCGGCTTGCTCGGCGCGATGCCGATCCGGCTGTTCTTCGCCTTCCCCCTCGTGAGCCGCCAGGCCGTGACGCAGCCCGAGTTCGAAGGGTTGAGTACGCACCGGGTGCTCTGGCTGCTCGGCACCCGCTTCCTGATCGGCTCGGCGCTGTTCGAGGAGGTGGCATTCCGGGGGCTGCTGCAGGCGAAGCTGCGGCGACTGCTGCGGCCGGGGCCAGCACTGCTGGTGAGCAGCGGCGTCTTCGCCGCCTGGCACCTGGTGATCACCTGGCACAACTTGCGGCGCTCCAACCTGCCCCGCCCGTTGTTCGCGCCGCTCTACGTGGGCGCGCTGACGGCGCTGTTCGGCGGCGGTCTGCTGTTCGGGCTGGTGCGGGAGGCCAGCGGCCACCTGGCCGGCAGCGTGGTCGCCCACTGGCTGATGGTGGCGAACATCGTCCTGGCCGTGGCACGACCGCGCGCTAGCGCCCGCTCGTGAGCCAGTACCGCTTCCCCCGCGCGCGGCTGCTGCGCATCGCGCTGGCGATCGCTCGCTGCCAGCCGCGCAGCCTGGGCGCCGATGCCGCGGCGGGCCTGCGCGGCGCCTCGCCCCCGCCGCTCGCGCTGTACACGCGCTACCTGCCGACTACTGGCCCGTTCGTCCTGGTAGGCAACCACTACGAGCGGCCGGGGCTGTGGGCTGGCTGGGGGGCGATGATCGTGAGCGCCGCCGTGCGCGACGCGGGCGGGCCCGGCCGCGAGCTGCACTGGCTGATGACGGACGAGCTGTTGGAGCTGCACGTCGGGCGGCTCTCAGTGCCCCGAGCGTGGATTCGCGCGCTGCTCGCCCGCCTTGCGCACGTGTATGACTTCGGCCAGGTGTCGGCGCGGGAGGCAGGCGTGGTGGGCGGAGCAGGCGGCTTGCGCGCGGCGGCGCGCTACCTGGCGGCGGGGGCGCCGGTGGGCGTGCTGCCGGAGGGTACGGCGAGCGTGGCGCTGCACGAGGCGCGGCCGGGCGTCGGCGCGTTCCTGGCCTGGCTGACGCGCGGCGGCACGCCGCTGGTGCCGTACGGCGTCGCCGAGCGCGATGGCGTGCTGACCGCCAGGTTCGGCCCCCCGTTCCGGCTGGCGTCGGTGCGCGGCGACAAAGCCGCGCGCGACCGCGCCCTGCGCGAGGCTGTGATGGTCCAGATCGCGCGCCTGCTGCCGCCGGAGCTGTGGGGGCACTACCGGGCGGCGGTGATGGAGGCCGACCTACCCCCCCAGCCCCCCTCCCACTGTGGGAAGGGGGAGGACCGGCCGTCTTAGCCTCCGGCCGCGCTCCCGTAGCGAGCGGGGGGAGGCGGACGAGGCCGGGATGGCTCCCCCCTTCCTTGAGAGGGAAGGCGGGCCCGGGGGGTTAGGTCATGCGGACGCGAATGGCCCGTCGCTCTGGAGCCAGGCGACCAGGTCGGGGGGCAGGGGGCCGGCGCGGCCCTCGGCAGTCGTGAGGGCGACCTTGATGTGGCCCTCGGCGAGGAGGCGGTTGTCGGCCTGGCGGTAGACCTGCGACTCGAAGGTGATGACCTTGCGGCTAACGTCGCCCACGCGGGTGTGGACCGCGATCAGGTCGTCGTAGCGCGCGGAGGCTTTGAAGCGGGCGTGCGCCTCGACGCGCGGCACTGACTGGAAGCCGTAGCGGTCGCGGATAGCGGCCCAGCTGGCGCCGCGGCCGCGCAGGTACTCGAAGGTGCCCAGCTCGAAGTAGGTCAGGTAATGCGCGAAGTAGACGATGCCGGCCGGGTCACACTCGGTCCAGCGCACGCGCAGCTCGGTCACGTGGGGCGCGGCCACGGCTCCTCCTGGCGCGGGCGTCAGCGGAAGAAGGCGAAGCGCTGGCGCAGGTAGGCGGGTTGGCCGATGACGACCTCGTCGCCGGGCCGTACCCACAGGTGCGCCACGCCGACCGCGGCCAGCGCGCCGTTGTGGACGATCTCCAATGGCCCGTCGAGGGGGCCGACGGCGACGAGCAACGGCTCGCCGGCCAGCGCCGGGTCGCGCCAGGCGCGGGTCGCCAGGCGACAGGCGAGGCCGTGCGCGGCGAGCGCGTCGAGGAGCGGCGCACCAGCCGCGGGCAGCGCGCAGTCCTGGCGAGCCGCGTTCAGCCAGAGGGTGAAGGCCGGGCAGCCACGAGACCCGCCCCCACCGGACGCTGGCCGCGCGCGTTGTGCGCGGTCGTGCGCGGCCAGAGGCCGTGACGCGCGGCTGGCGGCTGTAGCGGCGCGATCTTCGGGGAGCACGGACGTGGGCGCGGCGGCCGGGCCGGCGCCCACTGGCGCCGGCCCGGCCGCTGGGCGACTGGCCCCCGGCAGGCGCACGCGCTCGCTACTCGGCAGGGGTCGTGGCCTCGGCGGGCACCACGGGCGTGGTCGTGACCGCGCCGACGGCGACGGGCTCGTCGATGGGCCGGCGGGCGTCGAGGTGCGCTGGCTCACGGTAGCCGGCCTCGTGCGCCGCCCAGGCGCCGGCCACGCGGCCGCTGAACAGCGACGCGCCGATCATGATGCCCTCGAGTGCGTACTTGCCTGCGATGTGGCCGCCGGCCATGCCGCACAGCTCGCCCGCGGCGTAGAGGCCCGGGATGACCGAGCCGTCCGGCCGCAGGACGCGGCACTGAAGGTCGGTCTTCACGCCGCCCAGGTTCTTGCGCGCCAGCGGCAGGAACTGGATCGCGTAGAGCGGCGCCTGGTCGAGCGGGCGCGTGCCCTTGAGCGGGCGGCCGGTCAGCGGGTCGGCCTCGGCACCGGAGGCGACGAGGGCGTTCCAGTCGCGCAGGGTCTTGGCGAAGCCGGCCACGTCGAGGCCGGTGTTCGCCGCCAGCTCCTCGGGCGTGTTGCCCTCGTGGATGTACGGCGAGTCGCGCAGCAGCTCGTCCATCTTGTCGAAGAACTTGGTGTTGCCGCGGCGATAGTACGGGTCGGCGATCTCCAGCCCCTCGAACATGCCGCGGTCGATGATCGCCCAGCACGTGGGCGGCTTCTGGCGCAGGATGGCGGGCGTGGCCGAGCCGGCGCCGGTGAGGCGCTCGTTGTGGAAGCGCTTGCCCTCGCGCGTCACCCAGATGCAGTTCTCCAGGCCGCGAATGACGATGCCGCGGCGCCCGGTGGGGTCTTTGTAGTCGGGCGTGGCGTAAGCGTAGCACCACATGTTTTCCATGTGGGTGAGCATGCCGCCGTGGCGCTCGACGATACGGTGGCCCTTGCCTTGGGCGCCAACGCCGCCGCCGACCATCACCCGCTCGACGTCGCGGAGCTGTGGGCCGTACTCCAGCACCATGTCGAGGTTGCCCATGAAGCCGCCGGTACCCATGACGACGGCCTTGCCGCGGAACTCGTGGAGCTGGCCGTCCTGGTCGCGCGCCAGCACGCCGACCACGCGGTCGCCGTCGAGGATGAGGTCCTCGGCGGTCATGTTGAAGTGCCAGCAGTCGGCCAGGCCGCGCTCCTGCAGCCGCGCCCAGAGCGCCTCCATGATGCCGCGGCCGCTGTTGTCGGGCTGGTGCCAGCGCGGGACCGAGTTGTGCTCCTGGTGCTTGATGTCCACGAACCTCACGCCGTTGGCGACCAGCCAGTCGTGGAGGTCGCGGGCCGTGTGCTCCAGGTAGAACCTCGCCCAGTCGGCGTCGGCCTGGTCGCCGTTGGCGGACAGGATGTCGCGCAGGGCCAGCTCCGGGGAGTCGTCGATGCCGCGCGCGCGCTGGAACGACGAGCCGGCGATGCAGCAGCCGCCGCCGCTGACGATGGCGGTGCCGCCGAACTCGGGCAGCTGGTCGAGCGCGACGAACGACGCGCCGGCGGCGTGGGCCTCCAGCGCGGCGGTGGCGCCCACCGCGCCCGCGCCGACGATCACGATGTCCGCTCGGTGTACCGGTCGCTCGCGCGTCGTCTCGTCCGCCACAGTGCGCCTCCTCGTTCGTCGGCCCGCCGCTCGGTCGGGCGCGGAATGGCCTAAGGATAGCACAAGCCGTTATGGATAGCCCGCGGCCGTGATGGGCGCCAGGCGGACCGCAGCCGTCGGATGGCACGACACCCGCGCTTGCGAAACGCTGGCTGCTCAGCTTCCGCGCTAACGCCTGTAGGACGCGGGGGCGAGGAGGGCGATTTCGCTTCAGGACTCGACGGCGGCGAGGCGCCTGGCGGCGGTGGCCAGCGTCTCGCGGTGGAGGAACCAGGTAAGGAGGCCGGCGAGGCCAATGCCGGCCAGCAGGGTGATGAGCCGCGCCGGCCCCGGCGGGGCAATGGGATACAGGGTAATCAGCACGACGCCGAATACGCCGTATAGCCCGAGGCAGGGGAATGCCAGCAGCCACGCGGCGAGGCTCACTTGCTGGCTGGCGGTCTTCCACTCCAGGCGCGGGAAGCGGAACGCCAGGTTGACGAGCAGAGCGGCGCAGCCCCAGCCGAGCAGGGCGACGGCGAGCACGGCCACCGCCAGAGCCGTTGCGTCCAACCGCGTCACGAAGCCCGCGAACAGGACGAACGGCTCGCCAACTACAAGATAGGGCAGATAGGCGAAGGCGATCTTGCCCAGGGCGACATCGGCGCCCGATACGGGCGCGCTCTGAAGCTGCCAGAGCCCGGAGCCCTCGCGGCTAATAGCACTGAGCCCCGGATGGAGCGCCACCAGAGTGGCGATCGACAGCGCGGCCACCGCGTTGCTCCCGAGCCCTTCGAAGGCCCCGCCACCACGGAGCGCCGCCCAAAGCCAGGAGCCGCCAAACAGCAGACTGGTTACGAGTGGCTGGAGGTTGGCAGTATCGCGCAGGTAGGCGCGTAGCTCCTTACGGAGGATGACAAGGGCGACGGGCCGCGGCCGGGCTTCTCGGCCCGAGGCGGTATGGACGCCAATGGGGCGGGCTGCCGGGCGCCGGTGGCCGCCATGCAGTGCCGCCATCTCGGCGATTCCGCTGGCAACCTGCTGCTCCGCAAGCAGCACACCGCCTGCGAACACGACGAGCGAGAGGACTGCAACCGCCAAGCTGGCTGGGAGCGCGTTGACCCATTGCCCCTCGCCAACTGCTACCAGCGCTTGCCCGGCCCAGGTGGAGGGCAGCACGGGGCTATTGATGACGCCGACCAGGGACAGGGTTTCGCCGCTCAGACGGGGCAGCACTTGCGTCAGGGCGACAGCGGCCACCCCGAGCAGAATGTTCGTCAGGTTCACGAAGTCCCGCGCGAATCCGGCGGGCGCAAGGCGGACCAGCAGGAGGGCGAGGATGGCGCCCAGGCCAGTGGGCAAGCAAGTTATCAGCCCCAGCAAGAGGGGCAGGGCAACGAAGTAGGCCAAGCTATAGCCCAAGGCGAGGCCGTAGCCGGTCAGCAGCGCGGCCAGAATGGCTGTGAGGATGAGCTGTGCCGCCAGGCTGTGCAGCAGCCGGGCGAGGAACACGGCGCGAAGCGGCGCGGGCGTTACCAGCACTGGCTCGAGGTCCGATGCGAGGAAGATAGATTGGAGCGCAGCTGTCGTCCCGCTGAGGAGCGTGGTGAACAGGAGCAGCGAGATGAGGCCGCCGGGGACTCGTGGCACCAGCTCCGCGACCGGCGAGTGGATAGCGAACTCGGTCATCCCATGTGCCAGCCACACCAGGAAAATGGCGCCGATCGGCAGGCCTAGCAGAAGAGCGACCAGGGCACAGCCGAGTGCTTGGTTCTTGCGGAGGCCATTCCGAAGCTGCACCCAGTCAGCTTTCGCGAATACGCCGAGATAGTAGAGCAGCTCCATAGATTACCCGGGCAACGTGTTTAGCCAAGCGCGGCGGCGATCGCCGCGTCTTCGTGACCGCCGGTCAGGCCAAGGAACAGGTCCTCCAGCGACGTGGTAGCGCCGCGGCGCAGCTCGTCCATGGTCCCGCTAGCGACCACCCGGCCGCGGTCGACGATAGCGATGCGATCACACATGCGCTCGGCGATCTCCATGATGTGAGTCGTAAGAAACACCGCCGCGCCGCGCGCCGCCATCTCACGGAGAATGTCCTTGACCAGTCGGGCGCCATGCGGGTCGAGACCGACCGTGGGCTCGTCGAGGAACAACACCTTCGGTTGGTGCAGAAGTGCGCCGGCGATCGTCGTCTTCTGGCGCATACCGTGCGAGTAGCCGTCGACCAGATCGTCGGCCTGGTCAGCAAGGTCGAAGACACGGAGCCACTCTTCGGCGCGGCGCCTCGCTTCGGCTGGCGGCACTCGATAGAGACCGCCCACGTAATCCAGATACTCGCGGGCGCTCATCCGGGCTGGCAGGGCCGGCTCGGCTGGCACGTAGCCGAGCAGGCGCTTGGCGGGCCGCGGCTCGCGCTGGATGTCGAACCCGCCGATACGGGCGTGGCCGGCGGTGGGGCGCAGGACGCCGATGAGCATCTTGATGGTGGTCGTCTTCCCGGCGCCGTTCGGGCCGAGGAAGCCGAACAGCTCGCCGGGATACACTTGCAAGCTGATGCCGTTCACGGCTTGTTTCTGTCCGAAGGAGCGATGCAGATCGATCGCTTCGATCAGCGGGGCAGCACGCGCCATGCTCAGGGCTCGGTTGGGCGTTGGGCGCGGGAGGCCCAGAGGCCCAATGGCAGCTTGAAGCCGAGGCCGCGCTCGCGGGCGCGGGCGTAGACGCGGGCGGCTATCGCGACGTCGGCGACGCCCTGGCCGGCGTTGTTCTTGTAAAGGGTAAGCTGCGTGGGGCTGGTGCGGCCGGGCGCGCGGCCCGCGAGGACGTCGCCTAGTTCGAGGAGCCGGTCGTCGCGGATGACGCCTTGCTGGATCGGGTCGTAGAGGTCGCCCTGCTGGTCCTGGAAGACCTGGGCGCGCGAGGCGGCCACGATGGCGTCCATGCGCCGCAGGGTAGTGTCGTCGATCTCGCGGCGCTTGCGGGGCGCAAACCCGCCCTGCACGAGGCCCACGTTGCTGCCGACGATGCTGGTAACGTGCTGGCCGGGCTCCAGCCAGGCGCCATCGAAGACGGGTACGCTGGCGTTGGTGGCGGCCAGCACCACGTCGACGCCGCGCACCACGTCCTCTGGCCGATCGACCGGCACTACCTCCGTGTGCAGCGCGTCGGTCATCTCCTCGGCGAAGCGGCGGCGCTCGGCGGCGTCGCGGCGGTAGACCTTGATCTGCGTCAGGGGCCAGAGGGCCGCGAGCGCGAGGAGATGGTAGCGGGACTGGCTGCCCGCGCCGAACAGGCCGACGGAGCGCGTGTCGGGGCGGGCGAGGAGCTTGGTGCCCACGGCGCTCGTCGTGGCGGTGCGCAGGCCGGTCATGACCATGGTGTCGGGCATCTCGGCGGGCGTCAGCTCACCGAGGATGACGCAGGCGAGCGCGCCGCTCTGGCCGTCGAACAGCACGTAGGCCGGGTCGGCGATGGCGTCGTAGACTTGCTCCTCGGCCATCGGGTGGACCAGCTCGCAGTGGGTGAACAGGCCCGTCATGCCCAGCGTCGGCGTACCGCCCTGGTGCACGCTCACGCGCACGCCGGACGGCACGTGGATGCGGCGGCGCGGCGCGTTGACGCCGGGATAGGCGGCCCAGTCGCGGAACGCCGTCTCGGTGGCGGCGATGGCCTCCGCCATCGTGATGAGGCCGCGCGTGTCCTCCGGCCGCAGGATGAGCACCATGCGCCCGCTCCTCTCGGCGCCCGCGCGCCCCTCGGCACGAGCGCTGCTACCCCTCGATGGTTTACGCGCGGCCCGGCGGCGCGCTCGGGCCGGCCGAGCACGGGAGTGGCCGGCCGGCGATGGGGAGCCGCCCGAACCGGTCGCGGGCGATCCGCGGCGCCGCTCGCTTGCGCCGGCGCGCGGCCGTCGCCGGGATTGTGGGGAGGACGCGCGGCGGCGTCAAGCCGGGCGCGGGGAAGGCGGGTGGTTTGGGGCGGCGTATGCTATACTCCTTTCTGCGTCCCGGGGGCCCATGCTCCCGTGGGGGCTGCCGACAGCAGCCGCTTACGGGCGGCCATAGAGGCGCGCACAGCACCATTTTCTGGGGTTGGCTACACACCCCGCAGCGTGCGATCCACGCTGCGCCGCGCTCAGGCGCGGGGCCACCTGGGGGTGGTGCTTTGTCGTGGGGACCAACGATGACGTACAGCCCTGCCTGTCCCTGGCACCACGCCGGAGCCATCCGGCGTAGGGCGTTGGCGGATTCGCCCCCAGGTGTTGAGCTTGCGCGCGCGCTCGCGTGCGCACCGGGGAGGACTGGCAGTGCACTGGCGGACCCCTGAGGACGGAGCGAGGCGGCTTTCCCCCCGCGGGCTAACGCCGCCCCCCGTCGCTGCTGACTCGTCCCCAATCGTAGGCGGCCCCGATCTCATCCGGCCTCTGGCCGTGGTTGCGCGTGTCCCGACTCGCCACGCGGCGCGTCGCGGGGCAGCGCGCGCTTGGACGATGCGCCCGGCGCTCTCCCGAGGGCCAGGCGCGCGCACGGTGCTCCGGTTCCCGCCACCGTTAGGTGCGGCGCGGGAGCGGGCACCGAAGGGGGTGATAGTCCCGTCGGCGACCGGGCACGGCGCCGGCTGCCGCCCACCGGCGGCGATTCACGGGTGGAGGTGAACGCGGTGCGAAGCGTTGGACGGCACCTGGTGCTCGAGCTGTGGGGCTGCAGGAACCTGAACTCGCCCGACGCGGTCGAGCAGGCCCTGCGCGAGGTAGTCGCGGCGTGCGACGTGACCCTTCTCGACCTGCGGGTGTACCCGTTCGAGCCGATCGGGGTGACGGGCGTGGCGGTGCTGGCGGAATCGCACGTCAACATCCATACCTGGCCCGAACTCGGCTACGCGGCCATCGACATCTTCACCTGCGGCGCGCGCAAGGACCCGACGGCGGCACTTCCGGTGCTGCGCGAGTTCTTCGCGCCGGAGCGGATCGAGTCGATGGAGATGACTCGCGGCATCGTCCTCGACGAGGGCACGCCGGTCGAGGAGCCGGTAGCGGCAGGGGCTGACTAGGGCCGCCGGCCCGGGAGCAGGGCTCCCGGGCCGGCGGCGGTTGACCCGCGGGCGGGGCGGACCCTCACCCCGGCCCTCTCCCAGGGGGAGAGGGGGAGGGACGGACCTCACCCCGCTGCCCCCCTCTCCTGAGGGAGAGGGGGAGGACGAGGGAAGGCCCTCACCTCGGCCCTCTCCCAGGGGGAGAGGGAGTAGGGGAACTCTACCGCCGGATTGGGTGTTAGACGTCGAGGACGATGGGGGCGGCGTCGGTGATGGTGCGGTCCCAGGCGGCCTGGGCCTGGCGCAGCGGGCGCGGCAGGTGGAACAGCGCCTGGTGCGTGATGCCGTCGTAGAAGCGCAGGTCGCCGAGCCCGGCGGCCGCGAGGCGGGCGTCCACGGCGGCCGGGCCGAGGGTTGCCGCGTCGGTTGTCTGCGAGGCCACCAGGAAACCCCAGCTCTCGCTGAACGAGGGCACGTGCGCGCGGTACGGCGCGACGTGGGGGAACACCTGGCGCACCGTGTGGACGACGGCCAGGTGGGCGTCCCAGACGCCAATATCCGTGCTCTCGGCCTGCACGGCGAGGGCGCCGCGAGGGCTCAGGCGGGCGGCCACCAGCTCGTAGAACTCGCGGGTGAACAGGCGGTAGGAGGGGCCGCCGGCCAGCGGGTCGGTGATGTCCACGATTACGGCGTCGAACTGCTCCTGGCTGTCGGCGAGCGTCTGGCGGGCGTCGGCGTGGAGCAGCGTGAGGCGGGGATCGTCGTAGGCGCCCTGCTGCCACTGGGGCAGGTAGTCGCGGCAGGCCTGGACGGCGGCGGCGTCGATGTCGACCATGACGACGCGCTCGACGGAGCGATGGCGCAGCACCTCGCGCAGGGTGGCGCCCTCGCCGCCGCCGGCGATGAACACGGTGCGGGGCGCCTCGGCGAGGATCATGGCCGGGTGGACCAGCGCCTCGTGGTAGATGAACTCGTCTCGCTCGGCGGACTGGATCTTGTCGTCGAGGAACAGCGCCCGGCCATAGGCGACGGTGTCGACCACGTCGAGCGTCTGGAACTGGGTCTGCTGGTGGAGGATGACCTGCGTGACCGCCCGGGCGATGTTCTCGCCGCGGCGGTTGGCGAACTCGAACCAGATGGACATGGGCGGCTCCTGGGCAGCCGGGCCGGGCGAGCCCGGCGCGGGAGGTAGGGCGGCTCGGGGTGTCGCGCGCGCCGACCGGGCGCGCGCCGCCGACCGCGGCCTTCACTACTTAGCCTACCGCACTAATGGTCTCTCGATGACGCGTTGCCGTGCGGGATGCCCTGCCACGGCCGACCACCCTTGACGAGGTAAGGGGGAACACCGCATGCGCTTCAGCCGACGCTTGGTGGAGATGAGCCGGGGGCTCGACACTCCCGTCCTGCTCCTGGACCGGGCGACGCTGCGGCGAGCCTACGGCCGCCTGCGCGCCGCGCTGCCCGAGGCCGACTGCTACTACGCGGTGAAGGCCAACCCGCATCCCGAGGTGCTGCGCACGCTGGCGGCGCTCGGGTCGGGCTTCGAGGTATCGTCGCACGTCGAGCTGCGGGCGGTGCGCGACCTGGGCGTGCCCGCCAGCCGTGTCATGTCGAGCAATCCGATCAAGGCCGTGCCGTTCATCCAGGCGGCGTATGCCGCCGGGGTGGACCGCTTCGCGGTGGACTCGCGGGCGGAGCTGATCAAGCTGGCCCACCACGCGCCGGGGAGCCGAGTGTACGTCCGGCTGACCGTGGACAACTCCGGGAGCGAGTGGCCGCTGGCCAAGAAGTACGGCGCGGGCGGCGCGGACGCGGTGCAGCTGTTGCGGGAGGCGCGGGCGTTTGGCTTGCAGCCGTATGGGCTGACGTTCCACGTCGGCTCGCAGTGCCTCGACAAGGAGAGCTGGTCGAGCGCGCTGATGCTCTGTCACGAGATCTGGCGGGAGCTGGCGGCGGACGGGATCGCGCTCCAGATGCTGAGCCTGGGGGGCGGGTTCCCGGTGCGGCACACGCGCCCGGTGCCGTCGGTCGAGGAGATCGGCCGGGAGACCATGCGGGTGGTGCGCAGCCTGTTCCCGGCCGACGAGCTGGAGCTGACCGTGGAGCCCGGCCGCGCGCTGGTGGGCGACGCGGCGATGCTGGTGGCCACGGTCATCGGGCAGGCGACGCGCGGGAAGGAGCGGTGGCTGTACCTGGACGCTGGGGTGTTCAACGCGCTGCTGGAGGCGATCCAGGGGTTCCGCTACCAGATCCGCACCGAGCGCACGGGGCCGCCGCGGCACTACGTGCTGGCCGGCCCGAGCTGCGACAGCGTGGACACGATCGCCACGGACGTGTCGCTGCCGGAGCTGAGCGTGGGGGACCGGGTGTACTTCCTAAACGCCGGCGCCTACACGCTGTCGTACGCGTCGAGCTTCAACGGCTTCGAGCCGCCCGCGGTCCATGCGTTCGAGGACGTGGGGGCCGCCGAGCGGCGCCCGCGGGAGGAGCCGGCGCTGGCGTCGGCTGGGCGCTAACTACGACTCGAAGAGGTCGCGCAGGCTGACGAAGCCGTAGCCGCGGTCGCGCAGGCCGTTGATGACGGACTGGAGGGCCGGGCCATCGCGGGACTCGACGCCGACGTGCATCAGGATGATGGCGCCCGGCTCGGCGAGGCGCAGGCAGCGCTCGATGATTTGCGTCGCGGGGATGCCTCGCCAGCCCCAGGAGTCGACGGTCCACATCACGCTGTAGCCGTAGCCATCGGCGTAGGTCGCCTCCAGGGCGGCATTGTCGTAGTCGCCGTAGGGGGGGCGCACGAACGGCTTGGTGCTTTGGCCGGTCAGGTCGACTAGGAACGCGTCGGTGCGGTCGAGCGTGTCCTGGATCTGCGCGGCGGTCTGGTGGCCGCGGTGATCCGAGAGACCCGTCCAGGAGCGGTGCTCCCAGGTGTGGTTGATGAGCTGGTGGCCCTCGGCGACCATGCGCTGCACGAGGTCGGGATTCGCCTGCGCCCACTGGCCGGTCATGCCGAAGCTCGCCGGCACGCCCTCGGCCTGGAGCGTGTCGAGGATCGCCTCGGCGTAGCCGCGATCGGCGCCGGCGTCGAAGCTCATGTGGACCACCTGGCGGCTCGTCGAGCCGTGGCTGAGCGTGACCGAGCGCGGGCCGGGGGCGTCGGGCAATTGGGGCAGGGGCGCAGCCACGCCGGCCGCGGGCGCCAGGCGAGCGGGCGCCCTTTCTTGCCTGCCGCCCGCCAGCGCCTCGCCGTCTGCGGAGGACGTTGCCCGCGCGGGGCCAGCGGTCAGCAGGAGGGCGGCCAGCGCCGCCAGGGCGATTGCACGCGACATGGTAGCCTCCATCTGGCCCTCGCTCGGAGGGGCGGGCTAGGGATTGGGCGTGTCCCCCAAGGATAGCGGAGGAGCGGCGTCGCCGTCGGCGGCGGCGAGCGCGGCGAGCAGCTCGGCGTGGATGCGGCCGTTGCTGGCGACGAGCGCGCCGCTGTAGACGTCGGGCGGGCCGCCCGCGAAGCTCGTGGCCTGGCCACCGGCCTCCGTCACGAGCAGCAGGCCCGCGGCGACGTCCCAGGGCTGGACGGGCTGCTCCCAGTAGCCATCGGCGCGTCCGGCCGCGACGTAGCACAGGTCGAGGGCGGCGGAGCCGCCGCGACGCACGGCCTGCGCTTGCCAGAGCAGCGTTTCCCAGCGGCGGAGCGAGGCCGGATAGAGCGACCGGTCGTAGGGAAAGCCGGTGCTGAGAAGGCCGCGGGCGAGGGTGTGCGTGGTGGAGACGTGCAGAGGGCGGCCGTTGAGCGTCGCGCCGCCGCCGGCCTCCGCCAGGAACAGCTCCTCGCGGAGCGGGTCGTAGACGACGCCAAGCACGATCGTGCCGGCGCGCTCGTAGGCGAGGGAGACGCCAAAGACCGGGTAGCCGTGCGCGTAGTTGGTGGTGCCGTCGATGGGATCGACGAGCCAGCGGTGGTCGGCGGCGCCGGGCGTGCCGCCGCCTTCCTCCGCGAGGATGGCGTGGTCGGGGTAGGCGGCGTGGATGTGGGTGACGATGAGCGTCTCGGCTTGGCGGTCGAGCGCCGTGACCGGGTCGATCTCGCCCTTGTACTCGACCTGCTGGGGCCGGCCGTAGTGCTGCCGGAGCAGTCGGCCGGCGGCGAGCGCCGCGCCTACGGCGACCTCGCGGCGGCGGTTCGGCTCATCTCGATGCACGCCTGGCTCCCCGCGCGTCCCGGTCGGAGGCTCCGCTGCACTCTAGCACACGACGCGGCGGCGCGCCGAAGCGCGTCCGCCGCGTCAGCAGCCGATCGGGCCGCGCGCGAGGCCGCCGTCCGGTTGGGGTAGGCCCGGGCGGCGGGGCCCCAACGAGCGCAGCGCGCTAGTTATGGCGGCTGCGGCGGGCCGCGCCGCCCTTCTCGCCGATGCGAGCCATGTGGTCGCGGTCCCGGGAGACGCTCTGGCCGCCCTTGCGGCCGATCTCGGCCATGTGCCGACGATCGGAGCTGACGGCGATCCCTCCCTTGCGGGCGGCTTCGGCGCGCGACATGCGGTGCGTTCCTTCCATCATCGCTGGCTGGTCCTCCTTCCCCGGAGTTGAGCGGGGGCCGGCGGCCGTTCCGCCGGGTTCCCATCTGGGAGCCATGTGGCAGGATTCGTGCCCTCTGCCTCGCGGCCCAGAGGCGGCTTCGCGGCCATTGGCGGGCACGCAAGCTGCGGGGATGCCGGGTCCCAGCCGCACGGCCAGGCGGGCGGCGCGCCGTACAATACCCTTGGAACTCGGTGACAGCGCGCCGGCGATGGGGCTGGTGCGCCAGTGCAAGGAGGCACGCCGATGCTAACGCCATTTCGGAATGAACCGCTCACGGATTTCAGCCAGCCGGCCGAGCGCGCGGCGTTTCAGGCCGCGCTGCGACGGGTGGCCGACCACTTCGACGCCGAATACCCGCTCCTCATCGGCGGCGAGCCGGTTTACAGCGGCGAGTGGATCAACTCCTTCGATCCCTGTCAGCACGATCGCCGCGTGGGGCGCGTGGCGCGCGGCACGCGGGCGCTGGCCGAGCGCGCGCTAAGCGCCGCCTGGGACGCCTACCTGGACTGGGCGCGGACGGCGCCCGCGGCGCGCGCCCGTATTCTCTGGCAGGCCGCGGCGCTGCTGCGGCGGCGGAAGCACGAGTTTTCCGCGCTGATGGTCTATGAGGTCGCCAAGACCTGGGCGGAGGCGGACGCCGACACGGCCGAGGCTATCGACTTCCTGGAGTACTACGGCCGCGAGATGGTGCGGCTGGCCGTGCCGCCGGCCCTTCCCCCCGTCGCGGGCGAGGAGAACGAGCAGGTCTACGAGCCGCTGGGCGCCGGGGTGGTCATCCCGCCGTGGAACTTCCCGCTGGCGATCACGACCGGGATGACGGCCGCGGCGATCGTGGCGGGGAACACCGTGGTGCTGAAGCCGGCGAGCCTGTCGCCGCTGGTGGCGGCGCGTCTCGTCGCGCTGCTGACGGAGGCGGGGCTGCCGCCGGGCGTGGTGAACTACCTGCCTGGCCCGGGCGCGGAGGTCGGCGACTTACTGGTCGAGCACCCGCGCACCCGCTTCGTGAGCTTCACCGGCTCGCGGGAGGTGGGTGTCCACATCTACGAGCGCGCGGCCCGCGTGGGCTCGGGGCAGCGGTGGCTGAAGCGCGTCGTGGCCGAGATGGGCGGCAAGAACGCGATCGTGGTGGACACGACGGCCGACCTGGAGGCGGCCGCGGCGGGGATCGTCGCGAGCGCCTACGGGTTCCAGGGCCAGAAGTGCTCGGCCTGCTCGCGGGTCGTGGCGCTCGCGGAGGTCCACGACCGGCTGCTGGAGCAGGTAGCCGAACGGACCTGGGCGCTGCGGGTCGGCCCGGCGGCGGACCCCGAGACGAACGTCGCGGCGCTGGTGGACCGCGGCCAGTACGAGAAGGTGCTGGACTACATCGGCGTGGGGCGCGGGGAGGGGCGCCTGGTCTGCGGCGGCGAGCCGGGCGATCCGGCGGGCTACTACGTGCAGCCGACGGTCTTCGCGGACGTGCGGTCGGACGCGCGGATCGCGCAGGAGGAGATCTTCGGGCCGGTGGTCGCCTTCCTGCGGGCGCCCAGCTACGAGCGCGCGATCGGCCTCGCGAACGACACGATGTACGGGCTGACGGGGGCCGTCTACAGCCGCGACCGGGCGCACCTGGAGTACGCGCGCCGCGAGTTCCACGTGGGCAACCTGTACTTCAACCGCAAGTGCACGGGCGCGCTAGTGGGCGCGCAGCCGTTCGGCGGCTTCGACATGAGCGGGACGGACGCGAAGGCGGGCGGGCCGGAGCACCTGTTGCAGTTCCTGCAGCCGAAGGTGATCGCCGAGCGGTTCTGAGGCTGGGGTGACCTACCCCCCGTCCCCCCTTCCGTCCGAAGAAAGGGGGGAGGACGCCGTGCGGCGCCGAGCAAGCTCGACGCAGGATGCGCGGCGCCCGCGGCCACAGGTACTGGGCTTCCCTGGGTGAGGACGGGGGGAGGGTGGGTGCGCCGGGACCGACGCAGTGGGCAAGCCCCCTTCCCTCTCAGGGAAGGGGGCCTGCCCGCGCCGGGGCGCGGTAGACTCGCAATCGCATCACAAATGTCGCCCGGCGGCGCCTGGCCGGCGTAAAATAACCCCCGGCGCCCGGACCCGGGCGCGGGCCAGGAGGGAAGCGAGTCGGGCGGACGCCTGCGCTCGTCCGAGCAGATACGGGAGGAAGTGGATGGGTTGGTCCCGAGTACCGGTACGGCGGCGAGCCGTACTGGCGTTAAGTCTAATGCTGGCGGGCAGCACGCTCCTCGGTCCGGGGTCGCGTGCGGCCGCCGCGCCCAGCGCTGACGACCAGGCGCGAGCGGCGCTGGAGCAGGTCAGCAACGCGATGTCGCAGCCGGGGAAGGTCTTCCGGAGCCAGCTCAACATCACGGAGCGGGCGCAGGGAGCCAACGATCTTACGAGCACCGGGACGGTGTACATCGATCCGGAGCAGCGCAAGGGGCGCTTCGAGCTGCGCCGCGACAACGCGCTGATCGGCGTGACTGGCGTCGACAACTGGGACGTGGCGGTGTTCGACGCGATCAGCAACAAGGTAGCGAACATCAACGTGCCCGACGACGCGCGGGGCCAGGTCAAGAACCCGGCCTTCAGCGTGCTGGCGCCGAGCCTGATCGCCGCGTACCAGGCGGGCCAGGTGGACCCGGACAAGGACGTGACGACGAGCAGCGACCAGGTGGGCGGCCGGAACGCCACGAAGCTGACCTACACGATGACGATCACCCAGCAGGTGCCCGTGGTGCAGCCGGGCGGCCAGCAGGGTGGGCAACAGGGCGGCCAGCAGCCGGATATGCGGACCGTCAGCATCAACCAGGAATACAACCTGTGGATCGACCCGACCACGGGCATGCCGATTCAGGAGACGCAGCGGGGGACCGACGGGGGCAACGAGGTCAGCTTCCGCAGCGCGACGTATGACAACCCCACGCTGGTCGATCGCAGCTCGGTGCCGGCGGACACGCTCTCGCTCCAGGCAGTGCAGAACATGGTCGCCAGCACCGACCAGGAGCTGGACCGGGCGCGGCAGATCGGCTTCACCGTGTTCTGGCTGGGCCGGGAGCTGCCGCGCGGCTTCACGGACGCGCGGGGCCAGCGTCAGCCGTCGCTGGTGCTGAACGACATCCAGGTCACGAATCTGCCGAACATGCCGAAGATGGTCTTGCTGGCCTACGGCAGCCGGGACGATACGGCGCGGCCTTACGTGCTGATCCGCCAGATGCCGCGGCAGCAGTTCGAGGACCTGCAGCGCCAGTCGGGGATCCCGCCGATCTCGCAGGCGCCCGGGGTGCAGCAGCAGCCCGTGCAGGTGCCCGGCGGCGCGCAGGGCGTCCTCTACCAGATCACGCCGCCCAGTGGGGGCTCGGGCGGCCCCACCCGCAGCGGCCCGGGCGCCAATCCGCCCGGCAACCAGCAGGGCGGCGGGTCCGGCAACCTGCCCCCGTTCGTAACGGTGCAGATTACGACGGGTGACTCGGTGGCGCTGATCGATACGCCGCCGGTGGCGACGGACGACGGGCGGCAGGGCAATCCCTTCCTCGATCCGGTCCAGATCGCCGCGCTGGCCGGCGCGCTCTCGCAGCTCAACTAGCAGACAGCCACTAGCGAAGGGTGGGGCGTTGGGCGCGCAGCGCCCCGCGGCTTGCCGGGGACGCAATGATCTGGCGCGTGCAGCGCGGGAGTCGGCAGCGACTCCCGCGCTTTGCGTTTGGCGGCGCCACAGCCGCGTCGGGCCGGGGAGCGGCGCGGGGCCGGGTGGTAACATAGAGGGGATGCGTCGGCCACGGGCGCTCCCGCGGCCGCTGTGCGTCGATCCGTGGCCGGTCCAAGTGGCCCAACCTCCAGGAGGTGACGATGGTCCTCGGCCGGCTTGGGCTCTTTCCCCGCGAGGAGCGCTTCTTCGACCTTTTCGAGCGCAACGCCCACAACCTCGTCGAGGGCGGCAAGGCGCTCCTGCTGGCGCTGGAGAACCCCGACACGCTGGACACTCAGCGCGCCCACCTCACGGAGGTGGAGCACTGGGCGGACGAGGTCACGCACCAGGTGATGGCGGCGCTCAACCGCACCTTCGTGACGCCCCTGGACCGCGAGGACATCGCCGGACTAGCGCACGCGCTCGACGACGTCGTCGACTTCATGGAAGCCGCGCTGACACGCGCGGTGCTGTTCAACATCCGGACCTCCACCCCGCTGGCGCGCGATCTGGCGCGGATCATCCTGCAGCAAGCCGAGGCGATCGACCGCGCCATGCCGCTGCTGCGTCAGAAGAGCGAAATGGCGGGCATCCACGACTATCTGGTCGAGATCAACCGGCTGGAGAACGAGGGCGACCGTCTGCTGGAGGCGGCGCTGAGCACACTCTACGACGACCTGGCCGACCTGGGGCAGCTGGTGGACCGCCTGAAATGGCGCGAGGTGTACGAGCTGCTAGAGACGGCTACTGACCGCGCCGAGGACGTGGCCAACGTCCTCGAGGCCATCGTGCTGAAGAACGCCTGAGCGATGGGCGATACCGCGTTCGTCCTGCTCGTCGTGATCGTGGTGGTCGGATTGGTGTTCGACTTCATCAACGGCTTTCACGACACGGCGAACGCCATCGCCACGTCGGTCGCCACGCGCGTGTTGTCCCCGGCGCAGGCAGTCCTCATGGCCGGCGTGCTGAACTTCGTCGGCGCGCTCACCGGCACGGCCGTGGCGAGCACCGTGGGCAAAGGCATCATCCCCCCCGAACAGGCCACGCAACACCTCGTACTGACGGCGCTGATCGGCGCGATCATCTGGGACCTGATCACCTGGTGGTATGGCATCCCGTCCAGCTCGAGCCACGCACTCGTGTTCAGCATCGTGGGCGCGGGCATCGCGGTCGGCGGCTGGGGGATCATCGACGTGGGCGGCGTGAGCAAGGTGCTCGAGGGGCTGGTGTTCTCCCCGGTGCTTGGTTTCGCCGGCGCGTTCCTGGTGATGCTGCTGCTGCTCAACATCTTCGCCCACCAGGCGCCGGCGGCCGTCACGCGGTTCTTCGGGAAGGCGCAACTGCTCTCCGCGGCATACATGGCCTACTCGCACGGCTCGAACGACGCGCAGAAGACGATGGGCGTCATCACGATGGCGCTCGCCAGCTACTATGGCTGGACCGGCGCCCAATGGGAGGTGCCGTTCTGGGTGATCGTGGCCGCGGCGATATCGATGGCTCTGGGCACCATGATCGGGGGCTGGCGCATCATCCGCACGATGGGCCTGAAAGTGGTAGAGCTGCGGCCGATCCACGGCTTTGCCGCGGAGACCGCGGCGGCCACGGTGATCGAGGTGGCGAGCCGGCTGGGCATCCCGATCTCGACGACGCACGCCATCAGCGCGGCGATCCTCGGCGTCGGCGCCACCCGACGCCTGTCGGCCGTGCGCTGGGGTGTAGCCGGCAACATCGTCACCGCGTGGGTGCTGACGATTCCGGCCTGCATCCTGCTCGGCTGGGCGCTGCACTCGATCGTACTTCTCATCGGCGGACCGGCGCTGCGCTAACATGGCCCGCATACTGATCGTGGACGACGAGCCGAACCTGCGGCACACGGTGGGCTACAACCTGCGCCGCGAGGGGTACGAGGTGGTGCAGGCCGCCGACGGAGAGGCAGCGCTGGCGGCCGCAGCGAGCCAGCCCCCCGACCTCGTGGTGCTGGACCTGATGCTGCCGGGCATCGACGGGCTGGAGGTAAGCCGCCGGCTGCGGCAGCAGAGCGCTGTGCCGATCCTGATGCTCACGGCCCGGGACACGGAGATCGACCGCGTGGTCGGCCTGGAAGTCGGCGCAGACGACTACCTGGCCAAGCCGTTTTCGATGCGCGAGCTGGTGGCGCGCGTTCGGGCGATACTCCGCCGGGCCGAGCTGGATCGGGCGCTGCGACAGCCCACGACGCCCGAGCAGGTGGGCGCGAACGGGCTGACCGTGCAGCCAGGCCGTCGCCGGGTCGAGGTGGACGGGACAGCCGTGACCCTCAAGCCCCGCGAGTTCGACTTGCTGGCGTTCCTCGCCCGCCACCCCGGGCAGGTGTTCTCGCGCGCCCAACTGCTCACGAACGTCTGGGGCTACGACTACGCGGGCGACACCCGCACAGTCGACGTCCACGTGCGGAGCCTGCGTACGAAGCTGGGCGACCGGGCCGAGGACTCGCGGTGGATCGAGACCGTATGGGGGGTGGGCTACCGCTTCCGCGAGCCGAGCGCGGAGGGCTAACCGTGCGGCCGCCGCGGGCCAGCGACAGCGAGGCCGGGCGCGGCCGTCAGCCGCTGCGCGTGCAGCTGACCGTCGCGCTGGTGGGCGTGATCCTCGTCGCCATGCTGCCGCTGGCGGCCGTCGTGCCCCGAATCGCCCGGGCACAGCAGGTCGCGACCCTCGAAGGGCGCCTCGGGGATGAGGCGCAGATCGTGGCCGACTACGTAGCCACGCTGCAAGCCGCGCGGCCGCCCAGCGCGCCGCCGCTGCTCGCCCCAGACCCCGCCTGGGACCGGCTGGCGAAGCGGCTGGGCGCGCAGGCCGAGACGCGCATCACGCTAATCGCCCTCGACGGCACCGTGGTGGGCGAGTCGCACCAGGAGCTGGCCGAGGTCGGCAACCACGCCAGCCGACGCGAGTTCCAGCAGGCGCTGGCGCAGGGACACGGGGTAGACGAGCACCTGAGCGAGACGGTCGGCTACCCGATGCTGTACGTCGCCGTGCCGATTCGCGTCGGCGACACGGTTATCGGCGTGGCCCGCGCCGCGCTGCCGCTGGCCGACGTGAACCGGCTGGTGGACACGCTCACCCGCGCCATCCTACTGGCCGCGGGCGGCGCCGGGCTCCTGGCCGTGCTGGTCGGCCTCCTGGCCGCGCGCACGATCTCCTTGCCGCTGGCCCGGCTCAGCCGCCTGGCCGCAGCGGTGGCCGACGACCCGACCCGGGCAGCCACCGCCGCGGCGCTGCACCGCGAAGCGGGCGCGGGCCCACTGGATGCCCCGGCGTCGGACCGCTGGCGGTACACATCCGACAGGGGGTCGGCGCGCGAGGTATCGCAGCTGGCCGGCACGCTGGACCGCTTGACGCGGGCGGTGCAGCACAGTCTGGAGCGGGTGGGGGCGGAGCGCGACCGGCTGGATGCGGTGCTCAGCAACCTGGCCGACGGGGTAGTGCTGATCGACGGCCGGGGGCGCATCGAGCGGCTGAACCCGCCAGCCGCGCAGATCGTCGGCGTACCGTCGCAGCAAGCGCCGGGCCGGACGGCGGCGGAAGCGCTGCGCGATCACGAGCTAGTGGCGCTGGTGGAGCGCGCGCGGGGGATGGAGGGGCTGCCGCGGGTGACCACCGCGTTCCTGGAGTGGCAGCAGCCGCCCCGCTTCGTGCGCGCGGCCGTCACGCGCTTCGGCCCGCCGGACGAGCGGCAGACGCTGCTCGTCTTACAAGACCTGACGGAGCTACGGCGGCTGGAGACCGTGCGGCGCGACTTCGTCGCCAACGTCTCCCACGAGCTACGGACCCCGATCGCCGCCATCCAGGCGATGGTAGAGACGCTGCAAGACGGCGCCATCGAGGACGCCGAGGCAGCGCGCGACTTCGTGGACCGCATCGAGAACGAGGTCGACGGCCTGCACCAGCTGGTGGAGGAGCTACTGGAGCTGTCGCGGCTCGAATCGGGCCGCGCGCGGCTCGTCCGCGAGCCGGCGGACCCGGCGCGGCTGGTGGAGCAGGCCGCGCGGCGGCTCGCGCCGCTCGCCGAGCGCGCGGGCGTCGCGCTGCGGGCCGAGGCGGCCGCGGAGTTGCCGCCGGTGGACGTGGACGCCGAGCGCATGGGCCAGGTGCTCGCCGGCGTACTGCACAACGCGGTGAAGTTCACGCCGCCCGGGGGCGAGATCGTCGTGCGCGCCGCGCGCGAGGGCGCCGGCGTGCGGCTGTCGGTCGCGGACAGCGGGGTGGGGCTGGCGCCCGACGAGTTGCCCCGCATCTTCGAGCGATTCTTCAAGGCCGGCCGGCGCGCGCCGGCGCGCGGCCAGGCGGGCGCTGCGCCAGCGGGCGGGACCGGGCTCGGGCTCGCCATCGCCAAGCACACCGTCCAGCTACACGGCGGCGCGATCTGGGCGGAGAGCGACGGCCCCGGGCGCGGCACCACCATCCACATCAGCCTGCCCGCGTGCCCCGCAGCGCTTGCGGACGCCACCACAACCGGCTCAGGCGCCGGCACCGAGCAAAGATAGCGGGGCCGGCCGGGGCATTTACAGACCACTTACAACTCGCTCGCAGTCTCCTCATATCCGCTCTCTAGACTTCCGGTGAACGATGAGAGAAGGGAGATTGCGAATGACCAAGCGATGCGGCAGGGCGCCGGCGCTCGGCGCGACACTCCTGGCCCTGGGATTGCTGGCGGCAGCGGCGTGCGGCCCGGCCAGAACGCCCACTGGCGGCGCCTCGACGAGCCAGAGCAGCCAGGGCGCGCAGCCGACCGCGGGCGAGGCGCGGGCGCTCACCGGCGCGGGCGCCACCTTCCCCGCGGTGCTCTACTCCAAGTGGTTCGACGAGTACGACAAGGCGGCCGGCGTCCAGGTGAACTACCAGGCGATTGGCTCGGGCGGCGGGATCAAGAGCATCTCGGACGAGACCGTCGATTTCGGCGCGAGCGACGCGCCGCTCACCGACGAGCAGCTCAAGGACGCGAAGGGCGGCGCGCTGCTGCACATCCCGATGACCCTCGGTTCGGTCGTCGTGACGTACAACCTGCCCGGCTACAACGGCTCGCTCAAGCTGACGGCCGACACGCTGGCCGGCATCTACCTGGGCGAGATCACGCGGTGGAACGACCCGCGGTTGGTCGCCGACAACGCGGCGCTCGCGCCGGTGGACAAGAGCATTGCAGTGGTGCACCGGTCGGACGGATCGGGCACGACCGCGATCTTCACGGACTACCTGAGCGCGGTGAGCCCGGCGTGGCGGCAGCGGGTGGGCACCAGCACGTCCGTAAACTGGCCGGTTGGACTGGGGGGCAAGGGCAACGAGGGGGTGGCCGGCGAGGTCAAGCAGAACGACTACTCGCTCGGGTACGTCGAACTGATCTACGCTCTCCAGAACAAGCTGGGCGTGGCGCAGCTCAAGAACCGCGCCGGCCAGTTCGTCGAGCCGTCCGTCGCCTCGACCACGGCTGCGGCGGCCGGGGTGGCCGAGACGATTCCCGACGACCTGCGCGTGTCGATCGTGGACGCGGCGGGGGACGACGCCTACCCGATCGCGGGCTTCACCTACCAGCTCGTCTATCAGAACATGACCGACCGAGCGAAGGCCGCGGCGCTGGCCAAGCTGCTCTGGTGGGAGATCCACGAGGGACAGCAGTACTGCGCCGACCTCGGCTACGCGCCGCTGCCCGCAGCGATCGTGCAGAAGGCCGAGGCGAAGATCGAAGCGATCACGGGCGACGGGCTGCCCGCCCTCGGGGCCAGCTAGGGCGCCCCGATGACCCGAAACGATCCGGGGCTTGCCGACTCGAAAGACCTGGCTGCCGTGGGCAGCAACTCCGTCGAAAGCCGCGCCGGGGGAGGGGGGCCTGGCAGTGGCGACCGTCTCGCTGGGGGCGGCGGGGGAGCGGCGGACCGCTGGTTCAGCGCGGCCACGGTGGCGACTGCCGCCGGTGCGGTGCTGACGTTCGCAGCGCTGGTGGCGCTGCTGGCTGCTTACGCCGCGCCGGCGATGGGCCGGTTCGGCGTCGGGTTCTTGACGACGACCACCTGGGACCCCGTCTTCGAGCGCTTCGGCGCGGCGCACCTGATCTACGGCACGCTCGTGACGTCGGCGGTAGCGCTACTGATCGCCACGCCGCTAGGCGTGGGCGCGGCGCTGTTCGTGGCCGAGTACGCGCCGCGCTGGCTGGGCGATCCGGTCTCGTTCGTCGTGGAGCTGCTGGCCGTCGTCCCCAGCATCATCTACGGGCTGTGGGGGTTCTTCGTGCTCGCGCCCGCGATGCGCTACACGGTCGAGCCCGCGCTCCAGCGCTCGGCGGGCCAGGTGCCGGTACTGGGCGCGCTGTTCGCGGGCCCGATCCTGGGACGCGACCTGCTGGTCGGCGGGGTGATCCTGGCGGTCATGATCCTGCCAACGGTCATGGCGATCACGCGTGAGGTGTTCCGCGCGGTGCCCGACACCCAGCGGGAGGGGATGGTCGCGCTGGGGGCGACCAAGTGGGAGGTCGTCAGGAACGCGGTGCTGCCCTACGCGCAGGGGGGCATCGCGGGCGCCGCCGGGCTAGGCCTGGCGCGGGCGCTGGGGGAGACGATGGCCGTGACGATGGTGGTGGGGAACAGCTCGAGCGCGATTAGCGCGTCGCTGTTCACGCCCGGCTACACGATGGCCAGCGCGATCGCCAACCAGTTCACCGAGGCCGACAAGGAGATCTACTTTAGCGCGATCGTCGAGGTCGCGCTGGCGCTGCTGCTCGTCTCGACGCTGGTGAACCTGCTGGCGCGCGTGCTGGTCTGGCGCTTCGTGCGGAGCGTTGGCGTCGACGTGGCAGTGTAGGAGGCAGGATGGCGGTGGGAGCGGGCGCCGCGGGCGCGGCTGTCGCGCGGCGACGGCTGAGCGCGGCGGCGCCGGGCGAGCGGCGGCGGCGCATCGTCAACGCGGCGGCCACGGGCCTGATCGCCGCCGCGGCCGCGCTGAGCAGCCTCGTGCTCGTCCTGATACTCGGCTACGTCGCGTGGCAGGGGCTACCGGCCCTCAACCTGCCGTTCTTCACCGAGCGGCCACGGCCCTACGGGGAGGTCGGCGGCGGGGTGGCGCCGGCCATCCTCGGCACGCTGATCATGCTGCTCGTCGCGGCGCTGCTCAGCGTGCCGCTCGGGATCGGCACGGCCATCTACCTCGCGGAGTTTGGGCGGGGGGCGTTCGCGCGGCTCGTGCGGCTGGTGGTGGACCTGCTGGCGGGGCTGCCGTCCATCGTCGTCGGGGTGTTCGTGTGGGCGCTGCTAGTCCGCCACGTGGTAGGCCAGTACTCGGGCCTGGCCGGCGCTGTGGCCCTGGCGATCATCATGGTGCCGATAATGACGCGCAGCGTGGAGGAGATCCTGCGGCTGGTGCCCGACGCGCTGCGCGAGAGCGCGCTCGCGCTGGGGGTGCCCCGCTGGCGCACGATCCTGGGCGTCGTGCTGCCCACGGCGCGTGTGGGCGTCATCACGGGCGTGGCGCTGTCGCTGGCGCGGGCGGGCGGCGAGACGGCGCCGCTGCTGCTCACCGCGCTGGGCAACCAGTTCTTCAGCTTCAATCTGCTCGGGCCGATGGCGGCGCTGCCGGTTCAGATTTACACGTATGCCGTCTCGCCCTACGACGACTGGCACACGAAGGCATGGGGGAGCGCGCTGATTCTCGTGCTGGTGGTCGGCTGCCTCAGCCTCGCCGCCCGCGCGGTGACCGGCCGGGCGCGATGGTGACGGCGCCTCCCTGGCAGCATGCGGGAGGGAGAAGGTATGCAAGCGACCGCAGAGACCGACGAGACCGGCGTGACCCCCGCGCCGGCGCCGGCGCTGCGCATCGAACGCCTGTCGGCCTGGTACGGCGCCCACCAGGCGATCCGCGACGTGAGCTTGCGCGTCCCGGCCAACTGCGTGACGGCCATCATCGGGCCCTCCGGCTGTGGGAAGTCCACGGCGCTGCGTTGTCTCAACCGGATGCACGAGGTCGTCCGGGGCGCCCGTGTGGAGGGGCGGGTGCTGCTGGACGACGCGGACGTGTACGCGCCCGGCGTCGACGCGGTCCGTGTGCGGCGCCGCATCGGCATGGTCTTCCAGAAGCCCAATCCGTTTCCGATGATGTCCATCTACGACAACGTGGTCGCGGGCCTCCGCCTGAGCGGCGAAGCGCGGGGGCGCGATCTGGACACCGTGGTGGAGGAGAGCCTGCGCGCCGTGGGGCTGTGGGACGAGGTGAAGGGGAAACTGCGGCAGTCGGGCGCCTCGCTGTCCGGCGGACAGCAGCAGCGGCTCTGTCTCGCGCGGGCGCTGGCGGTGGAGCCGGAAGTGCTCCTGATGGACGAGCCGTGCTCGGCGCTCGACCCGGTGGCGACGTACAAGATCGAAGAGCTAATGGAGGCGCTGAAGGACCGCTACACGATCGTCATCGTGACCCATAACATGCAACAGGCATCGCGGGTGTCGGACTACACGGCGTTCTTCCTGGCCGGCGAGGACCGCGTTGGGGAGCTGATCGAGTATGGCCGTACGGACAGCCTGTTCACAGCTCCGCGGGACCGACGGACCGAGGATTACATCACTGGCCGCTTCGGCTGAGAGGCGCCGACGGCGCCGGCCGCGCGGCGGCTGCGGCGGGCGGCCCGGAAGCCGACGCGCTCGGCGACCCGTGGTTGGGACAGGAGCGCTATCGTGCCACGCCAAGGGTATCATCTAGAGCTTCAGAACCTGCAAGACCAGGTGCTGTTGCTGGGCAGCATGGTCGACAAGGCGGTGGGCCGGGCGATGGAGAGCCTCGTTCGCCACGACTTCGACCTGGCCCGAAGCGTCGTCCGCGACGACCAGATTGTCAACCGCAAGCGGTTTCAGATCGAGGAGCAGGGCATTCATCTCATCGCCACGCAGCAGCCGATGGCGTCCGACCTTCGCTCGATCGTGGCCATGCTCAGCATCGTGGTGGACCTGGAGCGCATTGGGGACTACGCGGTGGGCATCGCCAAGATCACGCTGATGCACCAGGAGCCCCCGCTGCTGGCGTCGCTGCCCGACATCCCGCGCATGGCCGAGCGCGGGCGCGCCATGCTGCGCCGCAGCCTCGACGCCCTGGTCGTGCTGGACACCGATGCGGCGCGGGCCATCGCCGACGAGGACGACGCCGTCGACGCCCTGTACGACGGTGTGTACCACGAGCTCATTCGGCAGATGATCGAGAATCCCCGCGACGTGGACCGGGCAACCTGGCTGATGTGGGTCAGCCACAATCTGGAGCGTATCGCCGACCGCGTGACCAACGTCTGCGAGCGCATCATCTACAAGGCGACCGGAGAGCTAGTCGAGATCAACGTCTCGACCTACTAAGCATTGGATCAAGCCGGGGGTGTGGATGGGGCTGCGCCCCACCTACACCCCCGGCTCAGAGACCAGCATAGCGGCGGCTACGCATCGAGATCGAAGAGGACGGTACGGCCGCCGTGGCCGGGCGGCTCGACCTCGCCGCGGCCCTCGTAGCGCCAGAAGCTGGGCCACAGGCGATGCGCCTTCAGGAAGTTCGCCAGCGCGGCCGGCGTCTCGCCGCTGAAGGTGACCCGTAGCCGGTCGCCGTCCGCCTCCAGCCGGTAGCCGGTCAGGTGGTAGTTCTCGCGCAGGCGCCGCCGCGTCGCGGAGTCACGCAGCATGGCGAGAAACGTCGCCTGCTCCGCCTCGGCGCCGGGCGCGAGCCGGCCCAGCCACACCGCGGTCGGCGAACGCTGCTGCATAGGCCCTCCCGTAAGGGAGTATACGTGGCATCGGACTCGACGCGGCACCAGTCGGCGCGAGCGCCCGGCCGCCGCGGTGGGGCTATAATCGCGCGTCCGGGTGACGACAGGCCCGGACCGGGGGAGCCGTGGCCGAAAGACTGGTGCTGGCGCTGGTGCCCGACCTGATGTTCGCGACGCAGATCGAGCAGGTGCTGGAGCGCCTCGGCTACTTGCCCGGCTTTGCGCCGAACGCGGCCGCGCTGCTGGAGCGCGCCCGCACGGATCGTCCCCGTCTGATGCTCCTCGACCTCGCGGCGCGCGGGACCGACGTGCCAACGACCATTCGTGCGCTGAAAGACGATGCGACGACGCGCGCCGTGCCCGTCGTCGCCTTCGGCCCGCACCTCGACGAGGCGGCGCGCGCGGCCGCGCAGGCGGCGGGCGCCGACGCGGTCGTCGCCAACTCCAAGCTCGCCTTCGACCTGCCGGGGCTGCTCGCGCGCTACGCGGGGGAGTGATCTAACCTCACACACGCGTCGCCAGATAGTCCCTTCCACCGGCGTCCAGTTGCAGCGGCAGTAGAGTTTGGTTGGCCCGAGCTTTGCCAGGGAACGAGCAGCCAACTGCCATGCGGGTGACAGCGGACCGAAATCCGATGGCGTATACTGGCGTCCGGCATCACCCGATTGAGGAGAAAGGATGGCCGCGGAATCTTGTGGACACCAGGTCAGCCGCCGCCGATTTATGCAAGCCGCGAGTGTGGCCGGGCTGGAGCTATTGGCGGGGTGTGGACGCCTACCCTGGCAGGCGCAACCGGGTACGCCCCGCATTGGCTATTTGTCGGCTGGCTCCGCCACGGATCCTGTGAACGCACGGCGCGTGGAAGCCTTCCGGAGCGGCTTGCGCGATCTGGGCTACACTGACGGGCAGAATCTCCTCGTCGAGTGGCGCTACGGAGAGCGGGAGCAGCTGCCGGCGCTCGTGGCCGAATTAGTCCAGTTGCCCGTCCAAATAATCGTGGTGGGATCGGGAAGTGCTCTCCTCGCGACCATGTCCCGCACGACGACCATCCCCGTCGTCGTCCTGTTCAGCGGGGACCTGGTGCGATTGGGGCTTGTGGCCAGCTACGCCCGCCCTGGGGGAAACGTTACGGGCTTGACCTATATGGCCACTGACCTGGCGGGCAAGCGGCTCCAGCTGCTCAAGGAGGTGGTATCCGGGCTCTCACGCGTCGTCACCTTGTCGAACCCCACGGAATTAGCCTCCGTACCCGAGCTGGCAGAGACGCAGAGCGCCGCGCAGCAACTAGGCGTCGAGGTACGATCGGTCCAGGTACGTGAGCCCGACGAGCTGCGGGAGGCCTTCGCGGCCATGGCGCGGGAACAGGCCGACGGCCTGATTACCTTCGCGCATGCCTTCAGCCTGGATAACCGCCAGCGGATCGTGGACCTCGCGGCCGAAAGGCAACTGCCGGCGATGTACGGCCTGAGCGAGTTCGCGGAGGCTGGGGGCCTGATGGCGTACGGTCCGCGCCTCACGACCCTCTATCGGCAGGCGGCCACCCACGTGCAGAAGATCCTCCAAGGTGCAAGCCCGGCGGACTTGCCTATTGAGGAGCCCCGCGAGTTCGATTTTGTACTCAACCTCAGGGCCGCTCGGGCCCTGGGCCTCACCATGCCGCAACACGTGCTGCTCCAGGCGACCGAGGTCATTCAGTAGCCGAGCGGCAGAGCCCCGGCGCTCGGAGAGGACGGGGCGGTTCTGACGAGTGCGGTATAATCGCACGGGGCTGGCCGCTGAGCGCTGGCGCTGGAGCGGCGCGCCGGGATGGCTCCGTCTCCGACCGCATTCACGTAGCGACCGGGGCTGGCGCGCGCTAACTTCCTGTGCAGCGGCGAGGGGGGTCGATGAAGCGCACCGTCGAGTTTACGGTCAATGGGGACGCCTACCGCCTCGACGTCGAGCCGAACCGGCGCCTGATCGACGTCCTGCGCGAGGACCTGGGGCTCACGGGCACCAAGGAGGGCTGCAGCATCGGCGTGTGCGGCGCCTGCACGGTGCTGCTGGACGGCGAGATGATTAGCGCCTGCCTGGCCCTGGCCGTAAACGCCCAGGGCCGCGACGTGACGACCATCGAGGGCCTGGCGCTCGGCGAGCGGCTCCACCCCTTGCAGCGGGCGTTCATCGAGCACGGCGGCTTCCAGTGCGGCATCTGTACGCCGGGTCAGATCATGGCCGCGAAGGCGCTGCTCGACCACAACCCGAACCCCAGCCGCGCGGAAGTGGTCGAGTGGATGACCGGGAACCTCTGCCGCTGCACCGGCTACTACAAGATCATGGACTCGATCATGGCGTGCGTCGGGCAGGAGGCGACAGTATGACGCTCACCGCCCCCGAGAAGCGCGAGTTCGACGTCGTCGGCCAGCGTGTCGAGCGGGTTGACGGCTACGAGAAGGTGACGGGCGTCGGCAAGTACGTGGCCGACCTCGCGCTGCCGGGCATGCTGACCGGTCGCGTGCTGCGCAGCCCGCTGCCCCACGCCCGCATCGTGCGCATCGACACGAGCCGCGCGCGGAAGGTGCCCGGGGTGCGGGCCGTAGTCACCGCCGAGGATACGCCCAAGCGCACCTGGGGCGCGTTCGTGCAGGACCAGCCGATCCTCGCCATCGACAAGGTGCGGTACGTGGGCGAGGAGGTGGCCGCGGTGGCCGCGCTCGACGCCGAGGCCGCCGAGGAGGCGCTGGGGCTGATCGAGGTCGAGTACGAGGAGCTGCCGGCCTACTTCGACCCGGACGACGCGCTGGCCGACGACGCGGTGCTGATCCACGCCGACAAGCCGGGCAACGTCGCGCTGCTGATCGACGTGGAGCGGGGCGACGTGGCGGAGGCGTTCGCGCGCTCCGACGTGGTGGTCGAGGATACGTTCAAGAGCACGCCGCAGTGGCACGCGGCGATCGAGCCGATCGGCAGCGTGGCGGAGTACAACCCGTCGGGCAAGCTGACGGTCTGGATGCCGACGCAGACGCTGTTCATGGCCCGCCACCGCATGGCCTGGGCGCTGAACATGCGCGAGGGCGACATCCGCATCATCCAGCCGTGGGTGGGCGGCGGCTTCGGCGGCAAGTCGTGCGACGACAACAACGCGATGGTCTGCGCGCTGCTGGCGATCAAGGCCGGGCGGCCGGTCAAGCTCATCAACACGCGCGAGGAGGACTTCCTGGCCGGCTCGCGGCCGCGCGTGCCGATGAAGATCTGGTGCAAGATGGGTTTCCGCCAGGACGGCACCATCGTCGCCAAGCAGCTGGACATCGTCGCCGACAACGGCGCGTACTGCGGCAAGGCACCGGCGATCACGGGCGTGGCGGCGCTGCGGCACGACACGCTGTACAAGTACACGACGGTGAAGACGCGCGCGCGCCTGGTGTACACGAACAAGATTCCGACGGGCGCCTTCCGCGGCTTCGGCAACCCCTCGGCCGAGTGGGCCGTCGAGCAGGTGCTGGACATGGCGGCGCACAAGCTGGGCATCGACCCGATCGAGATCATCCGCAAGAATGCCGCCGAGCCCGGCTACGTGTCGCCGCACGGCAACCGCGTCATCTCCTGCGAGCTGAAGCAGTGCGTGGACCGCGTCGAGCGGCTGATGGACTGGAAGAAGCGGCGAGCGAACCTGCCGCCCAACCGCGGCCTGGCCGTAGGGGCGACGGTGCACGTGAGCGGCAAGCGCCACTTCGGCGACTACGACGGCGGCTCGGCCGTCATCAAGGTCAACGAGGACGGCAAGGCGATGATCTGGTGCGGCGAGGGGGAGATCGGCCAGGGGCCGACGACCGCGCTGGCGCAGATCGCCGCCGAGGAGCTAGGGGTGCCGTTCGAGGACGTGGAGATGTCCAAGGCCGACACCGACCTCAGCACCTACTGCCACGGCGCCTACGCCAGCCGGCTGACGTACATCGCGGGCAACGCGGTGCGAGATGCGGCGGCCAACATGAAGCGGCAGATCCTCGAGATCGCGGCGGAGATGCTGGAGGCCGCGCCGGAGGACCTGGAGATTCGGCGCGGCACGATCTCGGTGAAGGGCTCGCCGGAGCGCGCCCGCACGACAACCGTGCGCGAGGTGGCGCACGCGCGGCTGTTCCGCCGCGGCGGAGCGCCGCTGGTGGCCGCCGGGAGCTTCGACCCGGACTCGGTGCTGCAAGACGCGCTGCGGTACGGCAACGAGTCGGGCGCGTACAACTTCGCCGTGCAGGCCGCCGAGGTGGAGGTCGATCCGGACACGGGCCAGGTGAAGGTGCTGCAATATTGTTCGGCGTCGGACTGCGGCACGGTGATCTTCCCGATCGGGGCCGAGGGCCAGGTGGAGGGCTCGATCGCGCAAGGCTTGGGCTACGCGCTGACCGAGGGCCTGGTGATGGACAACGGGCGGCCGATGAACCCGAACTTCTCGGACTACCGGCTGCCGACGGTGGCCGATATGCCGCCGCTGAAGTCGGAGTTCGCCGACTCGTACGAGCCGACCGGCCCGTTCGGCGCCAAGGGGCTGGGCGAGCTGGCGATGGACCCGTTCGCGGCGGTGATCGGCAACGCGGTGTTCGAGGCGTGCGGCGTGCGGATCAAGACGCTGCCGATCACGGCCGAGAAGGTGTTCTGGGCGCTGCGCGAGAAAGAGCGGTCAGCGAACAGCGGTCAGCCGTCAGCCGACGAGCACGGCCCTGCTGAGAGCTGATTGCTGATTGCTGAGAGCTACACATGCACCGCTTTGACTGGGTCGAGCCGCGTAGCCTGGAGGAGGCGCACGCGGCGCTGCGCGAGCACGGCGACGACGCGAAGCTGATGGCGGGCGGCACGGCGCTGATGCTGCTGATGCGCCAGGGGCTGGTGCAGCCGGGCGTGATCGTGAGCTTGCAGCGCGTGCCGGGTCTGGACCAGATCGCGGCACGCGACGGCGGCATCCGCATTGGCGCCCTGTGTACGCACCGGCGGGTCGAGACGCACCCGCTGGTGCGCGAGCGGTTCCCCGCGCTGCACGAGACGCTGGAGCGGGTGGCGACGATCCGCATCCGCAACATGGGCACGATCGGCGGCAACCTGGCGCACTCCGACCCCGCGCAGGACCCGCCGCCGACGCTCCTGGCGCTCGGGGCGAGCGTGCAGGTGGCGGGGCCGGACGGCGCGCGCAGCATTCCGCTGGACGAGTTCTTCACGGACTACTACGAGAACGCGCTGCGGCCGGGCGAGGTGCTGACGGCGATCGAGGTGCCCGACCAGGCCGGCTCGTTCAACGGGAGCGGGCCCGCCGGGGCGCGCTACGTACAGGCGTTCAGCAAGTTCCTGCCGCGGTCGGTGGACGACTACGCGACGGTGGCAGTGGCGGTCAGCATGGCAATATCGGGGCCGGCGGACCGACCTACCCCCCCTGCCCCCCCTCCCGATGCGGGAAGGGGGGCAGACGCCGGCGCGCGTGGCGCTGCCTCTCTCAGCGGGGAATGGCGGTGCGAGGACGTGCGGATCGGGCTGGGGTCGGCGGGGCCGACGCCGCTGCGAGCGCGGGGCGCGGAGGCGGCGCTGCGCGGGCAGGCGCTGACCGCGGCGACGCTGCGCGAGGCCGGCGAGGCGGCCGCGGCGGAGTGCGACCCGCTGGCGGACGTGCGCGGCTCGGCGGAGTACAAGCGCGAGATGGTCAAGGTGTGGCTGGCGCGGACGGTGCGCCGGGCGCTGGAGCGGAGGGACTGACCCCTCACCCCCCCAGCCCCCCTCTCCCCCATAGGGGGAAAGGGGGAGCCGGCTCCGTCGGGGAAGGCGGAGCTGGTAGCCCCCGCCCTCTATGGGGGAAAGGGGGGAGCCGGCTCCGCCGGGTAAGGCGCCGCCGCAAGCCCCCGCCCCCTATGGGGGGAGCGACGCTCGAAGTATTCCGCGTCGCAGGTTGGGGGAAGGGGTCTGAAAGGGATCGCCGCATGCAAGCCGTCGAGCCGCGGACCAGGCAGGTGCAGTACAGCGACCTGCGCGAGTGGCTGTCGATCGTCGAGGGGTTCGGCGAGCTAGCGGTCGTCGAGGGCGCCGACTGGAACCTGGAGATCGGCGGGCTCTCGGAGCTGAACTACCGCCGCAAGCCGTACCCGGCGCTGCTGTTCGATCGCGTGAAGGACTACGCGCCCGGCTTCCGGCTGCTCACCGGCGCGACGGGCACCTCGCGCCGGCTCGGCACCTGCCTGCGGCTCTCCACCGACATGACGGACCTGGAGCTGGTGCAGGCGCTGCGTGGCAAGCCGCTGGCGTGGGAGACGAACGCCCGCCGCTACCCGCCGCGCGAGGTGCCGAACGGCCCGGTGAACGAGAACGTGCTGGAAGGGGCGGCGGTGGACCTGAGCCGCTTCCCGGTGCCGTTCTGGCACGAGCACGACGGCGGGCGGTATCTCGGCACGGGCTGCTCGGTCATCACCTGCGACCCCGACACGGGGGTGACGAACGTCGGCGCCTACCGGGGCATGCTGATCGACGACCGGAGCATGACCGTCCAGATCGTGCCGGGCAAGCACGGCTACGTCCACTACCAGAAGTGGTGGGCGAAGGAGGGGCGGGCGCCGGTCGTCGTCGCGCTGGGCCACGATCCGCTGCTGTTCTGCCTGTCAGGCGTCGAGGTGCCGACGGGCGTCAGCGAGATCGAGTACTACGGCGCGATCGTGGGCGAGCCGCTGGACGTGCTGAAGAGCGACCTCACGCCGCTGCCGGTGCCGGCGCGGGCGGAGATCGTGCTGGAGGGGTGGCTGTACCCCGACAAGAAGGCGCACGAGGGGCCGTTTGGCGAGTGGACCGGCTACTACTCGGGCGGCGAGGGCACGGCGCCGTTGCTCGAGGTGCAGCGGCTGCGCTACCGCGACAACCCAGTCCTGCTCGGGTCGCCGCCGTCGAAGCCGCCGCACGACTACTCGTACATGCGCACGGCGATGAAGTCGGCGATGATCTACGACGCGCTGGTGAAGGCCGGCGTGTCGGACGTGCGCGGCGTGTGGGCCGACGAGTGCGGCGGCGGGCGGATGCTGATCGTGGTGAGCATCACGCAGCGGTTCTGCGGCCACTCGCGCCAGGCGGGCGCCCTCGCGGCGCAGTGCCGCGAGGCGGCGTACATGAACCGCTTCGTGGTGGTCGTGGACGACGATATCGACCCGACGAACCTGGAAGAGGTCGTCTGGGCGATGTGTACGCGCTGCGACCCCGCCGAGGACATCGACGTGCTGCGGAAGGCCTGGGGGAGCCGCGCCGACCCGCTGCTGGACGAGGGCGCCCCGCCCTACAACTCGCGGGCGATCATCGACGCCTGTCGTCCGTTCGAGCGGATCAAGCACTTCCCGCGCGTGGCGCAGGCGTCGCCGGAGCTGCTGCGCCAGATCGAGAGCAAGTGGAGCGGCCTGTTCGCGCAGCGGCCGGCGCCGGCCCCCGGCGTGGGCGGCGCGGAGCGGGCGGCAAGACTCGCGGGCCAGGCCACGAACGGCAGCCTGGCGGACGACGCGACGCATGGCGCGAGCGCGCCGGCGCCGACCGACATGGCGGCGGGCGAAGAGGAGGAGGCGTGAACTTTCACCATACCGTGATCATTCCCGCGCCGCGGGACAAGGTCTGGCAGTTCCTGCTGGACATTCCGCGTGTCGGCAAGTGCATCCCGGGCGTCGAGAAGGTGGAGCCGCTGGGCGACAATAAGTACAAGGGCACGGTCAAGCAGCGGGTCGGGCCGATCGGCGTGACGCTGGAAGGCACGATGACGGTCGTGGAGACGGACGAGCAGGCCGGCCGCGCGGCGATGACGGCCGAGGGCGCTGACAAGCGCATCGGCGGGGCGGTGCGCGCGAAGATGACAATGAACGTCAAGGAGGTCGCGCCGAGCCAGACCGAGCTGACGGTGGACACGGACGCGAACATCGGCGGGCGGCTCGGCGAGTTCGGGGGCGCGGTGATCAAGAAGAAGGCCGACCAGACGATGGAGCAGTTCGCGAAGAACATCAGCGCCCAGGTCGGCGCCGGCTGATCTCAGTCACCCCGTCCGGACGACAAGGAGGGCGAGGCCCGCGCGGCGGGCCGCGCCCTCCTTGCTGTCTGGATGGCTACTTCCGGCGGTTTGCAGCGGAGCTGAGCTGCCTCGGGGCGGCGGTAGTGGCGCTTGCCGTGTTCCCGGCTACAGGCCCCGGGCGACGACGGGAGCCGGCCCGGGGCGGCAGGGGACGAGCCCCTGCCCTACCACATGGCTCAACGCCCGCGAAAACGGCGGCAAGGGAACGGCCGCCGGCTACGCAGGGGTTCCCGACCAGCAGGCTGCTGCGTTTCAGCGCGGGCGGCGCGCGCGGCGCGCTCAGGCGAGCGGGGACTTGACGACCTGGCCGCTGTTCTGGACGTACCAGCGCTCGGAGGGGAAGGGCTTGCCGTCTAGCCGGTCGCGCACCCAGTCGGCCAGCAGGCTGGCGGGCGCGGGACCGCGGTAGGCCGCGGGGCTGCCGCCGATGGCATGGCGGTCGCCCTGGTAGACCACGAGCTGCTTCGGGGCGTGGATCCGCTCGACGAGGCGGTAGGTGTGCTCGATCGGGCTGAGCTGGTCCTCCTCGCCAGCGAGCACGAGGTAGGGGCAGCGGATGCGCTCGGCGCTGGGCAGCGGCGTTAGCGTCGCGGCGAAGCGATCGAACGCGGCCTCGTCGGTGTAACCCGCCATGTACATGTAGCGCATCTTGAAGGTGGGCGACGCGACGTTGAACAGCGTATGGCAGCCCGGCTCGTGGCAGACGGCGGCCACGGCGCACGCCTTGATGCGCGGCTCGGCGCCCGCGACCTGCGTCGCCCAGAAAGAGCCGAAGCTCTGGCCGGTGACGGCCAGCCGCTCGGGGTCCACCTCCGGCCGCGTGACGAGCCAGTCGACCATCGCGCGCCCGGCCTCCTCCCAGTTCGTCGCCGTGGTATGGATGTCGCGCAGGCAGGACTCGCCCTGACCCGGCCCGTCGACGGCGAGCACGGCCATGCCGCGCTCCAGGAACTTGTCGCCGTACTGGGCGACCGATAGCTCCTTCATGCCGTCCATGCCGCTGATCTTGATGGCCGTGGGGAACGGCCCCTGACCCGCCGCGGGGAGGTGGAAGTAGGCAGGCAGCGTCACGGCGCCGAAGGGGATCTCCACGCGCTCGACGCGGTGCGGCGCCTGGCGAGCCCAAGCGGTGTAGCAGGCGTTCTTACGCTCGTTACAGCGCAGGTTTGGCTCGTTGTTCTCGTGATGGGGCCACTGGGCGCTGCCCCAGAGGAGCGCCGCGACGAAGTAGTGCTCGCGCGCCGTCTCCTGGTGGCCGTCGGCCTCGGCCTGCCGCGCCTTCGCCTCACGCAGCGCGGCGGCCGCCTCGAAGGCCGGACCGATGTCGGCCGCCCGCTTCACCTGGGCGGCCACGGCACGAAAATCAGGGCCGGCCTCGGCGCCGCAGGGGGCCTGGGTGTAGGCGAGGCGGGGCTGGTCCCACTCGACGCCCACGGTGGCGATGGCGATGTCGAGCAGCCAGCGCTGCTCGTCGTAGCGGCGGGTGCGGGGCGCCTGGGTCGCGCTCATGACCAAGCCCTCCTGCGATGAACGGATGCGCTGCGCCCGAAAGGTACGCCGCCGGGCGGGGCGCGTCAAGGTCCGCGCGGGCGGCGCTCAGCGTAGCTGGGCGAGGGCCGCCTCGACGTACTTCGGCTCCAGGAACTGGCCGAGATCGGCGCGCGTGGGGACGAGCCCGGCTTGCACCCAGAACTCCTGTTGCTGGTTGACGTCCGCGGCGTCGATCCGCCCGTCCGCCGGCACCGGGAGGAGCGTCGCGCGACCGATGGTATCGGCGGGGATGTTCGTCCACTTGCTGATGACATCCAGGGTCGCGGGGTCCACGAGCTTGTCGTCCTGGACGGCCGCGATCTCGTCGCGGAGGCCCTTCAGGTAGGCGACCAGGAAGCGCGTCACCGTATCATCGCCGCGGTCCAGCATCCCGGGGCCGACCGCGAGCATCGAGCCCGTCTGGTGGCCGGCGATCTCCTGGACGTCGCCGAAGCGCACGCCGATGCCGCGGCTCTCGATCAGCACGGGGACGGGCTCGGGCACCACGCCGGCATCCACGGCGCCGTTCGCCAGCGCCGCTGCCAGATCGGTGTTGCTCACGCGCTGCACGTCCACGTCGTTCAAGCTCATGCCCTGCTTCACGAGAGCTACGCGGAGGGTGTAATCGACGGGCGAGCCCTCGACGTTGAAGCTCACCCGCCGGCCGCGGAGGTCTTGCAGGGTGTGGAACTGCCCGCTGTCGGCTAGCTCCTTGCGCAGCATGAGCGCCGTGGAGGACCAGCTTTGCGCGGCGAGGGCCTTGATCGGCACGCCGCGGGCGAGCGCGTTGAACAGGCTCGGGCTGGGCGCGGCCGGCATGGCGTCGAGCTGGCCCGCCGCCACCGGCGCGACCATGAGCGCCGCCGAGTCGAACGGCGTGTAGTCGACGGTAAAGCCCTGCTCGGCAAAGTAGCCGCGGTCCTGGGCCAGGTAGATTGGCGCGCCGGAGAGAATGGGGTTGTAGCCGTAGCGGACGGTCTGGGCCGGCGGCGCGGCGGCCGTGGTGGGCGCGGGGGCCAGGCTGCCCGGCGCGGCGGGAGCAGACGTCGGAGCGCCGCCAGGCGAGGACGTGGTGCGGGGGCTAGCCGGCGAGCAGCCGGCAGCCAGCAGCAGGCTGGCAAGCAGCGGAAGCACGAGGCAATAGACCACGGAAGGCTCCAGCAGGCCGAGAGTTAGGGAAACTACTCTAGTACTCCGTCACGCGTGAATTGCGAGGCGGTTGTGATCATGGTATGCTGCGTAGCCTCCCGTGTGAAGGAGGCTGCGTGTGAACACCAAATACGCCGTCAAGCTCTCCGAGGCCGAGCGCGCGCAGCTGCGCACGCTG
>DATGMD010000073.1:0-108347 GCA_035293805.1 Chloroflexota bacterium | reverse complement strand
CGACTTCGGCATCGCCAAGATGCTGGACGTGCCGGCGCTCACCGCCACGGCGGCGCTCCTGGGCACGCCGCACTACCTGGCCCCCGAGCAGGCCAGCGGCGGCGCCATCACCCCGGCCACCGACGTCTACGCCCTCGGCGTGGTGCTCTTCGAGATGTTGGCCGGCCGCCACCTGTTCGAGGGCGAGAGCTTCGTCCAGGTCGCCATGCAGCACCTGCACGCCGATCCTCCCCGACTGAGCGACCTCAACCCGGCCGTGCCGTCGAGCCTGGCGGCAGTGGTCAGTCGCGCGCTGGCGAAAGACCCGGCCGCTCGCTTCGCCGACGGCCGCGCCTTCGCCGCCGCGCTGCGCGCCGCGGAGCGCGCGCTCGCCGCGCCATCGCCGGTGGGCCAGCCCGCGCCGCCCGCGCCCCCCCACGCGGTGCCTGGCGGGCCCGGGAGCCGCACGCCGACCAACGTGCCGGCCGCCGCGCCTGTACAGCCTCGCCCGACCGAGCACGCGCCCGAGGAGCGGCGCCGCGAGCCCGCCGATACACCGGCTGACCCGCCGCCCGCCCCGCTGCCGATCCGCCCCCGCGCAGCGGCCGCGCCGCCGGCAAGCCCCGCCGCGGTACCCAGCGGCCAGCCACCCGCCACGCCGAGCGACTGTCCCGCCGCGCCCGCCGAGACCCAACCGGCAGCACCTGCCGCGGCCGTCACGTCTGGCCCGGCACCGACGTCGGGCAGTGCCGCGCCCGCTCCACGCACCCCACCGCTGCCGCGCGTTCGCGCCGGCTACGCGGATGACCGCTCGCCGAGCGCCCGCCCACGCCTGCTGGGCTGGCTGCTGGCCACGTCGCCCACTCCGGCGCGCGCCACGCCTGCCGCAAGCAATGGCTACGCGCGGGCGGGAGCGCCGCCCGCCGTCGCGCCCCGCCCGCCCCGGGAGCGCTCGCCGCTCGCCACCCCGCGGTCCGACGCCTACGTCATCCCTGCCGTGCTGGCCCTGCTGCTGGCGTTGCTCGTCGCGGGGCTCGTCGTGAGCGGCGTACTCCCGGGCGGCCGCAACGCGCAACCCCAGGCCGCCCAGCCCATACCGCCGGCCGACGGCCTGGCCGTGGCGCCCGACACCGCACCCGACGAGGCGCCCGGCCCGGCGCCCGAGGCGGCCGCGCCCAGCGAGTCGGCGCCGGCGCCTGAGGCCGCTGCGGCCGCTCCGACCGAGGCGCCCGCGGAAGCGCCGACGGCGGCGCCGACACCCGCGCCGACGACGGTCCCCACCGCCGCGCCAACAGTCGCGCCGACGGCCGCGCTCGCCCCGCCCGCCAATTCGGGGGGCCGGCCGGCGGGCGGGGCGCCGGCCCTCGGAGGCGCCGGGGGAGCCGCCGGGGGGCAAGTGGTGATCGACGACGACGCGTTTACCGGCGGCTTCAGCGCGCCGCGCAACTACCGTGGCCGCACCGCCCGCTGGATCTACGGCGCCCTCAGCCCCTACGGGCAGATGACCGCCACCTTCACCGTGGACGGCACCCCGGGCGCGGGCACGCTGCTGCTCAAAGGGCTCGACTCGGAGACCGGGGACAAGACGCCCATCGCCATCCAGGTCAACGATACGGTGGTCTTCCAGGGCGGCAACCCGCTGCCGAAGGACAACTGGAGCGGCCCGGTCGCCCCCTGGGGCGAGGCGACCATCCGCCTCCCGGCCGGCGTGCTGCGCCCGGGCCGCAACACGCTGACCATCAGCAACCTGGCGCAGGTCAACAACTTCAACGCCCCACCCTACTTCATGCTCGACGAGGCCATCATCACCTACCAGCCCGCCGCCAGCCGGTAAGCAGCTGAGGAGGCGTAGGGCAGGGACTCGTCCCTTACCGCTCGGCCGGGGGCCTCACCCGCCGGGCGGCAAGGGACAAGCCCCTGCCCTACTCCGGCCGATGCCGGACGGCAGCATCGACGCCCAACAGACACCTGCCGGGGGGCGATCCGAGCTAAGATAGAGGCAGGAGGCTGCCCCGATGCAGGACGCCGACCGCCCCCTGGAGCCACTCGACGTCGAGGTCCACGTCGATCAGCGGCTCATGCGCATTAGGTGGAACGACGGTCATGAGGCCGTCTACGGCTTCGAGACGCTGCGCTGGGCCTGCCCCTGCGCGCAGTGCGCCGGCGAGGGCAACGTGCCCGGCATGTTGTCGCGGATCAAGGTGCTCAGCGAGCAGCAGACCCAGATGGTCGATCTCCAGCAGGTGGGGCGCTACGGACTGACGCCGGTCTGGGCCGACGGCCACGCGACCGGCATCTACAGCTACCGCATGCTGCGCGCGCTCTGCGAGTGTCCCGCCTGCAAGGCGGCGCGCGGCGCCTGAATCGCTGATCGGTCCGTGGCTGGCGCGCGGCCCCCGCCTCACTGGGTCGGCACATGGCTGGCCCGTCCGACGCCGGGGCCGGCTCGCGCGCGACACCCAGGGGTAGTGGAGGGGCAATGCAGGCGAGCATGGGGCAGGCCGGCGGCCTGAGCTACATCGAGATCGCGCCGCCCGGCGCGCCGGGCGACCTGCCGCTCGTGGTCACGCTGCACGGCCGCGGCGCCTCGGCCGACGACCTCGCCCCCCTCGCGCCCGAGATCGACACTACCCACTACCGCTACGTCTTCCCCAACGGCCGCCTGCCCGTGGACCTCGGCGGCTGGTTCGGCTTCGCCTGGTACAACGTCGGCAACCAGGCGGCCGACCTACCCGCCAGCCGCGCCGCCGTCGAGGCGCTGCTCGGCGAGCTATGGGCGCGCAGTGGCCTCGGCCCCGCGCGAACGGTGCTGCTCGGCTTCTCGCAAGGCGCCGTGCTGACACTCGACGTCGGCCTGCGGAGCGCCGAGCGCTTCGCCGGCCTGGTGGCGATGAGCGGCTATCTCTTCGAGGACGCCGCCCTGCCGGCCGCCCTGGCTCGCGCCCGCGACCAGCGCGTCCTCATCGTTCACGGCGTCGCCGACCCGGTCCTCCCCATCGATCGCGGCCGCGCCGCTCGCCAGGCACTCGAAGCGGCCGGCCTGCGGCCCGAATACCACGAGTTCCCGATGGGCCACGAGGTTACCGCCGCCTCGCTCGCCGTCGTCCGCGACTTCGTCCACGCCGTCCTGCCGCCGGGGTGAGCTAACCTCTATCCCCGCTGTTGGTCGACAAGCCACCAGGGCGGTGCTATAGTCGGCGCAGAGGCTGGGCGCGGCGCCCGGGGCGGGCGGCGCGCTGGTGAGCGCGGCGGCGTGCGAAAGGGGTGTACCGATGGCGGCGCGGATCAAGCACGTAGCGATCGTGAGCGGCCGGGACTTCGCGCTCGAAGGCCGCTTCTACCAGGCCCTGTTCGGCATGAAGCCCGCCTCGGACTCGCGGGTCTCGTCGGCCGTCTCGATCACCGACGGCTACGTGGGCATGAACATCAATCCACGCGCGCCGGGCCGCCAGGCCGGCTTCGACCACTTCGGCCTGGAAGTCGACGACGTCGAGGAGATCCGGCGGCGCGTGAACGAGGGCTACCCCGGCATCACGCTGCTCACGCGGCCCAGCAACCGTCCCTTCGCCGGCATCAGCATGCACGATCCGGCGGGCAATGTGTTCGATCTGTCGCAGCAGGGCATGGCGAACCGCACGGACGTGTACGTCCAGGTGGCGGGCGCCGGCGCCCAGCACCCCCGCCACATCAGCCACTTCATGCTGCGTGTGGTCGACGCGGCGGGGGTGGCGCGCTTCTACCGCGACGTGTTCGATTTCCAGGAGCGCCCCAAGGCCGCGGCAGATCCAAACTTTTACCTGACCGACGGCGTGGTCACGCTCGTCGTCGCGCCGTGGCGGATCGTCGACTACACCGGCAGCGGCATCGAGCGGCCGGCGCTCGACCATCTCGGCTTCACGGTCGAGAGCCTGCGCGACTTCCAGAACGACCTCGAGGCGCTCTGCGACCGCAACCCCTATCTCGCGCCCCTGCCGCTGAAGAAGGGCGCCGAGGGCCAGGCCCGCCACAAGCTGCTCATGGGCTGCCAGCTCGGCAGCTTCCAGCTCGCCGACCCCGACGGCGTGCTCCTCGACGTCAGCGAGCGCTGAGCGACGTTACGTCGCCGCGAACGCGTTCAGCGCGCCCACGACGGCGGCGCGGAAGCTCTCGCCCCCGCCGTGGCCGGCGTCGTCCAGGACGTGCAGCCTGCTGGTGGCCCACCGCCGCGACAGCCGCCAGGCGGTCTCCAGCGGGCTGCTGACGTCGTAACGGCCGTGGATAAGCACGCCGGGGATGCCGTTAAGCGTCGGGGCGTCGCGCATGAGCTGGTCGTCGTCGAGGAAGGCGGCGTGCCGCCAGTAGTGCGTGACCAGCCGCGCGAACCCGAGGCGAAAGGCCGGGTCCGCGTAGCGCGGGTTCGGGCGATGCCCGGGCGTGAGGGAGACGTGCGCCTCCTCCCAGGCGCACCACTCGCGCGCCGCGCGCTCGCGCACGGCGGGGTCCGCGTCGAACAGCAGGGTGGCGTAGGCGTCGACCAACGGCAGGTGACGCAGCGTGTGCGGCACGGCGGCAGCGAAGCGGTCCCACTCGCGCGGGAAGAGGCGGCCCACGTCACCCGTGAGCCACTCCACCTCGCGGCGGGACGTGGTCGTCACCAGCGCTAGCACCAGCGCGCGGACCCGCTCCGGGTGCGCCTGAGCGTAGGCCAGGCCGAGTGTCGTCCCCCAGGACAGGCCCAGGACCGTCCAGCGCTCAACGTCCAGATGCCGGCGCAGCGCCTCGATGTCGGCGATGAGGTGCGCGGTGGTGTTGGCGCGCAAGTCGGCGTCGGGGGCGCTGGCCAGCGGCCGGCTGCGCCCGCAGCCGCGCTGGTCGAACAGCACCGCCCGGTAGGCGGCCGGATCGAAGAACTGCCGCTGGCCCGGCGTGCAGCCCGAGCCGGGGCCCCCGTGAAGGTAGAGCGCGGGCTTGCCATTGGGATTGCCGCAGCACTCCCAGTACACCCGATGCCCGTCGCCCACGGCGAGCATGCCGCTGGCGTACGGCTCAATCGCCACGAGATCCCTGCTGCTGCCAGGCGCGCCCGGCGATGTAAGTGCGGCGGTAGCGCTTTAGCAGGCCGCTAGCTTGGCCGGCGCCGGCGCCGCCAGCGGCTCCAGCAGGTCATACCCACAGCCCTCGCAGCGCACCGTGCGGTAGCGGCGCAGCGTCGCGGCGTCGACCACGTCGTCCTCGTGAGCGACCAGGCGGCGCGAGCCACAGACAGAACAGCGGCGCGACGCCGTGTCGGCGCCCGCCGCCGTAGGGCCTTCGTCGGTGGTTACCATGTGCCAGCGTTCCGCTTTGACGACACGCATACGACCTCCTCGTCGTTTCCGCCGTAGCGGTGGAGCTCGCGGGCCTCATTGCCCAACCCGCTCCAGCGTCCGCGCACTAGCAGTATACATGCCAGCCCGGCGGCGTGCAGTGATTTCCCTCTGGTATAGTGCCCAGGATGAGCCGAGCGGCGGGGGAGACATGGTAGCCGAGGGAATGGGCGAGCCCGAAACCGAAGCGACGGAGCGCGCCCAGGATTACGCGCGCCACGCCAACCTGACGCTGGCACTGGCGGCGCTGAGCGCGCGGCGCGACGAGATTCTGGAGCGCTGGCTGGAGGTCGTCGCGCGCCAGCCATTCCATTGCGGGCGGCGCGAGCGCGCCGTGGCCGACGACATCCCCGCCCTGTTCGACGCCGTGCTGGCGACGCTGGCCCGCGGCGCGCCGGTCTGGCTGGAGCCGGAAGCCCCCCAGGAGAACCCCGCCGTGGCGGCGGCGGCCCGCGGTCACGCGACCGCCCGCAGCCGGCAGGGCTTGCAGGCTGCCGACGTGGTAGTCGAGTTCCGCCTGTTGCGCCAGGAGATCTGGCGGGCGCTGCGCGAGGAGCTGCCCGATAGCGCCCCCACCGGCGACCTGCTGGCCGCCCAGCTACTGCTGAACGACGCCATCGATGGCGCGATGGGCGTGGGCATCGCCGTGTTCGTCCGCGCGGTCGAGGAAGCCAAGGAGGAGATCCTGCTGACGGCCGCCCACGACCTGCGCAACCCGCTCACCGGCATCAAGGGCACCGCGCAGCTCATCGCCCGCCAGTTCCGCCGCCCGCAGCCCGACCTCGCCCGCATCGAGCGCGGGCTGGGCCAGATCGACGAGCAGGCCACGCGCATGATGGTACTGATTGCCGAGCTGCTCGACGCCTCGCGCGTGCGGCTCGGCCGCTTCGAGGTCAGCCGGGCGCCGACCGAGTTCCGCGCCGTGCTCGACGCCGTCGTGAGCCGCTGCCCGCCGGCCGAGCGCGCGCGCCTCCACATCCGCGCCACGCTGGCCAGCGTCCGCCCCGGCCAGTGGGACGCCGCGCGTCTGGAGCGCGTGCTGGAAAACCTTCTCTCCAACGCCCTGAAGTTCTCGCCGCCCGACAGCCCCATCGAAATCGCCGTGGACGGCACGGCCGCGGGCCTGGCCGTCGCCGTGCGCGATCACGGGCGCGGCCTCGAAGGCCAGGAGCTGACGCGGCTGTTCGATCGCTTCTACCGCGCGCCCGACGTCGCCGAGGCGGCGATCGAGGGCAGCGGCCTGGGCCTGTACATCGTCCGGGGCATCGTCGAGGCGCACGGCGGCCGCATCTGGGCCGCCTCCGAGGGCCACGGTCAGGGCACCACCATCCAGTTCACCCTGCCCTGGGACGCCCCGACCGACGCGCCGCGAGCGTAGGCCGCTCGCTCCCAAGAACCGCAACACGGCGCGGCGTCGACCGCCCGCTAAGCCACCTTCCTGGAAAGATTGCTGCGCCCCAGGCGGACTGGACAGCGCGCCGCGCGCGCCCTATACCGGAGGCAGCGACCAGCCGCGCGAGGAGCGAAGCAACATGACGTCCCCGGAGCACCACGCGCACCACCAGCATCAGGGGCACACGGAAACCGCCGGCGGGCACCACCATCACGGGCGGGCGTACGACCGCGACATGCGCAACGCCGACTGGCAGGAAGTCTGGGACCGGCAGCGCGGCCGCGAGGCCATGGAGCGCGGCTGGCTCGACGCGCTCGCCCTCGCGCCGGGCAGCCACTTGCTCGACGTGGGGAGCGGCCCCGGCTTCGTCAGCCTGCTCGCCGCCGAGCGCGTCGGGCCGGCCGGCCGCGTCTACGCCGTCGACCCCTCGCCCGCCGCGCTCGCCTTCCTGCGCGAGCGCCTAGCCGAGCGCGCCGCCGCCAACGTCGAGCCGCTCGTCGGCGCCGGCGACGTCATCCCCCTGCCCGACGCGAGCGCCAGCCACGCGCTGCTCGCCCAGATGCTGCACCACACCGACGCGCCCGAGGCGATCCTGCGCGAGGTGCTGCGCGTCCTGGCGCCCGGCGGCGCGGCGCTGATCGTCGAGCACGACCCCGCCGGCTCGACGGAGAGCGGCCCGCCCGCGGCCGATCGCCTGCCCGCCGCGCGCGTCCAGGACTGGCTGGCCGCTGCCGGCTACGACGGCTGGCAGGCCTGCGAGGTGGGCGAGGACCGCTACGGCCTGCTGGCGCGCAAGCCCGTCGGCTGAGCCGGCTGCCCGGGCAGCCGGCTCAGTCCGCGCTACGGCTGGTACGGGGGCAGTTGCTGGGCCGCCTCGCGGATCAGGCTCGTGTCGATCACCTGGTCGATCGTGACGGGGCTCGTCACCACGCCCGTCTGCTCCATGTACGTCAGGTGCGCCTCGAACGGCCGGACCGGCGGCAGCCCGTTCGGATCGAACGTCACCACCTGGGTGCGCGCGTCGACGTCGATCTCGTTGCTCTGTAAGAACTGGATCATCTGCGCCCGTGCGGCCGGGTCCGCGAAGGCGTGCAGGTAGTCGCGGACCCCGCGCAGCCACGCGACCAGGAAGCGCACGCTGGCCTCGCGGTTGGCGATGAACCCGGGCGCCATCAGCACCGCCGCGCCCGGAATGTCGGGCGAGATGTCGAGGCTCCGCAGGACGACTTTCGCGCCCACGGTCTCCGCCCGCGAGAGGAACGGCTCGATGAGCGCGGAGGCGTCCACCCCCTTGGTCGTGAAGGCCGCCAGCGCATCCGGGTACGACAGCTCGGCCAGGTCCACGTCGTCGGCCGTCAGGCCGTGCTGCTGCAAGAGCAGGTCGACGTAGTAGTGCGAGACCCCGGCCGGCGATGCCTCGTTGAGCTTCATGCCCTTGAGATCGGCGGGCGTCTTGTAGCGCCCGCTGTCGAGCAGGTCCTGGCGCACGGCGATCCCTTGCCAGTCGTATCCCGGCGCCATGCTGCCCCCGTCGGCCACGATGCGCACGCCAATGCCGCGGGCAATCTGGTTGTACAGCGCCCCGTTCACGCCGCCGATGACGACCTGGAGCTGGTCGGTGCCCAGACTCGACAGCGCCTGGGAGGTGAGGCCGAAGGGGACGACGTCCACCTTCAGCCCTTCGGCGTCGAAGTAGCCACGCTGCGCGGCGATGAGGGTCGGAGCGTCGGCCAGGCTGTGAACCGTGCTCACCGCGACGGTTTGCGGCGGGCTCAGCGGCGCCGCGAGGTGATCGGTCGCCCCGCCCGGCGACGCGGGCGCCGCGGCCCCCGCTGACGCGCTGCCCCCGCCCGAGGCGCTCGCGCCGCCGGCCGACCCGCCATCACCGGCAGCCGGCGCGACAGCGCTGCCGGCCGGCGCCGGGTTGCCGCCGGCGGGCGCGGCGACGCCGCACGCCGCCAGCGCTACCGCCAAGCAGAGCCCCAGTGTCAGAGCCGCCACGCGCCGACTGCTTAGTTTCCGCGCCCTCGCCATGCGGGGCCTCGCGCCGCGCCTAGACCGCGGCGGCGAGCGAGGCGGCCTGGCGCGCGGCCAGCTCCCGCACCATCGGCAGCGTGATCACGAAGAACGTGGCGCCCGTGTCGGAGCTGAGGCGCCCCACCGACGCGTCGGGCGGCAGGCAAAAGTACGTCCCCGCCGGCCACTCGCGGCCGTCGTAGCGCACGCTCCCGTCGAGCAGGTAGCGCAGCTCCAGGTCGCCCTGCGGGCCGGCCTCGATCGCCGCCCCCGGGTTCAAGCGCAGGAACTCGATGCCCGTGCGCAGCTCCGTGAAGGTGCCCAGGTGCTTGGTGTCCACGCCGGGGCGGGCGCGGTCCGGCACCCAGGCGAACGCGTCGGCGATCATCATCACCGGCGTGCGGTAGCGGGGGCGCGGGAACGTCAGCGGCCGCCCCTCGTGCGCCTCCCAGATTGCCTCGTATGAGTCCTGGTTCTTGGGCCGGCCGTCCGCCGTCTTCCCCTTGTAGACGCCGTTCTCGAACACGGCGCCCTCGCCGATCAGCCGGTTGTAGGTGGCGTTCATCTCCTCGTTGCTCAGGAAATGCTCGCCGCTCGCCCCCTGGAACTGGAGGACCAGCGCCAGGGCATCACCCTCTTGCTTCTGCGGCCCGTAGAACGCCCCCTCGGGGAAGTAGCCGCACTCGCCGGGCGCCAGGTCGCCGTGGCCGGTGCTCTGCACGCCCTCGATGGTGTAGCGGATCTGGTCGAAGTTGTGGTGGTGCCGGGGGGTGTAGTAGCCATCCGGCACCAGCGAGAGGCTCAGCTCCAGCGTGACGCCCGGAATGCCGCTGTCGAGCGGCAGCCGCTTGCGGCGGATGCTGTGGACGCGGCCCCGCAGCACGGGCTCCCACTCCGCCTCGTTGGTGTTCAGCACGACGACCGATTGCGCCATCTCGCTCTCCTTCGTCGAAGCCCTCTCCGCGCCGAAGCGCGCCTCCCGCGCGGCCCCGCCCCCGCTGGCCGCCGCCTCTCGGCCGTGCCTGGCGCCCCGCCCGCTGCTGGCTAACTCTGCCACACTGCCCGCTGCGGAGCAATCGTTGGCCCGCGCGCTACTCCGCGTCCGCCACGCCCGCCTGGATGGCCCCCTGGCTGGGGCCCTTGCCGTAGGCGCCCAGGCGCGAGTCTTTCCACAGCCAGTGCTTCATGTCGGTGTCCGAGAGCAGCTTGTCGGCCTCGAAGCGGCCCTGGTGGATCATGCTCGCCAGCGGCCGCCGCGGCGTCGGTGCCACGTCGCTCGACGGGTAGCCGAGCGGCACTAGCTCGTACACCTCCAGCGGGTCCGGGATGCCGTAGCGCACGTTCAGCAGCGTGCCCATGTACGGCGAGCCGGCGTCCGACACGTACTGCGTCGCCAAACCCAGGCAGCGCGCCGCGAACATCAGGCTCAGCGTCGCGTTCGCCAGGCCAGAGTAGAAGTGGCGAGCCGACTTCTCCAGCTTCGTGCGGATCGGGTAGCTCTCGTTCACGCGCGGGTCGCCCACCACCAGGATGTGGACCGGCGCGTTCTTGAAGCCCGCTCCCGTGAGCCGTACCTGCCCCCGCGCCGCGCGCTCCATCTCCGCCTTGTGCTCCTGCTGCTTCAAGAACAGCTCGGCATTGTAGGCCCGGTCGGCGGCGTCGCGGATGATCACGAAGTGCCAGGGCTGGCCGTTGCCGCCGCTCGGCGCCCAGCGCGCCGCCTCGATGATCTGCTCGATGACCGCGTCGGGCACGTCGCGGGTCGGGTCGTAGCCGCGAATGCTGCGGCGCGTGCGCGCCAGCGCGAGAAAGTCCTCGATGCTCGGTAGCGTGCGTTCCTCAACAGCCATTAGCGCCCTCTCTAGAATACGGCTGGTTCTGGGCACCACTATACAACCACCCTGCGTGTCCACGTCGGCCCCGCGGGCGTCCGCGCGCCGCGGTGTTCACCGCCCGCTATCGGCGCGCGGCCCGCGCCCGCCCCCGACGTTGCTATCCTCAAGGGGCGGAGCGCGCGCCCGAGCCTTTGCCTACCCCCGCGCAATCCGTATTGACACCCCCTCGGGCCAAGGGTAGACTTCCACGGGCGCGGCCCCGGCGCCGCCCACCGCAGAGCCAGCAGAAAAGGGGTGCACATGTCTCAGGGCGGGCGACGTGGCGCGCGACGAGCGCCCGGCGGGTGGGCGCGCGCGGCGCTGCTCGTCGGGCTGGTCGTCGGGCTGACCGTCGGCTGCGCCGCCCCCGCCGCGGCGCCCGCCGGCCCCGCGAGGCCGGGCGCCGCCGCCCAGGCGCCGCCCACGTCTCTCGCGACGCCGAGCGCGAGCGGCCCCAGCGCCCCGGCCACCGCGCCGGCCGGCTCCCCCCAGGCCGCTGGGGGTGGGACGGCCGCGCCCGGGCCGCTGGCGACGCCGATCAAGGTGCGCATGGGCAGCGTCGGCTCGCTGGTCGACGGACCGCTCTACGTGGCGCTCGACCGCGGCTACTTCGCCGACGTCGGTCTGGACGTGGAGGACATCCGCGCGCAGGGCGCGACCGAGCTGGTCGCCCCGCTCGCCGCCGGCCAGATCGACGTCCTCGGCGCCGCGATGGCCGCCGGCCTGTACAACGCCTTCGCCCGCAACATCGACGTGCGCATCGTCGCCGACAAGGGGCGGCTGCTCAAAGGCCACGGCAACGCCGGCCTCGTTGCCCGCCAGGACCTGTGGGACAGCAACACGGTCCGCACGCTGCCCGACCTGCGCGGCCGGCGCGTGGGCCTCGCGGGCTACAACGCCGGCAGCGCCGTCACGCTGTTCCTCGGCCACGCCCTGGACGCGCAGGGCATGAGCATCGCCGACGTCGAGCCGGTCGACATCGTTCTGGGCGACCTGAACGTGGCGCTCGCCAACCGCTCGCTCGATGCCGCCATCCAGGTCGAGCCGGGCCTCACGCTCGGCGTGGCGAACGGGCTCTACAGCATCATAGCGCGCTCCGACGAGCTATACCCCGACCTGCAGAGCGGCTTCGTGCTCTACTCCGCCAGCTTCGTCGGCAGCGGCAACGACGCCGCCCGCCGCTGGATGGTCGGCTACCTGCGCGGCGTGCGCGACTACGTCGACGCCTTCGACCGCAACCGCGGCCGCGACGACGTGATCGCCATCCTCGCGCGCACCACGGGCGTGAAAGACGTCAGCCTGTACGACAAAATGGTCTCGGCGTCGATGGACCCGAACGGGCGGCTGAACGTACCGGCGCTCGTCGACGCGCAGGACTGGTTCGCGGCCCACGGCTACATCCCGCAGAAAGTGGACGTGCCGGCGCTGATCGACTACCAGTTCGTCGACTACGCCGTCGGCGTCCTGGGCGAATACCGTTAAAGCTGTCAGCAATCAGCTATCAGCCGTCAGCTTGTCCGGCCAGGGGAAGCTGCTCGCTAGAACCGAATGGTCGAGAGCTGATAGCTGACTGCTGATAGCTGATAGCTGGAGGAGCCATGCGCCAGGTGCTACGCGGCGCGACGCTGATCGACGGCACGGGGGCCGCCCCGCGCCCGGCAACCGTGGTGGTGGACGGCGCGCGCATCGCCGCCGTGCTCGACGGCGCCCCGGCCACGCTGCCGGCCGAGTTCTCGGGCAACGGCCAGGGCGAGGCGCCGGTCGTCTACGACGCCGCCGGCCTGACGCTCCTCCCCGGCCTCATCGACGCGCACGACCACCTGAGCCACATCGGGCTCGACGTGTACCAGCGGCTCGCCACGTCGCCGTCGCTCGCCTGCTTCGAGCTGGCGAACACCCTGCGCGTCACGCTGGAGGGCGGCTTCACGGCGATCCGCGACGCGAGCGGCACCCCGGCGGGCGCCAAGCAGGCGGTCGCCCGCGGCCTGGTGCCCGGCCCGCGCCTGATGGTCTCCGTCATCATGATCACGCCCTCCGCCGGCCACGGCGACCGCACGCATCCCTGCGGCCTGCCCGGTCACTTCCCGGTGCTGCCCGACGTGCCGGAGGGCCTGGCCGACGGCCCCGACGAGATCCGCAAGAAGGTGCGCGAGCTGGTGCGCCTGGGCGCCGACTGGATCAAGTTCTGCGCGACCGGCGGCATCTCGTCCGCGGTCGGCGGGCCGCTGGGCCGGCAGTACACGCGCGAGGAGATCGGCGCGCTCGTGGACGAGGCGCACAAGCTGGAGCGGCCCGTGATGGTCCACGCCTATGGCGGCCAGGGGCTGCGCGACGCGCTGGAGGCCGGCGTGGACACCGTCGAGCACGGCGCCTACCTCTGGCAGGACGAGGACGCGCTGCGCCAGATGGCCGACCGCGGCGTCTACCTCGTGCCCACGCTCGTCAACTCGCGCAAGTACGTCGAGCGCGCGGCGCGCAACCCTGGCGCGACGCCCGAGTACATCCGCCGCAAGGCCCCCGAGGTGATCGAGTTCGGCGCCCGCACCATGCAGCGTGCGCTGGAGCTAGGCGTGCCCGTGGCGATGGGCACCGACGCCGGCATGTTCGGCCACGGGGACAATGCGGCCGAGATCGTAACGATGGTCGAGGCGGGCATGACGCCCATGCAGGCGCTCGTCGCCACCACCGCCTCGGCGGCGCGCTGCATCGGCCTCGGCGACCAGGTCGGCACAATCGAGCCGGGCAAGCTCGCCGACCTGATCCTGGTGGCCGGCGACCCGCTCCGCGACATCACGATCCTCCGCGACCGCGCCAATCTCCGCCTCGTCATGAAAGACGGCACGCCCCACGTCAACCGCCTCGCCGCCCCCGCGCCCGTCGCCGTCTAGCCGGGCCGGCCTATCCCGCCGCCACCGCGGCGTCCGGACGCGAGCCCTTGGGAATGCCTGCCTCACTTGCAATCTCCGCGCGTTCATCGCGTCAGGTCGGCTCATGGCTTCGCGCTGGCCGGAGAGAGTCATGCGATAGCCACCACCCGTCGCAGGCGCGCGATGCCGACCTTCTGTGTCGTGCGAGCGCCCCGCAGGAGCCAGACCAGGATCAGGAGCTGCCCCGGAGGACGGGGGCCAGGCTGTCAAGCGGCCCGGGCGTCGCGATGACCAGGTTTCCAAACTGGATCTCCACCGCGCGGCCGCTGTCGTCGGTCGCCCCCAGCCAGCTAATCATCCCCCAGGGTCGGCTGCTGTCGTGCGCCTCCCCGACCTGCTGGCCGTTCACGAATACCCGCAGCCAGTCCCCTTCGGCGATCACCCCCAGCCGATTGGTGGCTGTACCGGACCGGATCGCCGGCGCGGGGGTATCGTCGATCAGGAAGGTCCCGCGGTCCGGATCGCTTCCCGGCGGGTAATACTCGAGCGAGAAGATGCCGTCGGCGGGATTGACCCAAAACGCGTAGGCGCTATCGGTTGGCGAGTTGGCGGGGCCGGGCAGGCGGCGGAATTCGAGCCCGTAGCGGCAATCCACGCCGGTCTGCGTGCAGCGCGCGTCGAGGCCGATGGCCACATCGGCGAAGATCGGCCCGTACATGTAGCCGCTTCCCTCGGGCCCCGCCAAGCGGACGCTCGCCTCGTCGGGATGGGCTTCGAACGCGTCATTGGGAATGACCGTGGCCGCGGGGCAGGGCGCGATCTCCACGTCGACGCTGGCGAAGTTCCGCGCGCCCGGGACGACCAGACTCGACACCCAGACGATCAGCTGGTAGTGGCCGGGGGGGAAGGAGCAAGTCTCCCAGCTATCCGCGAAGCCGGCTTGCGCGAACTGCGGCCCCAGGGCGGCAGCGGCCTCTGGGCTGTCCTCGCCGGTGTCGGCGTAGTCGAACAGATTTCGCTGGTCGGCGCTGTCGTTCAGGTACAGCGCCACGTCGCGCTCGTTCAGTCCCGGTCCGGCAGAACTGCGCCGGTCGGCGGCAAAGCCCGTGATGTCGACGCTTCCCTGGAGGAGCTGCCCCGGCTGGGGGCTCGTGATCTGCACCACAACGTTCTCGTCGACCTGGGCCACGGGCCGCGCGGCGGCAGTGGTGAACCCGCCGGGGAGCAACAGCACAGCCAACGCCACACCGAGGGGCAACCGCGATCGCCGCCGCACGTTCATTGGACCGACCTTTCCTATCAGAGCGCCGTCCCTGGCCCCCAGCAACACCCCGTCCGCGCGCCCCGTCGCTCGCTCGTCGGCGGCTGCACCGCGCCCGGGCGGCGCGCCAACCTCTACGCTCGGCGGCAATCTTAGCACCGACAACGCGCGCTAAGCACTCGGCCGGGATGGTGTGTCTCTTTGGCGAAGCCAAACATACACACCATCCTGGGCCGGCCGCTTAGGGCAGGATTCCCAACGCGTCGCTCGCCGCGGCGTAGTAGTGCATGGCGTCGCTCGCCTGGTCGCCCGCGCGGTCGAGCGCGTCACGGAGCGCGGTCCGCTCGTCGCGGTGCGCGTAGGCCTGTAGCTCGCTGTCGAGGAAGTCCCGCTGGCTGGCAAGCGCACGTTGCAGATCGTCGTGGGCACGCTGGTAGCGGGCGGGCGGGGTGAGCGCGTCGACCTCGCCCTGCAGCTCATCGACCTGCTCCTTGAGGGTCGTGGCTCGCGACTCGACGTCGGCAGCTCGCGATCGACTGCCGAGCGTGTCCAGCAAGCGCATGCTGTCGCGCCCGTTGTCGCGGAGCCGCTGCAATAGCGGCCGGACCGCGTCCAGATACTCCCGCTCCGACGTGTCCGCGGCCGTGCTGGCCGGAGCATCGTCACGGCTCACGCTCGCGTTGCTCGCCGGCGCGGCGGGAGCCGGCCGCGCGCGACTGGCTGCCGGCGGCGCCGGCGCATCCCCTGGCAAGGGGCCGCTCGGTCCCCCGCGCTCCGGGCCGGATGGAGGGGCGAATCCCAGGAGGGAGGGCGTCGCGCAACCGGCCGTGCCGAGAAGGAGCACCATCGTCAGGGTTGCCAGTCGGCGTGTCCACATGGTTGAACTCCTGCATCCTACGCGAGCCCAAGGGCCGGGCTGGGCCATTGGGGGTCACACTAGTGAAACCACGAGAGCAGCGAGACCTGGAAATGCTGGAACAACGGGAGCCACCAACCGACGTAGATCATTACCCGACTCCTTTCGCTTACCGTCGTGAAAGTCATCTGGCACGATCATCTTAGGCGGCCCTGCGGACGGCTACCGTGAAGTAGCGCACACTGCAGCTGTGAACTGCTGCACGTCGGGCAGGCTGCCCGAATGACCTGCAGGAACGCTATAGCAGCTCTTGGTCACCGGCCAACTTGCGCGCGGCCGGCCATCCCCTCAAGCCGCCGCATCGACCGGCTCGACGGGGTAGGCGGCGCGCCAGGCCGTGAAGCCGCCCTGGAGCGCGGCCGCGTCGAAGCCCAGGGAGCGTAACTGCTGCGCCGCACGGGCGCTGGTGGCCTCGTCCGGTCAGGTGCAGTAGGCGACGACGGGCCGCCCGCGCGGCTGCCCGGCCGCCCACTCGGTCACCTCGTCCGGAGGGACGCGCACGCTGCCCGGAATGCGCGCGCGGTCATGGTCGTAAGACGAGCGCGACCGCACGTCGAGCACCAGCGGCGGGGCGTCGCTCGCCAGCCGCGCCGCCAGCTCGGCCGGGGTGATGCGCGGCACGGCGCCCGCGGCCCTGTGGAACAGACCCGCCGCCGTAGCCTCGCGCTCTTCGGCCAGCGTGGCGCGGGCGACGGCCCGGGCGTAGCGCTCGGCTAGCGGCGCTGCCGACACGCCGTGGGCGATGACCGAGACGATCACCACCACGCCCGCCAGCGCGAGGAGCTGCTCAGCGCCGGGGACGCCGTCGGCCACCAGCAGCAGCCCGAACAGCAGCGAGCTGAGCCCGCGCGGCCCGAACCAGCCGATGAACCGCCGCCCCCGGCCGCTGATCGGGGCGCGCCACAGCACCAGGCCGATGGCCACCGGCCGCGCGATCACCAGCACGACGCCTGCGAACAGCAGTGAGGGGAGCAGCGGGACCGTGCCGATCGCGGTCGAGAGCATCGCTCCGAACAGGATGAACGCGAGCAGCATCACCAGCTCGGACATGATCGCGCCGAAGTCGAGGAAGCAGTCGCAGACGTCGTAGTCGAGCGCCACCACCGCCACGCCGGCCGCGAACACGGCCAGGAAGCCGCTGCTGCCGGCGGCCTCGCCCGCGACGTACGCCGCGAGCAGTGTCCCGACGCCGCCGATGGCCCGGTACTCGCTGCTGATCGGGGTATGGGCGCGCGCCTGCCGCATCAGCCAGACGTAGGCTGCCCCGACGGCCAGCCCGACCAGCGGCCCGAGCAGGAACAGCCGCCCCAGCAGCACCAGCCAGTCGGCCGCGCCGCCCGTTTGCCCCAGGGCCACCGCCGCCGCGACGAGGATGATCGGCAGCACCACCAGGTCGTTGGTGCCCGCCTCCGTCTGCAGCGCGCGGCGGACCGAGCGCGGGATGCGCTTGTCGCGCACCACGTCGCGCAGCACGACGGGGTCGACCGACGACAGGACGGCGCCGAGGAGGACCGCCTGGATCGGCGGCAGCGCCAGCAACAGCGCTGCCGCGCCGGCGATGAGCAGCACGGTGAGGATCGTGCCGGGGCCCAGGGCCAGCACCGGCACCAGCCAGTCCTTGCCCATCTCGTCGAAGCGCAGGCGGATGGCGTCGAGAAATAGCACGAAGGACAGGCTCAACACCGCGACCACTTCCAACACGGCGCTGTGCGGGCCGATGCGAAGGACCCCGAGCCCGTGCTCGCCGAGCAGGAAGCCGAGGGCCAGGAAGATCATCGGCGACGAGACCGGCGCCCGCGCCACCAGGCCCGAGGTGAGCGCGGCTATCGTCAGCACCACCGCGATCAGGCCGAAGCCCGTCAGCAGGTCGGACATGGCGATCAGGCTCCCTGTCGGTTCGACATAGGTCAGGCCGGTTGCGCTGACACGGTGGCGTCGCCAAAGGCCATCATCGCGCTTCGCAGGCAGTGACGATCCCGCGCCCCCCGCTGGTCCATACTCTACCGCACGGTAGACACGCTCTCTCGGGGCTGCGCAGCCGCCGACGCCGTATATCATGTAGCCAGATAAACGAGCGGTGGTGCCATCGCGGTGGGAGGAGCCATGACCCAGTCGCTGCGCTGGACGTCGGCTGACCTGGAGCTGCTGCCCGACGACGGCAAGCGCTACGAGATCATCGACGGGGAGCTGTACGTGTCGCGGCAGCCACACTACTATCACCAGCTTCTTTGCATGGACCTGGGCGCACCGCTTCAGCGCTGGAGCCGCGAGACCGGCGCGGGCCAGGTAAGCGTCGCGCCGGGCGTCATCCTTGCTGATGACGACGACGTGGCGCCGGACCTCGTGTGGGTCAGCAGGGAACGGCTGGCAACGACACTGGCGCCCGACGGCAAGCTGCACGCTGCTCCCGACCTCGTCGTAGAGATACTCTCGCCCGGCTCGACCAACGAGCGGCGCGATCGCGAGGCCAAGCTCAAGCTCTACTCCCGCCGGGGCGTGCGCGAATACTGGATCGTCAACTGGCAGCGGCGGCAGGTCGAGGTGTACCGGCGCGTGGACGCGGCGCTCCAGTTGATCGCGACGCTGCTCGAAGGCGATAGCCTGCAGTCGCCGCTGCTGCCGGGCTTCGCGCTGCCAATCAGCGAGCTGTTTGCGCAAGTGCCGCCCGCCTGACCGCCGTCGGCGTGCTTGCGAATGGCCTCTAGGGGCGCCGCTTGCTGCACCCTGCCAGGTTGCCGCCGCCGGCGCCCGGCGCTATGCTCCGGGCGAACGGGGCGAGATCGCCGCGGCCGGGGCGTGCTGCAGGCTGGGCGCTGACGACGGATCGGGGGTGGATGATGGCCGTGGACCAGGGCGCGGCGACGCGGACGGTGCGAGGCTACTGCGGGCTGTGCGCGGTCCACTGCCCGACCGTCACGACGGTGGCCGGCGACCGCGTCCTCCGCGTCGACCCTGATCCGACCCACCCTTACGGCGGCGCCATCTGCGCCAAAGGACGGGCCGCCCCTGAGTTCCTCGACCAGCCCGAGCGCGTGAACTACCCCATGCGCCGCACGCGCCCCAAGACCGACCCCGACCCCGGCTGGGAGCGCATCTCCTGGGACGAGGCGCTCGACCTCATCGCGGCGAAGCTGCTGGCCGTGCGCGCCGCCGACGGCCCGCGCGCCGTGGCGTTCAGCAAGGGCACCAGCGGCGGCACCGGGCTCAACGAGGTCGAGCCGTGGCTGGGGCGCCTGACGGCCCTGTTCGGCACGCCAAACGTGGTCAGCACCACGCACCTCTGCCAGTGGCCGCGCGACACCGGCGCCGCCGCCTACACGTTCGGCGCCGACCGCCTGCCCATGCCCGATCTCGCCCACAGCGGCTGCATCCTCCTCTGGGGCACCAACCCGAACGGCAACTTCTTGAGTCTCGCTCAGGACGTGGTCGCCGCGAAGGCGCGCGGCGCCAAGCTGGTGGTCGTCGATCCGCGCCGCGTCGGCCCCGCCACCCGCGCCGACGTGTTCCTGCAAGTGCGGCCGGGCACCGACGGCGCGCTGGCGCTCAGCCTCATCCACCTCCTGATCGCGGAAGGCCGCTACGACGAGCCGTTCGTGCGCGAGTGGACGAACGCGCCGCTGCTCGTGCGCGGCGATACGGGCCAGCTGCTCCTGGCCGCCGACGTGGCCGACGCCGAATTCGCGGCGGGTGCCGCGCGGCCGACCGGCACGGGCTACGTGGCCGTGCGCGCGGGGAGCGGCGCGCTGGTCGCCTACGATGCCGGGCGCGGCGTCTACGACGGCGGCGCGGCCGGGCTTGGCCTGCGCGGCACGCGGCCGGTGCGCCTCGCCGACGGCCAGACGGTGGACTGCCAGCCGGTGTTCGAGCGGCTGGCCGCCGAGGCCGCGCAGTACCCGCCCGAGGTGGCCGCCGCCATCACCGGCGTCCCCGCCGCACAGATCGTGGCGGCTGCCCGCCTGCTGGCCGAGCATCGCCCGGTCGGCCACTACTTCCACAACGGCCTCGTCCAGCACACGAACGCCACCCAGGCGTGCCGCGGGATCGCGGTGCTCTACGCGCTGCTGGGCGACTGGGACCGCGAGGGCGGCAACGTGCGCGCGCCCGGGCCGCTGGTCAACTCCCTCGCCGTCAAGGGCGCCCTCGACGCCGCGCTCGCCGGCGAGCGCCTGGGGCGGGCGGAGCGGCCCCTCGGCCCGCCCGCGCGCCCTGGCGCTGTCGCCGCCTACGACCTGTATCGGGCCGTGCTGGAGGGCGAGCCCTACCCGATCCGCGCGCTGGTCAGCTTCGGCGGCAACATGCTGCTGGCAAACGGCGACACGCTGCGCGGCCGCGCGGCGCTGGAGCGCCTGGAGTTCTTCGCCCAGGTCGAGCTAACGCACACCCCCACCAGCCAGTACGCGGACGTCGTCCTGCCCGCGGCCAGCTTCCTGGAGTTCGAGGCGCTGCACCTCGGCTTCCGCTACCCGATCGAGGCGATGGCCCACGTCCAGCGGCGGCCGGCCGTCGTCGCGCCGCGCCACGAGCGCCGCGCCGACGTCGAGATCATCTTCGCGCTCGCCTGCCGCCTGGGGTTCGGCGCGGAGTTCTGGGACGGCGACGTGGCCGCGGGCTACGACTACGTCCTGGCGCCCAGCGGCCTCACCTGGGACGCGCTGGCCGAGCAGCCCTACGGCGTCACGATCCCGCGGCAGCCCCTGCGCTACGAGAGCTACGCCGAGCCCGACCCGAGCACGGGCGACCCCAAAGGCTTCGCCACCCCCACCCGCAAGGTGGAGCTATACGCCGTCCCGTTCGCGCGGGAGGGGCAGCCGCCGCTGCCCACCTACGTCGAGCCGGCCCTCAGCCCCGTGAGCCAGCCGGCCGTCGCCGCCGAGTTCCCGCTGGTGCTCACGAACGCCAAGCGCCCGCAGTACCTGCACAGTCAGCACCGCGGCCTGCCGCGGCTCCGCAAGACGCTGCCCCACCCGACGGCCGAGCTGCACCCTGACACGGCGGCTGCCTACGGCATCGCCGACGGCGACTGGGTGGCGCTGGAGACGCCCAGCGGCGGCGTGCGCGTCCAGGCGCGCGTGACCGAGGCGATCCTGCCCGGGGTGGTCTGTACGAGCCACGGCTGGTGGCAGGGCTGCGAGCCGCTCGGCCTGCCGCCGCTCGATCCATTCGCATCCGACGGCGCCAACGTGAACCTGCTCGTTCACAACGAGCGCCACGACCCGATCAGCGGCGGCACGCCCCACCGCTCCACCCTCTGCCGCCTCCGCCCGCTCGCCGCCGAGTAACAAAGGAGCTTGACCATGTCGCTTGCACTCGTCGTCGACGCCGATGGGCACTGCAGCGAGCCCGACGAGGAGCTGGGGCCCTGGCTGCCCGAGGAGTACGCGGCCCGCGCCCCGAAGCGCGTCGTGGACCACATGGGCGCCTCGCGCATGTTCTTCGAGGGCCGTGTCTGGGCCAAGGGCGAGGGGCTGGGGCCGTCCGTGACAGGGCCGTTCGCGCCGCACATCCGCACGTCGCGGCCCGGCATGCGCGACCCGCTCCTGCGCCTGCCCGACATGGACCAGGAGGGCATCGACGTCGCCATCATCTTCGGCACGGCCGTCGCCCTCACCGTGAACGGCCTGCAAGACAAGGGGCTCGCCGGCGCCACCTGCCACGCCGTGAACCGCTGGCTGCTGGAGTACTGCGCCGCCGCCCCCAAGCGCCTGAAGGGCGTCGGCCTGATCCCCTGCCAGGACCCGCCCGCCGCCGTGAAGGAGCTGGAGTTCCTGGCCGCCCACGGCATCGTCAGCGCCATGCTGCCGACGAACGTCTACGGCATCAACCTCGGCGACCGCCGCTTCGACCCGATCTACGAGGCGGCGCAGGCGCTGAACATGCCGCTCTCCGTCCACCCCCAGACGGGCCACGACGGCCAGTACGGCGTGAACGGCGTGATGGGCGCGGGCTCCGAGCGCATGGAGAAGTACAGCTACGTCCACATGACGGCGTTCCCCTTCGAGGCGATGATCGCCATGATGCACATGATCGGCGAAGGGGTGTTCGACCGCTACCCGCGCCTGAAAGTCGCCTACATGGAGGGCGCCGCCGGCTGGCTGCCGTTCTGGGCAGGCCGGCTCGACGAGCACTTCGAGAAGCTCCGGCCGCAGTGGTCGGCGTGCGAGCGCAAGCCGTCCGAGATCATCAAGAGCGAGCAGATCGCCGTCACCTGCGAGCCCGAGGAGGACATCCTGCCGACCGTGCTCGACATGATGGGCAACACGCAGGTGATGTACGCCTCCGATTACGCGCACTGGGACTCGGAGTTCCCGGAGTCGGTGAACATGCTGGAGCGCGTGCTGAGCGACCGCGAGGAAGACCTGCGGCTGGTGCTCGGCCAGAACGCCATCCGCTGGTTCAATCTCCAGCCCGCCGACCTCCCGACCGAGTCGGTCTACTTCGGCCGCCGCAAGCCCGCCGTCGCCGCCCACTAGCACCGGGGGTGCAGGAGCGCTCTCCTGCCGTGGGCCTACCCCGCCCGCCTTTCTCGCCGGGGGTGCAGGGGGACTCCCCTGCCGGGGGCCTGGGGGGGTGTCACCCCACTTGCCCTTTCCTTCCTCTCAACCGGGGGTGTGGGGGTGTCCCCCACCATCCTGTCTTCTCTGGGAGAAGCTACTTGATCCCCATCTCCGCCTGCACCTCGTGCAGCAGGCGGGTGTCGACCAGGGAGTCGATGGGCACGTCGGGGCGGGCGCCGCTGACCTGCGACGCGGTGTCGATGTAGGTGCGGATGCTGCGCTCGTCCACGTCGCCCGTGGTCGTCATGATGCGCGTGTAGGTGTCGTAGGCGTCCTTCGCCTCGGATGGAGCCACGTCGAACTTCGTGGCGATGGCCGCCACGGTGTCGTCCGGTCGGTCGCGCCACCAGCGCATGCTCTCGAATAGCGAGCGGATAGTATCCTTGATGACGTCGGGCCGCTTGTCCAGGTTGGCCTTCGAGGTGGGCAGGTCGACGTAGGGCAGGCCGAGCAGGTCGCCGAGGAACAGCAGCTCGCGGTAGCCCTGGGCCTTCGCCTTGGAGTCGAACGGCGGCGTGACCACGGCCGCCCCGATCTGGCCGCTCAGCAGCGCGGTGAAGGAGGCGGACGTGCCGCCGGTCTCGAGGAAGTGGACGTCCTGGTCGGGCACGAGCCCCAAGTGGCGCACGCCGGCGATCGCGAACAGCTTGGGCGTGCTGGCGCTGGTGGCGATCGTCTGGCCGCGCAGGTCGGCGGCTGACTGGATGTCCGGGCGCGAGATCAGCGTCCAGGGGCTCTGGTCGAAGAGGCGCATGAAGATGCGCACGTCGCCACCCTGCAGCGCGTAGTCCACGGCGCTGGTGCCGCTGCCGGCGATGTCCGTCTCGCCGCGATCCATCGCGGCCGGGGCGATGTTCGTCTCCATGATCGTGAACTCGGCGCGCAGGCCGTGCTGCGCGAAGATGCCCTGCTCGTCGGCGAGGTACATCGGCATGTAGGAGAGCGCCAGCGACGGCAGCCCGAAGCGGATCAGGCGCGGCTCCGGCGGGGCGGCGGTGGCCGCCTGGCCGCTGGCCGCGGGCGCGGCGCCGGCGGGCGGGCCGCCGCTGGCCGGGGCGGCCGGCGCCTGGGCCGCGCACGCGGCCAGGCTCAGCGCGGCCAGCGCGGCCGCCGCCGCCCGGAGCGCGGGCGCGAGCCGCACGAGACGACGTGGGGCGACGAACGGATGCGGCATGGCAACGACTCCAGCGCGCGGGCCGGCGCAGCCGCCTGGCTCGGCTTGGCGGCAGGGGCCGACGTCTCGGTGGCCCCAGTATAGGGAGTCGCGCGCACGGGGGCCAGCCGGCGGCGCGCTACCGGGCGTCGTGGAAGATCACGCCGAGGGTGAAGCGGTGGCCCAGGCGCAGGCGGCTCACGCCGTGGCGCATCGTCACGCGGCGGACGCCGCGCGTGCCCTGCACGGGCCGCTGGTTCACGGCGAAGACGACGCCCTCACCGTGGCCGAGCGGCACGACCTCGACGCGCGACTGCAGGCGCGGCCGCTGCTCCGTCAGCACCAGCTCGCCCCCGGCGAAGTCCGCGCCCGGCACGCTGAGCAGGAACACCGCCTGGAGCGGGAAGGACTCGTCGCCATAGAGGTCCTGGTGCAGACAGTTGTAGTCGCCCGTGCCGTACTTCAGCAGCAGCGGCGTCGGCCGGAGCTGGCCGGCCGCGTGGCAGCGGTCGAGGTAGGCCTGGTGGTCGAGCGGGTAGTCGGCCGGGCGGCCCAGCGCCGCCGCCCAGCGGTTGGCGATGGGCGCGAGCCCCTGGTAGAGCGTGGCGCGCAAGGTGGCGACCAGCTCGGGCAGGGGGTAGGCGAAGTACTTGTACTCGCCGCGCCCGTAGCCGCGCGGCGCCATGACCACGCGGCTGCGGAAGGCGTCCGCGGCGTCGTAGCCGGCGACGAGCGCGGCGCACTCGGCCGGCGTCAGTAGGGTGCCCAGCGAGGCATAGCCCTGCTCGTCGAGCGCCGCGCCGATGGGCGCCCAGTCGAGCGCGGCCACCCGCGCGGCGAGCGACGGCGCCGGGGCGGCCGTGCTGGCCACCCCGGCGGCCGCGCTGCTCGCGGCCGCCGCCCGCCTCGTGGCAGCGTCGTCGCGCCTCATGCCCGCTCCCGTTCGAGGAGGCGCTGCTTGCGCTCCACCCCCCAGCGGTAGCCGGCGAGACCGCCGTCGCGGGCGACGACACGGTGGCAGGGGATCGCCACGGCGAGAGGGTTCGCCGCACAGGCGCCCGCCACCGCTCGCACCGCGCGGGGGCTGCCCAGGCGCGCGGCCACGTCGGCGTAGCTGGCGGTCTGGCCCGCCGGGATCTCGCGCAGCGCTTCCCACACGCGGCGCTGGAAGGCGGTGCCGCGCACGTCGAGCGGCAGCCCGAGCCCGCCGGCGCGGGCCGGATCGTCGACGAAGCGCACCACCGCCGCGACCCAGTCGGCGAAGCCGGGATCGGGCTCCGTCAGCCGCGCGTGCGGGAAGCGCGCCGCCAGGTCGGCGGTCAGCGCCGCCGGCTCGTCGCCGAGCATGATGGCGCACACGCCGCGCTCGGTGGCCGCCACCAGCACGTAGCCGAGCGAGCAGCGGTCCACCGCGTACCAGACGGCCTCGCCCTGGCCGCCCCGGCGGTAGGCCGAGGGGGTCATGCCGAGCATCGCCGGCGCGGTCGCGTAGAAGCGGCCGGCCGAGCCGAAGCCCGCGGCGTACAGCGCGTCCGTGACACCCGCGCCGGCCGCCAGACCATCCTGCACGCGACGCTGGCGGTGAGCGGCGGCGTAGGCGCGCGGGGTCACGCCGGCGATCCGCTTGAACGTCCGGTGGAAGTGATGCGGGCTCACGCCGGCCTGCGCGGCCAGGTCGGCCAGCCGGGGGGGCTCCTCGGCAGCCTCGATGGTGCGGCAGGCCTCGGCGACGAGCGCGGCGTCCCGCTCGGCGCGCGGCGGCAGGTCGGGGCGGCAGCGCTTGCAGGGCCGGAAGCCGGCGCGCTCGGCGGCGGCCGGCGTGGCGTGGAACGTCACGTGCTCCCGCCGGGCGGGCCGCGCCGCGCAGGACGGGCGGCAGTACACGCCGGTGGTGTCCACGGCGTAGAGGAAGTGGCCATCGGCGGCCGGGTCGCGGCGGCGCACGGCCTCCCACTGCTCGGCGGGGCTAGCGAACCGCGGCGCGGCCGTGTCCGCGGCGGCGCGGTCGTTGGTCAGTACGGCGTTCATTGGGTACCTCCGTGGTTGCTGGTCCGTGCGGCACGTCCACCATTAATCTACGACGGCCCAAGGGTGGGCGCACTCCGGCTCTTGCGCGGCAATCCCGCAATTGGGGGCACCCGCTGCAGTCGGCGGGCAAGGACGGATGGTCGATGCTTGACGGGCGGGACCGGCGACCGCAGCTTGACGGCCGGGGCGCGGCACCCCATGATGAGCGTGGACGAGCCACGGGCGCATGGCGCCAAGGTGGAGACGGCGTGAGGCGGATGGGGCAGCGGGCGCGCGACCTGGCGGGGCAGCGGGCACACCGACAGGCTGTGGAGCGGACAGGCGGGCTGGCGGGGCATTGGGCGGGCCGCCTGGCGGTGTTGCTGGCGCTTGCCGCGGCGCTCGCGTGCGCCCCGGGCGCGGCGTCGCCCCCGGCCCCCGCACCCGCCGCGCCGACCTCGGCTCCCGGGTCGGGGACGCCGGGCTCGGCCGCGGCAGCGGGGGCGCCTCCGGGCACGGCGGCCACGGCCACCGCCCCGCCGGCGCCCGCGAAGATCACCGTGGCCTATGCGTCGAAGGGCGCCAACCAGCTGCCGCTGTGGCTGTCGGCCGAGCGCGGCTACTTCCAGCAACAGGGCATCGACGCCGAGCTGGTCTTCCTGTCGTCCACGCTCTCGACGCAGGGGCTCATCGCCAACAGCGTGCAGTTCATGCTCGCCGGCAATGAGGGCGTGGAGCTGAACCTGCAAGCCGGCAGCTCGCTCGCGACGATCGTCGCCGGCGTGACGCCGAAGCTGGCCTTCAAAGCGTTCGCCCAGCCGGCCATCCGCTCCGTGGAGGACCTGCGCGGCAAGACGATCGCCGCGACGCGCCAAGGGTCGGTGTCGGACTTCGCCTGGCGCAAGCTGCTGGATCTCAACGGCCTGCAGCTCGGCAGCGACGTGGCCGCGGTGTATCCAGGCACGTCGGAGGCGGTGCTGACGGCGGTGCTCGCGGACCACGCGCAGGCGGGGATGGGCTCGACGCCCACCGACCTGGTCGCGCAGAAGCAGGGGCTGCGCATCCTGGCCGACCTGGCGCAGATGGACATCCCGTTCCTGATGGGCGCCGTCACCACGCGCACCGACGTGGCGCAGACGACGCCCGACCTGGTGGAGCGCTACCTGCGCGCGCACCTGCAGGGCGTCCACACCATGCTGACCGACCCGGCGACCTCGCTCGCGGTACTGGCCAAGTACTCGGAGCAGGACGACCCGGAGTTCGTGCGCGCGGGCTACGAGTTCTTCCTGCCGACGATGACGCGCGATCAGCTCGTGCCCGAGGCGGCGATTGTGGCCGTGCTCCAACAGTCGCCGCACCCGAACGCGCGCGACGCGAATCCCAGCGACTTCTACGACAACAGCTACCTGGAGCGCATCGAGGCCGGCGGCTACCTCGACCGCCTGTACGCCGGCCACTGAGCGCCCGTGCGGTACAATTCCATCGAATCGTCGGTAGGTGCCGCAGGGGGTGGGGCGATGGCGCAGACGGTGCGGGCGACGTTCGATGGCGAGGTGCTTCGTCCCGAGCGTCCCGTGGACTTGCAGCCGAATACGACCTACGTGATCACGATTGAGCGCGAGGCGCCGATCGCGGAGAGCGCGGCAGACGAAGTGTATCCGCTGACGGTGATCGGCCGTCTGGCCACCGATATGGGCGTGATAGACCTCTCGGTCCACCATGATCGCTACGCACATGGCTGTCTTGCGGACGAGAGCGGTGGCGCATAGCCGCGCACCGCTGTTTCTCGATACCGCCTACGTCTATGCGTCGGTGAACACCCGCGACCAGTGGCGCGATGCAGCGCTCCGGTGGGAAGCATATCTCGCTGCAGAACGGCGGCGCCTTGTAACTACCGAGTTCGTGCTCACGGAGATCGCCGACGGGCTAGCCAATTTGCGGTTCCGAACTCAAGCTGTCCAGATCATCGCCGCATTGCAGGCCAGTGGCCTCGTCCAGATTTTCCCCGCCTCGCCGCGGCTGTTTGCCGCCGCGCTGGATCTTTATCGGAGCCGCGCGGTCAAGGAATGGGGACTGACCGACTGTTCGTCGTGATGGGCGAGCAGCACCTGTCGGCAGCCCTGACGACGGATGAGCACTTTCGACAGGCCGGCTTTCGAGCCCTCCTCCTTGAGAACCCACCGGGTTGACCCAGTGCCGCCTCTTGAGGGACGCAAACCGCTTGGGTGCCAGTCTGGATCGACGCCATGCGTCTCACACAGCCAGCTTCCGCCGTGCTCCTTGTCGCGTTACAGGCCATAGAGGGCCTTGGCGTTGTCGTAGGTGATCTGGCGGACGAGGGCGGGCGGGAGGTCGCCGCGCCGGGCGCGCTCGTCGAGCAGCGGGACGAAGTGGTGCTCCACCGAGGGGTCGCTGTGGCCGTAGTCCGAGCCGACGACGAACGTGGCGCCCGAGGTGTGCTCCAGGATGTGGGGGAAGTCCTCGTCCACCTGGCAGGTGACGTAGGCGCGGTTGTCGGCCAGCAGGTCGCCGCGTAGCTCGAACTTCACGCCGTCGATGTTGCCGCCGTCAGGCTGCTTCGCGGCGCGGCGGGCGAGGTCGTAGGCGACGTAGGGCACCCAGCTCGCGCCGGCCTCGACGAAGCCCCAGCGCACGCGCGGGAAGCGCGGGGGCACGCTGTTGGCGACGAGCGAGTAGAAAGCGTTGACGACGGAGAGCGGCAGGCGCTGGAAGCGGCCGTAGGAGAAGATGGGGCCGGTGGCGATGTCGGACATACCGGTACCCTGGTGGAAGCAGATGGCCAGGTCCAGCCGCTGCGCCTCCTCGTAGAGCGGGAAGAAGTAGGGATCGACGGGCCAGTGGCCGAACTCGGGGTCGCCCTTCTTCAGAACGCCGACCGCGCCGTGCTCCTTCGCCCAGCGCACCTCCTCCAGCGCGGCGTCCAGGTCGCCCGCGGGCAGGAGGCACACCCAGCGCAGGCGACCGTTGGACTTGTCGCTGGCCTCGCCCACCCAGCGGTTGTAGGCGCGGCGCACGGCCAGGTCCACCTCGGGGCGCTGCGCAGGAGCCAGCAGGAACAGCGTCGGGTAGATCACCTGCACCTCGGTGCCCAGCCGGTCCATGTCGGCCAGACGGGCGCCGATATCCTTTAGCTCGCGCGTCTCCACGGTGGTGCCAGTCTTCGCGAAGTCGCGGGGGATGCGGAGGAAGCGGTTGCCGTCCACCAGCCAGTACGGCTTGCCGTCGCGGTCGTCGATCTCACAGACGGGGCGGTACTGGCGCTCGGAGGGCAGCAGGTATTCCCAGGTGTCCTCGGTCTCGTCCACGTGGGTGTCGGCGTCAATCACTGCCATTTCTTCCTCCAGTCACGGGAGGTGAGGGATACCCCCACACCCCCGGTAAGTTAAGGAGGCTGTTGGGGATCCCCCCACGCCCCCGCCAGGGGAGCACCCCTGGGCCCCCGGGAGAGATCAGCGGCCACGGAAGATGGTGTTGAAGGTGGCGGTCCATTGGGTCGCGTCGCTCTCGATCTGGGCGGCGGTCTGGCCTTGCTCGGGTATCCAGGGCGTGAAGGACACTGGCGTGGCGCCCGTGCTGTAGAAGTTGTCCTCCAGAATCTGTTGGCCGTCGCTATAGAGATAATCCAGGAAGAGGAGCGCGGCGTGGGGGTGCGGCGCCTTGGCGGCGAAGGCGCCCTGGCCCGCGTTTCCCACAACGGGGTCGAGCGGCACCCACTGGACAGGCGCGTTCTGCTCGGCCTGCGCCTGGAGCACGTGATCGCGAAAGATGGTCGGCGAGGCGGCAACCTCCCCCTTGGCGATCAGGTCGAGCAGCGCCTTGCCGGACACCTGGTGGACGACGGGCTTCTGCTGGCTGGCGATCTGGGTCAACAGGTCGCGGCCGCGCTGGGCGCCCAGGCCGTGCAGCACCGAGGCGACCCAGCGGTCGCCGGTGGTGGTGCCGGCGAGGGCGAGCTTGCCGCTGAGCGCTGGATTGAGCAGGTCTTGCGCGGTCTTCGGCACGGCGCTCTCGGGGATGAGCGTGGTGTTGTAGCCGAAGCCGATGTAGGAGATGCGAACGAGCGCGCTGTCCACCAGGTCGCCGCTCGCGGGCGTCTTGGCGGTGTCGGGGAAGCTGGCGAGCGGCGGCGAGTAGTAGGGCGCGAGCAGGCCTGCCTCTTGCATGATCCGGATGGCCGACGGCGGCGTCTCGATGACGTCGAAGACCTGGCGCCCGGCCTGGGCCTCCTGCGTGGCCTTGGTCAGCAGCTCGTTGTCGGCGGCGCGAAACACCTCGGGCTCGACGAACGGGTACTTCTGCTTGAAGCCGGCCAGCAGACGGTCGAGGATCGGCCCGCTGAGCGAGGTGTACCAGGTGAGCTGGCCCTCTTGGCGGGCGCCGGCTTCGAGTAGCTGCTGGCGGTCGCCGCCCTGGTAGGCGGCGAGGGCGGCGGGCGTGGTGGGCTGGCCGCCGGCCGCCGGAGCGGCGCCGCCGGGGGCGGCCGGCGCGCTGGCGGGCGCCGCGGCGCTGGGGCCGCAGGCGAGCAGCAACGCCGCGACGACCCACGCGCCGAGCAGCCCGGCGCGCGGCCGTGCGCCGCGAGCGCGCCCCCCGCTCCGCCGCCCGGCCATGGCTCCCTCTCCCGCGATTACCCGCACTGTAGCGCGGACGGGGCTGGCGCACAAGCGGCGGACGGCGGGCAGGTGCAGCGCCCGTTAGTCCGCGGGCGTGCTGGGATAGGTGAACGTCCAGCTGACCTCGAACGGCTCCCACCAGGGCGCCACGCCGGTGGCGGCGTCGACGTGGCGGAAGAACCCGTGCGTGATCGGCGGATCGAAGTGGTAGGTCACGCGGTACTGGCCCGGGCCGTTGAGGCGCGTGTTATCCGCGTAATGGGGCCCGTCCTTGGCGACCATCGGCAGGAGCGCGCCGGTGGTCGTCCAGTCGGAGCCCAGCTTCGCGACGTGGTAGCTGATGCCCAGGTAGGGGATCCAGTCGCCGGCCGCGAAGCCATTCTGGTTGCCGGCCGTGGCGTGAACGTCGGCCTCCAGGTGGATCGCGTCCGTCGTGTCCATCGGCATGGGCATGAGCGAGTCGAGGTCGAGCTGGATGCCGAGCAGGTAGTTCGCGGCGATGGCCATGCCGTTGCGCTCGACGGGCGCGCCGACGACGAACTCCTGGGCGAGGACCGAATGGGCGGTACGGGCCTCGCTCGGGACGCTCACGTGCGCCGCGGGGTGGGCGAACGCGGTCAGGAAGCCGACGCCGGCCAGCGCGGTGGCCACGGCGAGAACCAGGACGGACCGTTGGGACCAGTGCATCGCCAATTCTCCTACTGCCTCGCTCACGGCGAGGGGTTCGCGGAGCGCCGCTCCGCCGGCGCGGCCAGGGACCGCTAGGGGATGCGCCCGCAGTGCAGGAGCGCGAGGTTGCGCGCCTGCTCGCTCATCTGGAGGTACGTTTGGACCCAGTTGTAGCGCAGGTCGCTGTAGCCAAGCTGGTTGGCTACCACGGACTGCTGCAAGCCTCCCAGGGCAATGGTATTCCCGGCCTCGGCCGCCTGGTTGGCGCCCAGCGCGATCACGTCGGAGGGAGCCAACGGGGCCAGGGCGCCATTGGGCAAGATGGGCAACTGGCCCCCCGCCTGGAAGGCGTTCACCAGCCCCGGTGCCGCTAGCTGGGAGTTGGGATTGGTCGCCCCGACGCCGCCGAAGAACGCGCCCGGACCATAGCGTCCCGGGTAGGGATAGATAGGCCGATACGGCCCAATCGCCGCGGTGCCGGGCACGGGGCCTGGGCCGTAGGCGTACTGGGGGGTCACAGCCTGGGCTGGGGGAATGCCCGGGAGGGGCGCGTTGCCGAGGAGCGCCTGCGCGTAGTCGAAGTAGGGCTGCGCGGCCTGCCCGGCGTAGCGCGCGCACTCCTCGACGCTCGGGGCCGTGGATGCCGCGGGCGCGGGCGACGCCGCGGCGGGCGGACTGGCGCTGGCGGCGGGCGCCGCCGGCGGGCCCGCGCTCGCCGCGGCGACGGCCGGCGGCGTGACGCCTGCCTGGGTCGCAAACGTGGCGAACTGGCCGCGTAGCGCGGCGATGGCGGCGCGGGCGGCGTCGGGGTTGCTCCCGCTGGCGGGGAGCGCGTTGCGCAGGTCGGCCATAGCCTGCTCGATGTCGCGGTAGGTGCTGCCTGACACAGCGCGTACGACGTCTTCGACGCCGAACCAGACGTTCTCGAAGGCGTCGTAAGCGGCGAGCGCGCCCGCCGTGTCGCCCGCGTCGAGGCGTGCCTGGATCGCGTCCACCGCGCTGGACAGGCTAGTCACAATGCCCTGCGGCGACGTGCCGGTCTGCGCCGCTACGGGAACGGGACGAGAGACGAGCCCAACGCACCAGGCCGCGAGCAGCAGCACGCCGAGCCAAGGCACTCTGCGCATAGCACCCCTCCTGCAGTCTATCAGTCTGTTCTAATAAACGTGATTAGGCTCCAAACGTTACATCAATCAGTACATGCTGATACCCATGCCACGTGCAGGCATCAGGATGCGAGGCGCCAGCCTCCGCCGATGAACTATGCTCACGGTGATCCGCGGGTCGTCACGCGCGGCGGCTCGCTGGGCCGGCCGGGACTGGGTGGCTAGGCCGCGAGGCGACGGAGCAGGAGAAGAGGCAGGCCCCCTGGACCGGGCGTTCGCCGGGTCAGAAGCTCTCGGGCGGGCGCTCGGGATAGGGCGGCGGGCTGGGGGGCTGGGGCTCGGCGCCGGTACGAATGCCGCGCTTCACGAGGCGCAGCAGGCCGCGGTCCGGGCGGTCGCCAGGCGCCGTGCTGATCTCGACCTCGGCGCTGACCGCGGCGGCCGCCGCGCGCCAGCGCGCCGCCTCGGCGTCAAGCTGGTCGCGGTCGAGCGCGATGCGCAGCTCCTCGCCCACCTGGAGCTGGTCGAGCGTGTCGCGGTAGGTGTTGTCGTCGGCGTCGCGGATGGAGCTATGGCGTACCCGAGACATGGGTTGCCCCCTTCGGTTCCCCAAGGCCTGAAGCGATTCGTCGCGCCCCGCCCGCAGGGCTCCTGCCGAGCGCTCCGGCTATCATGGTTGTATGGTGGCAATCTCGAGCGCCCCGAAGCGGCCCGGGGTCATCAACGCGGCGATGCTTGGCTTCGCCTCGCTGGTGCTACTGCAACTGTTCGTCGGCACCCTACTGGTCCTCCACCGCGACGAGGTGGTCCAGACAGTTAGCCGTGCCCATCCCGAGTGGTCGGCCGCCGCCGTTCAGCAGACAGCCGACGGGACGGTGTACGGTGGCCTGGCCGTCCACCTGGTCCTCGCGGCACTGTACGCCTGGCTTGGCCTCAAATGCCGTGGCGGCAGCGCCGCGGCGCGGGTCATCGTTTCGGCGCTCTTCGTTCTCGGCATCGCCGCTAGCCTAGGCTTCGTGACCAGCGCATCGGCAGTGCTCCCAAACGAGGTCCCGTAATCAAGGGTAATGCGCAGCCTGTCGCTCGCCCCGCGGCCCACCAGCGGCTCGTCGCCCAGCGCGATGGCATAGATGCGGAATCGTCCGAACGGGCCCACGTCCACAGTGCCGCGGTAGACAGGCGCGGCAACCGGCGACCCGTCAGCCAGACGACAGGTCATATAGCCGGCAGGCGCGATGCGATCCACAGCGAGACTGGCTGGCATCGCTACATCGCCGTCAAACCCCGTGTCGAGGGGCGCTTCCCCCTCCAGTGGAACCGGGCCAACGGCCAGACGGAGCGGTAGATAGGGGAAGTGAGAGCTGGTGACTGATTGGCTCATCGCCAGCGCCAGACAGCTTGCTCGCCCAGCTTGACCACGAAGCTGCCTGGACCGATGGTGTCAGCTGCCTTGTCGAGCACCTCGTGCGGGCTCGTGCCGAGCACCGTTCGGCCGTCCGGGAAGATCGCGACGTGCTCGCCTAAATGTTCGCGCTCTAGCGGCTTGCCGTAGCGGTCATACAACCCGGTTGCTTGCTCTGTCAGGGCTGCCTGATCGGTCGCCATCTCGCGCCCTCACTCTCTTAGGTCAGAGTCTACCATGGGTAGCAGCGATCGGCCTCCCAGAGCCCCCGATCCTGGGGAGCCTGCCGACGGCTTTGCCCAGACTCATCAACTCGGCATTCTGGTACGGCGCTATACTGACCGGGAGTGTAGGGAGAGCCGCCCCATGGTTGATGTAATTCAGGACCACATCGAGATCGTTGAAGGGGCCGGGGGGCCGAAGCCGCGCGTTGCCGGGACGCGCATCCGGGTCGTGGACGTCGCGATCTGGCACGAAAAGCAGGGCATGTCGGCCGCGCAGATCGTGCAGGAGTACCCGCAACTGACGCTGGCCGACGTGTACGCAGCGCTCGCCTACTACTGGGATCACCGCGACGAGATCGAGCGCCGCGCGGCGGACGACGCGGCCTTCGAGGAAGAGTGTCGCCGGCAGTACTCCAGCCTGCTCCAAGAGAAGCTACGCCAACGCGCCAGCCAGTAGCGTGCGCTTCCAGCTCGACGAGCACATGCCGAACGCGGTGGCGCAAGCGTTGCGGCAGCGGGAGATCGACGTGCTAACCGTCCACGAGGCCAGCCTGCTCGGCCGCCCCGATCATGAGCTTCTGGCTCACGCCCATGCCGCCGGGCGCGTGATGGTGACTCATGATGCCGACTACTTGCGACTGCACAGCCAGGGCGTGGAGCACGCCGGCATCGCTTACTGCGCTCATGGCTCGCGGACGATCGGTCAGATCGTGGAGAGACTAGTGCTGATCCACGAGGTGTTTCAGCCAGATGAGATGCTGAATCGGCTGGAGTACCTCTGATATCAACTCGGTTTAGCGGCCTTGGGGGAAATAATTCGCTCAGGCATGGATCAGCCGCCTGCAGCGCTTCGCGACTCTGTTCTCTGCGGTCTGGTCGAGAGGCGCGGGGTTAGTGCGCGGCCACCTGGATCTCGTAGTCGGTGATGGGGAGGCCGGCGATCTCGCGCAGGGCGCGGCGCACGTACACCTCGACCATGCGGCGGCGCCAGGAGTTCGTCAGGTCGGTGTTGTCGAGCGGGCGGGCGCCGAGCCGCGCCGTCTTCGCGGCCTGGTCGATCACCTCGGCGCTGAGCGGCTGGCCGACGAGCGCGGCGCTCGCCTCGGCCGCCAGCACCGGCGCCGACGTGACCGCGCCCAGCACGATGCGCGCCTCGCGCACGATCGCGCCGTCGCGGCGCACCACCGCGGCCGCGCCGAGGATCGGGAAGTCGAACGAGTCGCGGCGCCGCAGCTTCCAGTAGCTCATCTCTAGCCCCTCCGCCGGGGGCAGGATGACCTCGGTCAGGATCTCGTCGGGCTGCTTGGTGAGGTAGTCGATGCCGTCGTTGCGGTACAGCGCCTCGGCGGGGATCACGCGCTCGCCCCGGGCGCTCACCAGCCGCACCTTGGCGTCGAGCGCCACCATGACGGGGGCGGTGTCCGACGACGACACGGCCCAGCAGCGCGGGCTGGAGGTGGCGACCCAGCAGATGTCGCCGTCCTTCTTCTTGCAGAAGCCCAGCGCCTCGCGCCACTCGTAGTTCTGGTCGTAGTAGTTGCAGCGCGTGTCGAGGCAGAGGTTGCCGCCGAGCGTGCCCATGTTCCGCAGGTGGACCGTCGACACCTTGCTCGCGGCCCTCGCCACCGCCGGATACGCCAGCGCCAGCCGCGCGTCGTTGGCGACCTCGGTGAGCGTCTGGTTGGCGCGCACGGTGAGGCCCTGGCGCGTGTCGCCGGCTACGCCGCGTAGCTCGTCGATGCCGCGCAGGCCGATGACCACCTGCGGCTCGACCTGGCGGCGCTTCATGTTCGGGAAGAGGTCGGTTCCGCCAGCCACGAGCGCGGCCTGCGGCCCGTGGTTGGCGAGCAGGCTGGCCGCCTCGGCCACCGTGCGCGGCGCGACGTACTGGAACGCGGGTAGGCGCATCATAGCCCGCTGCCTCCGACGTAGGTGGTGTAGCTGGCGACCGGCGGGTAGGCGTCGGGCGCGGGGATGCCGTTGCGCCACTCGGGCGGCACCTCGGGCCGGATCGGCGGCGGGAACTGGACCGGCGGCACGCGCTCGGGGCCGACGCGCGGCTCCTTGCCCTCGGCCGCGCGGTCGAGCGCCTTCAGCACCTTCTCGGGCGTGATCGGCGTCTCGTCCACGCGCACGCCCACGGCGTCGAACACGGCGTTCGCCACCGCCGGCGGCACGGGTAGCAGCGGCCCCTGCCCGGCCTCCTTGGCGCCGAACGGGCCCTCGGGATCGGGCCGCTCGATCAGCATCACCTCGATCTCGGGCGTCTCCAGCGTAGTCGGGCTCTTGTACTCGAGCAGCGACGGGAACTTGTGCAGCCCGCGACGGAAGGTCTGCTCTTCCATCAGCACCTCGCCGATCGCCATGTAGACGCTGCCCTCGGTCTGGCCCTGCACGTTCAGCGGGTTGATGGCCCGGCCCACGTCGTGCGCGATCCACACCTTGTCCACGCGCGTCTCGCCGGTGTCGGGGTCGGTCGTCACCTCGGCCACGCAGGCGGCGAAGCTGAGCGCGGGGCTGGGGCCGACGGTGGACGCCTTGTAGGGCGCGTAGATTTTCGGCGGCGTGTAGCTGCCGGCGGCCGAGAGCTGGCCGTAGCGCGCCTCGGCAAGCTGCACCGCCTGGTCGAAGGGCACCGAGCGCGTCAGGTCGTCGCGCACGAAGATGTGGCGGTTGGCGGCGTCCAGCCGCTCGACGGGCACTTCGAGCTGCTGGGCCACGACCTCGAAGAGGATGGCGCGCAGCTTGCGCGCGGCCTCCAGCACCGCGTTGCCCATCATGAACGTGACGCGGCTGCTGTAGCTGCCCAGGTCGACGGGCGTGAGGTCGGTGTCGGCGGCGTGGAGCTGGATGTCCTCCGGGCGCACGCCGAGCACCTCGGCGGCGATGTACACCATCGTCGAGTCGGAGCCCTGGCCGATGTCGGTCGCGCCCATCAGCAGCGCCACGCCGCCGCCGCGGTCGAGCTTGATGAGCGCCGAGCTGTGGGGCATCGGGTTCCAGTAGATCGCCGTGCCGGCGCCGCACATGTAGGCACTGGTCGCCAGGCCGATGCCCTTGCCGTAGGGCAGCTTGCCGTGCTTCTCGCGGAAGCCCGACGCCCGCACCACGGCGTCGATGCACTCAGGCAGCGCGCAGCTCGTGATACGCCGGTAGTTGACAGTGCGGCTCATCGGCCGCACCGTCTGGCGCAGCTTCATGTCGATGAGATCAAGGCCCAGGTCGCGCGCGATCTTGTCGAAGTGGATCTCCAGCGCGTAGCGGCCCTGCGGCAGGCCGTGGCCGCGCTTCGGGCCGCAGGGCGGCTTGTTCGTGAAGACGCGCACGGCCTCGCACTTGTAGCGCGGGATCTGCTGCACCACGGTGTTCAGCGTGACCGTGTAGTACACGGAGGCGACGCCGAAGCTGCCGTAGGCGCCGCCGTCCACCCACGACTGGAAGTGCATGGCGGTGATCGTGCCGTCGCGCTTGACGCCGGTCTTCACCTTCATCAGCACGGGGTGGCGGCCGCGGTGCGCGTAGAAGACCTCCTCGCGGTTGAGGGTGATCTTCACCGGGCGGCCCGTGACCATGCTCAGCTTGGCGGCGGCCACCTCGTGGTTGAACAGCTCGCTCTTGCCGCCGAAGCCGCCGCCGACCGGCGCGGCGATGATGCGGATGCGCGACGGCGGCATCTGCAGCGCGCCCGCCAGCTCGCGGTGCACGTAGTGGGGCGTCTGGGTGCTGCTCCAGACGGTCAGCTTGCCGTCCTTGGCGTAGTGCGCCAGGGTGGCGTGCTGCTCGATCGGCAGGTGCGTGTTGCCCTGGTAGAAGAAGGTGTCCTCGCGGATATGGTCGGCCTCCGCGAACCCCTCCTCCACGTCGCCGAACTCGTAGCTGACGAACTTGTGGATGTTGCGGCCGTCGCCGTAGTCCTGGATGGCCTCGCCCTCTTTGGTCAGCGCCTCGTCGACGGTCATGTAGGCGGGCAGGCGCTCGTAGACGACTTTAATGCGGCGGCAGGCTGCCTCGGCCGTCTCCTCGTCCACCGCCGCGACGGCCGCCACCGGCTCGCCCACGTAGCGCACCTTCTCCACGGCCAGCGCCGTCTCGTCCTGGCTGACGGGCATGATGCCGTACTTGTGCGGCAGGTCGCGGCCCGTAATGGCGGCGTACACGCCCGGCAGGGCCAGCGCCTCGCTGAGGTCGATGTCCACGATGCGCGCGTGCGGGTGGGGGCTGCGCAGCAGGCGGCCGTAGGCCATGCGCGGCAGCTTCATGTCGTCCGCGAACTGCGTCTCGCCCGACGTCTTGGCGAGCGCGTCGACCTTCGGCAGCGGGCGCCCGACGACGTGCAGCGCCGGGCTGGGCGGGGCGCCAGTTTCGGGGGTGGGGGGTGGCGCGGACGGCGCGGGCGGCGCGTCCACGCGGGGCGGCGTCTCGATAGCCATCAGCGCACCTCCGTCTCGGCCGCCGCCTCGCCCCGCAGGTGGGCCGCGGCCAGCTCGACAGCGTCCAGAATCTTCACGTAGCCGGTGCAGCGGCACAGGTTGCCGCTGAGCGCTTCCTTCACCTCGTCGCGCGTGGGGCGAGGGTTGTGGTCGAGCAGCGCCTTGGCGGTGACGAGGATGCCGGGCGTGCAGTAGCCGCACTGCGCCGCGCCGAGGGCCGTGAAGGCCTCCTGCAGCGGGTGGGGCTGGTCGTTGTGGGCGAGCCCTTCCACCGTGACGATCTCGCGGCCCTGCAGCTCGATCGGCAGCGCCAGGCAGGCGAGCTGCGGCACGCTGTCCACGAGCACGGTGCAGGCGCCGCACTCCCCCAGCTCGCAGCCGTGCTTGGTGCCGGTCAGCGCTAGCTCCTCGCGCAGCACCTCGAGCAGGGTATGGTGCGCAGGCGCCAGAATGTCGTAGTCTTCGCCGTTCACTCGCAGGTGCAGCGGCACTTTGCCTGCCTCGCTCATGGGCCTTCTCCCCGCCTATGCGCGTGTGCCTGTCATTGCCACGCTGTCCGGCCATTGGGGTACGGCGGGCGCTGGTCCCCCACCACCCGATGGCGCCACCCCGCGCCGGGCCGCAGGGGTGCGACGCGGAATACTACGAGCGTCGCTGCCTCTGCCCTACCTCTTGTCGTCGCCTATTGCAGTCTTCGTCCCGATCTCACGCCTACGCGCGCTGAGTTGCGGCCTACGGCCGCGGGCGGGCATGAAACCCGCCCCTACGAGTCCTTTGGACGGCGGCGCACGGTGAGTCGGCGGCCTCGACGGCCGCCGCGGGCGACAAGCGACCCACGCTACGGACCGGCGCGTACCCGTATGCCGCGATCACTGTGACAACTGCCTTTTCATTCGCTGTGTCCGTTGGCGCGGCCGCTCAGCGCCGGCTCGGGCCGCGCGCCGCCGAGGCGCCACGAGATCTGCCGCGCCGCGTCCGCGACCGCTGCCGCCAGCTCGGCCAGCCGCGCCGCATCGATGCGCGTGCTGAAGCCGACGACAGTGAGCGCGGCGAGGGCGCCCGGCGCGCTGCCGTGGATCGGCGCGCTCGCCGCCCGCACGCCATCCAGGTACTCCTCGTCGTCCAGCGCATAGCCTTGCTGCTGCACTTGGTCGAGCAGGGCGCGGTACGCCGCCGAGTCGGTCACCGAGCGGGCGGTGAAGCGCCGCGGCGGGTGCTGGGCCAGCCAGCGGTCGCGCGCGGCCGGCTCCATCGCCGCGAGCAGCACCTTGCCGATCGAGCCAGCGTAGAGCGGCAGCCGCCGGCCGATGGGCGCCGAGATCTTGAGATCGGTAGGCGGCTCCTCCTTGTCGACGACGAGCACGCGGGCGCCGTCGAGCAGCGCGAGCAGCGTCGTCTCGCCGGTGCGCGCGGTGAGCGCGCGCAGGAACGGGCGCGCGACGGCGACCAGGTCGTTGCCGTCGCCCAGCGCGCTGGCGAAGGCGTAAAGCCCGTAGCCGAGGCGGAAGCGCGTCGTGCTCGGGTCGCGCTCGACCAGCCCGTGGTGCTCCAGCGTGAGCAGGATGTCGCGGACGGTCGCCTTGTTCAGCCCCAGCGTCCGGGCTAGCTCGGAGATGCCCCAGAGGCGCGCGTCGCGGCGCAGCAAGTGCAGGATGCGCACGGCGCGATCGACCGCCGGCACGAGGTGCGCGGTGGCGGTCGACGCGGACGCGGCTGCTGGGCTAGGCATTCTGCCGTCTCGGCTCATCGTATGGTAGAGCGTACAGCGTGCTCTCTAGGATACATTGCGCCGCGCTGGGCCAGCAACCGGCCGGATCGGCCGCGCGGTCATGTCGCTGCGGGTTGCGCTTTCCGTCAGGGTTGACCGGCCGCGCAGGTTTTCGGCCGTTTTCGGCTCGACAGGCGAATGCGCCATCGCGCATGATTAGCGCCACTGGGCCGCGGCGCGCCGGCAATTATCCGGGCGCGCTGCAGCCCGGCAATTGCTCGCGGGAGGTGGACGATGACGAGCTACACGGTCTATCGCGCCCGGAACCAGGGACTGGTCAAGGCGTGGGTGCGCGGCGTGTCCGTCGAGCAGAGCGCGCTCGACCAGCTCACCAACGTCGCCCAGCTCCCGTTCATCCACAAGTGGGTGGCGGCCATGCCCGACGTACACGCTGGCATCGGCGCGACGGTCGGCAGCGTCATCCCGACGCGCCGGGCGATCGTCCCGGCGGCCGTCGGCGTCGATATCGGCTGCGGCATGGTCGCGGCGCAGACGACGCTGCGGGCGGCCGACCTGCCGGACGACCTGGCGGGCATCCGCGCGGCGATCGAGGTGGCGGTGCCGCACGGGCGGACCAACCACGGCGGCCCCGGCGACGTGGGCGCTTGGGACGAGCCGCCCGACGACGCGCGGGCAGCCTGGGCGGCCCTGCGCCCGGGCTACGAGCGCATCGTGGCGAAGTACCCGAAGCTGAACCGCGGCAGCGACCTCAGCCACCTGGGCACGCTCGGCACGGGCAACCACTTCGTGGAGGTGTGCCTGGACGAGACGGACCAGGTCTGGCTGATGCTGCACAGCGGCTCGCGGGGCGTGGGCAACCGGATCGGCAGCTTCTTCATCGAGCTGGCGAAGCGCGACATGGAGCGGTGGTTCATCCACCTGCCGGACGGCGACCTGGCCTACTTCCCCGAGGGCACCGAGCACTTCGACGACTACTGGCACGCCGTGCAGTGGGCGCAGCAGTACGCACGCACGAACCGCGAGCTGATGCTGCGGCACATTCTGGCGGCGCTGGCGCTGCGGCCCGACCTGCCGCCGTTCGAGCTGGGGGCGCTGGTGGTGCACTGCCACCACAACTACGTGGCGCGCGAGCATCACTACGGCGAGAACGTGTTCGTGACCCGCAAGGGCGCGGTGCGGGCGCGGGAGGGGGATCTGGGCATCATCCCGGGCAGCATGGGCGCGCGGAGCTACATCGTGCGCGGCAAGGGGCAGCCCGAGTCGTTCACGAGCTGCTCGCACGGCGCCGGCCGCGCGATGTCGCGGGCGGAGGCGCGCCGCCGCTTCACGCTCGCCGACCACGCCGCGGCCACCGCCGGCGTGGAGTGCCGCAAGGACGCGGACGTGCTGGACGAAACGCCAGCCGCCTATAAGCCCATCGACCAGGTCATGGCGGCCCAGGCCGATCTGGTCGACGTGGTGCACACCCTGCGGCAGGTCGTCTGCGTAAAGGGGTGAAGACCGGCGCCCCGGCCCTCAGCCCTGGCCGTGCGGCCCGTCCCGAATCCGGCGCCGGCGTACCCATTACTCCCTCTCCCCCTGGGAGAGGGTCGGGGTGAGGGCATCCGGCCCCCTCACCCCCTGGGAGAGGGCGGGGGCGAGGGCGCCTCTTACTCCCTCTCCCCCTGGGAGAGGGCTGGGATGAGGGCGTCCCCCGCGTCCTCCCCCTTCCCGCATCGGGAGGGGGGGCAGGGGGGGGAGGTCCGCCCCTCCCGCTCAGGAAGAAACGACAATGAAGACAATCGAGAAACTGGGGGTAGACGTCGGCGGCGTCATCATCGACCGCGTCAACGACGCGAGCGACACCTCGTTCTTCGGCGACAACTACTTGCAGACGACGTCGGTGCCAGGAGCGCTCGCGGCCCTGCGGCGGTTGAATCGCGGCCGATTCGCCGGGCGCGTGTACCTCGTATCCAAGTGCGGGGCGCGTGTGCAGGCGAAGACGCTCGCCTGGCTGGCACACCACGACTTCTACGGCACGACGGGCATCGCCCCTGAGCACGTCCACTTCTGCCGTCAGCGCCAGGACAAGGCGGGCATCTGTGCGGCGCTCGGCATCACCCACTTCGTGGACGATCGCCTGGAGGTCCTCGGCTACCTGACCACGGTCCCCGCCCGCTACCTCTTCCGCCCCGACCCGGCCGAGGTCGCCCGCTACGCGCACGTGCTGCCGGAGGTGCGGCGGGTCGAGTCGTGGGCGGAGCTACTGCGCGACCTGCTCCCGCCGCGGCGCCGGGGCAGGATCGGCGGTGAGGGCGGCACGCAGGCGCTGGAGGCAGGCGCGGAGGTAGCCGGGGGGCAGGCGGAGGGCGCCTAGCTGGTGGCGGATCGCGCGCGGGCCCGGGGCGGGGCCGTGCTGGGGGGCGAGGGCGTAGGCCAGCAATTGGTGCGCCCAGGCGTCGGCGGCGGCCTCGCGGGCTTGCTCGGCGGGCGGGAGGCGCCAGCGGTCGCGGAACTCGTACGTCACGCTGAGCCGCGTGCCGTCGACGTGGCCGAGCGCCAGGTGGCCCAGGCAGTGCAGGTAGAGGAAGCTCCGCGCGTCGGGACCGAGGTCGGCGGCGGCGATCAGCGCGCGATTGCCGTCTTCGCAGATGAGAAAGCCCTGCAAGTCGTCGAGCGGCTCGTCGCCGAAGGTGAAGCGCAGCTCCTCTAAGTGGCGGCGCAGCAGGCGTTCGAGGTGGACGGCGCTGGCGTCGCGAGGCGAGATCGCGGGGGCAATAGGCCTGGGGGCGATTATGGCGGCCTCCAGGCTACTCGGGCATCCTGCCGGCGCCGGCTTGGCGGCCTGCGGCCGCGGGCGGGCACGAGACCCGCCCCTACACGGTGGTAGATCGCATCCGTCTGCGGCTAGTTGATCTGGGGTAGCGAAGGGGGGCTGAGTAGATTGCTCAGCCCCCCTCATTTGGCTGTTGACAGCGCGACACCCGGCGGACGACAGATACAACGCCGTCGGCATGCCGCCGGGACTGCCACCGGGGAACGCGCCGGGGCGGGCTGGTTTCAGCGGCACGGCCGTGCTCCCACGGGCTCGGCGCGGACGCCTGCGCGGGCGACGTCGCCGTCGGGTCGCGTGGCCGCCCAGGCCGCGCGGTGCTGCGCCACACGCCGCGCCACGACGGCGCGATCCGACGGGCGCGGCAGCATCGCCAGCGTGGCCGCCCGCCGCGCCACGGAGAGCACCGCCTGGGCATCGCCCTCCGGTAGCCACGGCGGATTGCCGCTCTGGAGCAGGAAGCACTGCAGGCCGACGTCCCACGGGCCGTAGCCGCAGGCGCGCGCCCAGCCGACGATCAGCGCGTAGGCGCCGGCCAGCGGCACCTGGTCGCGCTCGATGCGCGTGATGCGCGTGGCATCCAGGGCAAGCACCAGCCCGAGCGCGCGCTGCGACAGGCCGGCGCACTCGCGCATCCGCTTCAGGTAGTTGCCCGGAAACCCGCGGCTGCGGGCCCGGCGTACCAGGCACATCGTCGGCTCACTCTCGCCAGCATCTGGCTCATTCGTCGTCACGTCGCGCATTATAGCCGCTCGCCCATGACGCGCGCAGCGCGATCAGCCCCGCAACGTTGCGTCTTCGATCAACATTGTGCGCCGCTGCAATACGGAAACGTGGCTGCCCGGACAGGTGAGAACCGTAGGACATGGCATTCCCCCCGCCGCTCGCGCCCAGCCGATGAGAACGTAGCACTGAGGCGCCTTCCCTGCCGCCCGGCCGGATTACGATCATCCTCTATACACAGCGACCGTGACGTAGGGCAGGGGCTCGTCCCCTGCCGCCCGGCTGCACCCGGAATCAACCGAGGGCCGAGGATAATTCCTCGTTGCCATACTCGGCACGGCGAAGTGCGCAAAGCGTTTCCAATGCGGTCCCGCGTTGCCATTCTTGCGAACACCGTCAACGTTGTCGCCACGCGCACGAAATTGGCCGTATTTCGCTAGCTATCTCGCATCGCCATCGGCCATGATAGGCGCAGCGGATGGGCCTTTCGCCCAGAGGTAAGCACGATGGCGAACAAGAACTTATTTCGGTCGCTAATCGGTCGGCTGGCGCCGGCGACCACGGCCGTGAACGAGGCGGGTGGGCTGGCCTACGCGCTCGAGCCGCGGGCCGCGCTGGCACAGTACGCCGCCACGGGCTGCCTGAACGGCACGTACTACGCGTCGGCCGACGAGCAGCTTGCCACGGTGCTCGCGCTGTGCGCCGCGGTCGAGCCGGCCTTCATCGCCCGCACGGCGGTGTATTGCCGCGAGCGCGGCTTTATGAAGGACCTGCCGGCGCTGCTCTGCGCCGTGCTCGCCACGCGCGACGGCGCGCTGCTGGAAACGGTCTTCGAGCGGGTGATCGACGATGGCCGCATGCTGCGGAACTTCGTGCAGATCGTGCGCTCGGGCCAGACCGGCCGCAAGTCGCTCGGCACGCGGCCCAAGCGGCTGGTGCAGCGCTGGCTGGCGCAGCGGTCGGACGAGGCGCTGTTCCGGGCGGCCGTCGGCAACGATCCGTCGCTGGCCGACGTGATCAAGATGGTCCACCCGCGGCCGACGAGCGCGGCGCGGCGGGCGCTCTACGCGTACCTCATCGGCAAGCCGCACGACCCGGCGGCGCTGCCGGCGCTCGTGCGCGAGTTCGAGCGCTACAAGGCCGACCGCCAGGGGGCGCCGCCGGCAGTACCGTTCCAGATGCTGACGGCGCTCGACCTGGGCCAGGCCGAGTGGACGACGATTGCGCGGCACGCGACCTGGCAGCAGACGCGCCAGCACCTGGCCAGGTGCTGGACACAATACCGCTCGTCGGCGGGTCCAGGGGCGCTGATGCCTCTAGCTCCCACCGAATGCCCTCGGGCACGCGGGTCACCCGAACCCGCGCGCCGAGGGCTTCTAGCGCCAGCCGCTTGCCGACGTAATCAAGCTTCTTGACGTTGGTGGCAACGCGCTCGCACCATGCTACCAAGTCGTCCAGGCGGGCGCTCGCGACAGCCCAAGCGGCCTGGCGTCCCTCCACCGTCGCACGCTCGCCAAGAAGCCGGCGCCGCTGTGCGGCGAGATTACCAAGCTCGGTCACCACGGGCGCGGCAGTGTCCTCGTCCATCTCCGCCAGGACACGGACTAGCTTGGCCCGCTTGCGCTCCACGTCGGCCAGCGCTCGGTCTAGAGCGGCTAGATCGGCAACTGTCGGGTCATCCTGGCGTAGTTGGGCCACCTTATTCTGGATCGTCTCGGGCTTGAGCAGAACGGCCGCAACTCGCGCCCACACGGCCTCGTCCAGCGCGCGCCCGCTGACGATTGGCTTGCCATCGCAGGGGTGCAGACTGCCGCCATGTGCCGATGGACAGCGGTAAGCGGCGACACGGTATGCATCCCCACGGCGGTCGGTATACTGGTGGCCGCGAAGCTTCTGCCCGCAATGCCCGCATTCCGCGTACCCACCACGGAGCAAGTGCCAGTCGGGGTGATGGTTGTTTCGGGCCGCCTTCTCGCGATTGCGGGTTAGTACAGCCTGTACGGCTTCCCATGTGCCAACATCTACGAGTGCAGGCGCGACATCGGAGGGTAGAGGCACGCGCTCGCTCGCGGGCCGTTCGCTGCGCACCCAGCGGCCCCGCTCCTTGATGCGCCGCCAGCGGTAGGCGACCGGCCGTCCGCAGTAAGCAGGATTGTGGAGAATGTGGGCAAGGGTGTTGCGACGCCACTGGCCTCGGCCGCTGGGTGTAGGGAGCCCTTCCGCCCGCAACTCGGCTGCCAGCGCCTCCAGCGTCCTACCGGCGGCTATACCCTCGAACAGGCGGTTCACGACAGCGGCGCTCACGGGGTCGGGCTCCCAGCCGGTCTTAGCCTCGTCCCGCCAACGGTAGCCGTAGGGCGGCCGTGGCCCGACCAGTGGTCGTCCGTGCTCGACCAGGTACTGCTTGCCACGGGCACTGCGCTCCGCAAACTTGGCTCGCTCCAACTTCGCAGCGTAGCCCCGGATGAACAGGATCAGTTGGCCCTCGGGCGAATCGTCCATCGGCTCTGTGACGAATTCGACCGACACCCCGACGTGATCAGCTTCGGAGAGCACGACGCCGAGGTGGACTGGGTCGCGAGTCAGGCGGTCGATGGCGTGCGCGAGCACTACACCCACCGCGCGATCTCGGACAGCCTCGCGCAACCGAGTCAGCTTGGGGCGCTCCCACAACTCCGCCCCGCTATGTGTCTCATGGTAGACGTGCTCGTCGTCCACCAGGTAACCGTTGGCTTCGGCGTAGGCCCGGCAGGCGGCCTCTTGCGTTTCTAGGCTGCTGCCGTCTGCTTCCTGACCCGGAGTGGACACGCGACAGTAGATTGCGGCCAGGGGTGGGGGTGCGAGCGCGGGGAGTGATACACTTGGCATTGTGGGTTCCTCCTCGGTGGGGCTCGCCAGACCTCGGGCTGTTGCAGCGGCGCCGAGGTCATCTATTTCGTGGGCGGCTCGGGGCGAGACGAGCGGGGCTTGCGTCCGACGGGCAGCTTGCCGCGCTCGCGCCAACGTTCGACCTCATCGCGGCGGACCAGCCAGACCCGTGGGGCCAGGTGGACTCCATCCATTATTCTACGCTCGACGCGCCGGCGAACCGTGTCGCGCGGCAAGCCGAGCGCCTTCGCCGCCTCGGCCAAGGTTACGTACCGGCTCAGATCGCCCAGTTCGGCCATGCGCCGCCTCCGCCATATTCTACCCTAATTGTTCTCTATCAGAACAATTATCACAGCGTTTCGAGTCCGGCCCCGCACCAGAGGCCGGCGACCGGCAGCGCATCACGGTGTGTGCGGGACGCATTGCACGCGCGGGGCCACTGGCCAGATGATGAGGTGGGAGCCTAATTGCAGGCAAAGAGGAGGAGCCAGGGATGGTGAGGCGCGAACGCTCGGCCGCAAGTCATGGTGGACCACCGGATGGACGGCCCGGGATCGTGGGCACGTGGTTCAAGGCGCCGCTCACCCCAGACGGCAAGCTGGACGAGGAGGCGCTTCGCGCCATGCTGGACGCGGCGGTGCCGAAGCTCCACGCGGCCATCGACGCCGTCCGCGCCGATGCCGGGCGGGACCTGGAGGTGCAGCATGGCTAAGGGGTCTGGGGACAGGGCGGCGGAGGGCAGGGGGGCCGAGAAGTTGGTGCGGGGCACGCTGCTGCCCGTGCCGTTCACGGCGGACGGCGAGCTTGACGATACCGCGCTCGATCCGCTCCTGGACGAGTTCCTGGCCGCGCTCTACGCCGACGCAACACCGCAAGACCAGTAGCGCCGGCGGGCCGCCGTGGTACATGTTCGGGCAGCGCCCCTCGCCGCAATTCGGCGCCAAAACGGCCAGCACGCTGCGAGTAGGGCCGATGTTGCGACTTCCGCAAGTTCGGGCTTCGACCATCCGCAAAGCAGTCCACACGCCCGCCGTGGGGCGTACAATACCAGCAGCAGCGGCATTGGACTGCGGGCCGGCTTCACCTCCGACGCCGCGCCCTGGGAGACCCACGGAGCTTATTGCCATGCGGGGCGTGATTGACACCTCTTTGACTAGGTACGGCAACCCGTATCTGTCGCTCAATGCGTTCATCAACTACTGCAATGCGCTGAAGGTCCGCGTGGGCGAGCATGAAATGGAGCACTACGAGCGGGAAGGCGTTATGCTGCCACGCGCTCGGGTGATCCAGTCGCCCGAGTACGCCCGATACAGGCACGCCATGATCCGGGACTTTGACGACAACTCGCCGCGCGTCAGGCGCCCCCCTGACGCCGATGCCTACGAGCAGTTGCACGCTTACCCAGCTAGAACGCTCGACGCTTTCGTCCATCCGTTTGACCGCGCGCCAGAAAGCAGCCCTCACTTTGAGCGGCCGGCCCCAGGCTCCTTCAGGCCGTGGATGTCGTACCGAGTGCAGGTGCGCCCCGGCTCTGATCTGTACGTCAACGCCGCCGAGCATTACTATGCCTACTGGCAGGTCCACCAACTGCATCATCTCCAGCAGTTCCCGGACTACTTCTACAATCATAGCCTTCTCGTGGCGCTTCCCGAGGACTATCGGAGGACTCATGGTCTGCCGCGTGGGCCTGGCGACGAAAACCTACGAACCTTTTGCGGACGAGCGGCCGATTATGATGCATTGGCCGCCTTCATCCTGGGCCATGATCGAATTACAACGCGTGCCTTCTCCGCAGCAGTTGAAGTTCACCAGGTAATCCGCCTGAACGCGTCGCAAGGCCGCCGATTCTCCGCCAGAATGTCACACTTGGCACTTCTCATCGCTCAACGTTATCAATTGCGGCGCGATGATCTGTATGATTTCCTGCGATTCCTTCGCGGACTACGGCATCATTACGAGGAAGCCGACCGGGCGCGGCTTGCTCGCGAGGTAGATCGCGATATACAGCACCAGTTGCAGTTCATACGCTGGATAACTGGCGAAGCGCTGGAGCAGATCGCAGAGAATGTGAGTGCTGGGCGCCCATGGTGGGTCAAGCGCGACATACGACATGCAAGCAAGGTGGCGCGGGTAACCGATGAGGCACGAGACGTGCTCGATGTGTTCTTCAAGGGGCACAATGAGACCGCTGGACAGACAGGGTTGCAGATAGGACGACCATTGGCCCGCCGCGATGCTGACGAACTTCTGGCCTACTGCTGGGTGAATCATCTCGACATCGTGCCTGCCACGCTATCGAAGATGGGCGCCGTAGATCGCGGCCATGGTGCGTTCACTGGCTGGTCGAGAGAGGACAAGTACACGCTGGTGAAGAACATCGCCACGGGGCTAGAGGATTTGCTGAGGCACGTGGGAGCCAAGCGGAAGCCGGCTTGGGCGAAGCCGCGTACCGGCCTGGTAGGCGTCATCAATGGTGTGATGGACTCGGAGCCGTGGCAGCAGTTCTTCGAGGACGAGGCGAAGCGGAACGGTGGCGACATGGTAGGCTTCAACTCCGAAAGTGATGCATACTCCAAGCTCACCGTGCTGCTCAACGATCCGAAGTACACGCAGTCCGCCAACACCTTTATCGCGCGCAACTACCTAGTCGCGTGCCTAGCTCGTAACCTCACGGCGCACACGTGCCCGGCCGACGACGAGTTCTACGGCAGCCGCACAGGTGAGATGCTCACGGCCATTATCAACTCGCTGGCGTACACGTGGAGGATCGCGAAGCGACACCGCTGGCTGTATCCGAGTCGGCGCAGGATCGCGTGAGGACGGGGTTCGTGATCCGCGCCAGGCCAGTACCGCAACAACTTGGGCGGAGGCCTGGCGAGCGCTCGGCGCGGTTTCTCGGCATCTCGCCGCGCACGAGCGTTTGCGGGTTCAGAGAAGGTTGAGGAGGTCGCCGACCGCGCCCACGGGCACGAGGCCCGACCGACCCGGCACGAACACGCCGTCGCACCGATGGCAGTAGTACAGGTGGACTAGGTTTCGCGCCGCGCGATCCGCACGTCGGCTCTGCTCGATGAGGGAAACCCCGAACCCCAGGGGGCCGAGCCCCAAGATGAGCCACTCCATCCAAGACGCGCCGGACGAGGATGTAGGCGGAAACAGGTTCACGAGGCACAGGACGCCAAATATCGCCAGGCCGATGCCCCACATCCAGTGGCTCTTGGGCATCGCCGCCGCAAGATGGCCGGCGAGACGGGTGCAGACCTCGCCGCGTAGCCAGGTGTATTGCCCCGAGAGGACGAAGCGTCCGCCCTTCCCGAGAACCTTCCCCAACCCCACGCTGGGTCCCGAGAGGCGGCTGTCCGAGATGCCCTCACCCAGCACGGCGGTAACCCGCTGGACGAGGTCTATCTGGCCGCAGGTCGGACACGGTAGGGCGCCTCGCACCGTTGGCTCCGCTCGCTCAGCGGTGCCGGCGGCGCCGCGAGCCACTGCTCCAAAAGCTGACTGTAGACCGGCGCCGACATCGGCGCACCACGGACCACTGACCTGCGCGACCCGGCGGCCATCCAGCGGGCGCGGGCCTTCCCGTACCAGCTCATGATGGCGCACGCGCGGGCCGGCAACACCGTACCGGCGGTCGTGCGGGAGGCGCTGGAGGCGGCGATGGAGGTCGCCAGCGCCAACGTCCCGGCGATCGAGGGCCAGGTGTACGTCTGTTTGGACGTGTCGGGCTCCATGGAGTCGCCCGTAACCGGGTATCGCCCGGGCGCCACCAGTAAGGTGCGCTGCCGTGACGTCGGCGCGCTCATCGCGTCGGTCCTGTTGCGCCGTAACCCGCGCGCGACGGTCTTGCCGTTCAACGATCGGCTACACACGGTGGCCCTGGACCCGCGGGACAGCGTGTTCACGAACGCGGAACGGCTGGCGGGTCTGCCGAACGGGGGGACGAACTGCTCCCTGCCGCTAGCGTGGCTGAACGCCGAGCGTCGGCACGCGGACCTGGTCGTCTTCGTGTCGGACTTCGAATCGTGGATCGACAGCCAGTCGCGGCCCCGGACTCCGTGGGCGCGGCCGACCGAGACCATGCGCGAGTGGGAGGCGCTGCGGGCGCGGTGCCCGCAGGCGAAGCTGGCCTGCATCGATCTGACGCCCTATGGCACCGTTCAGGCTCCCGAGCGCGCGGACGTGCTGAACGTCGGCGGCTTCTCGGACGCGGTGTTCGACGTGCTGGCGGCGTTCGCCCAGGGCGGCCTGGCGGCCGACCACTGGGTGGGCGTCATCGAAGGGGTCGCGCTATGACCTAACCCCCAGCCCCGCGACAAGGGTATAATCTGCTCGCGGCGAATGCAGCAGGAACTACATTTGGACCGGTGTGGCGGCGGGAGCGGGCCGCGAGGCCCGTTCCCGTTACGCGCCCGGAAGTGTTTCTGCGCCCCTCGTCGCCGCGCTGCTAAAGTACATTCGGGCTGAATGCGGCCGAGACTACAGCTGTTAACTGTTTCCGTCTCGGCCACCCTCGTCAGCCCGCTTGACGTGCGACTCTAGGTCGGAGCCGAATGCTGCTGAGACTACATCTTCACCTGATGCTTCCCCGGCCTGAGAACCGGGGGCCGGCGGTTCGCCGCCGGTTGCCGTCTCAGCAATCCTCGTCGGCTCCGCCCACTTCGCCCGGACCGCGCCCCTCGTCGTCCCGCTCGGTGTCATGACCGCGGCATCCGCGACTCGCCCTGGTGAGTCAGTGCGTCATCCGGAATAATGAAATAGTGGGAATGGAATTGCGGGGAGATGGCGTGACAACATTGACGATGCTCATAGAGCTGCCCGAAGAGCTGGTCCTGCTGCTCGGGTCTCCCGAGAACGCCGTGGCCAAGGCTAGAGAATCTCTCATCCTAGAGTTGCTCCGTGAAGGCAGTATCGGCCAGGGGAAGGCGGCGCAGCTCCTGAACGTTAGTCGTTGGGAAATCCTCGATCTGATGGCCCGACATCAGATTCCCTCAGGGCCGGCAACCGCGGACGAGATGCGTCAGGAGATCGAGGACCTCCGCCGTCACGTTCACGGCGCCTAACACGGTGGCGGTCGTCAGCGACAGCAGCCCGCTGATTCTCTACTCCGCGATCCGACGCCTCGACCTCCTCCACGCGATATTCGACGAAGTGGTCGTGCCTGCCGCGGTCTATGCAGAGGTGGTGACCGGAGGGGGCGGCCGGCCAGGAGCCCCGGAAGTGCCAGGTACAGCCTGGATCAGCCGGCGACCGCTAGTCAACTCGCGGTTGATCTCGCCTCTACTAGCTACCCTCGGTCTCGGCGAGGCTGAGGCGATTGGCTTGGCCCTGGAGCTAGGCGGCGGCATTCCAGTGCTCATGGACGATTCGGCCGGTCGCCACATAGCGCGCGCCCGTGGCCTCCGGGTTCTCGGTAGTGCCGGTGTACTCGTCGAGGCAAAGACTACGGGGCTGATTGTCCGGGTTCGTCCCGTCCTGGATGAGCTGCGCACAGCGGGCCTCTGGCTCGGCGCTGGGGCGTATCGTACCTTGTTGGCGCTTGCTCAAGAATGACTCGCCTCGTCGTTCCGCCGGGTGCCCGCCACCGGGGCGGTCGCCGCTACGACTGTCCGTGATGTAGTACCCTTTCTATCGTCGCCCGCCCGCCGGTTCGGCGGGGCCGGGCAGCGACTGGCGATGGAAGGGTGATCGCGCATGGCGTCTCACGGCCCCTCGCGTCTCACTTATACTCTCCGCGCCGGGCGCGCGGCGCTGCTCGGCCTCGGCCTGGCAGTGGCCCTCGCCGGGTGCGGCCCCGCCGCGCCCGCGCCGAGCGGCAGCGCGCCGGCGAGGCAGCCGGCCGCGCCCTCCGGCGCCACGGCGAGCGCGCCCGCGGCCAGCGCCCCGCCCACGGCCGGGCCGCCCATTCACTTGGTCGCCAACTACGCCGCCCGCGGCACCGGCCACTCCGGCATGTGGCTCGCCTACGAGGGCGGCTACTTCCGCGAGCAGGGCCTCGACGTCGAGCTGACGAACATCACCAGCACCTCACCCAGCCTGCAAGCGATGATCGCGGGGCAGGTCCAGATCGCCGGCCTCGACCCCAGCTCCAGTATCCAGGCGACGGTCAACGGCGCCGACGTGGCGCTGCTCTTCGCCGGCAGCAACCGCCCGCTCCACTCGATGATCGTCAACCCGCGCATCACGGACCCGCAGGTCCTGCGCGGCAAGATCATGGGCATCACCCGACTGGCCGGCGCCACCTACACGGCCGCCGTGCTGGCGCTGGACCAGGTGGGCCTCCAGCCCGACCGCGACGTGGCATTGCGGCAGTTCGGCGAGAACTCGGCCATCCTGGCGGCCCTCACCAGCGACCAGATCGACGCCGGCATGCTGTCGCTCCCGCATACCGTCATGGCCCAGCGGGCCGGCTACCAGGAGATGGTGAACCTGGGCGCGGCGGGCATCGAGTACCCGACAGTCGTCGTCGGGGCGCTCCGCCCCTGGGTCGCCGCGAACGAGGAGGCGGTGCGCCGCTTCGCGCGGGCGTTCGTGCAGGGCATCCATCGCTTCCGCACCGACAAGCCGTGGGCGCTCGACGTGTACCGCCAGTACCTGCAGATCGACGATCCCGACATCCTCGAACAAGCCTACGCCGAATACCTCCGCTGCTGCCCGCCCGTGCCCTACGTCAGCGAGGAGGGCGTCGCCCGCCTGCTCGCCGACCTGGCGGCCGACGACCCGCGCTTCGCCGGCCGCCAGCCCACGGACTTCATCGAGTCCCGCTACCTGCGCGAGGTCGAGGCGTCCGGTTTCCTGCAGACCATCGGCATGACGCCATAAGCGCTGGGCCGCGAGGCATGGCGCCAGACTCTGGGACGAGGGGCGAGTGACATGGAACGCGAGCGGCTGCGCGAGCGCGAGCCGGAAGCCGCGCTGAACATCTACGACCGCATCGTGGCCCGCCAGCAGGCGATCCTCGAGGCGCAGAAGACGTGGGAGCAGATCGTGCGCGGCCGCGAGCGCCGCTGGGAGGCGACGCCCTGGGGCCGCGTGAAGTGGCTGACCGGGCCGCGGCTGCACACCGCCATGCGCACGATGAGCCACTACATCACGCAGCTGCCGCCCGGCGGGCGCTCGAAGCGCACGCGCTTCCTGTGGGAGGCGCAGGGCTACGTCCTGGCGGGGCGCGGCTACAGCGTCATCGACGGCGTGCGCTACGATTGGGAGGCCGAGGACGTGCTGTGCCTGGTGCCCGGCGCGGTCCACCAGCACGTCAACGCCGATCCCGAGGCGCCCGCCGAGGTGATCTGGGGCTCCATGCAGCCGGTGGCCGAGCTGATGGGCCTGGGCGGCGTGGAGGAGCTGCCGGACGACGATCCCGCGCCCGCCCCTCTGGCGGTGCCGGCGGCGCCCGGCCCGCGGGGCAGCACGCAGTACGACGCGATGCAGCAGGCCGCCGCCGCCGAGGCCACCCGCCGCCGCGCCGACAAGGTGCTCGTGCCGGGGCGGATGCAGGCCTGGCAGATGTGCCGCCAGGGGCGGATCAAATACTACAGCGGCGATCCCGCGCTGGGCACGGCCACGCGCCTGATCCGCATGTTCGTGCAGGACCTGCCGGCCGGCGCGCGCTCGGGCAAGCACCGCCACTTCAACGAGGCGGCGCTGTACTGTCTGGAGGGGCGGGGCTACTCGATCGTCGACAACGTACGCTATGACTGGGAGACGGGCGACCTGAACATCGTCCACATCAACAGCACGCACCAGCACTTCAACGCCGATGGCGAGCGCGGGGCGCGGCTGCTGGCGATCCACTCCGGCTCGATCGGCGGCATCTTCGACTTCCTGGGCCAGCTCGAGGTCGAGCAGCAGGAGGCGGCCTCGCTCTGGCTGGCCCAACAGGGGGGCGAGGCGCGCGGCTGAGGCGCCGCCTCCTTGCCCCCGACGTTGGGGGAAGGGGCGGTGGGCCTTGTGAGCGCGGGCGCGGAATCGTCACACTATGGGAGACTTTCGGTGTGAGGAGCCGCGAGCGATGGCGAGCGACGGCCGGCAGGCAGGCGCGCCCCGGGTCGTGATCGTCGGCGGCGGGTTCGGCGGGTTGTATGCCGCCCGCGCGCTCGCCTCCGCGCCGGTCCAGATCACCCTCGTGGACCAGCGGAACTACCATCTGTTCCAGCCCCTGCTCTACCAGGTCGCCACGGCCGCGCTGTCGCCCGGCAACATCGCCCAGCCCATCCGTATGCTCCTGCGGCGGCACCGCAACGTCCGCGTGCTCCAGGCGCGGGCCACGGGCATCGATCTAGCGCGGCGGCGCGTGCAGCTCGCGGACGGCGCGCTCGACTACGACTACCTGATCCTCGCCGCCGGCGCGCGCCACTCGTACTTCGGCCACGACGAGTGGGCGCCCCTCGCGCCCGGCCTGAAGTCGCTCGACGACGCGCTGGAGATCCGGCGGCGCATCCTCTCGGCCTTCGAGGAGGCCGAGCGCGCCACCGACCCCCAGGTGCGCCAGGCGCTGCTCACGTTCGTGATCGTGGGCGGCGGCCCCACCGGCGTCGAGATGGCGGGCGCCATCGCCGAGATCGCGCGGCACACCGTCGTGGGCGAGTTCCGCAGCATCGACCCGTCCCGCGCCCGCGTCATCCTGCTCGAGGGCTTGCCGCGCATCCTGGCCGCCTTCCCCGAGGACCTCTCCGCCAGCGCCGAGCGCGCGCTGCGCAGCCTGGGCGTGGAGGTGCGAACGGGCGCCATCGTGACCAACATCACCCCCGACGCGGTGTACGTCGGCGACGAGAAGATCCCCACGCGGACCGCGCTCTGGGCTGCGGGCGTCGCCGCCTCGCCGCTCGGCCGCAGCCTGAACGTGCCGCTGGACCGCAGCGGGCGCGTGCTGGTGGAGCCGGACCTGACGGTGCCCGGCCATCCCGAGGTCTATGTGATTGGCGACCTCGCCGCCTTCACCCACCAGGGCGACAAGCCCCTGCCCGGCGTTGCCCAGGTCGCCATCCAGGAAGGCCAGGCGGCGGCCGCGAACATTCGGCGCACGCTCGCGGGCAAGCCGCGCAAGCCGTTCCACTACGTCGACCGCGGCAACCTGGCGACGATCGGGCGCGGCGCCGCCGTCGCCGACATCGAGGGCCGGCACCTGACCGGGCATACCGCCTGGCTCGTCTGGCTGTTCGTCCACATCCTCTACTTGATCGGCTTCGAGAAGCGCCTGCTCGTGCTGGTCCAGTGGGCGCGGTCGTACCTCACCTACGACCGCGGCGTGCGCCTGATCACGAAGGAGGAGCCCCCGCTGGCGGCGCCCGCGCCGCCCCCGCGCGCCGTCGCGGCCGCCAGCGCCGACGGCCCGGCGGCGGGCAGCGACCTCCCCACGTGGACGCAGCTCGCCGCGCCCCTGCGCGTGCGCGACGTGATGACCCGCGACGTGGTCACCGTGCCGCCGACGATGCCGGTGCAGGAGGTGGCGACCCTGCTGGACGCGCGGCACCTGGCCGGGGTGCCGGTGGTGGACGACGCGGGGCGCGTGCTGGGCATGATCAGCGAGCTCGACGTGATCAGCCGCGCGGGCGCCACGGCCGCCGACATCATGACGCGCGACGTCACCAGCGTGGCCGAGGACACCGACGTGGACGAGGTGTCACGGCTGTTCGTGAACCAGCGCCTGCGCCGCGTCCCGGTGCTCGCCGGCGACCGGCTCGTCGGCATCGTCAGCCGCTCGGACGTGCTGCGCGGCATCCTCCGCGCCGCCCAGGCCGCGCCCCCCGCGCCGCGCCGCTAGCCGCCTGGCACGCTTGCTGCTTTCAGCAGCCTCGTGGTTGGCCCGTGGTTTGGAGACGTAGCTCACGCGGGGGGCTGAACATGCAATTCAATCCCAATGCCAATCTTGATCCCTCACAAGTAGAGGACCGGCGCGGCGGCGGCTTCCCCGGCGGCGGGGGCGGGCTGGTGGTCGGCGGCGGCGGCATCGGGCTCATCGTGCTGATCGTGGCGCTCCTGCTCGGCGTCAACCCCGGCGACCTCATCGGCGGCAGCGCGCCCAGCGCCGCCCCCTACGACCAGTCGGTCGAAGGCGGCCGCGGCGACACGACGCTGGCGCAGGAGTGCCACACCGGCGCCGACGCGAACGCCAACGAGGACTGCCGCGTCGTCGGCTACGTCAACAGCATCCAGGCCTACTGGAAGGACTACTTCGCCCAGAAGGGCCAGCAATACCAGCCGGCCAAGACCGTTTTCTTCACCAACGCCATCCAGACCGGCTGCGGCGAGGCCACCTCCGAGGTCGGCCCGTTCTACTGCAACGAAGACAAGGACGTCTACATCGACCTGGGGTTCTTCGACGACCTGCGCACCAAGTTCGGCGCGAACGGCGGGCCGCTGGCGCAAGCCTACGTGCTGGCCCACGAGTACGGCCACCACATCCAGGACCTCACCGGCACGCTGGCCGCGGTGCAGGACAGCGGCTCGGGGCCGCAGAGCGGCAGCGTGCGCATCGAGCTGCAAGCCGACTGCTACGCGGGCGTCTGGGCCCGCCACGCGGCCGACACCGGCTACCTCACCCCCCCGACGGACAAGGACGTCGCGGACGCCCTGAACGCCGCCGCGTCGATCGGCGACGACCGCTTGCAGCAAGAGTTCCAGGGGCAGGTGCGGCCGGAGAAGTGGACCCACGGCTCGTCGGCGCAGCGCCAGCAATGGTTCAAGACCGGCTACCAGTCGGGCGACCCGGCCGCCTGCGACACCCTCCATGGGCAGCTCTGACCTACCCCCCCCCCCGCCCCAGCGATGCTTGCAGTGTTCCGCGTCGCACCCTCGGAAGGAAGGAGGGAGCCACCAAGGCCTCGTCCTCGTCTTTCTCCCCCTTCCCACATTGGGAGGGGGGGCCGGGGGGTAGGTCCGTCCCGCCGCGGCGGCTCGCTCAGCCGGTTGCGGCGGGCGCCGACGGGGCCTGAGCCTCGGCGTCGCGGGCGGCGGCCGGGAAGGTCACGACGAACGTGGTACCCCCGCCGGGCGTGTCTTCCACGGCAATCGTGCCGCCCTGCGCGGTCACCAGCCGCTGGGTGATGTACAGGCCCAGCCCCGTGCCCTCGACGCCGTGCTCGCGGGCGATCGAGGTGCGGCGGAACGGCGCGAACAGGGCGCCGCGCTCGCCGGGCGGCACGCCGATGCCGTGGTCGATCACCGCCAGCCGCACGCTGTCGCCCGCGCTAGCCACCGTCACGAGCACCGACCCGCCGGCGTAGCTGTATTTGACGGCGTTCGAGAGCAGGTTGGTGAGCATCTGGTCGAGGCGGCTCTCGTCGCCCAGCACGACGAGCGGCGCGTCCTCGACGTTCAGGATGATCTCGCCCGCGCCAGCGTCTCCGAGCGCATCGCGCTGCCGCAGCACGGCCTCGTAGGCGAGCGCCCCCAGGTCGACGGGCGCCGGGCGCACTTCGAAGTAGCCGGACTGGATGTGCGCGACGTCGAGCAGCTCGCCCACCAGCTGGCTGGAGCGCCGCACCTGCTGCTCGATAGTCCGAGCCTGGCGCTCCAGCAGCGCCGCGTCCAGCGCCTCCTTGCGCAGCGCCCGCCGCTGCACCTGCGCCGCCATGCTGATCGTGGTCAGCGGCGTCCGCAGCTCGTGGCTCGCCAGCGACAGGAACTCGTCCTTCTCGCGCACGGCGCGCGTCCGGGCCTGCACGCTGGCCGTCGTCTCCAGCAGCACGACCAGCACGCCGGGCGGCCCGCCGGCCATGCCCTCGTGGCGCGACAGCACGCCCGAGAAGTAGCGCTCCTCGGTCGCGCCGTCGGCGGCCGGCAGCGCCAGCGGCGCGTCGATCGCGGTGTGCGGCTGGCCCGAGCGATACACCGCGTCGAGCACCGGCAGCACCGCCGCGCGGACGCTGGCCGGCCAGACCTCGGCAAAGGGGCGGCCGGTCAGCGTCGCGCCGGGGCACAGCGCCTGGTAGCGCGCATTCACCATCGCGTAGCGGTGCGACGGCCCTTCTAGCACGGCAACGGCGAGCGGCGCCGTGGCGATCAGGTGCTCCAGAAAGCGGCGCTGCGCGTCGCTGGCAGCGCGCATCCGCTGCTCCTCGGCATACGCGCGCGCCAGGCGCCCGCCGAGCAGCCAGCCCAGCGCCAGCGTCGCCAGCAGCACGCTGAGCAGCAGCGCGGCGCCGCGGAGCAGGTGCAGGTCGGCCTGGCGGAAGGCGTCCGCGGTGGGCTGCGTGAGCAGCAGCCCCCAGCCTGTCGTGGGCACCGGCGCGTAGGCGCTCAGGATCGGCGTGCCGGCGGCGTCCAGCTGAACCGCGCCGCTGCCCCCGCCGAGCACCGCCTCGACGTCGGCGCGCCCCCGCCGCGAGAGAAGCTGCTTCGCGACGACCGGGTCCGGGTCGATAAACACCCGCCCCTCCCGGTCGACGAGCACGGCCTGCACGCCCGAGCCGGCCGTGAGCCCGCTCAGCTCCGCGTCCAGATAGCCGAGCGCCAGTGGCGCGACGAGGGCGCCCCGCGTGCCGTCGTCGAAGCTCACAGGCACGGCCAGCGGCACGGTGAGCACGCCGGTCCCGCGCCCCAGGACGAGGCGGCCGGCGACCGGCTCGTCGGTGTCCAGCACGTAGGGGAAGTAGTCGCGGTCGGCGATGTTGAAGCTGAACGCCTCCTGGCTCGTGTGGGCGATGTCCGCGCCCGCGCTGTCGTACAGGCCGATCCCCTCGAAGGCCGGGTACGCCTCCTGCTGCCGACGCAGCGCCGCCTGGGCGTCTGCATGGCGCGCGGGATCGGCAATCGTCGGCATCAGCGCCAGCCCGCGCAGCAGCGCGAAGTGCCCGCCCATCGCCGTGTCGATGGTGTGCGCGATCGAGCGCGCGAGCGCCGCGCGGTCCGCGACGACGCGCGCCTGCTCGTCGGCGTGGGCGCGCGCTAGCCCGAGCGCGGAGAGCGCCAGGAAGGGGCTGCTGGCCAGGACGACCAGCAGCACGAAGCGCAGCCGATAGGCCCGCTCGGTATGGGGGCGAAGCAGGTTTCTCATGGTAGAGCGTCCAGGTCGCCAGGTTGCCGTGCGCCGACCGGCGGGCGCAGAACACCTTCCGGCAACACGGTCGGCAGCGCCGAGGAGGCTGCACGTGGCGTGCCAGCCCCGCCCGAGCGCGTCCCGCGCCCCCGGATGCGAGTTGTCGGCGCGCGGCCGGCCGGCCTATCATCCGCCAGAGCGGAGGGACACGCCGGGGCCAGGAGGGAGCACCATGGACGACGGGGGCCGGGGGCGCGCGCACGTAACGGACACGCCGGAGCTTGCCGCCTATTACCGCGAGCTAGAAGCGGTGAACGCCGGCGGCCTCTGGACGGTAGCCAACGAGATCGAGCCGTGGTTCCCGCAGCCGCGGTCGGTGCCCGTCCTGTGGCGCTACCGCGAGATGCGGCCGCTCGTGCTGCGCGCGGGCGCGCTCGTCACCCCCGAGCAGGCCGCACGGCGCGTGGTCATGCTCGTCAATCCGGGCCGCCGCGACGTCAGCGCCTGCGTCGGCTCGCTCTACACGGGCATTCAGATCATGCTGCCCGGCGAGTCCGCCTCTGCCCACCGCCACACCGCCTCGGCGCTGCGCTTCGTCATGGAGGGCGAGGGCGCCTACACCGTCGTGGACCACGAGAAGCTCCACATCCGCGCCCGCGACCTGGTGCTCACCCCGAACTGGACCTGGCACGACCACGGCAACGAGGGCGCCAGCGGCCCCTGCATCTGGCAGGACGGGCTCGACATCCCGCTGGTGAACGCGCTAGAGGTTAACTTCTACGAGGTCTACCCCGAGGAGCAGCAGACGCCGACGCGGCCGGTCGACGCCTCCTATGCCGAGTACGGTGGCAACGCCCTGAGCCCCACCTGGGACCGTTGGACCAAGCCGTACTCGCCGCTGCTGAAGTACCCCTGGGAGCCGACCTACGAGGCCCTGCAGCGAGCGGCGCGCGAGCAGGCCGGGTCGCCCTGGGACGGCATCCTCATGGAATACGTGAACCCGCGCACCGGCGGGCCGATCATGCCCACGATGGGCGCCAGCATCCAGCTCCTGCGCCCCGGCGAATGCACCCGCGCCCACCGCCACACCGGCAACAGCGTGTATCAGGTGGCGAAGGGCCGCGGCTACTCCGTGATCGGCGGCCAGCGCTTCGACTGGGAAGAGAAAGACATCTTCGTCGTGCCCACCTGGACGCTGCACGAGCACGCCAACGCCTCGGCCACCGACGACGCGGTCCTCTTCGCCTTCAACGACCTGCCCACCATGCGCGCCCTCGCCGTCTACCGCGAGGAAGAGTACGCCGAGAACGGCGGCCATCAAGTGGTGCGCGAGCTAGCCGCCGCCCCCGCCGGCTAGCGTCGCTTGCGCACAGGCCGACCAGCCAGCATGTCGTGGTCTCGTAGGGGCGGCTCTCGTGGCCGCCCGCGGCCTGTGGCGCGGAATACTGCCAGCGCCACTGCCCCCGTGCCGACGCCGGAGCCACCGGGAGGGCCGGCGCCGCGGGGGCTTGGGGCGCGGAATACTGCAAGCGCCACTGGCCGCAGCCCCGGCGTCGGCCGGGCACTCAGTCTGGCTGCAAACCGGTGTGGCGAACGCGTCGTAGGGCAGGGACTTGTCCCCTGCCGCCCGGCCGGCGTCGTCGGGATTACTCACCCCAGAAACCGCCCCGGCGCGCGTTGCGCCCGCTGGCTGTCGGCCAATAACTCATCAAGCTGCGCACGAGCGAAGTCGGGAAGCGCATCCTCAAGATACCGATGAGCATAGCGGATGGCCTCGTCCAGCGCGCCCGCCCGGCGGAATAAGGCGACGGCGCTGACGGCGATAACTCCGCGCGTCCGAGCGCGGGGCGCCGGGACGTACTCGTACGCTCGGGCCTCCTCCTGGGCCGCCGCCAGGTAGAGCGCGCGCGCCGCTTCGGCGTAGCCTTGCGTAGCCTTGCGCTCGGCTTCGCCCATCAGGACTTCGGCTCGTCGGTGGACATCCGCCGACATTACGACGCCTTCCCGAACGTGATCTAGTGGTCCGTCACAGACGAACTGCTAGGTGTTGTGAGTTCACAACACCTAGCAGTTCGTCTGTGACGAGGTGCTAGGGTTCGATCGTCAGTTGTTCGCCATGGTCCAAAGTAATCTTGAAATGGCGGGCGAGCGCGCACCCCACCAGCGGCTCGCCGCCTAATGCGATGACCACCACGCATGCAGGGGCAGTATGCCTGTCGTGACCTCGCCACGGTAGGCGGGAGTAAGCACTTCCGACTCGTCAGCCAGTGACCAGGGCAGGTATCCAGCCGGAGGATAGCCTGCCAGCAGGTCTGCAGGTACCGCCACGCCGCCATCAAAGCCGGTGTCTAGCAGTGCCTCGATATCGAAATCCAGGTCTGCAGCTCCGCGCACATAGATACATGGGCGGATGGGTAAATAGGGGAATCTGGAAGAGGTTACGGATTGGCTCACCGCCATTTGCCAACGACCTTATCCCCGATCTTGAAGACCAAATTCCTGCCAGGGCCGAACACCGCTTCGGCCTTCTCCAAAGCCTCTAACAGATCGTCGCCGAGAACGGTTTGACCTTCTGGCGAGATAGCCACATATTGCCCTCTATGCTTTTCTTCCAGTGGCCTGCCGTATTGCTCATAGAGCTGATCCGCGTCCTGCTTGCGCGGAGATTCCTGCGATGGCATCCCGTCACTCTCCATCGGCACCTATCCGAGAAGGCCGGCTCGGCGGCGGCTACTTACTACGCCCATTGCGATGGTAGCACAAGCGCCACACGCACCGTTCCTTGGCGGGCCGCCGTCGCTCACGCAGGCCGGGGAGTGGCCTCATCACTCGACCGCAAGCCGCTCCTTGATGCGCTCGAACGTCGCGTTCGGGATCAGGCGGGCGTCGTGAAGCTGCTGCACGCTGCGGAACGGCCCGTTGCGCTCGCGGTAGTCCACGATCCGCTGGGCGTAGGTCGGCCCGATCCCCGGCAGCGCGTCGAGCTGCGCCACCGTGGCCGTGTTCAGGTTCAGCTTGGCGCCGACCACGGGCGCGGTCGCGGCGGCGCTCCCGGCCCGGCCGCCGGAGGCAGGGGCGCTCGGCGTGGCGCGGGCGCTGGCGGCCCGCGGCGGCGCCGGGGCGGGCTCAGCGGGCGCCGGCTCGCCCTGGCGCGGCACGACCAGGCGCTGGCCGTCGACCAGGCGCGCGGCCAGGTTGAGCGCGTCCGGCGCGGCGTCGGCGGCCAGGCCCGCGGCCTCCACCGCCTCGCCCACGCGACTGCCCGCCGGCAGCGCGTAGAGCCCCGGCTGCTCCACGGCGCCGATCACGTGTACCTGGATCTCAGCCGCGGGCGGCGTGGCCGCGGGCGGTGTGGCGACGAGCTGCACCGGCGGCGCGGCCGGGCGCTGGAGCAGCGGGTAGGCGAGCCCCACGCCGGCGCCCAGCGCGCCGACGATGACAATGCCCGCCAGCCAGTTCCGCCCGCTTTCCAGCAGCTCTGCCACACTCTCTCCGTGCGTGATGGCCCGGCGCCACGCGGCTCGGCGCCCCCGGCCCGCGATGACGCCGGCAGGTTCGCGCGATATCAGTAACCGTCTGCGCGTCTCTCCGGCAGCATAGGCGGCGCGCGGCCGTCCGTCAAGTCGCCGCGCGGCATCGAGCCGGCGCCGGCCCGCCAGCGCGGCGTTGACAGCCGGGCGCAAAGCTGGCATCCTACCGTCAGCCGGCGGGCACGCGCCCCACGGGCTGCTCCGGCCGCGCCGCGGCACCGGCTCCGATGACCGATCGGTAGGAGGCCCCTGTGGCAGGGCCGCGCGCCTTCGCGGCGCAGCGGCGAGGAGGAAGGATGGCTGCCGAGGTCGTAGTGTTCGACGGGCTCAACGTGGCGCCCCGCGTCTCGCCCCACCGCAAGACCACCCTCCGCATCACCGACCTCTTCGAGCTGGCCGACGAGCGGCGCCTGCGCACGGGCATGAGCCGCCACCAGAAGGGCGCCTACTACTCGCCGCGCCACCGCCACAACTTCGACCAGGTCCGCTTCACCCTGGAGGGCGCTGTCAAGTACGGCCCGATCCAGACGCAGGCGGGCGACGCCGTCTACTTCCCGGAGGGCGTCTTCTACGGGCCGACCGAGATCGTGAGCGACGAGGCGCTGACCTGGACGATCCAGACGCAGGGCCCGAGCTGGGGCTTCTTCCCCGAGCGACCGCTGCTCGAGGAGACCACCGCCCAGCTCGCCACGGAGGCCGAGCTAGACCGTGAGCACGGCCGCATCCGCTGGCCCAGCGGCCGCTGGCAGGACAGCTACGAGGCCGCCTGGGAGCGGATCATGGGCACGAAGATGGTCTATCCCCCGGCCCGCTTCACGACGCCCGTCCTGCTGCGCTCCAGCGCCTTCACCTGGGTGCCGCTCCCCGAGGCGCCCGGCGTGTGCTTCAAGCCGCTGGCCCGCTTCAACGAGACCGGCCCGAACATCCGCATGATCCGCATCGAGTCCGGCGGCCAGCTGCCCGGCGGCGAGTCGGCGGTCCACCAGATCGCCGCCGTCGTATCCGGCACGGCGCGCTACGGCAACCGCGAGGTCGGGCGCGGGACGATCCTCTACTACCCGCCCGGCGCCACCTACGCGCCGCTGGACGCCGCCGAGCCCTGCGAGCTGCTGGCCGTGCAGGTGGCGCCGAAGTCGGCCGCGGTGCTCAGCGCGTCCGTGGCCTGACTCTGGTAGGAGCACGCGGGGCGCGAGACCGGCGAGGGACTCCCCGCACTCGCACCCGGGATGAGCGCGCGCTGGTGTAGGCGGCGAGGAGGGGGGGACGATGGGCGACGAGCCGCGCGGCGACGCAACGGGTGGCGTGCCGGTAGGGTCGAGCGAGGCGGCGGGCGCGGGCGGCGAGACGTCGCGGCGCGGGTTCCTCAAGGCGAGCGCGGGGTTGGTGGTCGGCGGCGCCGCGGCCCAGCTGCTACCGAGCCGCGCGCTCGCCCAGGCAACCGGTCCGGCCGATGCCGACTTGCAACGCGTGCAGGAGGCGCGTCGCATCCTGCTGCAAGGCGGCGTGGTGCTCAGCCTCGATCCCGCGGTCGGCGACTTCGCCCAGGCCGACGTGCTGATCGAGGACGGCAAGCTGCGCGAGGTGCGGCCGAACGTCTCCGTGCCGGCCGATGCCGCCGTCGTCGACGCCACGAACATGATCGTCGTGCCGGGCTTCATCGACACGCACCACCACTTCTACCAGGGCCTTCTGCGGAACATTCTCCCCAACGGCCTCCTCAACCCCGACTACAACCGCGACATCCAGGGCACGCTCACGCCCGCCTACGAGCCGAGCGACGTGTACGCGGGGGCGCTGATCTCCGCGCTCGGCATGATCGACATGGGCACGACCGCGGCCGTGGACACGTCGCAGGTGTCGCACACGCCAGAGCACACCGACGCGGGCATCCGCGCGCTGCAGGAGGCGGGTATCCGGGCCCTCTACGCCTACTGGCGCGGCGACGGGCCCGACGCCCAGTACCCGCAAGGCATCGTGCGGCTGCGCCAGGCATACTTCAACTCGCCCGACCAGCTGCTCACGCTCGGGATGGGCGCCACGCTCAGCGCCGACAACCTGCCGGAGATCATCGGCTTCGCCCGCGAGGTGGGCGCCAACCTGTTCTCCCACGGCGTCTCCGACGCCAGCGAGCAGCGGCTCATCGAGTTCACGCGCGCGGGGCTGCTGGGCGCCGGCGACGAGTACATCCACTGCAACCACCTGAGCGACGAGGCGTGGCAGATGATCCGAGACAGCGGCGGCAAGGCATCGCTGGCGGTCCCGATCGAGATGGCGATGGGCCACGGGATGCCCGGCATTCAGCCCGCGCTCGACCACGGCATCCGGCCCAGCCTCAGCTCCGACGTGGACGCGACGATGGCCCAGGACCCGTTCACGCTGATGCGCTCGACCTTCACCCTCCAGCGGCTGCTGGTGCTCCAGCGCGCCCGCAACGGCGAGGAGAACCTGCCGCCGCTGCTGACGAGCCGCGACGTGCTGGAGTTCGCCACGATCGAGGGCGCCCGGGCGATGGGGCTCGGCGACAAGGTCGGCTCGCTGACGCCGGGCAAGGAGGCCGACATCGTAATGCTACGGGCGGACCGGCTGAACGTCTGGCCGCTGAACAACGCGCCCGGCGCCATCGTGAACGTCATGGACCCGAGCAACGTCGACACGGTGTTCATCGCCGGCCAGGTGCGGAAGTGGCGCGGCCAGCTCGTGGGCGTGGACGAGGCGCGCATCCGCCGACTGGTGGCGGAGGCGCGCGACGCGGTGCTCCGCCGCTCTAGCTTCCCGCTCGACCTCTTCGGTTGACGCGCCCGTCACGATGGACGAGGTATCCGGTCCGGGTGGGCAGGGATGGTTGAGCACGTCAACCATCCCTGCCCACCCGGCGCCCAAGCACTCGCCCCGGTTGGTGTGGATGGTTGGCGGAGCCAACCATCCACACCAACCGGGGCCGGCAGCTTAGTCCGGCTCGATGGTGACGCGTAGGCCGCGCGCGGCAAGCTGCTCCTGGTACAGCTCGGCGCGCTCCTTCGGCGCCCGCGCGACGACCGACGCCCCGGTCGTGTGGATCTCCCAGGCGTGCTGATGGGCCTTCGGCCGCGTCATGCCGGGGATGATGCGGCACAGCGCCACTTCGACGTCGTCGAAGCTGTGGCACTGACAGTCGAGCACGACGACTTTGTACGGCGGCAGCGCCCGCAGCCGGGCGCGCACGTCCTCGTCGAGATCGGGCCGCACGATCGTCGGCGCCGCCGTCTCTCCGACCACGATTGGCTGGCCATCCGTCACGCTGCTTTCCCCCTCGTCACGCGAATGGATCCCCCGAGCCAGGTGCGAGCGGCGGTTCCCGCCCCCGCTCCACGAACACTGTACCGCGTCGCGCTCGCGGACAACGCGCCCCGAGCCCGCGCGGCGGGGCCTCGGCCAGCATGGTACACTGTCCCCGGCCGCGCCGCGTACCGATACCGCGTTTCCGAGCGCAGCCGGCCAGGCCCCGGTATTCCCCCCAGGGAGGCGCACATGGCGGCACCGATCGCGCGTACCGCGCTCGTGACGGGCTCGTCGTCGGGCATCGGGCGAGCGATCGCCGAGCGCCTGGCCCGCGAGGGCAAGACCGTCGGCATCAACAGCCGCGATGCCGCGGCCGTGCAGCGCGTGGTGGACGCGCTCCGGGCCGAGGACCTGCGCGCCTTCGCCGCCCCGGGCGACGTGACCCGCGCGGCCGACGTACAGCGCATGGTCGATACGGCGCTGGAGACGACCGGCCGCCTGGACATCCTGGTGAACAACGCCGGCGGCGTGGCGGGCGTGCAGGCGTCGGCGGCGTTCGAGGCGTTCGAGGAGGCGGCCTGGCACGAGGTGCTGGACCGCAACCTGACCAGCGTGTTCCTCTGCTGCCGCGCCGCCGTGCCGCATATGAAGGCCGGCGGCTGGGGCCGCATCGTGAACGTGGCATCGGAAGCGGCGCGCACCGCCATCGTCCCGCCCGTCGCCGGCTACGCCTACGCCAGCGCCAAGGCCGGCCTGCTCGGTCTCTCGCGCGTGCTGGCCGCCGAGCTAGCCCCGTTCGGCATCACGGTGAACGTCGTGGCGCCCGGCTTCACGCGCAGCGGCCCGCGCATCGAGCAGCTGTTCACGGCGCTGCCCGAGGAGCGCCAGCGCGACCGCCTGCGCTGGACGAAGATCGGCCGCTGGGCGGAGCTACCGGAGATCGCCAGCGCCGTCGCCTACTTCGCCTCCGAAGACGCCAGCTACGCCATCGGCGCCGTCCTCGACGTCAACGGCGGCAGCTTCATGCCCTAATCCCCCCGCACCCCTTAGAATTTGCTCATGGTGCGGGTCGTGATGACGCGCGCCTGCTGTTGTCTCGGCATCAGCAAGCGATCGTCGCGGCCTGGAACCGGCTGAACCCCGAAAGGCCCGTCTAACGATGGCGCTGCCACACTGGGATCGGCGTGGCTACCAGCGCATCGCGCGTGTCGCCTGGCAGGCGCCCGACCTGGTCGTCGACTTTGAAGATGGCACGCGTGCCCGCCTGGAGGCGGACCGCCTGCTGCTGCCCGACGATGGGCCGGTCGAGTGGGACCGACTCACTTGGAGTCCCTACGAGATTGCTGTCCCCGGGCCATACGAGGTAGTGATCGTCCCCTGGTCGCGGATTCGGGTGCTCACCGATACGGGCTACGCCGCCCACCTCGCGGCGGCCGCCGACGCGGAGGCCCGGCAGATCGGCCGGCGCATCCGCGAGCTACGCCAGGCCCGCGGCCTCACCGGCGAGGAGCTTGCCGCACGGGCCGGCATCTCTACGCACCATCTCGCTCGCCTCGAGCGCGGCGAGCGCGATAGCGGCCTTCCTCCCATCGAGCCGCTGCTGGCCGCGATGGGCTGCACGCTCCAAGACCTCATCCCGCCCGACACCACCGCTCAGCCGCGCGAGCGAGCCGCCTCGGGTTAGCCGGCGGTTTCTCTGTCCGTTCCCCCCGAGCTTCCAAGTTCGGCCTCAGCCTTCCCCGCGGTCAGGAGCGGCTGTTCCACCGCGCCAGCCCTCAGTATCCCCAGCCTGTGCCGTGCTTCGCGACTCCGCGAGCGACGGCGGAGCGGCGCGGAAAGCCGGCATGACCTCGGCGGCGAAGAGCTGCAGCGAGCGGCGCACCTTGTCGAGCGGCAGCCCGCCAAAGCTCGTCCAGCAGACCAGCTCGCCCACGCCGGCCGCCTCCAGCTCGGCCACCCGGGCGCGCACGGTCGCCGGCGAGCCGACGAGCAGCGCGTCGCGCAGGAGGTCCTCCCAGCGCAGCGTCCCCAGGTCGGCGACCATGCGCTCGGTGCGGGCGCGGAACTCCGGGTCAAGGCCAGGCAGGCCGTCCACCCGCAGCGAGCGGCGGAAGGCGTCCAGGAACCACTCCTCGGGGCCGCGCGCGTCGGCCCACGCCTCCTCGTCGGTGGGCGCCACGTAGACGTGCTTGGTTACCGTCCACTGGCCCAGCAGGCGCGCGATGGTCGCGGCGTCGTGGCCCGCGGCGTGCAGCTCAGCCTCGTAGCGCGCTCGGTTCTCCCGGCTGCGCGCCAGCGGCGTCGTGAGGCCCGACGAGAGCATGCGGTAGCCCTGCCGCGCCGTCCAGGCGATCGTCTCGGGGCTGTTCACCGCGATGGCCAGTGGCGGGTGCGGCCGCGTGAGCGGCCGCGGGTGTACGGGGATGCCGGGAATCTGCCAGTAGCGGCCGGCGTGCTCCACCCGGTCCGCGGTCCACGCCTGCAGCACCACCCCGACGGCCTCCTCGAAGCGGGCGCGGCTCTCCTCCGGCGGCACGCGGTAGCCCACGAACTCGGCCGGCCGGTTGCCGCGCCCCAGCCCGACCGTCAGGCGGCCGCCGCTGAGGATGTCGAGCGTAGCCGTCTCCTCGGCGAAGCGGATCGGGTCGTGGAACGGCAGCACGTAGACCGCCAGGCCGACGTGCAGGCGCTCGGTACGGCTGAACACCGCCGAGGCCAGCACGCTCGGCGCCGACGAGATGCCGTAGTCCGCGAAGTGGTGCTCGGTGAGCCAGACCGAGTCGTACCCCAGGCGCTCCGACCACACCATGAGGTCGACCTCATTCTTGATGACGTCGGCCTCGCGCGCGCCGGGCGGCCGCTGCAAGAAGTAGTACGTGCCGAAGCGCATCGTCACCTGGCGTCCCATACAATCGGGGTAAGAGGTTGCGGAGCAGTGCTCCGCTCTAATTGACCGCTGCTATGAGCGGCATTATACTCGGCAGACTCCGGCTCGCGAAGCAGGGAGAGGCAGCATGCGGACGCTGGCGCAGGGCGGCTGGGTCGTGGGGTACCACGGGCAGGGGCACGAGTGCCGGCGCGGGGCGCCGCCGCTAGGGGAAGTCGCCGTGGAGTGGGCGTTTGACCCCGCCACCCCCCCACCTCCGGCTAGCTGCTCGGCAGCGCGGGCGCGCGGGCGAGGCGAGGCATGTGGTGCGCGTATCCGCGGTGCTTTCGAGAGGCTTCCGCGCGCTGCGTGACCTGCGGGCGGCAATACTGCGAGACCCATTGCTCGACCTGGGTGTACGCCGCCGCGGATGCCCTCCACGAGTGCGAGCTGTGCCAGCGCCACCTCACGCCCGGACAGCTCCGCGCCGAGATGCCGCCCGACGTTATAGCGACCGTGGGCGCGGTGGTGCTCTTCCTGGCCGCGGTCGCCGCCGGCACCGCGATGGACGTGGCGGCCAAAGGGACCGGCCTCGTCGTCCTGACGGTCTTCGTGCTCGCCTTCCTGTTCATGGCACGGTGCGTGAGTCACTGAACGGCGTGAGCCCGCGGTGGCCACCTTCCCCCTTTGAGGGAAGGTGGCCACCGCGAATCCCCGGCGTTGGGGCGTGCCCCACTCCTTGACACGGCAGAGCGCACGGCCAACAATGGAGCACCCGCCCGGGGGCTGCCGACCCGCGCCCACGAGGCCATCGCGCAGGAGGACCCATGCCGGTGCCGTTGCCCCGCGTGGGTAGCGCCGCGAGCGTCGCCCTGACGCTCTTGCTGCTCGCCGCGCGCTGCGCGCCCGCCGGTGCCGGTCCCGCCCCGGCCGTCGCGCCGCCGCCAACCGCCGCGGCGCGCGCTGAGCCAGCCGCGGCCCCTCCGCCCCCGGTACAGCTGCGAATGGGGTTCGTATCGCTGTCCTGGAGCAGCCAGCTGCCTGTCGCCGTGGCCGACGAGCTGGGCTTCCTGCGCGACGAGGGGCTGGAGATCGAGCCGCAGATCGTCCGCAGCGGGGGGCCGGTGCTCGTCGCGATGCTGCTCAGCGGCGAGATCGACGTGATGACCTCGGGCATCGAGGCGCAGCTCACCGCCATCGCCGCCGGCGCCCCCGCCGTGATCGTCGGCGGCATGGAGGACCGGTCCGACTATAGCCTCGTCGGCGCGCCCGGCCTGCGGAGCGTCGAGGACCTGCGGGGGCAGACGGTCGCCGCGACGGGCGCGGGCACCTACTCGGAGTTCGCCGTTGTGGAGGCCCTGCGCCGCCGCGGCCTGGAGCGCGACCGCGACTACACGCTCCGGTCGGTCGGCAACACCAGCCTGCGGCTCGCGGCGCTCAGCGCCGGCCAGGTGCAGGCGGTCCCCCTGGACCCGGGCGACCGCTTCCACGCCGAGGACGACGGCTTCCCAGTCCTGCTGGAATTGCGCGACGTGATCCCCGAGTTCCCCTTCAGCACGCTCACGGCTCGTCAGGAGCTGATCGCGCAGCAGCCGGGCGCCGTGGTCGGGCTGCTCCGCGCGCTCAGCCGGGCGCAGGACGTCATCCGCCAGGACATTGACCGCGCCGTCGCGCTGGGCAAGGCGCACGGGCTGGAGGGCGATCCAGCGCTCGAGGCGAAGGTCATGGCCTACGTGGCGCCCGACCTGCACGTCCAGCTCAAGAAGGAGAACCTCGCGGCGCTCATGGCCGCCCGCGGCCTCACGGACAGCCCCGACACGGTGTTTGACGACCGCTTCCTGCGCCAGGCCGGCCTCGCGCCCTGACCCGCCCGGCCGCCGATCCGCTGCCCCTCGCCCCGGATGCGCTACTCGGCGAGTTGGTCGACGACGCGGCGCACGCCGTGGACACGGCTCGCGGCCGCAATGGCCCGCTGGCGCTCCGCGGCCGAGCGAACCCTCCCCACTAGGCGCACCTCGCCGTCCTCCACGTCCACCACGTAAGCATCGGCGTCCACGCCCTCCAGCACCAGCGCGTCGTGGACGCCCCGCGCGATCTCGGTATCCGTCGTCGGCGCTAGCACGCTCAGATCGAACGGCGCGCCCTCACCCCCCAGGCCCGCCTCCGGCGGCTCGTAGTACGGCGGCCGCTCGCGCTGCTCGCCCATCAGCTCCACCTCCTCCGCGGTGCCCCCACTACCCCGCAAGAGACATGCCGCCTCGGCCGCCCGCCACGGCCGTCAAAGGCGCGCGGACCGCGCTCGCCCTGTCGCCGCCTGACGAAGCCAAGGCGTCGGCGCCACGCCGGCGCGGCGCCGGGCAGGCCGCAGAGCTACTCGTTGAGGCGAAAGCGGTAGCCGACCCGCGGCTCGGTCAAGATGTTCGCGGGCCGGTCGGGGTCTGGCTCGATCTTGCGGCGTAGCTGGGCGATGAAGACTCGCAAAGTGGGGCTCGCCTCCGCGTAGGCCTCTCCCCACACCGTGCGGAGCAGCGTGGAGTAGGTCACGACCTTGCCGGCGTTGATCATGAGGTACTTCAGGATCTCGTACTCCGTGGGCGTGAGGTGTACTTCCCGCCCGGCGACTGTCACCCGCCGCGTCGTCTGATCCACTCGCACGTGCCCGATCTCCAGCGTCGATGCGGGGGGGTCGCGACGCGCCCGCCGCAAGACGGCTCGCACCCGCGCCAGGAACTCTTCTTGGCCGAATGGCTTGGTGACGTAGTCGTCCGCGCCGAGATCCAGCGCGTTCACCTTCGTCCGCTCGGTCGCATCATCAGAAACCATGATGATCGGGACGTCGGTCCATTCGCGTAGCTCCCGGCAAAGCTCCAGCCCGGGCATGTCCGGAAGCGTCAGCGACAGGACCATCAGCTCTGGCGACATCATCGCCACCTGCTCGAGCCCCTCGTGCCCCGTCACGGCGAGCGTCACGCGGTAGCCCGATCGGTTAAGCAGCGCGTGCAGCAAGCGACGACTCGCTGCCTCCGCCTCGATGACCAGGACGGATCTCCCGTTCATGGCAGGCTGGCTCCTGTCCGCTGATCATTCGATCACACGGCAATCGCGCGAAACCATCCCAGTCCTTCGTCATCGGCAACCCGCGGAGTGTCATGGGTTCATGGCATACGGCAATTCACTAGTGGCAGCCCACTGGGAGGCGGGAGTAAAACGGCACGGGCAGCGCGCCGACGTGCGGCGCTGCCCGTGCTGACGGGTGGTCGCCTGCGGGCGGACGGTCAGAGCCAGGGATCGGCTGCCGTGCGCGAAACGTCGAGGAGGAATCTCCGCGCGGAGCCGGCCGCCACCGCTCGCGCAGGCTCGCCCGGTGCCCGGACGCATTGGTCGTGCCTTTGCCGCTAGTCAGCCGACGAAATTGCCAGTCCGCCGAGGTCCATTATCTGCAGCAATTCGACTCATTCGGGCCGCTCCGTGCCACTCGGCCCCAGATCAGCCGTCACCTCGCCGTAGTGCCGCATTGTTACTCTGGGCGCCGCAGCGGCACGGTTTCATAACGATTGCACGCTGCGACCTCGACTTGTGCTTCACTTGTAGTTACGTGCTGAGATCACCTTACAACACGCTCGTAACACTGTCAATATATCGCATACCCGACCGCTCACGACTGCAGACGAATTATTCGCGCCAGCCGTTTCACTGGCTGCGGTCACTTCCGCGGCGACGCCACTATAGTGTTAGCAGCATTGAGCGCGTTCGGCCAGGAATCGTTAACAAGCTGCTTATCCGGGCGGTAACCCGTAGCGTGGATAAGCGATCTTCCGTGCCCGCCGCATCCGCCCGCGAAGCTCGGCTTCCGTCTGTGCCCGCCACTGACTCGGCGCCGCGTGGTTAGCTCTGCTCGGGAGGCGGCGCTGCCACGCCGGCCACGGGGCGGGCCGCCCCCACCCAGCGCGCGCCGGGCGCCCGCAGGCGCTGCCGCAGCAGGGCCAGCGCCTGGAAGAGGTAGATGCCCGCGGTGATCAGCAGCCGCACGGCCAGCGGATGGCCCCCCGCCTGGTGCTTGCGGTAGTACACGCGCATCGCGCGGTAGAACTCCGCGATCATGCGCAGGCTCCGCTGCTGGCTGATGGCGCCCTTCAAGTGGAGCACCGTCACGCTCGGCTCGTACCAGACCGTCCAGCCGGCCCGGTGCAGGCGCAGGCAGTAGTCGATGTCCTCGCCGTAGGCGAAGTACTCCTCGTCCCAGGCGCCGACCTGCCGTACGGCCGCGGCGGGCAGGAGCATGAAAGCGCCCGCGACCGCGTCCACGGCCGCGGGCTGGTCCTCGGGCAGGTAGGTCAGGTTGTAGCGGCCGAAGCGGCGGCTGTGCGGCCAGCGCCGGTCCAGCCCCAGCAGGTGGCACAGCGCGTTCCAGGGCGTGGGGAAGCCCCGGCGGCACGCTTGATCGAGTGCGCCGTCCAGCCGCACCAGGCGCGGACTCACCGCCCCGATCTCGGGGCGGCGCGCGAGCAGCCCGACCAGCTCCCCTAGCGCCCCCGCCGGCAGCTCGGTGTCGGCGTTCAGGAAGAGCACGTAGTCGCAGAGCGGCGCGCTGGCGGCGGACGGGCCGTCCAGCAGCCCCAGCGCCCGCAGCCCGATGTTCGTGCCGTACGAGAACCCGCCGTTGCGCGGCGCCTCGATCAGCCGGACCTCGGGAAAGCGCGCCCGCGCCAGCTCTGGCGTCCCGTCCACGGAGCCGTTGTCCACCACGACGGTCGTCAGCGCGACCGCCGGCTCCTGGGCGCGCAGCGACTCCAGGCACGGCCCCAGCACGCGGGCGCTGTTGTAGGTGACGATCACCACGCCGACGCGCGGCGTGCCGGCACCGTCGCCGCTCATGCGCGCACGATCTCCCAGTAGATGCGCGTGCGGGTCGCCAGCAGCTCCGGCGCGATGCGGCGGCGCGCGACGGCGAGCGCCGAGCGCAGGAAGCGGTACGCCACGCCGCAGACGACGATCAGCTTCAGCGCCAGGTAGCCCGCGCGGCCGTGGTGCTTGCGGTAGTACCGCACCTGGCTGCGGTGGAACTGGAGCGACATCTCCTCGGCCACCAGGCGCGTGGTGCCGCCGCCGTGGTGCGCCACGACCGCGCTCGGCACCTGCCACAGCGCCCAGCCCGCCCGCCGCGCGCGGGCGCACCAGTCCGTCTCCTCGAAGTACATGAAGAACGCCTCGTCCAGCAGGCCCACGTCGTCCAGCGCCGCGCGGCGGATCAGCAGGCACGCGCCCAGCAGGTGCTCCACCGGCCGAGGGCGCCCGCCCTCACACGGCGGGTAGCGCCCGTTCCAGCGCGAGTCGAGCGGCACCAGCTCGAAGAAGCCGAACAGCGCCTGCGCCAGGTCAGGCAGCCGAAAGGCCGAGTGCTGGTAGCGGCCGTCGGGGTACACCAGGCGCGGGCCGACGGCGGCCACCCGGGGATTGGCCCTCAGCACGGCCAGCAGCGTGGCGAGCGCGCCGGGCTGCACCTCCGCGTCCGGGTTCAGCAGCAGGCAGTACGGCTCGTCGCTCGCGCGCAGCGCCTGGTTGCACGCGCGGCCAAAGCCGACGTTCGCGGCATTGGCGATGATCTCCACCGCGGGGAAGCGGGCGCGAATCGCCTCGGCCGCCCCGTCGCCCGGGCTGTTGTCCACCAGCACGACACGGTACGGCACGTCCGGCGGCGCCGCTTCCAGCGCCGCCAGGCAGGCCAGCAGGTAGTCGCGCGCGTGGTAGTTCACCAGGACGACGACTAGCTCGGCGCCGCCTGCCCGCGGCGCGGCCGCGGGGCCTGCTCGTTGCATCAGCGCCTCGCCGGCGTCAGCAGCGACGCCACGTAGCTATCGGGCACCACGCGCGCGGCCTGGATCGCGCGCCGCCGTCGCAGCGCGGCCGGCAGCGCCCAGAGCCCCGCGAGCTGGCCCCGCAGGCGGGCGCGGGCGGCGGGCTCGCGCACGTGGCGCAGGGCGAGCAGCGCCAGCCGAAGCTGCGCCCGCACGATCCGCCAGCCGTGGCGGCGCAGCAGGCTGCTTGGCATGTTGTGGACGAGCACCAGGATGAAGTTGCGCCCACAGTAGTAGCTCGCCAGCGGCCCGCCGCCGGTCGCGCTGCCGTGGTGGAAGACGCGCGCGGTGGGGACGTAGCGGCAGCGGTAGCCGCGCAGCTGCGCCCGGAAGCTCAGGTCCACGTCCTCGCAGTACATGAACAGGCTCTCGTCGAACAGCCCCACGTCGTCCAGCATGGCGCGCCGGTAGGCCACCGCGCCGCCGCAGGCGCCAAAGACGTACTCCGGACGGTCGAACTGGCCCTCGTCGCGCTCCCACACGCCGCGGCTGTTCGGCGTGCCGTCGTCGTAGAACAGGTCGCCCACCGCGTTGATGACGTCGCCCGGCTCCGAGAAGAGGATCTTCGAGGCGCAGAGGCCCACGCGCGGGTCGTCGCCGAACCCGGCCACCAGCTCGGCCACCCAGTCCGGCGCGGCCGCCGCGTCGTTGTTGATCAGCGCCAGCACCTCGCCGCGCGCGGCCCGCAGGCCGGCGTTCACGTTGCCGGCGAAGCCGCGGTTGGCGTCGAGCGCGACGAGGCGGACCGTCGGGTAGCGCGCGCGCAGCAAGGCAACCGAGTCATCCGTGGACGCTCCGTCCACGACGACGATCTCCAGCGGGGCGTACGTCTGCTGCAACAGCGCGTCGAGGCAGCGCGGGAGCAGCCGCGCCCCGTTCCAGTTCGGGATGATGACCGACACCAGCGGCCGCGCGCTGCTCACGGGCGCCCTCCCCGCGCCTAGTATAGAAGGCCGCCCAGCCCAGCAGCCAACCACGCCGCGCTACCACCCTCGCCCCGATCACCCCCGCGGCCTCGCTCGTCGCGTGGCCCGCGCACGCGGCGCCAGGTGCGCGTAGCGCGCGGGCACCTGCCAAGGCCACGCCGGGGGGAGCAGGTAGGCCGCCGGGTCCGCGCCTGACGTCATCCCCTCAGCGCCGGCGGCCCTTTCGGCCGCGCCCGCCGCCCTGGCACCCCCCGCGGCCGCCGCCCGCCGGCCCCCCGCCGTCCGCGCCCGCAGCGCTCCGCGCAGCCCCGCCAGTCCCGCCAGCCGCCCGCGCAGCGCCGCGCCCTCACCACGGCTGACGAGTGCGTAGCCCAGCGCCGCCAGGTCGTACGCCGCCACCAGCGGCAGCCAGTACCACGGCGCGGCCGGATAGTTCTTCGCCAGCAGCCACACCTTGTTGCGTCCCAGCAGGTAGTGCTTCCAGGGCGAGCCCTCGCGGCCGGTCGCCGAGTGCTGGTGCAGCACGCGGGCCGCGCGCACGTACCGGCAGCGCCAGCCGCCGCGGCGCGCGCGCCACGCGAGGTCCACGTCCTCGAGATAGGCGAAGAACCGCTCGTCGAACAGCCCGATCTCGTCCAGCATGCGCCGCCGGTAGAGCGCCGCCCCCGCGCACGGGCCGAACGGCTCCGCCAGCCGGGCGTCCGCGCCGACCGGCTGCCCCCCGAGCAGGTCCCAGGCGATGCCGACGCGGTCGAGCGCGATGCCGCACGAGTCGAGCCGGTCCGGCCGCGCCGCGAGCACCATCTGCGAGGCGCACATGCCGATCGTGGGATCGGCATCGGCGGCCGCCACCAGCGCCGCCAGCCAGCCGGGCGCCGGCACCGCGTCGTTGTTCAGCGTGGCGACGTAGCGGCTGGCCGTCGCGCGGATGCCGGCGTTCGTCGCGGCGCCGAACCCGCGGTTGCGGCCGAAGCGCAGGACGCGCGCTTCCGGGAACCGCGCCAGCACGGCCAGCGAGGCGTCCGAGGAGCCGTTGTCCACCACGACGATCTCGCGCGCCGCGTGCGTCTGCGCGCGCAGCGCCTCCAGGCAGGCGGGCAGCAGCGCCGCGCCGTTCCAGCTCGGGATGACGACCGCTACGCTGCTCGCCACCTACGGCGCCGCCCCGTTCCAGCCGTTCCAGGCCAGCACCTCGTCGACCGGCCGCCGCCGCACCGGGCCGAACTTGCCCATCGGCCAGCCGATCGGCACCATCGCGAAGCTCCGCGCGTCGTCGGGCAGGCCGAGCAGCGCGTTCACGGGCCCCTCGTACACCAGGTGCAGCGTGGTCGCCGTCGCGCCGAGTCCCTTCGCCCGGCACGCCAGCAGCAGGTTCTCGATGCTCATTCCTCCTTGACAACGACCGCGCCCCGGCGCATCCTGGTCGCACCAAGCTCTGCCGCTGGCAGCAGGCCGCGCGCCGGCCCGCCGCCAGCGCGTCGCTCGCACGAAGGGAGGGCGCTATGGTGAGACGAGCCTGGTGGCAGCATCCCGCGGCAGGACCGCGCCGCGCCTGGCGGCGGGCCGCCGGCCGCGCGGCGCGCGGCGGCGCGCTGCTGGCGCTCCTCGTCGGCCTCGGTGGCGCGCTGCTCGCCGCGCCTCTCGCCGGGCGCCGCGCGGCCGCGCTCGCGGCGCCCCCAGCCGAGACGTGGACGACCCTGGCGCCGATGCCGCACCAGCAGCAGGAAGCGGCCGTCGCCGTGCTCGACGGGCGCATCTACGTCATGGGCGGCTTCTCGGACGACCCGCAGCCCTTCACCCTCGTGCAGGTCTACGACCCAGCGACCGACCAGTGGCACGACGGCACGCCGCTCCCCGAGCCCGTCCACCACGCCGGCGCCGCCACCATAGATGGCAAGATCTACCTCGTCGGCGGCTTCCGTAACCCCTTCGGCCAGCGCGAGCCCGTCGACGCGGTCTGGGCCTACGACCCGGCGACCGACCGCTGGACCGCCCGGGCGCCGCTGCCCACGCCGCGCGGCGCCCTCGGCGTGGCGGCGATCGGCGACCGCCTCTACGCGGTCGGCGGCGAGCATCGCCGTCCGCCAGACGCGCCCCGCCCCACCGGCTCCCCGCTCGCCTACGAGCCGCTGGCCGACCTGACCGTCTACGATCCCGCCGCCGATCGCTGGGACACGCTGACGCCGATGCGCGTCCGCCGCGACCACCTCGCCATCGGCAGTATCGGCGGGCGCCTGTACGTCGCCAGTGGCCGCGACCGCCCAGTGTACGATCTCCCCTTCCTGGAGGAGTACGACCCCGCGAGCGACACCTGGACCACGCGCGCGCGCATGCCCACCGGCCGCTCCGGCGGCTACGGCGCCGTGCTCAACGGCCAGCTCTACGTCTTTGGCGGCGAGGGCAACCCGGCCAGCCCGCTCGGCGTCTACGACCAGGTCGAAGGCTACAACCCCGCGACCGATGCCTGGACCGAGTTTGGCCCGATGCCGACGCCCCGCCACTCGCTCGTCGCCGCTGCGGTCGGCAACCGCATCTACCTGGCCGGCGGCTCGACCCAGCAAGGCACCCTCGGCGCCGCGACCACCCAGATCCTCGACGCCTTCGACCCCGGCCAGTAGCCGGACCATGTATCGGGTCATATCGAATCCGCCGGTGGAGTTCCCTTACCCCCTCTCCCCCTGGGAGAGGGTTGGGGTGAGGGCGCGTCTCGGCAGGCGAACCCCCGGGCCGGCTCCGATATCATTCATCGCGGCCAGCGCGCGGCAACCGGCGTCCCCAGGGCGCTGCACAGACGCGGCTCACCGCGCCCCGCCGATCCCTGATCCCGTGTAGGGGCGCGGCTCGCCGCGCCCCGCCCGGTCGCCCCGCCGCCCAGTAATCCTGCCCTGCTGGCTGCGCCCTGCCCGGTCGCCATCCGGCCCGGTGCTCCGGCGCCACGTACTGCGCCCGGTCGGCGCCGCCCCTCCGCCCGGTGTCCCGGCGCCGCTCGCTTCGCCCGGGCCGGTCGCCCCGCGGCCCAGTGTACCGCCGGCTACCCCGCGGCGACTGGATAGCCCTCCTCGTCGAGCGCCGCCCGGATGGCCGCCAGGTCGGCCTGCCCCTCGTCGTACTCCAGCCGCACCCGCTTGCCCGCCACGTCCACGTCCACCTGCCGCACCCCCGCGCGCGGCGCCAGCGCCTCCCGAATATGCCGCGCGCAGTTGTCGCAGCTAATATCCGGCACGCTCATCGTGATCTCAGCCATCAGTCTCCCTCACTTCAATTTCATTCCGGGGGTGCAGGGGCAGTGGCGCTCGCAGTATGCCGCGCCACACCCTGCCGGGGGGCGTGGGGGGTGTCCCCCCACCTACCCCTCCTCTACCTCTTGGGGTGTGGGGGTGTCCCCCACACCCCCGCCCCGGCCAGGGCCCTAGCCCGCGACCGGCGGGCGAAACCCCCGCAGCCGCAGCGAGTTGCCCACCACGCTCACCGAGCTAAGCCCCATCGCTGCGGCCGCCAGCATCGGGTTGAGCTGCCAGCCGAACCAGGGATACAGCGCCCCGGCGGCCAGCGGGATCAGCAGCACGTTGTAGAAGAACGCCCAGAACAGGTTCTGGCGGATCGTCCGCAGCGTCGCGCGGCTGAGCGCGATCGCCGTCGCCACGCCCCGCGGGTCGCCGCCGACCAGCGTCACGTCCGACGCCTCCAGCGCCACGTCGGCGCCCGTGCCGATCGCCACGCCCAGGTCGGCCTGCGCGAGCGCGGGCGCGTCGTTGATGCCGTCGCCCACCATCGCCACCCGCTGGCCCTGCGCCTGCAAGCGCTTCACCTCGTCCACCTTGCCGCCCGGCAGCACCTCCGCCACCACGCGGTCCACGCCCAGCGCGCCGCCCACCGCCTCGGCCACGCGGCGGTTGTCGCCCGTCAGCAGCACCACCTCCAGGCCCAGCGCGTGCAGCGCCCGTACCGCCGCGGCCGCCGTCGGCTTCACGGTGTCCGCGACGGCCACCACGCCGAGCGCCGCGCCGTCGCGCGCCAGATACACCGGCGTCTTGCCCGCGGCGGCCAGCGCCTCGGCCCGCTCGCGCAGCCCGCCCAGGGCCACGCCGCGCTCTTCCATCAGCCGCAGGTTCCCGAGCAACACCGTCCGGCCGTCGATCGTCGCCTCGACGCCGCGGCCCGGCAGCGCGTCGAACCGCTCGGCCTCCGCCGGCGCCAGCCCCGCCGCGCGCGCCCGCGCCACGATCGCCTCGGCCAGCGGGTGCTCCGAGCCGCGCTCCGCCGTCGCCGCCAGCCGCAGTAGCTCCCGCGCCGCGTCCCCGTCCTCCCCCGCGCCATCCCTCCTCCGCTGGACGAGGGCCGGCGTGAGGGCGTCCTGCTCCCTCTCCCCCTGGGAGAGGGCTGGGGTGAGGGCGACCTTCCCCTCCCAGGACTGGGGCGCCGGGGAAGTGCGCCCGTCCCTCTCCCCCCTTCCTTCCGAGGGAAGGGGGGCCGGGGGGGTTAGATCGTCCACCGCTCCATCAACTGTCACCACATCCGTCACCGACGGCTCGCCGCGCGTCAGCGTGCCCGTCTTGTCCAGCACCACCACGTCCAGGCGCCCCGCCTTCTCCAGTGCCTCACCGCCGCGAATCAGGATGCCCAGCTCGGCGCCCTTGCCCGTACCCACCATGATCGCCGTCGGCGTGGCCAGGCCCATCGCGCACGGGCAGGCCACGATCAGCACCGCCACGGCCGCGAGCAGCGCGTGCGTGAGCGGCGGCGGCGGGCCCCACAGCCACCAGGCCACGAACGTCAGGGCGGCCACGGCCATCACGGCCGGCACGAAGTAGCTCGACACCACGTCGGCCAGGCGCTGGATCGGCGCCTTCGAGCCCTGCGCCTCCTCCACCAGCCGCACGATCTGCGCGAGCATCGTATCCTTGCCCACGCGCGTCGCCGCGAAGCGGAAGCTGCCCGTGCGGTTCAGCGTCGCGCCGATCACCTCGTCGCCGGGGCCCTTCTCGACGGGCAGGCTCTCGCCGGTCAGCATCGACTCGTCGACCGTCGAGCGCCCGCTCTCCACCACGCCATCCACCGGGATCTTCTCGCCCGGCCGCACGACCACCACGTCGCCGACCACGACCGCGTCCACCGGCACGTCGATCTCGGCGCCGTCGCGCACCACCCGCGCCGTGCGCGCCTGCAAGCCCATCAGGCGCCGGATGGCGTCCGACGCCTGGCCGCGCGCCCGCGCCTCCAGGTAGCGCCCCAGCAGGATCAACGTGATGATCACGGCCGCCGTGTCGTAGTAGGCTTCCGGCATCCCGCCGCCCGTCACCAGCAGGTGTGGCGCGAACGTGACGACCACGCTGTACAGGTAGGCCGCGCTCGTCCCCACGGCCACCAGCGTGTTCATGTTGGCCGTCCCGTGGCGCAGCGCCGCCCAGGTGCCCGTGTAGAACTGCCAGCCGCCCCAGAGCTGCACCGGCGTCGCCAGCAGGAACATCACGAGCAGCGCGCTGTTGCCCGGCAGCCAGCGGCTCAGCACGCTCATCGGCACCAGCGAGAGCGCCATCAGCGTGGCCGCCAGCACGCCGCTCACCAGCGCCTTGCGCCCCAGCGCCCGCAGCTCGGCCGCCCGCCGCGCCTGCTCGGTATCGGCCGGCGCGGCCGCTGCCGGCGCCCCGCCCGCGCCCGGCTCCGCGGCGGCGCCCACGCCGTAGCCCGCCGCCTCGACCGCGCGCCGCAGCGCCTCCGGCGTGGCCAGCCCCGGCACGAGGTCCACCGTCGCGCGCTCGGTCGCCAGATTCACGCGCGCACTCGCAACGCCGGGCACTTTGGCCAGCGCCCGCTCGACCCGCCGCACGCACGACGCGCACGTCATGCCGCTGATCGGCAGCTCCACCGTCTCCAGGCCCACGCCGTAGCCCGCGTCCGCGACGGCCGCGCGCAGCGCCTCCAGCGACGCGGGCGCCGCCGGGTCCAGCGTGACGGTGGCGCGCTCGGTGGCGAGGTTCACCTGGGCGCTGGCGACGCCCGGCACCTTCGCCAGCGCGCGTTCGACGCGGCGCACGCACGAGGCGCAGGTCATGCCCGTGATGGGCAACACGATAGTCGTGGTGTTAGCGGGAGGCGCGGCGGCCATCAGTCTCTCCAATCGGGTGCGCGGTAGGGGCGGCCGCGGGCGCGGCGGCGTCGCCCCGCATGGCCGCAACGGCCGCGCCGTCTGCGGTAGCGGTGTCCGCGCCGTCTGCGGCGGCGGTAGCTGTGTCGGCCGCGCGCCAGCGGCGGGCCACGCCGTACAGGTCGGCTAGCTCGGCCAGCACCGCCTCCTCGCGGCCCGCGCGAATGCCACTCGGCACACAGGTGCGCAGATGCCCTTGTAGCAAGAGCTGCTCAAAGCCCTCCAGCGCCTTCTGGATAGCGTGCGTCTGGTGCAGCACGTCCACACAGTACGTGTCCGCCTCGACCATCCGCCGCACGCCACGCAGGTGGCCCTCGATGTACGCTAGCCGCCGCAGCGCGTCGCGTTTCGTCGTGTCTTCCATCGACCCGTCTCCTATACCCCCCTACGGGGGGTGCAGAGCTACTATAGCACCCCCCGTGGGGGGGTACAAGCCCGCGAGCGAGCCAGGTCGGCGTGCCGCTCGGCGCGGCGGCGGTGGGACCAGTGCGCGGCCGGCAGCATGAGCAGGACGGCGGCGGGCGGGATGGCGACGTCGAGCAGCGGCGCCCTCCCCGGCCCCGATGCGCCAGCAGAAACCGTCAGCCCCGCCCGAGGCGGCAGCCGTCCCCCTCATAGGGAAGGGGGTTAGGTCACCCCGGAGAGCGCTCAGAGCCCGTAGAACCGCCGAGGATTGTCGCCGAGGATCTTGCGCTTGGCCGAGGCGGGCACGTCGGCGCGCGCTTCCAGCTCGCGCGTGGCGAACGGCTCGCGGTCGGCGTGCGGCATGTCCGAGGCGAACAGGAACTGGTCCTCGCCCAGCAGCTCCAGCGCTTGGGGCAGCAGCGCGTCCTCGACCTCGCCGCTCACGTACACCCGGCCCGAGCGCAGGTACTCGCCGGGCGGGCGCGGCGCCTCCAGCGCGGCCGCCCCCGCGCCGCCGCCCACCCTTTGCACGAACGCATAGCGGTGGTCCATGCGGTCGATCAGGAAGTGCAGCCACTGGCAGCTCGCCTCGAAGAAGCCGACACGCAGCGTGGGGAAGCGGTCGAGCAGGCCGCTGCCGAGCACGGTGATGAACCCCATCAGCACGGGGAACACGAACGGGATCAGCGTGGCGTAGTAGAGCTGGTCGAACATCTGGTTGAGCGGCGCGCAGCTCCAGGCCACATGGATCGCTACGGCCAGGTCCTGAGCGGCGCACTCCTCCCAGAACGGCAGCAGCGCCGGATGGTTCAGCATGCGTGTGTTCGCCGTGCCAGGGATCATGATGCCCACGGCGCCCAGCGCCTTCGCCTGCCGCACCTCGCGCGCCGCGCCGGCCGGGTCGTCCAGCGCCACCACGCCGACCCACTTCAGCCGCTCCTGCCCCGCCAGCACGTCGCCCAGCCAGCGGTTGTACGACGCGCACAGCGCCGTGGCGAGCGCCGGGTCCTCGCTGAGCCGCGCCAGGAACAGCGTCGGGTAGATCACCTGCACGTCCAGCCCCTCGCGGTCCATGTCCGCCAGGCGCGCGGCCGGGTCGCGCAGCTCCAGGCTCTCCACGCTCTCGGCCTTCAGGCTGCTATACGTGAAGCGGTCCAGCCCCGCGCCCGTCGGCGTGCCCAGGCTGTGCGCGCCCGGCCCGGTGAAGCGCGGGAAGAGCTGCGAGTCGATCAGCCAGTGCACCCGCTGCTCGGTCGCCACGACCTCCGGCCGCCGCGCCCGGAACGCCGGGTCCAGGTACTTGTCGCTAAAGGTAGCCGCCCACTCCTCGACGTGGGCATCGGCGTCGACGACGACCATAGTTCCCCCTCCGTCAGACATAGCCGGCTAGATCGAGTGACCAGGACCCCACGATCTCCTACGCCGTGGCCCGGTTCTCAGCCGAGGAGATAGGATCGCCGACAGCGTTGGCACGCTCCAGGAGCGCCGCACCCTGCGCCACTAGCCGCGAGCGGCCGCGCGCATCTTCCCGCATGAGCGCGAGAGAGGTCGCGTAGTCGGGGCCATGATGCTTGACCGCCCGGGCGACTGCCGACAGCGCGGCCGCTTCGGTCTCGTACACGGCCAGCACGTTCCGCGAGTCCAGGTCCCACACTTCAAAGGTCGTGGCCATCATTCGCCCCCTGCCTCCTATACTACGGGACGCCTGTGCCGAGGACAACGGCGACCACGCAGCCTAGCAGCGCGGCCGGCTCGCCCTAGAGAGTATGGTGGCCTTGACTGGGTGTCGTGCGCTCCCAGTGGATCGGTCCACCGTCAGGAATCTCTAGTGCGGCGACGTACCGGCCCAATACGGGACTCGCCCGCGACTTACGGCGGGCCTGAGCAGCCGTGGCGTAGACGGAGATACCCTGGTGAAGCCGCGCCCGCTCAGGATCATCTTCGAGAGGGGCCTTACCGCGGGCACCAGCCGAGAGGAAGTCTGCCAGAGTAGGAGGATCGGTAAGCACGATTCGGTAGAAGGTGCGAGACAATGCTGTGCCCCCCCGCGTGCTGGCCAGTCCTCGTGGGGTTGTACGATATTCTCAGCGTGCGCGGGCTGCGCGCGGGCGGCCATAGTGGTGCCCGGAGGTGAAGCGATGAGGCGCGGGTACGGGATCGCCAGCGCGACCAACCGGGCCGCGCCGCTCTCCTACAACGGCTACCTGCAGGTGCCCGCGCTCACCGCGCTCCAGCACTGCCAGTCCCACCCGCCCCACCACGACGAGACGCTGTTCATCATCATCCACCAGGCCTACGAGCTGTGGTTCAAGCTCATCCTGCACGAGCTAGACGCCACCGCGGCGCTCATCGATCGCGCCACCGCCCTCGGCACCCGCGCCGGCTGGCGGCGCCCCCTCCGCAAGGCCACCTTCTACGTGCGCCGCGTCGTCGCCGTCGAGCGCCTGCTCGTCGACCAGATCCACCTCGTCGAGACCATGTCGCCCAAGGACTTCCTCGGCTTCCGCAGCTACCTCAACCCCGCCAGCGGCTTCCAGTCCAGCCAGTTCCGCGAGATCGAGATCGTCGGCGGCCTGCGCGACCCCCGCCTCATCGACCACTTCCGCAACGAGCCCGAGGCCCTGGCGCGGCTGGAGCGGCGCTGGGCCGAGCCGTCGCTGCAAGACCGCCTCTACGCCCTCCTGCGCGCCCACGGCTACGACCTCCCCACGCCGCCGCCCGACGCGCCGCCCGAGACGCTGCGCGCCGCCGAAGAGCGGCGCCTGCGCGCGCTCGCCCACCTCTTCGACGACGACGAGGGCAACTACGCCCTCATCGACCTCGCCGAGGCGCTGCTCGAGTTCGACGAGTGGCTCACTCTCTGGCGCATGAACCACGTCGAGGTGGTCGAGCGCATGATCGGCTTCAAGCGCGGCACCGGCGGCAGCGAGGGCGTCGGCTACCTCATGACCACCCTCCCCAAGCGCTGCTTCCCCGACCTCTGGAACCTCCGCAGCTACCTCACCGCCTAGCCCCCGCCACCCATGGCGGTTTCCGCACCCATCATCCCCCTGTACGGCGACCGCTTGAGGCCCGCGTGCGGGCATGCGCCGTGCGGCAGGTGACGATCGGCCCTCCGAAATCGTCTATAGAGGTAGACGCGCGAGACGAACGAGGAGGCGACCAGCAGTTCCGCAAGAGACGTGACAGGCAGTCACGCTTTATTTTGCCTATCCGGTAGAACAAATGTTCTGCTAGGATGGGGGCGAGGAGGACCATGCGCTGCGAGGCCACGACGCGGAAGGGTACCGCCTGCACGCAGCCCGCGCTCACCGACGGGCATCTGTGCGCCAGCCACGCGGGCCGCTGCGGCGCGCGGCCGGGCAACCGCAACGCGCTGCGCCACGGGCTCTACAGCCGCATCCTGACGCCGGAGGAGAAGCTCGACCTGATGGCCGCCCGCGCGGTCGAGGGCGTCGACGAGGAGATTGCCGTCACCCGCCTGATGATCCTGCGCGCGCTGCGCCAGCAGGATGCGCCAGCCGAGGCCTACGCGCGCCTGGTGGAGGCGCTCTGCCGCCAGCTGCGCATCCAGCGCCAGCTCGGCGGCGAGAGCGCCGACCGCTTCGCCGGCGCCCTGGCGGCCCTCTTCGACGAGGCCGCGACCGCGCTGGGCATCGACGCCGCCTGAGCACGCGCCCCGCGGCCCGGCGGCCGGTGGGCCTCTCGCCCACCAGCCGCCCCGCGGGCCAGCCCAGCCGACGCGACGGGCTACAGAGAGGAATGGAGATGCGACGGAAGCGACGGGCAAGCTGCACGCCAGGCCCCGGCCAGGCCGCCCTTTGGGCCGCCCTGCGCCGCTGGCGCCTTGGGCGCACGACGCCGCCCGCCACCGCGCCGGCTACGCCCGCTCCTCCCGCGCCCGCCTCCCGCTGGTGGCCGCGGCTCACGCCGCCCCAGGTGCAGGCCCTGCTCGGCGCGGCTATTACGCTCGCGCTCGTGCTCTGGGACCAGGTGCGGCAGCGTCTCCAGCATCCCTGAGCGGCGCGGCGCCGCGCCGCTCAGGGAGCATCGTTTGATCGTTCCTCGGGAATTACGCGCGAGCCAAGGAGTCCAGTCGTGACGAACCATACCAGCCAGCGCGCCGCACCGGCCGCGCCGCCCGCGGGGGCGGCCGGGCGCCGCCGCGGCCCGCGCCCGCCCTTTTCGGCCCGGCGCGCCGCGGCCCTGCGCCGCGTCGCCGGCGACCTCGAGCTGTACTGCCGCTACGTCCTGCGCCGGCCGCTGCGCCCCTACCAGCTCGCGCCCGCGCGCGCCATTCTGGCCAGCGTCTTCGGCGGCCTGGGGCGCACCTTCACCGTCATGTACGCCCGCCAGATGGGCAAGAACGAGCTGTCGGCCGCGCTCGAGTGCTACCTGCTGACCCTCTGCCAGCGGCGCGGCGGCACGCTCGTCAAGGCCGCGCCCACTTACCGCCCGCAGGTCATCACGTCGCTGCTGCGCCTCGATAGCCTGCTCCAGAACCCGCTCACCGCCGGCCAGTGGCGCGCCCGCCACGGCTACATCCGCGAGGTCGGCGCCGCCCGCGCCCTGTTCTTCTCCGGCCAGGAGCACGCCAGCGTCGTCGGCGCCACCGCCAGCCTGCTGCTGGAGATCGACGAGGCCCAGGACTTCAGCGCCGCCAAGTACGCCAAGGACTTCCGCCCGATGGGCGCCACCGGCAACGTCACGACCGTGCTCTACGGCACCGCCTGGGACGGCAGCACCCTGCTGGAGCAGACGGCCGCTCACCACCAGGCGCTCGAAGCCGAGGACGGCGTCCGGCGCCACTTCGCCTACGACTGGACGGCCGGCGCGGCCGAAGTCGCCGCCTACGGCGCCTACGTGGCCGCCGAGCGCGACCGCCTCGGCGAGGACCACCCGCTGTTCCAGACGCAGTACGCCCTGCGCCCCGTCGCCGGCAGCGGCCGCCTGCTCGGCCCCGCCCACCTCGCCCAGCTCGCCGGCACGCACCCGCGCGAGCGCCGCCCCCAGCCCGGCGCGGTCTACGTCGCCGCCCTCGACTGCGCCGGCGAAGAAGAAAATGCCCCCTCCCCCTTATGGGGGGAGGGGGTTGGGGGTGGGGGTCACTTCGCCCCCGCCGCCCGCCGCGACAGCGCCGTGCTCACGCTCGCGCGGCTCACGCGCACGCGCGTCCTCGGCGTCGAGGAGCCGCACCTAGAGATCGTCGAGCACTACGCTTGGACCGGCCGCAAGCACCGCGAGCTGATCCCGCAGCTCATCGACCTGCTGAAAAACGTCTGGCAGGTGCGCCAGGTCGTGGTCGACGCGACCGGCGTCGGCGGCGCCGTCGCGTCCTTCCTGGTAGGCGCGCTCGGCCCGTCCCGCTGCACGCCGTTCGTGTTCACCGCGCCCAGCAAGAGCGCCCTCGCCTACAGCCTGCTCGCCGCCGTCAACGCCGGCCGCGTGCGCATGTACGCCGACGACGGCTCACCCGAGGCCGCCGCCTTCTGGCAGCAAGCGCGCGCCGCCCGCTACGCCGTCCGCGCCCACCAGGCGCTCACCTTCGACGTCGATCCCGCCGAGGGCCACGACGACTTCCTGATCTCACTCGCGCTCCTCGTCGAGGCCGCCCGCCTCGCCCCCGAGCGCCGCGCTTCCCTACGGGGGATGGGGGCTGGGGGATAGGGAGTGGGGGGCGGAGAACGTCTCTCGCCCCCACCCTCCATCGCCCAACCCCCGAAACTAGGAGGACTCGAATGACCGTGATTCCGTTCTCGCCGTTTGGCCGGCCGGTGGCGCGCACCCGCGCCCAGGCCCTCGCGCTCGACGACGCCGCGCGCCTGCGCCGCTACCGCGACTGCCTGGCCTTCTACGAGGGTCAGCACTACCTCACGCCACGCCGCGGCCGCACCAGCCTCGTCGCCAACTACGCCCGCACCATCGTCGACAAGGGCGTCTCGTTCCTCATCGGCCGCGGCGTCGGCTTCGCCGTCGAGGCCTCCTCACCCCCACCCCCTCTCCCCGGGGGAGATGGCAGCCCGTCCAGCCCCCTCTCCCCAGGAGCGAAGGCGAGGGGAGAGGGGAGTAGGTCTAGCCCCCTCTCCCCCTGGGAGAGGGCGGGGGGTGAGGGCAACGCTGCCGCCGCGGAAGCCCTCCTCTACGCCGTCTACGACGACAACGACCTCGACGTGGTCGACCTTGCCTGCGCCACCAACGCCGGCGTGCTCGGCGACGGCGTGTACAAGGTATTCTGGGACGCGGCGGCGCGACGCATCCGCGTCGTCAGCGTCGACCCGCTCGGCTTCTTCGCGCGCTGGCGCGCCGACGACCTTGCCACCCTCCAACGCGTCGACCTCGCCTACTGCCTCGCCCGCGAGGACGCCGAAGCGCTCTACGCCCCTATCCCCCATCCCCTATCCCCCGACGTCGAGGTCGTCGAGACTTGGACCGCCGCCGCCTTCCGGCTCGAAGTGGGCGGGCGCGTGGTGCGCCAGGGGCCGAACCCCTACGGCGTGATCCCCTTCGTCCACGTGCCCAACCTGCCGGGGCCCAACGAGTTCTGGGGCCGCTCCGACCTGGCCGACGTCATCCCCCTCAACCGCGAGCTGAACGAACGCCTGAGCGACCAGGCCGACGTCATCCGCTACCACGCCGACCCACCGGTCGTCTTTCGCGGCGTCGAGGACCACGACGCCATCGCCGTCGGCCCCGGCTCGGTGTGGGACCTCCCGCGCGACGCCGACGTGAAGCTATTGGAGTGGCAGGGGCAGTCGGTCGCCGTGCAAGACCACATCAACCAGGTCCTCCGCGCCCTCTACGAGACGGCCGAGACGCCGCGCACCGCCTTCGGCGACTCCGGGCGCCTCCTCTCCGGCGTCGCCCTCGAGACCGAGCTGCGCCCCCTCATCCAAAAGACGCTCCGCAAGCGGGTCGTCTGGGCGGCGGCGCTGCGGCGGCGCGCGCGCCTCATCTGGCAGGTGGCCGAGCGTGTGGGGCTAGCCGCGCCGGGCGCCTTCGCCGGCCTGCGCCCGCGCGTCGTCTGGCCCAGCATGATGCCCCAGGACGACGCCCAGGAGGTCCGCAACAACGTGGCGCTGGTCGCCGCCGGCCTGCGCAGCCGCCAGACCGCGCTCGACGCGCTCGGCACCGAGTCGCCCGAGATCGAGCTAGCGCGCCTGCAAGCCGAGCGCCAGGCGCTTGGCGCCGCACCCCCCACAACGGGTGCGCTATGAGCGAGCAGGAGCGCCCGCGCCACCTCCACCCGGCCAGCCGCGCGGTAGTCGCCGCGCTTGACCCTGCGCTCGCCGTGCTGCTGCCCTCACTGGGCTGTGACCTCGACGCCTCGGCCGAGCTCGACGACGCCGTGCAGATGCTCGCGCTGGCCCAGCTCGAAGCGCGGGCCGCGGCGCCGGCCGCCGCACGACCGGCGTTCGTGCGCGACGCCCGGCGCCGCGCCCGGCGCGACACCTGGCAGGTGCGGAACACGCGCGGCCGCGCCCACCGCGTGCGGTGGCGCCCCGAGCGCATGCAACATCTCGCCGGTCCGGAGGCGGACCCGGCGATTACGGAGGACCTGGGATGGGACGACGTCGTACGCTTGCTAGGCTGGCAGGACGGACTGGCCCTGTGGCTGTGGGCCGTGGAGGGCTGGAGCCTGAGCGAGATCGGGGCCTGGCAGGCGATCACCAAGCAGCAGGTGTGGCGCCGCCTGCACCAGGCGCTAGCGGCGCTGCGCGCCCGGCTCGCCCCGCCTCGCGCCGGCTGACCCCCCCCGCCACGTCCCCGGGGGTGCAGGGGCGCGCCCCTGCCGGGGGAATTGGGGGTGTCCCCCAGGATTCCCCCCCTTCTCCCCCAGGATTGGGAAGCCGGGGAGGCGCTCTCGCCCCCCCGGAGGTCGCGGCCATCGCCGCCGACCTGGCGCGGGCAGCGGTGCGCCTCGTCGAGACGGCCGACGCGCTGGTGACGGCGCCCGCCCCGGCTCGCCCGGCGCTGCGCGCCACCCTCTACCGCTGGCAGACCGTCCTCGCCCTCGGCGCCCAGCGCCTCGCCCAAGCCAACGTCGACGGCGCCTGATATCATAGCGGCGACAGCGCCGTGCCTGCCGGAGGTGCTCCATGCAGCCGCTCATCTCGCGCGACCTGTGGCAGTGGATCGAGGAGAACCGCCAGAGCTTCGAGCCGCCCGTCGGCAACAAGGTCATCTGGGAAGACTCCCAGTTCACCGCCATGATCATTCGTGGGCCGAACGCCCGCCGCGACTTCCACGACGACCCCTCCGACGAGATCTTCTACATGCTCAAGGGCGACATGACCCTGGAGTACATCGACAAGGCCGGCCAGCGGCAGAACGCGGTCATCCGCGAGGGCGAGATGCTCCTCGCCCCGGCCCACACGCCCCACGCGCCCCACCGCCCGGCCGATACCTGGGGCCTCGTCATCGAGATCAAGCGCGGCCCGAGCGACAGCGAGTCGCTCATCTGGTACTGCGACCAGTGCAACGCCGAGCTGCACCGCGTGACGATGAGCGCCATGGACATCGAGCGCGACCTGCGCGCCGCCATCGAGGCCTTCGACGCCAGCGAGGCGCTCCGCACCTGCCCGCGCTGCGGCCACGTGCAGCCCGAGCACGCCGCCCCGCCGCAGGCGCCGGTGCCCGCGCGCTAGAGCGGCGCCGGCAGGCGGGCATCGGCTACAATCTCGGGAACATGGCCGCGGGCCGGGCCATGCCGTGCGGAGACGGCAGCCCCGGGGCGGCGCGGAGGCGGCGGTGGCGAGGGAAACAGATACCTCTACCAACAACCAGGCGGGCGTGCCGTCGCCGGGCGACGGCCCGTCGCTGCGGCGCTCGCGCCTGGAGAATCGCGCGGCGCGGCAGGCCAAGCGCGAAGAGCTGCGCAAGCAGCAGCGAGCGGCGAGCTTTCGCCGTAAATGGCTCTCCTGGATCATCATCGCCATTCTCATCGTGCTCGCGATCGCGGCGTTCCTCCTGATCGAGGTCGTGCCCAAGACCGCGGCCGTGACGGGCGTCGAGAAGTTCGGCAACCTCAGCCGCGACCACGTCACCGGCCCGGTCGACTACCCGCAGGTGCCCCCGGTGGGCGGCGCCCACAACGCCGTCTGGGAGAACTGCGGCGTCTACGACCAGCCGGTCCCGAAGGAGATGGCGGTTCACTCCATGGAGCACGGCGCGGTGTGGATCACCTACCAGCCCGATCTGCCGGCCGATCAGGTGCAGCAGCTGCGCGATCTGGTGCGCGGCAAGAGCTACGTCCTGCTGAGCCCGTGGACCGACACCCCGCCGCTGCCGTCGCCGGTCGTCGCCTCGGCCTGGGGCCTCCAGCTCAAGGTGGACAGCGCCAGCGACCCGCGCTTGCCCCAGTTCATCCGCAACTACGCCAACGGCACGCAGACGCCCGAGCCGGGCGCGCTGTGCAGCGGCGGCGCCGGCACGCCGATCCAGAACCCGTAGGCGCCAGCGCCCAGACAGACGAAGCCCCCGGCCCTATTGACGGCTGGGGGCTTCGTCTATGGCGGAAAAGGGGGCTGCCGACTACTGGCCCTTCTTGTGGTGCTCTTCCTTGTGGTGCTTCATCACCGTGCGGGCGGCCACCTCCTCGGCGCGCTTGCCGTAGCGCCCCGACTCCTCGGCCGACTCCTTGATGTGCTCGTACATGCGCTGCTCTTTCGCGCCCACGCCGCTCAAGTGTTTCTTGCCAGGCATGACTCCAACCTCCTTGAGCCGCGGCTCTCTACTAGACCTACCTAGCAGAGCGCGTGCCCAAGCAGGTCACGCAATCTCGATGATCTCCGGCGGGCGGGTGCCCAGGCGGCGCGCGCCGGTCGGCGTGGCGACCACCGAGTCGCCCCAGACCACGTTCCGCGTGCGCCCCTCGGTCATGATCACCGGCTTCACCATGAACACGGCGTTCGCCTCGATCACCCAGTCGCGCATCTCCTCGTCCGAGAAGATGAACATCGGCGCGTCGTCACCCAGTCCACGGCCGTGCATGATGAGCCGTGCCCGGTACGGCGTCCCCGCCACGAAGCGCTCCGTCAGCGCCGCCAGCTCGCCCAGCGTGACGCCCGGCCGCAGCCGCTCCCAGCACGCCGCGAGCGCGGCCTGCTGGATGGCGAACATCTCGGCGTACTCCGGCGGCACCCGGCCCAGCACCGCCTGCTGCGTCACCTGCGCCACGTAGCCGCCCCAGCGGCCCTCGATCTCGGCGCTGATGACGTCGCCGGGCGCCAGCGGCCGTTGCGTGGGCATCGGGCCGAGCAGCGGCCAGCCCGGCGGCCCCACGTTCCACATGATCATCGTGGGCACCTCGCCGCCCTGCTCGATCATGCTCGCCAGCACGCGGGCATACACCACGCACGACGGTACGCCCGGCCGCGCCTCGCGTGTCATCACCTCGATCGCCCGCTCGACGAGCTGGATGCCGCGCTGCAAGAACGCCAGCTCCTCATCGCTCTTCACGAAGCGCGCCTCGTCGAGCAGCCGCGTCGCGTCCACCAGCTCGGCGCGCGGGAAGGCGGCACGCAGCTTCTCGTAGAGCTGCACCGGCACCAGGCCGTCGGGGAAGCGGCAGATGTGGGCCAGGCCCGCGAGGCCGATGCGCTGCCCATCGGCCCCCAGCTCGCGCAGGCGCGCCACGATGCCGTCGCCGAACGCGCGGCCGTTCGAGCGCACGTCGCTCACCCAGTCCTGCCGGCCGCGCCAGTGCGCCGGCGTCACGTCGGGCACCGTGACCGCTGTCACCTCGCCCTCGCGCGGGAATACCGCGCCCACTTCCAGCGAGAAGCCGCCCAGCCCCGTCAGGTAGCGCACGTTCGCGGAGAAGTGATCGTGGTGGCCCGTGTGCGGCGGCGCCACGATCACGTCGATGCCGTCGCGCGCCATCAGCGCGCGCACGCGCGCCCAACGGCGGTCGCGCTCCGCGAGCGAGAAATGGGGCACCTCCAGGCGCTCGGCCACGTCCGCCATCACACACCTCCCCGTCGTCGCCGGTCGGCGCCTGCCGACGCGCCGCCCCAACCCCGCGTACCGTACCAGCGCCGCCCCGGCCTGTCAACAGCGAACGTGACCGTAATCACCCGCCAAGCGTGAACCAGGCCACAGCCCGGAAATTCGTCAGCGCCTACCGTGGTAGCAGGGGGTCGCGCGGCCCGCTCTGAGGGCGCCGGCCTGAGGTTGGACAGTCCACCGGGGGTCGTACCATGTGGTCTCGCTCGCTGCCAAAAGCGCCCGCCCGCCCCGGCCTTGCCCGCCACCCCCGCGTCTGGCGCCCGGGGGTCGTGTTCGTGCTGCTCGCCGCGCTCCTCGGGCCGCTGCTGCTGACCCAGCCCGCGGCGCGCGCCGACGTGCCCGAGGCGCTCACCGACCAGGCGACGCTGGAGATGCGCCTGCCGGTCGTGCAGTGGTCCGAGGCGGGCGCGCCCGACTGGCAGACCGTGGACGACCGCGCGACTGTCCACGCGGGCGACCGCGTGCGCACCGGGCCGGATGCCGGCGCTCGCCTGATCTACTTCGAGGGTACGGTCATCGAGATCGCGCCCAGCACCGGCCTGGTCGTCGAGCAGCTCGAGACGAGCCCCAGCGGCGGCCTCGTCACGCGGCTGCTCCAGACGGCGGGCGTCACGGTCAGCCGCGTCGTACACCTCGTGGACCCGTCGGCCAGCTTCGAGGTCGAGACGCCCGCGGCGGTCGTCTTCGTGCGCGGCACGACCCCGCGCGTCGAGGTCGATCCCGACAACACGACCCACGTCCGCAACGTGCCCGACGGCACGGACAGCCGGGTGGGCGTGCGCGGGAAGGACCCCGCCCAAACGGAGGTCATCCTGCTGCAGGGCCAGGAGACCGACGTGGCGCCCGGCCAGCCGCCGACGCCGCCGCGCGCGAGCAACCCCGGCCCCACGCCAGTCCCCACGGCACAGACGGCCACACTGCCGGCTCTCCCGCCGACCACGCCGCCCCCGGTGCTTAGCGGCAATCCGTGCCAGCAGCCGGGCGTCGTCTGCGAGCCGTTCCCAACCGTCGATCCCTGCCGCGTGCGGCCGAGCGACTGTGCGCCGGGCGGCCCCCCCACGACCGTGCCGCTGCCGTCGGCGACGCCACGCCCGGCGCCGGCGCCCCCGACGGCCACGCCGCGCGCGCCGACGCCGGCGCCCACGCTGAGCACCAATCCCTGCCAGCGATCGAGTATCGTGTGCGACCCGCAGCCGCCGGTCAATCCGTGCCGGCTACGCGCGAGCGGCTGCGGGCCGACCGGCCCGGCGACGGCGGTGCCGCAGCCAACGCGCGTGCAGCCGCCGCCCATCGGCGACACGGGAGGCGGCCGGCCGCGGCCGACGCTCGTGGTGGCGCCGCCGAGCGGGGACACCGGGGGCAGCCGGGGCCACCCGACGCCGGTGAGCGCCCAGCCGCCGATCGGGGAGGTGGGCGGCGGCCGCACCTTCCCATCCCTGCCGCAACTGCCCATCGGGGAGATCGGCGGCAGCCGGGGCCACCCGACGGCCGTGCCGCCGCCGTCGGGCCCGATAATCCGGTAGGCTCGGGAGCGCGGGGCACTCAGCTCAGCGGCCGGCGTAGAGGCCGTCGACGAAGCCGCTCGCCTTCAGCCGCTCTAGATAGCTATTGTCGTAGAAGTCGCGGGGATTGGCGCTTTTCGCGTTCGGGCGCGGCGACTCGTTCAGCGTCGCGGCCACCGCGTCCTCGGGCACGAGCTGATCGCGCGTGAAGGTCGGGCGGAAGGTATCGTAGCCGGCGCGTTGTAGCTCGCGGTCCTCGACCTGCATGTACTTCCCGAGCACCGGCAGCGCCGCCTCGGGGTCGTTCAGCGTCGTGGCGATGCCCTGCAAGTGCGCCTTCAGGTAGCGCTCCACCACGTCCGGGTGCGCCTCGGCATAGTCGGTTCGCACGACCACGCCGCCCATCAGGTAGGGGATGTTCAGCTTCTCCACGTCGACCAGCACGTGCAGCCCTTGCTGCTCGGCCTGGATGTCGACCGGCGTCGTAACAGGCGTGGCCTGAATCTGCCCGGCCAGCAGGGCCGTGTAGGCGCCATCGCTGCTGCCGGGGTAGAGGATCTCGACGTCGCGTCCCAGTTGCAGCCCGTTCATCTCCAACAGCTTGCGCCAGAGGAAGTCGGTCACCGATCCTTGCCGCGTGGCAGCCACGGTCCGTCCGCGCAGGTCCGACACGGCCTGGATGTCCGGCTGCGCGACGACTTTGTAGACCAGCTTCGGCGTGACGCCCGCCACGTACTTGGTGACGGGGCTGCCGGCCTCCAGGTTGAGATCGATTCCCTCGGTGCCCACCAGCCCGAACTGCACGCTATTGGAAATGATGCCCTGTCCCGCCAGCGTCGAGGAGAGGAAGGGCAGGTCCTCCACCTCCAGGCCGTTCTGCGCGAAGTAGCCGCGCTCATAGGCGATCCACAGCGGGAGCTGGTTGGGCGTGCGCGAGGAGAACGTCACGCTGATCTTGTCAGCCGCCGGCGGCGCCGTGGGCGCTGCGGCCGCGCTCGCCGGCCCCGCGCTCGGGGCCGCTGGGGCGGCCGCCTGCGGCGCGGCCGCGGGCGCCGCGCTGCAGGCGGCCAGCCAACCACCCAGCAGCGTGAGCGCGCACCACTGCGGGAATCGCATGTCTCACCTCGTCCACGGCGCCGCGCGGCGCCGCGCCTTGCCGTAAGCGATCGGCTGGCCGGGACTATGACGCACGCTCGGCGCCGCGTCAAGCTGGCCCCTCCGTGAATGCCAGTGGGACACCCTCACCCGCTGGGTGAAACTGTCCAACGTACCCTCGCGGACTTGGGAGCGCGCCGCCAGAATTGACTTTCCGCGGAGCAGTAGCTACAACCTGGGCAGGCCGCGCGCTGCGCGCGCCATGCGCCGCGATCGACCACCGGACGGGGAGACATGCGCTACCAGCTCGTTCGGCGCCCCACCGCCCCGCGGCTCACGCGCCGCGCGTTCCTGAGCACGCTGCTCGCGGGCAGCGGCGCCGCGCTCCTCGCCGGCTGCCAGCCGGCGTCCACGCCCCCCGCGGCGCCAGCCGCGTCCGCTGGCCCGGCCGGCTGGGAGCAGCAGTGGGACGCCCTCGTGGCCGCGGCCAAGCAGGAGGGCGAGCTAGTTGTCTCCGGCCCGCCGAGCGGCACAACGCGCACCGAGCTGCCCGCGGCCTTCCGCAACCGCTTCGGCATCGAGATGACCTACCTGGCCGGCAACACCAGCGACCTCATCTCGCGCCTGGTCGCCGAGCGCGCCGCCGGCCAGTACACCGTCGACGCCATGCTGTCGGGCGCCCAGAGCGTGTACACGGTAGGCTACGACAACCACATGTTCGAGCCCCTGCCGCCCGTCCTCATCCACCCCGACTTCGCCGACCCGACGAAGTGGCTCAAGGGGCGAGTCTGGTATATGGACCCCGACCAGCAATACATCATGCGGGTGTCCAACTTCCGCAGCTTGCAGGTCTGGGTCAACACCCAGTTCGTCGACCCGGGCCAGCTCCAGACTTGGCAAGACCTGCTGAAGCCCGAATATCGCGGCAAGATCTCCGTCTGGGAGCCGACGGTGCCGGGCACCGGCTGGAACACGGCGAACTACCTGCTGTACGTCTTCGGCGAGGACTACGTCAAGAGCCTCTACCGCGACCAGCAGCCCGGCGTGACGCGCGACATCCGCCAGATCTCCGACTGGCTGGCCCGTGGCAGCTACCCTATCTCGCTCGGCACGTCGAGCAACGACGCGGAGAAGCTGAAGGCGGACGGGTTCCCGGTCACCCACGTGCTGAACGACGTGGCGGGCGTGCCGCCAATGGTCACGGCCGCCTTCGGCCTGTCGGTGCTGCTCAAGAACGCCCCGCACCCGAACGCGGCACGCTTGTTCGTGAACTGGATCGGGCTGCCCGAGGGCCAGGAGGTGTGGAACCGCACGCAGTTGTCCGTGGGCGTCCGCACCGACGTGCCGCCCACCTGGGCGCCCGACTACATCGTGCCCCAGCCCGGCGTGGACTACTTCGATGGCTACGACTGGGACTACACGGTGCGCGGCCGCGAGCCCGACAAGATCGAGCGCATGAAGCAGCTGACGGGGCGAGACACGCCAGCGTAGACGGAGAAGCGAACGTGCTGACGAAGGAAGAGAACGAGCGGCTGACGCGCGTGGGGCCGGGCACGCCCGTGGGCGAGCTGATGCGCCGCTACTGGCACCCCATCGCCGCCAGCTCGCAGCTTGCCAGCCACGGCACGAAGGCCGTGCGGCTGCTCGGCGAGAACCTGGTGCTCTACCGCGACCGGAGCGGCCGCCTGGGGCTGGTCGGCGACCGCTGCCCCCACCGCCGCGCCAGCATGCTCTACGGCGTGCCCGAGGACGACGGCCTGCGCTGCGCCTACCACGGCTGGCGGTTCGACGCCGCCGGCCGCTGCACCGAGCAGCCCTACGAGCAGGCCGAGAACCCGCACAGCACGTTCAAGGACCGCATCAGCATCAAGGCGTATCCCGTCGAGGAGCTAGCCGGCCTGATCTTCGCCTACCTCGGCCCCGCGCCGGCGCCGCTGCTGCCCCGCTGGGACCTGTTCACCCTCGACGCCGCCGTGGCCCGCGACATCGGCGCCGCGGTGATCCCCTGCAACTGGCTGCAGATCGTCGAGAACTCGCTCGACCCGGTCCACGTCGAGTGGCTCCACGGCCACTTCAAGAGCTACGTGTTCGAGAAGCTGGGCCTGGCAGAGCGCACCTCGTTCGGCAAGCACGAGCGGATCGGCTTCAGCGTCTTCGAGTACGGCATCCTGAAGCGGCGGCGGCTGGAAGGCGAGGACGAGCACGACGAGGACTGGGCGACCGGGCACCCGCTGGTCTTCCCCGGCATGCTGAAGAGCGGCAGCGCGAGCCACCCCACCTTCCAGATCCGCGTGCCCGTCGACGACGCGCACACGCTGCACTGGTGGTACACCTGCCATCCGCCCCGTCCCGGCCAGCCAGTCATCCAGAGCGACACCATCCCCTACTTCGACGTGCCCGTGCCCGGCGTGGATGCGACCGGCGAGCCCGAGTGGCCCCTGCTCGACAACAATAGCGGTCAGGATATCGCCATGTGGATCACGCAGGGCGCGGTGGCCGACCGCGAGGACGAGCACCTCGGCGCGTCCGACCGCGGCGTGATCCTCTACCGGCAGATGCTGCAGGAGAACGTCGAGCGGGTGGCGCGCGGCGCGGACCCGATCAACACCTTCCGCGACCCTGCGCAGAACGTATTCCTCGCCCTCCCCGTCGAGGAGGCGAAGCTGGGCGGCCGCGCCCGCCTCGCCCCCGGCCGGCCGCGCGCCGGCGGCGCCACCAAGTACAGCCCGCTCCGGCGCGCCCTCGACGAGCAGGTGCGCGCGGGGAGCTAGCATCCGCGCCCCTGCCCCTCTACAGAGGCGCGGGCGCTAACTACCTGCGCCTGCGATAATGTGGGGTAGTTACGTACGCGACGGCCAAATGGCATCGCACGGTCCGCCCCGCGCGACGCCGCGCCGTGGCAGAGGAGGATCGGTGGCAGAGACGTTTCGGTTCGTGAACGAGGACACGGTGTTCACGCTGCCCTGGGAGGTGGCCATTCAGGAGGGCCTCTTCCGGCGGGCGGGCTTCGACGTCGAGATCGGCGAGAAGAACCCCGGCAACACCGCGCCCGAGCTGTTCGGCCGCAACAAGGAAGTCCTCTTCGAGAGCGGCCGCGTGGACGCCTTCAACGTCTGCGAGTGGGGCGCCATCAAGCGCACCGCCGTCGAGGGCCGCGCGCGCCAGGGCCGCATCCTCGGCTTCCGTGAGTCGATCACGGCGATGGGCATCGTGACGCGCAAGGACTCGGGCATCGTCCGCGCCGAGGAGCTGGCGGGCGTGCCGGTCGCCGTGCAGGAGCACACCGGCTCGCACTACATGGCGATCAAGATGATGGAGGGCTTCGTCCCGCGCGACGAGATCAGGACGGTCCACGTCGGCGGCCCGCTGGCACGGCTGCGCGCCCTGTTGAGCGGCGAGGTCCAGGCCGCCACGCTGATGGAGCCGTTCCTGAGCTACGCCGAGAAGGACGGCTATCTGGTGACGATGGCCTACTACAACGGCCTGGTCGTGCTCCCCGAGGGCAGCGACCGCGCCAGGTTCGAGGAGCTACAGGCTATCACGCAGCAGGCCGTCGACCTGATCAACGCCAATCCCCGCAAGTACGCCCCGCTACTGCTGAACGACCTGCCGCCCGACCTGCGCGCGAACATGACCCTCGACGACCTCCACGTCGACCGCCTGCGCTACGTCTACGCGCGGCCCTACACGCCGCAGCAGTACGAGCGCTCGGCGGCCTGGATGGCGGAGTGGGGGCTGCTCGAAGAGGGCGCCCGCCCCGAACGCCTCCTCAGCGTCGGTTAGGGAGGCCAAGGAGCTGACCGGCGGCGGTGACGAGGTCACCGCCGCCGGTCAGTTATCGTAGAGCCGCTGGATGTAGCCCGCGCGGTCGAGCTGCTCCAGGGCGGTCGTGTTCACGAGCTGCTCGGGCCGTACCGTCCGCGCCCGCGGGTCGCTCTCGGCCAGGTCGTCGAGGACGGTCTGCAACCCTTCCAGCGTGGGATAGGGAACACGGCTCACCACTTGGCGGTAGTAGTCGATCGTCGTGTGCAATAAGTCCGGATCGTCGGTGCGCGTGTACTTCGCCAGCACGGCGTAGGTCGACGCGTCGTCCGTCAGCGACACCTGGATCGCGTCCAACATCGCCTGCACGAAGCGGCGAGTCGCCTCGGGGTTGGCCTCGAGGTAAGACTGCATCCCCGCGAGCACGCCCGCCTGGTAGGGAATGTCCATCTGGCCCAGGTCGCCCAGCACGCGGAAGCCCAGCCGCTGCGCCCGCACGTTGGTCGGCGGGGCGAAGGCGCCGCCCACGACCGTGCCCGACTGCATCGCCGCCAGGATCTCGGGCGTGCCGCCGAGCTGCAGGTACTGCACGTCGCGATCGGGATCGAGCCCCCACTTCTTGAGCGCGAGCCGCGCGGCGACGTGCGGCTGGCCGCCGAAGCGCGTGATGCCGACCGGTTTGCCGCGCAGCTGCTCGGGACTGGTAATGCTCGGATCGGTCATGAACAGCGCCGACAGCGCATGGAACCAGCCCAGCACGATGCGCGTGGGCGCGCCGCCGAGATACGCCGCGGCCGGCTCGGCGCCCGAGCTGACAATGAACTGGAGGTCGCCGGCGATCAGGCTCTGCATCGAGGTCGTGCCGCTGGCGATGTAGGTAATGTCCACGTCCAGGCCGTGCTTGGCGAACAGCCCCTCGTCCACGGCGATCCACACCGGCAGGAACGTGCCCGACACCGAGGAGTAGGAGACGGTGACCTTGGGCAGCGGGGCCGGCGTCTGGCCGGCGCTCGTCGTCGTGACGCTCGCCCCCTCCGGCGTCCCCGCTATGGACACGGCCCCGCGCGGCGCCGCGCCCTCGGGCCGGCTCGCGGGGCCAGCGCTGCAGGCCGCCACGAGGGCGGCGCCCAGAAGCGCCCAGGCGACGCGGCCAATCGTGTGCATATCGTCCTCCTGCGCGGGTGCCCGGCCGCGCGGCTGCTAGGGTCGATGGACGGCCCCCCGCCGCGGTCAAGCCGGGCCGCCGGGACGTCCGGCGGCCTGAGAAAGCGGTGTGCCGATGGAGCTAGCCCCGTTCACGGCGGCGCCCTACGGGGCCGTGATCCGCGGCGTGCGCGGCGGGACCGGGCCGCCCGCCTTGTTGTTACACGGCACGGCGGGATCGTGGCGCAATTTCGACGCCTGGCTGCCAGCGCTCCTGCCGCGGGCGTCCGTCGTGATCCCCGACCTGCCCGGCTGCGGCGACTCGCCCGCGCCGGCGCTGCGGCCCCGCCTCCGCACCTGGGCGCGGCTGCTGCACGCGCTGATGACGGAGCTGGCCCCGCCGCCGCGCATCCTCGTCGGCCTCGGGATGGGCGCGAGCCTCGCCCTGGCCTACCTGCAGGTCGCGCCGCCCGCCGCCCGCGCCGCGCTGACCCACGTCGTGCTGCACACCCCCGCCTACTGCCCGGCGGCGATTCGGCCGGCGTTCTGCTGGGGCGTGCCGCTCCTCACGGCCGGGCCGGTGTTCGCCGTCGTGCAGCGCCTGCTCCGCCGCCCCGATGTCCTCGACTGGTACGTCCAGCGCTTCGTCGCGGGACCGGACGTGCCGGCGGCGGACGTCCGCCTGCTGAGCGAGGACCTGCGGCGCGCCTCGCTGCCCGTATTGGCCGGCCTGGCCCGCGACATGGTGCGCGCCGACTTCCGCCCGCTGCTCCAGGGCTGCGCGACGCCGCTGCTGGCGCTCGTCGCCGAGAACGACCCGTTCGTGTATCCCGCGGTCGTCGCGCGGTTGGCGACGCTCATGCCGGCCGCCCGCGTCGTCGTGCAGCGCGACGTGGGCCATGGCTGGACCCCGGCAGCCATCGCCGAGCAGCAGCGCCTGCTGGCCGAGTTCCTGGCTAAGCCGCCGGGCCGTCCGGCCGGCTAAGCCGCCGGCCAAGAATGGCTGGGGCGGTATGGCCCGGCCACGCCGCCCTACCCGCCTGAAGCCGGGTTACGACGGGAGTGCGCCAGGCCCGCTAGCGCAGCTTGCGCGCGAGGTAGTCGTTGGCGACGACCCAGGCGGCGCGGCAGGGCTCGTCCTGGTACGACTCGGAGCCCTCGTTGGCGAAACCGTGGCCGGCGCCCGAGTACAGGTGCCACTCGTAGTCCACCTCGTGCTCGACCAGCAGGCCGCGCAGGCGCTCGCGGCACTCCTCGGTCGCCGCACGGTCCTGGTCGCCAAACAGCACGCACGTCGGGCAGCCCACCTTGTGGATCACGTCCCAGACGAGCACGGGGCGGTGCGGCTGCGGCTCCGCGTCGGCCACGGTCGGATAGAAGGCCACGAAGGCGTCCAGGCGCGGCTCCTCGGCGGCGAAGAAGAGGCCCCAGCGCCCGCCCGCGCAGAAGCCGACGCCGCCGATCTTCTGGTCGCCGATAGCGTCGAGGTTCTTCATGTAGGTGAGCGCCGCTTGCAGGTACTTCACCACGTCCGGGTCGGAGGTCTGACGCTGTAACTCGCGCGCCTCGGGCGGCGGCGGTCCGCTCGCGTCGAACGTGATCGTGCCGAGCGGCGAGTACAGGGCCGGCGCGAACGCTAGGTAGCCCTGCGCCGCCAGACGGTCGGCCACGACCTCCATGTGGGGCGTGAGCCCGTGGACGGGCTGGACGATGAGCACGCCGGGATGGGTGCCCGGCGTGGTGGGCCGGCTCAGGTAGGCGGTTAGCTCTACGTCGCCCGCGTGGTACTTCACGTACTGGCCGGTGCGCGCGTCCGTCAGAGTCATCCGATGCTCCTTCTCCCCTAGCACCTCATCACGCGTAATCTGCTGTGGGTGGTGAACTCACCACCCACAGCAATTCATATCGAATCCGCCGGTGGAGTTCCCTTACTCCCTCTCCCCCTGGGAGAGGGTTGGGGTGAGGGCGCGTCCCGGTAGGCGGCCCCCCGGGCCGGATCCGATATCACCAGTGACCGAAGCCCCGAAGCGTCTGGTCAAGGATAGTGCGTGGGTTGGCTGTGCCAAACCCACACACCGTCCTTCGAGACCAGCTCAAATCGTCGGGCGACGGAGGTCGCTGAGGCTCGGGCCTTCATCGCGGACGAGGTGCGTCGTCACGCAGCGGATGCCGTTCGTGCCGGCCATGATCCCGTACGTGTCTAGCTCCAGCACCTTCACGCCCGCGTCGCGCACGCGGCGGATCGTCTCCTTGGCGCCGGCCGCCATGATCACCTTGCCCGGCTCCAAAATCACCAGGTTCGCCGGGCAGAACTGGCGCTGCTCGTCGGGCGGCACCTCGATGAAGTGGAAGCCGCGCTCGTCCAACCACTTATATGCCTGATAATCCATCGCGGCCGGGTAGATCACGGCCAGGCCGAGATCGACGACGCCAAAAAACATGTCCACGTGGAACTCGCCGCCCGACTCGAAGCTGTCGTGGATCGTCGTGTAGTGCGCCACGGGGATGTCGGTCACGCCGTTGCGAAGCATCACCTGGCGCACCTGCTCCAGACCGTCCTCGTTGCAGGTGGAGCCCAGGCCGGCGAGGATGGCGTTCTCGGCGATCGTCACGAACACGCCCGACTCGCAGATGCCCATCCCGTGGACCTGGTGCAGGATGGGGCAGTTGATGCTGGCGAAGAACCTCTGGAAGTTCGGGTTGCGCCCGCGGATGAACGAGTTCTGGCCGTAGCGGGGGAGAATCACGCCCCCCTTCAGGGTGCAGATGGCGCCGCCCATGAACATCTTGCGCATCGGACCGTAGCCGCCCCAGGTATCGACGTACTCCATCCAGCGGACCCGCACCCCCTCGCTCTCCAGCAGGCTGGCGTAGTCCTCCAGGCCACGGTTCAGGCGGTCGAGGTCGAAGGTCGACTGGCGCAGCAGGAAGAAGTTGGGGTCCTTCTGCCAGAGCGGGCTGGCCTCCTGCTCGTGCGGGCGAATCAGCGCCACCTCGCGCAGGCGGCCGATCCCCTGGTCGCCGCCCCAGGTCTGGCCCCAGATGCGCTCGACCTCGTCGTTGAAGTGGATGCTGGCCAGCCGCGCGGTGCGCGGCGGCTTGCCGGGCTCGTAGTCCGGATAGTTTTCCAGCGGGTAGTCCTCGAGGGGGCCTTGATACTCGCGGCGGGGGTTCTGGTAGATCGGCATCGCTCCTCCTCGGGATGGCGCGGATCGAGGTGCCGGTCCTGGGGCGGCCCGCCACGGCCTCGACCGCTCGACGGCTGTGAGGTTGTGGGGGAGTATAGCAGTCCCGCGCGCGCCCGCGCCGTTCCGCCGCCCCGCCCGTTCTCGCCGCGCCTGGCCGGCTCCCGCCATGCTGCCTATACTGCGAGGACCGACCTACCCCAGCCTCCCTCCCAGTGTGGGAAGGGGGAGGCCCGGCGACCTACCCCCCCGGCCCCCGCGCGATGCGGGAAGGGGGCAGGACCCGGCCCAGCCTGCACCGGCTCCCCCCTTCCTTCCCAGGGAAGGGGGGCCGGGGGGGTTAGGTCACCCTCGCGCGGAGGAGCCGTACATGGGCAGCTTGCTGATTCGCAACGTGGGCCAGATCGCGACCGGCGACCTGGCGGCGCCGCTGGCCGCGGGCGACGCGATCTACTGCGAGGACGGGGTCATCCGCGAGGTCGGCACCAGCCGCGCCGACGCCGACGTGGTGCTCGACGCGAACGGCCTCCTCGCCGCGCCCGGGCTCGTCGACTCGCACTCGCACCCCAGCTTCGGCGACTTCACCTTTACCCAGCAGAGCGTCGGCTGGATGCGCGCCTACCTCCACGGCGGCGTGACCACGCTCGTCTCGGCCGGCGAGCTGCACCTGCCCGGCCTCCCGCTCAACCCGCTCGAGCCCGAGACGTTCAAGATGCTTGCGCTGCTCGGCCGCCGCACCTGGCGGCAGCGCCTGCCCGAGAGCCCGCACGTCGTGGCCGGCACGCTGCTGCTCGCCCCCGGCATGACCGAGCAGGACTTCGACGCCGTGGCCGCGGCCGGCACGCGCGTGGTGAAGTTCCTGTTCTACCCCTGGGGTCGCGACTGGGACGAGGCGCGGCGCTACGTGGCCTGGGCGCACGAGCGCGGCATGGTCGCCAAGATCCACTCGGGCGGCGTGTCGCGCAGCGGCGTGAGCGAGCCGGCCGGCTGGGAGGTGGTCGACCGCGTGCAGCCCGACGTGGCCGGCCACATCAACGGCGGGCCGATCCCCATGTCGCGCGCCGACCTCCAGCGCGTCGTGGGCGAGTCGCGCTGCTACCTCGAGCTGACGCCGAACGCGGGCAACTACCGCCGCGCGCTGGAGACGCTGGAGTTCGTGGAGGCGGCGGGGCTGCGCCCGCGGCTGGTCGTTGGCACCGACACGCCGAGCGGCACCGGCGTGCTGCCGCGCGCCATGCTGCGCAACGTCTGCTTCGTCGCCTCGCTCGGCGGCATCCCGCCGGCCGAGGCGCTCGCCCTCGCCAGCGGCAACGTAGCGCGCGCCCACGGCATCCCTGGCGGGCTCCTCCAGCCCGGCCAGCCCGCCGACATCATCCTGCTCGGTGCCATCCAGGGCGCGGCGGGCGCCGACGCGCTCAGCTCGATCGCGGCCGGCGACATGCCCGGCGTGGCGACCGTGATCGTCGACGGCGAGGTCGTCGTCTACCCGCGCAGCGAGCAGACGCCCCCGCCCACGCGCCTCGCCCGCGTCGAGCGCGGCCACGTCGCCACCTCCGAGTACCGCGCCTGACCCGCCGGCCGAGCGACCCAACGCGATGTATAATCCGATGTATGTGAGGCGTGTGCCGGATTGCGATGGCCAAGGAGCAGGGCCATGGCGCGGATGGTCCGCAAGCAGGTGTATATCGCGCCCGAGCACGAGGCATTGCTGAAACGGCGGGCCAAGGAGCTGGGCGTAAGCGAGTCGGACTTGATCCGGTGGGGCATCGAGCAGCTTGCTCGCGTGCGGCCGACGCAGCACCTGGACGAGCAGGCATGGCAGGACGAGCTTGCCCGCATCGAGGAGCGGGGGCGGCTACCCGCGGCACCGGCGCCTTGACCACCCAGGTTCTCAGCGAGTTCTTCGTCACTGCTACGCGCAAGATCGCCTCTCCTCTGACCATCCAGCAGGCCGAGTTGGCCCTTACCGCTTACACGCGGTCATGGGTTGTCTACGGTATGACCCCGCTCATCGTCCTCGAGACGGTTCGAGGCCTGCGTACGTACCAGTTCTCGTACTGGGATAGTCTCATTTGGGCAAGCGCCAAGCTCAACGGCGTAGCCAACGTATTGAGCGAAGACTTCTCGGACGGCGCGATACTCGACGGCGTGCGCTTCCGGAACCCCTTCGGCCCGAGCTTCGATCCCGCCACGCTGTAGCGCTGTGCCGCGTCGGGCCTATTAGTGCCCGCGTCGAGCGCGCCACGTCGCCGCCTCCGAGTACCGCGCCTGCTAGGAGCGGGCGACGTAGCGCACCGCCGATGTACTGGGGCCCTTACACATTTCTGGCACGGCCCTTATCGGACACTAGCGGGTTTCTAGCTTGAGACGCCCTACCAACTGAGTAGGAGCGCAAGGCACGGCTGGACGGGAGGCGGCCTACCGGCCAGTTCGCCACCGGCCGGCGCCGGCGCCTGGTGGCCCTTCGTCGGCAGGCAACACGCCACCCATCCCGGGCGGTACCGCGGCCTTGGCAACAGCACAGAGGTGCCTACTACGGGGAGGTGCAACGATGGCGAACCTCGCATGGACCGGGCGGCCGCGCGTTGCCCCATGCGGGCTAGCAGCCGCGCGCGTTTGGCTGCTCGTCGCGGCCCCCGCGGTCCTCTACACGGTGTTGCTCTGGCTCGTGCTCCACATCTATCCGGTCGTCCTGCGCGCGCTCGCGGTCCCCCGCACCCCGCGCACCGATACGGCCGTCTTCCTGGGCGGGATCCTCCTCGTGGAGGCGCTAGCGTTCGCCCTCCTGCTCGCCTGGCTCCGGCATGAAGGCCGCTCGCTCGCGGACCTCGGCTGGGGGCGGTCCACGACGGCCTCCGCCCTGGGGCTCGGCGTCGCGGTGGGGCTCGGCTATGCGGGCCTTACCCTGGCGAATCCCGCCGTCGGCGCGCACGCAGCGGAGCTGAGTCTCTTCAAGGCTTGGGGCGTCCTCATCGGCGTAGCTGGCGGCACGGTGGAGGAGATCATCTTTCGCGGCTTCGTCATGAGCGAGCTGGAGCGGTGGCACGTGTCCGCTCCCGCGCAGGTGCTGGCCTCCAGCGTCGCTTTCGCGGCCATCCACGGCTACTCGTCCCTGTGGGGCAGCCTCTTCACGGCGGGGCTCGGCGCGGCGCTGGCCGGCCTCTACCTGTTCGGCCGCCGCAGCCTCACGCCGACCGTGCTCAGCCACGGTCTGATCAATCTGCTCATCGAGCCCTGGCTGTTGCTCTGGTACGTGAGCGTCTTCGGCGTTGTCCGCTAGCCATCTCGCCGGGCGCGCGACCGCGAGCCTGCAGCTGGCTTGTGGCCGGGCGCCTGGCGCTGCCATCATGAAAGCAGCGCCGACCTGAGGCTCCCTGGCCCCGTACAGCTTGCGCGCGCCGCGCCCGCACACGAACCAGCGACCGCGCCCGCGGCGCAAGGATGACGCGATGTTCACGGTGGCGACGCTGAACCTGCTCGATCACCAGGCGCGGCCGGCGGAGCGGTTCCCGCTGATCGTGGCCGGGCTAGCGGAGGAGTGGCCCGACCTGGTGGCGCTGCAAGAGGTCTCGGCGGGACGGGAGCAGGGCGAGCGCCTGGCGGCCGCCCTGAACGCCGCGGCGGCCCGTGCCGGCCGCGACCCGACGTATCACTACGCACAGCAAGAGAACCCGCGTCGCCACGACCTCAGCGTGGGCATCCTGGCGCGCCACGCCATCCTCGAACAGAGCTGGGTGGACTTGCAGGGGCAGGGCCGCGTGGCGCTCGCCGTCACGACCGAGATCGACGGCCGGCGCCTGGCCTTCGTCTCGACGCACCTCTTCTGGGAGGTGGGGCCGGCTGGCGAGCAGGCCCGGCTCTACCAGGCCGGCGTGCTCGCCGACTGGGTGGCGCGCACGTTTGCCGGCACGCCGACGCTCGTCGGCGGCGACTTCAACGCCGTCCCCGACGGCCCCACCTACGCCTACCTCGCCGAGCGCTGGACCTCCCTCTACGCCGAGCGCCACGGCGCCGAGCCGGCCTGGACCTGCCCGACGCCGCTGGCCCCCACCCCCGAGGGCTGGCAGGGCACCCTCGACTATCTGTTCAAGGCGCCGCACAGCGCTCCCCTGCGGACGCTCGACGCCCGCCTGTTCCTCGACGAGCCGGCGCCCCACGACCCCACCCTCTACCCCTCCGACCACGTGGGTGTGCTCGCCCACGTGGCGTTCACCGCACCATAACCGCGCGACCAGAACGCGGCGACCGTGACCAGACCGCAGTGCGAGGGCGCGAAGAATGTACATCTTGCTGCATCATCGCCCCAAGACGAGGCATTCTCCGGGGTGCGTAACCAGTTGAGATGCACTTGCACTTCTGGCGCCAATCCGTATACTTACCGGGCCAAGCCGTTCGTCCGTGGTCCCCTTGTGTCGAAGGACGAGCGTCGCTGGCGCCCTTGCGAGCACTTTCCCCCATTAGGAGGCAAATTCGACATGCGCTTTGTTCACCGCCTCCGGTCCAGTTACAAGGCGAATGCGATGAAGGTCGCCTCCGGCGCCGTCGTGGCCGCGCTCCTGCTCCTCGCCGGCCATCCGCTCGTCGCCCAGGCGCAGGCGAGCCGGACGTGGGTATCCGGCGTGGGCGATGACGCCAATCCCTGCTCGCGCACCGCGCCGTGCAAGACCTTCGCCGGCGCGATCAGCAAGACGGCCGCGGGCGGCGAGATCGACGCGCTCGACCCG